>NZ_CP107911.1:7562500-8918193 GCF_036014075.1 Streptomyces violaceus
CGTGTGAGACCCGGCAGGGGTTGCGTATACGGGGTTGTGGGATCTCTCTTTTACGGTCTGCCGGCCGTGAGACGAGTCAGAAACCGTTGATGTAGGCGAAGGACATGCGAAAGGTCCGGCGTAGAGGGTAAGACCCCCGTAGTCGAAACATCAGCGGCTCGTTTGAGAGACACCCAAGTAGCACGGGGCCCGAGAAATCCCGTGTGAATCTGGCGGGACCACCCGCTAAGCCTAAATATTCCCTGGTGACCGATAGCGGATAGTACCGTGAGGGAATGGTGAAAAGTACCGCGGGAGCGGAGTGAAATAGTACCTGAAACCGTGTGCCTACAAGCCGTGGGAGCGTCGCGCATTGAGTTTACTCAATGCGTCGTGACTGCGTGCCTTTTGAAGAATGAGCCTGCGAGTTTGCGGTGTGTTGCGAGGTTAACCCGAGTGGGGAAGCCGTAGCGAAAGCGAGTCCGAATAGGGCGATGGAGTAGCACGCTCAAGACCCGAAGCGGAGTGATCTAGCCATGGGCAGGTTGAAGCGGAGGTAAGACTTCGTGGAGGACCGAACCCACCAGGGTTGAAAACCTGGGGGATGACCTGTGGTTAGGGGTGAAAGGCCAATCAAACTCCGTGATAGCTGGTTCTCCCCGAAATGCATTTAGGTGCAGCGTCGTGTGTTTCTTGCCGGAGGTAGAGCACTGGATAGGCGATGGGCCCTACCGGGTTACTGACCTTAGCCAAACTCCGAATGCCGGTAAGTGAGAGCGCGGCAGTGAGACTGTGGGGGATAAGCTCCATGGTCGAGAGGGAAACAGCCCAGAGCATCGACTAAGGCCCCTAAGCGTACGCTAAGTGGGAAAGGATGTGGAGTCGCAGAGACAACCAGGAGGTTGGCTTAGAAGCAGCCACCCTTGAAAGAGTGCGTAATAGCTCACTGGTCTAGTGATTCCGCGCCGACAATGTAGCGGGGCTCAAGCGTACCGCCGAAGTCGTGTCATTGCAGCATAAGGGCCAACGCCTGCTGTGATGGGTAGGGGAGCGTCGTGTGCCGGGTGAAGCAGCCGCGGAAGCGAGTTGTGGACGGTTCACGAGTGAGAATGCAGGCATGAGTAGCGATACAAACGTGAGAAACGTTTGCGCCGATTGACTAAGGGTTCCTGGGTCAAGCTGATCTGCCCAGGGTAAGTCGGGACCTAAGGCGAGGCCGACAGGCGTAGTCGATGGATAACCGGTTGATATTCCGGTACCCGCTGTGAAGCGTCAAACATCGAGCATCGTGATGCTAAGGCCGTGAAGCCGTTCCGGACCCTTCGGGGAAAGGAAAGTGGTGGAGCCGCCGAACCAAGCGGTTAGTAGGTGAGTGATGGGGTGACGCAGGAAGGTAGTCCAGCCCGGGCGGTGGTTGTCCCGGGGTAAGGGTGTAGCCCGTCATCTAGGTAAATCCGGGTGACATGAGGGTGAGACCTGATGCCGAGCCGATTGTGGTGAAGTGGATGATCCTATGCTGTCGAGAAAAGCCTCTAGCGAGTTTCATGGCGGCCCGTACCCTAAACCGACTCAGGTGGTCAGGTAGAGAATACCGAGGCGTTCGGGTGAACTATGGTTAAGGAACTCGGCAAAATGCCCCCGTAACTTCGGGAGAAGGGGGGCCACACCTGGTGAGAACACTTGCTGTTCGAGCTGGGGGTGGCCGCAGAGACCAGCGAGAAGCGACTGTTTACTAAAAACACAGGTCCGTGCGAAGCCGTAAGGCGATGTATACGGACTGACGCCTGCCCGGTGCTGGAACGTTAAGGGGACCGGTTAGTCACTCTTCGGGGTGGCGAAGCTGAGAACTTAAGCGCCAGTAAACGGCGGTGGTAACTATAACCATCCTAAGGTAGCGAAATTCCTTGTCGGGTAAGTTCCGACCTGCACGAATGGCGTAACGACTTCTCGACTGTCTCAACCATAGGCCCGGTGAAATTGCACTACGAGTAAAGATGCTCGTTTCGCGCAGCAGGACGGAAAGACCCCGGGACCTTTACTACAGTTTGATATTGGTGTTCGGTTCGGCTTGTGTAGGATAGCTGGGAGACTTTGAAACTCGCACGCCAGTGTGGGTGGAGTCGTCGTTGAAATACCAGTCTGGTCGTGCTGGATGTCTAACCTGGGTCCGTGATCCGGATCAGGGACAGTGTCTGATGGGTAGTTTAACTGGGGCGGTTGCCTCCTAAAGAGTAACGGAGGCGCCCAAAGGTTCCCTCAGCCTGGTTGGCAATCAGGTGTTGAGTGTAAGTGCACAAGGGAGCTTGACTGTGAGACCGACGGGTCGAGCAGGGACGAAAGTCGGGACTAGTGATCCGGCGGTGGCTTGTGGAAGCGCCGTCGCTCAACGGATAAAAGGTACCCCGGGGATAACAGGCTGATCTTCCCCAAGAGTCCATATCGACGGGATGGTTTGGCACCTCGATGTCGGCTCGTCGCATCCTGGGGCTGGAGTCGGTCCCAAGGGTTGGGCTGTTCGCCCATTAAAGCGGTACGCGAGCTGGGTTTAGAACGTCGTGAGACAGTTCGGTCCCTATCCGCTGTGCGCGTAGGAATATTGAGAAGGGCTGTCCCTAGTACGAGAGGACCGGGACGGACGAACCTCTGGTGTGCCAGTTGTTCTGCCAAGGGCATGGCTGGTTGGCTACGTTCGGGAGGGATAACCGCTGAAAGCATCTAAGCGGGAAGCCTGCTTCGAGATGAGTATTCCCACCTCCTTGAGAGGGTAAGGCTCCCAGTAGACGACTGGGTTGATAGGCCGGATATGGAAGCACGGTAACGTGTGGAGTTGACCGGTACTAATAGGCCGAGGGCTTGTCCTCAGTTGCTCGCGTCCACTGTGTTGGTTCTGAAACCACGAACAGCCCCATGCCAGGTCACGGTATGGTGCGGCAGTTTACAGTTTCATAGTGTTTCGGTGGTTATAGCGTTAGGGAAACGCCCGGTTACATTCCGAACCCGGAAGCTAAGCCTTACAGCGCCGATGGTACTGCAGGGGGGACCCTGTGGGAGAGTAGGACGCCGCCGAACTCCTTTTAGAGCTCTGGCTCTTGGGCACACAGCCCGAGAGCCAGAGCTTTTTTGCGTTGAGGTAAGGTCAGTGAGCATCGTTGGCACGTTTCCCACAGGAGGCCCCCGGGTGGAGGTTCAGGAGACTCGCGTCCAGACGGACCGTGTGCTCACCATCCCGAACATCCTGAGCATGGCTCGGCTCGTCGGCGTGCCCCTCTTCCTGTGGCTGATTCTCAGGCCTGAGTTCGGTGGGCCCGAGAGTGACGGCTGGGCCCTTCTGGTACTGGCCCTGAGCGGCGTCAGTGACTACCTGGACGGCAAGCTCGCGCGGCGCTGGAACCAGATCAGCAGCCTCGGCCGGCTTCTCGACCCCGCGGCCGACCGGCTCTACATTCTCTCGACTTTGGTCGGTCTCACCTGGCGTGAGATTCTGCCTCTTTGGTTGACCGCTGCACTTCTGGCGCGAGAGCTGGTTCTGCTGGTGATGGTGGGGATCCTCCGCCGTCACGGCTATCCGCCGCCCCAGGTGAACTTCCTGGGCAAGGCCGCCACCTTCAACCTGATGTATGCCTTCCCGCTGCTCCTGCTCAGTGACGGAACTGGTTGGATCTCGTCACTGGCTGCTATTTTCGGATGGGCGTTCGCCGGATGGGGTACAACGCTGTACTGGTGGGCAGGAGTCCTCTACGTGGTACAAGTCCGCCGCCTGGTCCGTGCGGACGCCATGGCCGATTGAACTTGCGGATTGCTCCCACCGTGGCTGTCCGATGGCCCGTGGTCGCAAAGTGGGGGACAATCCTCGCGGGGGAAGTCGGCTAGACCGTCGTCTCTTAGAGGAGGACGCTTCCGACATGAAGGCCGTCGTGATGGCCGGAGGCGAAGGCACGCGTCTTCGCCCCATGACCTCAAGCATGCCCAAGCCGCTCCTGCCCGTGGCCAACCGCCCGATCATGGAGCACGTTCTGCGGCTGCTCAAAAGGCATGGGCTCAACGAAACAGTCGTAACGGTCCAGTTCCTGGCCTCGCTCGTCAAGAACTACTTCGGTGACGGCGAAGAGCTCGGCATGGAACTCACCTATGCCAATGAGGAGAAGCCACTCGGTACCGCCGGAAGCGTCAAGAACGCCGAAGAGGCATTGAAGGACGATGCCTTCCTCGTCATCTCCGGCGACGCTCTGACGGATTTCGACCTCACCGAGCTGATCAATTTTCACAAGGAAAAGGGCGCGCTGGTCACGGTTTGCCTGACGCGTGTTCCCAATCCGCTGGAATTCGGCATCACCATTGTCGACGAGGAAGGCAAGGTGGAGCGCTTCCTCGAGAAGCCCACCTGGGGCCAGGTCTTCTCCGACACGGTGAACACCGGTATCTACGTGATGGAGCCCGAGGTCTTCGACTATGTCGAGCCCGATGTGCCCGTCGACTGGTCCGGCGATGTCTTCCCGCAGTTGATGAAGGAAGGCAAGCCCGTCTACGGCTACATTGCCGAGGGGTACTGGGAGGACGTCGGCACGCACGAGAGCTATGTGAAGGCGCAGGCCGACGTCCTGGAGGGCAAGGTCGACGTCGACATCGACGGGTTCGAGATCTCCGCAGGCGTCTGGGTCGCCGAGGGCGCGGAGGTGCATCCCGATGCCGTGCTTCGCGGCCCCCTTTACATCGGGGACTACGCCAAGGTCGAGGCCGGCGCCGAACTCCGTGAGCACTCCGTCGTGGGCTCCAACGTGGTTGTCAAGAGCGGCGCTTTTCTGCACAAGTCCGTCGTTCACGACAACGTCTACGTGGGGCCGCACAGCAATCTGCGCGGGTGCGTCGTAGGGAAGAACACCGACATCATGCGCGCGGCGCGGATCGAGGACGGGGCGGTCATCGGTGATGAGTGCCTGATCGGTGAAGAATCGATCGTCCAGGGCAATGTGCGGGTCTATCCGTTCAAGACCATCGAAGCCGGTGCTTTCGTCAACACCTCGGTCATCTGGGAGTCCAGGGGACAGGCACACCTCTTCGGAGCCCGCGGTGTGTCCGGAATCCTGAACGTCGAGATCACGCCGGAGCTGGCCGTGCGACTCGCCGGTGCGTATGCGACCACCCTGAAGAAGGGCTCGACCGTCACTACGGCCCGGGACCATTCGCGTGGCGCCCGTGCGCTGAAGCGGGCGGTGATCTCCGCGTTGCAGGCCAGCGCCATCGACGTACGGGATCTGGAGAATGTTCCGCTGCCCGTGGCCCGGCAGCAGACCGCGCGGGGCAGTGCGGGCGGGATCATGATCCGGACCACCCCCGGGGTGCCGGACTCCGTGGACATCATGTTCTTCGACGGGAACGGTGCCGACCTGTCGCAGGGCAGCCAGCGGAAGCTGGACCGGGTGTTCGCGCGGCAGGAGTACCGCCGGGCGTTCCCCGGTGAGATCGGGGATCTGCACTTCCCGGCCAGCGTCTTCGACTCGTACACCGGGTCATTGCTGCGGAACGTCGACACGACGGGTATCTCCGAGTCCGGGCTGAAGGTCGTCGTGGACGCGTCCAACGGCAGCGCGGGACTCGTGCTGCCGAGTCTGCTCGGGAAGCTCGGTGTCGACTCGTTGACGATCAACCCCGGTCTGGACGAGTCCAGGCCGACGGAGACGGCCGACATGCGGCGGTCGGGGATGGTGCGGCTGGGGGAGATCGTGGCGTCCTCCGGTGCCGCGTTCGGCGTGCGGTTCGACCCCGTCGGTGAGCGGCTGTCCCTCGTCGACGAGAAGGGGCGCATCATCGAGGACGACCGGGCGCTGCTCGTGATGCTGGACCTCGTGGCCGCCGAGCGGCGTAGCGGCAGGGTCGCGCTACCGGTGACCACTACCCGGATCGCCGAGCAGGTGGCGGCGTACCACGGGACCCAGGTCGAGTGGACGACGACCTCTCCCGACGACCTCACGCGCGTCGGTGGTGAGGAAGGGACGATCTTCGGCGGTGACGGCAAGGGCGGATTCATCGTCCCCGAGTTCAGCAGCGTGTACGACGCCACCGCGGCCTTCGTGCGGCTCATCGGGCTCGTGGCGCGGACGCAGCTCACGCTCAGCCAGATCGATGCCCGGATCCCGCGGGCGCACGTCCTGAAGCGGGACCTGGCGACTCCGTGGGCTGTCAAGGGTCTCGTGATGCGGCGGGTCGTCGAGGAGGCCGGAGATCGCTTCGTGGACACCACGGACGGTGTGCGTGTGGTGGAGACCGACGGGCGCTGGGTGATGGTGCTGCCCGACCCGGCGGAGGCTGTCACCCACCTGTGGGCCGAGGGGCCGGACGACGCCTCCGCGCAGGCCCTGCTGGACGAGTGGTCGGCGGTCGTGGACAGCGCCGGCCGGTAGAACGGGCTGCACGCGTGCGTGCCGGACAAGTGTCCTCAACGGGGCCTGTCCGGCACGCCGGTGGGGCCGTTCGGAGGTAGTGGCCGCGACGTGCGACGATGTGCGGCATGCCGCAGCAACCCCCCATTCGGAGCACACCGACGCGGCCCCGGCGCCCGGATGCGTCCATGTCTTTGCTCACCAACGTCATGGACCACAGCCTCGACGACGGATATGCCGAGGCCGCTGAGCGGAAGAAGGCCGCGGGCGACGACGGCCTGCCGAAGACCCTCAGGGCGAAGCTGGGGCTCGCGGCGGGCCTGGTGCTCGCGGCCCTGGTCGTGACCGTAGGAGCGGCACAGGCGCGGGTCGCCGCACCGGTCGTCGCCAAGGAGCGGGAAGAGCTGGTCGACCGCATCGACCGGGAGAGCGAAGCGGCGGACAAGCTGGAGGAATCCGTCGACGAGCTGCGCGCGGACGTGAGCGCCCGGCAGCGCGAGGCGCTGAAGCACAGTGGCAGCGCCGGGTCCGACCTGGTGGGCATCCTGTCCGGCGCCGCCGCGGTGCACGGTCCCGGCGTGAAGCTCGTGGTGAACGACGCCAAGGACACCGGTGCGGGCGGTGACGGCGACCCGCGCGAGAACCCCGGGTTCTCCGACACCGGCCGGGTGCGTGACCGGGACATGCAGCGTGTGGTCAACGGGCTGTGGGAGTCGGGCGCCGAGGCCGTCTCCATCAACGGGCAGCGGCTGACGGCGCTGTCCGCGATCAGGGCCGCGGGGGACGCGATACTGGTCGACAACAAACCGCTGGTGCCGCCGTACACGGTGCTTGCGGTGGGGGACGGGCAGCGGCTGAGCACGCGGTTCCAGAACAGTGCGGACGGCTTGTATCTGAACGCGCTCCAGGAGAGCTACGGCGTCAGGACAGCCATCTCCGCGGAGGACGACCTCCGGCTGCCTGCCGCACCGAGTGTGATCGTACGTACAGCACAGCCGAGCACTGAGAAGAGCGAGAAGGGCACATCGTGATCGCCGTACTGGGCCTCGTCGTGGGAGTCGTGGTCGGCCTGTTGGTCCGGCCTGAGGTTCCGGCGGTGGTCGAGCCTTATCTGCCGATCGCTGTCGTGGCGGCGCTCGACGCCGTCTTCGGCGGTCTGCGCGCCATGCTCGACGGCATCTTCGACGACAAGGTCTTCGTGGTGTCGTTCCTGTCGAACGTGGTCGTGGCCGCGTTGATCGTGTTCCTGGGTGACAAGTTGGGCGTGGGTGCCCAGCTGTCCACCGGTGTGGTGGTCGTCCTCGGTATCCGGATCTTCTCCAACGCCGCGGCGATCCGCCGGCACGTGTTCCGGGCGTGAGGCGGATGAGCGAGCACGACGACAAGCGCGCCGAGGAGAACGGCGACACACGCGCGGAGCAGCGCGACGGGAGTGGCGAGTCCGGGAACCGGCTCCGCAAGGAGCTGCCCCAGGAGGTGGCCGCGGCGGAGTCTGCCGACCAGGACACCCCGGAGCCTGAGTCGGCACCCGAGCCCGCGCCCGATCTCGAGCCGGAGCCGGAGGTGGCGCCCGAGCCGCGGCTGACCGGTCGGCAACGACTGGTGCAGGGGTTGTGGCCGCCTCGGGTCAGCCGGGCCCAACTCATCGTCGCGCTGCTGCTGTTCGGCCTCGGCTTCGGACTGGCCGTGCAGGTGGCGTCGAACAGCGACAGTGACAGCGCCCTGCGCGGTGCGCGCCAGGAAGATCTTGTCCGCATCCTCGATGAACTGGATGACCGTACCCAGCGTCTTGAGGACGAGAAGCAGGGTCTCGAGAAGCAGCGCGACGAGCTGGAGAACAGCTCGGACCAGGCCGAGGAGGCCCGGAGGCAGACGATCGAGAAGGAGCGGCAACTCGGCATCCTGGCGGGCACGGTGGCCGCGCAGGGGCCCGGCATCACCATGACCATCGAGGACACGAAGGGGACGGTCGAGTCGGACATGCTGCTCGACGCGGTCCAGGAACTGCGTGCGGCGGGTGCCGAGGCGATCCAGGTGAACGGCGTACGGGTCGTGGCCGGCACGTATCTCACCGACTCCGGCAAGGGTGTGAGCGTCGACGGGAACAAGATCAACGCGCCCTATCGTTTCAAGGTCATCGGCAAGTCGCAGGACCTCGAGCCGGCGCTCAACATCCCCGGAGGAGTGGTGCAGACTCTCGAGAAGGAACAGGCCATCGTCACCGTGGAGCGGTCCACCAAGATCGTCGTGGACGCCTTGCGAGCAGCGAAGCGGCCTGACTACGCTCGGTCGTCCTCCCAGTGAACCGGCGGTGCATGGGCGGCGTCCGGCGAGGGCATGAGGTTGCGGGGGGTCGGCGCACCGAATGGGTGGTGCGTGGTGGAAACTGTCTGGTGCAGACGGACGTTGTCAGGATGTCCGGGTCGGCCAGAGTGTTCAGTCAGGGTTCGTCCTGCCCCACGGGCGGGTCTGTTTCGGTCAAGGGGAATCGCCCGTGAAGTTGTTTGCGAAGTTGTTCGGCAAGAGCCCGCGAGAGGGCAGCGACAATGCGACCGCCCGTCATCGCGCACAGCCTGACGCGGAGGGCCAGCGGCCGCTGTTCCGGGACCAGGTCGGCGGTCCGGGCGGCGACGTTTCCGGAGGTCAGGGCGCGCCGTCGGTTGACCCTGCGCAGCCTGGCGGCATAGGTTTCGGGCAACCCTCAAGTGCGGGTGGAGGGTTTTCCGACCCGTATGCGTCCAATGCTCCCGGTGGGCAGCCGCGGCAGGAGGATCCGATGTCGGCCCTGGTGTGTACGAGGTGCGGCAACCGCAACGCGGAGAACAGCCGCTTCTGCTCCAACTGCGGCGCGCCGCTGCGGCCGGGCGCGACGCCGGAGCGTCCGTCCGAGACGACCTCCACGATCTCCATCTCCGGTCTAGAGGCCTACGACGCCGAGGCCACCGGCCAGACGCCTACGCCGACGCTGTCTCCCGAGGCGCAGGCGGCCGTGGACGCGCTGCCGCTGGGTTCCGCGCTCCTGGTCGTGCGCCGGGGGCCGAACTCCGGCAGCCGCTTCCTGCTGGACGGTGATCTGACCACGGCCGGCCGTCATCCGCAGAGCGACATCTTCCTGGACGACGTGACGGTCTCCCGGCGGCACGTGGAGTTCCGTCGCGGTCAGGACGGCTCGTTCACGGTGGCCGACGTGGGCAGCCTGAACGGCACGTACGTGAACCGCGAGCGGATCGACCAGGTCGCTGTGAGCAACGGTGACGAGGTGCAGATCGGCAAGTACCGGCTGGTCTTCTACGCCAGCCAGCGGGGTTACTGACCCGGACCGCCTCCGGGGCACCCCAGCGAAGGTCCGTCCGTCAGGGAAGGTCCATGCTTCATACACCGAGCGGCGGTGCCGGGCACGGCGCCGCCGCCACGGACAGTGGGCTGATGAGTATCGGCACGGTGCTGAACGTGCTGCGCGACGAGTTTCCCGAAGTCACCATCTCCAAGATCCGCTTCCTGGAGTCGGAGGGGCTCATCGAGCCACAGCGGACCCCCTCGGGGTATCGCAAGTTCAGCCCCCGCGACGTCGAGCGCCTCGGTCACGTCCTGCGGATGCAGCGGGACCACTACCTGCCCCTGAAGGTGATTCGCGAGCACCTGGAGGCCATGGAGCGCGGTGATGCCGTCCCGCTGCCGACCGTGGGCCGTCAGCGTGACGGCGATTGCGCGCCCGAGCCCTTCGAGGGGCCGCCCTCGGCTGCCAGGGTCGGGCGCCAGGAGCTGCTCGCCGCCGCCGGGGTGGACGAGGAGGTGCTCAGGGAGTGGGAGTCGTACGGGCTGGTCACTCCACTGGAGGACGGGGCGTACGAGGCGGAGGCGGTCACGGTGGCGGCGCTCGTCGCCGAGCTGGGGCGCTTCGGGATCGAGCCGCGGCACCTGCGGGTGATGAAGGCCGCCGCCGACCGCGAGGCCGGGCTCGTGGACCAGGTGGTGGCCCCGCTGAAGCGGCACCGGAACCCGCAGACCAGGGCTCTTGCGGAGGCCCGCACCAAGGAGCTGGCGGGGCTCACGGTGAAGCTGCACGCCGCGCTGGTGCAGACGGCGCTCGGGGTGCGGCTGCCATGAGGCGGCCGGACACGTGGGGGCCGGATCAGGCGCTCGATCCCTGCCCGACTACCCAAACGTCCCGAGCACGGCCTAGGGTTGCTGTGTGAACGAGCTCGATGTCGTAGGTGTCCGGGTCGAAATGCCCTCCAACCAACCGATCGTGCTGCTGCGTGAAGTGGGAGGCGACCGTTACCTCCCCATCTGGATCGGGCCGGGGGAGGCGACGGCGATCGCCTTCGCCCAGCAGGGCATGGCTCCCGCGCGGCCGCTGACCCACGACCTGTTCAAGGACGTGCTGGAAGCCGTCGGTCAGGAGCTCACGGAAGTGCGCATCACGGACCTGCGTGAGGGTGTCTTCTACGCGGAGCTGGTCTTCGCCAGTGGCGTCGAGGTGAGCGCCCGCCCGTCCGACGCCATAGCGCTGGCCCTGCGCACCGGGACACCGATCTACGGGAGTGACACGGTCCTCGATGACGCCGGCATCGCGATTCCGGACGAGCAGGAGGACGAGGTGGAGAAGTTCCGCGAGTTCCTCGACCAGATCTCCCCGGAGGACTTCGGCAGCAGCAGCCAGTGAGTTCCGGAAGCCGGTGAGCGCCGGCCGGGCGGGGAGCGGCAGCGGTCGTGAGACGAGTGGGCGGCCCGGCGGACGATGAGTCCGCGGCAGGGCCGCCGCCGTATGTGTGAGGGGTGAATTGCCCGCATGTGCCGGTGGCGAGTGAGAGCGTCACACGGTCCGTGCCGAAGGCATTCGGCTAGCCTTTCCCCGCGGTGGGGCACGGGAAACCACTCTTAGGGTGATTATCACTCGGCGTGGCGAGTGTGGCGATCGTTGACGCACCCCGGGTGACTGCCTACCGTCGAGAAGGCAGGTCAAGGACGGAGGTCGGCGTGAGAAGCAGCGGCGACGGTACGGCTGGGGGCGGCCCCGAGCGCAGTCTCAGGGCGAGTGGTCCGTACGCTCCCCCCGGCTCTCGGCTCCTTTCGGGCGGGGGGTACCCCCAGCCCGACGGTGCGGCCGATCATGCTCCGCAGCGACCGTCGGCGGTGCCGAGCAGCGGAGGGACGACGTCCATGGCGTCCGAGCAGATCGGCTATCGAGGCCCCACGGCCTGCGCGGCCGCCGGTATCACCTACCGGCAGCTGGACTACTGGGCCCGCACCGGTCTCGTCGAGCCGAGTGTGCGCCCCGCCCATGGGTCCGGGACGCAGCGGTTGTACAGCTTCCGGGACGTCGTCGTCCTGAAGATCGTCAAGCGGTTCCTCGACACCGGGGTGTCGCTGCAGAACATCCGCACGGCGGTCCAGCACCTCAGGGAACGCGGTTTCCGCGACCTGGAGCGGATGACGCTGATGAGTGACGGTGCGACGGTCTACGAGTGCACTTCGCCGGACGAGGTCCACGCCCTGCTCCAAGGGGGGCAGGGCGTCTTCGGGATCGCCGTGGGTGTGGTGTGGCGGGACGTCGAGAGCGCGCTGTCCCAGCTGCACGGGGAGCGTATCGACACCGGCGAGACCCTGGTAGGGCCCAACCCGGCGGACGAGCTGGCGCGGCGGCGGAACCGGGCTGTCTGACCCGTTGGACGGTGCGGTGTGCATGCGGCCGCAGCAGGCGGGATGTTTCCGCGCCGGGCTGTAAGCGGTTTCTCCCGGACCGGTCGGGAAGGTTCGGCACGGCGTTGTCAGTGGCGTAGGGCAGCATCGGAGTTGTGAGAACCGCGCCTACGATTCTGCATCTCGACATGGATGCCTTCTTCGCCTCGGTGGAGCAGGCGTCCAAGCCGAGTCTGCGCGGGAAGGCCGTGGTCGTGGGCGGGCTCGGGCCGCGGGGTGTGGTCGCGACCGCGTCGTACGAGGCCCGGGTCTTCGGGGTGCACTCGGCGTTGCCCATGGCGCAGGCCCGGCGGCTCGCGCCCAACGCCGCGTATCTCGTGCCGCGCTTCCAGTTCTACCGGGCGATCAGCGAGCGGGTGATGGAGCTGCTGCGTGCGTTGTCGCCACTGGTGGAGCCGCTGAGCCTGGACGAGGCGTTCGTTGACCTGGAGGCCGGAGGGGCGGCCTGGGACGAGCGGTCCGCGCGGCTGGCCGGGGTGAAGCTGCGTGCGGACATCCGGGCCGTCACGGGGCTCACGGGGTCGGTGGGGCTGGCCGCCTCTAAGATGCTCGCGAAGATTGCCTCGGAGCAGGCCAAGCCCGACGGGCTGGTGGTGATCGAGCCGGGGACGGAGCGGGCGATGCTGGGGCCGATGTCGGTGCGGACCCTGCCGGGAGTAGGGCCGGCGACGGGCGACCATCTGCGGCGGGCCGGGATCACCATCGTCGAGGAGATCGCCGAGGCGGGTGAGGACGAGCTGGTCCGGCTGCTGGGGAAGGCGCACGGACACGGGCTCTACGCCATGGCTCTGGCGCGGGACGACCGGCCCGTCGTGGCGGAGCGGGAGGCGAAGTCGGTGTCGGTCGAGGACACCTACGACGTGGACATCCACGACCGGCTGCGGGTCGGGCTGGAGGTGCAGCGGCTCGCCGACCGCTGCGTACAGCGGCTGCGCGGGGCCGGGCTGTCCGGGCGGACCATCGTGCTGAAGGTGCGGCGGTACGACTTCTCGACGCTCACCCGGTCCGAGACGCTGCGTGGGCCGACGGACGATCCCGGGGTGATACGTGAGGCCGCGGCCAGGCTGCTGGACTCGGTCGACACGACGGGCGGCGTGCGGCTGCTCGGGGTGGGCGTCAGTGGGCTCGCCGACTACACGCAGGAGGACCTGTTCGCGCAGGCGGCCGGGGAGCGGGCGGTCGCGGAGGGCCCGGTCGAGGAGCCTGCCGCGGCGCCGGTCGAGGAGTGGCCGGCGCCGGCCGAGCGGCGGTGGCCCGCCGGGCACGATGTGCGGCACGCCGGGTTCGGGCACGGATGGGTGCAGGGCAGCGGCCTGGGGCGGGTGACCGTACGGTTCGAGACACCCGACTCGGAGCCCGGGCGGGTGCGGACCTTCCGGGTCGACGATCCGGAGTTGGAGCCGGCGGACCCGTTGCCTTTGGTGTTACGAGAGCCTGAAGGGGGTCATGGGCCGGATGGTGACTCGGGGGATGCGGGGCTGCGGTCGGCCGCCCTTTAGGCGGTTACCGGGGCTTCAGGCCGTCTCGTCCGTGCCTGCCAGTTTGCCGAACTCGTGGTCCTGGAGCGGGGGAGGAGCGGCGACGTCGAGACCGTAGTGGTGGTAGAGCTGGAGTTCCTGCTCCGGGGAGAGGTGGCGGCCCACGCCGAAGTCGGGGGCGTCCTTGATCAGGGCGCGGTCGAAGGGCACGTGGAGGGCGCCGTCGATCAGTTCGCTGGGCTCGAGTGGGACGAAAGCGTCCCTGCTGAACAGGCCGGTCCGTATGGCGGCCCACTCCGGGGCGCCGGTGGCGTCGTCGAGGTAGACCTCGTCGATCGTGCCGATCCTGGTTCCGTTGCGGTCGAAAGCCTTGCGGCCGATCAGGTTGCGCGGATCGATATCGGTTCGCACGGGCCCTCCACATGGTCGCAACTCATCCGTAAACACTACAAAACGGCACAATCGGGGACGCGGCCACTCGAAGGTTCGTGCGTTGCCCTCGCTGGTAGGCTGACAGCGGCTGCTGACCCCGTGCGGGAGAGTCCTCCAGACATCATCGGAGGCGCCGAAGGAGCAAATCCTCCCCGGAATCTCTCAGGCTCACGTACCGCACGGACGAGGTCACTCTGGAAAGCAGGGCGGATGTCGACGGACTTCCGCTCTCACCGACGGTGAAAGCCGGAGGCCTTCGGGCGATCCGGTGAAGCTCTCAGGTTGACATGACAGAGGGGGAGGCCGTCCGGGTACCCGTGCCGTGGTGCCCCTCGAAGGTCGTGTCAGACCAGGAGGCCTCCGCATATGACCGCCCATCGCATTCCGCTCTCCGAGCTCGAAGAGGCAGTTCCCTTCGAGCAGCGCCACATCGGCCCCGACCATGAGGCGTGCGCCAAGATGCTCGCGCACGTCGGCTACGGCTCCCTGGACGAGCTGACGGCCGCCGCGGTCCCGGCCGTGATCAAGAGCGCCGAGGCACTGGACCTGCCGGGCGCCCGCGGCGAGGCCGAGGTGATCGCCGAGCTGCGCTCCCTCGCCGACCGCAACCAGGTCCTCGGCTCCATGATCGGGCTCGGGTACTACGGCACGTTCACGCCGCCGGTCATCATGCGCAACGTCATGGAGAACCCGTCCTGGTACACGGCCTACACGCCGTACCAGCCGGAGATCTCGCAGGGCCGGCTCGAGGCGCTGCTGAACTTCCAGACCATGGTCGCCGACCTCACCGGTCTGCCGACCTCCGGCGCCTCCCTGCTCGACGAGGGCACCGCGGCCGCCGAGGCCATGGCGCTGTCGCGGCGTCTGGGCAAGAACAAGAAGGGCCTGTTCCTCGTCGACGCGGACGCGCTGCCGCAGACCATCGCCGTGATCCGGACCAGGGCCGAGCCGACCGGCGTCGAGGTCGTCGTCGCCGATCTCAGTGCGGGCATCCCCGCCGACGTCGCCGGGCGCGAGATCAACGGCGTGCTGATCCAGTACCCGGGCGCCTCCGGAGCCGTACGGGACATCAAGCCGGTCATCGACCAGGCGCACGGGCTCGGGGCGCTCGTCACCGTCGCCGCCGACCTGCTCGCGCTGACGCTGCTGAAGTCGCCCGGTGCGCTCGGCGCGGACATCGCGGTCGGGACGACGCAGCGGTTCGGTGTGCCCATGGGCTTCGGCGGACCGCACGCCGGTTACATGGCCGTGGGGGACAAGATGGCGCGCAGCCTGCCCGGGCGGCTCGTCGGCGTGTCCGTGGACGCCGACGGGAACAAGGCCTACCGGCTGGCGCTGCAGACGCGTGAGCAGCACATCCGTCGTGAGAAGGCCACCAGCAACATCTGCACCGCGCAGGTGCTGCTCGCCGTCATGGCCGGCATGTACGCCGTCTACCACGGGCCACAGGGCCTGAAGAGCATCGCGCGGCGCACCCACCGGTACGCCACGGTCCTGGCCGCCGGGCTCGCGAACGGCGGTGTCGAGGTCGTGCACGGGGCTTACTTCGACACCGTGACGGTGCGCGTGGAGGGCCGGGCCGCCGAGGTCGTGGCCGCCGCGGAGCGGAACGGGGTCAACCTGCGGCTCGTCGACGCCGACCACGTCTCGATCTCCTGCGACGAGACCACGACGCGGGCCCAGCTGCGTGCCGTATGGGCCGCGTTCGGGGTCGAGGGTGTCGTCGAGGCGCTGGACGCCGCCACCGAGGACGGGCTTCCGGACGCTCTGCTGCGGTCCGACGAGTACATGACGCACCCGGTCTTCCACCAGTACCGCTCCGAGACCGCCATGCTGCGCTACCTGCGTCGGCTGGCCGACCGCGACTACGCGCTCGACCGCGGCATGATCCCGCTGGGCTCCTGCACCATGAAGCTCAACGCGACCACGGAGATGGAGCCGGTCACCTGGCCCGAGTTCGGGCAGCTGCACCCCTTCGCCCCCGCCGGGCAGGCCGAGGGCTACCTCACGCTCATCCACGAGCTGGAGGAACGTCTCGCCGAGGTCACCGGCTACGACAAGGTGTCCCTCCAGCCGAATGCGGGGTCGCAGGGCGAGCTGGCGGGTCTGCTCGCCGTACGCGGGTACCACCGGGCCAACGGGGACGAGCAGCGGACCGTGTGCCTTATCCCCTCCTCCGCGCACGGGACCAACGCCGCGAGCGCGGTGATGGCGGGCATGAAGGTCGTCGTCGTGAAGACCGCCGACGACGGCGAGATCGACGTCGAGGACCTGCGGGCGAAGATCGAGCAGCACCGTGACGAGCTGGCGGTGCTGATGATCACGTACCCGTCCACCCACGGTGTGTTCGAGGAGCACGTCTCCGAGATCTGCGCCCAGGTGCACGAGGCGGGCGGGCAGGTCTACGTCGACGGGGCCAACCTCAACGCGCTCGTGGGGCTCGCCAAGCCGGGGCACTTCGGCGGGGACGTCTCGCACCTGAACCTGCACAAGACCTTCTGCATCCCGCACGGCGGCGGCGGGCCCGGCGTCGGCCCGGTTGCGGTGCGTGAGCACCTCGCGCCGTATCTGCCGAACCATCCGCTGCAGCCCGAGGCGGGCCCGGAGACCGGGGTCGGCCCCATCTCCGCGGCGCCGTGGGGCTCGGCCGGCATCCTGCCGATCTCGTGGGCGTACGTCCGGCTCATGGGCGGCGAGGGGCTGAAGCGGGCCACGCAGGTGGCGGTGCTCAGCGCCAACTACATCGCCAAGCGGCTGGAGCCGCACTACCCGGTGCTCTACACCGGCCCCGGCGGGCTCGTCGCGCACGAGTGCATCATCGACCTGCGGCCGCTGACCAAGGCGACCGGTGTGAGCGTCGACGACGTCGCCAAGCGGCTGATCGACTACGGCTTCCACGCGCCGACGATGTCGTTCCCGGTGGCCGGGACGCTGATGATCGAGCCGACCGAGTCGGAGGACCTGGCCGAGCTGGACCGGTTCTGCGAGGCGATGATCGCCATCCGCGCGGAGATCGAGAAGGTCGGCTCCGGCGAATGGCCCGCGGACGACAACCCGCTGCGGGGCGCCCCGCACACCGCCGGCGCGCTCGCCGGGGAGTGGGAGCACGCCTACAGCCGTGAGGAGGCCGTCTTCCCGGCCGGAGTCACGGCCTCCGACAAGTACTGGCCGCCGGTGCGCCGCATCGACCAGGCCTTCGGCGACCGGAATCTGGTGTGCTCCTGCCCGCCGCTGGACGCGTACGAGGACTGACCGACCGACCGGTCAGAGGAGGGGCTCCGTCGTGCGGGGCCCCTCCGTCCTGCGGGGACTCTCCGTCATGCAAGGGCTCCCCGTCATCCGACGGCGAGTGACACCTCGGTCGACTTGATCAGGGCGACGACGGGGGTTCCGGCCGACAGACGGAGATCGTCCGCGGCGTCCTTGGTGATCGCCGCCGTCAGTTCGCCGCCTTCGACGGTGATCCGGACGGAGGCCATCGCGTCGCCGGCCGCGACGGCCGTGACCGTACCGGGGAGCCGGTTGCGGATGGACAGGCCCCCGACGGGGGTGGTGGCCAGCGCGACCTCCGTCGACTTCACCAGGGCGCGCACGGCGGTGCCCGGCGTGAGACCGAGGTCGTCGGCGGCCTCGCGGGTGATCGCGGCGGTGAGGTCCTGGCCGCCGGCGAGGCGAACCCTGACCGTCGCCATGGCCTCGCCCGGCGTGACGGCGGTGACGGTTCCGGGGAACTGGTTGCGGATGCTCAGGCTCATGGGGTGCACGGTAGCCCGGTAAGTGCCTTATGCCGGGTATGCGTGCGTCTGCGTCGCCTTGACCGTCGCCCAGACCGATGCGCCGGGATGCAGATCGAGTTCGGCCGCGGCGACCGTGGTGAGGTCGGCCGTCAGCGGGAGTTCGCCGGTGAGGTCCGCACGGATCTGGTCGCCGTGCGTCTCCAGGCCGGCGACCTCGCAGCGCCACAGGTTGCGGGCGCTGGAGCCGCTGGGGCGTTCCCGGTACAGCGTCACCGCGCCGGGCGGGAACGCCACGAAGGCCGGGCCGGAGAGTTCCTCCGTGGTCGTGATGGCCGGACCCGTGTCGAGCCGGACCGTGTGGCCGTCGGCCTGCCCCCGGTACAGGTTGAGGCCGACGAGCCGGGCGATGTAGTCCGTGCGGGGGTGGCGGGCGATGTCGGAGGGCGTGCCCTCTTGGACGACGAGGCCGTGCTCGACGACGACCAGGCGGTCGGCCAGCACCATGGCGTCCAGCGGGTCGTGTGTGACGAGGACTGCCACGGCTTCGAACTCGGCGAGGTGGCGCCGGAGTTGAGCGCGTACCTCCAGGCGGGTGCGGGCGTCGAGGGCGGCCAGGGGTTCGTCCAGGAGCAGCAACCGGGGCCGGGTGGCCAGGGCGCGGGCCACGGCCACGCGCTGGGCCTGGCCGCCGGAGAGGCGGCGGGGCTTGGCGCCGGCGTGGTCGGCCAGACCCATACGGTCCAGCCAGTCGGCGGCCTGGGCCCGGGCCTCGGCCTTGCCGGCGCCCCGGCAGCGCGGTCCGAAGGCGACGTTGTCCAGGGCGGTCAGATGCGGGAAGAGCAGATAGTCCTGGAAGACGACGCCGACCGGGCGGGACTCGGGCGGCGTACGGTCCAGCAGCGCACCGTCCAGTGCCAGATGGCCCGACGTGAGCGGAGCGAGACCCGCGAGGGCGCGCAGGGCGGTGGTCTTGCCGGCGCCGTTGGGGCCGAGCAGCGCGACGACGTCGCCGGGGGCGGCGGTGAGCGTGACATCGAGGCGGAAGGCGCCGCGGTCGACGACGAGGTGGGCGTCGAGGCCTTCTGCCAGGAGTCCGGGTGCCGTGTCGTCGCGGTCGGTCGTCTGGGTCATGAGGTGTACGTCCAGGGTGTCAGGAGGCCGTCATCCACCGGTCGCGCAGGGCCGCGAGTACCGCGATGGACACGGCCAGCAGCACCAGGCTGAGGGCGATCGCGGCGGCCGGGTCGTTCTGGAGGGCGAGGTAGACCGCGAGCGGCATGGTCTGGGTGCGGCCCGGGAAGTTGCCCGCGAAGGTGATCGTCGCGCCGAACTCGCCGAGCGCCCGGGCCCAGGCCAGCACGGCACCGGCCGCGACGCCCGGCGCGATCAGCGGCAGGGTGACCCGGCGGAACGCGGTGAAGCGGGAGGCGCCCAGGGTGGTGGCAGCCTCCTCGTAGCGCGGGTCGGCGGCCCGCAGGGTGCCCTCCACGCTGATCACGAGGAAGGGCATCGCCACGAACGTCTCGGCGAGGACCACACCCGTCGTGGTGAAGGGCAGGGTGATCCCGAACCAGGAGTCGAGCCACTGCCCGACCACACCGTTGCGCCCGAACGCGAGCAGCAGGGCCACACCGCCCACGACCGGCGGCAGCACCAGCGGCAGCGTCACCAGGGCCCGCACGAAACCGCGTCCGGGAAAGTGCGTGCGGGCCAGCAGCCAGGCCAGGGGCACGCCGACGACCAGGCTCAGACCCGTCGCCGCCGTGGCGCAGACGAGGGAGAGCCGGAGCGCCTCCCACACCTCGGCGCTGGTCAGCTGCTCGGGAAGGCTGCGCCAGGGCGCCCGGACGAGCAGGGCGATCAAGGGCAGGAGCAGGAAGGCCAGGCCGGCCAGGGCGGGAACGAGCAGGGGCACCGGCACCGTGCGGCCGCGCCGGACGACGCGGTCGCGACGGGGCCGGCTCTCCACGGTGTCGGTGCTCGTCATGGCTTGAGGAACCCGGTCCCGGACAGCACCTTCTGGCCCTCGGCGGACCTCACCAGTGCGATGAAGGCCTTCGCAGTGTCGGGGTTGGGGGCGTTCTTGAGCAAGGAGATCGGATAGTCGTTGACGGCCTTGGCCGACTCGGGGAAGTCCACGCCCTCCACCTTGTCACCGGCCGCGCGCACGTCGGTCTTGTAGACGACGGCGGCGTCGGCCTCCTTCAGCTCGACCTTGGTCAGGGCGCTCTTGACATCCTGTTCGTACGAGACGGGGGTGAGCTTCAGGCCGCCGGCGTCCAGCGCCTTCTGGGCGGCGGCACCGCACGGGACCGTCTTGTCGCACAGAACGACCTTCAGGCCGGACTTGGCGAGGTCCTTCAGGGAGGAGATCCGTTCGGGGTTGCCCGGCAGGGTGGCGATCTCCAGCTGGTTGCGGACGAAGGTGGCCGGCGGGCTCGCCGTGTCCTTCCTGTCCGTCACGACCGCCATGGTCTTGGTGCTGGCGGCGGCGAAGACATCGGCCGGGGCGCCGCTGGTGATGCTCGCGGCGAGGGTGTCGCTGCCGCCGAAGCTGAAGGTGACCTTGGTGCCCGGGTGGTCCTTCTCGAACTCCTTGCCCAGCGTCGTGAAGCTCTCCTCGAGGGAGGCGGCGGCGAAGACGGTGACCTCGCCGGAGAGCTTCGGCGACGAGGACCCCGAGGAGCCCTTGTCCGAACCGGTGTCGGAGGAGGAGCAGGCGCTCAGGGTCAGCAGCGCGGCGGTGGACACACCGGCGACCTGGAGCATCCGGCGGGTCCGGTGCGCGGAACGGGTCATCTCGGGCCACTCCCTCTGTGCTCTGGAGGAAGAGCCCGCCGGGCCCTTCCGATACGTCGATCATACTGACGCATCTGCGAGGTAGAAGTCCCCTGTCACTTCGCATGAGCGAGGGGGAGTGGCCCTACGGGTGCGTATGTGCGTTCGTACGTACAGGGCTCAGACGCGGTCGATGTGGACGTTCGTCGACTTCACGCGGGCCGTGGCCTCCATGCCCACCTCCAGCCCCAGCTCCTCGACGGCCTCGCGGGTGAGCAGGGAGACGAGCCGGTGGGGGCCGGCCTGGATCTCCACCTGGGCGGCGACGTCGCCGAGTTTGATCGCGGTGACGATACCGGGGAAGGCGTTGCGGGCCGAGGTGTAGGGGGCGTCCTCCTCGGCGGTGCCGGACCTGGCGAGTTCGACCGAGAAGGCGGCCAGGTCCCGTCCGTCGACGAGCCGTCGCCCGGCCTCGTCGCGGTGGGTGGTGATGCGGCCCGCGTCCGCCCAGCGCCGGGCGGTGTCCGGGCTCACGCCGAGCAGTCGCGCTGCCTGGCCGATCGTGTAGGACTGCATGCCGGTCACGATAGGGGCGGGGGAGGGGAACGGCGGATGCGGGGTTGGCCGTCGGGTGTGACGCGATATAGCGTTAGTCGGCGAACGGGTGGGTCGGGTGCCGTGCCCGAGGGAGATCGGGGGCTGTGATGGCGGGAGAGTTCTCGCGTACCGGGGGATCGCCCGAGGTGCGGGCCTCGTATGCGGACCGCGACCGGATCGTGGACGTGCTGCGCGTCGCCGCCGGCGACGGCCGGCTGACCATGGAGGAGCTCGACGAGCGGCTGGAGGCCGCGCTCTCCGCCCGTACGGTCGGCGAGCTGGCCGTACTCACGACGGATCTGCCCGAGGTGGTGGGGGAGACCCCCGTCGGGGTCGAGGACGTCGTCCGGATCGAGCAGCAGGGGGCCTCGACCCGGCGCGGCGACGCCTGGGTGGTGCCGCGGCGCTTGGAGATCCGTTCGTCGTTCGGCGAGGTGACGCTCGACTTCACCGATGCGGTGATCACCCAGGACACCCTGCACATCGACCTGGAGATGGGCGGAGGTGCCCTGAAGCTGGTGACCCGGCCGGGTGTCGTGGTGGACACCGGATCGCTGGTGCTGAACTACTCCAAGATCAAGGCGCGCCGGGCGGGAGCGGCAGCCGAGGCGCCTGTCGTGCTGCGTGTGCGGATCACCGGCGAGATCAGCTTCGGACAGGTCGTGGTGCGCCGGCCTCGGAGAGGATTCGGCAGGAGGAAAGCCGCCGGCTGAGGCCGGTCAGCCGACGTGCACCCTCGGCCGCCGCTTCCGGTCGCGTTCCGCCTCGCGCAGGACCTCGCGGGTCACCGGGGCGACCTCGCCCTGGCCGAACAGGAAGAAGCGCAGGAGGTTGGTGAAGGGTCCGCCTTCGGTCCACTCGAAATAGATGTGCGGGGTGCAGCCGGTCAGGTCGCGGGTGTGCAGGAGCAGGGCGGCCAGCGCGTTGGGGACGGAGGAGGACTCCAGGGTCAGAACGCGGTAGCGGCCGTGGAGCACCTCGCCGCGTACGCTCAGGCTCGCCTCGAACTCCGACGGGTCGGTGACCGTCACCTCGACGAAGACGAAGTCCTCCTGCCCGGGCACGTCGTTGTCCTGCCGGATCTGCTCGATCTTGTCCCGGTACTCCGCGATGTCGCGCCGGTCGGGCTCGTTGGCGATGAACCGCATCCTGCGGCTGGCCATGTCCCGGACGAAGCGCTCCGCCATGTCGTCCAGCGACACGCTGGTCACGCGCAGCTCGAACGCCCGGGCCAGCCGCGACAGCAGGGAGACCAGGATGATCCCGGCGATGAAACAGGCGCCGATCTTCACGCCGTCCGGGCGCTCGATGACGTTGAGCACGGTCGTGTAGAGGAACACCGCGGAGATGACCGCGAAGCCGATGGTCCAGTTCCGCTGCCGGGCCTTGCGTGCGGCGATGGTCACCGCGATCGCGGCAGAGCTGATGAGGACCAGCACACCGGTGGCGTAGGCGCCGCCCTGCGCGTTGACGTCGGCGTCGAAGATCCAGGTGACCAGGAACGCGATCAGGGTGAAGACGATGACCATGGGGCGTACGGCGCGGGCCCAGTGCGGGGCCATGCCGTAGCGGGGGAGGTAGCGCGGCATCAGATTGAGCAGGCCGGCCATCGCGGAGGCGCCGGCGAACCACAGGATGGCGATCGTGGAGACGTCGTAGACGGTGCCGAAGGCGTTGCCCAGGTAGTCGTGTGCCAGATAGGCCAGTGCGCGTCCGTTGGCCTGGCCGCCCGCCTCGAACTCCTTCTCGGGGATGAGGAGGGTGGTGATGAAGCTGGTGGTGATCAGGAAGACACTCATGATGAGAGCGGCCGTGGTGAGCAGCTTCTTCGTGTCCCGGATGCGGCCCTTCGGGTTCTCCTCCGTGTCGCCGTCGTCGCCCTTGACATGCGGCATCACGGCGACGCCGGTCTCGAATCCGGACAGGCCGAGGGCCAGTTTCGGGAAGACGAGCAGGGCGACGCCGATCATGACGAATATGTTGCTGTGCTGGGTGGTGAGGGCGCTGGACCAGTCGGCGACCACGTGCCCGGCGGTGACCACGTGATAGAGGCCGACGGCCACCACGACCGCGTTCAGCGCGAGGTAGGCGCCCACCAGGGCGACCGCTACGCCGATGGCCTCCAGGAAGCCCTTGAGGAACACCGCGCCGAGCAGCGCGACCAGGATCAGGGTGATGAGCAGCTGCTTGTCGTGCAGGGCGCTGTGCAGGTGCGGGTTCTCCACCAGGTGGGTGGAGGCGTCGGCGGCCGACAGGGTGATGGTGATCAGGAAGTCGGTGGCGGCGAAGCCCAGCAGGGTCAGCACGAACAGCTTGCCCTGCCAGAAGGAGAGCAGCCGCTCCAGCATCGCGATCGAGCCCTCGCCGTGGGGGCTCTCCTCGGCCACCCGGCGGTAGACCGGCAAGGCGCCCGCCAGTGTGACGATCACCAGGACGATCGTCGCGACCGGGGAGAGCAGTCCGGCGGCGAGGGCCGCGATCCCCGGCTGGTAGCCGAGCGTGGAGAAGTAGTCGACGCCGGTCAGGCACATCACCCGCCACCAGGGCCGGCCCTGGTGCGGGGGCCCCGGTTCGGCGTGGGGCCCGGCGTGGCCGCCGCCCTTGCCCATGTCGGACAGGCCCTCCAGCATCCAGGCACGCAGGCGGCTGGGTGGGGCGGGCTCCGTACGGCTCGGTGACGGGTGCTCAGTGGTGGCCATCGAAGGTGCTCCCGAGAGGCGGCGCAGGGTAGTTCCGGCCATCACTGGACGGCCCGATCAGCGTAAGCGGAGCGTGATGGCATGGCCCGAGGATGAGAGGGCTGAGCGCGTCAAGCTTCCGTTAAAACTCGGCGTAGGGCGGCTCCGGTCGGGTGCCGGGGGTGTGAAACGCGAGCTGAGGGCGGGTGGGGTGGCTGCCGGGCGGCCTGTCCGTGCGTCAGCGCCGTGTCCGCGGTCGGCCCGTATCTGAACACCCTGCGTGATCGCAGATCGGTTGACTCCGTAAGGTTCGTTCAGCACTTCGAATGTTTCGCCCCAACTGCCACTCTTGCATCGAGGTCAGATTCACCGTGCGCGAGGGGTTGTCACCCTTTGGCCGCTGTCTCTAGGGTGCGGCAACGACGCAGCTTTCTGAAGTTCACCCGAAACTTTCGAGGAGCATGATGGGCGACCCGGCACTGTCCCGCCGCGGCTTTCTGGCGGCTTCCGCCGCGGCCGGTCTGGGGACGACGGCACTGACCGCATGCGGTGGGGACTCGGACGGAGGGTCGTCGGGGACGACCACGATCGAGTGGTGGAACATCTCCACCACCGAGCCGGCGAAGAGTGTGTGGGCTGCTCTCGCCCGCAAGTTCGAGGCGCAGAACCCCAAGGTCAAGATAAAGATCGTCCAGCAGGAGAACGACGCCTACAAGTCGAAGATGACGGCCCTGACCTCCTCCGGGAAGCTGCCCGACATCTTCCACACCTGGGGCGGCGGAGTGCTGAAGCAGCAGGTCGACGCCGGACTCGTCGAGGACCTCACGGACAGCACCAAGCCGTGGGGCGACGCCCTCCTCCCGGCCGCCAGAGAGCCGTACCTGTTCGACGAGAAGGTCTACGGCATCCCGTTCGACATCGGCATGATCGGCTTCTGGTACAACAAGGCGCTCTTCGCGAAGGCCGGTATCAGCGCGCCCCCGACCACGTGGACCGGCTTCCTCGACGCCGTGCGGAAGCTGAAGTCCGCCGACGTCACGCCCCTGGCCCTGGCCGGCAAGGAGAAGTGGCCCGGCATGTACTACTGGGCCTACCTCGCGATGCGCACCGCAGGCGCCGACGCGTTGCAGAAGGCCTACGACGACAAGGACTTCACCGGCGCCCCCTTCGTCGAGGCGGGAGAGCACCTCGACGAACTCGTCGGCCTCCAGCCGTTCCAGAAGGGCTTCCTCGGCGCCGCCTACTCCACACCCACCGGTCAGGCCGCCGCCGTCGGCAACGGCAAGGCCGCCATGGAGCTCATGGGCCAGTGGGCCCCCGTGGTGCAGGCCGACGCGGGCAAGGGCCTCGGCAAGGACCTCGGCTTCTTCCCGTTCCCCGCGGTCGAGGGCGGCAAGGGCGCCATCACCGAGGTGTTCGGCGGAGGCGGCGGACACGCCCTGCGCCGGGGCGCCCCGCAGGCGGCCGTCGACTTCCTCAAGTTCTTCGCGTCCGAGGCCACCGACCTGGAACTGGTCAAGAAGACCGGAGTCCTCCCCGTGGTCCCGGCGGCCGAGAGCGCCATCGCCGACCCCAACATCAAGGCCGTACAGGAGCAGTTGAAGAAAACCACCGGCTTCCAGCTCTACCTCGACCAGGCCTACGCGCCCGCCGTCGGCCAAGAGGTCAACGACAGCGTCGCCGCGCTCATCGCCGGTTCCAAGTCCCCCGGGCAGGTCGCCCAGTCGATCACCAGGACCGCGAAGGAAGAGCAGTAGCCGGCGATGACCTCTACGTTCCTGCCGGACAAACGGACCGGCCCCGATGCCGGCCTCCCGCCCCCGGCCGCGGACCGGGCCCGGAGCCGGGCCCGGCGACGCGCACTGAACTGGCTGACCGCGACAGGCTTCCAGCTGCCCGCCCTGGTGCTGTTCATGGGGCTCGTGCTGCTGCCGATGCTCTTCGCCCTGTACGCCGCGTTCTTCCGCTGGGGCGGCTTCGGCATGCCCTCCGACTACATCGGCGGCGAGAACTTCACCCGGCTCTTCCAGGACGAGGTCTTCCTGGGCGACCTGTGGCGCTGTCTGGTCCTCGTGGTGCTGTCGCTCGTCCTTCAGCTGCCGTTCGCGCTCGCCATGGCCGTCCTGCTCAACCAGCGCATGCGCGGCCGGGCGGTGTACCGGATGCTGTTCTTCGCCCCGTACGTCCTGTCCGAGGCGATCACCGGTGTCCTGTTCGGCATGATCTTCGCCCCGGACGACGGCTTCGCCGACCAACTTCTCGGCAGGATCGGGCTGGAGGGGCTCGGCGGGGAGTGGTTCGCCGACCCGTCCACGGTCATGGCGACCCTGTTCCTGGTCATGACCTGGAAGTACTTCGGCTTCCACATGATGCTGTACCTGGCCGGGCTCCAGGCCGTCCCCAAAGAGCTGACCGAGGCGGCGCTCATCGACGGGGCAGGTCCCTGGCAGCGCTTCCGCAGCGTGACGCTGCCGCTGCTCGCGCCCACGCTGCGCATCAGCGTCTTCCTGTCGGTCATCGGGGCCATCCAGCTCTTCGACCTGGTGTGGGTGACCACCGCGGGCGGCCCGGACCACCACTCCGAGACCATGGCCGTGACCATGTTCCAGTACGGCTTCAAGCGCTACCAGGTCGGCTACGCCAGCGCGATCAGCGTGGTCATGTTCGGCATCAGCCTCGTCTTCGCCCTCGTTTATCAGCGCTTCGTGCTCCGGCGCGATCTGGAAGGGGCCACCACGACCATGCGGGGTGACGGAAAGTGACGGTCAGTCGGAAGTCCCGCAGGGGCGGGAGTGCGCCTCTGCACCTCGTCCTGGTCGTCGTCGGCGCGGTCATGGCCGTCCCCCTGCTCTACGCCGCGCTCTCCGGCTTCAAGTCCACCGACGAGCTGTCCCGCAACCCGGTCGGTCTGCCCGAGTCGTGGGTGACCTCCAACTACACCCAGATCCTCGGCTCGGGGGACTTCTGGCGGCTGATCGGCAACAGCACGCTGATCGCGGTGGGCACGACCGTCCTGGTCGTCGCGGTCTCGGCCCTGTCGGCCTTCTCCTTCGCGCGGTTCGCCTTCCGTGGCCGGGAAGTGCTGTTCACGCTGTTCACGATGGGGCTGATGTTCCCCTTCGCGGTGGCGGCCCTGCCGTTGTTCCTGCTGCTGCGCTCCCTGGGCCTGCTGGACAACCCCCTCGGAGTGATCCTCCCGCAGGCGGCCTTCGGACTGCCGATGACCATCATCATCCTGCGGGGCTTCTTCCGGCAGATCCCCGGTGAGCTGGAGGAAGCGGCCACGCTCGACGGCTGCAGTTCGTTCGGCTTCTTCTGGCGGGTGCTGCTGCCCATGGCGCGGCCCGCGCTCGGCACGGTCTCGGTGCTGGCCGTCGTCACCAGCTGGAACAACTTCTTCCTGCCGCTGCTGGTGTTCACCGACGCGCAGTGGTGGACGCTGCCGATCGGCGTACAGCAGTTCCAGGGGCAGTACTCCGCGGAGTACGCCAAGGTCTTCGCCTATCTGGTGCTGGCCATGGTTCCCGCACTCGCCTTCTACTCGGTCGCCGAGCGCCAGCTCGTCGGCGGCCTCACCGCGGGCGCCACGAAGGGCTGACACGCCCCGCGGACGTACGGCTCACCCACCCACCTGATCTGATCCGATCTGATCGTGAGGAGTCGCACCATGCGCAGGACCGCCATACGGCTCAGACTCGCCGGGACGCTGGCCGCCGTGCTGGTGGCCGGAGGCATCGCCACCGGCCCGGCGGCACAGGCCGGCGAGGAGTACGGCAAGGAACCCACCCTCGCGGACCTCGCCCAGCGGCACGGCCGCTACTTCGGCAGCGCGACCGACAACCCCGAACTCGTCGACGCGCCGTACAAGGCCCTGCTCGGCAGCGAGTTCGACCAGATCACGCCCGGCAACGGCATGAAGTGGTACGCGACCGAGCCGCAGCAGGGTGTGTTCGACTTCTCCCAGGGCGACGAGATCGTGAACCTCGCCCGTGCCAACCGGCAGAAGGTGCGCGGCCACACCCTGGTCTGGCACAGCCAGTTGCCCGAGTGGCTCACAGGGCGGGAGTGGACCGCGCCGGAGCTGAGGGCCGTGCTGAAGAAGCACGTCCAGGCGGAGGTACGGCACTACCGGGGCAAGGTGTTCGCCTGGGACGTCGTCAACGAGGCGTTCAACGAGGACGGTACGTACCGGGAGTCGGTCTTCTACAAGACGCTCGGGCCCGGGTACATCGCCGACGCGCTGCGCTGGGCGCATCAGGCCGATCCACGTGTGAAGCTGTACCTCAACGACTACAACATCGAGGGGATCGGCCCGAAGAGCGACGCTTACTACAAGCTGGCCAAGGAGCTGAAGGCCAAGGGCGTCCCGCTGCACGGCATCGGCCTCCAAGCCCACCTCGCCCTCCAGTACGGCTATCCCACCACGCTGGAGGACAACCTCCGCCGCTTCTCCCGGCTCGGCCTCGACACCGCGCTCACCGAGGTCGACGTACGGATGCAACTGCCCGCTACCGAGGAGAAGCTGGCACAGCAGGCGGAGTGGTACCGGGACCTGACCGAGGCGTGCCTGGCGGTACGCCGGTGCGTCGGAGTCACCCTCTGGGACTACACCGACAAGTACTCCTGGATCCCGCCGTTCTTCCCGGGCGAGGGCGCGGCCCTGCCGTGGGACGAACAGCTCAGGCCGAAGCCGGCGTACTTCGCGCTGCGTGAGGCGCTCGGGGGGAGGTAGCGGGGGCGGGGGGCGCCCTGCTGCAGGGGGTTCGGCGGGGCGCCATTCGGGCAAGCCCGGGCGGCGGGCGACATCAGCGGTCGGGTACAGGGACTCGCGGTCGGGGGGTGTGCTCCCCCGGGTGGCAGGGCCGGATCCCGGTCCGTCGGGTCCGGCCCGCCGCAGGGACGGCGGCGCCACGGGCGGGGTCGGCGGTGCCGGACGGTCGGTGCCGCGCCCGGCTCCAGGTCAGACCTGCCCCGGGGGCATCGTGCTGGCGCGTATCACCAGGTCCGTTCCCAGTTCCACCCGTGGGGAGTCCGGTTGTTCGTCGCGCCTCAGACCGAGGACCGTGCGGACGGCCAGTTTGCCCATGTCGGCGAGGGGCTGGCGGATCGTGGTCAGTGGGGGAGCCGACCAGCGGACTTCCGGAAGGTCGTCGAAACCGACGACGCTCATGTCCTGCGGCACCCGCAGCCCGCGCCGCCGCAGTGCCTCGATCGCGCCGAGTGCCATCTGGTCGCTGGCGGCGAACACGGCGGTCGGCGGCTCGGGCAGCTCGAGCAGAGTGTTGCAGGCGGTGAAGCCGGACTCGGGGCGGAAGTCGCCGGGGACGACGAGGGACGTGTCCATCGCGACACCCGCGCCTTCGAGGGCCGCTCGATAGCCGTCCAGCCGGGCCCGGGAGCACAGCAGGCGCGGCGGGCCGGCGATCAGGCCGATCCGGCGGTGGCCGAGGGACAGCAGATGTTCGGTGGCGGCCATGCCGCCCGACCAGTTCGCGGCGCCGATCGTGGGCGCGTCCAGGGCGGGGGAGCCCGCCGGGTCGACGACGACCAGCGGGACGCCGAGGATCCGCAGCTCCTCGTGGAGCATCGGTTCCAGCGCGGACGTGACGAGGATGACGCCGTCGGAGGCACGGGCCCGGAGGTTGCGCATCCACTCGCGGGCGTCGCCCGAACGCCCGTGGATGGCCGACACCACCGTGCCGACCCCGGCCGCGTGCGCGACCTCCTCGACCCCGCGGATGATCTCCACGGCCCAGGGGCTGTCGAGGTTGTTGAATACCAGGTCGAGCAGGGCCGCACGGGTGCCCGGGGCCGCGGGGCGCTTGCGGTAGCCGTGCCGGCGCAGCAGGTCCTCGACCCGCGCCCGGGTCTGTGGCGACACGTCGGACCGGCCGTTGACGACCCGGGACACGGTCGGCACGGACACGCCGGCCTGCCGGGCGATCTCCGTGATCGTGACCTTGCCCTCGGCGTCGGCCTCACGTGCTGCCACTTGCCCCACCTCCGTCGACGGGTGACCGCGAAACTTCCAGGAGTCTTCCGGAAAACGGTCATCCGTGGGAAGGCGTACGAGCCAGGAACGGGAAGTCGCAGCAGGTGACGGGGAGTGACAACCCCCGGACATGCGTCGGGGCCGGTTCGCAGGGTGTCCCGCGGCCGGCCCCTCATATCTGCGGCGGGCGTCACCCCGCCCGGCGGCCCTCAGGCAGCCGTCATCACCTGGCTGCCGGCCAGCGGACGGTGCGGGGCGATGACCCGGCCGTCCGGCAGAAGCTCACCGGTGTCCTCGAAGAGCACCACGCCGTTGCACAGCAGGCTCCACCCCTGCTCCGGGTGGTGCGCCACGAGACGGGCGGACTCCCGGTCGGCGGATTCGGCTGACGAGCATGGTGTCTGGTGCTGGCACATGGGTGGGATCTTTCGCTCTGTCGTGATGGATGAGGTGACCGAGTTGTCTGAGCCGGTCGCCGTGTCTGTTCCGCGGCTAGAAGTGTCGTTCATGGCCGCCCCCCGTGATAAGTCGTCGGAACCCAGTGTTGCCCCACGGGCGTCATTCCGCAGGGATTTAGCGGCACCGCTTCTCACAGATTCAGGACGCATCACCCGCGCGGACGGTTCATCCCAACTGGGCTGTCACTTCGGGTGGTTCACAGTGGCCGGATAGGGCTAGTCAGATCGGGTCGGGGGCTTTCCGGCTCGTACGAGCTATTAGGTGCTCGTACGAGCGATAAAAAGCCCGCACCCCGTCGCCGGGAATTCGGCGACGGGGTGCGGAAAGCTTCACGCGTGGCGTTTCATGCGGGTGAGCCGAGCAGTCGCGTGGGAGTCGCCCGGTGGGTCAGCACCGGGAGGAGCTCGGCGACGCGGTGCGGGCGATGTGCCGCGATGCCGGGAGGCGCGGGCGCCAGCGGGACGAGCAGGTCGGTGGCGGCGGGGTGGCCGGCGGCACCGTCCGCGGTGCAGTCCTCGTGCAGCCAGAGCGTCAGCATGTACAGGCTGGGCACCGACAGCAGGCGGGGCTGGTACGGCTGCGGCATCGTCTCGGCCTGGCGCAGGGCGTGCTCGGTCGAGGTGATGTACGGGCCTTCGAAGAAGTGGGAGAAGGCCCAGCCGTCGGGGGTCAGCATGGTCTCCGCCGCGGCCACGGCACGCTCGCCGCAGTGGATCAGGAAGCGCCACCCGGCCAGCCGGGTGGCCGATACCCCCTCGGCCGTGACCCGGTCGAGAACGTGGACGGGCAGCGGGAGCTCGGCTGCGACGGGTCCCTGGGCGCGGAGCAGGGAGGGAGTCCGGGCCTCCCGGACCGCGGTCGGCGAGGAGAGCGCGGTCAGGACGGAACGGAGTGCGGGCGCGGGAGCCGGGGGGACATGCAGCGGCATGGTGGGTCGCCTCTCATTCAAAGGCACGGTGGCACGAGGGCGGGGGCGGACGGCGCTGTCTGCTCACGAGGGTCGACAGAGGCAGGGCCGGGTCTCATGAGCGAGAGGGGGTGGGGTCCGCCGATCACCGCTTCGACGGCAGGACCCATCGACCGTGGGCGCCAAGCTTCTGCCTTGTTCGCGGAGTTTATACGACACGGGATCAGACTGGGTTTCGCCTAGCCGTTTCCGGTGAGTAGAACAAGGGTACATTCGGTCGGCGATACGCGAGAATTATCCCGATTCCAGGCGGGGGTGTGAGGTGATGACCTCGGCGAATGTCCGCGAACCGGTCGGCCCATTCTCGTCGGCGTTTTTCACGAGTTCGCGGACACCGAGCGGACACCGAAACCTGTCCTGTGCGACATGCCGAGTGAATGTGCCACTGGTCACACGCGACCAGCGTAGCGGTCGGCGGGCCCGTCCGGGACGTTATCGATCGCTTTCGCTGGGCATCCTCCACCTGACCGTGACCCCGGCGGCCGGATCTCAGGCTCGCATCATCCGAGGAGGGACGCTTCGATGGGGGAGAAGGTCGTGGCAGGGCGGTTCGACCTGTCCGATCGCCAGCGCTACCGCGACAAGCTCCGTCGGTGTCTGACGGGCTTGGAGCGGCTCCTGGCGGAGAAGCGGTTCGATCGCCCGAAGAACCTCATGGGGCTGGAGATCGAATTGAATCTCGCGGGCACCGACGGCATGCCGAAAATGTTGAATGCGCAAGTCCTGGAACGTATCGCGAGTCGGGACTTCCAAACAGAACTCGCCATGTTCAACCTGGAAGTGAACATTCCTCCACATCGCCTGGGGGGGCGGGTATTCGACCGGCTCGGGGAGGAACTCCGTACGTCACTGGCATATGCCGACCGAAAAGCAGGGGAAGTCGACGCGGGAATCGTGATGATCGGCATTCTGCCGACCCTCGACCGGGACGACCTGGTGTCGTCGAACCTCTCCGACGTCGACCGCTACACCCTCCTCAACGACCAGATCGTGGCCGCCCGGGGCGAGGAGTTCACCCTCGACATCGCGGGCGTGGAGCACCTCACGTGCACCTCGAAGTCCATCGCGCCGGAAGCCGCCTGCACCTCCGTGCAACTGCACCTCCAGGTCACCCCGGGCCGGTTCGCCGATGTGTGGAACGCGGCCCAGGCGGTCGCCGCCGCCCAGATCGCGGTCGGCGCCAACTCGCCCTTCCTGTTCGGCCGCGAGCTGTGGCGCGAGTCGCGGCCCCCACTGTTCCAGCAGTCCACCGACACCCGCCCGCCCGAACTCCAGGCCCAGGGCGTCCGGCCGCGCACCTGGTTCGGCGAGCGCTGGGTCACCTCGGCGTACGACCTCTTCGAGGAGAACCTCCGCTACTACCCGGCCCTGCTGCCGATCTGCGACGACGAGGACCCGCTCGAGGTGCTCGACCGGGGAGGCACCCCGACGCTCGCCGAGCTCGTCCTGCACAACGGCACGATCTACCGCTGGAACCGCCCGGTCTACGGCATCGCCGACGGCGTCCCCCACCTGCGCGTGGAGAACCGCGTCCTGCCCGCCGGGCCCACCGTCACCGACGTCGTCGCCAACGCGGCGTTCTTCTACGGCGTCGTCCGCGCCCTCGCCGAGGAGCCCCGGCCGGTGTGGACCCGGCTGCCGTTCGAGGCGGCCGCCGCCAACTTCGACGCCGCCTGCAAGGACGGCATCGACGCCCGCTTCACCTGGCCCCGGCGCGGCCGGTACGGCGGCACCACGCAGGTCGACGCGGTGAGCCTCGTACGGGACGAACTGCTCCCGCTCGCCGAGGCCGGGCTGGACGCGTGGGGTGTCGAGCCGGCCGACCGCGACCTGTACCTGGGCGTGATCGAGGAACGGTGCCGGCGCCGGGTGAACGGGGCGAGCTGGCAGGCCGCGACCTTCCACAAGGCGCTGGACGCGGGCCACACGCGGGAGGCCGCGCTGGCCGCCACCACCCGGCGCTACCGGGAGCTGATGCACAAGGGGGATCCGGTACACACCTGGCCGGTGGGCCTGCCGGAGCCGGTGCCGCTGGGCTGACGCGCCGCCGGGGGTGACATTCTGCTGCCTTCATACTGATCCGACAGATCGTTTCCGACAGGTCGGTGAAGTGGAGGCAGGTGTGCAGGCGGAGGCGAGCCCGGTGGCCGACGATTCCATTCCCCAGCAGCGGCTCTCGCGGCGGATGCTGCGCAACGAGACCCTGCTCGTGCTGGCGCTCTCGCTGGGGGCGAGCGGAGTCTCCGCCCTGATCAGCTTCATCGGCTCGGTCACCAAGCCCGGCGGGCTCAAGGACCAGGCGGCCACGATGAACGCCTCGGCCGCGCCCGGCCGTCCCTGGCTCGACCTCGCCTGGCAGCTCTTCGGGATCACCACGGCGCTCGTGCCCGTCGCGCTCGTCGCGCACTTCCTGCTGCGCGAGGGCGCGAGTCTGCGCACCATCGGCTTCGACCGCACCCGCCCCTGGCCCGACCTCGGCCGCGGCGCGGCGATCGCGGCGGTCATCGGCAGCACCGGCATCGCCTTCTACCTCGCGGCCCGCGGCCTCGGCTTCAACCTCACCGTGGTGCCGGAGGCGCTGCCCGGCGTGTGGTGGAAGTACCCCGTGCTGATCCTCTCCGCGATCCAGAACGCGGTGCTGGAGGAAGTGATCGTCGTCGGCTATCTGCTGCGCCGCCTCGGACAACTGGGCTGGACTCCGATGGCCGCGCTGGCCGGCAGTTCGGTGCTGCGCGGCTCGTACCACCTCTACCAGGGCATCGGCGGATTCATCGGGAACCTGGCCATGGGCGTCGTCTTCGTCTATCTGTACCGCCGCTGGGGACGCGTCGGCCCCCTCGTGGTGGCGCACTCGCTGCTCGACATCGGGGCGTTCGTCGGGTACGCGCTGCTCGCCGGCAAGGTCGGGTGGCTCCCGACGGCGTGAAGGAACGGGGGAGGGGCGCACGACGGTGTCGTACGCCCCTCGTTTCACACGGCCCCGTCGTCTCAGGCCAGGAGCTCGCCCTCGATGACGGTGACCGCCCTGCCCGTCAGCAGGGTGCGCTCGCCGCGCAGTTCCGTGCGGACGAGGCCGGAGCGGCGTGAGGCCTGGAGGCCCGTGAGCCCGGGGCGGCCCAGGCGCTCGGACCAGAACGGGGCGAGCGCTGTGTGGGCGCTGCCGGTCACCGGGTCCTCGTCGATGCCGACGTTCGGGAAGAAGCAGCGCGAGACGAAGTCGTAGCCCCGGGCCGGGTCTTCCGCGCGGGCCGTGGCGATGACGCCGCGCGCGGAGTGGGCGGCGAGGGCCTTGAGATCGGGGCCGAGGCCGTGCACGGTCTTCTCGTCGGCGAGCTCGACGAGCAGATCGCCGACGTTCGGGCCGGTGTCGAGGACCGTCAGCGGCTCGGCTCCCAGAGCCTCGGCGAGGCCGCGGGGCGGGTCGACCCGGGTGAGCGGTGCCGTCGGGAAGTCCATGGTGACGGAGCCGTCGCCGGCGGGCGTGGCGATGAGGACGCCACTGCGGGTGGCGAACCGCACCGGCCCCTCGTGGGCGCCGCTGGTGTACAGGACATGGGCGGTGGCGAGGGTCGCGTGGCCGCACATCGCGACCTCGGCGGCCGGCGTGAACCAGCGCAGCGCCCAGTCGGCCTCGCCGCCCTCGGGGAGGGGATGGGCGAAGGCCGTCTCGGCGTGGTTGACCTCCAGGGCGATGTTCTGCAGCCGGCTGTCGTCCGGGAAGGCGTCCGCGTCGTTCAGGAGCATGACCCCGGCCGGGTTGCCGGTGAAGGGACGGTCGGTGAAGGCATCGACGATTCGTATCCGCATGCCCCGACGCTAGAGGCCCGTCGAGGCCGTGGACCAAGGCCAATTCACGAGTCCTGGCCCGATTCACGGCCCGGTCGGCCCGCACCGGCTCTCTCGGCGTCGCTCCGCTTGACCTTGACACAGTGACAAGGTCTTCACTGTGGCCGAGGAGGTGGTTCCGATGACCATGCGGCAAGAGGACACGAACCCGACGCGAGCTCTCCAGGGGCTGGAGAACCGCGGCTCTTCGGTCCGGCTGCAGGCAGCGCTGGCGGCCGGCACGACCCCGGATCCCCGGTTCGTCGACAAGCTCATCGAACGATGCGCGATCGAGCCCGAGTTCTACGTGCGCGACATGCTCACGTGGGCGCTCACCCGCCACTCATCGTCCATGACGGTCCCCAGACTCATCGATGAACTGCGCGCGGAGCGTACACAGGCACGAAGCCAGGCGTTGCACACGCTGTCCAAGATCGGGGACCGGCGAGCGTGGCCTGCGATCACACGGGCGCTGCTGACCGACCCCGACGACGAGGTGGCGCGGAGCGCCTGGCGAGCAGCGGTCGCCCTCGTGCCCGAAGGCGAAGAACCCGTGCTGGCCGGAGTGCTGGCGGCACAGCTCGGACGGGGCGGGCGTGAGACGCGGTCGAGCCTCAGCCGGGCGTTGATCGCGCTCGGAGAGCCGAGCACGCCGGCCCTGCGCGCAGCGATGACGGACCCCGACCCCCGTGTGCGTCAGCACGCGTTCGCCACGGAACGGCTGTGGCGCGACCCGGATGCCGGATTCGAGTCCGCGATCGAGGAGGCGAAGCGCGTCGTCGCCCTCGGCGCGGCAAGCCAGGAGGGATGACAGGCAGTGTTGATCGGTGAGGTGGCACGACGGTCCGGGGTCAGCGCCCGCATGCTCAGGCACTACGAGTCGCTCGGCCTGGTGAGGCCGACGGGCCGTACCGACGCCGGCTATCGCGCGTACTCCGGCGAGGACATCCGGCGGATCTTCCATATCGAGAGCCTGCGGTCACTGGGGCTGTCGCTGCGTGAGGCCGGGCGCGCGCTGGACGATCCCGGCTTCCGGCCCTCGGAGCTCGTCGACGACCTCGTCCACCGGACGCGAGAGCGCATCGCGAGTGAGACGGAGCTGCTCACGCGACTCCGTCGGATCGGTGCCGCGGAACCCGCCGGCTGGGAGGACGTCCTCCAGATCGTCGGGCTCCTCCACGCGTTGGGATCGAAGAGCGCCGGGACGCGCCAACGCGCGGCCCTCTCCTCGGTCGAAGAGGTTGCGCGGCCGGTGGAAGCCCTGGTCGAGGCAGCGTTGAGCGAGACGGACCCGAACGTCGCCGGAGCCCTTCGATGGGCTTTGGCGCAATCGGGCGAGGGCGGATCGGCCCTGCTCGCCGAGGGCCTCGCCTCACCCGTGGCCGAGATCCGGAAACGTGCCGTCCAGTCCCTCGCCGAGATGCCGGACGGTGAGGCGACCGCACTGCTGCGGGACGCTCTCGCGCATCCCGACATCGTGGTCCGCAGGTACGCGGCGCTGGCGCTCGGGGCACGTGGAGTGGACGAAGCCGTCCCGACGCTCATCGACATGGTCGTCGAGGAGGCGAACGACGTCGACGCGGCCGATGCGCTGGGCGCGCTGGCGAGTGATCCCGAGTCGGCGGACCGGATCGCCGCCGGGCTCGTCGACCGCCTCGCCCACGGCACCGCCGAACCGTCCGCGCGTCGGCGGCTGACCCAGGCGCTCGCGGACATCCCGGGGCCCACGGCGTCCCGTGCCCTCGCCGATCTGGCACAGGACGAAGACCGCCTCGTCGTACTGACTGCCACGTACATTCTCGGGATTCGCGACGCCCGCTGAAGCCGCTCGTCCGGCATGGCCTTGCCTTGCGAACACTACCGATATATCGTTGAGGTATCGCGACAGATCAACGATGGAATGGAGAGTGGTTGCGATGCGTACCCACGGTTACGAGCACGGACATGGCCACGGCGGACGCGGTCACGGCCGGGGCGGCTTCGAAGGGCTGCGTGCGGCCTTCGGTCCCTTCGGGCCCGGCGGTCCTGGTGGTCCCGGCTGGGGAGGGCCCGGTGGTCCGGGCTTCGGTCCCGGCCCCTGGGGCGGTCGAGGGCGCGGCGGGCCGAGGGGAAGGGCGCGGCGCGGTGACGTGCGGGCCTCGATACTCGCCCTGCTGAAGGACCGGCCCATGCACGGCTACGAGATGATCCAGGAGATCGCCGAGCGCAGCGGCGGGGCGTGGAAGCCCAGCCCGGGCTCGGTGTATCCCACCCTCCAGTTGCTGGAGGACGAGGGCCTCATCATCAGCGAGTCCGAGGGCGGCAAGAAGCTGTTCTCGCTCACCGAGGCGGGCCGCACGGCGGCGGAGGAGGGACCCGAGGCGCCCTGGGAGGAGGCCTCCCGCGGGGTCGACTGGGAGGCCCTCGGCGAGATCCGCCAGGCCGGCTTCGGGCTGATGGAGGCCTTCGGCCAGGTCTGGAAGACCGGCAGCAAGGAGCAGCGGGAGAAGGCGCTCGGCGTCATCAACGAAGCCCGCAAGAAGCTCTACCTGATCCTCGCCGACGAGGACTGAGGGCCGGCCCCTCGTGGCGCAGGCGCCCCCTGGAGTGATCCGGGGGGCGCTTCCTCGTGCCGGGGTGTCAGGTCACCAGCCCGTCCAGCTTGCGCAGTGACTCGTTCAGTGCCGCCGTGGCCGAGTCCCTGAGCTTGCCCGCCATCAACGACACGGCCGCACCCGTGAACTCGCCGTCGATGCGGACCGTCGTCGCGTCGCCGTCGGGAGTGAGGGTGTATCGCGTCCCTACGGTCACGGCCATCGGGCCCTGGCCGCGGATGGCGAGCACCCGGGCCGGTTCGAGTTCCTCGACGGTCCACTCCACCTCGGCCGGGAAGTTCATCAGCCGCATGTTCTCCCGGAAGGTCGCGCCCACTTCCAGGCTCTCGGGGCCGCCCGCCGGGAAGCTGGTGTGGGTCGCGTTCCACTCGCCGTACGCGGACCAGTCCGTGAGCCTGGCCCACACCTTCTCGGCCGGCGCCCCGATGCGTGCCTCCGCGCTGACTTCGGCCATGCGACCACCTCTTCGTCTCGGGTGTCGCGGAACGTAGCCTTGGCGGCCGCAATGTTCAATACTGACGAACAGTCAGACATGGTGGGCCGGCGGGGAGAACAGCCTGATGTCCTCCGTAAGGAGGAGATTCCGGCCGGCGAAGTCCACTTCCTGTGGGACGCGAAAATGCTCCCCGCCGAGGATGACCCGGGCTCGCGGGACTGATGGGGTAGGGGATGTGCAACCCCGTATCCCCCGGCAGTCGGCCCCTGAGCACGGCATCCACCGCGCAGAGAACGATGCCAGGCTCAGTGACGAGCTGGCGTCGGTGATCGGCGGTGCCCGTCGCCGGGCGGTCAGGGACGGGGACCGGCAGATCGACACCGCCCATCTGCTCCACTCGCTGCTGGATTCCGACCCCGAGGCGCGTGCCGTCTTCGGTGACGGACCGCGGATCGCGCGACTGCTGGGCTATCTCGTCCAGCGCAGCATCGGCTACGGCCTGCGCTGGCAGAGCGGTGTCGAGGACTCCGGCGCCGTCCCCGTGGTGACGGAGAGCGCGGGGTTCTCGCCGCTGGCCGCGGCATCGATGGAGTACGCCTGCGAACGCGCCGCACACCGCGGCGGACCGGCCCGCGGCATCGACCTGCTCGCGGCGATCGTCGTCGACTCGCAGGCGCGCGCGGTCGAGGTGCTCGAACGCGCCGGGATCGACCCGCACGAGGTGCTCGCCCGGCTCGACGGCTGGTCCGGCCGGCCCGGGGAGCGGGCCGGAGGCGGCGAAGCCACGCACTGACCGGTCCCTGCCCGGAGCGTTCGTCCCGTCCAGGCAGTGAGACAGGTGCCTTAGGGCGTGACGCTCCTGTCGGGGCCTGCCATCATGTGCCGGTGCGTACCACTGAGAGCAGTCCGAGCAGGCACGGCAGGGGCATGGGGCTCGGCCTCGCGCTGCTGTCCGCGGTCGCCTTCGGCGGATCCGGAGTCGCGGCCAAGCCGCTGATCGAGGCGGGCCTGGACCCGCTGCACGTGGTGTGGCTGCGCGTGACCGGGGCCGCCCTGGTGATGCTGCCGCTCGCCATACGCCACCGCGCGCTGCTGCGCCGCCGCCCCGGACTCCTCGCCGGGTTCGGGCTGCTGGCCGTCGCCGGTGTCCAGGCCTTTTACTTCGCCGCGCTCTCCCGTATCCCCGTCGGGGTGGCGCTGCTCATCGAGTACCTGGCGCCCGCGCTCGTGCTCGGCTGGGTGCGGTTCGTGCAGCGGCGGCCCGTGACACGTGCGGCCGCGGTCGGTGTCGTCCTCGCGGTCGGAGGACTCGCGTGCGTCGTCGAGGTGTGGTCGGGCCTCGGCTTCGACGCCCTGGGGCTGCTGCTCGCGCTGGGCGCGGCCTGTTGCCAGGTCGGCTACTTCGTCCTCTCCGACCAGGGCAGCGACGCCGGGGCCGAAGCACCCGACCCGCTCGGCGTCATCGCCTACGGCCTGCTCGTCGGCGCGGCCGTGCTGACCGCCGTCGCCCGGCCCTGGACCATGGACTGGTCCGTGCTCACGGGCACCGCCCGCATGGACGGCACGCCCGTCGCCGCCGTGGTCCTGCTGGCCTGGATCGTCCTGGTCGCCACGGTCGTCGCGTACGTCACCGGCGTGGTCTCCGTGCGCCGGCTCTCCCCGCAGGTCGCCGGTGTCGTGGCCTGTCTCGAAGCGGTCATCGCGACCGTCCTGGCCTGGGTCCTGCTCGGCGAGCACCTGTCGGCGCCGCAGATCGCCGGTGGCGTCATCGTGCTGGTGGGCGCGTTCATCGCGCAGTCCTCGACGCCCGCGAAGGGTTCCGAACGGCCGGTGGCCAGTGGCGGCCCGGAAAGGGAGTTGTCCACCCCCGGAACGGCCGCATAGGGTGTCGATCATGCCGTCCCACGCACTCGTTCTTCCGCCTCCGGCCGCCTGAGGCGGGCCCTCCGGAAACCGCGTCCGGCGTGTCGCCGCCGGGCCGAACGGTGCTGCCCGCAGACGAAGTCCGCGGACCCCGCTGATCCGGGGTCCTTCCCGAACTTCCGCGCACCCGCCGCCGCTCGTTCCGCGCGGCGCGTCGTGCGCGTCTGCGGAGAGAACACGTGTCGAACACTTCCTCCGGCCTGCCCGTCGGGCGAGGCCTCCTCTATCTGATCGTCGCCGGTGTCGCCTGGGGCACCGCGGGCGCCGCCGCCTCCCTGGTCTACCGGGCCAGTGACATGGGGCCCGTCGCCCTCTCCTTCTGGCGCTGCGCGGCCGGCCTCGTCCTGCTGCTCGCCGTCCGCCTCGTGCGGCCGCGCGCCGGGACGGCCGTACGCGAGCCGCTCGGCCGCCGGGCGCTGCGGGCCGGGGTCACCGGGCTCGGGCTCGCGGTCTTCCAGACCGCCTACTTCGCGGCCGTCTCCGCCACCGGCCTCGCCGTCGCCACCGTCGTCACCCTGGGCGCCGGGCCCGTGCTCATCGCGCTCGGCGCCCGGCTGACCCTGGCCGAACGCCTGGGCCGGGGCGGATCCGTCGCCGTCGCGGGTGCCCTCGCGGGGCTCGCGGTCCTCGTCCTCGGCGGCGGGGACACTGCCGTACGCCCGTGGGGTGTGCTGCTCGCGCTGCTGTCCGCGGGCGGGTACAGCGCGATGACGGTGCTCACCCGCCGGTGGGGACGTGACGGCGGCGCCGACGCGTCCCGGACGACCGTCGGGGCCTTCGCCGTCACGAGCCTGTGTCTGCTGCCGTTCGCCTGGGCGGAAGGGCTGCTGCCGCACACCGAGGAGCCCGGGCGGCTCCTGGTGCTGCTGGCGTACGTCGCCGCCGTGCCGACGGCCCTCGCCTACGGCCTCTACTTCGCGGGGGCGGCCGTTGTGCGGTCGGCCACCGTCTCGGTGATCATGTTGCTCGAGCCGGTGAGTGCGGCGGTGCTCGCCGTTGTGCTGCTCGGGGAGCGCCTCACGGTGGCGACGGTGGCTGGGACCCTGCTGATGCTCGGGTCGGTCGCGGGGCTTGCGGTGGGGGAGGCGCGGACGCCCAAGGAGCGGGCAGTGCTGGTGTGACGGCGGCTGCGGGCTGTGGCTGGTCGCCCCCACGCGGCGGAGCCGCACATCAGCACAGCCCGGCGCCCCTGCGGGTCAGTTGCCCTTCAGATAGTCAGGCAGCTCTGTGCCCGGAGCCAGGCCCGGGTCGGGAATCGGTGTGCCGTAGGTCTTCCCGACCGGGACCACACCGGCCCAGTGCGGGAGGCCGAGATCCTCCGGTCCGTCGTTCACTCCGCCCGTGCGGAGCTTGGCGGAGACCTCGTCCAGGTCCAGGCGGAGCACGGCGGTGGCGGCCAGTTCCTTCTTGTCGGCCGGGCGGGAGTCGGCGGCGCGGCCCGGCACGACTTGGTCGACCAGCGCGTCCAGGGCCAGCCGCTTCTCCTCGGGGTCCGTCACGTCGCGGGCTACGCCGTGCACCATCACGGAGCGGTAGTTGATCGAGTGGTGGAAGGCCGAGCGGGCCAGGACCAGGCCGTCGACGTGCGTGACGGTCAGGCAGACCGGCAGGCCCGGGTCGGCCTGGCCGGCCGCCCGCAGCGGGCGCGAGCCCGTCGAGCCGTGCACGTAGAGCCGCTCGCCGACCCGGGCGAACAGCGTGGGCAGCACGACCGGCGCGCCGTCGCGGACGAACCCGAGGTGGCAGACGTAGGCCTCGTCGAGTATCGCGTGCACCAGTTCCCTGTCGTACGAGGCCCGGTTGGGGGAGCGGGTGGGGACGGTGCGGTCGGTCGGGGCGTAGGCGGTGGCGGGCTGCGACGGCGTCTGTGCGGTCCCCTGCATTGGCGCGCTCCATTGCACTAGTGCATAATCAGCTTTGTGCTAGGAGACTATCGGATCAGCGGGCGCCGTGCGGCGGACATTTCCGCGAGCGTCGAGCGGGCGGTGGGGGCCGGTGAGCTGCTGCCGAATCAACTGCTGCCGCCCATGCGGGTGTTGGCGGAGCAGTTGGGGGTGAATCCCAACACGGTCGCGGCCGCGTACCGGACCCTGCGTGAGCGTGGGGTCATCGAGACCGCCGGCCGGCGCGGCAGTCGGGTGCGGTCGGCGCCGGCCACGACCGGGCGGGACCAGATCCGGGTGGACGTCCCCGAGGGTGTGCGTGATGTGGCTGCGGGCAATCCGGACCCGGCGTTGCTCCCGCCGCTCGCGGCCGCGTTCGCGGCGGCGGCCGCCGAGGCCGACCGTGCGCCCGTGCTCTACGGAGAGGACCCCGTGGAGCCGGAGCTGGCCCGGATCGCGCGGGCCGGCCTCGACGCCGACGGGGTGCCGGACGGGCCGCTCGCGGTGGTCTCCGGGGCACTCGACGGCGTCGAACGCGTGCTGGCGGCCCATCTCAAGCCCGGCGACACCGTCGCCGTCGAGGACCCCGGCTGGGGCCGCACCCTCGACCTCGTGCCGGCGCTCGGGCTCAGGACCGTTCCCGTCGGCGTCGACGACGACGGGCCGTACGCGCAGGACGTGCGCCGGGCGTTGGAGGCCGGGGCCCGGGCCCTGATCGTCACGGACCGGGCGCAGAACCCGACCGGTGCCGCGGTGAGCGCCACGCGCGCGCGTGCCCTGCGGTCTGTGCTCCGGGAACACCCGGAGACCCTGCTGATCGAGGACGACCACGGCCACGGCATCGTCGACATCCCCCTCCACCCCCTCGCCGGCGTCACCCGGCACTGGGCCTTCGTGCGCTCGGCCGCCAAGGCCTACGGCCCCGATCTGCGCCTCGCCCTGCTCACCGGCGACGCCGTCACCGTCGACCGGGTCCGTGGCCGGCAGCGCCTCGGGCCGGGGTGGGTGAGTCGGCTGACGCAGCGGGCCCTGGTGCGGCTGTGGGCCGACGGGGCGGTGGACACGCGCGAGGTGGCGGCGGCGTACGGGCGGCGCCGGGACGCGCTGATCGAAGCGCTCGGCCGCCGGGGTGTCGCGGCACACGGGCGCAGCGGAATGAATGTGTGGGTGCCCGTGCCGGACGAGACCGGAGCTGTCGCCCGGCTGCAGCACGCCGGATGGGCGGTCGCTCCGGGGGCCCGCTTCCGGATGAGCGCACCGCCCGGCATCCGGGTCACCGTCTCGACGCTGGCCGAGAACGGGAGCGGGGACGGGGGCGAGAAGGGGAACGGGGGTGAGATCGAGGTGCTGGCCGACGCGATCGCCTCGGCGCTCGGCCCGGCCCCGGCGTGGAGCTACGTCTGAGGCCCCGGCTGTGTCCTGGGCTTCGGCCGGACCTGCGTGAGGGCCGCACCCGTCAGTACGATCACCGCGCCGACCGGTGTCGACCAGGCGAGCGACTCGCCGAGGAGTGCGACGCCCGCGGCCGTGGCGATGACCGGGATGAAGTAGGTGACCATCTGGGCGGTCGTCGGGCCGACCTCGGCGACCAGGCCGTACTGGAGGAGCAGGGCGAGGCCCGTGCCCAGGGCGCCCAGGGCGGCGATCGCCAGCAGCGGCACGACGGGCACACCGCTGGGCAGGGTGGTGAATAGCGGGGTGACGACGGTCAGCTGGACCGTCGCGAGCAGCAACTGCGCGCCGGTCATGGACAGGTGCGAGTGGCTCGTGCCGGCGAGGGTGCGGCGGACGTAGATCCAGCCGATCGGGTAGCTGAGGGAGGCCAGCAGGGCCAGTGCCGTGCCGGTGGCGTCCAGGCCGTGGAAGCCCTGCCAGGCGCCCAGCACCGTGAGTACCCCGAGGAAGCCCAGGCCGAGCCCCGCGACCCGCACCCGGGTCGGGCGGTCCTCCGACAGGGCGACCAGGGACAGCGCCATGCCCCACAGCGGCGAGGTCGCGTTGCAGATGCCCGCCAGGGTGGACGGGATGGTCAGTTCGGCGTACGCGAACAGCGAGAACGGCAGGGCGTTGAGCAGGAACGCGGCGACCGCCAGATGCCCCCAGGTGCGCGCCCCGCGCGGCAGCCGCTCGCGGCGCACCGCCATCGCGACGGCCAGCACCGCCGTGCCGAACACCAGTCGGCCGAGTGTGACCTGGAACGGCGCGTACCCCTGGGTGCCCACCTTGATGAGCAGGAAGCTGAAGCCCCAGATCAGGGACAGCGCGGCGAAGCGGAGACGCCAGCCGAGGCGGTGCCGGGGCCGTTCGGGCGAGGCCGTGGTGAGCCGGCCGGGCGTGGCGGTGACGGTGGTCATGGAAGCCACGATGCTGGAACGGAACCGCGTAGCACAATCGAGATTTCGCACCCGATAATGCGTAGCATTGCTTATATGTTGAACCTGGAGCGCCTGCGCACCCTCGACGCCCTCGCGCGGCACGGCTCGGTCAGCGGCGCGGCCGAGGGCCTGCACATCACGACCTCCGCCGTCTCCCAGCAGATGTCCAAGCTGGAACGGGAGGTCGGCCAGCAACTCCTCGCCAAGAACGGCCGGGGCGTGCGGCTCACCGACGCGGGCCGACTGCTCGCCGAGCATGCCGCGCGCATCCTGTCCCAGGTCGAACTCGCCCGGTCCGACCTGGAGGCGCAGCGCGGGCAGGTCGTAGGCGAGCTCAGAGTGTCGGCGTTCCCGACGGCCGCCCGCGGCCTGGTCCCGCACGCGCTGTCCGCGTTGCGCGAGCGGCATCCCGCGCTCCGGCTGCGCTCCTGCGAGCTGGAACCGGAGCGCGGCATCGCCGGCGTCGTGCGCGGCGACCTCGACCTCGCCGTGGTGCTCGACTGGTACAACAAGCCGATGGCGCTGCCCGACGGCCTGGTCAAGGCGCCCATCCTGGACGACCCCGCCGACGTGGCCATGCCGGTGGACCACCGGCTCGCGGGGCGGGACGAGGTGGACCTCGCCGAGTTCGCCGACGACGAGTGGATCACCTGGGGCGAGGGCGAGTTCTGCCATGAGTGGCTGATGTTCACGCTCCGCTCGAAGGGCATCGAGCCGATGGTCGGCCATCGCGCCGCCGAGACCCATACACAGCTCGGGCTGGTCGCAGCGGGCCTCGGGGTGTGCATCGCCCCGTTGCTCGGCCGCCACCCGGTGCCCGACGGCGTCGTGACCGTCCCGGTCAGGCAGCGGGTCCGGCGGCATGTGTACGTCGTCTGGCGTGCGGACGCCGACCGCCGCCCGTCGATCCGGGCCGCGGTCAAGGCCCTGCGGGCGGCAGGGAAGAGCGTCGCCTGAGCGCTCCGAGCGCGGGCTACCGCACTCCTCGTGCGCCTGCGAATCCCCGCTTGCGAATCCCCACCTGCTCCGCGGCGTCGGGCACGCACGCTGGGACGCCGACAGCCGACAGCCGACCGCCGCCCGTCGATCCGGGCCGCGGTCAAGGCCCTGCGGGCGGCGACCAGACGCCGCGGAGCCCGCCCCGCGGGCGGACGACGGGTTGTGTCAGACAGGCCCGAGCTTGCGGAAGTCCCAGGAGACGATCTTCTGCGGCGTCAGACGCACCCAGGCGTGCCGGCCGTCGTGCGGCATCTCCTCCAGGCCGAAGTTCTTCCGGGCGAACAGCGTTTCCGGGACGTCGAGTTCGGCGCGCAGCTCTCCGGTGCGCGGTATCTCGCCCACGAACTCGACGGCGCCCGACAGCTCGGCGCCGCGCAGCTCGTCGTACTCCTCGCCGGTGTCGACCACGATCGCCACCCGAGGGTCGCGCCTGAGGTCGGTCCACCGCTTGCTGCGTACGACCGAGTACAGCCACATCGAGGCGCCGTCCCAGGCGAACCACAGCGTGCTCACGTGCGGAGCGCCGCCGGCCGAGACCGTGGCGACCCGACAGGTGCGCTGCGTGGTGAGGAAATCGTCCAGCTCGCCCGGCGTCATCATGATCTTCCGACCCCTGCGCTGCTGCGTGACGGTCATGCTCCCCCTCTTTCTTCTTCTCACGTCGTGTCAGAGGAGATCCTCTGACATCACGTCAGAAAAGAATGAGTGCTCTTCCGTCCGTTAGCAACGGTGGCTACGCTCGCCCGACCCGCCGCCGGCGCCCAGGGGGAACCGTGCCCTCGTACGAAGAGCTCAGCGAACTCCTCGATCCGCGGACCACCGTGCTGCTCACCGTCGAGTGCCAGGAGGGCGTCGTCGGAGCGGACAGCGCACTGCCCGAACTCGCCGCCGAGGCCCGCTCCGGCGGCGTGCTCGCCCGTATCGCCCGCCTGGTGGCCGCCGCCCACGAAGGCGGCGTCCAGGTCGTCCACGCCGTCGCCGAGCGCCGCCCCGACGGCCGCGGCGCCAACCGCAACGCCCGCCTCTTCCGGGCCGCCGCCCGCCTGCCCGTCCAGCAGCTGTCAGGCACGCCGGCGGTGCGGGTCGCGGCCCCGATCGAGGTCGCCGAGGAGGACCTCGTCGTACGACGCCTGCACGGGCTGTCGCCCCTCCAGGGCACCGATGTCGATCCGCTGCTGCGCAACCTCGGCTGCCGCACCCTGATCGTCACCGGCGTATCGGCCAACGTGGCCGTTCCCAACGCCGTGTTCGACGCCGTGAACCGCGGCTACACCGTCGTCGTCCCGGCGGACGCCATCGCGGGGGTGCCGTCCGACTACACCCCCGCGATGATCCGCCACACCCTCGCGTTGGTCGCCACGGTCGCGACCACGGACGAGGTGCTGGCGTGTCTGAAGCGTGCGCGTGAGGTCAGGCGAGCGTGATGGAGTCGCCGTTCACGGTGATCTGCTTCGCCTCCAGGGGCTCGACCGCGGGCTTCTTCTTCACGCTGCCGTCGAGGATGGAGAACTGGCTGCCGTGGCAGGTGCAGGAGATGATGTCGTCCTTGAGGTCCACCATCGGACAGTCCCGGTGGGTACAGACCGTCGAGAACGCCTTGTACTCGCCCGCGGTCGGTTGTGAGACCACGACCTTCTCGTCCTTGAAGATCTTGCCGCTGCCCACGGGGATGTCGGCGGTCTTCGCGAGCGCCGCACCCCCGGCCCCCGCCTCGGGCGATGAACCGCTGCCGTCGGCGCCCTGTTCGGTGGACGAGCCGGACGCCTTGTCGTCCGAGCCGCACGCCGTCAGTGCGACGGCGAGCCCCGCCGCGCCGGCCGCCGTCACGACGGCGCGGCGGCTCGGCCCGGACATCGGCTGAACTGATTCGCTGGTCATGCTGACGTTCCTTCCGATGGTTCGTGATCTGCCGGAAGGTACGGCCCTTGGGAACCGGCTGTTCAGACAATGCCGAAACCCGTCGCAGGCGAGACGCCTGGTGGAATCGGCCAAACCTCCTCTTGCGCGTTCTGCGCCTCACCGTTCCGCTTCACAGAAACTCCACAGGTCGAGCGGGCCGTCTGAGGAGGTGCTGTTGCTCCGCATCCATGGGCGAGAACGGCTGATTGTTGCCATGCTCAGATCAGGCTCTTGTTACTGGTGGTTCCTCTGTGACTACAGTGATCAAGCGCTCGGGGGAGGCGTTCGCGTGCAGCACTACGTGTTGCCGTGTCCCCCGACTTGGAAAAGGGGGATTCCGTGACGAAGCCGATGGCGCCTGCGCCGAGAGTGATCGCCGAGATCAAGACCATCTTGGCCGGACACCGCTGATGAGCGGCATGTCGCCCTCGGACGGCAGCCGATAGGGGACCCCGGTACCGACTCGCGCCGGCCTCGCCTCCTTGACCACAGGCCGTACACCGGTCGGCCGGCTTCGCATCTCTGGGTCGCCGGGCCCCGGTTCGCTCGAACGGCACCGCCTCCGCACCCCTAGTGCTGCTGCCGTACACACGGTCTCCCGACGACGCGAGCCGTGCGGTGGATCACCCGGCGGGTCGGCCCGTCGCGCCGTAGGGGAGCGGTGCCCGCATCGGCGCGCGCCGATCAGCTCGGCCAGCGCTGCCTTTCGCCCGGACGCGCCGGGCCCAGCCGACTCGGTCACCAGCCCCCGCCTGCCCCACGCACCGAGGCCTTCTCCTGCATGAGTTCCAGCAATCGACAGTCCGAGAGGAATGAAGTGATACGACGTCGGCTATCCGCTGTTCTTCTGGCCGCCGCAACCGGCACCACGCTCCTGGCCGCTGTCCCGACAGCGTCCGCCGCCCCCACGAAGCGCTGCTACGACCGGATGGCGTGCTTCTACTACAACTCCAATCAGCAGGGCGCCATCGCCACGATCTTCAACGGCGGCGCAAACCTCGACCACCAGATCTTCTCCCCGAACAGCGGCCCGGGCTCACGCCAGAAGGTGGAGGACAACACCGCCTCCTGGGACTCCCGTACCCGCAACACCGCGTTCTGCGTCCACCGCGACCGCTGGTGGAAGGGCCCTTACAACTCCCTCAAGCCGCAGGCCCGCAAGAACCTCACGTCGTCGCTGAAGAACAAGAACTCCTCGACGAACTGGTACCCCCGCCACGAGGGCGGCGGCGGCCACTGACCCGGGAAGGATCCCCCATGCGTCTCCTCAGGATTGCTCCGATCGCCGCCACCCTCACCGTGGGAGCGCTCGCACTGTCCGCTTGCACAAGCCAGGACACCGGCCCTTCCGCGGATCGTGCCGGCGCCGCGAGTGTCTCGTCGAAGCCGTCGGGCAAGGCGGCCGGCGAACGCGTCCAGGGCGCTCCCACCCGCGTCGTAGCGGAAATGAGCCTCCCTTTCGAGGCCTATCAGCTGAGCCCGGAGGACTACGAGAGAAGCCAGCAGGCGCTGTGGAAGCTGACCACCGCGTGCATGCAGGACGTCGGCTTCACTTCCTTCGGCTTCGCACCGTCAGCCGGTGCCTCGGAGCAGATCGAAGCGCACGAGGACCTCCGCTACGGCACGTACAACCAGCAAGAGGCCGAACGCCTCGGCTATCGCCCCGACTTCGGGCAGCATGCCCGGGTGGCCGCCGTCGGTGGTGAAGAGCCGCACTTCACCGCGGAAGAGGAAGCCGCGCTCGACGGCGTCTCGCCCGACGGTGAACCCGCGAAGGCCCGCTCCACCCGCGGCGCGGAGCCCGTCCCGGAGGAGGGCTGCTACGGGCAGGCTCTCGACGAGTTGACCGGAGGGCAGGGCGAGACCTACCTCGACGACTCGACCGTGGAGGAGCTGGGCGGCCAGTCCTACGAGAAGTCCCTGGAGGACCCGAAGGTCGCGGCCGTGTTCGCCCGCTGGTCGGCGTGCATGGCCTCCAAGAGCCTCACCTACAAGTCACCGATCGACGCGAACAACGACCCCTCCTTCACCGGGGACGTCGCCGGCACCAAGGAGAAGCAGGTCGCGACGGCGGACACCCAGTGCAAGAACAGCACCGGCCTGGTGTCCGTCTGGCATGACGCGGAAGCCGCGATACAACGCAGCCTGATCAGCGAGAACGGAACGAAGCTCGCCAAGATCCAGGCCCTCAACGCGGTGATCCGGGCGAAGAGTGCCGCCGTCCTCCGCTGAGCCGTCCGGGCATACGAAGCTCGCCTCTACCAAGGAGAAAGAACACTGATGCGCAAGACCATGACCGCTGTCGGCCTGGTCACGTCCGCCCTCGCGGTGGGCGTGATGCTGGCCGGCCCGGCTGCCGCCGCAACGGGCAAGTCCGAGTTCACCGTCGCCCTCCCGGAGGGGAAGCCGCGCACGACGTTCTGGGTGGAGAACGTCGGGGCATGGACCTCGAACATGACCGGGAAGTCGGTGGTCTACTGGCAGGTCCTGGACGACCACGTGAAGTTCACCAGTTTCAAGATCACGACGCGGATCGAGGAACGCCTCGGGGAGAACACCGAGGACCACGTCGTGACCAGCAAGACGTGCGACCTTACCCAGATGGTCAATGAGCAGGTCAGGTGGCTGCGGGACGATCCGTCGAACACCTGCGTCGCACCGTCCACGACCTATGACGGTGAGCTGCACTGGTCGTCGGACGCCACCGTCGTCTACGACCTCGTGGGCGACAACAAGGGCCCCATCACCCAGGAACTGCAGGGCTCGCCCCTCATCCACGGCTGATGACCTGAGCAGGACCCTCCGCCGCAGCCGTGCCCGCCGTTCACCGGGGAGCACGGCTGCGGCACGGCCTCGTCGGACGGTCTCCCTCCGCGGTCACTCTCGGTTACGATGCTCTCTCCATGCCGGAGCCGGAAGCTGGGAAGATGCTGAAAGAGGTCACCGCGACCCGCTACATCACGCCTCTGCGTGAGGGCGGTTCGCTGCCGGGGCTCGTCGAGGCCGACGACCACGGGATGTACGTCCTGAAGTTCAGGGGCGCGGGACAGGGCCGCAAGACGCTCGTCGCCGAGGTGGTCTGCGGGGAGCTCGCCCGCCGGCTGGGGCTGCGGGTGCCCCGCCTGGTCACGGTCGAGCTCGACCCGGAGCTGGGGCTCGGCGAGCCCGACCAGGAGGTGCAGAACCTGCTCAGGTCCAGCGGCGGCACCAACCTCGGCATGGACTTCCTCTCCGGCGCGCTCGGCTTCGATCCGCTCGCGTTCCCGGTGAGCCCCGAGGAGGCCGGGCGGACCGTCTGGTTCGACGCGCTGGTCAACAACGTCGACCGGTCCTGGCGCAACCCCAACCTGCTTGTGTGGCGGGGCGAGTTGTGGCTCGTCGACCACGGCGCGACCATGATCTGGCACCACAACTGGCCCGGCGCGCAGGCCTCGGCGGCCCGCCCGTACGACGCCTCCGACCACGCCCTCGCGCCCTTCGCGCCCGATGTCGCCTCCGCCGCGGCCGAGTTGGCGCCCCTGGTCACCGAGGATCTGCTCGCCGACGTCACCGGGCGGATCCCGGACGCCTGGCTGGCCGACGAGCCCGGCTTCGACACGCCGGACGATCTGAGGCAGGCCTACGCGCGGCCGTTGCTCGCGCGGGCCGCCGTCATCCACGACCGCGTCCAGGGGACCAAGTGAGCGACCGGCACATCATCAGGGGCGGGACACGGGACCGCCAGATCTACGAGTACGCCGTCCTGCGCGTCGTCCCGCGCGTCGAGCGCGGCGAGTGCATCAACGTCGGCGTCCTCGTCTACTGCCGTGCCGAGTCCTACGTCGGCGCGCGCACCCACCTCGACGAGGCACGGCTGCTGGCACTCGACCCCCGGGCGGACGTGGCCGGCGTCCAGGCCGCGCTGCGCGCCGTGGAGAACATCTGCGCGGGCGGCCCCGCGGCCGGCCAGGCCGCTGGCGACGCCCCCGGCCGCCGCTTCCGCTGGCTCATCGCCCCCCGCTCGACGATCGTCCAGCCCGGGCCCGTACACACCGGGCTGACCACGGATCCGGCGGCGGAGACGGAGCGGCTGCTGGACCTGCTGGTCAGGTAATAGATCACATACCCGGCAGGCCGTCAGCTCCGGCGGCGTTTCACCAGGTAACCGGCCGTGAGCGCGGCGCCGGCCGTAAAGGTCAGACCGATGCCGAGGTCCCAGTCGCTCGGTCCTGTGGCCACCGTGCCCCCCAGTCCGCCTCGCACGCCTTGGGACGGGGCGGTGGTGGGCGTGGTGGTGACGGGAGCGGACGGGCCGGCGGAGGTGGTGGGGGAGATGACACCACGGCGGGGCAAGACCTCACACGCGATGCCGTCGTCCGGGCCCTGGTCCTCGTCGAGTCTGTTGGGATCACTCGGATCCGCGTCGAAGACGGCCTGCGCGTCCTCCTGGAAGGAGAAGTTGCGGCAGTCCAGGTCTTGTCGGGCGTGAGCGGGGTCGGCCAATGGCACGATCGCGGCGATCGCGAACAGCGTGCCTATGACACCGGTGCGACGGCGCATGGAGCGCCTCCCTTCGGCCATGAGTGGCTCGGGCTTCGACGCTAGAGTCCGAGGGGCGCGGCGGCGCGCGGCCGTAGGCCGATCGGGTGTCCGAGGGGCGCCCAGCAGGGCAGGGTGGGCCGGGTGATGGATCACACGCCCCGCCTGGCCGTTGACACCGCGTGCCAGGGCTTCTAGCGTCACACCCACTGAAGGTACTAAGCGGTCGCTCACCTTAGGAGAAGCAGCCATGTCCACCACTGAGCAGCGGGTCGCCGTAGTCACCGGTGCCGCGCGCGGTATCGGTGCCGCCACCGCCGTACGACTGGCCGCCGAGGGCCGTGCCCTCGCCGTGATCGACCTCGACGAGGCCGCCTGCAAGGACACCGTCGAGAAGATCACCGCAGCCGGCGGCAAGGCCATCGCGGTCGGCGCAGACGTCTCCGACGAGGCCCAGGTCGAGGCAGCGATCGCCCGCGTCGCCGAGGAGCTCGGAGCGCCGACGATCCTGGTCAACAACGCGGGCGTGCTGCGCGACAACCTGCTGTTCAAGATGAGCGTCTCCGACTGGGACACCGTCATGAACGTGCACCTGCGCGGCGCCTTCCTGATGTCCAAGGCCTGTCAGAAGCACATGGTGGACGCGGGGTTCGGGCGGATCGTCAACCTCTCGTCGTCCTCGGCGCTGGGCAACCGCGGCCAGGTGAACTACTCCGCGGCCAAGGCGGGCCTGCAGGGTTTCACCAAGACCCTCGCCAAGGAGCTCGGCAAGTTCGGCGTGACCGCCAACGCCGTGGCCCCCGGCTTCATCGCCACCGAGATGACCAAGGCCACCGCCGACCGCGTCGGCATGGGCTTCGAGGACTTCAAGGCCGCCGCCGCCACCCAGATCCCGGTGGCACGCGTCGGTGAGCCCGAGGACATCGCCAACGCCATCGCCTTCTTCACGGGCGAGGCGGCCGGGTTCGTCTCCGGCCAGGTGCTGTACGTGGCCGGCGGACCGCTCGACTAGAGGACGACAGACATGACTTCCGTGGAACTCTCCGGCAAGGTCGCCCTCGTCACGGGCGGCAGCCGTGGCATCGGCTACGGCGTGGCCGAGGCTCTCGTCGCGCGCGGCGACCGTGTGTGCCTCACCGGCCGCAACGAGGACTCCCTCAAGGAGGCCGTCGAGCAGCTCGGCACCGACCGCGCGATCTACGTCGCGGGCAAGGCGCACGACGAGGCCCACCAGGCCGTCGCCGTCGAGCGCACGATGGAGGCCTTCGGCCGCGTCGACTTCCTGGTCAACAACGCCGGTACGAACCCGGTGTTCGGGCCGATCGCCGACCTCGACCTGGACGTCGCGCGCAAGGTCTTCGAGACCAACGTGGTCTCCGCGCTCGGCTTCGCCCAGAAGACCTGGCACGCCTGGCAGAAGGACAACGGCGGCGCCATCGTCAACATCGCCTCGGTCGCCGGCCTCTCGCCCTCGCCGTTCATCGGCGCGTACGGCATCAGCAAGGCGGCGATGATCAACCTGACGGTGCAGCTCGCGCACGAGTACGCGCCCAAGGTGCGGGTCAACGCGATCGCCCCGGCCGTCGTGAAGACCAAGTTCGCGAAGGCCCTGTACGAGGGCCGGGAGGAGGAGGCCGCGGCTGCCTACCCGCTCGGCCGGCTCGGCGTGCCCTCCGACATCGGCGGCGCGGCCGCGTTCCTCACCTCCGGGCAGTCCGACTGGGTCACCGGCCAGACGCTCGTCGTGGACGGCGGCATCTTCCTCAACGCCGGCACGGGCTGACGTACGCGGCTCGGCACGGGCGCCCCTGGGCACCATTGGCGCCCGTGCCGACGTAAAGCCCTCGCAAAGGGCGATGACAACGTCGTCAAAGGTTTGTCGATCAAGGAGTCATGCACCGCAGTGCCCGGTCGGCCGGGCACTGCGGTATGGTCTGCCGACCCTTGGTATGGCAGATCGAGGAGCGTGCGCGTGTTCAACCGGAACCGATGCCTGCGGCAGGTGGCGGCCATCGCGTCCATATCGTCCCTTCTCGCCGGGTGTGGCGTGTTGTCGTCCGACACCCCGGAGGACGAAGGGCCGATCGTCGTGGGCACCACCAGTGCGCCCAGCACGCTCGATCCCGCAGCGTCGTGGGACAGCTCCTGGGAGCTGTTCCGCAACGTCTACCAGACGCTGCTGAGCTATCCGACGGGCGCGAGCGATCCCCAGCCGGACGCCGCGGAGCAGTGCGGCTTCAGCGACTCCTCGAACCAGGTGTACCGCTGCGAGCTGCGCGAGGGCCTGAAGTTCTCCAACGGCGACACGCTCGACGCCCAGGCGGTCAAGTACTCCTTCGACCGGATCCGCAAGATCAACGTCAACGGCGGCCCCGCCGGTCTGCTGGGCAGCCTCGAGCGGGTCCAGGCGCCGAACGAGCGTGAGGTGATCTTCCACCTCAACAAGCCCGACGCCACCTTCCCGTTCGTGCTCGCCACCCCCGCCATGTCGATCGTCTCCCCGCAGGCCTACCCGGAGGACTCCCTGCGCAAGGACGGCGACGCCGTCGGGTCCGGGCCCTACACGCTCGACTCGTACGAGGACGGCGAGGAGGCCGTCCTCGTCCGCAACGACGGCTACAAGGGCTACGCGGAGCGCCGGAACGACGCGGTGACCATCCGCTACTTCCAGGACTCCGGCGCCATGGTCAAGGCCCTGCGCGACGAGCAGATCGACGTGACCTACCGCGGTCTGGCCGCCGGTGACGTCGTCGACCTCCAGAGCAAGAGCTCCAAGGAGGAGGAGATCCAGCTCGTCGACGGCACGGGCACGGACATCAACTACCTGGTGTTCAACCCGAAGGACTCCTGGGCCAAGCGCAAGCCCGTGCGCCAGGCCATCGCGCAGGTCATCGACCGGGCGGCGATCACCCACAAGGTCTACAAGGACACCGTCGACCCGCTGTACTCCATGGTCCCCAAGGGCCTCACGGGCCACACCACGGGCTTCTTCGACGACTACGGCGACCCCGACGTCGACAAGGCCCGAGCGATCCTCAGCGACGCGGGCATCAACCAGCGGGTCCCGCTCACCTTCTGGTACACGAGCGACCGCTACGGCTCCGAGACCGCCGAGGAGTTCAAGGAGCTGAAGCGCCAGCTCGAGGACTCCGGCCTCTTCACGATCAGCCTGAAGAGCCGCCCCTGGAAGACGTACGTCGAGGGCTACCAGAAGGGCGAGTACCCGGTGTTCGGGCGTGGCTGGTTCCCCGACTTCCCGGACGCCGAGAACTTCATCGCGCCGTTCGTCGGCGAGCAGAACGCCCTCGGTACGCCCTACCCGGCCCCCGAGATCACCGGCGACCTGCTGCCCAGGTCGCGCAGGGAGAGCGACCGCGCGAACGTGGAGAAGGAGTTCGAGGAGGCCCAGCGGATCCTGGTGGACGACGCGCGACTGCTGCCGCTGTGGCAGGGCAGGCAGTACGTGGCCGCCAGCCGGGACGTCTCGGGCGCGGAGCGGGCCCTGGACCCGTCGACGATCATGATGATGTGGGAGCTGCACCGCAAGACCGCCTGGTAGGCGGGTCGGCACCGGGCTTTCCCGGGCACGTTGTCAGTGGTCGCCTGTAGGTTCTGAGGCCTGGAAGTGACCGCACATCGTGAGGACGTTGACGTGACCGACACCGCCATGCTGCCCGAGTCCTGGCGCGGGGTTCTGGGCGACGAACTGCAGCAGCCCTATTTCAAGGAGCTGACGGAGTTCGTCGAGGAGGAGCGGGCGAAGGGTCCCGTCCATCCGCCGCGCGAGGAGGTCTTCGCCGCGCTGGACGCCACGCCGTACGAGAAGGTCAAGGTCCTGATCCTCGGTCAGGACCCGTACCACGGCGAGGGCCAGGGGCACGGGCTGTGCTTCTCGGTCCGGCCCGGTGTGCGGGTCCCGCCGTCCCTGCGGAACATCTACAAGGAGATGCACGAGGAGCTGGGCGCGCCGATCCCGGACAACGGCTATCTGATGCCGTGGGCCGAACAGGGCGTCTTGCTGCTCAACGCGGTGCTCACGGTCCGGGGCGGCGAGGCCAACTCGCACAAGGGCCGGGGCTGGGAGAGGTTCACGGACGCCGTGATCCGCGCGGTGGCCGGGCGGCCCGACCCGGCGGTGTTCGTGCTCTGGGGGAACTACGCGCAGAAGAAGCTCCCGCTGATCGACGCCTCGCGGCATGTGGTGGTCAAGGGCGCGCATCCGTCGCCGCTGTCGGCGAAGAAGTTCTTCGGCTCGCGTCCGTTCACGCAGATCGACGCGGCGGTGGCGGCGCAGGGGCACGAGCCGATCGACTGGACGATTCCGAACCTGGGCTGAGGACGGTCGGCCGCCGTCGGGGTCTTCCTCCCGGAAGGCCCCCGAGCGTACGGACCGGCCTGAGCCGGATCGCCTCCGTCTGCGGTTAGCGTCGGAAGATCAGCCGGCGAGTGCGCGGAGGGCGTGGCGATGGAGCGACAGGAGCAGACGGCGCCGGATACCGTGCTGACGCGGATCGGGCAGGTCGTCATGCTGCACCACGCGGGGGACCGGGAGGAGGCCCGGCACCGGTTCCTGGACCTGTGGGCGGAGATCGGGGAGCACGGCGACCCGCTGCACCGCTGCACCCTCGCGCACTACCTGGCCGACACGCAGGACGATCCCGGGGACGAACTGGCCTGGGACCTGCGTGCGTTGACGGCGGCGGAGGAGATCTCCGAGGACGGGCGGCCCGCCTCGCCCGAAGGCGTGCTCGCGGTGCGCGCGTTCTACCCCTCCCTCCACCTGAATCTGGCCGACGACTACCTCAAGCTCGGCCAGTGCGACGCGGCCCGCACGCATCTGCGACGGGCCAGGGGAACTGCCGCCGCGCTCGCCGACGACAGTTACGGCGATGGCGTGTGGGCCGCCATCGGACGGCTGGAGTCCCGGCTGGGAGAAGGCGGCGGAGGAACGTGGACGCCACCGAGGCAGCGGCCCTGAGACAGCCGGTCAACGCCGGTACGTGTCACGGCAGATCGTCGCCTCGGGGCTGTCCGGCCGCCACCCGCCGTAGCGCCTGCCCAGAGCGCACACGTCCTTGTTCCCCGGGACCTGCTGCTGGATGTCCTGCCGTACCGACTCCGGGACGTCGCCGGAGACACCGGCGTGCGATCGCCGGGGGCTGCGCGGGGCCGGCTCGGGGCGTTCCGGGCGGGCGTCGCGGGTGCCGGACGGCCGCTGCTCCTGCTGCGGCGAGGCCGCCGGGGGCCTCGCCGGCCGGGACGCGGAGGCGGCCGGCTCCGGGCGGCGGGACCCTTCGATGAGTTCCAGGGCCTCCCGGGCCGGTGCCTGCACGACCTGTGTCTCCGCCTGCTCCTCCGGCCGGGGCGCCGGCGGCCGGGACGGGGCCGCCGGCGCGGGAACGGGGGGATCCTGGACCGTCACACAGCCGGAAAGGGCCGAGACCGCCACGGTCACCAGGAGCGTCGCTGTGGTCGTCGTTCGATGCACCCGCGCAACTCTGGTGCTTCCGGCCGCTGGTGGGACAGCGGACAGGCGGAGGATGCCCCGCACGGGTGATGTCCCGCCCCGTACGGAGGTCGCCGGTGGGTCGTGGGTGACGTCACTCGCCGGTCGAGCCGTCGAGGCGCTCGCGGATCAGGTCGGCGTGGCCGTTGTGCCGCGCGTACTCCTCGATCATGTGGGTGTAGAGCCACCGCACGTTGAACCGCTCGCCGGTGCGGCGGTGTTTGCCCTCGGAGAGGTCGTCCAGGGCGAAGCGGGCGGCGTTGTTCCGGGCGTGTGCGATCTCGGCCTGCCAGGTGGCGTGCGACTCCTCCCAGGTGTCCGCCTCGGTGAGATGGAAGTCGCGGTCCGGTTCGTCCTCGGTGTCGCTCCAGTAGAGAAAACCGGCGTCTTCGTTCACCAGCACCCTGCGGAACCAGTTCCTCTCCACGTCCGCCATGTGCCGCACCAGCCCCATCAGGGACAGCGGAGAGGGCTCCACGGAGGCGGTACGCAGCTGCGCGTCGGTGAGGCCCTCGCACTTCCAGGCGAGGGTCTGCCGGTGGTAGTCGAGCCAGCCTTCCAGCATGGCGCGTTCGGCGGCGTCGGTGGCGGGTTCGGTGCGCTCGATGGTCATGTCCGCATCCTTGCCCAACTCGCCGGGCCGGCCCAGGGGTTTTCAGTCGCTCAGCATCCCCGCGAGCAGCTCCCGCAGTCCGGCCCGTACCTCCTCCAGGCTCGGCGTCTCGCGACCGAAAGACCCGGCCACGCAGCTGAACATCAGCCCGTCCGCCCAGGCGATCAGCGACAGCGTGTGCCGGGCCGGGTCCGCCGAGCCCATCCCCGTGACCAGGGCGGTGAGCTGGTCCCGGAAGCGGGCGCCCGTCGCGTCGAAGCAGGCCCGCAGCTCGGGGCGGCGGGTCGCTTCCAGGGCCAGTTCGTAGCGGGCGAGCGTGAGGGTGCGGTGGTTCGTCAGGGCGCGGTGGGTCGCCAGGGCCAGGGCGTTCGCGAGGGAGTCGGTCCCGGACCGGGGGTCCGGCATCTCGTGCAGGGCCAGCACCCGGGCCTCGCGCTCGGCCAGCCGCCGCACCGCCAGTTCCAGCAGGGCCTGCCGGGTCCGCGCGAGGTTCGACGTGGAGCCCTGGGGGAGTCCGGCCGTCTCGTCGACCGCCCGGTGCGTGAGGCCCCGCATTCCGCGGTCGGCGAGCAGGGCGAGGGCGGTGTCGGCGACGAGGTCGGCGCGGGACGGACCGGTGGTGCGTACGGACATGGGGTTCACGCTACCCGTCTCACTACAGCTGTAGTAACGTCAACGGCGAACTACAGCTGTAGTCGACGCGATTTCGAGGAGGAGCCATGGCACAGTCGAGGCGGGCCGTCGTGATCGGCGGCGGTATCGGAGGACTGACCGCGGCGGCCGCCCTGCACCGGCGCGGCTGGCGTGTCACCGTGCTGGAGCGCGCCCGCTCGCTGGAGCCGGTCGGCGCCGCCATCTCCCTCGCTCCCAACTCCCTGCGCGCGTTGGACGTCATCGGTCTCGGTGACGAGATCCGCGGCCTCGCCGCCTGGGCGGGGGACGGCGGGCTGCGCACACCGTCCGGGCGGTGGCTCTCGCGCTCCTCGGCCGACGCCGCCGCCGAGCGCTTCGGTGGCCCGCTCGTGCTGCTGCACCGTGCCACCCTCGTCGAGCGACTGGCCGCACAGCTCCCGCCGGGCGCCGTCCGCACGGCCGCCGCCGCGACCCTCGCCGACAGCGGTGACACCGACCGGCCCGCCCGGGTCACCACCACGGACGGTGAGCTGGAGGCCGACCTGGTGGTGGGCGCTGACGGAGTCCGGTCCGCCGTCCGCCGCGGGCTCTTCCCCGGCCACCCGGGGACGGTGTACTCGGGGTTCACCACCTGGCGGGTCGTGATCCCCGTCCCCGGTGCCGAGTTCGCCTCGCACGAGACCTGGGGGAGGGGCCGGATCTGGGGCACACACCCGCTCAAGGACGGCCGCGTCTACGCCTACGGCGCCGCCGTGACACCCGCCGGCGGACGCGCGCCCGACGACGAGAAGGCCGAGTTGCTGCGCCGCTTCGGCGACTGGCACGACCCGATCCCCGCCGTGCTCGCCGCCGCGCGCCCCGACGACGTCCTGCGCCACGACGTCCACCACATCGCCGAACCCCTGCCCGCCTTCCACCGCGGCCGGGTCGCCCTCGTCGGCGACGCCGCGCACGCCATGCCCCCGACCCTCGGCCAGGGCGGCAATCAAGCCATCGAGGACGCGGTCGTCCTCGCCCACCACTGCGACGACCTCCCCGCCTACACCGCCGCCCGGCTGCCCCGTACGACCGCCGTCGCACGGAAGGCCGTGCAGGTCGCCCGCCTCAACCTCATGACCAGCCGTGCCGGGATCGCCGTACGCGACACGGCCGTGGCCGCACTGTCGAAGGCCGGGCCCGCCCTGTTCCTGCGCGGCTTCGACGGCATCGCCGACTGGCGGCCTCCGCACCAGCCGTATGCTTCCGAGCAGACCCCGGCTGGCAACCGCTAGAGGAGAACACCCCGTGAAGGTCGGCTGCATCGGACTCGGCGACATCGCGCAGAAGGCCTACCTCCCGGTCCTCGCCTTCCAGCCCGGGGTCGAACTGCACCTGCAGACCCGTACGCCCGCCACGCTCGACCGGGTCGCCGACGGCCTCCACGTCCCGCGGGAGCGGCGGCACACCACCCTCGACTCCCTGCTGGACCAAGGCCTCGACGCCGCCTTCGTGCACGCGCCCACGCTCGTGCACCCGGAGATCGTGACCCGGCTGCTCGAGGCGGGCGTAGCGACGTACGTCGACAAGCCGCTCGCCTACGAACTCGACGACTCCGCGCGACTGGTGGCGCTCGCCGAGCAGCGGGACGTGAGCCTCGCCGTCGGGTTCAACCGGCGCTACGCCCCCGGCTACACGCAGTGCGCCGACCATCCGCGCGAGCTGATCCTGATGCAGAAGAACCGCATCGGACTGCCGGAGGAGCCGCGCACGATGATCCTCGACGACTTCATCCACGTCGTCGACACCCTGCGGTTCCTGGCGCCCGGCGCGGTCGACGACGTGACCGTGCGCGCCCGCGTCCGGGACGGTCTGCTGCACCACCTGGTGCTCCAGCTCGCCGGGGACGGCTTCACTGCGCTGGGCGTGATGAACCGGCTCAGCGGTTCGGCCGAGGAGATCCTCGAGGTGTCCGGACAGGACACCAAGCGGCAGGTGGTCAACCTCGCCGAGGTGGTCGACCACAAGGGGCAGCCGACCGTGCGGCGGCGCGGGGACTGGGTGCCGGTGGCCCGGCAGCGCGGGATCGAGCAGGCGGTGCTGACGTTCCTGGACGCGGTCCGTGCGGGGAAGGTGCTCAGCGCCCGGGACGCGCTGGAGACCCATGAACTGTGCGAGCGGGTCGTACGCGCGGTTCAGGAGCGGACCGCCTGAGCCGCAGGGTCCGTACGCCCTCGCCGGCGGCCCAGGCGGCGAGGATCAGCAGCGCCCCGTGCACCGTCCAGTCGCCGAGCCGGACGTACGGCGTCGTGCCGTGGGCGAGGGGGACCTCGTAGACCTGCGCGGCGGACGCGTCCGTCCCCAGCCATGTTCCGACCCGCTGTCCGCTCGGGCCGTAGACGGCCGAGACACCCGTCAGCGTCGCGTGGACCATCGGACGGCCGGTCTCCGCGGCACGCAGCGCGGCCAGTGAGGCGTGCTGCTCGGGCGCCCAGCTCTGCTGGAAGGTGGACGTCGACGACTGGCCGACCAGCACGTCGGCGCCTTCCCGGGTGAGGTGGCGGGTCATGTCGGGGAACGCGGTCTCGAAGCACACCATCGGGCCGACGCGCAGCCCGTCCCCCACGTTCATCACGACCGGCTGGGTGCCGCGCCTGCGGTCCTCGCCCGCCGCCTTGCCGACGGAGGTGGCCCAGCCGAGCAGGGAGCGGGCCGGGATGTACTCCCCGAAGGGGACGAGCCGCATCTTGTCGTAGCGCTCGCCGGTCAGGCCGTCCGGGCCGACCAGGATGGAGCTCTTGTAGATGCCGGGCATGTCGGAGCGCCGGGCGTCCACGTTGACCAGGATGCCGGCGTCCGTCGCGCGGGACAGCGCCGCGAGCCGCCGGGCGAGGTCGGGCCGGTCCCCGAGGTCGAAGCCGACGCTGCTCTCGCCCCAGACGATCAGGTCGACGTCCTGCCCGGCGAGCCGGCGGGTGAGCTGTTCCTCCCGGTCGAAGCGGTGGTCCGCGCTCTTGCCGCCGTCGATGACGCCCGGCTGGACCACGGCGATCCTGACCTTGCCGTCGACGTCCGGGCGGGGCGAGAAGGACCAGGCCGCCGAGGTGGCGGCGGCCGTGGCGACGAGACCGGCCACGGCGGGCACGCGGGCCCGGCGGACCGCCACCAGGACGGCGACGGCGACGTTGACGGCGACGACCAGGAAGCTCAGCAGCCACACGCCGCCGACCGAGGCGAGCCGCAGTGCCGGTTCCACCTGCCACTGGCTGGAGCCGAGCATGCCCCAGGGGCCGCCGAGGCCCTGCCAGGAGCGGATCAGCTCGACGGCCAGCCAGCCGGACGGCAGGACGAGGAGTGCGGCCGCGATCCGCCGCCACGAGGGCGCGCCGGCCAGCAGCCGGTGGACCAGCCACCCCCACAGGGCCCACAGGGCGCCGAGCAGCGCGGCGAGGACGAACGTGAAGACGTGCAGGAAGGGCAGCAGCCAGTGGTGCATCGCCAGCATGAGTCCGAAGCCACCGCACCAGCCGTCGTACGCCGCGCGTTTGCCGGTCGGCGCGGTGCGCAGCAGCAGGAGCCAGGGGACCAGGGCGACGTAGGCGAACCACCACAGGGACGGCGCAGGATAGGCGAGTACGGGAAGGGCGCCCGCGATCACGGCGGCGGCCGAGCGCCGCCACGGGGAGGCGAGCCAGTGGCCGAGCGTCTTCATAGGCGCCTCCTACCCCGCGGGTGCCTCCAGTGTGCGCCCTGCGGACGATCTAGGACAGCGGACGCCGGGTCAGTTGATCACAGGTGTCTTCTGCCGCTCGGGAAGGCGCCGCCACTTCTCCTGGACGACCACCGCGCTCAGCCGCCAGCCGTCGTCCGTGCGCAGCAGGGCGAAGGCGTACCGGCCACCGCACACGAAGTCGGGTGCGGGGCCCGCGGTGGCCATGGGGGTGATGTAGTCGGCTTGGACCTGGGCCGTGTCACCGGTGTCCTGTTCCCAGATCCCGAAGCGCACCCGCCGGTTGACGATCAGGTGCTGCCGCATGGTGAACAGCCGCATGCTCTCGGCGAGCCAGGAGGCGACTGCCGTGGCCTCGCCCTCGATGCCGCCGGCCGAGCGGTAGTCCGCCCGCCCCTCCGGGACGAACAGGCCCCGGTACGCCTTCCAGTCACCGTCGTCGACCGCCACCGCGTAGTCGGTGATCAGTTCGTCGACCGCCAGCCGGTCCCTCACGGTAGCGAGCTCTACGCGCTGCGTCATCGGCTCAGTGTTGAGCATGGAGGGTGTGGAGCCAAGGGGTGCGACGAAAAAGGACAGTTGAGGGGGAGGGGTCAGGTGGGCGATCAGGCCGATCAGGCCGCTTCGACGACCTCGCCGCGGATGGCGGCCGCCCACTCGACGACCAGGAACTCGTATTCCGCGCGCTCCTCGGCGGACAGCTTGCCGCCCGTGCGCCGCCACAGCGCACGGATCTCCTCGTTGACCTCGGCAGCGGACCGCACGGAACCAGGGGTCGAGAAATCGGGGGACATGCGGACCAGCCTAGGGGCACCCACTGACAGCCCGCTACCGGACGGCTACGGGATCCCTATGCGGTTGGTCACGAGACGCGGATCACGCGCTGGCGGGTCAGCCCGCGGACTCGGCCGCGTGCGGGCTCAGCGCACCCATCGACACCAGGACGATGATGAGGATGCCGAGGGCGATGCGGTAGTAGACGAACGGCATGAAGCTCTTGGTCGAGATGAACTTCATGAACCATGCGATCACCGCGTATCCGACCGCGAAGGCGATGATCGTCGCGAAGATCGTCGGCCCCCAGGAGACATGGCCGCCCTCCGTCGCGTCCTTGAGCTCGAACAGGCCGGAGGCGAGCACCGCGGGGATGGCGAGCAGGAAGGAGTAGCGGGCCGCGGCCTCGCGCTTGTAGCCCATGAACAGGCCGCCGCTGATGGTGGCGCCGGAGCGGGAGACGCCCGGGACCAGGGCCATGGCCTGGCAGGCGCCGTAGATCAGTCCGTCCCGGACGCCCAGGTCCTCCAGGGCCTTGCGCTGCTTGGGTGCGCGGTGGCGGCCGCTCTTCTCGTCCCGGGCGGCGAGCCGGTCGGCGACGCCCAGGACGATGCCCATGCCGATCAGCATCGTCGCGGTGATCCGCAGATCGCGGAACGGGCCCTCGATCTGGTCCTTCAGCGTCACGCCGAGCACACCGATCGGGATCGAGCCGACGATGACGAGCCAGCCCATCCGCGCGTCGGGGTCGCCGCGCAGCTCCTTGTCGGTGAGCGAGCGTGTCCACGCGGACAGGATCCGCCCGATGTCCTTGCGGAAGTAGATCAGCACGGCGGCCTCGGTGCCGATCTGGGTGATCGCCGTGAAGGCCGCACCCGGGTCCTTCCAGTCCAGGAAGGCCGCCGTCAGCCGCAGATGCGCGCTGGAGGAGACGGGGAGGAACTCGGTCAGCCCCTGGACGAGTCCGAGGATGAGTGATTCGAACCAAGACATGAGGTAGCGGAGTCCAAGTGCCGATGCGGGACGGACGACGGGCACACCGGGCCGCCGTATGAGATGACCGTGGGATCAGGTGTACCGAGGGGGAAGCGTAGCGTCCCCGGATGACCCCCTGGGACGCAGGGGTTGGAAGGCGGTCCGCAGGGGGCCGGATCAGGCCGCCGTCGGGCCGGTCACCGTCCAGCCGGGCGTCTGGGGGCGGGCCGTGAGCTCCTCGTGGCGCACCTCGTCCCCGCAGGCCCGGCAGGTGACGGCCGGGGTGAGTGCCCGGCCGCAGGAGTGCTCGAGGACCATCGGGCGGTCGCTGTCCGTCCGCAGATGGCGGTCGCCCCACGCCATGAGGGTCATCAGCACCGGCTCCAGTTCCAGTCCCGCCTGCGTGGGCCGGTACTCGAAGCGCTGCGGGCGCTCGCTGTAGGGCTGCTTCGTCAGGATCCCGGCGTCGACGAGCCGGCGCAGCCGCGTGGCGAGGATGTCGCGAGGGGCGCCGATGTTGCGCACCAGCTGATCGAAACGGCCGTTGCCGAGGCACACCTCCCGCAGCACGAGCAGGGAGTACTTCTCGCCCACGAGCGCGAGGGTGTCGGCGATGGAGCAGGGGCGCGGGTCTTTGCTGGCGGCCATGGACCTCAGTCTAGAAGAGGGTTGGATTTTCCTACCCGCCAGGCTACTGTGAGTTTGAATTTCCTACTCACTGGTAGCTCCCGTTGGCCATGGAGGACCGCACCATGCGTGACGCAGTCATCGTCGAAGCCGTACGCACCCCGATCGGCAAGGGCAAGGAGAACGGCGCCCTCGCGCACGTCCACCCCGTGGAGCTGCTCGCCCACACCCTGCGCACCCTCGTCGAGCGGTCCGGCGTCGACCCGGCGCTGATCGACGACGTCATCGGCGGCACCGTCGACCAGGTCGGCGAGCAGGCCATGAACACCACCCGCTACGCCGTCCTCTCGGCGGGTTTCCCGGAGTCGGTGCCCGCGACCACCGTGGACCGCCAGTGCGGCTCCTCGCAGCAGGCCGTGCACTTCGCGGCGCAGGGCGTGCTCTCGGGCGCGTACGACCTCGTCGTGGCCTGCGGAGTCGAGTCGATGAGCCGGGTGCCCATGTGGTCGAACGTGCCCGCGGGCAAGGACCCCTTCGGCCCCGGTGTCGCTGAGCGCTACCCCGAGGGGCTCGTCCCGCAGGGCATCAGCGCCGAGCTGATCGCCGCCAAGTGGTCGATCGGCCGCGAGGGGATGGACGCCTTCGCGCTCTCCTCGCACCACAAGGCCGCCGCGGCCTGGGAGAGCGGGCTCTTCGACGCCGAGATCGCGCCGCTGGAGGGCGTCACGCGCGACGAGTGCGTACGGCCCGGCAGCACCACCGAGATCCTCGCCGGGCTCAAGCCCGCCTACTACGACCCCGGTTTCGCCGAACGCTTCCCGCAGATCGAGTGGAACGTCACGGCGGGCAACGCCAGCCCGGTCAACGACGGCGCTTCGGCGGTGCTCATCACCTCGAGCGAGACGGCGGCCCGGCTCGGCCTGCGCCCGCTCGCCCGGCTGCACAGCTTCGCCGTCACCGGCTCCGACCCGCTGCTGATGCTGACCGGCGTCGTACCGGCGACCGAGAAGGTGCTGCGCCGGGCGTCGCTGACCCTCGACGACATCGACCTGTTCGAGGTCAACGAGGCGTTCTCCAGTGTCGTACTGGCCTGGCAGCAGGAGACCGGCGCCGACCTCGCCCGGGTCAATGTGCACGGCGGCGCCATCGCCCTCGGCCACCCCCTCGGCGCGAGCGGCACCCGTCTGACGACGACGCTCGTGCACGCGATGCGGGAACGGGGCGCCCGGTACGCGCTCCAGACGATGTGCGAGGCGGGCGGGCTCGCCAACGCCCTCGTCCTGGAACGGGTGTGACCGGGGCCGCAGCCCGGTCACACCCGGTGTAACGGTTCGTCAGAGGCGGCGCAGCTGGTGCCGCTTGCGCCACGCCACCACCACGCCCACCAGCGCGGGCACGGCGATGCACGCCAGGGCGATCAGGAAGGCGGGGGACGTCGGAGTGGAGGCACGGGCGCCGGCGACGGCGTAGGCGGCGGTGTTCGGGATCGAGCCGAGGCCCGTCGCCAGCAGGAACGGCAGCAGGCCCATGCGGGAGAAGGAGGCGCAGTAGTTCGCGGCCCAGAACGGCACACCGGGGAACAGCCGCAACGCCAGCATCGAGCGGAACCCGTGCCGGCTGAGCTGGCCGTCCACGGTCTTCAGCCAGCGTCCGCGCAGCAGCGGCCGCAGGGCGTCCTGGCCCAGCGCCCGGCCCAGGCAGAAGGCGATGCCGGCACCGAGCACCGTCCCCGCCAGAGCCGTGCCGGTGCCCAGCTGGGAACCGAACAGCGCGCCCGCCGCGAGATTCAGCAGCGGCCTCGGTACGAACGCCACGGTGCACACGCCGTACGCCACCGCGAACACCACCGCCGCCGCGGCTCCGCCGAGCTGCGGCGGCCAGCCCTCCGTCAGCAGCCTCTGCGGCTCGAACAGCAGCACCGCGCACGCGCCCCCGGCGAGCAGGGCGACGAGCAGGGACAGCCGCGACCACGGGGAGAGCAGCACTCTCGTGCAGCGAGCGGCGAAACGGGTCGGTACGACGGGCGAGGCGGTCGTTGCCGGGGAAGCGGCGACGGCGAGCTCCGCGGTGCTGGCCCGGGGAGAGGCCGTGGCGGTGCCCCCAGAGCGGGTGGTGGCATCGAGCATCCGGCGACACTAACCGACAAATATGTGTGATCGCCGTATGGTTCGTCTCACGAGCGTCACAGGCAGCTGAACGCTCCCTTGCGTGCGGCCCCCCCCGAAAACCATTCGACGTGCGGTAAAGCGTCGGCAAGGATCGGCGTCATGTTCCGGCAGGCCTTCACCCTCGCAGCATCCGTGGTCACGGATGCCCCGAAGGCTGCCGTCGTAGCTCCCACAGCCGTTGCAGACGGCGCCCGAAGCTGACCCTCTCCGGTTCGTCCGGTCGGACCCCGCAAGGGGAGGGTCGGGCAGGTCCTCGGGGTCCCACTTCATGACTAGACGCTTCGAGGTACAGCCATGTCCAAGACGGCCTACGTCCGCACGAAACCGCATCTCAACATCGGCACGATGGGTCATGTCGACCACGGCAAGACCACCCTGACCGCCGCCATCACCAAGGTCCTGGCCGGCCGCGGCAACGGCGCGTTCGTGCCGTTCGACCGGATCGACCGGGCGCCCGAGGAGGCGGCGCGCGGCATCACCATCAACATCGCGCACGTGGAGTACGAGACCGACACACGGCACTACGCGCACGTAGACATGCCGGGCCATGCCGACTACGTCAAGAACATGGTCACCGGCGCCGCGCAGTTGGACGGAGCGATCCTCGTCGTCTCCGCGCTCGACGGGATCATGCCGCAGACCGCCGAACACGTACTGCTCGCCCGGCAGGTGGGCGTCGACCACATCGTCGTCGCCCTCAACAAGGCCGACGCCGGGGACGAGGAGCTGACCGACCTGGTCGAGCTGGAGGTGCGCGACCTGCTCACCGCGCACGGCTACGGCGGTGACTCCGTACCCGTCGTACGCGTCTCGGGCCTGAGGGCGCTGGAGGGGGACCCGCGCTGGACGGCGTCCATCGAGGCGCTGCTCGACGCGGTCGACACGTATGTGCCGATGCCGGAGCGGTATCTGGACGCGCCGTTCCTGCTGTCCGTGGAGAACGTGCTGACCATCACCGGGCGGGGGACCGTGGTGACCGGTGCGGTGGAGCGGGGCACGGTGCGGGTCGGGGACCGGGTCGAGGTGCTAGGGGCTTCGGTCGAGACGGTGGTCACCGGGCTGGAGACCTTCGGCAGGCCGATGGAGGAGGCGCAGGCCGGGGACAGTGTGGCGTTGCTGCTGCGGGGGGTGGCGCGGGATGTCGTCCGGCGGGGGCATGTGGTCGCCGCGCCGGGGAGTGTGGTGCCCAGTCGTCGGTTCACCGCGCAGGTGTATGTGCTGTCCGCACGTGAGGGTGGGCGTACGACTGCGGTTTCCAGTGGGTACAGGCCGCAGTTCTATATCCGCACGGCGGACGTCGTGGGGGACGTCGACCTCGGTGAGGTCGGCATCGCGAGGCCCGGTGACACGGTGGTCATGACGGTGGAGCTGGGGCGGGAGGTGCCGTTGGAGGCGGGGCTCGGGTTCGCCATTCGTGAGGGTGGCAGGACTGTCGGGGCGGGGACCGTGACGGCGGTTGACTGAGGTTGTGGGGAGCTGCGGGGCCGTTGTGGCTGGTCGCGCAGTTCCCCGCGCCCCTGAAGGGGCGCCGCAACCCAGGCACAATGAGATGGTGAACGAGTCCATCCCGGTAACCCTCGATGTCGATCACGGCGCCGCCAAGCTCATGCCCGATGTCGACCGGGAACGCGCCTGGTTGCTCACCGTCGACGGGGCGCCTCAGTCGTATGTCGATCTGGACGATCCGACGCATCTGGAGTTCGAGTACACGCGGCGGCTCGGGCATGTGCTGGACGTCGTGGCGGAGCCGGGGCGCGTGCTGGACGTGGTGCATCTCGGGGGTGGGGCGCTCACGCTGCCCCGGTACGTGGCCGCGACCCGGCCGGGGTCCCGGCAGGACGTCGTCGAGGCGGACAAGGGGCTGCTGGAGATGGTGGCCGAGCATCTGCCGTTGCCGGAGAGCGCCCGGGTCGCGCCGCACGCGGCGGACGCGCGGGACTGGCTGGAGAAGGCCGCGGCGGACTCGGCCGATGTGATCGTCGCCGACGTGTTCGGCGGTTCGCGGGTCCCGGCGCACCTCACGTCCGTTCCCTACGTCCGTGAGGCCGCGCGGGTGCTGCGGGACGGCGGGGTCTATCTCGCCAATCTCCCCGATGCGGCGCCGTTCGCCTTTCTGCGGTCCCAGCTCGCCACCCTGGCGACGGAGTTCGAGGAACTCGTGCTGATCGCCGAGCCGGGGGTGCTGCGGGGGCGGCGGTTCGGGAACGCGGTGCTCGTGGCGGGGCACCACGCGGTCGACCTGACCGCTCTGGCACGGCTCACGGCAGCCGACGCCTTTCCGGCCCGGGTCGAACACGGCGCCTCCCTGCGGCGGTTCATCGGGGGCGCGCGGGCGGTGCGGGACGAGGATGCCGTGCCGTCACCCGAGCCCCCCGACGGGGCGTTCGGTATCGGCTGACGCGTGCCCGACGCCGCCCTGGGCCACCGAGGTGGTCCTGCGCCGCAGGTCGCGCACGTCCGGTACGCACAGCGCGCCCGCCGTGACCAGGACGACCAGGCCCGCGCAGCCCCAGAGGGCCGTCGTACGGCCGAACGCCTCCTCCGCCGGGCCCGCCCCGGCTGTGGCGAGCGGTGACAGTGCGACGGAGCCGAACCAGTCGTACGCCGAGACGCGGGAGAGCTTGTCCTCGGGGATCTCCTGGTGCAGTGCCGTCATCCAGGAGACGCCGAACACCTCCACGGTCGCGCCCGCGACGAACATCACCACGAACAGGACGCCGATGGGGACCGGGACGGCGAGTGCGGCCGCGGGCAGGGCCAGGGGGAACACGCACAGTGTGCCCGCGAGGAGCAGGCGGCGAGGTTTCCAGCGGGTCATCAGCAGGGCGCCGGCGACCGTGCCCGCCCCGAACGCCGCCAGGGCGAGGCCCCAGGGGCCCGCGCCGCCGAGGTGGTCGCGGGCGACGAGCGGGCCGTACACCGCTTCGGCGGCGGCGACCACGGCGTTGGCGATCGAGAACTGAAGGACGATGGCCCACAGCCACGGCCGGCCCGCGAACTCCCGCCAGCCCTCCCGCAGATCGGCGAGCATGCCGCCGCCCGGTGCGCGCGGCGCGATGTGGCCGACGTCGAGGAAGGCGCGGAGCGCCCCGGCGAGCGCGAAGGCCGCGGCGTCCGCCGCGAGCACCCAGCCGGGCCCGATCGCGGCGACCATGGCCCCGCCGAGCGCGGCACCGCCCAGGGCGGCGCCCTGCATCGCCATCCGGAACACCGCGAACGCGCGGCCCGCCTGCTCGCCGTCGACCGAGGACATCAGCATGCCCTCGGCGGCCGGGCCGAAGAAGGCCTGGCCGGTCCCGCCCAGGGCGGCGAGCAGCATCATCTGCCACAGCAGGGGCTCCCCGGTCAGCACGAGCGCGGCGAAGGCGGCCTGCGAAAGGCAGTTCAGGGCGTTGGCCGCGACCATCACATGGTGCCGGGGCAGCCGGTCCGCTACGGCGCCGCCGATCAGCAGGAACAGCACCAGCGGGAGCGTCCGTGCCGCCGCGACCAGGCCGACGTCACCGCTGTCACCGCCCGTTTCGAGAACGGCGAACGCCGCCGCGACCAGGGCGCCGTGGCTGCCCAGGTTGGTGACGACCGCGGCGGCGGTCAGCAGGGAGTAGTTGCGGCCCGCCCAGGCGGGGCGACGGGTGGCGGTCGGCACCCCGTGACTATCACCGGGGCCCGGCCGCCTTGCCAAACGGATTATCGCGGCCCCTGCCGGTCACGCCCCCTTGGGCCCCTCCTTGGTGAGGCGCACGGTGCCGAGGATCTTCTGGATGGTCGCCTCGGACAGCTCGTCCTTGACGCCCTTGGCGCCGTACAGGTTCCAGGTGACGTAGTCGCCCGCGCCGTTCTTGAAGGCGAAGGTGATCGCCTTGCCGTCGCTGTCGCACTTGCCGTTCTGGGGGGTGTTCTCCGAGTGCGCCGTGGCGACGCTGCCCTTGATGCCCGACTTGGTGGTGTACGGCTTGGGCTTGGTGAACTTCACGCTCTTCTTGTCCGGCTGGGTGTAGCCGCCGAAGATCCACCACGGCACGCGGGTCTCGGCCGCCTCGTCCGTGGTCTTCGCGCCGTCCTCACCGCGGGTGCCGACGGTGGCCAGGGCGGTCTCGTCCTCGCGGCCGTCCTTGTCGTCGTCGCTCGTGCACCACTTGGACTTCAGGTAGGCGGGGGCGGTGACGCTGGTGCGATCCATCTCACCGTCCTTCTTCTCCCACTCGAAGCCCACGCTCGTACCGGGAGTCTCGATCTCCCAGTCGGCGGGGACGTCGAACTGGGTGCCGAAGCGCGTGTTGACGACGACCTTCCAGCCGGGGATGGTCGCCTTCTCCTCCTCACCACCGCGCGGGTTGCTGTCGGAAGCGGAGTCGCTCGGCTCCGGGGAGGACTTGGAGGCAGTCGGGGTCGGCTTCTTGTCGTCCTTGCCGTCCGCCGTGTCGTCCTTGTCGCCGCCCAGCACCAGGAAGCCGGTGACGCCGGCCGCCACGACCACCGCCGTGGCCGCGATGATCGCGACCAGCTTCGTCCGGTTGCCGCCGCCACCGCCCTGCGGCGGCTGGGGCGCGCCGGCCGGCGCCGGGGCGCCCCACTGCGGCTGCTGCCCGTAGGCGCCCGGCTGCTGTTGCTGATAGCCCGGCTGCTGGTACGGATTCGGTTGCTGGTACCCCGGCTGCTGGTACGGGTTGTTCGCTTGCGGGTTCTGCTCGCCCCCGGGCGGCTGCTGTCCTGGCCACATGGGCAGTCACCCTAGCCGCGCCATGGACACGATTCGGTCACTGCCCGTGGACGGAGACGTAGCAACGCGGGGACGATGCGGCGCGAACCGGCGCGCAGCGGACCGATGCGGCGGTCGTCACATGGCCTGGTCAGCCACCTCTACTCGTGAGTAACGTTCGGGCATGAGCGCAGACCAGATGTCCATCGGCGAGATGCTCGCCGCCACGGTGCCCATGGCCCGGACCCTGAACCTCGAGTTCCTCGAGACCACGCCGGAGCGGGCGGTGGTGTCCCTGCCGGACCAGAGCGAATATCACAACCATGTGGGCGGGCCGCACGCCGGCGCGATGTTCACGCTCGGCGAGTCCGCGAGCGGGGCGATCGTGCTGGCCGCGTTCGGGGACCAGCTCTCGCGTGCCGTGCCGCTCGCCGTCAGCGCCGAGATCGCCTACAAGAAGCTGGCGATGGGCGCGGTCACGGCGACCGCGACCCTCGGCCGCCCGGCCGCCGAGGTCGTCGCCGAACTGGACGCCGGCGGGCGTCCCGAGTTTCCGGTGGCCATCGCCATCCAGCGGGCCGATGGTGCCGTGACCGGTGAGATGACGGTCCTCTGGACGCTGCGTCCCAACGGCTGAGCCCGCTGTCGCGTGGCTGAGGACCCGGCCGAGGGGTGAACCCGGCCGGGGCCCTCGCGTTGCCTCAGGCCGCGATGTGCCGGTGCGCGGGGGGTGCCGGGTGTGCGGCGGCTACGCCGGGCGGGTGGGCGCCGTCCAGCTCCGCGACGAAACCCTTGAGCCACGCCACGAACTCCGGCCCCAGGTCGGGCCGCTCGCAGGCCAGCCGGACCACCGTGCGCAGGTAGTCCGCCTTGTCCCCGGTGTCGTGGCGCAGGCCCTTGAAGACGACTCCGTGCACCGTGCCGCCCGTGGCCAGCTCCTGAAGGGCGTCGGTCAGCTGGATCTCGCCGCCCCGGCCGGGCGGGGTGCGCTCCAGGACGCCGAAGACGGCCGGGTCGAGGACGTAGCGCCCGATGACGGCGTAGCCGCTCGGTGCGTCCTGCCGGGCCGGCTTCTCGACCAGGCCGGTGACGCGGACGACGTCCTCCTCGCCGGTGGGTTCGACGGCGGCGCAGCCGTAGAGGTGGATCTGCTCCGGCGGGACCTCCAGCAGGGCGACCACGCTGCCGAGACGGCGGTCGCGCACGTCGAGCATCCGGCTGAGCAGTGTCTCGCGCGGGTCGATCAGGTCGTCGCCGAGAAGAACGGCGAAGGGCTGGTCGCCGACGTGCCGGCGGGCGCACAGTACGGCGTGGCCGAGGCCGAGCGGGTCGCCCTGCCGGATGTGGTGGATGCTCGCCAGCCGGCCCGGGTCGCGCACCGCGTCCAGCCGTACGGTGTCGCCCTTGGCGGCGAGGGCCTGCTCCAGTTCGAAGGCGTGGTCGAAGTGGTCCTCGATGGCCCGTTTGTGCCGGCCGGTGACCATCAGGACGTCGTCGAGTCCCGCCGCGGCCGCCTCCTCGACGACGTACTGGATGGCCGGCTTGTCGACGACCGGCAGCATCTCTTTGGGCGTCGCCTTCGTGGCGGGCAGGAAGCGGGTGCCGAGGCCGGCGGCCGGGACGACCGCCTTGCGGACGGTGCGGGCGGTTCGGGCGGGGGTGACCGGGGTGGAGGGGTGGGGGGCGATCATGCGGCCCATGCTGACCCGCGGAGATGAGAGCCCGCCGAGAGCCACATGGGAGTGCGCTGTGAGTTGGAGATTTCGTGGACCAACCGCCTTTGTGTGCACACAACTTGAGGCCCGTCACGGTGCGGATTTCGAATGCCGGTGCGGATACCGCCGGTAACATATCTGAATTCCCGGCGTTTTGAACTTGGGCCATCCGCACTCCTTGTTACCTGTGAGTCGCATGTGCGAAAGTGAGCCGCCTCACACCCAAGTCCGCTGCTGACGCGGCATAGGTATGCACCAATCACGCACCTGCTTTCCGACGGACGCGCAATTCGCATGCCGTCTGCGGCTGGAAGGAAATGGTTCAGTGCAATCCCCGTACCCCCCACGCCCGCCGTACCCGCCGCGACCCGGAGCGGGGCCCGCGGAGTCCGACCGCAATCTTCTCGCCCGGGTCGGCGAACCCGGTGAAGGACCGCGCGCAGTCGCGCTGTTGCTCTCGCGGCACTGGCGGGCCGTCTACGAATACGCCGTGATCTGTCTGGCGTCCTCGGAGGACTCGGCGTCCATGGCGGCCGCGGCCGCCTTCCGCCGGGAACTCGCCGGGCCGGGCGGCGGTGCCCTGCGCCCGCGCCTGCTCGCGGCCGTGCGGGACACGGTCGGGGAGTGGGCCGCCGACGACGGGATTTCCGTCGTCCTGCCGGAACTCCGCAAACCCGTCGGCGCCCGAGGTCTGCGCGCCGCCCGGCCCATGACACCCGAAAGGCGGCGCCTCGCCGAGCGGGCATTCCGGATCCTTCCCGGGGCTTCCCAATGCCTGCTCTGGCACACGGAGGTCGAGGCCGAGCCCATATCCGTACCGGCCGGTCTGCTGGGGGTGGACACCCGTACCGCGTCGGCCGCTCTGGAGCAGGCGCGCGAGCAATTCCGGACGGGGTGCGTACGGGCGCACCGGGAACTCGCGCCGACGCAGGAATGCCGGTACTACAACCGCTTGCTGGACGTTCCCATGCGCCGCGGCGGGGCTCTGCTGCCGGATGTGCAACGGCATCTCATGGCCTGCCGCTACTGCCGTCACGCCGCCGAGCAACTCAGCCATTTCGAGGGCGGTCTGGAGGACCTGCTCGTCGAGACCGTGCTCGGCTGGGGCGGCCGCCGTTACCTCGAATCACGGCCGGGCCGCGACGGGCTCCAGAGCGCCTTGCCTGTGGGTGGGCGCCACCGTCTGCGGACCCACGCCCTGCCGGCGGGCGGCCGGCTCGGGGCTCCGAGGAAACACACGAAGGCGCTGGTCGCCGCGGTCGGGCTGACCTCCCTGGTGCTGCTCGCGACCCTGCTCGCCGCGCGGGGCTGGTCGGAGGAAGGCGGCAGCGCCGACCCCCAGGCCACCTGGGGAGCGGTCAGCGGCCACTCCGTCGACCCGAGGGGCGCGGGAACCTCGTCCACGGAGTCGTCCTCGGCCGGTGTCCCGTCCGCCGCCTCCGCGGGCAATCCCGCCGAAGTGGCCCGCGGGCGGCTGCGCAACCTCGACGCCGGACTGTGCCTCGACGTCCGGGGCGGCCGGGTCCGGGCCGACGCCCGTATCGTGCTGACCGCCTGCTCCGACAGGTCCCCGCAGTGGTCGTACCAGGACGACGGCCTGCTGCGCAGCGCCACCGACCCGACGCTCTGCCTCGGCTCCGGCACCGCCGGGGGATCGGTCGACCTGGCCGGGTGCCTCGTCCACGCCGGAGTCGTGCGCTACGACCTGACCGTGCGTGGCGAACTCCTGCCGCGCGGCGGCAGGGGACTTGCCGTCGCCCCCGGTAAGGGCCGGCACGTGATCGTCACCGGGCGCGACGGGTCCGAGGCACAACGCTGGGACCTGGAACCGTCGGTCGCCCGCGAGGAGGCGGGGGAGCCCCGGCAGCAGCGCCCCCAGGACTCCCAGGTCGTGCCGCGGGAGAAGCGGCAAGAGAAGAAGGGGCCGTACTCCGATGCCCCCTCGGCGCATCCGCCCCGGCCCCCGCGGGCCAAGTCCGAGCAGCAGCTCCCGCCGGACCGTTACGAGCCGCGGATCGCCCAGGTGGCCTGCTGCGACGAACCCGACCCGGGCCCCGACGACACGGCCGCGCCCGGCCCCGACGTACTGGGGCGGGCGACCACCGGCGTGGCGAGGACCGCGCTGACACTGCACGCCGCGACGCTTCCGTAGGGCCCGGGGACATCGGCTGAGGCTTTCGGCCCTGCTCCCGTGGCCGGAGTGCCCTGAGGGCACCCGCCGGGGCAACCCGTTCGCCCCCCGGGGCCTGCGGCGGCCTCACCCCGGTCTCGTGGACCGAGGTTGGGGGCATCAGGCGGGTTGGCCTGTCTCTCTCGTGGTGGGCCGGGGCTTGGGGGCTGCTCGCCGGGTCAAGCCCGTCCCGCTTCCGTGGCCGGGTTTTCGGGGGGACCCGCCGGGGGAGTCCGTGCGGCTCTGGGGGGCGGGGTGTCGGGGGCCTGTCCTGCCGGGGTTGGGGGCTTCTGGCGGGTTGGCCCGTCCTGCCTGCGGGCTGGGGCTTGGGGGCGGCTGCTCGCTGGGTTGTCCCTGGCCCGCACCTGCGGCCGGGGCTTCGGGGGTACCCGCAGGTGTAGTCCGTCCGGCTTGTGGGCGGATCTCCGTGCCTGGTCCCCGGGTTGGGGGCACCTGGCGTAGGGCCCGTGAGGACCGGGGTCTTGGGGGCAACGGCCGGACCCCGTCTCGCTCCTGTGGCCGAAGCGTCGCGGGGCCCGGGCGGTCGATCCGTCCGGCCCACGAGGCCGGGGCCTGCCCCGGCCTCGTGGGCCGACGATGGGGGCATCTGCCGGGGCAGCCCGCCCCGCTCGTGCGGGCCAGGGGCTGCGGGGCAGCCGCCGGGTTGCCCCAGCCCCGCGGCCCGTCGCCATGGGCCGGCCATGGGTCATCCGGCCGGGTGACCCCGGTGTCGGTTCGGGGAGAGGTTCACCCGACCTGCCCGTGGTGTCCGGCGAAAGGTGAAGGCGGGCCTGGCGCATAGTGCGTTCATGACCGACACCGTCTCCCGTTTCCCCCGGCGGTCCGCCCTTCGTCTGCTCGGTGGGGCGGTCGCCGTGGTCGCGGTGACCACCGGCGGGTTCGCCCCGGCTTCCCGTGCTCACGCGCGGAGCGGACGCGGCCAGGGCTCCGGCGCCCGGGTCGAGGGGCTGCTCGCCCGGCTCACCCTCGACGAGAAGATCTCCCTGCTGCACGGCGCCACCGACCCGCGCCCGCTCGGCCAGGCGGGCTACGTCCCCGGAGTGGCACGGCTCGGCATCCCGCCGCTGCGTCTCGCCGACGGCCCGGCCGGTGTCCGCGTCACCCGGCATGCCACCGCCCTGCCCGCCCCCGTCCTGCTGGCCTCCGCCTTCGACCCGGACCTGGCCAGGCGCTACGGCCAGGTCATCGGACGGGAGGGCCGCGCCCTCGGCCAGGACGTGCTGCTGTCCCCGATGGTCAACCTCATCCGCACCCCGTACGCCGGCCGCAACTTCGAGACCTTCAGCGAGGACCCGCTGCTCTCCGCCCACCTGGTCGCCGCCGAGATCGAGGGCATCCAGGGCGAGGGACTCATCGCGACCGTCAAGCACTTCGCGCTCAACAACCAGGAGCGCGACCGCACCTCGGTCGACGTGCGCGTCGACGAACGGACCCTGCACGAGACCGAGCTGCGCGGCTTCGAAGCGGCCGTCGCGGCCGGCACCGGCGCGGTGATGGGTGCCTACAACAAGGTAAACGGCACCTTCGCCTGCGAGAACGAGGAGCTGCTCACCGACGTCCTGCGCGAGCGCTGGGGCTTCACCGGCTGGGTGATGACCGACTGGTCCGCCGCGCACAGCACGCGCAAGGCCCTCATGGCGGGCCTCGACATGGAGATGCCCGACGGCACCCACTTCGGCACGGCACTCGCCTCGGCCGTGCGGGACGGCGGCGTGCGAGAACAGCACGTCGACCGGGCCGTGCGCCGTGTCCTGACCGTCATGGACCGCTTCGGACTGCTCGACGGCACCGTTCCGCAACGTCCGGACCGTGACGCGAAGGCCGGTGCGGCCGTCGCGCGCGAGGTCGCCGAGGCGGGCGCCACCCTGCTGCGCAACGCACACGGCACCCTGCCCCTGACCGCCGGCGGGAGCGTGGCGGTGATCGGGCCGACCGGCGCCCGGCCCCTGGTCAGCGGCGGCGGCAGCGCCCACGTCGTGCCCGAGCACGCCGACAGCCCTCTCGACGCCATCCGGTCGCGCGCCGCACGGGTGACCTACGCACTCGGCGAGGACGCCTTCGGCAAGCCCCTCCCGGCGAGCGCGCTCGACCCCGCCTTCGACACCGAGGCCCAGCGCGTCGACGCCGGCCGGACCTGGACGTACGACGGCACCCTCACGGTGACCGACGCCGAAGCCGGCGACGACTGGACGTTCGTGCTCCACTACTCCGGCACGCCCCCGCTCCGCCCGAAGGTCCTGCTCGACGGGGAGGACCTGTTCCCGCTGGTGCCCGGCTGGGACGAGTACTTCATGGGCGGCCTGCTCACCCACGCGGCCGACGGCCTGTCCGTGCGCCGCAAGACCTTGAAGCCGGCCAGGGGAACGCACCGGTTGTCGATCACCGCACCCGGCGGAGACACCGGCCAGTCGTTCCGGCTGCGCCGCATCACCGCCGCGACCCGCGCGCAGGACGTCGCTGAGGCCGTACGGGCCGCCCGCGCCGCCCGGGACGTCGTCCTCTTCGCCTACGAGGACGCCATCGAGGGCCAGGACCGCACGACCATCGCCCTCCCCGGCAACCAGGAGCGGCTCATCGAGGCCGTGACGGCGGCCAACCCGCGCACCACCGTCGTCCTCAACACCTCGTCCGCCACGTCGATGCCGTGGCTGGAGCGCACCGGCGCCGTGCTCCAGATGTACTACCCAGGCCAGGAGGGCGCGGCCGCCACCGCCGCCGTCCTGTTCGGTGAGCGCGATCCCGGCGGCCGCCTCACCCAGAGCTTCCCCGCCGACGACGCCCACCACCCCGTCGCCGGAGACCCTCGCCGCTACCCCGGCGTGGCCGGCACAGAGCACTACACGGAGGGCGTCCACGTCGGCCACCGCTGGTACGACGCCGAGGACGTACCGCCGCTGTTCCCCTTCGGCCACGGACTGTCGTACACGTCCTTCGCCTATGAGGACCCGGACGCGCACTGGACGGCCGACGGCCTGGACGTCGCCTTCACCGTCCGCAACACCGGCCGGCGCGACGGCGTGGCCGTGCCGCAGGTGTACGCGGGACCGGCCCCGGACCTCCGGCTCGAGCAGCCGGTACGCGTACTGGCCGGCTACCGGCGGCTCGCCCTGCGGGCGGGAGAACAGCGGCGCGTGACCGTACGCGTCGAGCCGCGCACCCTGTCCTCCTGGGACCCGAAGGTCCACGACTGGGTGCTCGGCACCGGCCCGCGCACCCTGTGGATCGCGACGTCGTCACGGGATCCGCGGCTGCGGACGAGCGTACGGGTGGGCGGCTGAAACCAGGCGTGCGGCGAGCGGCGTGTGCCGCCTGGCCGACAGGCGCCTGGCATCGAACCGGAACAAACTGGTACCCCTCCTGAGGCCGTCGCAGAACCCCCAGGGAGTCACTCATGCCCGAGGCCCCGCGCCAGGACAACAGGACCGCACCGACCGACGAGGAGCTGCGCAGGCTGGACGCCCACTGGCGGGCCGCCAACTACCTGGCGGCCGGTCAGATCTACCTGCTGGCGAACCCGCTGCTGACCGAGCCGCTCAGGCCCGAGCACATCAAGCCCCGGCTGCTGGGGCACTGGGGCACCTCACCCGGGCTGAACCTGGTCTACACACACCTCAACCGCGTGATCAAGAACCGCGGTCTCGACGCCCTGTGCGTCTGGGGCCCGGGCCACGGCGGGCCCTCCGTGCTGGCCAACTCCTGGCTGGAGGGCAGCTACACCGAGAAGTACCCGGACGCGACCCGGGACGCGCCGGGCATGGAGCTGCTGATGAGGCAGTTCTCGTTCCCCGGCGGCGTGCCCAGCCACGTCGCCCCGGAGGTCCCCGGCTCGATCCACGAGGGCGGCGAACTCGGCTACTCCCTCGCCCACGCCTACGGCGCCGCCCTCGACAACCCGGGCCTGCTGGTCGCCTGCGTGATCGGCGACGGGGAGGCGGAGACGGGCCCGCTCGCCGGCTCCTGGCACGCCAACAAGTTCCTCGACCCCGTCCATGACGGCGCCGTCCTGCCCATCCTGCACCTCAACGGCTACAAGATCGCCAACCCCACCGTGCTGTCCCGCATCCCGGAGGCGGAACTCGACGCGCTCCTGCGCGGCTACGGACACGAGCCCATCCACGTCAGCGGCGACGACCCGGCCACCGTCCACCGCGCGATGGCCCACGCCCTGGACACCGCGCTCGACCGCATCGCCGAGGCACAGCACGCCGCCCGTGAGGAGGGCGTGGCCGAACGCCCGCGGTGGCCGGTCATCGTGCTGCGCACCCCGAAGGGCTGGACCGGCCCGGCCGAGGTGGACGGCGAGCCGGTCGAAGGGACCTGGCGCTCCCACCAGGTGCCGCTGTCCGGCGTCCGAGACAACCCGGAACACCTGCGGCAACTGGAGGCCTGGCTGCGCTCTTACCGGCCCGAGGAGCTGTTCGACGCCGAGGGCCGCCCGGTGGCGGACGTCCTCGACTGCGTCCCCGAGGGCACCGGGCGGCTCGGCGCCACCCCGCACGCCAACGGCGGACTGCTGCTCCGTGACCTGCCGGTCCCGTCCCTGGACGACTTCGCCGTCCCCGTCGACAAACCGGGCACGACGACGCACGAGCCCACCCGGGTCCTGGGCGACCTCCTCGCCCAGGTCATGCGGGACACCACCGACCGCCGTGACTTCCGCCTGGTCGGCCCTGACGAGACCGCCTCCAACCGGCTCCAGGCCGTCTTCGAGGCCAGCGGCAAGACCTGGCAGGCCGGAACTCTGCCGGTGGACGAGCACCTGGACCGGCACGGCCGGGTCATGGAGGTCCTCTCCGAACACCTCTGCCAGGGCTGGCTGGAGGGCTATCTGCTCACCGGCCGGCACGGGCTGTTCTCCTGCTACGAGGCGTTCGTGCACATCGTCGACTCGATGGTCAACCAGCACATCAAGTGGCTGCGCACCTCCCGGCGACTGCCGTGGCGGGCCCCCATCGCCTCCCTCAACTACCTGCTGACCTCGCACGTGTGGCGACAGGACCACAACGGCTTCTCCCACCAGGACCCCGGCTTCGTCGACCACGTCCTCAACAAGAGCCCCGAGGTCGTCCGGGTCTACCTCCCGCCTGACGCCAACACCCTGCTGTCCGTCGCGGACCACGCCCTGCGCAGCCGCGACTACGTCAACGTCGTCGTGGCCGGCAAGCAGCCCTGCTTCGACTGGCTGTCGCTGGACGAGGCCCGGGTCCACTGCGCCCGCGGCGCCGGCACCTGGGAGTGGGCCGGCAGCGAGGACGGCTCCGGGGAACCCGACGTGGTGCTGGCCTGCGCCGGTGACGTCCCCACCCAGGAGGTCCTGGCCGCCGCGCATCTGCTCCGCCGGCACCTGCCCGACCTGGCGGTCCGCGTGGTGAACGTCGTCGACCTGGCCCGCCTGCTGCCCCGCGAGGAGCATCCGCACGGCATGAGCGACTTCGAGTACGACGGCCTGTTCACCTCCGACAAGCCGGTGATCTTCGCCTACCACGGCTACCCGTGGCTGATCCACCGCCTCGCCTACCGCCGCGCCGGGCACTCGCACCTGCACGTGCGCGGCTACAAGGAGTCCGGGACCACGACCACGCCCTTCGACATGGTCGTCCGCAACGACCTCGACCGCTACCGCCTGGTGATGGACGTCATCGACCGCGTCCCGGGCCTTGCGGTGCGCGCCACGGCCGTACGCCAGCGGATGGCCGACGCCCGCACCCGCCACCACGCCTGGATCCGCGAGCACGGCACGGACCTGCCCGAGGTCGCCGAGTGGACGTGGAACGCCTGAGCCGCGGGGCACGTCCTGTAACCCGGTAGGCTTCCCGTGCCCGTAGGGAAGCTCAGGGAAGGAACCCGCGTTGCACGTCCAGGAGTGGCTCGAAACCGTACCCGCCGTGGCCGTCTATGCACTGGTGGGAGTGGTCATCGGCCTGGAAAGCCTGGGCATCCCGTTGCCGGGCGAGATCATCCTGGTCTCCTCCGCGCTGCTCGCCTCCCAGCACGGTGACATCGACCCCGTCGTCCTCGGTGCCTGCGCCACGGCCGGCGCGATTATCGGTGACTCCATCGGCTACGCCATCGGCCGCAAGGGCGGCCGACCCCTGCTGGCCTGGCTGGGCAAGAAGTTCCCCAAGCACTTCAGCGAGGGCCATATCGCCACCGCCGAGCGCTCCTTCGAGAAGTGGGGCATGTGGGCCGTCTTCTTCGGCCGCTTCGTCGCCCTCCTCCGCATCTTCGCGGGCCCCCTCGCCGGCGTGCTCCGCATGCCGTACTGGAAGTTCGCCATCGCCAACGTCCTCGGCGGCATCCTCTGGGCCGGCGGTACGACAGCGGTCATCTACTACGTCGGCATCGTCGCCGAGTCCTGGCTGAAGCGCTTCTCGTGGCTGGGCCTGGTGGCGGCGGTCCTCGTCGGCGTCACGTCCATGCTGGTGATCAAGCGCAAGGCGAAGAAGGCCCAGCCCGTGACGGCTGCCGCGGAGTAGAAAGCCCTTCGCTTTCCTACGCGTGCACCTCACGATGTGCCTTCGCCAACTCGGCGTACATCGTGCCGTTGAGGGTGACCCCCTGCCGCTCTTCCTCGGTCAGCTCCCGCCGGACCTTCGCGGGAACCCCCGCCACCAGTGACCCGGGCGGCACGACCATCCCCTGCGGCACCAGCGCCTGCGCGGCGACAAGAGACCTGGCCCCGATCACGGCCCCGTTCAGCACGGTCGCCCCCATACCGATCAGACAGTCGTCCTCGACGGTCGCCCCGTGCACCACGGCGTTGTGCCCGATGGACACCCGCTCACCCACCGTCACGGGAAAACCCGGGTCGGCATGGAGCGTGCAGTTGTCCTGGACGTTGCTGCTCGCACCGACCGAGATCGCCTCGACGTCACCGCGGAGCACGGCCCCGTACCAGACGCTCGCCCCCGCACTCAGCGTCACGCCCCCGATCACCGAAGCCGTCGGCGCCACGAACGCCTCCGGATCGACCTGCGGCTCCCTGCCGCCGATCCCCGTGATCATCGCCCGCTGTGCCATGCCCGCCTCCAGAAACGTCGTAGACAACGCGCAAACCGTACGACACCCGGTGGGGTGAAGATCACAGGCCTCCGACGCCGCGGGGTGAGCTGCCGCTGAGTACCGTGACTTCGTGCCGAAGCGCAAGAACACGTTCTCATCCTGGCGGCGGGGCCTCGCGCAGCGCGCCGTCCACGCGGGCTGGGCCTGGGTGCAGCGCACCGGCTCCGTCACGGCCGAGCACCCCGGGCGCTACCGCTTCGGCGCGATGGGAACCGGTACCAGGCTCGCCTTCCCGCTCGGCACCGTCTTCGGCGAACCCTGGATCCATGTCGGCGCCCACTGCATCATCGGCGAGCAGGTCACCCTCACGGCGGGCCTGATGCCCGACCTCGATCTCGGCCCCGACCCGATCCTGCGCCTCGGCGACGGCGTCGTCCTGGGCCGCGGCAGCCATGTCATCGCGGACACGACGGTCATCATCGGCAGCGACTGCTACTTCGGTCCGTATGTGTACGTCACGTCCACGAACCACTCCTACGACGATCCGCACGAGCCCATCGGCAAGCAGTGGCCGCGGATGGAGCCGGTGGAGATCGGGCCCGGCTGCTGGATCGGCACGGGCGCGGTGATCCTGCCGGGCGCCCGGATCGGGCGGAACGTGGTGGTGGCCGCGGGCGCGGTCGTCCGGGGCGCGGTGCCCGACCACGCCGTGGTGGCGGGGGCACCGGCCCGCGTCGTACGGCGCTGGACCCCCGCCGACGGCTGGCAGCCACCGCTGCGCACCCCGCCGCCGGTACCGATACCGGACGGTGTCACGCCCGAGCAGCTGCGCGCGCTGTCGGACCTGGACGAGGAAACGGCGGCCCGGCTGGCGGAGCTGGACGAGGAGGCGGCGGCCGGCCTCGCGGAGCTGGAGCCGGGCTCCTGACCTCAGCCCGATGCCAGGAGGACCGTCCCCACCAGGGCCAGCCCCGCGCCCGCGGCCTGCACAGCCCGCAACCGTTCCCGGAGAACCCCTCGCGCGGCCACGGCGGTCACCACCGGGTAGAGGGAGGCGAGTACGGCGGCGACGGTGACCGGGCCGTGCTGCGCGGCGATCGAGTAGGTGCCGTTCGCGGCGACGTCCGCGAGGCCGACGAAGGCGAGCGCGGGCAGCGAGCGCCACGGAAAGCCGTCTGCCGGGAGGGCCGGCGATCCGCGCCGCACCGACACCAGCAGCGCCAGTCCTCCGGCGGTCACGTTCGTCACCCGCTGCACGAACAGCGCGAGGAACAGCCCCGTGAGCGTGGTCGACGCCTCGGCGATCAGGGCCATCACCGCGCCGAAGCCGAACGCCGCGAGGAGGGTCAGGGCGATGGCCTGGCGCTGCACGGGGGCGCCCCGGAACTGGGGGCCGCCGGCGAGGCAGACACCGGCGACGGCGACCAGGATGCCGACGAACTGGAGCAGGCCGGGGCGCTCGCCCAGCACCAGGCCCACTCCGACCGGCACGGCCACGCCGATCGAGCCCAGCGGTGAGACCACGCCCATCGGGCCCAGCGCGAGCGCCTTGTAGAAGGCGAGCATCGCCACCGGCCCGACGAGTCCGGCCGCCACGGCGAACCACAGCTGCGGCCCCGCCTCGCTCCAGCCGCCGGTCGCCACCACGACCGCACCGAGCACGACCACCGCGATCGACTGCGAGACCACGACCACCGTCAGCGCGGGCGTGCGCCGGGTCAGCAGTCCGCCACCGAAGTCGGCCAGCCCCCACAGCAGGCTGGTGGCCAGGGCGAAGAGCGCTGTCATGGTACGGAGGCCTCGCAGTACAGTTCAGTGAACGATCAGGTCAACCACACCATAGTGCACTCGACTGCACTGTGTCATACAAAATATTGGACGGAATGTGTCGGACCTCGAGCTGCTGACCCAGTCCCTGGCGCGCAGCGTCAAGCACTGGCGCGCGGTGCGCGGCTTCACCCTGGACGTGCTCGCCGCCCGGGCGGGCGTCAGCCGCGGCATGCTCATCCAGATCGAGCAGGCCCGCACCAACCCCAGCCTCGGCACCGTCGTCAAGATCGGCGACGCCCTCGGCGTCAGCATCACCACCCTGCTCGACTACGAGAAGGGCCCGAACGTCCACATCGTCCCGGCAGAGCAGGCCGTACGGCTGTGGCACACCGACGCCGGCAGCTACAACCGGCTGCTCGCGGGCACCGAGGCGCCCGGCCCGCTGGAGATGTGGGACTGGCGGCTCATGCCGGGCGAGAGCAGCCCGTCCGACCCGCACCCCGCCGGCACGACCGAACTGCTCCACGTCACGGCGGGGGAACTGACGCTCACCGTCGACGGAGTGGAGCACCGCGTGCCCGCGGGCTCGAGCGTCCACTTCGAGGCCAACGTCCCGCACACCTACGGCAACACCGGGGACGCGCCCATGGAGATGGTCATGGCCGTCTCGGTGCCGCCCGTGTCCTGAGACGCCCGATGGAGGCGGTCCGCTGTTGTTAGCGTGCGGTCATGCGCGCACCCATCGGACACTTCGACGACGCCCGTCCGGCCCCCGCCTGCCTCGACGAACTCACCGGCCCGGTCGCCGACGCCGTACGCCACTGGCCGGGCAGCGTCCCCGCCGACCAGATCCTGTACGTCGATACCGACCCGCGGTGGGCCGACACCGCCGTCTTCGTGGAGCACTACGGCCGGGACCTGCTGGAGCGGTCCGCGAACTGCGTGGTGGTGACGGGCAAACGCGCCGGCGAGACCACGCTCGCCGCGTGCGTCGTGCTGTCCACCACCCGGGTCGACGTGAACGGCGTCGTGCGCCGTCGGCTCGGCGCCCGCAAGGCCTCGTTCGCCGGTATGGACACGGCGACCGGCGAGACCGGCATGGAGTACGGCGGCATCACCCCGCTCGGACTGCCGGACGGCTGGCCCGTGCTGGTGGACGCGGCCGTCGTCGACCTGCCGTACGTGCTGGTCGGCAGCGGCCGGCGGCGCGGCAAGCTGCTGGTCCCGGGCAAGGCGTTCGCGGAACTGCCGGGGGCCGTGGTGCTGGAGGGGCTCGGGGTCTCCTGACCTACGCCGCCGTGTGGTGGGCCAGTGCCAGGTGCGGGTCGGCCTCGCCCGGGGCCGGTTCCGGGTCGGCGTGGACCAGGGCGGCGGTGAGGCGGGGCACGGCGTGCAGCAGCGCGTGCTCGGCGTCGACGGCGATCCGGTGCGCCTCGCGTACCGTCGCGTCGCCGTCCACCACGACCGCGACCTCGGCGCGCAGCCGGTGCCCGATCCAGCGCAGCCGCAGTTCGCCCACCCCGCACACCCCGGGGACCTCGGTCAGCGCCTGCTCGGCCCGGTCCACCAGGGCCGGGTCGACCGCGTCCATCACCCGCCGGAACACCTCCCGCGCCGCGTCCCGCAGCACCAGCGCGATCGCCGCCGTGATCGCCAACCCCACGATCGGGTCCGCCAGTTGCCATCCCAGGGCCGAGCCGCCGGCACCCAGCAGCACGGCCAGTGAGGTGAAGCCGTCGGTGCGGGCGTGCAGTCCGTCGGCGACCAGCGCGGCCGAGCCGATCGCGCGTCCGACCCGGATGCGGTAGCGGGCCACCCACTCGTTGCCCGCGAACCCGACCAGGGCCGCCACGGCGACCGCCGGGACGTGCTGGACCGGGCGCGGGTCGAGGAGGCGGTCGATCGCGGTCCACCCCGCGAAGGCCGCGGACGCGGCGATCGTCAGCACGATCACGAGACCCGCCAGGTCCTCGGCCCGCCCGTAGCCGTAGGTGAAGCGGCGGGTGGCCGCGCGCCGGCCCAGCACGAAGGCGATGCCGAGCGGCACGGCGGTCAGCGCGTCCGCGGTGTTGTGCACGGTGTCCCCGAGCAGCGCCACCGAGCCGGAGACGGCCACCACGAGCGCCTGGGCCAGGGCCGTCACACCGAGCACCGCGAGCGAGACCCAGAGCGCCCGCATCCCGCGGGCCGAGGACTCCAGGGCGGAGTCGACCTTGTCGGCCGTCTCGTGAGAGTGAGGGGTGAGGAGGTGGGACAGCCGGTGGCGCAGGCTGTGACGGTGATGGTGAGGGTGGGTGTGCTCGTGCCGGTCGCTCACTGGGGTCCCCTTCCGGTGCGCGGGAGTGGACGTGCGCACGCCCACAGGGCCATTATGTGCGTATGAGCGCACGCATGCACCTGTCACCTGCGCACGATGCGCATCCGCGCAGCCCCGGCGAGGAACGGTTCGCGCTCGCCGCCGAACTCCTCGCCCTCCTGGGGGACCGGACCGGCTCGCCCTGCCGCTGAATCAGTACCGCGCGGCCGTCCCCAGATATTGCTCGGCGAAGGCCGCGGCCGCGGCGGGCGAGGTGAACAGGCGGCGCAGCCGGGCGAGCGTGGTGCCCGCACGGAACGGGTCGCCCGCCGCCGTGCCGTGGTACACCTCGGACAGCCACTGCGAGAACTCCTGGTAGTCCCACACGCGCCGCAGACACGCCTGCGCATAGCCGGCCAGACCGCTGTCGTCACCCGTGGTCAGGTGGGCCACCAGGGCGTCACCGAGCAGGAAGGCGTCGTGCAGGGCGAGGTTCATGCCCTTGGCGGCGATGGGGGCGACCAGATGGGCCGCGTCGCCCGCGAGGTGGAGCCGGCCGTGCACCATCGGCTCGACCACGTAGTCGTGCATGTCCAGCACACGCTTCTCGATCAGCCGCCCCTCCGTCAGCGGCGGCACACCGGCGGCCCCGAGGCGCTGCTGGAGCTCCGACCAGACGCGCTCGTGCGGCCAGTTCTCCGGGTCGTCGCCCGGCGGGCACTGGAGGTAGTAGCGGGTCACCTCCGGGCTGCGGGGCATCTGGCCCGCGAAGCCGTTCTCGTGACAGCCGAACAGCACGCAGTCGGCCGACGGCGGGGCCTCGGCGAGCAGTGCCAGCCAGCCGATGCCGTAGTCGTGCCGTGCGACCTTGACCTGTTCCGGCGGCAGCGAGGCCCGCGTCACCCCGCGCGCCCCGTCGCAGCCGGCCACGAAGTCGCAGTGCACCACCCGCTGTTCGCCCGTCTCCGGGCAGGTGTACGACACGGAGGGCCGGTCGGTGTCGAGGTCGTGCAGCTCCACGTCCCGGACCCCGAAGCGGATCTCTCCGCCCCGCATGTCGGCGTACTCGCGCACCAGGTCCGTCACCAGCAACGGCTGCGGGTAGACGAAGTGATGACTGCCCGTCATCTCGCCGTAGTGGAACCGGTATCGCTCCCCGTCGAAGCGGAACTCGCACGCGGTGTGCAGCTCCGCGCGGTCCAGCAGGTTCCGGGCGAGGCCCCGCTTCTCCAGGCCGCGTACGGCCCACTCCTCGATGACCCCGGCCCGGGGCCGCTGTTCGATGAACTCCCGGGTCTCGGTCTCCAGCACCAGGCAGTCCACGGAGGCGGCCCGCAGGATGTTGCCGATGGTCAGCCCGGCGGGTCCGGCGCCCACGACGACGACCGGGAAACGTCGAGGGGAGCCTGCGTCCGCGGGCGGGGAGGCGTGGGTCATGCGCTCATTATGGAGCGGGCCCGCCGGTCGTGACCGTCACCCGAGCCGCGGGATCTCGATCGCCGGGCAGCGGTCCATCACCATCTCCAGGCCCGCGGCCCGGGTGCGGTCGTACGCCGTCTCGTCGATGACGCCGAGCTGGAACCACACCGCCCCGGCGCCCTTCGCGACCGCCTCCTCCGCGACCGCTCCGGCGAGGTCGCTGTTCACGAACACGTCCACGACGTCCACGTCGAAGGGGACGTCCGCCAGACTCGCGTACCCCTGCTCGCCGTGCACGGTCTCCGCCTTGGGGTGCACGGGCACGACGCGCTTGCCGTACCGCTGGAGCACCGCGGCTACGCCGTACGCCGCGCGCTGCCGGTTCGACGACAGGCCCACCACGGCCCAGGTGTCGCCGAGCTCGGTGAGGATCCTGCGGACCGTTGCGTCGTCGCCGTACACCGGCGGCCTCCTCGGGAGTCGCGGAAGAGCTGCTGTCCGGGCAACGACGCAGGGTGCGCGGTCATTCCCCGACGCCCTCCGTGATAGCTTGCCGAGGCCAGTCGAACCCATGTACGTGGGTCAGGGAATCCGGTGCGAATCCGGAACTGACGCGCAGCGGTGAGGGGGACGGGCGGGGCCTCTGCCACTGAACGGCTCGTGTGCCGTACGGGAAGGCGCCTCGCACCGGGTGAACCCGAGTCCGAAGACCTGCTGGCGGCCTCCGCGGCCGGCCGGCGGCGGGGGAGCACCGTACGACCGGGCTCCGCGATCGGGCCCTCGACGCCTGAGGACTGGTTTCCTTGCCCCTCGCCCGACCCGCCCGTGCCGCCGTTCTGCTCGCGGCCTGTTCCCTGCTCCTGACCGGCTGCGGGGGCTCGAAGGCCCCGACGGCCGAGGCGGCCGCCGCACTCGACAACTGCGGCCGGAAGGTCCGAGTCGACAAGGCGCCCCGGCACGCCGTCTCCCTCAACCAGGGCACCACCGAGATCCTGCTCTCCCTCGGCCTCGCCGACCGCATGGCCGGCACGGCCACCTGGACCGACCCCGTGATGAAGGGGCTGGAGAAGGCCAACGCGAAGGTGCCGCGCATCGCCGAGAACAACCCCTCCTTCGAACGGGTCCTGGACTCCGACCCCGATTTCGTCGCCGCGTCCTTCGTCTCCACCCTCGGCACGGGCGGCGTCGCCACCCGCGACCAGTTCGAGAAGCTCGGCGTGCCCACGTACGTCTCCCCGTCCGACTGCGCCGGCAAGGACAACTCGGGGGGCGGCGACGGCAAGCGCGACAAGGCGCTGGGCATTGAGGCCGTCTACGGCGAGGTGCGGGACCTCGCGACCGTGTTCGGAGTGAAGGACCGCGGCGACAAGCTCGTGGCCTCCCTCCAGCAGCGGATGAAGAAGGCCACGCGGGGCGTCGACGCCTCCGGCGTCTCCCTTCTGTACTGGTTCGCCAACTCCGAGTCGCCCTACATGGCCGGCTGCTGCGGGGCGCCCGGCATCATGACCCGTGCCCTCGGCGCGAAGAACGCCTTCGACGACACACACGAGGAGTGGCCGCAGGTCAACTGGGAGACGGTCGCCGACCGCAACCCCGATGTCCTCGTCATCGGCGACCTGACCCGCGACTCGCAGACCGCCGAGTCCGCCGCCAAGAAGATCGCCTTTCTGGAGTCCAACCCGGTCACCAAGAACATGGACGCCGTCAGGCACAAGCGGTACGTGCTGCTCAGCGGGCAGGCCATGAACCCGACGATCCGCACGGTCGAGGGCGTGGAGAAGGTCGCGGCCGGACTGCGTGAGTTCGGGCTCGTGAAGTGACCGTCCGCGGACCGGCGCTCGGTGTCGCGGGCGCCTTGCTGCTGGTGGTCTCCATGGCCCTGGCGATCACCATCGGACCGGCCGACATCCGGGTCGGGGACGTGTGGTCCGTCGTCGCGGCGCACATCGGGCTAGGCAGCTCCGACCTGACGCCGATCCGGGACGGGATCGTCTGGCAGCTGCGGCTGCCGCGCACCCTGCTCGCGGCCGTGTGCGGGGCGGGACTGGCCGTGTGCGGGGCGGTGATGCAGTCGCTGCTGCGCAATCCGCTCGCCGATCCGTTCGTGCTCGGGGTGTCCTCGGGTGCCTCCACGGGCGCGGTCGTCATCGTCGTGCTGGGCGTGGGCGGCGGTGTCGTCCCGGTGTCCGCGGGCGCGTTCCTCGGTGCCCTGGTCTCCTTCGCGCTGGTCCTGCTGCTGAGCCACACCCTCGGCGACACCACCGACCGGGTCGTCCTCGCGGGCGTGGCCGCCATGCAGCTGTTCTCCGCGCTCACCTCCTTCGTCGTGCTGACCGCCGCCGACGCCGAGACGACCCGGGGCGTGCTGTTCTGGCTCCTGGGCTCGCTCGGCGGGGCCGGCTGGACCGACGTGTGGCTGTGCTTCACCGTCCTGGCCGTGGCGCTGGTGGTGTGCCTGTCGTACGTCCGTACCCTCGACGCCTTCGCCTTCGGGCAGGACGCGGCGGCCGCGCTCGGGGTGTCCGTGGCCCGCACCCGCCTGGTGCTGCTGTGCGTCACCGCCCTGCTCACGGCCGCGCTGGTCAGCTCGGCCGGGGCGATCGGCTTCGTCGGGCTGGTCCTGCCGCACGCCGCCCGGGCCCTGACCGGACCCGGGCACGCCCGGCTGCTGCCGGTCACCGCCCTCGCCGGTGCGGTGTTCCTGGTCTGGGTCGACACCCTGGCCCGTACGGTCCTGGATCCGCAGGAGGTGCCGGTGGGGGTCGTGACCTCGCTGATCGGGGTGCCGGCGTTCGTGGCGGTGCTCTACCGGACGCGGAGGGTGCGGTGACCGAGACACACGCCCGTGAGACGCAAGCGCCGGTGCGGGCCGGGATCCGGGCCGACCGGGTCAGCCGTCGTGCCGACGGGCGTCTCATCCTCGACGGGGTCGTCCTCGCGCCCGAACCCGGCTCCACCGTCGGCGTCCTCGGTCCCAACGGCTCCGGCAAGTCCACGCTGCTGCGGCTGCTGGCCGGGCTGCTCACGCCGACCGCCGGAGTCGTCACCCTCGACGGCACCCCGCTGGGCGACCTGCCCCGCCGTACCGTCGCCCGCCGCCTCGCCATGGTCGAGCAACAGGCCGACACACAGGTCGAGTTGACGGTTGTGGACGTCGTACGGCTGGGCCGCGTCCCGCACCGCCGCGCCTGGACACCCGCCTCTGCGGACGATGAGCGGGCGATACGCGCCGCCCTGGAGCGCACCGGCCTCGCCGCCCGTGCCGGCCAGCCCTGGCACACCCTCTCGGGCGGCGAACGCCAGCGGGTGCAGATCGCCCGCGCGCTCGCGCAGGAACCCCGGGAACTCCTCCTGGACGAGCCGACCAACCACCTCGACATCCACCACCAACTGGATCTGCTCGGCCTGGTCACCGGCCTGCCGGTCACCACCGTCGTCGCGCTGCACGACCTGAACCTCGCGGCGATGTACTGCGACCGGGTCGTCGTCCTGTGCGGGGGGACGGTCGTGGCGGGCGGTGCTCCGGGCGACGTCCTCACCGAAGAGCTCATCGCGGAGGTGTACGGGGTGCGGGCCGCCGTCAGCCGCGAAGGGCCCGAACAGCGGCCCCACGTTCGTTTCCTGGGCACGTTGGCCTGAGACCTGCCGACCCTGGTCCCTTGCACGCCATTGGTGGGGTGCTTCCCGCCACGGTGGCCTGAAAATGCCGAACATGCCTGCGTGTGCCCGCCCACCCGCCTACGCTCGCCTCGTGCTGCGCATCATCGACGCCCGTAGCGGCGAGCCGGTCGACGCCGCCCCGGCCCGCCGGGGCCTGACCCGTGTCGAGGTGCACGCGCCCGGCTTCGACATGACGAGCCTGCGGGTGCTGCTCGTCGCGGACCTGCTCGTCCGGGCCCTGGAGTTCGGCGGCACACCGGTGTGGGCGCTGCTGACCGGCGGGCGACAGCAAGCGGAGCTGCGCGCGAGCGCCGCGGCGCTCGGCATCCGGCCCTTCGAGGACAGCCCCGACGTGAGCGCGGGGCTGGGCGAGGCCCAGGTCATCCATGTCGCGGTCGAGGGCGGCGCGGCGACTGACGGCGTGCGGATCGATGTCGCCCCCGCACATTCCGAAGACTTGGACACGCGGGACGACATCGACCCCGGTGTCCTGCGTCTCGCCCTGCTCGCCCGGCATCACAGGGCCCCCGCCCGGCTGGAGGCGGCGGCGTTCGAGGAGGCCCGGGTCACCCTCGCCCGGTGGCGCGGCGCGGTCGCCGGTTGGGCCCGGCTGCCCTCGCGGCCCGTCCCCGACGAGGTGCGCCGACGGTTGCGCGACGCCTGGGAGGACGACCTGGACCTGCCCCGGGTACTGGACGTCCTGCACCATGTCGAGACCGAGCCGGAGCTGCCCGACGGCGCGCGCTTCGAGACGTACGCGTACGCCGACCGGCTCCTCGGCCTCGACCTCACCCACGACCTGGGATCCCCGTCATGATCGAGCGCGCCGGAGCCGGCCCACTGCGGCGCCTGGTCGTCCTGCGGCACGCCAAGTCCGCCTGGCCCGTGGACGTCGCCGACCACGAACGCCCCCTCGCCCCGCGCGGCCGCCGGGACGCCCCCGCGGCCGGGCGCGCGCTGGCCGAGGCCGACTGGCTGCCGGACCTCGCGTTGTGCTCCACGGCCGTTCGCGCGCGCGGGACCTGGGACCTGGCCGCCGGCCAGTGGGGCACGCCCCCGCCGGTCCGCCACGACCGGCGACTGTACGCAGCGGGTCCCTCCGGCCTGCTCGCCGTCGTGCACGAGGTACCGGCAGAGGTGGAGACACTGCTGCTGATCGGGCACAACCCCGGCCTGGAGGAACTGGTCCTGGCGCTCGCCGCCGACGGGCTCGACGACACCCTGGAGCGGGTCGGTACGAAGTCCCCACCTCGGCTATCGCCGTTCTGTCCTGGCGCGGCACGACCTGGCGGTCCCTCACCCCCGGCACCGCGCTGCTCACGTCCGTGATCGTGCCCCGGGGCGCGAAGAAGTAGCCGCGGACCGGTCCGGCCCGCTCCCGGGCGCCCGCATAGGCTGGCCGGATGCAGGACGAATACCGCACGGTCGCCCGCGCGGGCGTGCACGAGACCGAGGTCAACCGCTCCCGCTTCCTGTGCGCCCTCGCCCCGGCGGCCACCGAGCAGGAGGCCCAGGACTTCATCGCCACGGTCCGCAAGGAGCACGCCGCCGCCAGCCACAACTGCTGGGCCTATGTCATCGGCGCCGACGCCTCGGTCCAGAAGGCGAGCGACGACGGCGAACCCGGCGGCACCGCCGGCGTCCCCATGCTCCAGATGCTGCTGCGCCGCGACATGCGGTACGTCGTCGCCGTCGTCACCCGCTATTACGGCGGCGTCAAGCTCGGCGCCGGCGGCCTCATCCGGGCGTACGGCGGAGCGGTCGGCGAGGCCCTGGACGCGCTCGGCTCGCGCACTCGCCGCAGGTTTCGCCTGGCCACCGTCACCGTGGACCACCAGCGGGCGGGCAAGCTGGAGAACGACCTGCGCACCACCGGCCGCGAGGTACGGGACGTGCGCTACGGCGAGGCGGTCACGATCGAACTCGCCCTCCCGGACGCCGATGTGGACGCCTTCCGGTCCTGGCTCGCCGACACGACCGCCGGGACGGCCGGGTTCGAACCGGGCGGGGAGGCGTACGGCGACGCCTGACGCGCGGTCACCACCGAGGCCGTTGCGCACCAGCCCGCGCCGCGCCTTCTCGGCCGGACCGGCCGAGAAGGCGCGGCGTCGGACGCCGGCCGCCTGCCGCGGACGGAGGTCAGCGGTCCGTATCGGCGCCGGTGGCCGTGTCCGGGCGTACGGCGGATCGGCCGGCCGGGCCCTGGACGCCTTCGGCATGCGCACCCGCCGCGGGTCGCGCGCCGGCGGGGACGCGGCCCAGCCGTACGGCGAGCAGCGCGGTGCCGACGGCGAGGGCCGCGAGGACGTACGCGGTGAGGTGGAAGGCCTCCGCGAAGTCGGCCATGCCGGTGTCGGGACCCGGCGCCTGTGGATTGGTACCCAGGAAGCCGCGGTACAGGGCCCCGATGACCGCTACACCGAAGGCCATGCCCGCCTGGGTGACGGTGTTCAGCACACCCGATCCGGCGCCGGCGTCGTCCGGGTGGACCCGGGAGAGGACGGTGTCCACCAAGGGGGCGACGACCAGACCCTGCCCGAATCCGGAGACCCCCATCACCGCGGCGAGCCCGACCGCCTGGCTGGTGCCGTCCAGGCCGGTGACGGCGGGTACGGCCGCGAGCGAGACCGCCATGACGAGGCCGCCCGCCACCGACACCCCGATGCCGAACCGGGCGGCGAGCCTGCGGCAGGCCGCCGAGGCCACGATGAAGCCGAGGCCGAGCGGTACGAAGACCATGCTCGCGGCCAGCGGCGTCAGCCGGAGGCCCGACTGGAGGTGGTACGTGAGGACCAGGAACAGCCCGGCGTTGCCGGAGAAGAACAGCAGCACGGTGCCCATGCTCAGCGGGAAGCCCTTGGCCCGCAGCAGCCGGCTCGGCAGCAGCGGGTCGTTGCCCCGGTCCTCCGTCCGGCGCTCCCAGCGCAGGAACGCCACGGCGCCGGCCGCGCCGAGAGCGAAGCAGCCGTACGTCCACCAGGGCCAGCCGTGCTCACCGCCGAGGATCAGCGGGATGAGCACGAGCGGCAGCAGCACGGCGGTGAAGACGGCGCCGATGATGTCGAGCCGCGGCAGATCGGCGCTGCGGCTCTCGGTGACGGCGGGCACGGCCGCGCACAGGATCGCCGCGCCGATCGGCACGTTGATCAGGAAGATCATGCGCCAGCCCAGACCGGCGACGTCGAGGTCGAGCAGCAGGCCGCCGCCGACGAGGCCGGCGATGACGCCCGCGCCGATGGAGGCACCGTAGGCCCCGACCGCTCGGGCCCGGTCGCGCTCGTGCACGAAGACGGCCCGGATGAGGGAGAGCACCTGCGGTGTCATCACCGCGGCCGACAGGCCCTGGAGCACCCGGGCGGCGATCAGGGTGCCCGGGCTGGGCGCGAGCGCGCACAGCAGGGAGGTCAGGGTGAAGGTGGCCACCCCGTACTGGAAGGTGCGTTTGCGGCCGATCCGGTCGCCGAGCCGGCCGCCGGTTACCATGCCCGCTGCGTAGGCGATCACGTAACCGTCGATGACGAACTGGAGCTGGCCGAACCCGGCGTTCAGGTCCGCCTGGATCCCCGGAGCCGCGACGTTCACGATGAACATGTCGATCTGGCTCATGAACATCGCGAGCAGGACCACGGTGAGTCCCGCCCAGTCCCGCCCGGTGGCCCGGGGAGGGCCGGTCGCGGTGGCGGCCCCGGCCTCTGCCCCGGCCTTCGGACTCGCTTTCCGTGTCTGCGTGCGCATATCACCACTCGGTTTCGAAGGGTGCGCCGAAGCGCGCATGTTTAGTGCTAAATTCAGATCTAAATGTAGCAGGTCAGTGTGGAGGGTGAGCTCATGAGGGCATCAGAGGAAAGCGATCGCCGGCCGGCGGGAGAAGACCCGGCGGACGCCATCGCGGCTGCCTGGAGCCGAGAGCGGCCCCAGACCCCGGTGGGTTCCATCGGCGTGGTCACGAGGATCTGGCAGCTCGCCAAGCACTTCGGCGACGACCGCCGGAGGGTGCTCGCCGAGGCGGGGGTCGACCCGGCCACCCTGGACCTGCTCAGCGTGCTGCGCCGCAGCGGGAAGCCCTACACCATGAGCACCCGGGACCTGGCGGTGCACTCCCTGGTCACCGCGGGGGCCATCTCGCAGCGGGTCGCGCGCGCCGAGCGCGACGACCTGGTCACCCGCCGCCCCGCCCCCGGCCGCAGCCGCGCCGTCCTGGTCGAACTGACTCCGGCGGGCCACGAGCTGGTCGAGCGCACCGTGGACCGGGTGCTCGCCCGGGAGACACAGCTCCTGGAACGCCTGGGCCCGCGGCGCGAAGAGCTTGCCGAACTGCTGCGTGAACTGCTCGACGATGTGCAGGATCAGCTCAACGTGCAGGGTGTTTCCCATGTGGGGCACGAGGGCCTGGACGGCTGAGCCCGGCTGCCCCGGCCGGGAACATCGCCCTGTTCCCGGCCGGGACCGGCTCAGTAGCCGTAGGCGCTCGGCGCGTTCTGGCCGCCGTCCACCGGGATGTTCGCGCCGTTGACGCCCCGTGCCCGGTCCGAGAGCAGGAAGGCGATCACCTCGGCGACCTCCCGCGGATCGACCAGCCGGCCACCGGGGAACTCCTTCTCGAACGCGCGGTAGGCCCGCGGGTCCTCGTCCCGGAGCCTGGCCCAGCCCTTGCCCTCGATCAGCATCGAGCCGGGCGACACGCAGTTGACCCGGACCCCTCGCGGCCCCAGCTCACGGGCGAGGGAGGAGGCCATGTGGATCTGCGCGGCCTTCGCCGCCGCGTACTGGGCGGGCGGGGCGGGCTTCCAGCCGGAGACGGAGGAGACCAGCACGGCGCTGCCCCCTGTCCCGGCCAGGTGGTCGGCGGCCTCGCGCAGGGCGATCGCCGGATGGGTGACGTTCAGCCGGCACGTCAGGTCCCAGTCGGACGGCTCCGTGCCGCGCAGGTCCGTGCCGCGCGCTCCGCCCGCGACGGTCACGAGGCCGTGCACCCGGCCGAGCCGGGCGGCCGACTCCCGTACGAACGCCGCGAGGGCGGACTCGTCGAGCACGTCCAGCCGCTCCGTGTGGAGGGTGCGCCCGTGCCGGGCGCGCACCTCCTCGGCCACCGCCTCCAGCGAGGCGGCGTCGCGACCGCACACGGCGAGATCGCATCCCTGGGCGGCGAGCCGGAGCGTGGTCTCCCGCCCGAGCCCCCGGCTGCCGCCGGTCACGATCACCGCCCTTCCGGAGGCTCCGGGGCGGCCCACCTCCCGTGCGCCGCCCGCGACGTCCGTGTCGTCCACGCCGTTCATCCTCCTCTCCATGCGCTGTCGGCCCCGTCCGTGTGGCCCGTTCGTTCCCGCGACCGGCCCCGCGACAGGTCAGCCCGTCCTCGCCGGGTCCCGCACGATGTACGCCGAGAGGATCTCGTCGATGCGGTCCAGCACAGCCGGTTCCAGGCGCACGCCGGAGGCCGCGGCGTTCTCCTTGACCTGCTCGGGACGGCTCGCGCCGATGATGGCCGCGGAGACGGAGGGGTTCTGGAGGACCCAGGCGACCGCGAGCTGACTCATCGTCAGTCCGAGGTCCGCGGCGACCGGCCCCAGCTCCTGGACGGCCCGCAGCGCCCCCTCGTCGTTCATCCAGTGGCCGACCAGCATGTCGACGAAGCCCTTGCCGGCCTCGGCGCTCGCCCGGGAACCCGCGGGTGCCGCGGCGCCGGGCAGGTACTTGCCGCTCAGGATGCCCTGGGCCAGGGGCGACCAGACGACCTGGCCGAGTCCCTCCCGCTCGCAGGCGGGCACGACCTGTGACTCGATGACCCGCCACAGCATGGAGTACTGCGGCTGGCTGGCCACCAGCGGGACGCGCAGTTCCCTGGCGAGGCCGGCGGCGCGGCTGATCTGCTCGGCGGTCCACTCGCTCACGCCGATGTAGAGGACCTTGCCGGAGCGGACCAGGTCCGCGAAGGCCAGCATGGTCTCCTCGAGCGGAACGTCCGGGTCGTAGCGGTGCGCGTAGTAGAGGTCGACGTAGTCGGTGCCGAGCCGCCGCAGCGACCCCTCGCAGCCCTCGACGACGTGCTTGCGGGACAGACCGCGGTCGTTGGGGCCGGGCCCCACCGGGTGGCACACCTTGGTGGCGAGCACGAGCCCCTCGCGTCGCTGACCGGCGAGCGCCTTGCCGAGCACGGTCTCGGCGCGGGTCTCGGAATACACGTCGGCCGTGTCGAACGTGGTGATGCCCGCGTCGAGCGCGGCGCGCACGCAGGCGTGCGCCGCCTCCTCGTCGACCTGGGCACCGTGGGTGATCCAGTTGCCGTAGGCGATCTCGCTGATCACGAGGCCGCTGTGGCCGAGCCGGCGGAACTCCATGTGCTGTCCCCTTCTCTGGTCTCTGCTTCTTCTCTCGGGTTCGGGTGCCGCCGGCACGTCCCGGCGGCGCGCGTGCGGGCGCGGTGGCGCGCCGCCTCACAGCAGTTCCGCCGTGCGGGCCACCACCTCGCCGGCCTGGTGCGGACTCAGCCGCGGGTCACAGGCCGACTCGTAGCGGGGCAGGGGCGTGGGCGAGGCCAGCTCCGCCGCCGTGCCGACGCACTCGGTGACGGGGCCGTGGGCCGTCTCCAGCATCAGGCCGGCCGGACGCAGGCCGTGTGCGTGCAGGGCCGACACGAAGCCCTCGATCTCCGCCACGACGTCGCCGACCACGCGGCTCTTCTGCCCGGCGCCGTTGACCCGGGTGTTGCCGTGCATCGGGTCGCAGATCCAGGCCACGCCGGCGGCCTCGTCACCGAGCGCCCCCAGCAGGGAGGTCAGCTTCGGGACGATGTGGTCCCGGCCCATGCGCACGATCAGGGAGAGCCTGCCGGGACGGCGCGGATCGCCGAGCATCCGCACCAGCGTGCGGACGTCCTCGAGCGAGGCCTTGGGACCGATCTTGACGCCGACCGGATTGCTGACCGACGCCGCGAACTGCACGTGCTGGTGGTCGGGTTGACGGGTCCGGTCGCCGATCCACAGGAAGTGGCCGGAGGAGCCGTAGCGGCCCCCGTCCGCGTCGGGGCGCACCAGGGCCTGCTCGTACTCCAGGAGCAGCGCCTCGTGTCCCGCGTACGTGCGCTGGGACGCCGTCCGCCCGGCCAGGCCCATGTCCCGTTCGAGCAGGGTGCTCAGGGTCGTACCGGCGCTGCGGTGGGCCAGCAGCAGCCGGGACGGCAGCGCGGTGCGCGCCGCCGGGCTGGGCTCGGGGGCGTTGACGGCGTCCCCGCGGTAGACGGGCAGCACGGTCCCGTCGGGCAGGGTCTCGGTCGGGCTGGAGCGCGGCTTGGCGTACTGCCCGGCGATCCGCCCCATCCGGACGGCGGGAAGACCACTGGCGTCGGTGAACTCGTCGGCCAGCCGGTGCAGTTCGTCCGTCTTGGCGAGGACGGTCTCGGGGTTGGCGTCGGCGAACCGCTCGGCGCACTCTCCGGCCTGCAGCACGAAGGCCTCGCCGCGGGCTGCCCGCCCGAGTTCGGCGGTGAGGTCGGCGCAGGCGGTGGCGTCCACCAAGGGTGGCTTGGCCTCCAGGGAGTGCAGGACGTCCTTGAGTTCGTCGAGCGAGGCCCATTCGGGCTGCTGCAGGGCACGGGCCGGCAACAGCAGGCGCGTGGCGGTCATGGTTTTCCTCCAAGGTTGTGGGCGTCACACCGCCGCGGCGTGACGGGCGTCCGCGTGGGTGGCGTCGGGGCCCGGGTCGGGATCGGTGACGGCGAGCGGCAGGAAACGGGCCCGGGCCCGCCCGGCCGCCCGGGGTGCGGTGGGCCGCCGTCATACGGGAGTGCTCGGCGGACGTCGGTTCCAGTGGGGCGGTGCTGCGGTCCAGCAGGTCACGCACCCGGGTGTCGGGCGATCGGCTGTCATCGGATGGGCGGGGGAGGGGCATGACTGCCTTCCGTCGTCCTCGTGGTGCGGTCGGAGGTGCGGGCCCGCCGCCTCAGCTCGGCCGGAAGCCGAGCGGGCCGACCGCCTCCTCCAGCAGTCCGGCCAGCCGCATCAGCAGCGGCTCGTGGTCGCGGCGGGCGATGAACTGGACGCACAGCGGCGCGCCGCGCTCGTCCCGGGCGACCGGCATGGTGAGCGCGGGCAGCCCGGCGAAGCTGGCGAGCGGTGTGTAGGCCACACGCAGGTCGTAGTCGGGGTCTTCGGGGGACGGGATGGTCGACACCCGGGCGTCGGCGGCGGCCAGGTCCGGGGGAGCGGCCGGGTCCAGGGGCAGCAGCCAGGCATCCACGCCCGCGGCGTCGAAGTCGCCCTCGACCGTGGCGCGGGTGTGCGCCAGGCGCTCCTGGATCCAGGCGTAGCGCTCGTCAGAGACCTTGGCACCCACCTCCAGCGCGCCTCGCGTGGTCTCGTGCAGGTCGGCGGGCACCCAGGGCCGCCACACCTGGTAGGCGTCCCAGGCCTGCCGCGCGCACAGCTCCCAGGCGGGTCCGCGCAGCGCCCACAGATCGTCGGCCCGCACCGGGCCGACCTTCTGACCGATCGCCTCCAGATGCCCGCAGGCCGTCTCCAGCGCGCCGCGCATGACGGGCCCGCAGGTGCCCTCGGGCCCTTCGGTGTTCGAGACGACGCCGATCCGGAAGGGACGCTCGCCGGCCGGGCGCTGCGCTCCGAGCCGGTCGAGTCCGAGCAGCGGCCACAGGTACGCGAGGTCCGCCGCGCTGCGGGTGACCCAACCGAGGGCGTCCATGGGCGGGGAGAGCGGGAACACCCCCTCCAGCAGGGAGGCGCGCTGCGTCATCCGCAGTCCCACCGTTCCGCACTGCCCGGCGGGCCAGCGCACCGAGCCCAGCACGTCCGTGCCGAGGCCGAGGTCGCAGATGCCGGCGGCCACCGACACGGCGGTACCGGTACTGGAGCCGCCCGGGTCGATGTGCGGAACGTAGGGGTTGACGCACTCCGATCCCACCCCGATGTTCAGCTCGGTGGTGACGACCTTGGCGGTCACGGCCGCGAGTCCGGGCGGCAGGGCGGCGATCGCCGGGTTCGAGACCCGGGCGTGGTGGCGGTGGCCGCGCAGGCCCAGCCGGGTGGGGAAGCCGGCCACGTCCACGGTGTCCTTCACCCCCACGCGCACCGGTGCCGCGTCCGCGCCGAGCGGGGCGCGCTGGACGGTCGCCCGGTAGCGGGCATCCGCCCGGTCCGACCAGTCGGCCTCCGCGGTGCGCCACTCCTCGGCGGTCAGCGTGCCCCGGGTGCGGGCCGTCACCCTCTTGGGCAACGGCAGCGCCATCGGTGCGCCGGGCCGCGGCGCCTCGGGCGCGGCGTTCCAGCGCGCCTTGTGCGCGTAGTCGGTGATCGCGTCCTGCGGTGTGGGGGCGTCAGACATGCTCGGCCTCCTGGGCGGGGCGTGCGGTGGCGGTGAGTTCGGCGGTGAGGACCTTGCCGGTGGCGCTGCGGGGGATACGGGGAACGCGGTGCACGGCGCGCGGCGCGGGCAGCCCCGAGGGGAGCCGGCCCAGCCGCCGGCGCAGGTCCGCCGGCTCGACCGGTTCGGGCCCGGCGTAGAACACCTCGTAGTGCTCTCCCCGGACCGGGTCGCTGACCGGCGCGCAGACGAGGTCGAGGCCGGGGCAGCAGGCGCGGGCCGTGTCCTCCACGTGGGCCAGGTCGCAGCGCACTCCGTTCACCTTGACCAGCCGGGACGCCCGCCCCACATGGTGGAAGGTGCGCGGGGTCACCGGCGCGACGAGATCGGGCAACTCCCATTCGTCCGGGGGCGCTTCGGTGCCGGTACGGCGGGCCAGCCGAGGACTGGTGACCCTCAGGCGCTGGACCTCTCCGTCGCCGTCCGCGATGCGGCCGGGCAGCACCTCCACGTCGGGCAGCAGGCGCCAGGGCAGGCCGGCCGTGTGCGCTCCGGCGACGGGGCGGTGGGCGACGGCCCCGGTCTCGGTGGAGCCGAGCAGCTCGTGCGCCCGGAAGCCGGTGTCCGCGAGGCGTTCGGCGACCTGGTGGGCCGCCGGTGTGGCCGGGCCGGTGCTGTGCAGGGCCGTCACGCGGCCGTGCCGTGCCAGGGCCGCCGTGTGCCGGGCGAGCAGCTGCCAGGTGGAGGGCAGACAGACCAGCAGAGTGGGAACGCCGTCGTCGAGCGGCGGCACGGTGAGCGGCTCGTCCCACAGTCCGGTCACCGGGACGTCCTCGAGCCGGGGCAGCTCCCGCCCGTACAGCCGGCCGTAGAGGTGGCCGGGAGGCGCGTACGACACGATGCGGCCGAACCGGGCGGAACCCAGCACCACCTCGTGCACCAGTGCCGCCTCGGCGTGTAACTGGGCCTCGGTGCGCAGCCAGGTCACCGGCGGGCCGGTGCTGCCGGAGGTGGCGAAGGCGATGTCCGGCACGGTCAGCTCCCGAGCCCGAGGGCCGCCGTGTCCTCCAGGCGCTCGTGGGTGAAGCGCACCATCCGTTCCACGCTGGAGAACCAGAAGCGGACGTCGTCGGCGACGAAGTCCACCTCGATCCCGAACTCGCTCTCGATGGCGGAGATGCACTCCATGGCGGTGAGGCTGTCGTAGCGCTCACCGAGTGCCGTCTGGAGTTCGGCGTCGGAGGGCACATCGGTGAAGGCGTCGCCGATGCGGGTGGCCAGGACGGTACGGGTCCGGTCGTGGATCTCTTCGAGGGAGGGGAGGGTCGTGGTCATGGTCGTACTCCTCGCTGGTGGTACATGGGGAACATGGGTGGTGAGGCGGGGCGCCCGTGCGGTCAGACAGCGGCGGGCGCAGTGGGACCCACGTCGGTGCCGTCGGCCCGGCGGAGCCCTTCGCCGGCGCCGAGATAGACGTCGGAGGGCGAGGTCGGCCGGAACTCCAGGTAGCAGAAGGGGGTCCGGGCGTCGGCGCCGAGCGCCTCGGTGACGCAACGGGCGAGCCCGTCGCGGAAGGCGTCGTCGCGGTCGGGGCCCACACAGCACGTCACCGAGGCGTGGCGCGGGCCGGAGCCGTCGGCGTCCCCGTCGTGCGGCAGGGCCTCGACCGGCATCCCGCCGGAGAAGACGGTGCTCTCCTCGGCCGGTTCAAAACGCACGACGACGTGACCGGCCTGGACGCCCTGGGCGGTGAGCCAGCGGGTGAGGCGCAGCGCGACGGCGCGACGGCGGGGTACGGGGAGTTCGGGGGTACGGATGGTGATCGTGGGCACGAGGTCTCCCGTTCGGTTCAGGACAGGGCGAGGGCGGGCAGCGCGCCCGGGTCCGCGGCCAGGCGCCGGGCCAGCAGGGTGCCGAGACAGTCGGCGAGCGGCCCTCCGCCGCCGGGTGCCAGCGGACTCCACGCGGTACCGTCGGCGCCGCGCACCCGGTCGGTGAACGCCAAGACGTGCGCGGTGTCGAGGGCGAGTCCGGCCCGGTCGGCCGCCAGCGCCGCCTCGTAGGTGGACAGCAGGTCGGGGACCCGGTTGCCCTCGCCCGCGTAGCCGCCGCCGCGTACGCGATGGCGGGCGAGCAGGACGCCGACGGCCTCGCGGGCCTCGTCGGGCGGGGCGAGGCCGGGGCCGAGGAGCAGCCGGACGCGCTGGGCCTGAAGGGCCGGGCGCAGGCCCGGCTCGGCGCCCGGCACGTTGCCGTGCGCGAACGGCTCACCCTCGGCGGTGCGGCAGGAGTCGACGAAGGCGAGGACGCCGGCGAGGTCGAGGCCGAGCCCGTCCGGTCCGCCGAGCAGGGCCGCCGTCTCCACCGCGGCGGCCGTGGACACCAGGTCGGACCCGCGCCCTTCCCAGTAGCCGAACCCGCCGTCGGCGTTCTGGAGTCCGGCCAGCCAGTCGGCGATCCGGTGCCGGGCCGCCCGGTCCTCGGCGAACGCTCCGGCCGCGAGGGCCCACAGGGTGCAGCGCACCTCGCTACCCCGGCCCGGCATGTACATCACGCCGCCCTCGTTGGGCAGTTGGCAGCCCTCCAGCCAGCGCACCTCGTCCGGGCGCGGGGCCGCGGGGCCGGCGGAGAGCACGGCGGCGGCCGTGGACAGGGCGTCCGCCGCGACCCGGGGTTCCCGGTAGGTGTAGCCGCCCCCGGGGCAGCCCAGTTCGGCGATACGGGCGGTGACGGCGTCGGCGACGGGGGCGAGCGGCGCGCCGAGCGCCTTGAGCGTGCCCACGGCGCAGAAGGAGGCCCACACGTCCTCGACGTCGTACCCGTCCCAGCGGACGAAGGCGCCGGAGGGACCGCGCCGGCCCATGACCCACTCCTGGCAGCCGCCGGGATCACGCGGAGCCCGGCCGAGCGCCGCGAGCGCGCCCACGGCCCGGTACGTGGCCCACAGGCAGGGCACCTCGGCGGCGGGCGCGAACCGGAAGCCGCCCTCCTCGCCCTGGCGGTCGCGCAGCCAGTCGGCGAGCGCCTCCACGTCCCACGGCGGTGCTCCCGAGGCGCCGTTGTCCGTGGCGGCCCGCCAGGCCATCACCCCGTAGTAGCAGGCCCGTACGTCGGCCTTGCCGCGCCGGGCGTCCTCGGGGGACCAGCTCAGTCCGCCCTCGGCGCACTGGAGCCGGCTCAGCCAGTCCAGCAGCCGGGTGCGGTCGGGCACCGGGCCGCCGCACAGCTCGACGGCCGTGCGGGCGGAGAAGTGGGTGGCCCACACGTCCGGGGCCTGCCCCGGGAGCATCGCGTAGGCGTCGCCGGACCAGGTGCGCTCCAGCCAGCCGGCGGTGGCCTCGGTGCCGGCCACCGCGCGGCCCATGTCGCGCAGCGCCTGGGTGCAGTAGAAGGTGGCCCAGGCGTCGGAGAGCATGCCCCGGCTCCAGGCGTAACCGCCGTCGGCGTTGCGCCGGCCGCTCAGGTAGGCGGCCGTGCCGTCCGGGTCGGTGATCGTGTCCGCGCGGTCCAGCCAGCCCAGTGTCCGCACGGCGGCGTAGGTGCACCACAGGTCGGGTTCACCGCCGGACACACCCCGGCCCTGCGGCGCGCGGGGGGCGGTCGTCGTCACGCTGGCGGTCATCGCGCGACCTCCACTTCCCGGATGTTGGACCGCTTCCAGCTCTTCTGCGAGGCGCCGCTCTTGGTGTTGGCGGGCAGGGAGTTGACGAACACCACCCCGTCCCAGCGCAGCCCCAGCAGTTCCTCGGACCTGGCCTGGACGCGCCGGCACTCCTCCGGCTCGCCGTCCCGCCCGGCGCCGATGCCGCGCTCCAGGAGCAGCCGGGCGTAGCTGCCCTCGCTGTCCACCTCCAGCAGGTAGCCGGTCGCGTCGGTGACGCCGTAGACGACCTCCTCGACCGCACGGACCGACAGCGGCGTGCCGCGCACGCGCAGGCCGTCGCTCGAGCGCCCGTGGACGGTGATCCCGGGCGCCGCGCTGCCGCACGGGCAGTCCGATTCGACGGACACCTCGTCGCCGGTGTCGAGCCGCAGCAGCGGCCTGGCGTGCGCGTTGAGCGGGGTGACGACGAGCCGTCCCCGCTCGTGCCCGCCCCGGTCGTGCAGCGGGACGACGCCCTCGGGCGTGGCGAGCTCGAAGTAGGTGGCGGCCGGCAGCAGGTGCTGGCGGCCGTGCGCGCAGGCGGCGGCCAGCGTGCCGGTCTCCGTGCTGCCGTAACTGGCGTCGTAGACATCGGCGTTCCACCACCGGCCCAGCCGGGCGCGGAAGGGAGCGGTGTTGACCTCGCCGAGCAGCATCAGCCGCTCGACCGAGGAGTTGAGCTCGTCCAGCTGCCCGCGCTGCGCCAGCAGCCGGGTGAACTGGAGGGCCACGCCCGGGGCGACGAACACCGTGGTGGGGCGGTAGGTCCGCCACATCGACTCCAGCCGGTCCCAGTCGGAGATGCCCGTGGCGAACGGATAGGCCCGGATGTGCGCGTGGTCGAGGTACTCGCAGACCCCGGCGACCAGATCCGCCACCGGCACGATGTCGGACGGCAGCAGGATCACCGCGCGCTCGTCGGAGCCGAGCAGCGGGCGCCACGCCTCGGCCACCGAGACGGTGTTCCAGATGGTGTCCTCGGCCCGGCGCGGGGTGGGCGTGGGCTGCCCCGTGGTGCCGGTGGTCTCGTAGTACTTCGAGGCCTCGGTCGGCGATACGGCCGCGAAGTCCAGGGGCCGCGCCTTGAGTGACTCACGCGGCGTCACGGGCAGGTCCCGGAAACGGTCGAGGGAGAACTCCCCGATATCGTCGCGGCCCTCACCTGCGCCGTAAGCCCTTGTTCCGCGCGCGCGTTCCCAAGCCGCGGAGAGCTTTCCTGAGTAGAAGTACTCGGACGGGATGCGGCCTTGATTCTCCCTTATCTCGGCCTGTGCCTCACGAAGTATTGTCTGGCGTTTGTCGGTGTGCAGGATCACACGAACCTCGCTCAATTATCGCTTGTCGCCTGCGCACAGCCAGGAAGAAGGAAGGGCTGTACGCGCCCGTGACGTCGGTCTCGACGGGCCGCCCTGCGAGGGCCGGGAAGCCACAGCTCAGGGCGTGGCGCAGGGGCCAGGAGCCCGACCCACAGCGAACGTATAGCACTAAAGGTGAGCCGTGCAACCGCCTCCGGGGGGCTCAACTCGCCATATGCGACTGAAAATCGACGGCCTCGGTCACGCCGTAAAGCGCCTACTACTCAGTACGTTGCCCGAGTTGGTTTTCCGGCCTAGTCTCGACGAGCGTCGAGGGGAAAACGGCGTCATTTTTAAGCTGCGGTTAATCGAGCCCGAACAGCGGGTTTCGTGCCCTGTTGGAGCGCATACCGCACGCCGTTTTACCCGACAGTCCGCAACCCTCATCCGAATCCGGTTGGAGCTTTCTCATGTGCGGAATCGCAGGCTGGGCCGACGTAGGACCCGACCTCACACGGGAGGTGGACGGCGTCGAGCGGATGGTGCGGACCATGGCCTGCCGAGGGCCGGACGCCGCCGGAATCCACGTCGGCACGCACGCCGTCCTCGGACATCGCCGGCTGGCGATCATCGACCTGGAAGGCGGCAGGCAGCCCATGGCGGCGCCCCCCGAGCCGGTCCGGCCCGCCGGGGAGAGTCCGGCCGTCGTGCTCAGTTACAGCGGCGAGGTGTACAACTTCCGCGAACTCCGGGAGGAACTCCGTGGGTTCGGTCACACCTTCCGCACCCGCTCGGACACCGAAGTCGTCCTGCACGCCTACCTCCAGTGGGGCGAGGACTTCGTCAGGCGCCTCAACGGCATGTTCGCCTTCGCGCTGTGGGACGACCGCGACCGGCGTCTCCTCCTGGTGCGTGACCGTCTCGGCATCAAGCCCCTGTACGTCGCACGGCTCGGGGGCGGTGTCCTGTTCGGCTCCGAGCCGAAGGCGATCCTCGCCCACCCGGGCTTCCGCGCCCGGCTCGACAGCCAGGGACTCGCCGACCTCCTCGGCCTGATGAAGTCGCCGGGCGTCACCCCCTACCGCGACATCGAGGAAGTGCCGCCGGGCTGCGTCGCCGTCTACGACCACGAGGGGCTGCGGACCGAGAGGTACTGGAGTCTGGGGCGGCAGCCGCACGAGGACGACTTCGGCACCGCGGCGGACACCGTGCGGGCCCTGCTGGAGGACACCGTGTCCCGCCAGCTGGTCACCGACGTACCGCTGTGCACCCTGCTCTCCGGCGGACTGGACTCCACGGTGCTCACCGCGCTGGCCGCCCGGGTGCAGGCCCGCGCCGGCGAACCGCCCGTGCGTTCCTTCGCGGTGGACTTCACCGGCAGCGAAGCCGACTTCAGGGCCAGCGACTTCCGGCCGGAGCGCGACTCCCCCTACGCCCTCGAAGCCGCACGGCACATCGGCACCGACCACCGGCTCATCGAGCTCTCCGCCGACGAGCTCACCCGGGACGCCAACCGCGACGCCGTCCTGCGCGCCCATGACCTGCCGTACACCTTCGGCGATGTGGACACCTCACTGCACCTGCTGTTCCGGGGGATACGCGAGCACTCCACCGTCGCCCTGTCCGGCGAGTCGGCCGACGAGGTCTTCGGCGGCTACGCGTGGTTCCACGACCCGGCCGTCATCGAGGCGGCGGCATTCCCCTGGCTCAGCCGTATGCAGCTGATCACACCCGAACTGCTCTCCCCGGCCTTCCGGGCGGCCACCCGCTTCGAGCAGTACCGCGCGGACCGCTACCAGGAGGCCCTCGGGGAGGTCGAACACCTGCCCGGCGACTCCCCGCCGGAACGCCGCATGCGTGAGATCAGCCACCTGCACCTCACCCGCTGGCTGCCCGCCCTGCTCGACCGCAAGGACCGGCTCAGCATGGCCGCCGGTCTGGAGGTCCGCGTGCCCTTCTGCGACCACCGGCTCGTCGAGTACGTGCACAACACGCCCTGGGACCTCAAGACACCCGACGGCGACCCCAAGGGCCTCCTCAAGCGGGCCACCCGGGACATCGTGCCCAGGTCCGTCCTGGAGCGGCGCAAGAGCCCCTACCCGACCACCGCCGACCGGCTCTACGAGAAGGACCTGCGGGCCCGGACCCAGGCGCTGCTCGCCGACCGCTCCTCTCCCGCCTTCGACATCGTCGACGCCGCCGGGCTCGGCCGCATGCTCGACCTCCCCCAGGGGCACTTCGACACGCAGCTGCGCCGCAACGGGCTGGAGACCGCCCTGTACCTCGACCGGTGGATGCGCGAGTACGACATCGCGCCGGAATGACCGCATCCCGGCACAGGAGCGCATATTTCCGCTGAATCGACGGCGGAGGTACGCGGCGGACCGAGGTTCGTGGTGGACCAGGCACCCACACGCGTTAGCGTGGTGGGTCTGACAGTGAGCCGTCGTGGCTCGCGCTGGTCGTGGAGCGGTAGCGGGGAGAGGCATGCGGGTCGGAGCGGTGTCGTGAGACTGCTGCACACATCCGACTGGCACCTCGGCCGGTCGTTCCACCGGGTGAACATGCTCGCCGCCCAGGCCGAGTTCATCGGTCACCTCGTCACGACCGTGCGGGAGCGGGCCGTGGACGCTGTGGTGGTGTCGGGGGACGTCTACGACCGGGCCGTGCCGCCGCTCGCCGCGGTCGAGCTGTTCGACGACGCCCTGCACCGGCTCGCCGACCTCGGCGTGCCGACCGTGATGATCTCCGGGAACCACGACTCGGCCCGCCGTCTGGGGGTCGGCGCGGGCCTGATCGGGCGGGCCGGCATCCATCTGCGGACCGATCCGTCGGCGGCCGGAACCCCGGTGGTGCTGGCCGACGCCCACGGGGAGGTCGCCTTCTACGGGCTGCCGTATCTCGAACCGGCCCTGGTGAAGGACGAGTTCGGCGTGGAGAAGGCCGGGCACGAGGCCGTGCTCGCCGCCGCCATGGACCGCGTCCGCGCCGACCTCTCCACCCGTGCGCCCGGCACCCGCTCCGTCGTCCTCGCGCACGCCTTCGTCACCGGCGGAGAGCCCAGCGACAGCGAACGGGACATCACCGTCGGCGGCGTGGCCGCGGTGCCCGCCGGCGTGTTCGACGGCGTCGACTACGTGGCGCTCGGGCATCTCCACGGCTGCCAGACCCTCGCCGACCGTGTCCGCTATTCCGGTTCCCCGCTGCCCTACTCCTTCTCCGAGGCCGGGCACCGCAAGAGCATGTGGCTCGTCGACCTGGACGCCGACGGCTCGGTCGGCGCCGAGCGTGTCGACTGCCCCGTGCCGCGCCCCCTCGCCCGGATCCGGGGCCCGCTGGAGGACCTGCTCGCCGACCCGGAGCACGCGCGGCACGAGGAGTCGTGGGTCGAGGCGACACTCACCGACCCGGTCCGCCCGGCCTACCCGATGGCCCGGCTCGCCGAGCGCTTCCCGCACACGCTCAGCCTCGTCTTCGACCCCGACCGCACCGAGGACGACCCCGACGTGTCGTACGCCCGGCGCCTCGCCGGCCGCAGCGACCAGCAGATCGCCGAGGACTTCGTCGCCCACGTGCGCGGCGCCGGACCCGACGCCCACGAACAGGGCGTGCTGCGGGACGCGTTCGACGCGATCCGGGCCGACGAGACCGTACGGGAGGTGGCCCGGTGAGGCTGCACCGGCTGACGGTCACCGCCTTCGGCCCCTTCGGAGGCACCCAGACCGTCGACTTCGACGAGCTGTCGACCGCCGGGCTGTTCCTGCTGCACGGACCGACCGGCGCGGGCAAGACGTCCGTCCTCGACGCCGTGTGCTACGCCCTGTACGGCTCGGTGCCGGGCGCCCGGCAGGGCGGCGGGCAGGGCGTGACCTTGCGCAGCGACCACGCCGCACCCGCGACCCGCACCGAGGTCGCCCTCGAACTCACCGTCGCCGGACGCCGGTTGGAGGTCACCCGCCAGCCGCCCTGGGAACGCCCCAAGAAACGCGGGACCGGCACGACACTCGACAAGGCTCAGACCTGGCTCCGCGAGTACGACGCGAAGGCCGCGGCCTGGAAGGACCTCAGCCGCTCCCACCAGGAGATCGGCGAGGAGGTCACCCAGCTGCTCGGCATGAGCCGGGAGCAGTTCTGCCAGGTCGTGCTCCTGCCGCAGGGTGACTTCGCCCGGTTCCTGCGCGCCGACGCCGAGGCCCGGGGCAAGCTGCTCGGCCGCCTCTTCGACACCCGCCGCTTCGCCGACGTCGAGAAGCGCCTCGCCGAGCGGCGCCGTGCCACCGAGGCCCAGGTGCGCGACGGGGACGCCGCGCTGCTGGCCGACGCGCACCGTATGCAGCAGGCCGCGGGCGACGCCATGGAACTGCCGGACCTGGATCCTGGCGAACCCGGGCTGGCCGAGGCCGTGCTGGGCGCCGCCGCCGTTGCCCGCAGCACCGCCAGGGAACAGCTCACGGTCGCCGACTGCACGCTCACCGCCGCCGAGTCCGCGCAGGCCGGCGCCGGCCGCGCGCTCGACGACGTACGCGAACTCGCCCGGCTCCAGCGGCGGTTCGCCGAGGCGCGGGAACGGATGGCGCGCCTGGAGGAGGGTGCCGAGGCGTACCGGGAGGCGCAGGCGCGCATGGAGCGGGCCCGCAAGGCCGAGAAGGTCGCGCCCACCCTGGACCTGAGGGAGTCCGCCGACGCCGAACACCGGCGGGCCGCTGCCGCCGAGGCCCGCGCGCGAGCCCTGCTGCCCGAGAGTTTCGCCGACGCGGGCGCTGCGGGACTCGCGACGGCCGCACGCCGGGCCGCCGAAGAACTGGGCGGGCTGGACTCGGCTCGCCGTGCCGAGCGCAGGATGGTCGAACTCCTCGACGAACGCGCCGGTTTGGACCGCGAGGAGCGCGCCGACGCGGACGTCCTGCGGGAGGCGGAGGACTGGCTCGACGGCTGGGAGGAGACCCGTGCCGGTCTCCAGGCCCGGGTGGATTCCGCGCAGCATTCCGCCTCCCTCGCCGAACAGCTCGCCGTACGGCGCGAGCCCGCGCGGCAGCGGCTGGCGGCGGCCCGGCGGCGCGACCGGCTCACCCAGGACACCGACGAGGCCGTCCTCCGGGCCCGGGACGCACAGGAGCGGATGCTGCGGGCCAAGCAGCACTGGCTCGACCTCAAGGAAGAGCGCCTGACCGGCATCGCCGCCGAACTGGCCGTCCACCTCACCGACGGCGAGCCCTGCGCCGTCTGCGGTGCCACCGAACACCCCGCCCCCGCCCGCAAGGACGCCGGGCACGTCGACCGCGAGGCCGAGGAACAGGCCCTGGCCGCCTACCAGCGCGCCGACGAACAGCGCACCGCGGACGAACGGCTGCTGGGCGACGTACGGGAGGCGCTGGCGGCGGCCACCGCCGAGGCCGGTGATACACCCACCGAGCAACTCTCCGACGAAGTACAGGAGTTGGAGGAGCAGTACGAGCAGGCCCGCCGTGGCGCCGCCGAGCTGCACCCCGCGCGGGAACGGCTGCGCCAGGCCGGGCACGAGCAGGAACGGCGCGTCGCCGCCCGGCAGGAGGCCGCCGTGCGGACCGCCGCCCGGGTCGGGCACCGGGAGCGGCTGGACCGGGAACGGGCCGGCCTGGAGGAGGAACTGGCCCGGGCGAGGGGCACCCTGGACAGCGTCGCCGCGCGGGCCGCGCAGCTGGAGCGGCGGACCGCGCTGCTCACGGACGCCGCCGACACCGCCCGCGCCGCCGAGGACACCGCCCAGCGGCTCAAGGACGCCGACGCCCGGCTCGCCGACGCCGCCTTCCGCGCCGGCTTCGAGACCCCGCAGGCCGCGGCCGACGCCCTCCTCGACGACGCCGTCCACCGCGAGCTGCAACGGCGGCTGGACGCCTGGCAGACCGAGGAGGCCGCCGCACGGGCCGTCCTCGCCGAGGCCGACACCGCGGCCGCCGCCCGGCAGCGGCCCGCCGACCCGGAGAGCGCGGAGCGGGCCGCCTCCGCCGCGGACCGGCGGACCCGCGACGCCGCATCCGCACATGACGCCGCAGCCCGGCGCTGCGCCGAACTCGACCGGCTGTCCGCCCGGGCGACCGCCTCCGTGCGCCGACTGGCGCCGCTGCGCGAGGAGTACGACCGGGTCGCCCGCATGGCGGGCCTCACCGCCGGAACCTCGGCGGACAACGAACGCCGGATGCGCCTGGAGTCGTACGTCCTGGCGGCCCGGCTGGAACAGGTCGCCGCCGCCGCGACCGTACGGCTGCGGCGCATGTCGTCCGGCCGCTACACCCTCGTCCACTCCGACGACCGCACCGGACGCGGCCGCAGCGGACTCGGACTGCACGTCGTCGACGCGTGGACCGGCCACGAGCGGGACACGTCGACGCTGTCGGGCGGTGAGACGTTCTTCGCCTCGCTCGCCCTCGCCCTCGGCCTCGCGGACGTAGTCACGGACGAGGCGGGCGGCGTGCGGCTGGACACCCTCTTCATCGACGAGGGCTTCGGCAGCCTCGACGACCAGACCCTCGACGAGGTCCTCGACGTCCTCGACTCCCTGCGTGAACGCGACCGCAGCGTCGGCATCGTCAGCCATGTGGCCGACCTGCGACGGCGGATCCACGCACAACTGGAGGTCGTGAAGGGCCGGTCCGGGTCGGTGCTGCGACAGCGCGGCATTCAGGGGGGTTTGTGAGAAGGCCCTAACCCGCGGCACGGTGCGGCGAGTCAGCGTTGTAGGTTCTTGCCTCATGGTGCGATACGCGGAGCCGGGCACGGTGGAGTGGGTGGAGTCGGGCGGCGGACCGCTGATAGCGGTGCCCGAGACGGTTCTGCCGTTCTGGGCGGGTGCGGACGGCGAGGAGACGGCGTCCGACTACGACCGGGCCTGTGAGGTGGACGGACACGTCGGGTTGCTGCCGGTCGGCGACTGCACGGCGCTGGTGCTGGGTGACGAGCCCGCCTCGACGGCTTACCTGCCCGACCAGGGCGTGTTCGTGCGGTGGTGCGCGGGGCATTCCGAGGACGAGTTGCTGGCGAGTGTGCCGGTGGCTGTCGATACGGCGGAGTGGGAGCCGGAGGTCAGCTGGGACGTGCCGGGGGCCGTCCTTCTGTTCGACGCGGCCTGGCCGGGGGGCGAGCCTTCGGGGAGTGACCGCGTGCGGGTTGTTCTGGAGCCGGGGCGTTATTCGGTTCGGGCGGCTCGGGTGCAGCCGGGACCTGAGACGTGGCTGGGTCTGGTGCAGCTTCGGTTGTCGGCGCCGAGGTAGCCGGCGGTCGTCGGCCGTTGGCGCGTGCGGGTTGTCTGTGGCTGGTCGCGCCCACGCGGCGGAGCCGCATATCAGCACAGCCCCGCGCCCCCGAGGAACGGGCGAAAATCGTGTGCGTCGCTCGAGAAGCCCGGCCACGATGATCCGTATGCCTCGACTTCCTCACCCCAGCCCCGAAGAACTGCGCCGTGACCCCCTGCCCCTGCGCGGGCGCACCGCCCTGGTGACCGGGGCCAGTCGGCGGGGTGGGATCGGGCATGCCGTGGCCCGGCGGCTCGCCGCTTACGGGGCGAGTGTCTATCTGCATCATCATGTGCCGCACGATGCGGGCATGCCCTGGGGCGCCGACCGGCCCGAGGACGTGGTGGCGTCCGTGCGCGATGCACTCGGTGACCCCGAAGCACGGGTCGTCGCCGGGCCCGGTGATCTGGCCGACCCGGCCGTGCCCGGCGAACTGGTCGCCAGGGCCGCCCACGCGCTCGGCGGGCGGCTGGACATCCTCGTCGCCAATCACGCGCAGAGCGGATTCGACGGCTCCCTGGACGAGATCGACACGACGATGCTCGACAGGCACTGGGCGGTCGACACCCGCTCGGTCCTGCTGCTCGTCCAGGCACACGCCAGGCTGCGGCCACCGGGCCCCGGAGGCCGCGTCGTGATGATGACGTCAGGCCAGGACATCGCGAGCGGTATGCCAGGCGAGATCGCCTACGCCCTCCAGAAGGGCGCCCTCGCGTCGATCACCCGCTCCCTGTCGACCACCCTCGTCGAACAGGGGATCACGGTGAACACCGTCAACCCCGGTCCCGTGGACACGGACTACCTCACCGGCGAGGCCTACCAGGCCGTGGCGGACGGCTTCCCCGCCGGCCGGTGGGGCATGCCCGACGACCCGGCACGCCTCATCGCCTGGCTCGCGACGGACGAGGCGGGCTGGATCACCGGTGAGGTCATCAACTCCGAGGGTGGTTTCCGGCGCTGATCAGAGGGCGGACAGTTCGTCCACCAGATCGTCCAGCCCCAGCGAGCCCTGCGACAGCGCGGCCATGTGCCACGCCTTCGGGTCGAAGGCGTCGCCGTGCCTGGCGCGGGCGTTCTCGCGGCCCAGCAGCCAGGCCCGCTCGCCGAGCTTGTAGCCGATGGCCTGGCCCGGCATGGACAGATAGCGCGTCAGCTCGCTCTCCACGAAGTCCGCGGGGCGGCTGCTGTGCGATCCGAAGAACTCCTGCGCCAGCTCGGGCGTCCAGCGTTCCCCGGGGTGGAAGGGGGAGTTGTCCGGGATGGTCAGCTCCAGGTGCATGCCGATGTCGATGATGACGCGCACGGCCCGCATCATCTGCGCGTCCAGGTAGCCCAGCCGGCGCTCCGGGTCCGTCAGGAAGCCCAGTTCGTCCATCAGCCGCTCCGCGTACAGCGCCCAGCCCTCGGCGTTGGCGCTCACCATGCCGACGCTCGCCTGGTAGCGGGAGAGGTCCTGCGCCACGTGCTTCCACTGGGCCAGCTGGAGGTGGTGGCCGGGGACGCCCTCGTGGTACCAGGTCGACACCAGGTCGTAGAGGGGGAAGCGCGTCTCGCCCATGGTCGGCAGCCAGGTGCAGCCCGGCCGCGAGAAGTCGTCCGACGGCGGCGTGTAGTACGGGGCCGCGGCGCTGCCCGGAGGGGCGATGCGCGACTCCACCCGGCGCACCCGCTCGGCCAGGTCGAAGTGGGTCCCGTCGAGCGCGTCCATCGCCTCGTCCATCAGGGACTGCAGCCAGTCGCGGACCTCGTCGACGCCCTCGATGTGCGTGCCGTGCTCGTCCAGGTGCGCCAGCGCCACCCACGGCGTGGCCGCGCCGGGCAGGATCTTCTCGGCCTCGGTCTTCATCTCGCCGAGGAGGCGGTGGTACTCGGACCAGCCGTAGGCGTACGCCTCGTCCAGGTCGAGGTCCGTGCCGTTGAAGTAGCGCACCCAGCGCGCGTACCGCTCCCGGCCCACCACGTCCGGCGCGCCCTCGATACCCGGTGCGTACACGTCCCGCATCCAGTCGCGCAGCCGTACGACGGCCTCGGTGGCCGAGCGGGCGGCGGCGTCCAGCTCGGAGCGCAGGGACTCGGGGCCGGCGGCCGCGAACTGCTCGAACCAGCCGTGGCCCGCGCCGTCCGCGTCGGCCCACTCGCCGAGCTGCTCCACGAACGTGGCCGTGGCGCGGGGCCCGCCGTGCAGCTTCCGCTCCAGGCCGAGCGCCAGGGACTCCCGGTACCCCTCGAGCGCGGCCGGGACCGCGCACAGCCGCTCGGCGATCGCCGTCCAGTCCTTCTCCGTCTGCGCCGGCGTCACGGTGAACACCTGCCGCACCGCATGGGCGATGGAGCTCAGGTTGCTGACGGAACGCAGGCTCTCGTCGGCCTCGTGCACGGCGAGTTCGGCGCCCAGCCGTTCGCGCAGGAGGCGTGCGCAGCGGCGTTCGATGTCACTGTCCGCGCCGGGCAGCCGCTCGGCCTCGTCCAGCCGGGCCAGCGTCCGGCGCGCCAGCTCCGCGGACGCCTCCTGGCCCGCGGGTGAGGTGTCGGGCAGCCTGCTGGAACTCTCCTGTACGCCGAGGAACGTGCCGGTGATCGGGTCGAGGGCGATGAGCTCGTCGACGTACGTGTCGGCGACCTCACGGGGCAGCGGGCTCTTGATCTCAGACATGCGGCCATCCTCGTACGCCGGGAAGCGCACGTCATCCGGATTGAGCCGAGGGCGAAGGCGGCAGCAGCGGTCCGCACTCCCACTGCTGGAAGATCAGCCGGGTCTCCACGCGCGCCACCTCCCGCCGCGAGGTGAACTCGTCCAGCACGAGCCGCTGCAGGTCGGCCATGTCGGCGACCGCGACATGGACGAGATAGTCGTCCGGGCCGGTCAGGTGGAACACGGTCCGCGACTCCGACAGTGCCCGGATCCGCTCCACGAACGGGCCCACCAGCTCCCGCCGGTGCGGCCTGACCTGTACCGACAGCAGCGCCTCGAGGCCTCGCCCCAGCTTGGCCGGATCGAGCTCCAGCCGGTGCCCGAGGATCACGCCCGAGCGGCGCAGCCGGGTCACCCGGTCCAGACAGGTCGACGGCGCCACGCCGACCTGCGCGGCGAGATCCCGGTACGTCGCCCGGGCGTCGTTCTGCAACAGTCGCAGAAGGTGGAGATCCACCGGGTCCAGTACGACAGATTCGGCCATCGGCCGAACGTAACACGGCATTCTTCCGCGCAGAACCGGTCAGTGTTCACTCTTCCCTCCATGGAAATGGACATGGACATGAACACGGGTACCGCACCGAGGGCACTCGCCACCGAGGCCGTCCACGCCGGGCGGGACGACCTCGCCCGGCAGGGGCTGCACGCCCCGCCGATCGACCTGTCCACCACCTACCCGTCGTACGACAGCCGCGGCGAGGCGGCCCGGATCGACGCGTTCGCCGCCACCGGCACGGAGCCGGACGGCCCGCCGGTCTACGGACGGCTGGGCAATCCGACCGTCGCCCGCTTCGAGACCGCGCTGGCCCGCCTGGAGGGCACCGAGGCGGCGGTCGCGTTCGCCAGCGGCATGGCCGCGCTCAGCGCCGTCCTGCTCGTACGCGCCTCGATGGGGCTGCGGCACGTGGTGGCCGTCCGTCCCCTCTACGGATGCAGCGACCATCTGCTGACCGCCGGGCTGCTGGGCTCGGAGGTGACCTGGACCGACCCGGCCGGAGTCGCCGACGCGCTCCGCCCGGACACCGGGCTGGTCCTGGTGGAGTCCCCGGCCAACCCCACGCTCGCCGAGGTCGACGTGCGGGCCCTCGCACACGCCTGCGGCTCGGTCCCGCTGCTCGTGGACAACACCTTCGCCACCCCGGTCCTCCAGCGCCCCGCCGAGCAGGGGGCGCGGCTGGTGCTGCACAGCGCCACCAAGTACCTCGGCGGACACGGCGACGTGCTGGCAGGCGTGATCGCCTGCGACGAGGAGTCCGCCGGCAGGCTGCGCCAGGTGCGGTTCGCCACGGGCGGTGTGCTGCACCCGCTGGCCGGCTACCTGCTGCTGCGCGGACTGTCCACCCTCCCCGTACGGGTCCGGGCCGCCTCCGCCAACGCCGCGGAACTCGCCCGCCGCCTGGCCGCCGACCCGCGAGTGACCCGCGTGCACTACCCGCGCATCGGCGGCGCGATGGTCTCCTTCGAGGTGCACGGCGACCCGCACGAGGTCATCGCCGGCGTCCGCCTGATCACCCCCGCCGTCAGCCTCGGCAGCGTCGACACCCTCATCCAGCACCCGGCGTCCATCAGCCACCGCATCGTGGACGCGGACGACCGACGCGACGCCGGGGTGAGCGACCGGCTGTTGAGGATGTCGGTGGGGTTGGAGGACGTGGAGGACCTGTGGTCAGATCTCGACCAAGCGCTGGGACGCCCCTTCAGGGGCGCGCGGAACTGCGCGGCCAGCCACAACGGACTCGCGGCCGCCCACGGATGTTGAACCCCTACGGCGCCGAAGCACTCCCCAACTCACCCGCAGCCGACGCAACCGGCTCACCCAGTCGCGCCGTGATGACCAGCGTCCCCTCCTCGACCTGATAGTCGAGCGGAAGCCCAAGCCCCCGCATCGCCGCGACCATGCCCGTGTTGGAAGCCTGCGTCACGGCGTACACGCTGGCGCACCCAGCGTCGACCGCCATCGCCACCAGCCTGCGCAGCAACTCGGCGCCCACACCCCGCCGCTGCCAGGCATCCTCGACGATCAGCGCGACCTCCGTCTCGTCCCCGTCCCACAGCAGATGCCCGAGCCCGACGACGCGCCCCGACGCGGTCTGCACGGCGAGCGTACGGCCGAAGCGGGGGCTGAGCAGGTGGTTCAGATACCGGTCCGCATCGCCGACCGGACCGTGGTAGCGAAGCCTCAGCGTGCGGTCCGAGCACCGCTCGTGCATGGCCCGGGCCGGCTCCAGATCACGGGTGTCGGCCCGGCGCACGGTGATGTCGGCGCCCTCGGCGAGGGTGAGCACGTCCCGGCCGTGCGGGACGCGAGGGCCCAGCCGGGCGTCCAGCTCCACCAAGGCCCTGGCCCGGGCGAACTCGGTCGGGGTGAACGGCAGATACGGCCGCTCCACGGTGATCACTCCGCCTTCCGGGGCTCGCAGGCGCAGCACGGTGTCGTCGAGGGCTCCCTCCACCGGCACGCCGCCGGGCGCCCGGTCGCCGCCGGCCGGTGCGGGCTGGGAGCGGATCGTGCAGCGGCCCAGCAACTGGCGCAGGGCCAGCGGCAGTTCCGCGGCGTCCAGGGCGGTGCGGGCGGCGAGTCCCAGGACCCGGGTCGGCGCGTCCACCAGGTCGTGGGCGTCCGCCCGCTCGATCCAGGTGTCGGTGCCGCCGGCCGTCCGGACAGCCGTGGCGATGCCGGACGCCGGCAGCTCACCCGGGGCCCGCAGCAGGAACTCGTCCACCGTGCCCTCGGCCAGCGGATGCGTCTGCAGGCTCAGGATGTCGACGCGCTGCCCGGCGAGGGCCGTGCACAGCGCCGCCAGCGACCCCGGCTCGTCCTGCACCGTGGTCCGCATCCGCCACAGCGTGCTCGCCCCCGGCACCGGCTCCGGTGCCGGGGACCCCGTATGGTCCGTCGGCGGCGCGTTTTCGTGGCGTCGTGTCCGCCAGGCCCGGAACGCCGTGGTGAACCGCCGCATCGTGGTGGCGGGGCGGCAGTTGTTCTTCAGGTGCGTCGCTTCAGTCGTTTTTCGCGTCATGCACCCACTGTGACGGAATGGTGTTGCGTGATCGCGAACTCTTTGTGACTGGCGGGTAAAGGGGGCAGTCTGCCCCCTTTGTCGACGCTTCAAACGTTGCGCTCCGTACTTACCGGACCCACTGAACCTACTGGCCGACCCGGCCCGGCTGGAGCACCTGCGTGAACAGCACGGTGCCGTCCTGCTCACGCAGACGGACCGTCAGCTCGCCGCTGCCGCCGTCGATGTCGACCTCGCCGAAGAACTGGTAGCCGTCGGCGGGCGAGACGTTGGCGGTCGTCGGCGCCTTGAGGAACACGCGGTCCGGGCCGAAGGTGCCGTCGAGCGTGTTCGCCGGGAAGGCACCGGCGTTGAGCGGGCCCGACACGAACTCCCAGAACGGCTCGAAGTCGGTGAAGGCCGCCTTCGACGGCTGGTAGTGCTGCGCCGAGGTATAGTGCACGTCGGCCGTCAGCCACACCGTGCCCGTGATCCGCCGGTGCTTGACGAACCGCAGCAGTTCGGCGATCTGCAGTTCGCGGCCCAGCGGTTGGCCGGGGTCGCCCTGGGCGACGGCCTCGATGTTCGGCTTGCCGTCGCCGGTGTCCGGGACGACCAGACCGATCGGCATGTCGGAGGCGATCACCTTCCACACCGCCCGGGAGCGGGACAGTTCGCGCTTGAGCCACTCCAGCTGCTCGCGGCCCAGGATGCCCTGCGGGTCGGTGGGCTGGTCGTCCGTCGAGTTGGCGTTGCGGTAGGTGCGCATGTCCAGGACGAAGACGTCCAGCAGCGGGCCGTGGTGCTGCACGCGGTGGACCCGGCCGCCGGGGCGGCGCAGTGTCGAGATCGGGAAGTACTCCGAGAAGGCCTGGCGGGCGCGGGAGGCGAGCACGTCCACGTTCTTCTCGGTGTACCGGGTGTCGCCCAGGATCTCGCCCGGGTACCAGTTGTTGGTGACCTCGTGGTCGTCCCACTGGATGATGGACGGGACCCGGGCGTTGAAGGCGCGCAGGTTCTCGTCCAGGAGGTTGTAGCGGAAGTTGCCGCGGAACTCCGCCAGGGTCTCGGCGACCTTCGCCTTCTCCTGAGTGGTGATGTTCCGCCAGGTCCGCCCGCCGGGCAGGGCCACGGTCTCGGTGAGCGGGCCGTCGGCGTAGATGTTGTCGCCGCTGCAGAGGAAGAAGTCCGGGTCCAGGGCGCCCATCGCCTCGTAGATCCGGTAGCCGCCCAGGTCCGGGTTGATGCCCCAGCCCTGCCCGGCCAGGTCGCCGGACCAGACGAACCGCACCCCGTCGCGGCGTTTGGCCGACGCGGTGCGGAAGCTGCCGGTGACCGGCTCGCCGGTGCGGCGCGGGTCGTCCGGGTCGGCGAGCAGCACGCGGTAGTGGATCTGCTCGCCGGACGGCAGTCCGCGCAGCGGGGTCGTGCCGGTGAAGTCCGTGCCCGGGCCCAGCAGCGGGCCGTGCCATCTGCGCGGGTTGCGGAACGACTCGGTCGCCGATGTCTCGACGATCATCCGGGCGGGCCGGTCGGACCGCACCCACACCAGCCCGGAGTCGCAGGTCACGTCTCCCGCCTGCACACCCCACCCCGCCTTCGGCCGCCCGGACCGGGCGAAGGCCGGCGCCGCTCCGAGCGCGGTGGGCAGGGACAGGGCCGCCGACGCGGCGAGGGAGCCCCGCAGGACGCTGCGGCGCCCGGGGAACGGACGGTGGGACATGGATACGCCTCCAGGGACGGGATCCGGCCAGTGTGCAGAGCCACAACTACTGGCACGCCGCAGCGCACACACGAACCCCAAGTGAACAACTGACCGCAGGGGTGGGGGAACCGGCACGCGCGGGCCGGCCCGCCGGAGTCACCCGGTGGCCGCCTGTGCCATCAGGCGTACGCCCTCGGCGATCCGGGCGGGCGGCACATGCGCGTAGCCCAGGGCGAGCCGCACCTGCTTCGTCTCGGCGCTCTCGGTCCGCGGGTGGGTGCAGGACGACAGCGGGCGTACGGCCACCCCGGCCTCCGCCACGCGGGCGAGGAACCGCTCCTCGGGGCCGTACCGCTCCGGCAGCGTGGCGATCACATGCAGGCCCGCGGCGATCCCGGACACCTCCGAGCCGGGGAAGTGCTCGTCCAGGGCGGCGACCAGCGCGTCACGCCGCTCGCGGTAGGCGCGCTGGCAGCGGCGCAGCTGGCGGTCGTAGTCGCCGCGTTCCAGGAAACGGGCGAACAGGGCCTGGTCGAGGGCCGGGTGTCCGAGGTCCATCGTGCGTTTGCGTTCGACGATCTCCTCCGCCCAGGACTCGGGCACCAGCAGCCAGCCCAGCCGCAGCCCCGGGGCGAGGGACTTGCTGACGGAGCCCGTGTAGGCGACATGGTCCGGGTCGAGGCCCTGGAGCGCGCCGACGGGGGCGCGGTCGTAGCGGAAGTCGCCGTCGTAGTCGTCCTCCAGGACGATGCCGTCCACGTCCCGCGCCCAGTCCAGCAGCGCGCACGGCGGTCTGCCGAGTAGGCGATGCCGGTGGGGAACTGGTGGGCCGGAGTCGTCACCACGGCCCGTACGCCCGACGCCCGCAGCGGCTTCATGGCGATCCCCTCGCCGTCCACGGGCAGCGGGACGGCGGTGACCCCGGCCGAGGTGTACAGCGCGTCGTGCTGAGGACTGCCGGGGTCCTCCACCCCGACGGTACGCGCACCGCGCGCGTGCAGCGCGAAACCGAGCAGGGTCGTCGCCTGGGCGACCCCGGAGACCACCACGATCCGCTCCGGGTCGGCCACCACGCCCCGCCGCCGGGCGAGCAGTGCGGCCAGCGCGGTGCGCAGCCGGGGCAGCCCGCGCGGATCGGGGTACCCCAGGTCCTGGTGCGGCAGTTCCGCCAGCACATCGCGCTGCGCGGCGGCCCACGCCGAGCGCGGGAACAGCGACAGGTCCGGCGTGCCGGGCACGAAGTCCGCGCGGGCACCGGGGGAGCGCGGGGCGAGGTCGTGCGCCCGCGGCCGGGCGGCGGCCCGTGCGGCCGCGCCCACCCAGGTCCCGGCGCCCCGTCCGCTGCGCAGATAGCCCTCCGCCGTCAGCTGCTCGTACGCCTCCGTGACCAGCCCCCGCGACACCCCCAGGTCCGCAGCGAGATCCCGGCTGGACGGCAACCGGGTGCCCGGCGCGAGCCGGCCCGAGCGGACCGCTTCGCGCAGCGCCGCCTGGAGGGACCGGCCACGCGTGCGTGCCGGTGCCGCGGCGGCGGGGAGCAGCAGCTCCCAGGCGGCGGACGCGGCACCGGTGCCCGGGGCGCTCTGCGGTGGCTTCATGAAGGGAGACCTTAGAGGCTCCTCGCCGCGCGCAGGCCTCGGTACGGATCAGCGGCTGCCGTCGAGGACGACCCTGGCGACCAGTGCCGGGTCGTCGTTCATCGGGACGTGGCCGCAGCCCGGCAGCCGTACCAGCCGGGCCCCGGGGATGACGCCCTTGGCCCGTACGCCCTGGCGGGGGATGAGGAGCCGGTCCCGGCTGCCCCAGGCCACGGTGACCGGTGTGCCCACGATGTCGTCGGTGAACTGCACGGTCCTGCCGGAGCGGAGGGTCTCGGAGAAGCCCTGGGCCCGGGCCAGGGCCAGTGTCTCGGCGATCACGGCCTCGGGCGAACGGCGGCCCGGGCGGGCGTAGATGGTGCTCGTCAGCAGCGTCCGGCCGATCGCCGGGCGGGCCAGCCGTTCGACGACCGGCAGCGGCATCCGCTGGGCTATCTGCCGCATGGCCATCAGCACCGCGAAGGCATAGCGACGCTCGGCCTTGTTCCAGAACCCCGCGGGGGACAGCGCGGTGACGGAGCGGACGAGCCGCGCCCGGGCCAGGTCCAGCGCCAGCAGACCGCCCAGCGAGTTGCCCGCCACGTGCGGCCGTTCGATCCCCAGCGCCTCGCACAATGCCACGAGGACGGTGTTCATCGTCGACAGGTCGTGCGCCATGCCGTCCGGCAGTGCCGGCGACTCGCCGCATCCGGGCAGGTCCACGGCGATCACATCGCGCTCGGCCGCCAGGGCGGGTATCACCGGGTCCCACACCTGCCGGTGGTGGCCGATGCCGTGCAGCAGGAGCAACGGGTCGCCGCTGCCCCGGCGCGTGTAGGACAGGGTCACGTTCTGTTCGCCGTGCGCGGAGGCGACTTTGAAGGAGACGGTGGCGGACATGGGGTGCTCCTCGGCTGTACTCGCTGACGGACGCTGTAGACAGCTTGTCAGCAATTGCTACCGACGGGTAGCCCCGAGTCGCTGCCACCTTCACGACCCCGGACCGCTCAACGGGCCCGGCGCAGCTCCAGGTTGAAGTCCGCGTGCCCGAACTTCCGCATCAGGCCGACCCACAGCGGCAGCCACATCTCCACGGCGCGCGCCGCCCGGATGCCGCCGAGGTCGAGCACCCGCTCCCGAGGCCAGCCGAACTCCCCGAGCAGGGCCGTCACCTGTTCCTTGGCGCCCTCGTCCGCCCCGCAGACGAAGACGTGGTGCTCGCCGGGCACCCGCGCCGGATCCACCATCACCCGGCAGTTGACGGTGTTGAGCGTCTTCACCACGCGGGCGTGCGGAAAGGCCCGCTGGATCTGCTCGCCCACGCTGTCCGACTCGACGGGGGACAGCCGCAGCTCGCCCTCCTCGGACGCCAGCGGGTTGGAGACGTCCACAAGGACCTTCCCGCCGAGGTTCTCCGGACCCGCCGCCTCCAGCGCGGCGAGGGCCACCCGCCCGCCCACCGCGTTCACCACGACCTCACCGAACGCCGCCGCCTCCGCGAACGTGCCCGCGCCCGCCCCGGCACCCGCGGCGGCGGCCCACTCCAGAGCCGCCGGATTCTCCCTCGTACGCGAGCCGAGCCGCACCTCGTGCCCCAGCTCCACCAGTCGGCCCGCCGAGGGTGCGCCCGACCTCGCCCGTGCCCAGAACCGCGTACCGCATCGCCACCTCCGGAACCCTGCCGGCGATCACCGGCGTCCTGTCGGCCATTCTGTCCGGGAAGGGGCGATTCCGCCTGGACAGGGCCGCACCGGTGGGCTGGGATGGAGCCGTGACCACCGAGACCGCGACCGACGTCTTCGAAGCACACCGCCCCGTCCTGCTGGGCGTCGCCTACCGCATGCTCGGCCGCGTGGCCGACGCGGAGGACGTGGTCCAGGAGGCCTGGCTGCGCTGGTCGGGCAGCGACCGCGGCGACGTGCGCGAACCGCGCGGCTACCTCGTCCGGATCACGACCCGCCTCGCCATCGACCGGCTGCGCCAGATCAAGTCCCGCGGGGAGACCTACGTCGGCCCGTGGCTGCCCGAGCCGTACGTCACCGACTTCGGCGACACCGTGCCGGACACCGCCGAGCGTGCCGTGCTCGCCGACTCCGTCTCCCTCGCCGTCCTCGTCGTGCTGGAGTCGCTGTCACCGCTGGAGCGCGCCGTGTTCGTGCTGCGCGAGGCCTTCGGTTTCCCGTACGCCGACATCGCCGCCATGCTCGACCGCGGCGAACCGGCGGTGCGCCAACTGGCCGGACGGGCCCGCAAGCATGTCGAGGAGCGGCGGCCCCGCTACGAGGTCGACCCGGCCCAGCGCCGCGACCTCACCGAACGATTCCTCGCCGCCGCGGCGGACGGCGACCTCGAAGGACTGATGGCGCTCCTCGCCCCGGACGTCCGTCTCGTCGGCGACAGCGGCGGCAAGGCGCGGGCGCCGCTGCGGGCCCTGCAGACCGCGGACAAGGTGGGCCGCTTCCTCGTCGGTGCCGCGCAGAAGGGCGTCCCGGACTTCTCCGTGCGCTTCCTGGAGCTCAACGGCGGCCCGGCCGTGCTGGTCCTGTCCGGCGGCAAGCCCGACTCCGTCTTCCAGCTCGACGTCGCCGACGGGCGGGTCCAAGCGGTCTACATCGTCCGGAACCCCGACAAGCTCCGGTCGCTGGCCGCCGAGTAGCCGGTGTCGTCGTAGCCCCGTAGACCTCGGATGAACGGCCCGTGAACGTTCCCGGGCATTGGTCTTGACCAAGGATCAGGGCCGTCCTATGGTCGCAGAGAAGTGAAACAACCTTTAAAAAACAAGGCGCGAAAACGCCGCCGACCAGGGCGATTGCGGAGGACAGGGTGGGGACCACGCAGCTGGAATCGGTGCCGGAACCGAAATACTGGCAGCTCAAGACGGTGCTCAGTGAAGCGCTCGACTCGGAGTTCTCGGTGGGGGAGATCCTGCCCAACGAGCGTGACCTCGCGGCCCGCTTCGGCGTCGCCCGCGCCACGCTCCGCCAGGCTCTGGAGCAGCTCGAACTGGAAGGCAGGCTGCAGCGCCGCCGAGGTGTCGGCACGACCGTCGCCCCGCCCCGCATGGGCGTCTCCCTCGGCACCGGCCCGCACACCTGGCCCGGCGGCTCCGAGGATGCCTGGCAGCCCGTCGACTGCGCGGCGGCGGTGCCGTCCGCGGCCGTCGCCGACGCGCTGGAGACCGGCCGCGACGAGTCGGTGCACATCGTGCGGCGCTCCCGTGTCTCGCACGGCCGGCCGGTGGCCGCCGAGCTGCTCTACATTCCGCAGGCCTCGGTGCCCGAGCTCTCCGGCATCGACGCGCCGTCCGGAGCGGCACGCGCCCGTGCGGTGCTGCGTGAGCTGCAGCGGCTGGAGCTGGAGCGGCAGGAGAACGCGGTGGAGCTCGGCTCCGCCGGGGCGGACGATGCGAAGGAGCTGGATCGGCTTCCCGGGGCGCCCGTTCTCGTCGTGACGACGCGGTTCGTCGTCGCGGGGCGTACGGCTGCGCTTTCGGTGGCTACGTATCGTGCTGACACGTGCCGGTTGACCTTCGGCGACTCGGGTGGGGTGGAGATCCACGACGGGCCTCAGCGGCAGGCCTCCTGACCGTCGCGGTCTGCGGGTGCGTTGTGGCTGGTCGCGCAGTTCCCCGTGCCCCTGAGGGGCGATGCCTCACCGGCGTGCCGTAGTCGTGCCCTCGACGCTGAACAGTTGTTCCTCCACGTGGTCCAGGGCCAGGCGCAGGGCGCCGGTGGCCACTGCCGCGTCGCCGAGGCGGGAGAGGGTGACCTGTGGGGGGCGCAGGCAGTAGCGGGAGAGTTCTTGGCGGAGGGGGTCCAGGACGCCGTCGAGGCCCGCTGCCCAGCCGCCGATGACCACCAGTTCCGGGTCGAGGGCGAGGACGAGGGCCGCCACGTCGTGGACCAGGCGCTGGATGAAGCGGTCGACGGCCGCGCGGGCCCGCCGGTCGCCCTCGCGGGCCTGTGCGAAGACCTCGGCGACCGCCTGCTCGTCGAGCGGGTGCAGGGGTTCGTCGGTGGTGGAGAGCAGGGTCTCCGGGGTGACCTCCCGGCCCAGCAGATGCAGCGCGCCGATCTCGCCGGCCGCCCCGCCGTACCCCCGGTGCAGCCGCCCCCCGATCAGCGCACCGGCGCCCGGGCTGAGCCCAGCCAGCACGAACACCACGTCGTCCGACTCGGTGGCCGCGCCTTTCCAGTGCTCGGCGACGGCAGCCGCGTTGGCGTCGTTCTCGACCAGGACCGGGCACTTGAAGGACCGGCCCAGCCGCTCGCCCAGCCGCAGCCCCGTCCACCCCGGCAGCGCGGTGCCCAGCCGTACCGTGCCGTCCGCCTCGACGATCCCGGGCGTCGCCACGCCCACGGCCCGCAGCGAGCCGCGTGCGACACCGGCCCGCCGCAGCAGCTCGGCGACCGCCCCGCGCAGCCGCTCCAGCCGCTCGTCGGTTCCCGCGGTCTCGGCCACGTCCTTGGCCTGGGCGCCGATCACCCGGCCGTCCAGGTCGGCCAGCAGGGCCGCCACCCGGTGCGCCCCGATCTCCAGCCCCAGCAGATGCCCGGCCTCCGCCCGGAACCGGAACCGCCGCGCCGGGCGCCCCTGCCGCCGTGCGGCACCCTCCTCAGCCGCCTTCTCGACGACGAGCCCGGCCTCGATGAGCCCCTCGACGACGCCCTCGACGGTCGGCCGGGACAGCCCCGTCACCCGGGTGATCTCGGTCAGCGTCGCGCAGTCCGTGGCACGCAGCGCGTGCAGCACCACCGCGGAGTTGATCCTTCGCAGCAGCGAGGGATCCCCGCCGGTCAGCCGCCCCACCGTCCGTCCTCCCAGGTCGCGCGCGTGTTGGCCGGATCGTACTCGGCGCGGCGCGCCCCGGCGAGGGGCAGACACCGGCCCCGCTGATCAGCCCGGTGCCACGAACCCCGACTCGTACGCGGCGATCACCGCCTGGGTCCGGTCCCGCGCCCCCAACTTCGCCAGTACCGCGCTCACATGCGACTTCACGGTCTCCGTCCCGACGACCAGCCGGGCTGCGATCTCCGCGTTCGACAGACCCCGCGCCATCAGCCGCAGCACCTCGGCCTCGCGCTCGGTCAGCTGGGCCCGCTCCATCACGGCCCGCGCCGCGCGGTTCCCGCCGTCGTCGCCGTACTCGGCGGCGAGCTGCCGCACCGAGGCCGGGAACAGCAGCGACTCGCCCTCGGCGATCAGCCGCACCGCGTGCACGATCTCGGCCGGCCGGGCCCGCTTGAGCAGAAACCCGTCGGCCCCGGCCCGCAGCGCCTCGTACACGTACTCGTCGTTCTCGAAGGTCGTCACCACCAGGATCCGCGGCGGCTCGTCGACCGTCCGCAGCAGCGCCCGGGTGGCCTCGATGCCGTCCAGCAGCGGCATCCGTACGTCCATGGCGACCACGTCGGGCCGCAGCCGCCGCACGAGCGGGATCACCGCCGCCCCGTCCGCGGCCTCCCCGACGACCTCGATGTCGGGCTGTGCCTCCAGCACGGCCCGCAGACCCGCGCGTACCAGGGGTTCGTCGTCGACGAGGAGAACGGTGACCGGCATCCGGACAGCGTAGATCAACTCAGCGGCAGTTCGACATGGACCTGCCAGCCACCTTCGTCGGGGCCGGTCCTGGCCCGTCCGCCGAGCAGGGCGGCGCGCTCGCGTATGCCGCGCAGGCCGCTGCCGCGTCCGAGGCCAGGGCCGGGTACCGGGTCGGTCAGCGGGTTGCGTATCGCGAGGACGAGGGTGTCGCCGGTGACCTGGACGCTTACGTGTGCCGGGACCGCCCCCGCGTGCCGCAGCACATTGGTCAGCGCCTCCTGGAGGATCCGGTAGCCCTCCCGGGACACCGGCCCCGGCAGGGTGTCCACGGGGCCGGTCACCTCGGCGTCGACCTTCGCCCCCGAGGCACGCGCGGACTCCAGCAGACGGTCGGCGTCCACCAGGGTCGGTCTGCTGCTCACGGGCTTCTGCGACTCCCGCAGGACGCCGAGCACCCGCTCCAGGTCCTCAAGAGCGGCCCGGCCGGTCTCCTCGATGGCGCTCAGCGCCCGGTCCGTGAACTCGGGGTCGCCGGCCGCCCGCGCCGCCCCGGCCTGCACGACGGCGACGGTGAGCGCGTGCCCGATGGAGTCGTGCAACTCGCGGGCGATACGCGTGCGTTCAAGGAGCTGCTCGGTGCGTTCCTCCAACGCCGCCATCCGCTCGGCGGGTGACGGCCCGAGGAGCCGCTTGGCCAGCGCGGTGACGAAGTGGCCCGACCACACCACGACCACGCCGCACAGAACCAACGGCACGGGTGCGAGCACGGCGTGCCACCAGTGCTGTCCTTTGACGGACACGAACCCGTCGCCAAGGGGCTCGGGGCCGAACGCCGTCGACGCCAAGTCGACCGAGAGGAGGGGCAACTGGACGGAGAGGTGGGCCACGAGCCAGCCGAGGAGCAGCCGCGCCTCCAGCCACACCACCGTCCGCCCACGGTCCGCCCACGTGACCGACGGGGTGGTCACGATCTCCTCGCTCTCACCGTCCTGCCGACGGCCGAGCAGCAACAGCCTGGCCTGGAACCCCTCCACGACCCGCGTGATGGGCACGAGACCCGCGAGTCCGAGCAGCACGGCGGACGTGACCTGGGTCCACCACGCCTCGTCGACGAACAGCCACAGCGACGACCACACGATGGCCACCAACAGGTGCAGCCACCGCGTGTACGTCACCGCCCGCGTGAGCGGGCGCAGCATGCGGACCATTGCGTCATCGTGCCAGCCGCCACTGACAACGGACCTCCCCCGCACGGGGGAGGCCATCTCCACCGCAGGGGGAGGCCCGCTCCCCGTACGACCGGCCAGGCTGTTGCCATGACCAGCATCGACGTCCAGAACCTCACCAAGGAGTTCGGCACCAGGCGCGCCGTGGACGACCTCACCTTCCGCGTGGTGCCCGGCCGCGTCACCGGTTTCCTCGGTCCCAACGGCGCGGGGAAGTCCACCACCATGCGGCTGGTGCTCGGCCTGGACCGGCCGACCGCCGGTTCGGCGACCATCGGCGGCCGCGCCTACCCGACCCTGCGCGAACCGCTGCGCCACGTCGGCGCCCTGCTCGACGCGCAGGCCGCGCACGGCTCCCGTACCGCCCGCGACCACCTCCGTGTCCTGGCGGCGAGCAACCGCATCCCGGACCGACGCGTCGACGAGGTACTGGAGGAAACCGGCCTGGCCTCGGTGGCCCGGCGCCGCGTGCGGACGTACTCCCTGGGCATGCGCCAGCGGCTCGGCATCGCTGCCGCCCTGCTGGGCGACCCCGAGGTGGTCATGCTGGACGAGCCGTCCAACGGCCTCGACCCCGAAGGCATCGTGTGGATCCGGCAGTTGCTGCGACGGCTCGCGGGGGAGGGGCGGACGGTCCTGGTCTCCAGCCATCTGATGAACGAGACCGCGTCCTTCGCGGACCATCTCGTCGTCCTCGGCCGGGGCCGGCTGCTGGCCGACACCCCGATGGGGGACTTCATCCACGCACGCGTGCAGCCGCGCGTACGGATCCGCACGAGCGACCCCGCCGCCCTGCGGGGCGTCCTGGCCCGGCACGGCCACGAGGCGGAGGAGCACGCGGACGGTCACTGGACCGTGCACCACGCACGCGTGGACGACATCGGCCGCATCGCCTCCGCCGCGGGTGTACCCGTCCTGGAACTCGCCGCCGAGGAGGGCACCTTGGAACAGGCCTACTTCGACCTCACGTCCGCCGAGACCGAGTTCACCGCACAGCCCCAGGAGGCCTGACCATGGAACTCACGCCCGTACTCCGCTCCGAGTGGCTGAAGATCCGTACGCTCCGCTCGCTGCCGGGAGCCCTCCTGGCCCTGTTCGCCGCGACCACGGCGTTCTCCGCGATCGCCGGTGTCTCCGAGACGTCGGACCCGGGGTTCGACGCGCTGTTCACGTCCCTCTCGGGTGTCATACCGGGCCAGATAGCGGCTGTCGCCTTCGGTGCCATGGCCGTGTCGTCGGAGTTCCAGTCGGGGGCGCTCCGGCTCTCGCTGGCCGCGGTTCCGCAGCGCGGCCGGTGGTTCGCCGCCAAGGCGGCCGTCATCGCCGTACCGGCTCTCCTGGTGGGACTGGTGACCGCCCTCGCCGCCCTGATGGTCGGGCGGGCGGGGCTCGGGTCGGCGGCCGACGGGCTCGGCGTCGGCGAGCAGGTGCGCGCTGTCGTCGGGTGCGGTTTCTACCTCATGCTGATGGCCCTGTTCGCAGCAGGGCTGGCCGCCCTGCTGCGCAGTGGCGTGGCCACACTGTCGCTGTTGATCCCGTTCATCCTCGTCGTGGGCTTCGTGATCGGTGACGCCACGGGCACCGTCGCGGACTTCCTGCCCGACAAGGCGGGGCAGTTGGTCCTGCGGGAGACGTACGAGGGGTCGTCCCTCGGGCCGTGGTCGGGGCTCGTGGTGACCGCGCTCTGGACGGGCGCCGCGCTGCTGGCGGGAGCGTGGAGCGTGCGCCGCCGGGACGCCTGACCGACCACGGGGTTGATGCCCCGCCAAGAGTCCCCGCCAGGTGTCAGTGGGGGCGGGTTTACTGGATCCATGAACATCGCACAGCACATCGCCCTCGTCGACGAGCTGTGCTACCGCCCCTTTCCGGCGGAGCACGGCCCGTCGGACGTCGGCACGTCGGGACCCGGCTACCACGTCGCGGTGTTAGAGAGCGCGGCCGAGAGCGACCCCGCGACCCGGGCGGTGACGATCGACCAGTTCGAGAAGGACCGGGACGCCGTCTACGAGCTTCTCGCCTCGCGCTGGGGCGACACCGACCCCTACAACCTGCGGACCGTCCTGCTGCGCACCGAGTACGAGGAGATGCCCCGGCCGTGGGCCGACCTCAGCGCACGCGCCGGTGTGGCGTACCTCTGGGAGGTGGAGGGCTCCGGCCGCTGGGTCGCCGTGGCGGTCGCGGACCGGGACGAGTCGGACGCCGTTCATCTGCTCGCCCTGGTCACGGAGACGGACCCGCCGTAGGGGATCAGCCCCCGGCGGCTTCCCGCAGCCGTCCGAACTCCTCCGCCATGGTCTCGGCCGTCCAGTGCGCGTTCAGCCCGCTCGGGTTGGGCAGCACCCACACCCGCGTGTCCCCGAACGCCCGTGACTGCGGCCCGACCTGAGCCTTCCGGTCGTCGAACGCGGCGCGGTAGGCGGTCACGCCCACCACCGCCAGCCAGGCCGGCCGCAGCCGTTCCGCCTTCAGCGCGAGCAGCCGCCCGCCCTCCCGGTACTCCTCGGCGCTCAGCTCGTCGGCCCGAGCGGTCGGCCGCGCCACGACGTTGGTGATGCCGAGCCCGTACGACAGCAACTCTTGCTGTTCCGACGGCTTCAGCAGCCGCGGCGTGAAGCCGGACCGGTGCAGTACCGGCCAGAAGCGGTTGCCGGGGCGGGCGAAGTGATGGCCCGTCGCGGCCATCATCAGCCCAGGGTTGATCCCGCAGAACAGCACCCGCAGACCGTCCGCGACCACGTCCGGCACGACACGGTCGCGGGCGGCCTCCAGCTCCTCGGGCGTGAAGCGCGTCATGCGGCGCGTCAGAGAATCGCGCCGGGCGTGTAGCCCGCGGCCCGGGGGTGCTGCTTCACGATCTCCTCGACCCGGGCGACCACGGTGGCGATCTGGTCGCCCGCGGCACCCGTGAAGGACAGCTTGTCGGCCATCAGCGCGTCGAGCTGGGCGCGGTCGAGCGGAATGCGCGCGTCGGCGGCGAGCTTGTCGAGCAGCTCGTTGCGCTCGGCGCCCTGCTCGCGCATCGCGAGCGCGGAGGCGACGGCGTTCTCCTTGATCGCCTCGTGCGCGAGCTCCCGGCCCACGCCCGCGCGCACGGCACCCATCAGCACCTTGGTGGTGGCGAGGAACGGCAGGTACCGGTCCAGCTCCCGGGCGACGACCGCCGGGAAGGCGCCGAACTCGTCGAGCACCGTCAGGAACGTCTCCAGCAGGCCGTCCAGCGCGAAGAACGCGTCCGGCAGCGCCACCCGGCGCACCACCGAGCAGGACACGTCGCCCTCGTTCCACTGGTCGCCCGCCAGCTCGCCCGTCATCGAGGCGTAGCCGCGCAGGATCACCATCAGGCCGTTGACGCGCTCGCAGGAGCGGGTGTTCATCTTGTGGGGCATCGCCGAGGAGCCGACCTGGCCCGGCTTGAAGCCCTCGGTGACCAGCTCGTGCCCGGCCATCAGCCGGACCGTCTTCGCCAGCGACGACGGCGCCGCCGCCAGCTGCACCAGCGCCGTCACGACCTCGTAGTCCAGGGAGCGCGGGTACACCTGGCCGACCGACGTGAACGCCTGCGAGAAGCCCAGGTGCGTGGCGATCCGCTGCTCCAGCTCCGCGAGCTTTCCGGCATCCCCGCCCAGCAGGTCCAGCATGTCCTGCGCGGTGCCGACCGGGCCCTTGATACCGCGCAGCGGGTAGCGGCCCAGCAGCTCCTCGACGCGGCCGTAGGCCACGAGCAGCTCGTCGGTGGCGGTCGCGAAGCGCTTGCCGAGGGTGGTGGCCTGCGCGGCGACGTTGTGCGAGCGGCCGGCCATGACCAGCTCGCCGTACTCGCCGGCCAGCTTGCCCAGACGCGCCAGAACGGCGACCGTGCGGTCGCGCATCAGCTCCAGCGAGAGCCGGACCTGGAGCTGCTCGACGTTCTCGGTGAGGTCGCGGGAGGTCATGCCCTTGTGCACGTGCTCGTGCCCGGCGAGGTCGTTGAACTCCTCGATCCGTGCCTTCACGTCGTGCCGGGTGACCTTCTCGCGCTCGGCGATGGAGGCCAGGTCGACGGTGTCGAGCACACGCTCGTAGTCGGCGAGCGCCGCGTCCGGCACCTCGATCCCGAGGTCCTTCTGGGCGCGCAGCACGGCGAGCCAGAGCTGCCGCTCCAGCTTCACCTTCTGCTCGGGGGACCAGAGCGTGGCGAGCTCGGCGGAGGCGTACCGTCCGGCGAGGACGTTCGGGATGCGGGGCTTGGCGGGAGCGGAAGTCACGTGGACGGATTCTACTGGCGATTCGTGCAGGCCAGCGCAACGGGTGTCTTCGTCGGAACCTACGAGAGCCGTTCGGCGAGGTCGGCCAGCACCTCGGCGTGGCACGGTTGTGGCGCACACCAGCAGGCCAGCGCCTTGCCGCGCAGCTCGGGCACCAGTGCGAGCAGATCCGGCCGCTCCAGCAGATACGCCCGGTACTTCGCCATGACCTCGGCGCGCGTACCGTCGCGTTTCCTGGTCGGGGTGTCGTAGGCGAAGGGGTTGTAGAGCGGGTGCCGGGGCAGGTCCCAGCCTCCGAGGGTCCAGCGGCGGCCGACGTAGACCACGTCCGCCGGCGCGTGCTCCAGCCGGGGGCCGAAGTCGTGCAGCCGGCCCCTGACGTTGATCACGCGCGTGTCCACGAGGACCTACAGCTCGTACGGCAGCAGCTCGGGCCGCTTCGGCGGCAGGCCGTCGCCCGAGGAGCGGCCTGTCAGGCGGCGGCCGATCCAGGGCAGCAGGTACTGCCGGGCGAACCGCACGTCCGCCGCGCGGCGCATGACCCAGCCGGGCGGCAGCGCCGTCGGCATCGGCGTGCGCCATTCGGTGTCCTCGGGCTCGTAGCCGAGCGTCTGCCACACGGCCTCGGCGACCCGGCGGTGGCCCTCGGCCGTCAGATGCAGCCGGTCCACGTCCCACAGCCGGGGGTCGCCGAGCGAGGGGGCGCCGTAGAGGTCGACGACGATCGCGCCGTGCCGGTCGGCGAGCTCGTCGACACAGGCGAACAGCTCCTCCATGCGCGGCCGGAACCGCTCCAGGACGGGACCCCGCCGGCCCGGGCTGCGCATCAGCACGAGCTGCTTGCACGACGGGGCCAGCCGCTCCACGGCCTCCTCCAGTAGGGCGCGCACCCGGCCCATGTCGCACTTGGGCCGCAGCGTGTCGTTGAGGCCGCCGACCAGGGTGATCACATCGGGCTCCATGGCCGCCGCCACGTCGGCCTGCTCGTCGACGATCTGCTGGATCAGCTTGCCGCGCACCGCGAGGTTGGCGTAGCGGAAGCCGGGTGCGGCGGCCGCCATCCGTGCGGCGAGCAGGTCGGCCCAGCCGCGGTAGGTGCCGTCGGGCAACAGGTCCGACATGCCCTCGGTGAAGGAGTCGCCGACCGCGACGAGGCTGCTGTAGGTGGGGTTCGTGTGCATGGCGACGGAGATAATATCCCGTGCACATACCCAGCAGTCGGTCGGCTGCCGGGAGCCGCGCTCACGTCCGCTGGCCGAACAGCTCCCGCAGTACGTCCTCCATGGTCACGAGACCGGCCAGCCGTCCGTCCTCCCCGAGTACGGCGGCGAGATGCGTACGGCTGCCGCGCATCGCGGTGAGGACGTCGTCCAGCGGCGTGTGCTCCCGCACGCGCGCGATGGGCCGCATGTCCCGCAGCCGGAAGGGCACATCGCGCCCCACGGCGTCCAGGGCGTCCTTCACATGCAGATAGCCGACGATCCGCCGCCCCTCGTCCACCACCGGGAAGCGGGAGAACCCGGACTCCGCCGTCAGCCGCTCCAGCTCGTCCGGAGCGACGCCCACGCTCGCGTACACCACGCTCTCCAGCGGCAGCACCACGTCGCGCACCGGTCGGCGGCCCAGTTCCAGCGCGTCGTGCAGCCGCTCCTGGGCGCGGTCGTCGATGAGGCCGGCCTCGCTGGAGTCCTTCACGATCCGCGCTATCTCGGCGTCCGAGTAGGAGGCGGCGACCTCGTCCCGGGCCTCCACGCGCAGCAGCTTCAGCAGCGTGTTGGCGAAGGCGTTCACCGTGAAGATCACCGGGCGCAGTCCCCGGGACAGCGCCACCAGGGGCGGGCCGAGCGCCAGCGCGCTGCGCACCGGCTCGGCGAGCGCGATGTTCTTCGGCACCATCTCGCCGAGCAGCATGTGCAGATACGTCGCCAGGGCCAGCGCGATCACGAAGGACACCGCGTGCCCCGCGCCCTCGGGCAGGCCCACCGCGTGGAACACCGGCTCCAGCAGGTGCGCGATCGCCGGCTCGGCCACCACGCCCAGCACCAGCGTGCACAGCGTGATGCCGAGCTGCGCGGCCGCCATCAGCGCGGACACGTGCTCCAGGCCCCACAGCACGCTCTTGGCCCGCCGGTCGCCCCGGTCGGCGTAGGGCTCGATCTGGCTGCGGCGCACCGAGATCAGCGCGAACTCGGCGCCGACGAAGAAGGCGTTGACGACGAGCGTCGCCAGACCGATCAGCAGCTGTACGGCGGTCACAGCTCCGCTCCCTTCTCGTCGGGCTTCACGTCGAGGGGCGCCCGCAACTGGACGCGCGCCGCCCGGCGGCCCGTCGCGTCCAGGACCTCCATCCGCCAGCCGGCGACCTCGAGCGTGTCACCGACGGCCGGTATCCGGCCGATCACCGTCGCCACCAGCCCGGCGAGCGTCTCGTACGGCCCCTCCGGCGCGCGCAGCCCGACCCGCTCCAGGTGGTCCACGCGTGCGGAGCCGTCGGCCGAGTACAGGGCGTGGCCGGCCTCGTCGGTCCCGGCGGGTGCGAGGTCCGGCAGCTCGTGCGGGTCGTGTTCGTCGCGCACCTCGCCGACGACCTCCTCGACGATGTCCTCCAGGGTGGCCACGCCCGCCGTACCGCCGTACTCGTCGATCACGACGGCCATCGTGCGCTTGCCGGAGAGCCGGTCCAGGAGCCGGTCGACGGTGAGCGTCTCCGGGACCAGCAGCGGCTCGCGCATCAGCTCGGAGACGTAGATCCGGGTCCGGCGCACGGCCGGTACCGCCAGCACGTCCTTGACGTGTGCGGTGCCGACGACCGAGTCGAGGGTGCCGCGGTAGACGGGGAACCGTGACAGCCCGGTCGCCCGGGTCGCGTTCGCCACGTCCTCCAGGGTCGCCTGCACCTCCAGGGCGACGACCTGGACCCGGGGCGTCATCACGTTCTCCGCGGTCAGGTCGGCGAGGTTCAGCGTCCGCACGAACAGCTCGGCGGTGTCGGCCTCGAGCGCGCCCTCCTTGGCGGAGTGCCGGGCCAGCGCCGCCAGCTCCTGCGGCCCGCGCGCCGAGGCCAGCTCCTCGGCGGGCTCCACACCGATCCGGCGCACGATCCGGTTCGCCGTGTTGTTGAGGTGGGTGATGAAGGGCCGGAACGCGGCGCTGAACCAGCGCTGGGCGTTGCCCACGGTCTTGGCGACGGCCAGCGGCGAGGAGATCGCCCAGTTCTTCGGAACCAGCTCGCCGACCACCATCAGGAACACCGTCGACGCGGCCGTGCCGAGCACCAGCGCGAGGCTGTGCGATGCCGACCGCGAGACACCGGCGTCCTCCAGCGGTCCCGCGATCAGCGCGGCGATCGACGGCTCGGCGAGCATGCCGACGACCAGGTTCGTGACGGTGATGCCGAGCTGCGCCCCGGACAACTGGAACGTCAGGCTCCGTACGGCCTTCAGCGCTCCCTGCGCGCCCCGCTCGCCGCGCTCCACCGCTCGCTCCAGCTCGGCGCGCTCGACCGTGGTGAGGGAGAACTCGGCCGCCACGAAGGCGCCGCAGGCGAGCGAGAGCAGGATCGCCGCGAGAAGAAGGAGCACTTCGGTCATCGGTTCACCCCCGTTCCATGGTTCTCCAGGACGGGGCGGAACGCGCGGTGTCGCGCGCGGGGAGGCTCGCCCATGGGCGGACGCTCACAACCTTTCATGCAGAACCGAGTGGCCATCCAAGAGTAAAGGATGGGCAAAGTCCTTCCGCGGGGGTGCTCAGGGCGAGTCGGCGGGGGCGGGAGTGAGCCGGTAGGCGCCCTCGTGGGCGACGACGCGGCCGGCGGTGGGCGGCGCGAAGTGGGTGCCCAGGAGGAGGGTGTCCGTGCCGGCGAGCGAGTCGAACAGGCCGCGGCGCGAGGCCTCGGACTGTCCGGGGTCGATGTCCACGCAGGCGCCGATGCCGGGGTGGGCGAGCTGGATGGGGTGGTGGACGCAGTCGCCGGTGATCAGTGCCGTCCGCCCGCGGCTGGTCAGTTCGACGGCGAGGTGGCCGGGGGTGTGTCCCGGGGTGGGGATCAGGCGCAGGCCCGGGGCGACTTCGACGCCCTCGGCGGGGACGTCGAGGAGGTCGAGCCGCCCCGCCTCCTCCACCGGGATCACGGAGTCGCGGAACATCTGCGCGCGTGCCTCGTCCATGGCGTACCCGGCCCAGAACTCCCGCTCGACGCGGGAGGTCAGGTAGCGGGCGTGCGGGAAGGTGGGCACCCACTCGCCGTTCACCTCCCGGGTGTTCCAGCCGACGTGGTCGGCGTGCAGGTGGGTGAGGATCACCAAGTCCACCGATTCCGGGGGGAATCCGGCGGCGGTGAGGCGCCGCAGGTAGTCGGTGTCGAGGTCGTGCCAGGCGGGATTGGCCCGCTGCTTGCCGTTGCCGATGCCGGTGTCCACCAGGACGCGCAGCCCGCCGGTGGTGAAGGCGAAGCTGTGGCTGTCGATGCGCAGGACGCCCTCGTCGTCCGCGAAGTGAGGGCGCAGCCAGTCCTGTCCCGCGACGACGTCCGGCGTGGCGTCGGGCAGCAGCCACGGGCCGGTGGCGGCCGGCAGGGGCACCTCGTCGATGCGGTGGACGGCGACGTCGCCCACGGTCCAGGTGGTCATCGGTCTCTCCTTGCGCTCTCAAAGCGATCCGTCTTAAAGCGATCCGTTTGCGTTAAGTCGACCGTAGGCCCTACAGTCCATTAACGCAAACAGTTAGCTTTTGTAGTAGAGGAGTCCATGTCCTCCACCGAACTCACGCCTCCGGAAGCGGCCCGCTGGGCCCACCGAGCCGGGCTCGTCCTGTCCGTCGACCGCCACGCCGCCGTCGCGGCCACCGCCGACCACATCCACTCCGTCGTCGCCGTCCTGCGCGAGCTGGACTTCGGCGACACCCCGCCCGCTCCCGCCTACCGCGCGGCACAGGAGGCCCACGATGCAGCCGTATGAACTGACCCTCAGCGCCGCCGCCGACGCGATCCGGGCGCGGCGGCTGTCGCCCGTCGAGCTGGCGGACTCCGTGCTGGAGCGCGTCGAAGCGGTGGAGCCGCGGCTCGGGGCCTATGTCGCCGTCACCGCCGAGCACACCCGCCGGGCCGCGCGCGAGGCCGAGAAGGACATCGCGGCCGGCCGGCACCGCGGTCCGCTGCACGGCATCCCGATGGGCCTGAAGGACCTGATCGATGTCGCCGGTGTGCCGACGTCGGCCAGTTCGAGGGTGCGGTCCGGCCACCGCGCACAGGCCGACAGCACCGTCGCGGCACGCCTGTCGGCGGCCGGAGCCGTCCTGGTCGGCAAGACCCACACCCACGAGTTCGCCTACGGGCTGACCACCCCGCAGACCAGCAACGCCTGGGACCGCGACCGGGTCGCCGGCGGCTCCAGCGGCGGATCGGCGGTCGCCGTCGCCGCGGGCGCCGCCACCTTCGCCCTGGGCACCGACACCGGCGGATCCATCCGGGTGCCCGCGGCGCTCAACGGGGTCGTCGGCCTCAAGCCGACCTACGGCCTGGTCCCGCGCCACGGCGTCACCTCGCTGTCCTGGTCCCTGGACCACATCGGCCCGGTCACCCGCACCGTCGAGGACGCGGGCCTGGTCCTCGACGCCCTGGCCGGCCACGACCCCCGCGACCCCGCTTCCCTGACCACGCCCCTGGCGGACCACCGGCCGACCGAGGGCACTGACCTGACCGGGCTGCGGATCGGCGTGCCGCGCACCTGGTACTTCGACCACGTCGACGCGGAGGTGGAAGCCGCCGTCCGGAGCGCGATCGACCGGCTCCGGAGTCTCGGTGCCCGGCTCGTCGACGTCGAGATCCCCATGACCCGCTACATCCAGGCCACCCAGTGGGGCCTGATGGTGCCCGAGGCCACCGCCTACCACGAGAGCACCCTGCGCACGGTCCCCGAGCTCTACCAGGCCGACGTCCGTATCCTCCTGGAAGCCGGGGAACTGATGCCCGCCGGCGATTACTTGCGGGCCCAGCGCTCCCGCACCCTCATGCGGCAGGAGTGGGCAAGCATGCTGCGGGAGGTCGACGTGATCGCCGCCCCCACCCTCCCCGCGACCGCGGTCCGGGCCGGCCAGGAGACGATCACCTGGTCCGACGGTACCGTCGAGGGCGTTTCGGACGCCTTTGTGCGGCTCTCCGCCCCCGCCAACATCACCGGGGTGCCGTCCCTGTCCGTACCGGTCGGCCACGACACCGAGGGCCTGCCGATCGGCATGCAGCTCCTCGGCCGGCCGCTCGGGGAGAGGCTGCTCCTGCGGGTCGGGCACGCCTACGAACAGACCCGGCCCGCCCGTGAGCTCGCGCCGGCGGCCTGAATGAGTAAGTGCCCCAGACGCAAAGGGTTCGCTTTAAGGTGGGTGCTGTGAGCAGACAGATGGTTCGCCCCGGCGGCCGCAGCGCCAGGGTCCAGGCATCGGTGCACGCCGCCGTGCGCGAACTCGCCTCGGAGCTGGGCCGGGAGGCCTTGACGGTGCCGCTGGTCGCCCAGCGCGCGGGCGTGACGCCGTCGACCATCTACCGCCGCTGGGGCGACCTGCAGGAACTGCTGTCGGACGTGGCGGTCGAGCGCCTGCGGCCCGACACCGCGCCCGGTGACCACGGCGCCCTGCCGGCCGACCTCACGGCCTGGGCCGAGCAGTTCCTCGACGAGATGGCCTCGCCCGCCGGCCGTGCCTACATCCGCGACGCCCTGCTGGGCGACCCGGACGGCGGCAACGCCGGCCAGTGCTCGGCCTACGCCGCCGAGCAGATCGGCCTCGTCCTCACCCGGGCGGCCGGACGCGGGGAGCGGACACCCGACGTCGAGACGGTGATCGACCAGGTCGTCGCGCCCATGATGTACCGCATCCTCTTCCGCCCGGACGGACTCGACGCCGCCTACGCCCAGCGTCTCGTGGCCGGAGTCCTCGCACCGGCCGGAGACACGGCCTAGCCGGTGAGGGGCTTGACCCAGCGCCGCCAGTGGTCCTCGCGCCGGTAGCCGGCCGCGGCCCAGGCGTGGTGGGCCTGTTCGTTGGCTTCCAGGACCATGGCGTCGACGCGTCGCCCGCCCAGGGCCGCGAAGCGTTCTTCGGCGGCTTCGAGCAGGGCGGTGGCGATGCCTTGACGGCGGTGGCCGGGGTGTACGGCGAGCCGGTAGGCGGAGCAGCGCCATCCGTCGAAGCCGGCTATGACGGTTCCCGTGAGGAGGCCGTCGCGCTCGGCGAGCAGCAGGGCTTCGGGGTCTCGTGTGATGAGGCGTGCCACCCCGTCGTGATCGTCGCTGATGCTGGTTCCTTCCGCGGCTTCGCGCCAGAACCGCAGCACGGTGTCGATGTCCGAGAGGGCCGCGCAGCGGATGTGAAGATCGCTCATGGGGCGAGCCAAGCAGACCGCCGGCCCGTCTGGCGAACGGGTTTCCGTACCGGGGAACCGCGTGTTGGTTAGGGTGGCACCCGGAGACTGATGGCGCCCGCGCGGGCCGAGTCGGACACGACGGGGGGCTCGTCGGTGGGGAGTTGGCGCCCAGCAGCCACGGCTGCCCACCGGTCGGCGCCCGCGGTGCTGCCCCCACCGCTGCGCTTGTGGCTCGGGCTGATCGCGGCCCTCGCCGCGCTGGTGGTCGTCGGGCTCGGGGTCCTGTACGCCGACCACAGCGAGCCCGGCACGGTGGACGGGTGGATCCAGTCGCCGGTGGACGGTGTGGGGCCGCCGTGGCGGTACCTCGCTCTGGCCACGGACTCCTTGGGGGAGCCCGCCGGAGCGGCGACGCTGGTCGTGGCCACCGTGACGGGCTGCCTGCTGCTTCGGCGTCCTCGCGCGGCGGTGCTCATCGTGGCCGGCACCGGACTGGCCGTCGGGACGACGAAGCTGCTCAAGCCCCTGGTGGGACGCACCATCCACGACGGGCACCTCTCCTACCCGAGCGGGCACACCGCCTTCCTCACCGCGCTCGCCCTCGTGGTGGCGCTGCTCGCGACCGGCCGGCTCGCCCTCGGCAGGACGGCCGGCACGCTGCTCGTCCTCGCCGCTGCGCTCGTCGCCGGTGCCGCCATGGGCTGGGCGCAGGTCGCCCTCGGCGCGCACTACCCGACCGACACCCTCGGCGGCTGGTGCACCGCGCTGGCGGTGGTACCGGCGACCGCGTGGCTGGTTGACCGGATGGCTGACCGGCTGGCCGACGCCGGCCGGCAGCAGCGCCCCTGACGCCACGTCATGTCACGCCAAGCGGCGGAACACCGGCTTCACCGGTCGCCCGGCCAGCCAGGGGGTGGGGTCAGCGGCGTCGAGTGCCTTCCGGTACACCGCACATGCCTGGGCCACCACGTCGACGGTGTGATCGATGTCGGCGTCGTCGAGCGCGCTGCTCACCACGAACGACGGGGCGAGGACCCCGCCCGCGAGGAGCCGGCGCAGGAACAGGGTGCGGTACTCCTGTGACGGCTGCCGGTTCGCGTCGAGGGTGGCGAAGACCAGGTTGCTGGCCCGGCCCCGGACGACGACGTGGTCGCCGACGCCCATGCCGACCGCGGCCTCACGGACACCGGCGGCCAGCCGCTCGCCGAGGGCGTGCAGTCGCGCGGTGACGCCCTCCTCGACGTAGATGGTCTGCACGGCCATCGCGGCGGCCAGGGAGTGCGTTTCCGCACCGTGTGTGGTGGACAGCAGGAACACCCGGTCGCCGGAGTGACGCAGCCCGCCCCGCTCCATCAGGTCGCGGCGCCCGGCCAGCGCGGAGACGGCGAACCCGTTGCCCAGCGCCTTGCCGAACGTGGAGAGGTCGGGGACGACGCCGTACAGACCCTGGGCGCCCGCCTCGGACCAGCGGAAACCGGTGATCATCTCGTCGAAGATCAGTACGCAGCCGTGCTGGTCGGCCAGCTCGCGCAGGCCGGCCAGGTACCCGGGCGGCGGCTCGGTGTGGGCGGCGGGTTCGAGGATCAGGCAGGCGACCTCGCCCTGGTACCGGGTGAGCAGTTCCTCCGTGGCGGCCAGGTCCCCGTAGGGGAACGCCACGGTGAGCTCGGTGGTCGCCACCGGTATACCGGCGGACATCGGCGTCGTGCCGATGAACCAGTCATCGACGGAGAAGAACGGATGGTCGGCGCAGAGGGCCACCCGCGGGCGCCCGGTGGCGGCGCGGGCGAGGCGCACCGCGGCGGTGGTGGCGTCGGAGCCGTTCTTCGCGAACTTCACCATCTCGGCGGTCGGCACGGTGGCCAGGAAGCGTTCCGCGGCCTCGACCTCCACGACGGACGGCCGGACGAAGTTGCTCCCGCGGTCGAGTTCCCGCCGCACCGCCTCGAGCACGCGCGGGTGGGCGTGGCCGAGGCTGACCGACCGCAGGCCGGACCCGTACTCGATGTAGCGGTTGCCGTCGATGTCCCACACGTGGGCGCCGCGGCCGTGGCTGATGACCGGGGCCAGGTTCTCGGGGTACTGGTCGTCGCCCTTGGCGTAGGTGTGCGCGCCCCCGGGGATCATGGCGTGCAGCCGCTCGTTCGCCAGCCGTGACCGGGGCAGGAGGAACTCTTCGGTGTCCACGCTGACTTCAGCTCTCTCTCTGCTTCAGGGCCTCGGCGAGACCCGGCGCCTTCCGGTCCCGCTCGGACATCGAAGTGACCGGCAGCGGCCAGGGAATGGCGAGCTCCGGGTCGTCGAAGGCGATCGTCACATCCTCGGCGGGATCGTGCGGGCGGTCGATCCGGTACGAGGTGTCGGCGGTCTCGGTCAGCGCCTGGAAGCCGTGCGCACACCCCGCCGGGATGTACAAGGCCACCTGCGTGTCGCCGGACAGCTCGAAGGAGGCCACGTTGCGGTAGGTCGGCGCATCCGGCCGCAGGTCCACGACGACGTCGAAGATCCTCCCGTACGAGCACCGCACCAGCTTGGCCTCGCCGGCCCCGGAGCGCAGGTGCAGGCCGCGCAGCACGCCCCGGACCGAGCGGGACAGGCTGTCCTGGACGAAGGCGTCCGGGTCGAGGCCCACCGAGCGGACCACGTCGGCGTCGAAGGTGCGGCAGAAGAAGCCGCGTTCGTCGGCGTACGGGGTCGGCTCGAACAGGTACGCGCCTTCGATCTCCGGGACCGCGGTCGCTTTCATGAGGCCTCCTGCCGGGCGTGGGCGTTGTCGTGGTCGGTCGCCGGGAACAGAGCTGCGGTCAACTCGGAGAACTGGTCCTTGAGTTGCCGGGCGACGACCAGGTTCCGCTCGGTGAGGGTCCGCCGCAGCTCCGCCGCTCCCTGCTCCAGCGCCCGGAACTGCTCGAGCAGCCGGCCGGCGTCGACCTCGCGAGCCGGGTGGCAGTACGTGGCAAGGCCCATCCGATCCATGAGCGCGTCGCTCTTCGCCGCATAGCTGAGTGCGAGCGTCGGCGTGCCGGCCTTCAGCGCGCAGACCAGGTTGTGGTACCGGGTCGCCACCACGGTGTCGGCGGCCGCCGTCTCCTTCATCAGGTCGGCCAGCGAGGCCGCCTCGGCGGCGGTGACCAGCGGCGAGTCCACCGCGTCGAGGATCGCGGCGACCACCGGCGCGTCGCACTCGTCGCCGGTGAGCAGCCGGACCGCCCTGCCGTCCCTGACCAGCGCGCGGACGAAGCGGGTCGTCCCGTCGACGTAGCGCCGGTGGATCTCCTCGGCCCGGGCGCGGTCGTCGTTGCCCCCGTGGAAGGCCATCACGCCGACGCAGACCGGCCCCGGCGAGCCCGGCGGTCCCGAGGGCGCGCCCGCCCGCGGCGCCGGCAGGGCGAAGGCGAGGTCCGGGTAGACCTCGTCGCGCGCGGTGTCCACTCCCATCGCCCGCATCGCGTCGCGGGATCGGGCGTCACGGTACGACCGGTACGCGGCCAGCCGTGCCGACCAGCGCACCAGGGCCCGGGTCGGCCGGTCGCGGATCGCGTCCGCGCCGACGCTGACCAGCGCGATCCGGGTGCCGAACAACCGGCCGCTCGCGCAGAGCAGGAACAGTGAGTACGGGAAACCCCACGGCCGCAGCGGCAGCGTGGCCTCCAGGACGCCCATGCCCGGCACGATCACCACGTCGTGCCGGCGCACCCAGGCGGCGGTGCGGACGACGTCGACGAGTTTGCCCAGCCCCTTGCCCGCGATCGCGCCCGCACGTGACGCGGTCCGGTACTCCCCGCGGTACCAGTGCAGCCGCGTCGCCGGGATTCCGTACCGGGCCGTGACGGCCTCGGGTCCGCCGCACAGCGCGTCCACGGCCGCGTCCGGGTGCTCGGCGCGGAGGTACCCGAGCACGGCCTCCAGCGATCCGTCGTTGCCCAGGTTGCCGGAGCCGAGCAGGCCGAACACCCCGACGCGTACGAGGGGTCTCATGTCTGGCGCCCCTCGCGTCCCGCGACGAGGTCGTCGACGGAGACGGTGAGCTTGGCCGGGTCGACCGGGGCGCGGTCCTCGACCCGCTCGCCGGCGCCCGGCCGGACCCGGCTGGTCATCCACGTGGCCAGGTGGCGGAAGCACGCGCGCCGGTCGACCGGGGACAACGGCGCCCGCCGGATCGCCGAAGCGAAGCCCCAGACGTACTCGGCGAGCAGCCGGGGCGTCGGGTGCAGCGGGCCTGCCCGGCGCGGGTCCAGGTTGACGCACCGCGAGCGCTTGGAAGGGTTCGCCCGCTCGGCGCGGGTGGGGTGGTCGCGGCGGAAGTACAGCAGCTCCGGCACCTGGTGGAAGGGCCCGTGCAGGGTGATCTCGGCGACGAACGTGCGATCCGCGTGGTGGTAGCTGTCGTGCGGCTTCACCCGGCGCAGCACGTCGGCCCGCATCACCCCGTAGAAGTCGTCGCCACCGGGCTCGAACAGCAGGCTGCGGAAGCGCTCCGGCGCGTGCTGAGAGTCGGTGGCCAGGCCGTACTCGTAGGGGACCTTCACCTTGCCGTCCTCGTCGATGACCGCCTGGTCGCTGTGCGCGAGGATGACGTCCGGCCGCTCGTCCAGCGCCTCCACGCAGCGCCGCAGCAGGTCCCGGGCGTAGAGGTCGTCGTGCGAGGCCCACTTGAACAACTCACCGCGGCACTCGGTGAACACGTAGTTGTGGTTCGGCGCGGCGCCGATGTTCCGCAGCAGCCGGATGTACCGGATGCGCGAGTCCTGCGTGGCGTACTTGCGGCAGATGTCCTCGGTCCCGTCGGTCGAGGCGTTGTCGGAGATGACCAGCTCGAAGTCCTCGTAGGTCTGGCCGAGCAGGGCGTCGAGCGATTCGGCGAGGTACTCCTCGCCGTTGTACACGGGCAGGCCGATGCTCAGCCTGGGTCGGGCGGTCATGGCGTCCTCACTTCGGGGATGGGGTAGGGGGTGCCTGATGGATCTCCGTGGGGAAGGAGCGGCGTCCGGTGCGTGCTCTGGGGGTCCCCCCCGGCCGAAGGCTGGGGGAGTGCCGGCCGGAAGCCCTCGTACTGGACGTACTTGGGCTTTCGGCCGGTGCGGCGAGTGGGGGCACCTCCCGCGCCCTTAAGGCAGTGGGGGAGCGTGCCGGGCGTCGCGACGCCGCGGAGATCCATCAGGCACCCCCTCGGTGGTGCTCACGCAGGGCGGACCGCAGCTGCAGCCACCACACGGCCGAGCCGCAGAGCGTCGCGGCGGCGACGCCCCAGGCCGAGCCGACCGTGCCGGCCAGGGCCGCCCCGCCGAGCCCGCCGCCCACGTAGCAGGCGGAGGCGAACAGTTGGCAGCGCAGGCTGCGCCGGGCCGCGGCGAGCGCGCGCAGCCCGGCCGCCGCGCCGCTGCCGAGGCCCGCGCCCGCGACACCGAGCGTGGCCGGCACGATGAGCTCCGAGGCGGAGCTCCAGACACCGCCGAGTACGAACTCGCCGAGCCGGCCCGGCATCAGCAGCAGCGCCGCGCCCCAGAGCAGCGCGGCGGCGGCCTGCCCTCCGCCCAGCAGGAGGCAGAATGTGCCGAGGCGGTGCGGGGCCCGCCGCAGCACGCGTGCCGCCTCCGCGACGGTGACCAGTGAAAGGCCCATCAGCAGTGCGAGGAACGGGCCGAGCAGGAGCTCCGCGCCCCGGACCGCACCCACCGCGCCGATTCCGACGATCGCGCCGAGCCCGTACGCCCGCAGCTGGCTCGCGCCGCTGAGGCTGACGTTCTCGACCAGGTACCGGTAGCCGAGATCGCGCTGCTCGCGAAGCCACCCGCGCGCCTGGTGCGGCCGGGGCCGGATCCCGGACTGGAAGCAGCCGTACACCGCGGCCACCGCGGCCGACGCGCCCCAGGCGAGCACGAATGCCGCCACACTGCCCACGCGGGCCGCCACCACCATGGCCGGGACGAGCGCGACGCCCCACACGAGGTCGTTGACGAACGCCTTCCGTCCGGTGCCGGCGGCGAAGAACGCGAACCGCCACGTGTCCTGCAGCAGCAGGGCCGGCAGGACGACGCCGAGGCAGACGAACGCGGGCCCCACGCGGCCGCCGAGACCGAGGCCGACCAGCAGGCACACCGCGCCGAGGGCGGTACCGACGCCGAGCGCGGCACCCGACGACCGGGCCGTCGCCGCGCGCCAGGACGCTTCCGGCGCGCCGCTGAAGCGCACCACGAGCGGGTCGGTGGCCAGCCCGCGGGCGACGTTGAGCACCACGCCGTAGGTCAGCCAGGCCAGGCTGAACACGCCGAACGCGGTCACCCCCAGCGAGCGGGCCACGTAGATCCCCACCGCGAAGTTGGTCATGCTGGAGGCCGCCTGGTCGGCCAGTCCCCAGGACAGCCGGCCGGCGACGGCCCGCCTGGCGGTCCGCCGGTCCGCCGTCGGCCTCGTCTTCTCCTCCTCGGTGGGCATCGGGGTCATGCCTTGATCAGTCCGGCGGCGTGCAGGGCGCCGGCCGCGGCGGCGACGGTGTCGAACGGCAGTCCGGACCGCTCGGCGACGTCCAGCAGACTGTGCTCGCCGTCGGAGAGGCTGAGCACCCAGAGCATGGCCAGCTGCGCCTGCTTCGCGTCGCTGCGGCCGCCGAGCGAGTCGTACAGCCCACGCCGGCCCAGCTGCGGCTCGCCGTAGGGGCTGAGGTTGACGTACCGCCGGTTGCGGTCCAGCACCGCGAACGCCTCGCGGCAGACGGCGAGGGTGTCCGCCATCGCCTCCGGGGAGACGAAGTCCGGGTTGTCCGCCGAGGTGTGGTACTCGGGGTAGCCGGCGTACGGGGTCCGGCTGAGCGAGCCCACGCCGAGATCGAACCCGGGCGAGCAGAACTGCCGCTCGTCGTAGCCGTACGGAGTGAACTCGTTGACGTGGTGCGGGCGTTCGGAGGCGGCAAGGACGTGCCGCATCACCCGGTCGATCTCCGCGTCGCCGCGCCTGCTCTGCTTGTACGTCAGTCGGCCCGAGTCGCCGGCGCAGGCCAGCACAAGGCCGTGCCTGACCTGCTCGATCCGCTCCGCGTTGCGGGCCAGCCAGGTGATCGCCCCGATGGTGCCGGGCGCGAACAGGAACCGGTAGGTGTAGTAGGGCTTCTCCTGCGCCAGCGCCCGGGCCAGGAACGTCGCCACCGCGATGCCGGCGAGGTTGTCGTTGGCCAGCGACGGGTGGCAGACGTGACAGGAGACGATCACCTCGTCGGCGACCTGCCCGGGGACCACGTGCTCGGCGTAGGTGAGGTGGCCGTCCGCGAGTGTGGAGTCGACGCACACCTCGTAGTCGCCGTCCGGCAGCGCGGCCAAGGTCTCCTGGGCCAGGCAGAACCCCCACTCCGGCTTGTAGTAGCTGGTGCGGTACGGCACCCAACCCGGGTGGTCCGGCAGGGTGTGCAGGTGTTCGCGCAGCTCGGTCAGCGGCATGGTCGCCGACACCGGCACGCTGTAGCCGAGCACGTGCAGGCTGGACGCGGCGAAGTCGACGACCCGCTTGCCGGAGGAGTCGGCGATGTACGCGTCCCGGATGTTCCATTCCTGCGGCACCGTCCAGTCGAGCACCTGAGTCCCGGTCGGCACCTCGTGCACCCGCAGCGGGACGTACTCGCCGACGATCTCCAGGGTGGCGCGCACACCGTCGCCGGTGATGCTCCGGCAGAGCGGGTACAGCCGCTTCACCAGTGCGTGCATCTCTTCGCCGGCCGAGGTCATCGGCGCCACCGCAGGGTGTCGTCGACGGCGCCGGCGTCGGACGCGGCGCGCAGCACGGCGAGCCGGGTGAAGCGTCGCTCGAAGTCTTCCTGGGTCAGCCCGTGTTCGCGGTAGGCGTCGGCGAGTTCGAGCGCGCCCTGCTTCACCGTCCACTCGCAGTCGAAGCCGGGCACCGCGGCGCGGAACCGGGAGAAGTCGACCCGGTACGACCGCGGATCGGCACCGGTCTCCCCGGTGATCACCACCTTGGAGCCGGACACCGCCTCGGCGACCTGCTCGGCGATCTCGGCGACCGTGACGTTGTTGATCTCGCTGCCGATGTTGAACGCCCGGTCGTGCACCGCTTCGCGCGGAGCGGTCAGCGCGGCCGTGAACGCCCGCGCGATGTCGGCGGCGTGCACCAGCGGGCGCCACGGGGTGCCGTCGGAGAGCACCAGCACCTCGCCGGACAGGAGCGCGTGGCCCACCAGGTTGTTCAGCACGATGTCGGCGCGCAGCCGGGGCGAGTAGCCGAAGGCGGTGGCGTTGCGCATGAACACCGGGCTGAAGTCGCCGTCGGCCAGCGCGTGCAGGTCGTCCTCCACCCGCACCTTGGACTCCGCGTACGGCGTCACCGGGCGCAGCGGGGCGTCCTCGCCGACCAGGTCACCGCCGCCGGCGGCACCGTAGACCGAGCAGGTCGACGCGTACAGGAAGCGCCGCACCCCGGCGTCGCGGGCCAGCCGGGCCAGCCGTACGGAGGCGTGGTGGTTGATGTCGTAGGTGAGCTCCGGCGCCAGCGATCCCAACGGGTCGTTCGACAGCGCGGCCAGGTGGATCACGGCGTCCACGCCGGCCACGTGTTCGGCCGTGACGTCGCGCAGGTCCACCCGGTGCCCGGACGGGTCCGCGGGCGCCGGGCCGAGGACGCAGTCGGCGAACAGGCCGGCGTCAAGGCCGACGACCTCGTGCCCGGCGGCGGTGAGGACCGGGGCCATCACGGTGCCCAGGTAGCCCTGATGTCCGGTCAGCAGTACACGCAAGGTTCATTCCCCCAGGTCGAGAGTGAGTTTGGTGACGGCGAACGCCTCGGCGTAGCGCGCGTGGCATTCGATGCCGCGGATCCGTGCGAGGCCGAGGAAGGCCTCCCGGTCGTACCAGGGCCGGTGCCGTTGCGAGGGGTAGTGCTCCTGCAGCAGCCGCACCTTCTGTTCGGCGGTCTCCGGCGACAGTGGCTGGTACGCCGCCGGGCGGCCGAGGTCGCCATCCCACTTGACGATCTCGTAGCCGAGCACGAGGTGGTCGCGGAACGCGGTGGGCAGTAGTTGCGCCAGGCCGCGGTGGTCCTGGTGCGCGTCATCGGTACGCGGTGCGAGGACCAGATCCGGTTCGGTCCGCTCGCGCAGTTCCTCGACGGCGGCCTTGGCCTCCTCCCAGTGCGCGGGCATCCGGCCGTCCGGCAGCTTGAGCACCGTCAGCCGCAGGTCGGCGTCCGGGCAGAAGGCGGCGAGCGCGGCCCGCTCCTCCTGCTCCCGCTCGCTGCCACCGCCCGAGAGCACCAGCGCGTCGACGCGGATGCCCGGCCGCGCGCGGCACATGGTCAGGAGGGTGCCGCCGGCGCCGATGGCGATGTCGTCGCAGTGCGCGCCCACCGCGACGACGCGGTCCAGGGACCCGGCCCCGAGCCGGATCACGCCCGCGCTCCGGCGGTGTCCCGTTCCCACACGGCCCACGGGCGGTCGCCCCGGGTGTAGGCGTCGTCGAGCGCGGCCCGCTCCTTCACGGTGTCGGTCGGCTTCCAGAAGCCGCGGTGCTGGTGCGCCACCAGCCGTCCGCGCTTGGCCAGTTGGGCGCATCCGTCGGCGACCAGGTCGCCGTTCTCCGGGATGTGGTCGAAGACCTCCTGGCGGAGCACGAAGTAGCCGCCGTTCTCCCACAGCGGCATGTCGCTCACCGCGGTGATGCCCCCCACCAGGCCGTCCTCGCCCAGGTCCACGCAGTGGAACGAGGACTGCGGCGGCACCACCATCATCGACGCACCGGCGTCGCGCCGGGCGAACCGGTCGATCATCTCCGGCAGCGGGGCGTCGGTGAGCACGTCGGCGTAGTTGGCGAGGAACATCTCGTCGCCGTCCAGGTGGTGCCGCACCCGGCGCAGCCGCTCCCCGATCGGCGACTCGATGCCGGTCTGCGCGAACGTGATCGTCCAGTCGGCGATGTCGGTGGAGAGCAGCTCGGTCCGCCCGCCCCGCAGCACGAAGTCGTTGGACGTCGTCTCCTCGTAGTTGAGGAAGAAGTCCTTGATGTGGTGCGCCCCGTACCCGAGGCACAGGATGAACTCCGTGTGCCCGTAGTACGCGTAGTAGCGCATGACGTGCCAGATCAGCGGCCGCGGGCCGACCATCGCCATCGGCTTGGGCATGTCGTCTGCGGCACCGCTCCGCATCCGCAGCCCGTAGCCGCCGCAGAACAGGACGACCTTCATGCTGTGACCTTTCAAGACGCGACCTCGACAATGCTCAGTTCCGGGATGGGAAAGACCAGCCGGCCGCCCCACTCGTGCACGAAGGACAGTTGCTCGACCAGCTCGTCCCGCAGGTTCCACGGGAGGACGAGCACGTAGTCGGGTTTGTCGGTGCTGATCTGCTCGGGCGGCAGGATCGGGATGCGGGTGCCCGGGGTGAACCTGCCGTGCTTGTAGGGGTTGCGGTCGACCGTGTACGGAAGCAGGTCGGGCCGGATGCCGCAGTGGTTGAGCAGGGTGTTCCCCTTGCCCGGGGCGCCGTAGCCGACGACCGTCTCGCCGCGCTCGGCCGCCTCGACGAGGAACCGCAGCAGGTCCCGGCGCACCTTGGCCACCCGGGCCGAGAACTCGGTGTATCCGGACAGCTCCTGCAGCCCGGCGGCCTTCTCCCGGTCCAGCACGTCGGTCACCCGCCGGGACGGCTCGCCCGCCACCTCGGCCGGCCGGGCCCACAGCCGGCTGGAGCCGCCGTGCGTGGGCAGCAACTCGACGTCCACGAGCGCGAGTCCGCCGCTCGCCAGCGCCCGGATCGCGGACGCGACCGTGTAGTACTGGAAGTGCTCGTGGTAGATCGTGTCGTACTGGTTCTCCTCGATCAGCGTCAGCAGGTGCTGCACCTCGATGGAGACCCAGCCGTCGTCGGCGACCAGGGCGCGTAGCCCCCGGGTGAACCCGACCACGTCGGGGATGTGCGCGTACACGTTGTTGGCCACGACCAGGTCCGCCGGGCCGTGCTCTTCGCGGACGGCCGAGCCGGTGTCCGGGCTCAGGAACTCCGTGAGCGTGGGCACCCCGGCGTCCCGCGCCGCGGCGCCGACGTTCACCGAGGGCTCGATGCCCAGGCAGCGGATCCCGCGGTCCACGATGTGCTTGAGCAGGTACCCGTCGTTGCTCGCGACCTCGACCACGAAGGCGTCCGGGCCGAGAGCAAGACGCTCTACGGCGTCGGCGACGAACGTGCGCGCGTGCTCCACCCAGGAGGTCGAGTACGAGGAGAAGTACGCGTACTCCTTGAACGTCTCCTCCGGTGTGATCAGCGGAGGGATCTGCGCCAGCCAGCAGTCGGTGCAGACCCGCAGGTGCAGCGGGTACGCCGGCTCCGGCTGGTCCAGTTGGTCCGCGGCGAGAAAGCTCTCACATGGTGGCGTCGCCCCGAGATCGACGACGCTCGCCATCGCTTCCGAGCCGCAGAGTCGGCATCCTGTCATCTACTGCCCCCCATTGATCCCGTCCGACCCGCGATCGCGGTGCGGTACTCCTCCACCAGGCGCTCGAGGCCGACGGCCGGGCTGAAGCCCTGCTCGTAACGGCGCCGGGCCGCCTGGCCCATCTCCCGGTTGCGGGCCGGCTCGGCCGCGATCCGGCGTATGCGGGACGCGAGCGAGGCTGCCTCGCCCGGCCGGTGCAGCAGCCCGGTCACCCCGTCCTCGACGAGTTCGACGAAGGCGCCGTGACCGGCGGCGACGGTCGGGACTCCCGCCGCCATCGCCTCCACGACCACCAGGCCGAACGCCTCGAGCCACGTCGAGGGGGCAACCACGGCGACCGACCGCGCGACGGCCTTTCGGCACTGGGCCGGGTCCAGCAGGCCGACGTAGCGCACGTCGTCCCGGCCCGCCGCCCAGGCGGTCACCTCTCGCTCCAGCGGTCCCGTGCCGGCGATCAAGAGCGGCACGCCCACACCGCCGCTGGCTGCGATCTCGTCCCACGCGGCCATGAGCAGCCGCACGCCCTTGGCCTCCGCGAGCCGGCCGAGATAGAGCAGATGCTCACCGGGGCCCGTTCGGCAGGCGCCCGGGTCGGGCACGAAGTTGTGCTTCACGGCCAGCCGCTCGGCCGGCATGCCGGACCGCACCAGAACGTCGCGCTGCGCCGCGGAGATGCAGAAGAACCGCTCCACGCCGGACCACCATCGCCGCCGGTTGACCGACAGGCTGACCGCGAGCGGCACCGTCGCCAGCCGGGAGTTGCGGTAGCAGCCGTGCCGGACGGCGGGCAGCGGGGCCGACCCGACGCACTCGGTGCACGGCCGGCCGTCCCGCTGAAGCGTGCCGGGCGGGCAGACCTGGGTGTAGTTGTGCAGCGTGGCGACGGCGGGCACGCCGGCGTCGGCGCAGGCGGCCAGCACGGCGGGCGACAGGAGCGGGAAGACGTTGTGGACGTGGACCACGTCCGGTCGCTCGGTGCGGAGCCGGGCGGCGAGTTCCGTGCGGACCGCCGGGTTCCACGGCACAAGGAGCGGCAGCGCGGCCTTGCTCAGCAGGGACAGGGCGGCGATGTCGTCGCTGCGCCGCTCGAACAGCTCGACCCGGTGGCCGGCCCCGCGCAGCAGCGCCACCTCCTGGTCGACGACCTTGTTCTCCCCGCTCGGTTGTGCCGAGGCGTAGCGGTTGTGCACCACGAGGACGTGCATGGTCAGGTCACCTCCGATCTCTGGGCCCATCGCGGGATGTGTCGTCGAGGGACGTCGGGCGTCGAGAGGGGAGTGGCCGCGGCAGGTGCCGCCAGCAGCGAGGCGGCCACGGCCAGATGCAGCAGATACGGCGAGGCGTCGCCCAGCCCCGCCTCGGTGTACGACGCGATCGCGCAGTAGCTGATCAGGAAGATCGCGCAGGCCCTCGACAGCGACGGTGGCCGCAGCAACGCGACGCCGCCCAGCACGATGATGATCGCCGCCACCAGGGCGATGCCGGTCAGCCCCTGCTCGTGGTAGACGGCCAGCCAGCTGTTGTCGATCGGCAGCCCGCCGAACGACTTGTCGCCCAGGCCCGCGCCGAACAGGTACTCCGAGGTCGACCGGGGCGCTGCCAGCAGGGCGTCCCAGACCTTGGCCCGACCGGTGAGGCTGGTGAAGTTCTCCTGGCTCTGTCCGCGCAGGAACCACGCCTGCAGCGCCGAGCCGAACCCCACCGCGGCCACGGCGGCGCACAGCACCGCCCAGGCGAAGAACCGGCGGGCGGCGGCACTGGTCAGGACGAGCGAGCCGATCGCCAACGCCAGCCCGATGATCAGGCCTAACGTGGCCGTCCGGGTGTGGGTCAGCGCGAGCAGGACGAGCGCCGGCACGATGACCACCGCCGCGCTGCGCCTGTCGGTCCGGCGGCCCAGAACGAGCAGCACGGTGAGCCCGATGATCACCGCGGCGTACTGTCCGATCTGCGGTGGGGTGAGCGGCCACAACGCGCCGACCAGCCGCCCGCCGTAGAGCTCGGGCAGGGCGGCGCCCGGTGAGATGAGCAGGCCGGCGGCCACGGACCCGAGGACCACGAAGTACATCCGGATGTGGTGCCGGACGAACGTCAGGCCGCCGTCCCACCAGCGGCTGAGCAGCCACAGCGTGCCGACGAAGAGAGCCAGCCGGGCGCAGCGGAACACCGCGCCGAACCCGGACTCCAGGTCCGCGCTGGAGATCACGCTCGGCACCAGCAGCAGGGTGAGCAGGAGAACGAAGGCACTGGCCCGGATGCGCAGCCGGAGATTGACGGCGAGCGCCAGCGCGAACGCGGCGACCAGCGCGCCCATGGTGACCATCTGGATGAGGGAGCGGGGCAGCGGGACGATGGTCTTCGCCCCGGCGGAGCCGAGCGTGTTGAGGATCAGCAGCCCCCAGGCCGTACCGACGATCTTCGGCGTGTGGTCCGTGCGCTCCGGGCTCATCTCAACCACCGTCCCGTGCGCGGAAGGTGCTGCCCGCGTCCTGCTGGTACGGCGCGGCCTGCCACTGGACGAAGTCGAGCACCCGGCTCGGGTCGTGGGCCACGAACTTCCATGGGCCGAGGTAGACGTTGTCGTGCCAGCGGTTGTGCTGTTCGCGGGTGATCGCCTCGGCCACCCGCTCGCCCTGGTAGGGCGACCAGTCCGGATAGGTGCCGTAGTTGGCCAGCACCGCCATGCGGTCGCACTTCACCGTGCACTCGACGACGGACGTGTCCAGCACGAAGCGGTTGTGGTGGATGTCCACCCGCTGCGTCTTCCACCGGCAGTCGGCGTACAGCGGTGCGCCGGCGATCGCCGGCCGCGCGCAGCGGTCGGTGTCCTTCACCAGCAACGTGCAGTCACCGGAGGAGGTGTTGGCGGGGCTGTTGCAGAACCGGTCGGCGTTCTCCCACAGGGTGATCCCGGACCAGTTGTTCTCCAGCACGTTGCGGTAGATCTCGATCTTGTCCGTGCGGGCTCGGATCCGTGGTTCGCCGCCGGACTCGGACAGGTAGACGGTGCCGAACGGGAAGGTGTCGCCGCGGTCCGCGTACCGGCGGCCCTCGACCCGGTTGTTCCGCCGGATCGTGTTCTTCCGGATGACCGCGTTGTAACTGGTCTCGTAGATCAGCGCGGCACCGTCGTTGGCCTCGAGCACGTTGTCCTCGATGCGGAAGTCGTTGTTGTTGGTGTCCGCCCACAACCCGGCTCCGCGTTGGTCGTGCACCCAGTTGCCGCGTACGTCGGCGCCGTCGACGGCCCAGAACTTGACGCCCCCGGTACAGCCGCAGCCCTGCCGCCGCCGCTCCCAGTCGTCGGTGTTGTTGCCCACGATCTCGTTGCCCTCGACCACCAGGCCGCTGATCCGGCCGGTGGCCTTGTACGCGTTCATGCCGTACTGACCGTTGCCGCGCAGGCAACTGGCGCGGACCCGCTGGCGGGCACCGGCCATCAGCCCGGCGCCGGAGTTGTGCTGGATCGTCGCGTGCTCGATCACCCACCCGTCGGCCGAGTCATGGTTGACCACGCCCTCGTTGTGCGGCGCGACGAAACCCTGCACGGTCAGGTGGCGGATGGTGACGTCGCGGGCGGTGCCGCCGAACGCGTACTGGTTGGTCTTCCGGCCGTCGAGCACCGCGCCCGGCGCGCCGAGGTAGGTGTTCCCCTTCTCGGGGAGGACCTGGGCGTAGCGTTCCGGCTCGAGTCTGTGCTTGCCCGGTCGAAGCCAGAACGTGGTGTTCGGGGGGCTGCTCTTGGTCTTCGCGGCCAGGTCACCGGCCACCGCGGGGTCGACCGTCACCGCGCCCGCCGGCGCCTTCGCCGGCCCGGCCGCGGGCTCGGCGCACACCCGGGCCACGGACGCGGACGGCGCGGCGGTCGGTTTCGGCCGCGCGCCCGGCGTGCTCTCACAGCCGGTCACCGCCAGCAGGGCCAACGCCAGCGGTGCCGCCGGCCACGCCCAGGGCCGCCACTTGATCTCCACGCGCCCCCCTAGCCGCGGAACTTGAGCACGGTGGTGAACCCCTCCGCGCCGTCGGCGAAGCCGGTGCCGATCAGCGTGGTGGTGGGTTCCTTGCGGCCGAAGCCGGCGGAGTACCAGCCCAGCGGCGGGTCGCTCTCGCCGCGATGGGCCCGCCAGGACAACTGCCCGGGCAGATCGAGTACCGCGGAGCGGTCCTCGCCGTCCCGGGTCCAGGTGAGCACCGCCCGGCTGCCCACCAGGTCCGCGGCGATCGCCGGGCCGAGGTGGAACGCCAGACGCACGGCCCGGCGCGGGCCGTTCCGGCCGTGGACCTCGTCGACCACCCTCAACTCCTGGCTCGCGGCGGTCAGCTCCACCCGGCGGCGGTGCACCGAGCGCTGGTAGCCGTCGTGCTCGGCGCACCAGCGGGCCGTCCCCCCGTCGGAGGCGCCGGATGTGTCCGCGACCAGGACGCGGCTGCGGGCCTGCCGGGTCCACAGGAACGGTCCGCCGGAGACGGACTGGTCACCGCCGTCCAACTGCAGGGTGTTGTGGCCGAGGGTCGACCGGAAGTACCGCCGCCACTCGGGCTGCCCGTGGTAGCAGTACGTCCCCGGGTCGGCGAGCACGTCGACCCCGTCGTGCCGGACCTCCAAGGACAGCGCGTCCGCGTGTGCGTGCGCGGCGATGGACAGGAACCCGTGCGGACCTCCGTCGCAGCGGCACCAGATCTCTCCCGGACCGCGCAGGATGGTCATGCCCGCGTCGGCGAAATGGGCCGGCCGGCTCGCCGGGCGTGCGGTTCCCTTCGTCGCGTACGGCCTGATGAGCGCCGCGAGGAGCGGAGTGCGCACATCGGTGCCGGTCACCGCCGGCCACCAGGCGAGCCGGCCGAACACGGCGTCCCCGGTGGCCAGCAGTGAGGCCCAGCGGTCGGTGCCCGCGCCGTCCACGACCAGGCCGTGCCCGTCGTCCGCGTCCCCCTGGCGCGGCGGCCGTAGCCGGTTGTCCACGACGGCCGCGAGCGCGTCGGTCATCCGCAGCAGCACCAGCCGGAGCGACGCGGGGACCGGCCTGCGTGCGGCATCCGCCTCGGCCACGGCCGCCAGGCCGAGCTCCAGCACCAGTCCGTGATACTCGGTGGCCAGCTCGCGGTTGAGGCCGGAGCCGAAGGTGTTGCCGCGCAGATGCCGCTTCAGCGATCGCAGCGCTTCGGTTCGCCAACGCGCCGAGGAGGGGAACCACCCGAACGCGCAGGCCGCTGCGAACTGCCCGGCGGCCTCGGCGATGACGTGGTTGTTCGCCGAGGACCCCCGGCTGGGGAAGGCGGCCAGCCAGCGCTGGTGGTGCCAGATCTGGTTCAGCGCCACCGGGTTGCCCTCGAAAAGACCGGTCGCGCCCGGCCAGCCGTCGAGCAGCCGGCGGATCCACACCCAGGACAGCAGCCGGATGCCCAGCTCGATGCCGCTGATCCAGTGCACGCCGCGCAGCGGTGGGTTGGCCGTCCACCACGACCGCAGGTGCGCGGCCACTCGCTCGGCGTACCGCTCGTCCCCGGTGATCGCGTAGGCGGCGGCGAGCACGGTGAGGTACTGGTGCCGGGACAGCTCCCAGATCTGCTTGATGTCCCCGACCGCGTCCTCGTCGCGGTACGGCACGTCGAAGGCGTAGCCCCGCGGAGCCCGGCGCTCGGTCTTCGGGTCGTACCACCAGTCCGGGTCGTCCAGGTCGTCGCGGACCACCCCGAAATACTCGGTGTGCCCCGCCATCAGCCGGTCCGCCTCGGCGATGAGACGTTTCGCGGCGTCCGCGGGTATCGCGGCGATCGTCCCCGCGGGCAGTACCGCGGTGAACCGGGCACCGGTCACGCGCGGGCAGTCCGGCCGCGCCGACCGCCACAGCCGCCTGCGCACCGCGTCGCCCGCCCGGCCGCCGACCTCCCGCGGTCCCATCCGGGACAGCCGCCGTAAGTACCAGCCCGGACTCCCCGAGTTCACAGTCATCGCGTCCTCGCCAGCGTCACCGGCGCGCCGCCGGCCAGGCCGGCCTGCACGGCGAGGGTGGCCGACGTGGTGGCGACCAGCGACTCCAGCGGCACCGGCATCGGCCCGCCGGTCCGCACGGCCTTGATGAACGCGGCCAGCTCGGCGTTCTGCCCCTTGTCCCGGGCCTTGGGCAGCCGCGAACTGACCCACCTCTTGCGGCCGACCCCTCCGTCTGCGAACAGCGAGGCACGGACGAAGTCGTCGAGCCGCAGCACCTTGCCGTCCGCGACGAGGTCCAGCGTCTCCTTGGGGAAGCCCGGCGCGCCGGTGGTGACGTAGCTGATGGTGGCGGTGGACCCGTCCGGGTAGCGCAGCACGACCTGAAGGTCCTCGTTGCCGGACGTGGCGACCGCGTACACCGACTCCGGGTCGGCCTCGAGCAGCCAGCTCGCCGTGTCGATGAAGTGTCCGCCCTCGCCGGCGAAGCGCGAGCCCTCGGCGCCCTGTCGGAGGTACCAGCTGCCGTGCGGCAGCCGGCCCGCGTTGACCAGGTAGCGCAGGCTCGCCGGACCGGTCCGGGCGCCGAACCGCTTCCTGGCCTCCCGCAACAGCGGCGCGAACCGGCGGTTGAAGCCCACCTGCAGCCGGTCGTTGCCGGACTCCTCCACCGTCGCGAGCACGCCGGCCAGCTCGTCCTCGGTGAGTGCCAGCGGCTTCTCCACGAAGACGGCCTTGCCGGCCAGCAGCGCCCTTCGGGTCAGTTCGGCGTGCGAGCTGTGCCGGGTGACGACGAACACCGCGTCGATGGACTTGTCGCCGAGGACGGTGTCGAGATCGGTGGTCGCCTCGGCGAAGCCGAACTTCCGCTGCGCGTTGGCCGCGGACAGCGCCGTCGTGGTGACGACGGTCGACAGCTCGACGCCTTCGCGCCCTGCCAGGTGCGGCAGCAGCATCGACGTCGCGTAGTTTCCCGCGCCGACGAACGCCAGGCGCACCGGCGTCCTGGCGGCCCGGGCCGGACTCGGCTTCACGTTCACCGTGGGCACGGCCACCGCCGGAGACTCTGCTTCCGCCCTTGCTTCGGGGTACCGGAACAGCACGGCCACGGCCTTCAACTCGCCGTCCTTCAGGCTCTGGTACGTCTCCACGGCGTCGGCGAAGTCCGCGACGTGGGAGACCAGCGGCTCCACGTCGACGCGGCCGCGGGCGACGAGATCGAGGAAGCACGCCAGGTTGCGGCGCTCGGTCCAGCGCACATAGCCGATCGGGTAGTCGCGCCCCTCGAGTTCGTACTCCGGGTCGTAGCGGCCGGGACCGTACGAGCGGGAGAACCGGACGTCGAGTTCCTTCTCGTAATACGCGTTCCACGGCAGGTCCAGACGGCACTTGCCGATGTCGACGACCCGGCCGCGGTCCCGGCTCAGCCGGGCGGCCAGCTCGACGGGCTGGTTGCTGCCGCCGCCGGCGGCCAGGTACACCTGATCCACGCCGTGACCGCCGGTGAGTTCGCCGACGGCGGCTTCCACGGCCGCGGACGCGGGATCGCCACAGGCCGCGGCACCCAGGCGCTCGGCGAGCTCGCAGCGCACCGGGTCGGGGTCCACCCCGACGACGCGGACCCCCGAGGCGGCGAGCAACTGCACCACCAGCTGCCCGATCAGCCCGAGGCCGATCACCAGCGCCACCTCGCCGAGCTGCGGCTCGCCCTGGCGGACGCCCTGCATCGCGATCGAACCGACGGTGCCGAAGGCCGCGTGCCGCGGCGCGAGGCCGTCCGGCACCGGGGCGTACAGGTTCTTCGGCACCCAGTTCAGCTCGGCGTGCAGCGCGTGCTCATTGCCGGCGCAGGCCACGAGGTCGCCGGCCTTCACATCGTCGATCCCGGCACCTACCTGCTCGACCACCCCGCACAGCGAGTAGCCCAGCGGCGTGTAGGAGTCCAGCTTGCCCATCACCTTGCGATAGGTGGCGGGCACCCCGTTGGTGGCCACGCTCTGCATGACCTTGGCCACCTGGTCCGGCCGCGAGCGGGCCTTGCCGAGCATCGACATGCCGGCCTCGGACACCTTCATGAGCTCGGTCCCGGTGGAGATCAGCGAGTAGGCGGTCCGCACCAGCACACCGCCCGGCTTGCACCCCGGCACCGGCACGTCGAGCACCGCCAGCTCGCCGCTCTTGTAGTTCTGTACAACCTGCTTCACCCGAACTCCTCTGAATTCCTAAGCCGATAACCGAGTGCTCTGACCGGACCCAGAGGTCGCGTCGCGATACCAGTACTCGAGGGTCAGCACATGCCACAGATGCTTGGAGAAGTCCCGCTGCCCGGCGGCGTCCTCGGCGACCATGCGCGCCAGCGCGTCACGGCGCAGGAGCCCGGAGCTGACCAGCACCCCGTCGTTGACCACCTCGCGTACCAGCGGCGCGAGATCCCGGCTCATCCAGGCCCGCAGCGGCGCGCTGAACAGTCCCTTGGGCCGGTAGACGATCTCCCGGGGCAGGACCGAGCAAGCCGCCTCCTTGAGCACGGCCTTGCCCTGGCGTCCGACGATCTTGCGATCGCCGGGCACCGCGAACGCCGCCCGCACCACCTCGACGTCCACGTACGGCACCCGAACCTCGGTCGACGCGGCCATGCTGGAGCGGTCGGTGTAGGCGAGGTTGAGGCCCGGCAGGAACATCCGGGCATCGCCCAGGCACATCCGGTTGACGAAGTCGTCCAGGTCGTTGTCCTGGTAGACGTCCGCGTGCTCGGTCAGCACGTCCTCGACCGTCCCGGCCAGGTCCGGATCGACCAGGGCGAGCAGCTCCTCCTGGTCGTACATCGTGTAGCTGCGCCGGAAGGCGGTCTCCTCCGGCAGATCGGCGAAGGACAGGAACCGCTTGGCGAACCGCACAGACCGGTAGCCCCGGCGGGCGGTGGCGACCGGCAGCCGGTCCACGGCCGCGGACACCCCGCGCCGCAGCGGCCGCGGGACGCGCTGGTAGCGCAGCGCGAGCAGGTTCGCGAGGTGCTTGCGGTAGCCGGCGAACAGCTCGTCGGCGCCCATCCCCGAGAGCATCACCTTGACCCCGGCCTCCCGGGCGGCCTGGCAGATCAGGTACGTGTTGATCGCGGCGGGGTCGCCGATCGGCTCGTCCAGGCTGTACGTCATCTGCGGCAGCAGGTCGAGCACGTTCGGCGCGATCTCGATCTCGTGCAGGTCGACGCCGAACCGCCCGGCGACCTGCCGGGCGTAGCGCAGGTCGTCTGGCATCGCCTCGAACTTGGTGTCCTCGGCGCGGAAACCGATCGTGTACGCGGAGATCCCGGGCTGGTGGCGGGCCGCCAGCGCGGTCAGATAGCTGGAGTCGAGCCCGCCGGAGAGGAAGGCCGCCACGGGGACGTCGGAGAGCAGATGGCGCCGGGTCGACTCCTCGACGATGGCGGCCAGGTCCGGCAGCTCACCGCTGCGGGCCCGCTCCCGGCCCTCGGCGGCGACGTCCTTCAGGTTCCAGTACCGGCCGCGCTCCACCCGGCCGTCGGGACGGCACCTGAGCCAGCTACCCGGCGGCAGCTTCTCCGCCTCACGGAAGGCGCACCGCGAGTCCGGCACCCAGTAGTAGAGGAGCGAGGCCACCAGGGCCCCATGGTCCACCTCCAGCGATCCGCCGGTCGCGGCGGCCAGCGCCTTGAGCTCGGAGGCGAACACCAGGCCCTCGCCTCGCCGGAGCAGGAACAGCGGCTTGATGCCGAGCTGGTCGCGGGCGAGCACCAGCTCACCGGTCCGCTCGTCGAAGATCCCGAACGCGAACATGCCGCGCAGCCGGGGCAGACAGTCCGTGCCCCAGCGCCGCCAGGCCTCCAGCAGCACCTCGGTGTCGGAGGTACCGCGGAAGCGCACCCCGGCGGCCGCCAGTTCGGCACGCAGCTCGGGAGCGTTGTACAGCTCGCCGTTGTACGTCAGGACGAGGCCGCCCGAGACCATCGGCTGGGCGCCGGTCTCGGACAGGTCGATGATGGCCAGCCGGCGGTGCCCGAGGTGGACTTCGCCGTCACCCGCGGGGTGGCCGTACCGGCCCGACCCGTCCGGACCGCGGTGGGCGAGGGTATCGGTGAGCCGGTCGGTCACGACCTTCCCGTCCGGCCAACGGTACGTACCTGCGATGCCACACATGTCCTACCGCGCCTCCTGGTCGTTGTCCGGTACCCGTGCCGCCCACATCGCCGGCTGCTCCGTCCGCCGCCGGCCCTCCCCCTCTGCCTGAACGGCGTGGGAGGTACCCCCACCGTTCTGCCGGGCGGGCCGCTCGGTCCGGCCGCGCAGCGCGGTCCGCGGCCCGTCCCACAGGGTGCCGTCGGTCCGGTCACGCGGATCGGGGTCGATCAGCACCACACCGATCACCGGAATGCGCTGGTCGGCGAGCTGCCGTGCCACGGTGTGCAGCCATGCGGCGCTGCCGTGCCCGGCGCGCACGACGAGCACGGTCCGGGTGCCGAGGTACTGGAGGTCGGTCCACGCCGTGCCGGGCGCCACCGAGCCGACGCCGAGCCGGAGCTCCTGATGCGACACGTCCGCGGCGCGCTCGCCGCTGACCACGGTCGGGTCTCCTGGCTTCGGGCGGCGGCCGGCCAGCTGCCGGCCGGGCAGACCATCGACGATGACCACCGGCCCCTCCGTCGCCAGTGCCCCGGCGAGGTCCAGGGCGATCACGCTCGTGCTGCGCGCACAGCCCAGTTCCAGCAGCGACACCGGTTCCGCGGAACCGCGCACGGTGCGGGCCAGGGACGCGGTGAGCCGTTCGCGTGCCGCCCGGATCCGTCGGCGCCGCCACGGCCCGGCCGGCCGGCGCGGCAGTTCCGCGATGACCGAGGCGCCGAGGTTCGCCGCGATCTCCCGGCGCAGCACGGGGCGGTCCGCCACCACCGTGCCGACCGCGGCCACCGCGAGCCCGAGGACGAGCCCGAGGACGAGTCCGATCGCGGCGTTGGTGGCGGCGGTCCTGGGCAGGGAGTGCCGCACCGCGTGCGGGGCGTCCACGATCTGTGTGCCGGCGATGAGCTGGGGTGTGCCGATGCGCGCCTCCGCGGCGCGCTGGCCGAAGTCGGTGATCCGCGAGGTGAGTTCGGCCCGGCGGGCGAAGAGCGACTCCATGTCCGCCGACGCCTTCGGGTCGCTCTCCGGGGGTCCGTCTCCAATCGCCTTGTTGACCTGTGCGAGTTCGTCCCGCATGCGGTCACGCTGGTCGAGCAGGGTCTTGGCCTCGGCGTTCGCGGCTTCCCGTATCCGCGTCACATGGTCCGCGACGAACGCATCGGCCAGCGCCTCGGCGCGGGCCACCGCTTGTGCGTCGCTGTCACCTGCCACAGTGATCTGCAGCAGGTTGTTGGTCAGGCCGATGCCCCCGTAGTCCCGCATGAAGTCCTCCGGTTTCTCCGGGGACTCGAGTGCCTTCAGGGCCTTGCCGGCGATCCGCGTGGTGTGCAGCAGCTCGACGTCGGTGCGGATCAGCGTTCCGGGGTCGTTCGGCTGGTCCTCCTGATGCGCGACCAGCACCTTGGTCACCGCGGTCGGCGGTGGCGGCATGAGGATCGCCACCGCCGCGCCGGCGAGCAGCCCCAGCAGCGCCATGGCGCACCAGAGGCGGCGCCGCCTGCGCACCGCCACCACCAGCGCCTGCAGGTCCAGCAGCGGAGCGGCGGCCGGCGACTCCGACGTCGTACTCGTCGTCGTCACCTTGAACCTCCCGCCGCGCTTTCGCCGACCGCGAGCGCCGGCGTGGCGGCAGCCCGAGGACGGCCGGCGGACCGCGTCGGACGGGCCCGGACCGTGCCGGCCGCGAGGACGATGCCGACGACCTCGTGCCCGGCGTCCGCACACGCCTCGGCGATGCCTGCGAGCTCCCCCGCGGTCCAGCTGCCCGCGCTGAGCACGACCAGGGCACCGGACTCGTTGTCGCGGTCCGGCACCGTCGGCCGGTCCACCGAAACCCCCACCACCCGCAGCAGCGGATCGCTCTCGGTCTCGGCGGCGAGCTGGCCGGCGGCCAGGCGGGCGATCTCGTCACCGTCAGGGACGACGACCAACAGCCGCCGGGGAGCCGGAAGTTGGTCCCGGAGCCGGGCGCACACCCGCCGGTTGCGGATCTGCCTGCCGGTCTCGTCGCCGGACGTCTGCGGACCCGGTATGTCCCACCGGACGTCGACGCCCAGCAGCCGGCGGATCCGGGCCCGCGGGTCACGGCCTTCCGGCCGGTGCGCGGGCCCTTCATCAGGTACGTCGACGGTGCCCAGCAGAGGCGAGCCCAGCGCCGCGGCGATCTCCGGTTCGGTGCGCAGTCGGCGACTCATCCGCGCGGCCGTGAGATGGCCGATGACCGCGAGCAGGAAGAACAGCAGCGCCCCGGCGGCGGTGAGCTGCGTCCTCGTCGGTGGTGCCTCGCCGGCCGGCCGGGCCGCCGGCCCCATGACGACCATGTTGGCCTTGCCGGCAGCCGGGTCGGCCTGGTCCAGCTTGTTGATGGCCTCCTGGAGCGCGGTGCGCAGTTTCGCGAGCTCGGTGCGGGTCTGCACGCTCTCCACGGTCTGCCCCGGATCGGCCGCATCGGCCAGCTCGGTGATGCGGCGGCTGGTCTGCACCACCATCTGCCGCAGTGCCTCGGGCCGCGCCGCCGCATCGGGGTCGGTGTTGTCGCCCGCGATCCGCGCGGCGAATGCGACGAACTGCCGGGCCACCTGGTCGGAGAGCCGCTGTGCGCGCTCCGGGGTGCCGGCCGTGCCCGAGATCTTGATGATGTTCCCGTCGGCGGCCTGGGCGCTCACCCGGTCCCGCAGCTCGCTGCCGCCGACCCCGGTCCAGCCGAGTGTGTCGGCCGCGCGGTCGACCACCACCGAACTGCTCGCGATCTCCGCCTGAGTCAGCAGCTCGCGCTCCTCCCACGCCCCCGGCAGCAGTACCGATGCCGATGTCGTGTAGCGCGGAGGAAACAGCAGAGAGGTGCCGTAGCCGACGAGCGCGCCCACCACGGCGAGGACGACGAGAAGCCGCCCGCGCCGACGGATGATCCGCCCGATCGTGACGAGGCGTATTGTTTCATCGCTCAACGGTGCGGCCTCTTCCCTGCCTGGCGCGGGTCGCTCTCGACACGGGAGCGTGGTCACGGCAGGCAGCGGCGTAGGCGGCGAGCAGCGACGCTTGCGAGTTCCGCCAGGAGAGCGGCCCGCTGATCCGCTCCTGGCCGATCTTGCCCATCCGGGCCCGCTGCTCCGGATCGTCCAGCAGCAGCGTGATGAGCCGGGCGAACTCGGCCTCGTCGTTGGCGGGCGCGTAGACGGCGGCTTCACCGGCGGAGACCCGCGCCTCCCGGAGGTCGAACGAGACGATCGGCCGGCCCATCACCATGTACTCCAGGACCTTGTTCATGGTCGACACGTCGTTCAGCGGATTGCGCGGGTCGGGGGAGAGGCACACGTCCGCGGTGGAGAGGTAGCGCACCAGGTCGGCATCCGGAATGCGCCCGGTGAACCGCACCTGCTCCGAGAGCCCGAGCCGCCGGGACAGTTCCACCATCGCGTCGAAGGCGTCGCCCGCGCCGACGAACACCGCATGCCAGTCGGTCCGCCCGAGGTCGTCGCGCAGCTTCGCGAGGGCCCGCAAGGCGTAGTCGACGCCGTCCTGCGGGCCCATGACGCCCAGGTAGCACAGCAGATGAGGTTTGCCGCGCTTCAGCTCCGGCTCGGGCGGTACGGGGTGAAACCGGTCGATGTCGGGCGCGCTGCGCACCACGAAGACGTCCTCCCGCCGCCGGCCGCCACGGCGCACCGCGACGTCCCGGTAGCTCTCGTTCGTGGCGAGCACGACGTCCGCGGCCCGGTAGGTCAGCCGCTCCAGCGCGCACACGGCGCGGTAGAGCAGATCCTCGCCGCGGTCGAACCGGGACAGGTACAGCTCGGGTACCAGGTCGTGCTGGTCGAAGACGAACCGCGCACCGCGCCTCTTCATCCACAGTGCGGGCAGGAACAGCAGGTCGGGCGGGTTGCAGGCGTGGACCACGTCGACCGGGCCGACCTTGCGGGCCAGCCGGACCGTATGCCACAACGCCGATCCGTACTCCCGCAGATAGCCGGCCGGCCCTCCGGTGGCCGCGCGCAACGGGTAGCGGTGGATCCGCACCCCGTCGATCTCCGCCTCCGGCTCCGTGTCCCGCTTTTCCCCCCGGGGACAGATGACGTGCACCTCCCAGCCCGCGTCGCGCAGCGTCGTGCACTCCTGCCACACCCGCCGGTCGAACGGCACCGACAGGTTCTCCACCAGGATCAGCGCGCGCCGGTCCGACCGGTCGCCGCCGGCTGTGTCACCGAACGATGTGTTACCAAGCAAGGCCCACGTACCCCGGTTCTGTCTGACGCGCCTCGGCGTCGGGAAGGCGGATGAGGTCGACGATCACCGGGCCGTCGCCATGCGGCAGCGCCGACAGCACGGCCGGATCCCTGGTCCCGACCAGGCACACCTCGGCGTGCTCGAGCACCTCGTCGACGGAGTCCGCGAGCAGCTGCGCGAGGTGCGGCAGCCGGGTCTCGATGTACTCGCGGTTCGCGCCGATCAGCCGGGCCAGGCTCACGTTGGCGTCGTGGATCTTCAGGTCGTACCCCTTGCCGAAGAGCCTCTCCGCCAGCTCGACGAGCGGACTCTCGCGGAGGTCGTCGGTGCCGGGTTTGAAGGACAGCCCGAACAGGCCCACCCGACGCTTGCCGGTGCGCTCGACCAGCTCCACCGCGCGCTGCAGATGGTCGGAGTTGGAGGGCAGCACATGGGCGAGGATGGGCACCGAGACGTCGGCCCGCTGCGCCGCGTGGACCAGGCTGCGCAGGTCCTTGGGCAGGCAGGAGCCACCGAAGGCGAAGCCGGGCCGCAGGTAGGCGGGGCTGATGTTCAGCTTGCGGTCGGCCAGGAACACGTCCATCACCTGGTGCGAGTCCACCCCGAGTGCCTGGCACACCGCGCCCAGCTCGTTCGCGAAGCCGATCTTGAGGCCGTGGAACGCGTTGTCCGCGTATTTGATCGCCTCGGCCGTCGGGACCGGCACCCGGAACACCTCGCCGGGCAAGCCGTCGTACAGCGCCGTCACCGCATCGCCGCTTGCCGGGTCGAGCTCGCCGATGACGGTCTTGGGCGGGTCGAAGAAGTCCCGCACGCTCGTGCCCTCGCGCAGGAACTCCGGGTTGACCGCGACCCCGACGTCCACCCCGGCCGTGCCGCCGACGTACTTCTCCAGGATCGGCACCAGCAGGTTCAGGCAGGTGCCCGGGAGCATGGTGCTGCGGAACACGACGGTGTGCCGGTCCCCCTGCTTGGCCCCCTCGGCCAGCGCGGCGCCGATCTCCTCGGTGACCCGCTCCAAGTACGCGGTGCACAGACTGCCGTTGGGCTCCGACGGCGTGCCCACGCAGACCAGCGACACCTCGCTGCCCATGATCGCCTCGCGGACGTCGCCGGTGGCGCGTAACGCCCCGGTCCGCACGACCTCGGCGATGAGCTCGCCGATCCGCTCCTCGACCACCGGGGCCTTGCCGTCGTTGACCAGGTCGACCTTCACCTGGTTCACGTCCACCCCGATGACCTCGTGACCCATGCTGGCCAGGCACGCGGCCGACACACAGCCCACGTAGCCGAGCCCGAAAACGCTGACTCTCATGACCCGTTCCTCCCCCCAGGCAGGCCGTCCCGGCCTGCGGTCCGCGCGCCGGGACCGTTGAGCGGTCCCGCGCGCATCAGTAGGCCCCCTGGCCGTGGAGCACCGCACGCAGCGTCTTCCACAAGATCACTGTGTCCAGGGCGAGCGACCAGTCCTCCACGTACCGCAGGTCCAGCCGGACCGCCTCCTCCCACGACAGGTCGCTGCGTCCGCTGATCTGCCACAGGCCGGTGAGTCCCGGCTTGACGAGCAGCCGCCGCCGGATGTCCGGGCCGTACGCGGCGGACTCCTCCGGTAACGGAGGCCGCGGGCCGACGAGCGACATCGATCCGGTGAGCACGTTGAAGAGCTGCGGGAGCTCGTCGAGCGAGTACCGGCGCAGCACCGCTCCCACCCGGGTCACCCGCGGATCCCGGTGAAGCTTGAACAGCAGGCCGGCGCCCTCGTTGCGGTCGGCCAGCTCGGCACGTGCCCCGTGCGCCCCGGCGACCATGGTGCGGAACTTGAGAATGGTGAACTCGCGGCCGTCCTTGCCGACCCTGCGCTGGCGGTAGAACACCCCGCCCCTGCTGTCCACCAGCACGAGCAGCCCGACGAACACCATCAGCGGCGCGAACAGCACCAGCAGAAACGTTGCGCCTATCCGGTCGACGACTCCTTTGACCGCCCGGCGGCCCCCGGTGAAGGCCGGCATGCTGACCCGCAGCAGCGGGATCCCGAGCACCGCGTCGATGTGCAGCCGCGGGCCGGCCACCTCCATCAGCACGGGGGCCACGACCATCTCGGCGTCGCTGCCTTCGAGGTTCCAGGCCAGCCGCTGCAGCCGGTCCGGTGACCAGTGCGGGTCCGGTGTGATCGCGACGACACGGTAGCCGTCGCGGCGGACGTGGCCCGCGACGTCCGCCAGTCGGCCGACGACCGGTACTCCGTCCAGTTGGTCACCGTCGAGCCCGAGACCGTCCGTCGTGCACACCGCGTCCACCCGCCAGCCGAGGTGCGGGAACTTGCGGGTCCGGGTGATCAGGTCGTGCACGGTGGCCGGGCTCCCGGCGGCGAGCACCGGTCTCAGGCACCGTCCTTCCTTTCGCTGCTTGTGCAGCCAGAGGCGGAGCAGATACCGCGCGGTCATGGTGACGAGCGCGATCGCGGGGATCGCGACGAAGATCCAGAGCTTGATGTTGCGCGAGGTGAGGGCGATGCCGCCGAGCGCCAGTACGACGGTCGCCGCGAACAGTGAGCGTCCGAGCCGGCGGAATTCCTCGGCCCCCTGGCCGAGCACGGCCGGAGCCCACGACCGGCTCACCGCAAGCGCCCCCAGCACCAGCAGCTCGGTGCCGAATGCGAGGATTCCCCACTTCTCATGCCAGTTGGCCGCGTCCCGCGCCCCGAAGAAGTTGCCGATCGCCGCCACCACGAAGGCGGTGGCCACGGTATCGCTGCTGATCACGGTACGGCGGTACCGCTGCTCCCAGTCGATCGCGGGCTGGTCGATCGCCCCGTCCGCCAGACGCCCGCGCGCTGACGGAAACGGGCTGGCTAATCCCCCTTGCCGCACAGAACCCCCCAGGTCCCCAGTGGTTCGACGTATTCGCCCAACACCGTGCCTCCCCCCGGGAGGCCCCCGCCCCCCGCACTGTCCTCCCCCAGGGAGGCCCCCGCCTCCCTCGTCGTGCGCATGACATCCCAGGTAGTGCAGAACTGCAGTGTTACCTGAACAACCCGCCCTGGCGACAGCGGACTCGCCTGTCCTGCCGGCCTTCCGTAGCGCCGGACCTATAGATCATTAAGGGTCGCCTCGTGCCCGAACAGCTGAAGCACGGTCAATCTAGACCATCGGGGCCAGTATGGAGAGAGGGTGTGTGCAATTTGTGTTCAAGGTTTGAGGGTAGGTGCATCGATCGGTGACCGCTGGTCGAACCTGATAGCGAGGAGGACTGCTGATGCGCAGCGTGACCTATTCGATGAACGTCTCACTCGACGGCTACATCGTCGGGCCGGACGGCGGCTTCGACTGGACGGTGCCCGACGAGGAGGTCTTCCGCTTCTGGATCGACGAGATCCGAGAGGTCGGCGTCCACCTGATGGGACGACGGCTGTACGAGACGATGCTGTACTGGGAGACCGCCGACCAGGATCCCTCGCTCGACGACTCAGGGCTCGAATGGGCCGCGCTCTGGAACCCGCTCCCCAAGGTGGTGTTCTCCACCACGCTGTCGACGGTGCGGGGCCAGGCCCGCCTGGCCTCCGGCGGCGTGGCGGAGGAGATCGAGCGGTTGCGAGCCGAGCCGGGGGAGGGCGAGATCGCGATAGGCGGCGCGACTCTCGCCGCAGAGGCGGCCGGGGCGGGCCTGATCGACGAGTACCGGGCCATGGTCTACCCGGTGCTGGTCGGCGGTGGCATCCCGTTCTTTCCCCGCAACGAGCGCCGGGTGGATCTCGAACTCGTCGAGACCCGCACCTTCAACTCGAGAGTCGTCTACCTCCGCCACCGCGTGGCGCGCTAGGCCGTGTCCGCGAAGTCCCGCCTGCCCCGCGGGCACGACCTAGCCGGCTCCACCCCCGACATCACCCGCCGTCCACCCCCGACATCACCCGCCGTCCACCTTCCGGAAGGCGGGCAGGACGCGGACGTCAGGCCCCGCGCAACCGCTCCATGACCGGCGCGAACGCCTCCATGTACGGCTCCAGGACGGTCAGGTACGTGAAGCCGTAGCGCTCGCGCCGGGCCAGGACCTGGGCGGTGATCTCCTCCGTCGTGCCGACCAGGGTCACGGGAAGGTCCAGTACCTCATCCGCCGTCAGGCCCGGTACGCGTTCCAGCAACGGCTGGACGGCGGCCTCGCGGTCCTCGGTGCCGATCACCACCTGCACGAGCAGGTTCAGCTCGGCCGGCTCCGCGCGGCCCTCCGCGAACTTCAGATACCGTGCCACGCGCTCTTCGAGATCGTCCGCGCTGATCGGCGTCAACTGCCCGGTGGTGCTGCCGGGAGCCGTGCGCGCACCGGTGAACGCCGCTATGTCGGCGTGCTCGGCGGCCAGCCGCAGCATCCGGTCGCCGTTCCCGCCGACCAGCAGCGGCACCCGCGGCCGCTGCGCCGCCCGCGGCTGGTGCTCCTCGGAGGCCAGCAGGCGCTCCAACTCCTCTATGGTGCGCCGCAGATGGTCCACCCGCTCGCCCGGAGAGCCGAACGGCAGCCCGGCCGACTCGTGCTCGTCCCGTGCGTAGCCGGTGCCTATCCCGAGCTCCAGGCGCCCGCCCGTCAGGGCGTCCGTCGTCGCCACCTCGCGGGCCAGCAGCGCCGGGTTCCAGAAACCCGCGTTGAGCGTGAAGGTGCCGAGCCTCGGCCGCTCGGTCGCCTCGGCCGCCGCCACCAGCGCAGGGAAGGGCGCGGGCATGCCCAGATGGTCGGGGACGAGGATCACGTCGTAGCCGAGCTCCTCGGCCCGGCGGCATTTGGCCCGCCACTCCTCGCCGGGGGCGGCCGTGAGCATGTTGATTCCGAAACGGAACGGGCGCGGCATGAACTCTCCTCACCGAGAGGGGACTTGAGTGACTGCCGCGATTCCATCATTCGTGCGCGATGGCCGCCAGTACATTCATGCGGGATGCACGCAACGCCGGCAGCAGCGCCGCCACCACGCCCACCACCGCCGAGCCGATCACCACCGCGACGATCGTGCCCCAGGGGATCGCGAGGGCCGTCATGCCCTGGAGCGCCAGCACCTGATGCGTGCACACGCCCCACATCAGCCCCAGCGCGAGCCCCAGGACCGCGCCGAACACCGCGATCACCACCGACTCCAGCCGGATCATCCGCCGCAGCTGACGCCGGGCCAGCCCGATCGCCCGCAGCAGCCCGATCTCCCGGGTGCGCTCGACGACCGACAGGGCGAGGGTGTTGACCACGCCGAGCACCGCGATGATGATCGCCAGCCCCAGCAGCGCGTACACGAGGTACAGCAGGACGGCGATCTGGTCGTGCACCAGCTGCTTGTAATCGGCCAGGTCCCGCACCTGCACCTGCGGGTACGGATCCAGGGTCCGCTCCAGGTTCGCGCGCAGGTCGTCGTCGCTCGTGCCGGGGGCGGCGTTGACGTACAGCGCGGAGTCCTGCCCGCCCGGCGCGTACCGCTCCAGGGTGGCGAGCCCGAAGTAGAGACCGCCCTGGGTGCCGAACCCCTCGGCGGAGTCCTGGTCGGTGAGGGCCCCGACCTTCAGCTCGGCCGAACGTCCGCCCTGGAACTCCACCGGGACGGTGCTGCCCACCCGCACGCCGTGGTCGCGCGCGAAGTCCCGGTCCATGGCCAGGCGTCCGTCCGCCAGCGCCGCCGCGGAGTCCCCTCGCACATACGTGATGTTGGCGACCTCGTCGAGCCGCGGATCGTAAGCCGCGGCGGTCGTCTCCACGCGGTCGCCGTCCGGAAGCCGCACCGCGACCGGTGTGAACCGCCCCCGTACGACCAGGCCCACGCCGTCGGTGCCGCGCACCTCCTCGGTGACCTCCTTCGGGAACGGCAGGAAGTTGGTGTTCTGGATCACGAAGTCGGCGCCCAGTGTCTTGTCGATCTGCTGGTCGAACGACCTGGTCATCGAGGCGCTCGCCACCGACATCCCGCCGACCAGGGCGAGACCCACCATCAGGGCCGCCGCGGTGGCCCCCGTACGGCGGGGATTGCGCAGGGCGTTGCGCTGGCTCATCCGGCCGATCGACCCGAACAGCGCGGGGAAGGCCGCGCCGAGCACGCGGATCACCGGGCGCACCAGCAGCGGACCGGCGATCACGGTGGCGATCAGGGTCAGGACGACACCCAGCCCCAGCAGCGACGCCGCCGACGAGGTCCGGGTCGCCGCAGCGCACCCCGCGAGCGCCGCCGCCCCGGCCGCCCCGACGACCGCGCCCGCCACCGCGCGCATCCGCAGCGGCCGGCCCACCCCGGCGACCTCGGCGTCCGAGAGGGCGGCCATCGGCGAGACCCCCGCGGCCCGCCGCGCCGGGAGATACGCGGCGACGAAGGTGACCCCGAGTCCGACGACGTACGCCGTCACGGGCGTCACCCAGCCGATGACCATCTCGCCGGCGTCGATGTTCATGCCGAGCAGGCCCATCAGCTCGATGAGCCCGGCCGCCAGCCCGATCCCGGCCGCGAGCCCCAGCGTGGAGCCGACCAGGCCGAGCAGGAGGGCCTCGACGAGGACCGAGCGGCGGACCTGGCGGCGGTCGGCGCCGAGCGCGCGCAGCAGCCCCAGCTCGCGGGTGCGCTGGGCGATGAGCATGGAGAAGGTGTTGACGATCAGGAACACGCCCACCAGCACGGCGATCCCGGCGAATCCGACCATCACATATTTGATGACGTCGAGGAATCCGCCCAGCTGCTCGACGTCCGACTCGGCCTGCTCGCCGGCCGTCCTGAAGTCGTAGGTGTGACCGCCCAGCGCGGCGGCCACGCGCTGCTTGAGCTGCGCGTCGCTGACGCCCTCGGCGGCGTCGACCGAGATGCTGGTGGCGCCCCCCGGGCTGCCCAGCAGTTTCGTCTGCGCGGCCCGGGTGTCGAAGAAGACCAGGGCGGCGCCGGGGTTGGTGGTGGTGAACGTGACGATGCCGACGACCCTGACCTTGAACGACCCGGGCGGCGCGATCACGGTGAGGGTGTCCCCGATGCGCACGTCCTTGCGGCCGGCGGTCTCCGAGTCGAGCAGCGCCTGGGCGGGCCCGCGCGGGGCGTGACCGGAGGTCAGCTCCACGGGGCTGCGCTCGGTCGGGTTCCAGGCGGTGCCGAGCGTGGGTGCCCCGGTGGTCGGGCCCACCGGCTCGTTGTCCTCGTCGGCGACCGTGAGGCCGTCCACGTCCACCTCGGCCCGCGCCGCCGCGACCCCGTCGACCTGCCGCACGCGTGCGGCGAGCGCGGCCGGCAGGGTGGCCGTCCGGCCGGAGGGCACCGCCTCGTCGAGGTCCTCCTTCGGGCTGACCGTGACATCGGCCGCGGTGGAGGCGAACAGCCGGTCGAACGTACGGCTGACCGTGTCCGAGAAGATCAGGCTGCCCGCGACGAACGCGACGGACAGCAGGACGGCGAGCGCGGAGAGCAGCAGCCGCCCCTTGTGTGCAAGGAAGCTTCTCAGGGTCGCCTTGAGCACGGGTCAGTTCTCCTCGGCGGACGGGGTGTCCTCGAACCGGGTGCGGATCGTGTCGAACCTCTTCATGCGTTCCAGCACGGCCTCCGCCGTCGGCCGCGGCATCTCGTCCACGATCCGCCCGTCCCCGAGGAAGAGCACCAGGTCCGAGTGGGCGGCTGCGCCCGGATCGTGGGTGACCATGACGACCGTCTGGCCCAGCTGGTCCACCGCCTCGCGCAGAAAGCCGAGCACCTCCAGACCGGCGCGCGAGTCGAGGTTGCCGGTCGGCTCGTCCGCGAAGATCAGCTCGGGCCGCGAGGCCAGGGCCCGCGCACAGGCCACGCGCTGCTGCTGGCCCCCGGAGAGCTGCGACGGCCGGTGACTGAGCCGGTCCCGCAGGCCCAGCGTGTCGATGACCTGATCCAGCCACTTCTCGTCGGGTTTCCTGCCCGCGATGTCCATGGGCAGGGTGATGTTCTCCAGCGCGTTCAGCGTCGGGATGAGGTTGAACGACTGGAACATGAACCCGATCCGGTCCCGGCGCAGCCGCGTCAGCTCGCGCTCCTTCAGCCCCGTGATCTCCGTGTCGCCGAGCCAGACCTGGCCGGCCGAGACGGTGTCGAGCCCCGCCAAGCAGTGCATCAACGTGGACTTCCCCGAGCCCGACGGCCCCATCACCGCGGTGAACCGCCCGCGCGCGACATCCACGTCCACCGAGTCGAGCGCGAGCACGGTCGTCTCGCCCGAGCCGTACGCCTTGGTCAGACCGCGGGCGCGGGCCGCGATCCCGTCGGCCGACGCCAGGCCGGGGGCATGCTCCGCAGCAGGTGTGGACAAGGCCGCCTCCTCGGGGTGGATGTCCGGACTTCGTCGTCTTGCCCGAGGGTAATGTGACGCGGCCCACACTCGGTATCCTCCGCGAGTCGGAGTCCCGGCCTTGCCGGTGCTAGCACTCACGCGCTAGCGTCAAGGTATGGCGAAGACCCAGCTGAACGTGCGAGTCGACGAGGGCACCGCCCGAGCCGCCCGCGAACGCGCCCTGGCCCGCGGCATGAGCGTCAACCGCTACATCGAAGAGCTGGTCAGACAGGACACCGGCGAGGTGGGCCACACCTTCGTGGAGGCCGCCGCCGACTTCATGAAGCAGTACGAGTCCGTCTTCGCCGACGAATTCGGCGTCGATCGTGAGGGCACGCGCGAAGGTCGTCACTGATCCCTTGAACAACCTCGAGATCGACCTTGCCTGGCTGCTGATGCTCGCCGAGCACAAGACCCCGGGAGACCCCCAGGTCACCGACTGGGGCGCCCTCGTCGCCGCCGTCGCACGCCACCAGGCCGCCATATTCGACGTCCCCGTCTACGACAGCCCGCACGCCCGCGCCGCAGCGCTGCTCCAGCTCCTGATCCACGTCCCCGCGCTGGAGCGCTCCAACGCCCTGTTCGCCTCCGCCGTCGCCTACGCCTATCTCGTGGCCAGCGGCGCCAAGGTCGTCACCTCGCCCGAGCAGGTCCGCGACCTCGCCAAGCTGGTCAAGAGCGGTGAGGCATCCCTTCGGGACATCGAGCAGGAGCTGCGGCAGTGGAGCCTGTGACTAGGAGCCGACCGGGCGCCATGCCGTGCCCAGCACGCAGTACGACGCGGGCAGGGTCGGCCCCTGCTCCGGCATCAGCACCTGCCGGTAGGGGCCGAGTTCGAAACCGGCGTCCCGCAGCGCCCGCACCGGCTCCCGCGACAGATGGCAGCCCCCGTTCAGCACCGGCCACACCGTCCGGTCCAGCGCGCGCTGGCTGAAGGTCATCGCCCGGCCGCCACCTCGGCCGTGCTCGAAGAACCGCACCTCTCCGCCCGGCCGCAGCACCCGCCGGAGCTCCCCGAGCGCCCGGGGCACGTCCCGCACACTGCACAGCACCAGCGACACCACCGCCGCGTCGAAGCCCTCGCTCTTGACCGGCAGCGCCTCGGCCGCACCAGGCACCACGTCCACCGGCACCTCGGCGCGCAGGGCGGCCTCCACGGCCAGCTGTCGCAGCCGCCGCTCCGGTTCGATGGCCACGACCTCCGAGACGGTGCCCGGGTAGTGCGCGAAGTTCAGCCCGTTGCCCGCGCCGATCTCGAGCACCCGCCCGGACAGTCCGTCGAGCAGCCTCTCGCGCACCCTGCCCATGCCCATCCGGGTCTCGGCGGCGACGCTGATCAGGGCGTAGTAGCGGGCGAACAGCGGATGGTGCACGGCATCCCGTGGCACCTTGCCGGAGCGGAGCGGCATGGGGACCTCCCTGCGAGGCGGACCTACCAGGATTGTCCCCCGAGGGGCCCCGTCGCACCCCTGCCGCCGATAACTCGACTAGCCCAGACGGACCCGGCCGAGCACCGGAAGATGATCACTCCCGGTCGCGTCCAGGGCGGACACCTCCGTCACCTCGGCTCCTCTCGCCAGCACCTGGTCGATCCGCGCCACCGGGAAGGAGGCCGGCCAGCTGAACGCGAACCCCGAGGGAGGAGCCTTCAGTTGGGAGGTGAGCGGTCCGAGGCCGCGGTCCCGCACCGTGCCGTTGAGGTCGCCCACCACCAGGAGCCGGCCGGCCGGGTCGTCCGCGATCCGTGCCCCGAGCAGTGCCGCGCTCTCGTCACGGGCCGCCGACGCCAGGCCCGTCGGACCCAGCCGGACGGACGGCAGATGGACCACATACACCGCGACCGCTCCGCCGGGCGCGGACACCGTGGCCCGCAGGCCGCGCTGCCAGCTCTCCGGAAAGCCCTCGGGCCGGATGTCCACGGGCCGTACGTCCGACAGGGGCCAGGCCGACCACAGACCCACCGTGCCGTGGACCGCCCGGTGCGGCCGGGAGGCACCCAGGACGTCCTGGTACGCGGGCCGTGCGGCAGGCGTCAGTTCCTCGACGGCCACCAGCTCCGCACCCGTGGCGAGAAGAGCCCGTGCGGTGCCGGAACGGTCGGCGTTGTCATCGGCCACGTTGTGCTGGACCACCGTCAGGTCGTACGACTCCGTCGGCGAGGAGAACCACAGCCCGCCGAACATCCAGAACCAGACGGCCAACGGCGCCAGGCAGGCGAGCAGCCCCGCTTTCGACCGCTTGAGCGCGGCGAGGCAGCCGAGCAGAGGCACGGCCACGCCCAGCAAGGGCAGGAACGTCTCCAGGAGGCTTCCGAGCCGCCCGACCCCGTTGGGCACGGCGGAGTGCAGAGCGAGCAGGCCGGCGACACCGACGGCGCCCGCGACGAGCCAGGCGTCCCACGACCGCAGACCCCTCACCCGCACTGCTAGCCGAGTTCCGACGCCAGCAACGCGGCAGCCCCGGCCACCAGCGGGTTGTCGGCCAGGGCATCCTCCTCCGGCTGGGTGGTCAGGACGGACATCACGATCGGCGGACCGTCCGGCGGCCAGGTGATGCCCACGTCGTTGTTGGTGCCGTACCGGCCTCCGCCGGTCTTGTCGGCGACCAGCCAGTCGGCCGGCAGCGCCTTGCGGAACTTCTCGGTGCTCGTGGTGTTGCGGAGCAGCCAGTCCTTGAGCCGCACGCGGTCCCGGGACTCCAGAGCGTCACCGAGCACCAGACGGCCGTAGGTCAGGCCGATGGCGCGCGGGGACGTCGTGTCGGTCACGCGCCACGGTTCCGCACTGTTGAGCTCGGGCTCCCAGCGGTCCAGCCGGGTGACCGGGTCACCGATCGAGCGGCAGAAGCGCGTGACGGCGGTCGGCCCGCCCAGCTCCGCGAGCAGCAGGTTGCCCGCGGTGTTGTCGCTGAAGCGGATGGTGGCGTCGCAGAGTTCGCCGACGGTCATGCCGGTCGCGACGTGCTTCTCGGTGACGGGGGAGTATCCCGACCTTTTGACGTAATCCTGGGTGTAGTGGATGCGCTTGGCCAGGAACTCGCCGTCGCGGTCGAGATCGCGCAGGACGGCCGCGGCGGCCAGCGCCTTGAACACCGAGGCCATCGGGAAGCGTTCGTCCGCCCGGTAGGCCACGGTCCGGCCCGTGCGCAGATTGCGGGCGTAGACGCCCAGTCGCGCGGTGTGCTCCTGTTCGAGCTCCCTCAGCCGTGCGGTGACGCCGCCCGTACCGGGTAAGGCGTGGGCCGTGCCGCCGCCGAGCGAGAGAGCGGCGGCGGCGCCCACGGCGAGGACCGTGCGGCGGGACGGGCGTGAGTGTGTCGCGTGCAAGGCGTTCCCTCCAGAGGTGATCACATCCGTAGTTCAACACGCGATCACGTCCGCGCCGGTTTCATCGCGCGCCTGCCGGGACTCAGGACGCCCGGGGAGCCTCCCGCACCCGGAACGCCTCCGCGTCCCACGTACCGTCCAGGCGAGGCGCCAGCCAGTGCGGCGCGGCCGACCGGAAAGCGGCGGGGGAGAGGGCTCCGGCCCCGGCGGGAACGGAGCCCAGCAGCGGCGCTCCGGCCACGTCCGGCAGGTCCGCGAGATTGCAGCGCGCGGCGAGATCCGGGGATGCGGGCCAGCTCCCGATCACGATGCCGGCCAGATCCAGCCCACGGGAGCGGAGTTCACGCGCTGTCAGCTCCGTCGTGTTCAGGGTGCCGAGTCCCGCCGGCGCCACGAGCAGCACCGGCGCCGACAGCAGCCGGGCCGCGTCCGCCAGGGTGCCGCCGGCCGCGTCGAACCGTACGAGCAGTCCGCCCGCCCCCTCGACCAGCACCAGGTCGTGCTCGGCGGCCAGCTTGGCGGCGGCCTCCGCGATCTCGTGCGGATGCACCGGCGCGCGACCGGCCCGGCGGGCGGCCGTGGCCGGCGCCAACGGCTCGGGGTACCGGGCGAGTTCGGCCGTCGTCACGGTGCCGGCGAGACGCGCGACCTCGGCGGCGTCCCCCGGCTCGTCCGGCCGTACGCCTGTCTGCGCGGCCTTCAGCACGGCCACCGAACGGCCGGCCGCGCTCGCCGTCGCGGCGACGGCGGCGGTCACGACCGTCTTGCCGACCTCCGTGCCGGTGCCCGTGATCACCAGTACCGTCATGTCATCCCTCCCGCGCCGCCACGCACACCGCCCGCGCGATCCGCGCCACGTCCGCGTCGCCCGTGACGTACGGCGGCATCGTGTAGATCAGATCGCGGAACGGCCGCAGCCACACGCCCTCGCGTACGGCCGCCGCCGTGGCCGCCGTCATGTCCACGGCGTGGTCCAGCTGCACGACCCCGATCGCGCCGAGGACCCGCACGTCCGTCACCTGCGGCAGGTCCGAGACGGCCGAGAGCCCGTCCCGCAGCCCCGCCTCGATCCGCTTGACCTCCGCGAGCCAGTCCTGGCCGAGCAGCAGCTCGATCGAGGCACAGGCCACGGCCGCGGCCAGCGGATTGCCCATGAAGGTCGGGCCGTGCGCGAGCACCGGCACCTCGCCCCGCGAGATCCCGTCAGCCACCCGCGCGGTGCACAGCGTCGCCGCCATGGTCAGATAGCCGCCGGTCAGTGCCTTGCCCACGCACAACACATCCGGTGTCACGGCCGCGTGCTCCGCCGCGAACAGCGCGCCCGTACGGCCGAACCCGGTCGCGATCTCGTCGAACACGAGCAGCACGTCGTGCGCGTCGCACGCCTCGCGCAGCACCCGCAGATAGGCGGGGGAGTGGAAGCGCATCCCGCCCGCGCCCTGCACCACCGGCTCGACGATCACCGCGGCCAGCTCGTCGGCGTGCCGCTCGACCATCGTGCGCAGGTGCTCGGCGTACGCCTCGTCGTACTCGGCAGGCGGCGGGTCCGCGAACACCTGGCGCTGGAGCACCCCGGTCCACAGCTCGTGCATCCCGCCCTCGGGATCACACACCGACATCGGCTGCCAGGTGTCGCCGTGGTAGCCGCCGCGCCAGGTCAGCAGCCGCCGCTTGCCGGGACGGCCCAGCGAACGCCAGTACTGCAGGCACATCTTGACCGCGACCTCGACCGAGACGGAACCCGAGTCGGCGAGGAAGACATGCTCGAGACCCTCGGGAGACATGTCGACAAGAAGCTTCGCCAGTCGTACGCCGGGCTCGTGGGTGAGCCCGCCGAACATCACATGGCTCATCCGCTCCAGTTGCCCGCGCGCCGCCTCGTTGAGCACCGGGTGGTTGTAGCCGTGGATCGCCGACCACCAGGACGACATGCCGTCGACCAGCTCTCCCGAGCCGTCGGCGAGCCGCAGGCGTACCCCGCTCGCCGACTCCACGACGAGCGGTTCCTGCCGTCCGGGCATCGGGCCGTACGGATGCCACACATGCCGCCGGTCGAGCTCCAGCAGCTCGGGCACCGTCAGCTCAGGCATTGGGCGCGAGGTCCGTTCCGGCGCCCCGGCGGCGGACGGCGACCAGGTCGGTACGGGCATCGGCGGCCGTAGGGGGCTCGGAGACCTCGGGGGCGGCATCGGCGGAACCACAGCCTCCGCCCCCCTCGGAGCCGCAGACCCCGCCGGTGTCGTGACAGCCGCCGGACCGGTGCTCGGGCAGTGTCACCTGGTCGGTGCCCTCCACCTCGAACCCGGCGTCCGCGATCATCTCGAGGTCGGCCTTGCCCGCCTGGCCCTCGGTGGTCAGGTAGTCGCCGAGGAAGATCGAGTTGGCCAGGTGCAGGGCGACCGGCTGCATCGAGCGCAGATGGACCTCCCGGCCGCCCGCGATGCGCACCTCGACGTCCGGGCACACGAAGCGCACCATCGCCAGGATCCTGAGGCAGCGCTGCGGGGTGAGGTTCCACTCCTTGGCCAGCGGGGTGCCTTCGACCGGGATCAGGAAGTTGACGGGAACCGAGTCCGGGTCCAGCTCGCGCAGCGAGTAGACGACGTCCACCAGGTCCTCGTCCGACTCGCCCATGCCCGCGATCAGCCCGGAGCAGGCGGAAAGGCCTGCCGCGTGGGCCTTTCCGACCGTGTCCACGCGGTCGGCGTAGGTGTGCGTGGTCGTGATCTCCCCGTACGTCGCCTCGGACGTGTTCAGGTTGTGGTTGTAGGCGTCGGCGCCCGCCTCGCGCAGCCGCTCGGCCTGCCCGTCGGAGAGCAGCCCGAGGCAGGCGCACACCTCGACGCCGTCGTTGCTCGCCTTGATCGCCTTGATCGTGTCGGAGACCCGGTCCACGTCCCGGTCGGTCGGACCGCGCCCGCTGGCCACCAGGCACACGCGCTTGGCGCCCCCGGCCACACCGGCCGCCGCCGCGTCGGAGGCCTGGTCGGGTTTGAGCCAGGTGTACTTCAGGATCCCGGCCTGGGAGCCGAGCCGCTGCGAACAGTAGGAGCAGTCCTCCGGACACAGGCCGGACTTCAGGTTGACGAGATAGTTGAGTTTCACCCGTCGGCCGAACCAGTGCCGGCGCACCTTCCCGGCCGCGGCCACCACATCGAGCAGGTCGTCGTCGGACGTCCCGAGGACGGCGAGTGCCTCTTCACGGGTCGGCAGCTCGCGCCGAAGCCCCTTGTCCACCAGCGTGTTCAGCAGGTCCATGAGAGCCGATCCTGTCCTACGGACCCGCTCCGGGCCAAGGAGAGTTCGCACAACAGAGTCGCTTCGAGGTGTGGGTATTGCCACATACTGACCTGCCGGTGGTCCCGCTAGTGTCTGTGCACTGCCTACAAAATTCCCCGGAGGACCACCCATGGCGTTCGGCTGGATCGACGAGCAGGCGCGGGTGCGCCGCCGCGCCGGACTCGTACGGACTCTGCGCCCCCGTCCGGCCGCTTCGCCGCTCCTCGATCTGGCGAGCAACGACTACCTGGGGCTGGCCCGGCACCCCGAAGTCACCGAGGGCGCGGCCCGTGCCGCGCGGGTCTGGGGCGGCGGCTCGACCGGCTCCCGGCTCGTCACCGGCAGCACCGAACTGCACGCCGAACTGGAACGGGAACTGGCCGAATTCTGCGGTGTCGAGGCGGCCCTCGTCTTCTCCTCCGGCTACGCGGCCAACCTCGCGGCGGTCACCGCGCTGGCCCCGCACGGCTCTCTGATCGTCTCCGACGCGGGCAACCACGCCTCGCTCATCGACGGCTGCCGACTGGCCCGCGGCGCGACCCAGGTGGTGGCGCACGCCGAGCCGGACGCCGTGCGCAAGGCGCTCTCGGCACACGAGGGCACGGCGATCACGGTGTCCGACACGGTCTTCTCGGTCGACGGCGACGCGGCCCCGCTCGCGGCGCTCGCCGCGGCCTGCCGGGAGCACGGCGCCGGGCTGGTGGTCGACGACGCCCACGGCCTGGGCGTCCTCGGCGACGGCGGCCGCGGCGCCCCGCACGCGGCGGGACTGGCGGGCGCCGACGACGTCGTCGCCACGGTCACGCTGTCCAAGTCGCTCGGCAGCCAGGGCGGAGCCGTCCTCGGCCCCGCCCGGGTGATCGACCACCTGGTCAACGCGGCACGGACCTTCATCTTCGACACGGGCCTCGCCCCAGCGGCGGCGGGGGCGGCCCTGACGGCCCTGCGGCTGCTGCGCCGCGAACCGGAGCGGGCGGCACGGGCCCGCGCGGTGGCGAGCGAACTGCACGCACGCCTGACCGCCGCGGGTCTGGAAGCGGTACGTCCGGACGCCGCGGTGGTCTCGGTGCGTGCGCCCTCCCCCGAGGACGCCGTGCGCTGGGCGGCCGAATGCCGCGGGGCGGGCCTGGCCGTGGGCTGCTTCCGTCCTCCTTCCGTACCCGACGGCATCTCACGACTCAGGCTGACCGCCCGCGCGGACCTGACCGGGGAACAGATCGAACGCGCTGTACGGCTGATCGGCGAGACGCGGCCATGAGTCGGCGTGACACGGCCGTGCGTCACACGATGACGGACTGAACGAGGACGGACTGATCAGAAACGGTCAGATGCGGTCGACCGTGGCCGTGAACTCCGCCCAGCTCCTCGGTGAGAAGAGCAGCGCGGGCCCGGCCGGGTCCTTGGAGTCGCGCACGGCGAGCAGTCCGGCCCAGGGCGGGGTGTCCGGACACGCGGTCTCGACGCAGTTGTTCGCGCCGGTGCTGTAGCTGCTGCGCAACCACCGCACACCGTGCAGTTCGATGCTTGAGGGGACATGACGAGGCAGTGCACGCATGGTGCCTCCTTACGCGCCGGCGGCTGTCCCGGCGATGAAATCCAGCGAGTCCTCGGGCGAAAGGGCGTGGATCTGAAGGGCGTTGAAGGCCTCCGTGTAGGCCTGGAGGTCTTCTTTCCGTTCGAGGTAGAGGCTACTCGTCAAGTGGTCGAGAACAACCACATTCAGATCAGAAGTGATCGAAAATGAGAAGATAACGAAAGGGCCAGTGACGCCGATGTGCGCTCCGGCGGCGAACGGCAGCACCTGGAGCCGCACTTGGGGCAGGCGCGCCGCCTCGACCAGCCGTTCCAGCTGCCGGGCCATGACCCCGGCCCCGCCCACCTCCCGCCGCAGCACGGCCTCGTCCAGGACGGCGCTCAGTTCCAGCGGCGGATCCCCGCGCAGCACGTCCTGCCGGGCCAGTCGCACCTCGACCAGCGTGTCGAGCCGGTCCTCCGACAGCCCCTCCACCGCGGCCTTCGTCACCGCACGCGCGTACTCGGGCGTCTGGAGCAGTCCCGGGACGACGGTGGTCTCCAGCGTGCGCATCGCGGTGGCCTGGGACTCCAGGCTGATGAAGTCGCGGTAGGTCGGCGGCAGCACCCCTCGGTAGGCGTGCCACCAGTGGTGCCGGCCACCCCCGTCGTCGGACTCCGCCAATACCAGGAGAAGCTCGCGAAGTTGGGAGTCCGCCACACCGTAGGCGTCGAGAAGTAACCGCACATCGGCCGGTTTCACCCCGCTCGTGCCCGTCTCGATCCGGCTGACCTTGGACTGGTGCCAGCCCACAAGACGGGCCGCCTCGCCGCTGGTGAGACCCGCCGAGGTGCGCAGCGCGCGCAGTTCGGCGCCCAGTTTCCGGCGGCGCACCGCGGGACCGTGCTGCATGGGCTTCTCCTTACTCCTTCCGAGCCACCCGAATACGGTCTCGCGTCGTAGAGTTCACCGCTTTGGGCGACAGATATATGCATATCTTGGTGGATCGCCGCCCTTCGCGGGTGTTCTGGTGGCACTCTGGCGGCGAAGCACCAGTCCGGGACCGTACTCGAACCATCCGCTCCGTGTCCGACTGCGGTCCCGCGGGAAAGGGACGATGTCGCCATGGCAGACCATTTGGAAACATCCGTCACTCTGCCGAGCGATCCCGCCTCGGTCTCCGCAGCGCGCGCCTACGTGGTGGACACGCTGGCGGAGTGGGGCCTGCCGACGGACACGGAAGTGTCCGACTCCGTCCGGCTGATCATCTCCGAGCTCGCCACCAACGCCGTCCAGCACACCCTCGGGCAGTCGCCCACGTTCACGGTGGACGTCGCGCTCGACCGCGACGAACGGCTGTGCATCGGTGTCACGGACAGCCACCCACGGTTGCCCAGACGGCTCCCCGCCGCCGTCCAGCAGGACAACGGCCGCGGCCTGGTCATCATCCGCTGGCTGACCGCCGAATGCGGCGGCAGGCTCAGGATCCGCCCCACGCGTGAGGGCGGCAAGACCATCTCAGTCGAACTTCCGTGGACCGTCCCGGCCCAGCCCATGACGGCGGCGGGACAGCAGGAGCCGTAGGCTCACCGCAGCGCGCCGGCCCCGAGCGCGTACTCCCACCGGCGCGACCGACGTCCGCGCCACCATCCCCGCAGAGCTTGTCACCGCCGCCGCAGCGACGCCTCTCGGCGCGACGCTCCTCCCCGGCGTGGTGCGGGGATCCTGACGGTGCCTTGGAGCGCCGCCTCCTCGACAGCGGGCTCCGGTTCCTCGCAGCCGCCGTTCGCCGCCTGCCGCAGCCCCGCCCGCCGCACCAGCCGGGGGAGCAGGCCCCACAGTCCGACGCAGACCAGGAAGGTCGCCGCCCCCGCGGCGATCCCGCCCGCCCGGCCGGTCGTCACGTCCACCACCAGCAGCACGGAACCGCTGAAAGCGAACACCAGCACGATCAGACCGGTCGTGGCCAGTCGCGAAGAGACCTGCACGATGCGGGGCTTCGCGCCCTGCTGGAAGAGCGAGCGGTGCAGCGCGGCCGGCGCCGTGAACAGCGCCGCGGCCAGGACCGCCAGCAGCAGCGTGCTGACGTAGGTGACGCGCTGGGCCGTGTCGAGGGACGAGAAGCGCGAGGTGAAGGCGAGCGACAACAGGAAGGCGAACAGGATCTGTACGCCCGTCTGGGTGACCCGCAGTTCCTGGAGCAGCTCGACGAAGTTGCGGTCGGCGCGCTGTAGTGGCGTCTCGCCGCGTGCGGTGCAGGGACTGTGCTCGGCCATGACGCGACGAGTAACCACTTCAGCCCGTGTCACGCTCCCGGCGTGCGGCGGCGCGTCTCAGTCGCCGCCGCACGCCGGGCGATCACTTCACACGCCCGTACCAGACGCTCTTGGTCCAGATCTTCTGCAGCCGCACCACGTCCCCGCTCTTCGGGGCGTGCCAGAGCTTGTTCTTACCCGCGTAGATACCGACGTGGTACACGTTCCGGCCCGAGTGGAAGAACACCAGGTCTCCCGCTTTGCGGTTCTGGGCGGAGATGTGGCGGGTCTTGTTGTACTGCTGGGCGGCCGTGCGCGGCAGCTTCTTGCCGACCTTCTTGAACGAGTACAGCGTGAGGCCCGAGCAGTCGAACCGGTGCGGGCCGGTGGCGCCGTACCTGTAGGGCGATCCCTTCTTGGAGGCCGCTATTTTGAGTGCCTTGGTCGCCGGCGTGGCTGCCGCTGCCTCGGAGGAGAAGCCGGGGGCCACGATCGAGCCGCCCACGGCGGCGATGGTGAGGGCCGAGGCCGTACCGGCCCGGACCATGAGCGACGGGACACGATTGAGCGCAGTCATGCGCAACCCTTCGTCAGCCGCCTGTGAAGGATGACCTGTCGGATTCGGGCTGGCGAAGTTGCCCGGCCGCTGACGCGGCTTCACCCCAAGGGCTACTCGGGCCCGGTCATGGCGTGACCGTCCCGGCGACCCGTCGTGCTTGGGTCCTCCACTCCTGCCGATCCACTCCTGTCGACCGGTCATCCAAGCGGCGGCAGGACTCGGCGTCCGCCCGGATCGCCCCGCCGCTGTGGCGGGGTCTTGTCGTCAGTCAGGGATCTTGACTGATGGTTGTCATGAAATCCCAACGGAACCGGGGATTTGTGTTGTTACTCACCACTCACCCGTTCGGGTGGACACGTCTGTGTTCGAGCCGGTGTCCACCACGCCGCGTACCGCCCGACCAGCGATGGAATGTCATATTCCGCCCGTCGCCGTGTGCGTCGCGCAACCGTGACGGTCCAAAAATTGGTGTCCCGTCTACTCCGAACAGCGGTACGTCGTTTGGCCCGTTTCGACTCAGGCCCGGACGTCACATCGGCAGAGCGAGCGTCCGGGCCGAGTGATCCGCCGGCTCCGCGTCAACCGACGGACTCCGGGGGCAGGGTGACGCGGGCGGTGCGGCGCTCGCCGTCCAGCACCCGCAGCGCCCGGGCCAGTGTGTCGGCGTGCAGGTGCGTCTCGCCCCGCTGGTGCATCAGGGCCAGCGCGTCACGCAGTGCGGTCGCCTTGCCGACCAGGGCCTGGGCGGCGCGCAGTCCGCGGTAGGTGTCGCCGTGCAGCGCCGGATTGATCCGGCCGAGCAGGTCCACGACCTCGAGGTAACGGTCGATCAACTCCGCCTCCGCGCGGGTCAGGGCGGGCAACGGAGGAAGTTCGGGCGGCAGCACCGGCGGCTCACCTTCCGGTCGGCGCGGCCATGGTGGCCTTGCGGTTGGGGACGATCCGGTCCACCAGGCCGTACTCCACCGCCTCCTGGGCGGTGAGGACCTTGTCCCGCTCGATGTCCTCGCTCACCTGCTCCCGGGTGCGGCCGGTGTGCCGCGCGAGCATCTCCTCCATGCGGGTCCGGATCCGCATCAGCTCGTCGGCCTGGATCGCCAGATCGCTCGCCTGTCCCTGGACCGGCTCGGGCAGGGCGGGCTGATGGATCACCAGACGCGCGTCCGGCAGCATGGACCGCTTGCCCGGTGTGCCCGCCGCCAGCAGCACCGTGGCGGCCGCCCCCGCCTGGCCCAGGCAGACCGTCTCCACGTCGCAGGTGACGTAGCACATCGTGTCGTAGAGGGCCGTCATCGCGTGGAACGCGCCGCCGGGGGAGTTGATGTAGAGCTGGATGTCGCGGTCCGGGGCCTGGTGCTCGAGGTACATGAACTGGGCCATCACGTCGTTCGCCGAGATCTCGTCCACCGGCGCCCCGAGGAAGACGATCCGCTCCTCCAGCAGCTTCGAGTACGGGTCCATCGTCCGTTGCCCGGAACTCGTGCGTTCGGTGAACTCGGGCAGCACGTGACGGGCGGACGGTCGGGTCATGGTGAACCCCTCCTCGCGGGCGGAGCTGTCTCCGGCGACAGCTTCCTCTGTAAAAAATGTACAGGACGTACGTGACGTTATGATGGGGGCATGGCCTACGAGATTCCGGTGACGCAAGCCAGGGCTGAGCTCGCCGACCTGATCAACCGCGTGGTGTACGCCGGCGAGCGCGTCGTCGTCACCCGGCACGGCAAGCCCCTCGTCGCCCTCGTCTCAGCCGATGACCTGCGGCGACTCGAAGAGGCCCAGGAGCTCGCGGAGCCCGCCGAGGAGCAGGTGATCAGCGCCGTCTCCACCGTCCGCGAGGTCGCGTCCGCTTCTCGCGAACGCCAGCGGTTCGGGATCGCGGCGGAGCATCGGGGGGCCAACCCGGCGTAGGCGCGGCGGATCTCGACGGGGTTCTCCAGCCTCGGGGCGTCGTGCTCGCAGGCCTGAAGGATCACAGCTCGGTTAACGTGTCTGAAACTCGGTCCCACTAGCCTGCCGCCACGCCACCAGGGCTTTTCTCCCGGGGCTGCGGCAGCCGGGCCCCGCACGGTCCGGAGCGAGGACTGTGAGGTGGGACGTGCAACTGACCCCGCACGAGCAAGAGAGACTGCTGATCCACGTCGCGGCCGACGTGGCCGAGAAGCGCAGGGCCCGCGGGCTGAGGCTGAACCACCCCGAGGCGGTCGCGCTCATCACCTCGCACATCCTCGAAGGCGCCCGTGACGGCCGTACCGTCGCCGAACTCATGTCCTCCGGACGCAAGCTGCTCACCAGGGACGACGTCATGGAGGGCATCCCGGAGATGATCCACGACGTCCAGGTCGAGGCCACCTTCCCGGACGGCACCAAGCTCGTCACCGTCCACGACCCGATCGTCTGACGGGGAGCCGCCGTGATTCCCGGAGAGATCCTCTTCGCCGACGACCCGATTGCCTACAACCAGGGCCGCGAGGTCACCCGGCTGACCGTCCTCAACGCCGCTGACCGGCCGGTCCAGGTCGGCTCCCACTACCACTTCGCCGAGGCCAACCCCGGCCTGGAGTTCGACCGCGCCGCCGCGCGCGGCAAGCGGCTGAACGTGGCCGCCGGCACGGCCGTGCGCTTCGAACCCGGGATCCCCGTCGACGTCGAACTCGTTCCGCTCGCCGGCGCCCGTGTCGTGCCCGGTCTGCGCGGTGAGACCGGAGGTGCCCTCGATGCCTGAGATCTCGCGTGCCGCGTACGCCGACCTGTTCGGCCCGACGACCGGCGACCGGATCCGGCTCGCCGACACCGACCTCCTGGTCGAGATCGAGGAGGACCGTTCCGGCGGCCCCGGGCTCGCCGGTGACGAGGCCGTGTTCGGCGGCGGCAAGGTCATCCGCGAGTCCATGGGCCAGGCGCGTGCCACGCGAGCGGACGGCACCCCGGACACCGTGATCACCGGCGTAGTGATCATCGACCACTGGGGGATCGTCAAGGCCGACCTCGGCATCCGCGACGGGCGCATCACCGGGATCGGCAAGGCCGGCAACCCCGACACCATGGACGGCGTCCACCCGGACCTGGTCATCGGCCCGGAGACCGAGATCATCGCCGGCAACGGGCGGATCCTCACGGCGGGCGCGATCGACGCCCACGTCCACTTCATCTGCCCGCAGATCGCCGACGAGGCGCTCTCGTCGGGCATCACGACCCTCGTCGGCGGCGGCACGGGCCCGGCCGAGGGCTCCAAGGCCACCACCGTGACCCCCGGCCCCTGGCATCTCGCCCGGATGCTGGAGGCGATGGAGGCCTTCCCGCTCAACATCGGCCTGCTCGGCAAGGGCAACACCGTCTCGCACGAGGCGATGCTGTCGCAGATCCGCGGCGGCGCGCTCGGCCTGAAGCTGCACGAGGACTGGGGATCGACCCCTGCCGTCATCGACGCCTCGCTGACCGTCGCCGAGCAGACCGGCATCCAGGTCGCCATCCACACGGACACGCTCAACGAGGCCGGGTTCGTCGGCGACACGCTCGCCGCGATCGCCGGACGGGGCATCCACGCGTACCACACCGAGGGCGCGGGGGGCGGGCACGCGCCGGACATCATGACCGTGGTCTCCGAGTCGTACGTGCTGCCGAGCTCCACCAATCCGACCCGGCCGTTCACCGTCAACACCGCCGAGGAACACCTCGACATGCTGATGGTCTGCCACCACCTCAACCCGGCGGTGCCGGAGGACCTGGCCTTCGCCGAGTCGAGGATCCGGCCGTCCACGATCGGGGCGGAGGACGTGCTGCACGACCTGGGCGCCATCTCGATCATCTCCTCCGACTCCCAGGCCATGGGGCGCGTGGGCGAGGTCGTCATGCGGACCTGGCAGACCGCGCACGTGATGAAGCGGCGGCGGGGAGCGCTGCCCGGGGACGGACGCGCCGACAACCGCCGGGTGCGTCGCTATGTCGCCAAGTACACGATCAACCCGGCGCTCGCCCAGGGCCTGGCCCGGGAGATCGGGTCGGTCGAGAGCGGCAAGCTGGCCGACCTTGTGCTGTGGGATCCGGCGTTCTTCGGCGTCAAGCCGCAGCTCGTCATCAAGGGCGGGCAGATCGCGTACGCGCAGATGGGCGACGCGAACGCCTCGATCCCCACGCCCCAGCCGATCCTGCCGCGCCCGATGTACGGGGCGATCGGGCGGGCACCGGCCGCCAACTCCCTGAACTTCGTCGCCCCCTTGGCCGTCGAGGACGGGCTGCCGGAGCGGCTGGGGCTCGGGAAGCGGTTCGTGGCGATCGAGTCGACGCGCGGGGTCACCAAGGCCGACATGCGGGAGAACGACGCGCGCCCGGATGTGCGGGTCGATCCCGACAGCTTCGCGGTGCACATCGACGGGGAACTGGTCGAGGCGGCGCCCGCGGCCGAACTGCCCATGGCTCAGCGCTACTTCCTGTTCTGAGGATGCCCTGATGTCACGAGCAGCGCTTCTCGTCCTGGCCGACGGCCGCTTTCCCGCCGGCGGCCACGCACACTCCGGCGGGGCCGAGGCCGCGGTCAAGGCCGGGCGGATCAAGGGGGCGGCGAGCCTCGCGGACTTCTGCCGGGGGCGCCTGCACACGGCCGGATCGGTGGCCGCAGCACTCTCGGCCGCCGCGGCGCTCGGGATCGACCCCGTCGCGCTGGACCGTGCCGCGGACGCCCGTACGCCGTCGCCCGCGCTGCGGGTCGCCGCGCGCAAGCTGGGGCGCCAGCTGATGCGGGCCGCCCGGTCGACCTGGCCGTCCGCCGAACTGGACACGCTGGCAAGGGAGTTCCCCAAGGGGGCCCATCAGCCGGTGGTGCTCGGACTGACGGCACGGGCGGCCGGGCTGGGGCCGGTCGACGCGGCGCACTGCGCGGCCTACGAGAGCGTGAGCGGGCCGGCCACGGCGACGGTGCGCTTGCTGAGTCTGGATCCCTTCGACGCGACGGGGGTGCTGGCCCGGCTGGCGCCGGAGGTGGACCAGGTCGTGGACCGGGCGGTGGAGGCGGCGCGGAGGGTCGTCGACGAGGGGGTCGACGCGTTGCCGGCCGGGTCGGCACCGCTGCTGGAGATCGGGGCGGAGGTGCACGCGGGGTGGCAGGTACGGCTGTTCGCGTCATAGCTGCACTCTGAACGCCCCGCAGACCATCTCCGCCCAGGGGCGCGGGGAACTGCGCGACCAGCCCCCACCCACCCGCACCCCGACACCCGCGCCCGCCACCCGAACCCGGTTGCCCCGAACCAGGGCCCGCCCCCAGGAGCCGCACATGCACCTCGACCACAACCACGACAGTTCCACCGCCGTAAGTGCCGACGCCCGTCGACCCGACGGCACCCGCAGAGCGCTCCGCATCGGCCTCGGCGGACCCGTCGGGTCCGGGAAGACCGCCACCGTCGCCGCGCTCTGCCGGGCGTTGCGGGACGAGTTGTCGCTCGCGGTCGTCACCAACGACATCTACACCCGGGAGGACGCCGAGTTCCTGCTCCGGGAAGCCGTGCTGCCGCCCGAGCGGATCACCGCCGTGGAGACGGGCGCCTGCCCGCACACCGCGATCCGGGACGACATCTCCGCCAACCTGGAAGCGGTGGAGGACCTGGAGGACGCCGTGGGACCACTGGATCTGGTCCTGGTGGAGTCCGGTGGGGACAACCTCACCGCGACCTTCTCCAAGGGGCTCGTCGACGCACAGGTCTTCGTGATCGACGTGGCCGGGGGCGATGACATCCCGCGCAAGGGCGGGCCGGGCGTGACCACCGCCGACCTGCTCGTCGTCAACAAGACCGACCTCGCACCGTACGTCGGCTCCGACCTCGCGCGCATGGCGGCCGACGCCAAGGCGCAGCGGGCCGAACTGCCGGTCGTCTTCCAGTCGTTGCGGAGCGAGTCCGGGGTGACGGAGGTCGCCGCGTGGGTGCGGGCGCAGCTCGCCGCGTGGACGGCGTGAGCGTGCACGGTGCCGGGGTGCGGTCCGTGGCGCGGATCGTCGCCCGGGACGACGGCCGGGGCGGGACCTCCCTGCCCGTGCTGGAGAGCGACGGACCCCTGGCGCTGCGGCGGACCAGGGCCAGTGGCCCCGAGGCACGAGTCATGCTCGTCGGGGCGATGAGCGGGCCGCACGGCGGCGACCACTTCACCGTGGAAGCCCGGGTGGAGGAGGGGGCCCGGCTGTCCGTCGGATCGGCTGCCGCCACCATCGCACTGCCGGGGCAGGCGAAGAGCGAGGCACGCTACGACGTGCGGATCGGCGTCGCCGACGGTGCCGAACTGCACTGGATGCCGGAGCAGTTGATCTCCGCCCAGGGCAGCGACCTGTACGTCACGACCCGCGTCGACCTCGCCGCCGCGGCCCGGCTCGTGCTGCGCGAGGAGCAAGTGCTCGGGCGCGTCGGTGAGGAACCCGGACGGCTGACGAGCCGTCTGACCGTGCGGATCGCCGAGCGGGTCGTGCTCGACCAGGAACTGGCCTGCGGGCCCGGCGCACCGGGCGGCTGGGACGGGCCCGCCGTGCTCGCTGGGCACCGGGTGGTCGGGCAACTGGTCGTCGTACGGCCGGAGTTCGCCGCCGAGCCGGTGACGGCCCGGGCGCTGGGGGAGGGGGCCACGGTCGTGCCGCTCGCCGGGCCCGCCGCGCTGGTGACCGCCGTGGCGCCGGACGCGCTGCGGCTACGCCGGCTGCTCGACGAGGCGCTGAGGTCCCTCGCGTAGACGCGCGCACGCCTCGCGTAGACGCGCGCACGGGCGTCCGTAGGGCAGAATCCCTTCTCCGTTTATCGGATTGGCAAAGAAGCGCGACGGGCCCTGTTCTCAGCAACCTCACAGCCGCGAGGATCCCCGTACTGATCGCAACGATGTACGGGGAGGTCCCCCTTGAGGGGTACGAGACCGAAGAGGCGGGTGGCGGCGCTCGGTTCGGCCGGAGCGTTCGTCACGGCCACGCTGATAGCCGGCGCCGTCGCGGCGCCCTCGGCGAACGCCAGCGCGGGCACCCGCCACGGCCAGGACCGCGAGGCCCGGGGCGCCGCGGTCGCCGCCGCCCGGGCCGCGAAGGCCGGTATCGACTGGCAGGACTGCCCCGCCGACTGGAACCTGGCCAAGCCGATCCAGTGCGGGTACGTCACCGTGCCGCTCGACTACGCCAAGCCGCACGGCAAGCAGATCAAGCTCGCCGTCGACCGCATCGGCAACACGGGCACGAAGGCCGAGCGGCAGGGTGCGCTCCTCTACAACCCCGGCGGCCCCGGCGGCTCCGGACTGCGCTTCCCCGCCCGGGTCACCAGCAAGAACCCCGTGTGGGCCGACGCCGCCAAGGCCTACGACTTCGTGGGCTTCGACCCGCGCGGCGTCGGCAGGTCGGCGCCCATCTCCTGCGTCGACCCGCAGGAGTTCGTCAAGGCGCCCAAGATGGACCCGGTGCCCGACTCCGAGGCCGACAAGCTCGCCCAGCGCAAGCTGGCCCGCGAGTACGCCGAGGGCTGCCACGACCGCAGTGGCGCGATGCTGCCGCACATGACCACGCCGAACACCGCGCGCGACCTCGATGTCATCCGCGCCGCCCTCGGCGAGAAGAAGCTCAACTTCCTGGGCGTCTCCTACGGCACCTACCTCGGCGCCGTCTACGGCACCCTCTTCCCGGGCCACGTGCGCCGCATGGTCGTCGACAGCGTCGTCAACCCGTCCCGGGACAAGATCTGGTACCAGGCCAACCTGGACCAGGACGTCGCCTTCGAGGGCCGCTGGAAGGACTGGCAGGACTGGGTCGCCGCGAACGACGCGACCTACCACCTCGGCACCACCCGTGCCGCCGTCCAGGAGAAGTGGCTCCAGCTGCGCGCCACGGCGAAGAAGAACCCCCTCGGCGGGGTCGTCGGCCCGGCCGAGCTGATCTCCTTCTTCCAGAGCGCCCCCTATTACGACTCCTCGTGGGCCCCGGTCGCCTCGGTCTTCAGCAAGTACGTCGCCGGAGACACCCAGGCGCTCGTCGACGCCGCCGCCCCCGATCTGTCCGACACCGCGGGCAACGCCTCCGCCGAGAACGGCAACGCCGTCTACACGGCCGTGGAGTGCGCGGACGCCAAGTGGCCCACCAGCTGGCGCACATGGGACCGGGACAACACCCGGCTTCACAAGGACCACCCGTTCATGACCTGGGCCAACGCCTGGATGAACCTGCCCTGCGCCACGTGGCAGGCCAAGCAGCGGACGCCGCTGGACGTCAAGAGCGGCAAGGGTCTGCCCGGCGTGCTCATCGTCCAGTCGGAGCATGACGCGGCGACGCCGTACGGGGGTGCCCTCGAACTGCACAAGCGGTTCAAGGGCTCCCGTCTGATCACCGAGAAGGACGCCGGTTCCCACGGCGTCACGGGGCTGGTCAACCCGTGCGTCAACGAGCGGGTGGACAGCTACCTGCTCACCGGCGAGCTGGACCGCAGCGATGTGACCTGCGCACCGCACGCCAAGCCCAAGCCGTAGTCACGGCCGAGGGGGCGGTCGTCGGCCGCCCCCTCAGCCGTTCCTTTCCGCCAGCCAGGCGTCCTCCGCCGCGTAGTCGAAGAGGTCGCCGTACGCCTGGACCATCTTCGGGTACGCCTCCCGCCAGTCCCGCCCGGCGAGTTGTTCCTCGATCGAGGCGATCGTCTCCGGCAGGGTGTCCGCGTACCGCACCACCGGCCGGTAGCCCAGCTCGCGTTCCGCCGCCGACATGTCGCACACCACGGGCATCGGCACCGACCAGGGCGTCTCGCCCACGCCGGATGCGGGCGGCGGACCGTCCACGAGCACGTCCTCGGTCCGCACACCCATCACCGCGTCGATCTCCGCCGCGATCCGGGCCACCGTCGGCGCGTCCGGGTCCACGGCGTTCAGGACGCGGGCGCCCGGCCGGGCGGCGGCCAGCCGGATCAGCTCGGCGATCGTGTGGACGCTCACCGGATGGAACCGGCTCTCGCCGCCGTAGGCGAGGACGCGCCGCCGTCGGCCGTCGAGGTTGCGCTTCACCACGTACAGCTCACGCGGGGTTTGGCAGTACGCCCCGTGGATGGCGCCCGCGCGCAGCAGCGTGGTCGGCAACCGGTCGCCCGCCGCGAGGAGTTCGCGCTCCAGCGCCGCCTTCCGGGTGCTGTACGAGGCGTCGCCCGGCCGCACCGTGCGCTGGGCCTCCGTCAGCGGCAGCGGGTACTCGGGAAAGCCCCCGGGCTGGTGCTGTGTGTCGAAGCCGCGGCCCCGGTCGTCCTCGTACACCGACACGCTGGAGATCACCACCGCCGAGCCGACGCGCCCGGCCAGCCCCGTCAGCTGCCGTGCGTGCCCGGCGTCGAACGCCACCATGTCCACCAGGACGTCGCAGCCGTCGCCGACCGCCGCGGACAGGGCCGCGGCGTCCTCCCGGTCGGCCCGCACGGCCTGTACGCCGTCCGGCCACCGAGGGTGCCGGCCGCCGCCCCGCGAGACGGCCGTCACCTCCCAGCCGTCCCGGGCCAGCGCCCCCACGGCCACCCGTCCGATCTGTCCCGTCGCTCCGATCACCACAGCACGTGTCATGCGGCGACCGTACGGCTGCTGGAGGCCGGGTCACCTGTGGTTCTGCCGAGAGCAGAGGCCTCACCTGAGCGGCATGCGCGGGAACTTCCGCTCCTTCGCGGCGGCGGCCTCCTCGGCCTTCACGACGGCCGCGTACTGGTCGACGTACTCCTGCTCGGACAGGGAGAGGATCGCGTACATGAGCTCGTCCGTGACAGCACGCAGGATGGCCTTCTCGTTCTCCAGGCCGGCGTAGCGGGAGAAGTCGAGAGGCTTGCCGAAGCGGATCACGACGGGGTGGATGTTGGGGATGACCTTGCCGGGCGGCTGGGCCTCGAAGGTGCCGATCATGGCGCAGGGGATGACCGGGACGCCGGCCTTGAGGGCCATCACGGCGACTCCGACCTTGCCCTTGTAGAGCCGGCCGTCGTGCGAGCGCGTGCCCTCGGGGTAGATGCCGAGCAACTCGTCCTTGCTCAGCACGCCGAGGCCCTCGCGGATCGCTGCCTGGCCCGCGTCCTTGCCCGAGCGGTCGACCGGGATCTGCCCCGCGCTGCGGAAGAAGAAGGCCGTCAGCCGTCCCTTGAGGCCCGGGCCCGTGAAGTACTCGGCCTTCGCGAGGAAGGTGATGCGCCGCTTGAGGATCGCGGGCATCAGGAAGTGGTCCGAGAACGACAGGTGATTGCCGGCGACGATGGCGGCGCCCTCCGACGGAACGTGCTCCAGACCCTCGATCCGAGGCCGGAAGACCAGTCGCAGCAGCGGGCCCAGCAGTACGTATTTCAGCAGGTAGTAGAACAAAGCGGGCGCTCCTCGACTCTGGCGGTGGACTCAACCGCCGCGTTCCAGCAGGTCAACCGGCGTGTCGTGGGGTGCCAGTGTAGGTGCAGGCACAGCCACCGGACACCTCGTGCGGCGGGACCTCGCCGATCCTTCACCTATTGACTGACGGTCAGTCAGGCGGGCGGGATGTCCGGTGGTGCTCATGCGGCTGGGGAGGGCCGCGGGACCAGCGTGCTGGTCCGTACGGGTGATCGGCAAGCCGAACCGGTGGCATGGCCGGGATACGAAGGGTGCCTGGCCAACCGCTGGTTCTTGCGGCCCTGCCGAGTAGTCTGCGCGGTATGCGGATCTCTGTTTCCTCGGACATGGACGAGCCCGTCGCCCGCGCCCTCGTGGCCGCGCTGCAGGGGCGAGGGTACGAGGTGCGCCCGCACGGTGCGCTGCGCCCCGGGGGCGACCCGCAGTGGGCGGTGTGCTCCGAGGCCGCGGCCCGCGAGGTCGCGGACGGGACGGCCGACCAGGCCGTGGTGTGCTGCTGGACCGGCACGGGCGCCTCGATCGCCGCGAACAAGGTGCCCGGCGTCCGGGCCGCGCTGTGCACGGACGCCTACACGGCCGACGGGGCCCGCCGCTGGAACGACGCCAACGTCCTCGCGCTCAGCCTGCGGCTGACGTCCGAGCCGCTGCTGACGGAGATCCTCGACGCGTGGTTCGCCGGCGAGCCCAGCGAGGACACCGAGGACCGGCAGAACGTGGACCGCGTCCGGATCCTCGATCACGGACGGAACCGGCTGTAGGACAACCGGCCCCTCATCACAGCCGCACGACGATCAGGGCGGTGTCGTCGGTGGCGCCGCCGGGTGGCAGCAGTTCCAGCAGGACGGTGTCGGCGAGGGTCTCGGGATCCTGGTCCCGGTGGACACGCAGGGCGTCGGCGAGCCGGTCCAGACCCGTGTCGATGTCCTCCCGGCGCCTTTCGATCAGTCCGTCGGTGTAGAGCACGAGCGTGGCGCCCGGCACGAACGTGGTCTCGGCCTGGGGTCTGGGGATCGGGTCCGGGCGGGCGTCGAGCGGCGTGTCCGTGGCCTGGTCGAGGAACTCCGTGCGGCCGTCGGGGTGGACCAGCACGGGCGGGGGGTGACCGGCGCTGCTGTAGGTGACGACGTGCCGGACGCAGTCGATGAAGGTCGTCACGGCGGTCGCCGACTCGGCCCCGTCGATCACGTGGGCATAGCGCCCCAGTACGTCCAGCGCCTGGGCGGGCCCTTCAGCGACCCGGGAGGCCGCGCTGAGCGCGCTGCGCAGCTGGCCCATGACACCGGCGGCCTCCAGCCCGTGCCCGACCACATCGCCCACGGCCACGCCGACACGGTCGCCGCCCACCAGATCGACCAGGTCGTACCAGTCCCCGCACACGTTGAGCGCACCCACGGCGGGGCGGTACCGGACGGCGGCCCGGTGGTGGCCGACCTGCCGGGGCGCGGGCAGCATTGCCTCCTGCAGGGCCAGCGCCACCTCCCGCTCCCGGGAGTGCGCCTGGCGCAGCCGGTCGTTGAGCTCCTGCAGCTCACGGGCGCGGGTGTAGAGCTCGGCTTCCAGGACCCGGGCCCGGCTGCCCCGGTTTCCCCCGGAGCGGCCCCGGGCCCGGATCAGCTCCGTGACCTCCTCGACGCGGTGCAGGATCAGCGCCACCTTGCCGTCGGGGCCGAGCAGCGGCGCGTTCACCGGACTCCAGTAGCGCTCCTCCCACTCCCCGGGCCGCTCGGGATCCTCGACGTCGTAGCGCTGCAAGGCCATGGTGTCGCGCTCGCCGGTCGCCAGGACCCGGTACAGCGAGGCCTCCAGGTTGCGCATGCCCGTCGCGGCCGGGTCGTTGGGGTTGTCGGGGAAGACGTCGAACAGGTAGTGGCCGATCAGCTGCTCGCGGGAGCGGCCGGACACGCGCACGAACTCCTCGTTGACGTCCGCGTACACGAACTCGGTGGTCAGCAGCGCCACCATGCCGGGCAGGGCCTGGAACACCGCCGTGTACTCGATCGCCGAATCCGTCATGGTCGCCTCACCACTGCCGGGATCACACCATTTTCACACGGTATGGCCGAACCTGGCCCGGGGTTTCACTCCGTGAGGTCCGTCAGCGACTGCTCAGCCCAGATGATCTTCCCGTCGGCGACGAACCGGGTGCCCCACCGCTGGGTGAGCTGGGAGACCAGCAGCAGTCCGCGCCCGCCCTCGTCCGTCGTACGGGGATGGCGCAGATGGGGCGCTGTGGCCCCGCCGTCGAAGACCTCGCAGACCAGGGCGCGCTCCCGGATCAGCCGGAGCCGGATCGACCCGGTGGCGTACCGGATGGCGTTGGTGACCAGCTCGCTCACCACCAGCTCCGTGGTGAAGACCAGCTCGTCCAGGCCCCAGTGCGCCAGCTGCCGGGTGGCCGTGCGGCGGGCGTCGGCGACGACGGCCGGGTCGGAGGGCAGCTCCCAGGCCGCGACCTGCTCGGTGCCGAGACGCTTCGTCCGGGCCATCAGCAGGGCCACGTCGTCGTACGGGCGCGCCGGGACCAGCGCGTCGACCACGGTCAGGCAGTACGACTCGAGCGGGCCCGCCTGTTCCAGAGCCCTGCGCAGCCGTTCCCGGCCGGTGTCGACGGCCCAGGTCTCGCCCCGGGCCAGCAGCCCGTCGGTGTGCAGGGCGAGCGTGCTGTCCTCCGCGAGGGACAGCTCGACCGCCTCGAAGGGCGGACCGCCCACGCCGAGCGGCGGCCCCTGCGGCAGATCGACGAACGTGACCGAGCGGTCGGGCGCGACCACGGCCGGGGCGGGGTGGCCCGCGGCCGCCATCGTGCAGCCGCCGTCGACCGGGTCGTAGACGACGTACAGGCACCCGGAGCCCACGGACGACGGCCGCGCGCCGTCAGCGCCCGCCGCGCCCGGTTCGACGCCCTCCTCCCGCGCCGACCGCGCCACCAGGTCGTCGAGGTGCCCCAGCACCTCCTCGGGTGGCAGGTCCAGAGCGGCCAGGGTCCGTACGGCGGTCCGCAGCTGCCCCATGGCCGCCGCGGCGTCGATGCCGTGCCCGGGCACCTCGCCCACGACGAGCGCGACGCGGCCGCCGGACAGCGGGATGAGGTCGTACCAGTCGCCGCCCAGGCCGGTCAGCTCGTCGGCCGGCCGGTAGCACGCGGCCACCTCGACGGCGTCCTGCTCGGGCAGCCGGTGGGGGAGCAGACTGCGTTGCAGGACGAGGGCGGCCTCACGCTCGCGGGTGTAGCGCCGGGCGTTGTCCAGGCAGACGGCCGCACGGGCGACGAGGTCCTCGGCCAGGTGCAGATCCTCCTCGTCGAAGGGCTCCCGGCGGTGGCGCCGGAAGAAGGTGGTGACGCCCAGGGTGGTGCCCCGCGACCGGATCGGCACGGTCATCACGCTGTACAGGTCCAGCTCCAGAAAAGTGACGGTCCGCCGGCCTTCCGGGAGGTCCGTGGCCCACTCCCGGGTCACCGGATCGAGCCGGTCCGCACGCCAGGAGCGTCCCGTGGTCAGGCTGCGGACCGGAGGCGACCCGGCCAGGTAGGTCGCGACGTCGCCGACCTCGAGGGCGCCCTGCGGGAGGTCGTCCTCCGCGGACCGCTGGCCGGCGCGGCGCAGTTCTACCGGCTCCGTGTCCGCGAGCGGCCCGGGAGTCGGCTCGGCGCCCCGCAGCACCGCCTCCAGCAGATCCACGGTGACGAAGTCGGCCACTCCCGGCACGGCCACGTCGGCCAGCTCCTGCGCGGTGCGCATGAGGTCCAGGCTGCGGCCGATGCTCTCGCCTGCCCGGTCGAGGAGCGCCAGCCGCTGCCGCGCGCGGTGCCGCTCGGTCATGTCGACGACCGTGTAGTACACGCCGATCGGATGGCCCCGGTCATCCTCGAGCCGGGTGAACGACAGCATGTGGGCCGTCTCGCGCAGCGGCGCCGACCGCACATGGCCCACGTGCTCGTACCCGACGACCGCCTCGCCGGTCTCCAAAACGTGCCGCATCTGCGCCTCGACCGCCTGGGCGTCCATGCCCGGCTGGACGTCCGCGAAGCGCAGGCCGAGCCGTCGTGGTGCCGGCCCGCCGCCGAACTGCTCCAGGGCGGCGTTGGACCACACGAAACGCAGGTCGGTGTCCACGATGGCGATGCCGATGGGGGCGTCGGCCACCATCTGCTCAAGCACCGTACGGCTCATGTACCAGCCGGGGGCGTCGGCCACCTTCGACAGGAGCACGAGCCAGCGCGAGCCGCCGTGCGCCTCCTCGGCCGAGGCGATCCGGGCCACGACCCGCACCGGCTGCCCGTTCTTGGTGCGGGCCGTCAGCAGCCCCGTCCAGCCGCCGTCCCTGCGGCAGCGCTCGACCAGGTCCGGCACACGCTCCGCGTCCTCGGCCGCCAGCAGATCGGACAGCTTCCTGCCGACCGCCTCGGAAGCCGGATATGCCAGCAGCCGCCTGGCGTCATCGGTCCAGCCCGTCACCACGCCCTGCGGATCGAGCAGCAGGGGCACGGCGTCGGCCACGTCGAACCGCCGCCGGGCAACGCCGTACTCCTCGTGTGCGCCCACCGGCCGACCTCTCTGTCGCTGAGAGTGGTCTACCACCTCTTGCCCCCATCTTCACCCTTTCCCGCGTGCGGGGGCGGCTTGGGCGGGTCCGGCCGGGGCGGCCGCGGCGCTGCCTTACCCCAGCACCCTCTCCAGCGTCGCGAGCGCCCCCGCGAGCTCCTCGCCCGTGATCGTGAGCGGAGGCGCCAGGCGGATCGTGGAGCCGTGGGTGTCCTTGACCAGGACTCCCTCCCGCATGAGGCGTTCGCTGACCTCACGTCCGGTGCCGAGGGCCGGGTCGATGTCGACGCCCGCCCACAGGCCGCGCGAGCGGAAGCCGACGACGCCCTTGCCGACCAGCTCGGTCAGGCCCTCCCGCAGGGTGGCGCCCAGCTCGGCCGCGCGCTGCTGGAACTCGCCCGTCTCCAGCAGTTCGACCACCGCCGTGCCGACCGCGGCCGCCAGCGGGTTGCCGCCGAAGGTCGAGCCGTGCTCGCCCGGCCGCAGCACGCCGAGGACCTCCCGGCGCGCCACCACCGCCGACACCGGCACGATGCCACCGCCCAGCGCCTTCCCCAGCAGCACCACGTCCGGCACCACCGACTCGTGCTCCACCGCCAGCGTGCCGCCGGTACGGCCGAGCCCGGACTGGATCTCGTCGGCGATGAACAGACACCCCTTCCGCCGGGTCAGCTCACGCACGCCGGTCAGGTAACCGTCGTCCGGGATGATCACCCCCGCCTCGCCCTGGATCGGCTCGATCAGCACCGCCGCCGTCGTCTCGTCGACCGCCGCCTCCAGCGCGGTCAGGTCGTTGTACGGCACGATCCGGAAGCCCGGCGTGAAGGGACCGAAACCCTGCCGCGCCGTCTCGTCCGTGGAGAAGCTGACGATCGTCGTCGTACGGCCGTGGAAGTTGTCCGCGGCGACCACGATCGTCGCCCGGCCGTCCGGGACGCCCTTGACGTCGTAGGCCCACTTGCGGGCCACCTTCACCGCGCTCTCCACCGCCTCCGCACCGGTGTTCATGGGCAGCACCATGTCCAGACCCGTCAACGCGGCCAGCCGCTCGGCGAACTCGGCGAGCCGGTCGTGGTGGAAGGCGCGCGAGGTGAGGGTCAGCCGGTCGAGCTGGCGATGTGCCGCCTCGATCAGCGCCGGATGCCGGTGGCCGAAGTTGAGCGCCGAGTAGCCGGCCAGCAGGTCGAGGTAGCGCCGCCCCTCCACGTCCTCCACCCAGGTGCCCTCGGCGCGGGCGACGACCACCGGCAGCGGGTGGTAGTTGTGCGCGAGGACCGGCTCCTCCGCGCGGATGAGCTCCTGCGAGCCACGGGTCTCCTGCGAGCCACGGGTCTCCGGCGAGCCCTGGGTACGGACAGGTGCGGTCATGGACGGATCTCCCGGATCTCCTGGGTGCAGCACTTGATGCCGCCACCGGCCTTGTGGAACTCGGACAGGTCGACGGGGACGGGGACGTAGCCACGGTCGGCGAGCTGCCCGGCCAGGGCCGTCGCCCCCGGTGAGATGAACACATGGCGCCCGTCGGAGACGGAGTTGAGCCCGAACGCCATCGCGTCCTCGCGGGTGGCGATCACCGCGTCCGGGTACAGCCGGGCCAGCACCTCGCGGCTGCCCGGAGAGAACGCCTCGGGGTAGTAGACGATGTTCCCGTCGTGCCCCTCGTCGAGGACGAACAGCGCCGTGTCCAGGTGGTAGAAGTACGGGTCCACCAGCGTCAGGCTGATCACCGGCATCCCCAGGTACTCCTGCACCTCGCTGTGGGCCTCCCGGGTGGTACGGAAACCCGTCCCGGCCAGGATCCAGCGCCCGGCGGGCACCAGGTCGCCCTCGCCCTCGCACACCGACTCGGGGTGGTAGACGTCGTAGCCCTCCGACTTGAACCACGCCTCGTACGGCACGGACTCGGGACGGCGCTCGGGCGCGTGGAAGAGGGAGCCGAAGACGCGGCCGTCGACGACGACCGCCGCGTTCGCGGCGAAGACCATGTCGGGCAGGCCGGGAACGGGTTTCACACTGTCCACGGTATGGCCGTGGACGCGGTATGCGTCCACCAGTGCCTGCCATTGGTCCAGGGCGCGGATGACATCGACGGGTTCGTCGGGATGCATCCAGGGGTTGATCGCGTACTGCACGGCGAAGTGTCTGGGTTCGCAGACGAGGTAGCGCCGCCGGCGCGGCACACGGGAGTCGGGCACAGAGGGGTCCCTCCGCTTCCTAACGGTGTGTGACTGAGGGTTGACACCAAGGTAGGAAGTGATGGAGGCGGTCCACAAGAAACATCAGTTGCGTCTTCACGCAGGAACGCTGCGTCTTGAGACCGGCCGACGCACGCCTGATGCGCGGCCTCCGGCGCTATTCCGGCGCGGGATGGCTGGCCCCCGCCTCCGGACTCTCCGGGAGCAGATGCGACAGCACCATCACGCTGATCGTCTTGCGGATGAACGGCTCCTGGCGGATCCGCTCCAGCACCTCCTCGAAGTGCTCCACGTCCCGCGCCCGCACATGCAGCAGCGCGTCCGCGCCGCCGGTCACGGTCATCGCCGCCGTGATCTCCGGGTAGTCGCGCACGACCTCCGCGAGCCGCCGCGGCGGGGCCGCGCCCTCGCAGTACACCTCGACGTAGGCCTCCGTGCGCCAGCCCAGCGCCGACGGCTTCACCGTGGCCGTGAAACCGGTGATCACACCCGTTTCGCGCAGCCGGTCGACCCGGCGTTTGACCGCCGTGGCCGACAGCCCGATCGCCGTGCCGATCTCGGCGAAGGACGTCCTGGCGTTCGCCATCAGCGCGGTGATGATCTTCCGGTCGAGTTCGTCGAACGGCGTGGACCTGCTGTTCATGCGGGCACTGTATCCAGCGGGAACGTGCACCCCCAGCACATGTCCAGACGCACGGATCGCCCCCTACACTCCGGGTTCATGCTGCGTGCCCTGGCTGTCGACGACGAACGCCCCTCGCTGGAGGAACTGCTCTACCTGCTGCAGGCGGACCCCCGCATCGGCAGCGCGGAGGGCGCCGGCGACGCGACCGAGGCGCTGCGCCGCATCAATCGCGCCCTGGAGTCCGGTCCTGGCGGCCCCGAGGCGATCGACGTCGTCTTCCTCGACATCCAGATGCCCGGCCTCGACGGCCTCGACATGGCCCGGCTGCTCACCGGGTTCGCCAGGCCCCCGCTCGTCGTGTTCGTCACCGCCCACGAGGACTTCGCCGTCCAGGCCTTCGACCTCAAGGCCGTCGACTACGTCCTCAAGCCCGTCCGCAAGGAACGCCTCGCCGAGGCCGTCCGCCGCGCCGCCGAGCTGCGCGGCGCCGCCCCGCGCATACCCGTGCACGAACCCGACCCCGACCACCTGCCCGTCGAGCTCGGCGGCGTGACCCGCTTCGTCGCCGTCGACGACATCACCCACGTCGAGGCCCAGGGCGACTACGCCCGGCTGCACACCGGCAAGGGCAGCCATCTGGTCCGCATCCCGCTGTCCACCCTCGAGGAGCGCTGGCGCTCCCGCGGCTTCGTCCGCATCCACCGCCGCCACCTCGTCGCCCTGCGCCATATCGGCGAACTCCGCCTCGACGCGGGCACCGTAAGCGTCCTCGTCGGCTCCGAGGAACTCCAGGTCAGCCGGCGCCATACGCGCGAACTGCGCGACCTGCTCATGAGGAGGCCGTGACAGTGCCCCAGGACCACACCGAACGCCGCGTCGTCGTCACCGCCCCGCCCCGCCGCACCGTCCCCCACGCTCGGCTTCGCTCGCGCGGGAGGTACCCCCAGGCCTCCGGCTACTACCGCCCGCGCACCGAGATCGACGAGCAGACCACCCTCGGCCACACCTACGTCCGCTCCCTGATGCGCACCCAACTGCGCGCCGCCCTCGCCGTGCTCGCGATCCTCGGCCTGCTGGTCGGACCGCTGCCGCTGCTGTTCGCCGCGACGCCCGGCACCGGCCGCCTCGAATGGGCCGTCCTCGGCTTCGGCCTCTACGCCCCGCTCGTCCTGCTCGCCCGCTGGTACGTCCGCCGCGCCGAGCGCAACGAACGCGACTTCGTACGCCTCGTCGAAGACCGCTGAAGCCGCACACATGAACTCCAGCTACGCCATACCCGCCGTCGCCCTGGTCGTCGTCGCGACGGTCCTGGTCGGCGCCTTCGGTCTGCGCATCTCCCGCACGACCTCCGACTTCTACGTCGCCTCCCGCACCGTCGGCCCCCGCCTCAACGCCGCCGCCATCAGCGGCGAGTACCTCTCCGCCGCCTCCTTCCTCGGCATAGCGGGACTCCTCCTGGTCCAGGGCCCCGAGATGCTCTGGTACCCGGTCGGCTACACCGCCGGCTACCTGGTCCTGCTGCTCTTCGTCGCCGCCCCGCTGCGCCGCTCCGGCGCCTACACCCTCCCCGACTTCGCCGAGGCCCGCCTCGCCTCCCAGGCGGTACGGCGACTGGCCGGTGCCTTCGTCGTCGGCGTCGGCTGGCTGTACCTGCTGCCCCAGCTCCAGGGCGCCGGACTGACCCTGACCGTGCTGACCGGAGCCCCCGACTGGCTCGGCGGAGTGATCGTCGCCGTCGTCGTGACCGCCACCGTCGCCGCCGGCGGCATGCGCAGCATCACCTTCGTGCAGGCCTTCCAGTACTGGCTGAAACTCACCGCCCTGCTCGTCCCCGCCCTCTTCCTGGTCCTCGCCTGGCAGCACGACGGAGCCCCGCGCCACGCCTTCGACGAACCGGCCACCTTCCGCGAACAGCGCGTCGTCCGCGTGGACGACAGCGTCGCCCTCACGCTCGAAAGACCGCTGACGGTCACGGTGACCGGCACCGTGGACGGCCGTACGCACACCGATACCCGCCTCGAACTCCCCGCCGGCACCCACCACATCGAACGGGGCACCGAGCTCACCTTCGCCGCGGGGGCGACCGTCCCCGCGGCCGAGCGCAGCGGCGGCGGCGATCTGTCGCCCTCGCAGGACGAGGGCCGCGGGGAACGCCCGCTGTACGCCACGTACGGGCTGATCCTCGCCACGTTCCTCGGCACCATGGGCCTGCCGCACGTCGTGGTCCGCTTCTACACCAGCCCGCACGGCGTCGCCGCCCGCCGCACCACCGTCGCGGTCCTCGGCCTGATCGGCGCCTTCTACCTCCTGCCACCCGTCTACGGCGCACTCGGCCGCCTCTACGCCCCCGAACTCACCCTCACCGGAGACCCGGACGCCGCCGTCCTGCTGCTGCCCGACCGCATGATCGGGGGAGTGGGCGGGGATTTGCTGGGCGCGCTGGTGGCGGGCGGTGCCTTCGCCGCCTTCCTGTCCACGGCCTCGGGGCTGACCATGGCGGTCGCGGGCGTGCTCACCCAGGACGTCCTGCCGTCCCGGGGCGTACGCCATTTCCGGCTCGGGACGGTCCTCGCCATGGCCGTGCCCCTCGCGGCGAGCGTCCTCGTCGGCGGGCTCCCGGTCGCCGACGCGGTCGGGCTCGCCTTCGCGGTGTCCGCCTCCTCGTTCTGCCCGCTGCTCGTCCTCGGCATCTGGTGGCGGCGGCTCACCCCGCCCGGCGCTGCCGCAGGCATGCTGGTCGGCGGCGGCTCCGCCCTGCTCGCCGTCGCCGCGACCATGGCCGGCTACCCGGGCAAGGGCGCGCTGCACGCGCTGCTCGCCTGGCCCGCCCTGTGGTCGGTACCGCTGAGCTTCCTCACCATGATCCTGGTCTCCCTGGCGACACCCGGCCGGGTGCCCCCGGGTACGGCGGCCGTCCTGGCTCGCTTCCATCTGCCCGAGGAACTGCGCACGGAGGTGAAGACGCCATGAGCGGATTCCTGGCCGGTGTGTGCGTCGCCGTCCTCCCGGTGCTGGCCGCCGGGGTCTGGCTGGGCCGGCGCACCGCACGGGCGAAGAGCCTCGGCGGCCTCGGCACTCCCGTCGAGCACGCCACCTTCGAGACCCTGCACACCGCCTCCCTCGCCGCACCCCCGCTGCGGGCCGGCCTGACCGAGGAGACCGCCCGCAAGTCCGCCCGCAAACTGCGCTCCCTGCTCGGCACGGACGCCCTCTGCCTCACGGACCGCGAGCAGGTCCTGGTCTGGGACGGCGACGGAGCCCACCACCGCACCGAGATCATGGAACGCCTCGCGGCCGCCCTGGACACCGGCCGCGGCGAGGCCTTCCGGCTCACCTGCGACATCCTCGACTGCTCGGTGCGCTGGGCGGTCGTCGCCCCGTTCACCGTCGACGACCGTGTGCACGGCGCCCTCGTCGCCTGCGCGCCCCGTGAGTCGGCGGTTCTGGTCCGGGCCGCCGGTGAGGTGGCCCGCTGGGTGTCCGTCCAGCTGGAGCTGGCCGACCTGGACCAGTCCCGCACCCGCCTCATCGAGGCCGAGATCAAGGCGCTGCGGGCCCAGATCTCCCCGCACTTCATCTTCAACTCGCTCGCGGTGATCGCCTCGTTCGTCCGCACCGACCCCGAGCGCGCCCGCGAACTGCTCCTGGAATTCGCCGACTTCACCCGCTACTCGTTCCGCAGGCACGGCGACTTCACCGCCCTCGCCGACGAACTCCACGCCATCGACCACTATCTGGCGCTTGTGCGGGCACGCTTCGGCGACCGCCTCTCCGTCACCCTCCAGATCGCCCCGGAGGTGCTGCCCGTCGCCCTGCCTTTCCTCTGCCTCCAGCCGCTCGTCGAGAACGCCGTCAAACACGGGCTGGAGGGCAAGGCCGACAAATGCCGCATCCAGATCACTGCCCAGGACGCGGGCGCCGAGGCACTCGTCGTCATCGAGGACGACGGCGCCGGCATGGACCCCGGCCTGCTGCGCCGCATCCTCGCCCGCGAGGTGAGCCCCTCGGGCGGCATAGGGCTCTCCAACGTCGACGACCGGCTCCGCCAGGTCTACGGCGACGACTACGGCCTCGTCATCGAGACCGCCACGGGCGCGGGCATGAAGATCACCGTCCGGATCCCGAAGTACCAGCCGGGCGTGCATTCGGCGGGCCGGCTAACCCGGGAGTGAGCCGTCAGGTACTGCGTGTGGTGACCACCAATCCCAAGGTGATCAGGCCCAGGACGACCCAGCCGAACCACAGCCAGCCATTGCTCCCCAGCGCCACCGTGTAGCCCGTCACCACGACGAGGCCGCCGACGGTGAGCACTCCCATGGTCTTGGTCGAGTTTGAACCGTTCGTGGAACCGGGCATCGCAACACCCTTCTCGTGGTCCGATGCCTCCATGGTGCCTGGTGGACGCCCGGCGCGCACGGTCCTTGCGAGAGCGGGCTTCAGCGCCCCTGCGCGTTCAACGAGGCCAGATAGGCGTTGTACGCCTCCAGCTCCTTGTCCCCGTCACGGTCGGCGGCCCGGTCCGTGCGCCTGGCCTGGCGCTGGTCGGAGGCGTACCACTGGAACAGCAGCGCGACCAGCACCAGCACGGACGGGATCTCGCTGAACGCCCAGGCGATGCCGCCCGCCGCGTTCTGGTCGGCGAGTGCCTCGATTCCGAGCGAGGCGGGCGGGTTCTCGAACGTCCCGACCATCGGCTCGGACGCCATCATCAGCGCGATCCCGAAGAAGGCGTGGAACGGCATGCCCGCGAACAGCTCCAGCATCCGCATCAGGTAGCCGGGGCGGTGCGGCCCCGGGTCCACGCCCATGATCGGCCAGAAGAACACCAGGCCGACGGCGAAGAAGTGCACCATCATCGCGATGTGCCCCGGCTTGGAACCCATCAGGGTGTCGAAGAGCGGCGTGAAGTAGAGCCCGTACAGGCTCGCGATGAACAGCGGGATCGTGAACGCCGGGTGCGTGATGATCCGCATGTACCGGCTGTGCAGGAACATCAGCAGCAGCTCGCGGGGGCCCTTGCGCCCGCGACCCGCCGTCGGCAGCGCGCGCAGCGCCAGCGTGATCGGGGCGCCGAGCAGGATGAGGATCGGCGACACCATGCTGATCACCATGTGCTGCACCATGTGGACGCTGAACATGACCATGCCGTAGTCGTTCAGCCGGGTGCACATCATGAGCGCGATGGTCAGCACACCGATGACGAAGGCGACCGTCCGCCCCACGGGCCACTTGTCCCCGCGCCGCACCAGCCGCACGACACCCCAGCCGTACAGCCCCAGACCGACCAGGCAGGCGACGAGAAAGAACGGGTCCGCCGACCACTCCAGCCCTCGTCCCAGCGTGAACGGCGGCAGATCCATGGTCATGCCGTGCCCGCTGTGATCCATTCCGCCGGCTCCTGTTTCGTGGGGGTGTGCAGCAATCTGTCCGCCCCAAGACTAGAACTGCCCCCGGTCGCGGTTACGACCGGGGGCGGTACGGTGCCCTAGGGGCGCGGGGAACTGCGCGACAAGCCACACACGACCCGCACCCGGCAGATCAGCACAGCCTCAGAGAACGCACTCCGCCTCGTCGTACCGATCCTCAGGCACGGTCTTCAGCGTCTTCACGGCCTCGGCCAACGACACCATCACGATGTCGGTCCCCCGCAGCGCGGTCATCTGCCCGAACTCACCCCGGTGCACGGCCTCCACCGCATGCCACCCGAACCGCGTCGCCAGCACCCGGTCGTACGCGGTCGGCGTCCCGCCCCGCTGCACATGCCCGAGGATCACCGGCCGGGCCTCCTTGCCGAGGCGCCCCTCCAGCTCCACGGACAGCTGCCGCGCGATCCCGGCGAAGCGCTCGTGCCCGTAGATGTCCTTGCCACCCTCGTCGAAGTCCATGCTCCCGGCCCGGGGCTTGGCCCCCTCCGCCGCGACGACGATCGCGAAGCGCTTACCCGCCTCGAACCGCGCGCCGACCCGCCGGGTCAGTTCCTCTATGTCGAAGGGCCGTTCGGGAACGACGATGGCGTGCGCGCCGGCCGCCATGCCGGAGTGCAGCGCGATCCAGCCGGTGTGCCGCCCCATGACCTCGACCACCAGGACCCGCTGGTGGGACTCGGCGGTGGTCTTCAGCCGGTCCAGGGCCTCGGTCGCCACCCCCACGGCCGTGTCGAAGCCGAAGGTGACGTCCGTGACCGCGATGTCGTTGTCGATGGTCTTCGGCACACCCACGACGGGCAGACCGCTGTCCGACATCAGCCGGGCGGCCTTGAGCGTGCCCTCACCGCCGATGGGGATGATCGCGTCGAGGCCGAGCTCCTCGACATGGCCCTTGGCCCGCTCCACACCGTCCCGCAGATGGGAGGGCTGGACCCGGGAGGACCCGAGAATCGTGCCGCCGCGGGCGAGGATGCCGCCCACCGCGTCGAGGTCGAGCTTGAGGTAGTCGCACTCCAGGAGGCCCTTCCAGCCGTCCCGGAAGCCGATGACCTCGTCGCCGTGGTCCACGACGGCGCGGTGTACGACGGACCGGATGACGGCGTTCAGGCCGGGGCAGTCGCCGCCGGACGTGAGGACACCAATACGCATAGCCCGAAATACCTTCTCAACGTGGGCCGGGGACCGGACCACGTTGTCCGGCTCGAATTCCCGCCACCCTAGCGTCAGGAAGGGGCGGGACCGAACCGCACGTCCGCCTGCTGGACTACCCCGCTCACCTGTGCGGATGTGCCGTCAGACGGGCTGTTGACCAGCAGGTTGACGCGTACCTCGGGCAGGCTGCGACGCAGTGCCTACGCAGGCTGCTGAGCAGCCGCGATGCGCTCGTCGCGGAGTGCCTCGTACCAGCGGTCGTCGGTCGGCGGCAGCGCGTTGACGTCGAGCGCCAGCTTCAGCAGCAGATCCGCGATGAGCGGGTTGCGCGCGAGCACCGGGCCGTGCATGTACGTGCCGAAGACGGTGTCGTTGTACGCGCCCTCCGTGCCGTCGCCCGTGCCGTTGCCGTTGCCGAAGCGCACCTGGGCGAGCGAGCGGGCGGTGGGGCCCAGGTGGGTGACGCCCTGGTGGTTCTCGAAGCCGGTCAGCGGGGGCAGACCGAGGCGCGGGTCGATGTCGCCCAGCACGTCACCGACGCACCGCTCGCCCTCGCCGCGCACCGACACCACGTCCAGCAGCCCGAGGCCCGGCTCGCGCTGGCCGAGGTCGTTGATGAACTCGTGGCCGAGGATCTGGTAGCCGGCGCACACGGAGAACACGATGGCGCCGTTCTCCACGGCCCGCTGCAGACCGCCGTCCCGGCGCAGCCGCTCGGCCGCGAGCCGCTGCGGGCGGTCCTCGCCGCCGCCGATCAGGTAGATGTCGCCGGAGGTCGGGATCGGCTGGTCGCTGCGCACGTCCAGCCGGGCCACGTCCAGGCCGCGCTGCTGGGCCCTGCGCTGCACGACGAGGACGTTGCCCTGGTCGCCGTAGGTGCTGAGCAGGTCGGGATAGATCCAGACGACCCGCAGTTGGTTGTCGCTCACAAAAGTCCCCTGACGTCTCGTGCTCAGTTGCCGACGCGGCGGCGCAGGTCCTGGAACGCCGTGTAGTTGGCGATGACCTCGATCCGGCCCGGCGGGCACGCCGCCACGGCCTGGTCGAGGTTCTCGTAGACCTGGAAGTGCTGGTCGGCGACCTCCAGGCGCACCGCCAGGTCCAGCCGTCGGTCGCCCACGACGCAGATCGGGTGACCGGTCAGGCGCGTGTAGTCGACGTCCCACAGCCAGGAGGTGTCGGTGCCGTCGGCGCCGCGCGCGTTCACGGAGAGGATCACCGGGGTCGGCGGCGGGTCGATCAGCGAGAACGTCTCCAGCCAGCCCGCAGGGTTCTTCGCGAGCAGGAGCCGCAGGTCACGGCCCTGGAACTGGACGATGTCGTACCGTCCGGCCACCGCCTGCACCTGGTACATGCGCTCCAGCGCGACCTGCGGCGGCACCCCGAACACGGCGGCGACGGCGGCCGAGGAGGCGGCGTTGGCCTTGTTGGCGCGGCCGGGCAGCTGGAGGTGGATCGGCCAGGCCGAGCCGTGCGGGTCGAGGACGTGGTCGCCGGAGAGCGCCCAGCTCGGCGTCGGACGGCGGAAGCCGCACTCACCGCAGAACCAGTCGTCGCCCGGGCGCTGCATCACGCCACCGCAGGACGGGCAGGACCAGGCGTCGTCCTTCCACATCTGCCCGGCGGCGACCCAGATCACGTTGGGGGAGGAGGACGCCGCCCACACCACCAGCGGGTCGTCGCAGTTGGCCACGACCACGGCCTTGGAACCCGCGAGTCCCTCCCGCCAGTTCTCGGCGAGCATCCGGGTCTCGGCGGCTCGGTCGAGCTGGTCGCGGGAGAGGTTCAGCAGGGCGATGCACTTCGGGGCGGTGTCCCGGGCGACGCCGGCGAGGTACTTCTCGTCGACCTCGATCACGCCGTACCGCGCGTCCGAGCTGCCCGCGAGCGCCGAGGTGATGCCGGCCGGCATGTTGGCGCCGAGCGCGTTGGAGACGACCGGCCCGGCCGCCCGCAGTGCCTCGGCGATGAGCCGGGTGGTGGTGGTCTTGCCGTTCGTCGCGGAGACCAGGATCACGTCCAGGTTCTGCGCGAGCCGGGCGAGGAGGTCGGGGTCGAGCTTGAGCGCCACCCGGCCGCCGATCACCGAACCGCTGCCGCGTCCCGCGGCACGGGATGCCGCTGCGACCGCCTTGCCCGCGGTCACGGCCAGCTTGGCCCGCGGCGAGAGCGGGTCCGAGTTGCCTGCCATCAGTTCTCGATCCTCCTTGCGTACGCGCCGCGCCTTGAAGCCTGACGGCCACGTGGTGTGGACCTCAGCCTATCGAGATCCATTAGCACTCCCGAACCGCGGCACTGTGGCGAACTCGTGTGGGAGGCGCGGACCGACATGGACCTTACTCTTGCCGCCATGCGACACAGCCCCATCCCCGGCGCCCACGGTCGCGTGAGACCCCTCACGCTGCACGGCGACCCGCTCCTGCACACGCCCTGCGCGGAGGTCACCGACTTCGGCCCCGAACTGGCCCGGCTCGTCGAGGACTTGTTCGCGACCATGTACGCCGCCCAGGGCGTCGGCCTCGCCGCCAACCAGATCGGCGAGTCGCTGCGGGTCTTCGTCTACGACTGCCCGGACGACGAGGATGTCCGACACCTCGGTCACGTGGTGAACCCGCGCCTGGTCGATGCCGACGGAGTGGTCATCCGGGGCCCGGAGGGCTGCTTGTCCCTGCCGGGCCTGGAAGCGGGCACGGAACGCCACGACCACGCGGTGGTCGAGGGTCTCACGGTGACCGGAGACCCGGTCACCGTCCACGGCACGGGCTTCTTCGCCCGCTGCCTGCAGCACGAGTACGACCACGTGGAGGGCCGTATCTACGCGGACCATCTGACGGGCCGCCGCCACCGCAAGTTGATGCGCCAGGTGGCCCGGGCTTCCTGGAATGCCTGAGTTGTTCGTACCTCAGGGGCGCGGGGCTGTGTTCGATATGCGGCTCCGCCGCGTGGGCGCGACGGGCCCCCGCCGGCCCGCACACGGAACACGACGGTCAGAACCCCGGGCCGCCCACCCTGTCCCCGGCCGCCGCAAGACGTCCCCACAACAGGTCGGCAAGGCTCCGCACCAATTCACTACGGGAACATGGCCGTTCCCCGAGCCACCAGTCCCCGGCAGCGTGCATCATGCCGACAATCCCATGCCCCCACACCCGCGCCAGTTGCTGCCCGCCCGGCCCGAGATCCAGCCGGTCCTCGATGACCTGCGCGAGTTCCTCACCCATCCGCCGCAACAACGGCGCACTGTGCTTGCCAACATCGAACCCCTGATCACCCGGCTGGCTCCCCTCCGCCGGATGCATCAGAAACCGGTACACCTGAGGCCGCAGCTCGATCGCCGCGAGGTACGTGTCCAACGTCGCCTCGACCCGCTCCCGCCGGTCCGCCGGCGCGTCGAGCGCCGCTCGCAGTGAGTCCAGCAACGCGTCCGTGTGGCGCTTGGCAAGGGCCGCGTAAAGTCCGCCCTTGTCGCCGAAGTGCCGGTACAGGATCGGCTTGGTGATGCCCGCCTCCGCGGCGATCGCGTTCATCGAGGCGTGCGGGCCGTCGCGCAGCACCACCCGGTCGGCGGCCTCCAGCAGCTCACGCCGCCGACGGTCGGCGGACCGTTGCTGATCGGTCCGCTGCGTGGTGTCCATGTGCTCTCCCCACCCGTGCTGATTCGCTGACGCCAGCGCAAACTAACACTCAAGCATGCACCGGACATCGAACGGGTGCCGACCGGTCGGTAGGAGTTGACTTCGACTACCCACCGGTAACAGGATGGTGTTACCGCAAGTAACATGCACGTGTGCCGCCGCTGGAGGGGACGACATGGCCGATTTCACCATGGAGCTCAACGACGAACAGAAGGAGGTCCGGGACTGGCTGCACGGCTTCGCCGCCGATGTGATCCGACCCGCGGCCGCCGAATGGGACGAGCGTGAGGAGACTCCCTGGCCGGTCATCCAGGAGGCCGCCAAGGTCGGCATCTACTCCCTGGACTTCTACGCCCAGCAGTATTTCGACCCCACCGGCCTCGGTATCCCCATGGCGATGGAGGAACTCTTCTGGGGCGACGCGGGCATAGCCCTGTCCATCGTCGGCACCGGTCTCGCCGCCGTCGGCGTCCTCGCCAACGGCACCGAGGAGCAGATCGGCACCTGGATCCCCCAGATGTACGGCGACGCGAGCGATGTCAAGGTCGCCGCCTTCTGCTCCTCCGAGCCCGACGCCGGCTCCGACGTGGCCTCCATGCGTACGCGGGCCGTGTACGACGAGGCCAAGGACGAGTGGGTGATCAACGGCACCAAGACCTGGGCGACCAACGGCGGCATCGCCAACGTCCATGTCGTGGTCGCGGTGGTCGACCCGGAACTCGGCTCCAAGGGGCACGCGTCCTTCATCGTCCCGGCGGGCACACCGGGACTGGCCCAGGGGCAGAAGTTCAAGAAGCACGGCATCCGTGCCTCGCACACCGCCGAGGTCATCCTGGACAACGTGCGCGTTCCCGGCTCCTGCCTGCTCGGCGGCAAGGAGAAGCTGGACGAACGGCTCGCCCGTGCCCGGGAGAAGGCCAAGCAGGGCGGGGAGCGGGTGAAGAACGCCGCCATGGCCACCTTCGAGGCCTCGCGCCCGGCCGTCGGCGCCATGGCGGTCGGTACCGCCCGGGCCGCGTACGAAGTCGCCCTCGACTACGCGAAGACGCGCGAGCAGTTCGGCCGGCCGATCATCGACAACCAGGGCGTGGCGTTCCAGCTCGCCGACATGCGGACGTCCATCGACGCGGCCCGGCTCCTCGTCTGGCGCGCCTCCTGGATGGCGGTCAACGGCAAGCCGTTCACCGCCGCCGAGGGCTCGATGTCCAAGCTGTTCGCGAGCGAGACGGCCAAGCAGGTCACCGGCCAGGCGATCCAGATCCTCGGCGGCAACGGCTACACCAGGGAGTACCCGGTGGAGCGGATGCACCGCGACGCCGCGATCTACACGATCTTCGAGGGCACGAGTGAGATCCAGCGACTGGTCATCGCCCGGACCCTGGCCGGCACGCCCATCCGCTAACGATGTCTGAGCGGCGTCAGTTGCTCGATGTCGTACCTCGCCCGTAGCTCCCGGATCGCCGCATGATCCGGCGGACCCCCGCTGCCGAGGATCTCCAGCAGTTCCTCGAAGTACCGCTCGTGATCCGGCGGCGGGCTCGCCTGGAAGAACATCTTCGCGGGTTCGTCCGTCGGGTTGGCGAACGCGTGCGGGCAGCCCGGGGGTACGACGATCACCGTTCCCGGCGTCGCGCGCACCACCCGGTTGCCCGAAGCGGACTCCCATTGCCGCCAGTTGTCGGGGGTACGGATACGCGGTTCGAAGGCGAGGACGTCCAGCTCGCCTTCGAGCACGTAGAACAACTCCTCACTGCGGGTGTGCACATGGGCGCCGACGTCGAAGCCCGGCGGTACGACCACCTCGAAGGTGGAGGCCATGCGCGAGTGCGAGCCGGTCACCTTGAAGGTGACGTGCTGGGCAGGGGCCTGTACCACCCGGCCGTGGCCGGGCGGTACGAGCAGCCCTTCCCTCGTCGTCATCCCCGCTCACCACGTCACGGGCAGGGACTCGGGCCCGCGGATCAGCGCGCCCTTCCTGAAGGGCACCTCTTCGGCGGGTACGGCGAGCCGCAGGCCCGGAACGCCGTCGAGAAGCGCGTCGACCAGGAGTTCCGACTCCAGCCGGGCCAGCATGCCGCCCGGGCAGTAGTGCGGGCCGAACCCGAAGGACACATGGGGGTTGGGGCTGCGCAGGAAGTCGATAGTCTCCGGGTCGGGGAAGACGTCGGGGTCGCGGTTCGCGGCCAGGTACGACACGTAGATCGCGTCGCCCGCCCGGATCCGCACGCCCTTGATCTCCACGTCCTCCAAGGCGATCCGCGACAAGCCGACCGCGTTGCGGTGGGGGATCCAGCGCAGCAGTTCGTCGATGGCCTGAGGGCGGATCTCCGGCTCGGCGCGCAGCCGGTCGGCCAGGTCGGGCCGGGTCAGCAGGACGTAGAACATCTGGCCGCTGTTGTTGGTGACCGCCTCGCCGCCGATCTGGAGGAGCACCGCGAGTCCCACCCCTTCCTCCAGGGTGATCTCGCCACGGCCCAGGGCGGCGCCGAGCAGGGACGCGACGTCCTCGCCCTTGCTGCCCTCGCGTACGCCGATCAGATCGGCGAAGTAGGAGCTCATCTCCTGCTTGGCCTTCTCGCTGACCTCGGCGCCGTGCGAGGAGGACAGGATCAGCTGGGTCCAGCTGTGCATGTCCTGCCGGTCGGCGGCCGGGACCCCCATCAGCTCGCAGATGACCGCGATGGGGAACGGGCTCAGCACGGCCGCCGTGAGGTCGGCGGGCGGGCCGTCCTGGAGCATCTCGTCGACCAGTTCCGCCAGCATGCGGCGGGACCGCTCGCGCACCCGCTCCACCCCGCGCGCCGTGAACGCGGCGGCGACACTGCGACGCAGCCGGGTGTGGTCCGGCGGGTCCAGGAAGCCGACCGCGCCACGGGCCGGGATGAAGTGCGGTGCGAGCCGCGTGACCTGCCGGTCCATGACGGCCTCGCGGCTGAAGCGCGGGTCGTTGGTCACCATCCGCGTGTCGTCGTAGCGGGTGACCAGCCAGGCCCAGCCCTCGCCGTTGGGCAGCTTGACGCGGGTGACCGGGCCCTCGTCCATCAGCTCCCGCAGGACCGGGTCGAAGTCCGCGCCGGACAGGTCGAGCGCGGGCCAGTTCCGGACCGGGGGCAGCGTTTCGGTGATCGTCTCTTCGCTCATCTCACATCGTCTCGTCCGCGCGGTGCCAGCGGCCCACGGCCATCTCGGCGGTGATGCCGGGTCCGAACCCGGCGAGCAGCCCGCGTGCCCGGTGCTGGGCGCCGCCCTCCTCGAAGAGCCGGCGCAGCGCGTCAAGGACGACACCGCTGGCGATGTTGCCGTACTCGGTGAGCGTGGCCCGGCTGAAGCGGAAGGCGTGCGGGTCGACCTTCAGGAAGGTGCTGAGGTCGTCGAGTATTCGGGGACCACCCGCGTGGACTATGTAGAAGTCCAGGTCGGAGGCGTCCCAGCCATGGTCTCCCGCCAGCTCCTTCAACGCCGGGGCGAGCGGCTCCATGGTGGCCGGCACCCGCTTGTCGAGCAGGAAGTGGAAGCCCGTCGCCCGTACGTCGTACATGATCCACTCTTCGGTCTTCGGGATCAGATACGAGCCGTTGCGCTCCAGGCTGATGCCCTCGCCGCCCCGCCCGCGGACCGCGGCGGCCGCGATACCGTCACCGAACAGGCCGTTGGACAGCAGCGAGCCGACACCGATGTCGGTGGGCTGGTAGCACAGCGAGCAGAACTCGCAGGCCACGATCAGCGCGTTGGCCTCGGGGTAGGCCGTGCAGAAGTCGTGCGCCCGGTTGATCGCCGCCCCGCCGGCCGCGCAGCCCAGCTGGGCTATGGGCAGTTGCCGGGTGGTCGGGTCGAAGCCCATCTCGTTGATCAGCCAGGCCGTGAGCGAGGGCATCATGAAGCCCGTGCACGACACGTAGATGATCACGTCCACGTCGGTGGTGAGCAGCTCGGCGTGGTCGAGGGCCTGCTGGATGACCGCGGGCACCCGCGCCTTCGCCTCGGCCTCGTACAGCTTGTTGCGCTCCTCGAACCCCGGGTGTTTCAGGGTCTCCTCGATGGGCTGGACGATGTGCCGCGTGCGCACACCGGTGTTCTCTATCAGCCTGAGGGCCAGCGGCAGTTGGGGATGATCGGCGTGGCGCTCACGCGCCAGCTCAAGCGTCTCCTCCATCGTGATCACGTGCTCTGGAACGGACACCGAGGGTCTGCACAAAGTCGCCATGAACCGTGCCTGCTTTCGCCTCCCGGGAGACCCTTCGCCTCCCGGTCAGAAGGTGGTTCACCTCAGAGGGTGGTCCACCCACGATCACCCGGTGGGGCGTCGAGTTCGCGCCGGACTACGCCATCTCGGGGACGCCGTGCCAGGCTCGGGGCAGACCCGTCCCGACACTTCCCCCACGACGGAGGACGCGATGACGCGCACGGCCCGGGACCTGCTGCGGACGACCACCACCCGACTCGCCCCGGACCCGCGGTCCAACCCCTTGGTCCCCCGGATCGCCCACGGCACGGCCCCCCGCACCACCCTCGCCGCCCTTGCCCTGGAACAGTCCTGGGTGATCCCCGCGGACCGCCGCGCGTTCCTCCATCTGGCCGAACGTTCCCTCGTCACCGCCCCCGAGGCCGCGGCCTTCTTCCGGAGCCTCGCGGAGGGCGAGGCACTTGCGGAAGAACTGTTGCCCTCGCTCACGCAGGCATGCGGCGTGGACGAGGCGACGGCTGCGTCGTACGAGCCCCTCGCCGGCTGCCAGACCTACCCCGCGTACGTAGCCTGGCTGTCCCTCAACGGCTCACCGGCCGATGCCGTACTGGCCCTGACGGCCAACTTCTCCGCGTGGGGCGGCTATTGCGCGACGATCACCAAGGCTCTGCGGGTCCACTACGGCTTCACGGACGAGGCCTGCGCGTTCTTCGACTTCTTCGCGGAGCCGTCACCGGAGCTGGACCGGGCGGCGACGGCGGCGGTGCAGGCGGGGCTGGACGCCGGGCAACTGAACGAGTCCCTGGCAGCTGGATACGGCCGCTTGCTCCAGCACTACGAGGCGATGTTCTGGTCCACGCTCGGGGATCTGCCCTCTTAGGGGCGCGGGGAACTGCGCGATCAACCCCCACGCACCCGCAGCCGCACAGCTCAGGTCCCACCCCCACTGCTGTGCGCGATACAAGCCACATCAATCCGATCGGCCAACTTCGCAAGCTCGATCGTCAACGCCGCAACCGTGTCCTCGTCGAGCCCCGACTCCCCGGCCTCCACCAGCCGCACCCACCGACCCCCCACCGTCCGCAACAGCTTGCTGACATCCGCCGCAGCCACCTGCAAGGTCCCGTGGTCGTCGACGATCAACGGCAGAGTCACTTCGCGGTTCACAGACGGGATCGTAGCCCCGCAAGACTCACGCACCGTGCCAAACGGTCGTGATGTTGCAGAACTCCCGGATTCCGTGCCCGGACAGCTCACGGCCGTACCCGGACCGCTTCACCCCGCCGAACGGGAAACCCGGATGGGAGGCCGTCATCCCGTTGAAGAACACACCGCCCGCCTCCAGATCCCGTACGAACCGGTCAACCTCCGCCTCGTCCCGCGTCCACACGTTCGAACTCAGCCCGAAGGGCGAGTCGTTCGCGATCAGAACGGCCTCGTCGAGGTCGCCCGCCCGGTACAGCGTGGCGACCGGACCGAACGCCTCCTCCCGGTGGATGCGCATCTCGCGGGTGATGCCGGCGAGGATCGTCGGCGCGTAGTACCAGCCGGGCCCCTCGGGCCGTTCGCCACCGCACAGCACCTCCGCACCGCCGCGCACCGCGTCGTCGACCAGTTCCTCCACATCGCGCAGTCCCTGCTCGCTGGAGAGCGGCCCGACGTCGGTGTCCTCGGCCAAGGGGTCGCCGACCTTCAGCGCCCTCATGCCCTCGGCGAAACGCTCGGCGAAGGCGTCGTAGACATCCGTGTGCACGATGAACCGCTTCGCGGCGATACAGGACTGCCCGGTGTTCTGCACCCGCGCGGTCACCGCCACCTGCGCCGCCCGGTCGATGTCGGCGGAGGGCATGACGACGAACGGGTCGCTGCCGCCCAGCTCCAGCACCGTCTTCTTGACCATCTCCCCGGCGGTGGAGGCGACCGCGCGGCCCGCGGGCTCACTGCCGGTGAGGGTGGCCGCCCTGACCCGCTCGTCGCGCAGGATCTCGTCGACCGCGCCGGACCCGATCAGCAGGGTCTGGAAACAGCCCTCGGTGAAGCCCGCCCGGTGGAACAGGTCCTCCAGGTAGAGGGCGGTCTGCGGGACGTTCGAGGCATGCTTGAGCAGGCCCACGTTCCCCGCCATCAGCGCGGGCGCCGCGAAGCGGATCACCTGCCACAGCGGGAAGTTCCACGGCATCACCGCCAGCACCGGGCCCAGTGGCCGGTAGCGCACGCGTACGCGTGAGGCGCCCGAGTCCTTCACATCGGTGTCGGCGGGCTCCTCGTCGGCGAGCAGTTCCTCGGCGTGCTCGGCGTACCAGCGCATCGCCTTGGCGCACTTCGCGGCCTCGGCCCGGGCCTGCTGGATCGGCTTGCCCATCTCGGTGGTCATCACACGGGCGATGTCCTGCTGATCCTCCTCGAGGAGGTCGGCGGCCTGGTTCAGCAGCCGGGCGCGCTCGTCGAAGGTCGTCGTCCGGTACGTGCGGAACGTGGCCTGCGCGAGCTGGAGCCGGCGCTCGATCTCCTCCTGGCCCATGGCCTGGTACGTCTTGAGCGTCTCGCCGTTCGCCGGGTTCACCGTTGCGATGGGCATGGCTGACCTCCCTCGGAGCGGGCTGTGTCTCGACCTTCCCGCGCGGCGGAGGGGACCGCAACGCGGGAGCGTCTCCTCAGGGCGAGTGCTCCGCCAGGCGGTCGAGAAACGCCGCCTGCGCCTTGACGATCACCTCGCGGCCCCGGTCGAGGCCGAACCACGCCACCCGGTCCAGCTCGGGGAACTCCTGGAGCTGTCCGGAGCGGGGTGGCCACTCCATGCGGAACGTGCCCGGCGCGATCGTCGCCGGGTCCAGGTCCGCCTCGATCGCCCAGGCAGTGACGATCTTGCCGTTGGTCTGCCGGACCTCACCCAGCGCGATGGCCTCGCCGTCGGGCGGCGGCAGCCCCAGTTCCTCCTCGAACTCGCGGCGGGCGGCCGCCCAGGCGGACTCGTCCGGCTCGTACTCGCCCTTCGGGATGGTCCACGCGCCCGCGTCGCGCCGGGAGAAGAAGGGGCCGCCCATGTGGCCGAGCAGCACTTCGAGGCCGTTGCCGGTGGGGCGGAAGAGCAGCAGGCCGGCGCTGCGCTTCACAGCCTCACCTCCGGGTGAGCGGCCAGCAGCGTCTCCACCGTGTCGGCGTCCTCCGGACGCTTGTCCTCGCGGTAGCGGACCACGCGGGCGAAGCGCAGGGTGACGCCGGCCGGGTAGCGGGTGGAGCGCTGCAGGCCGTCGTAGGCGATCTCGACGACGAGTTCCGGGCGAACGGTCACGACGTAGCCGTTGTCGTCGACGGCGAGTTGCTGGAGCCGTTCGGTCTGCCAGGCCAGCAGCGCGTCGGTCATGCCCTTGAAGGTCTTGCCGAGCATGGCGAGGCCACCGTCGGCGGTGCGGGCGCCGAGGTGGAGGTTGGAGAGCTTGCCGGTGCGGCGGCCGTGGCCCCACTCGGCGGCCAGGACCACCAGGTCGAGCGTGTGGACGGGCTTGACCTTCAGCCAGGACGCGCCGCGCCGGCCCGCGCTGTAGGAGGCGTCCAGCGCCTTGACGACGACGCCCTCGTGGCCTCGCTTCAGGGTCCCGGCGAGGAACTCCTCCGCCGCGCTCACGTCGTCCGGGCCGGTCATCGTCGTGCGCCGCACCCGCATCGGCTCGGGAACCAGCCGGGCCAGCTCCGCGTGCCGCTCGGCGAACGGCAGGTCGAGCAGGTCGCGGCCGTCGACGGACAGGGCGTCGAAGAAGACGGGGGAGACGGGGACCGCGCGGGCGGCCGTCGCCACGTCCGTGCGGGAGCCGACGCGCCCTGCGGTCTCCTGGAACGAGCGGGGACGCCCGCCCTCGTCGAAGGAGATCACCTCCCCGTCCAGGATGAACCGCTCGCCCCTCAACTCCAGGGCGGCGGCCGTCACTTCGGGCAGACGGTCGGTGATGTCGTCGAGGGTGCGGGTGTAGAGCCATACCGTGTCGCCGTCCCGGTGCACCTGGACGCGGATGCCGTCCAGTTTCTCCTCGACCGCGCAGGCGCCGAGCTTGTCCACCGCCTCGGCGACCGAGGAGGCGCTGTGCGCCAGCATCGGCCAGACGGGGCGGCCGACCGTGAGGCGGAAGCGCTCCAGGGCGGCGGGGCCGTCCGCGAGCAGCGCCTCGGCCACCGTCTGGAGGGAGCCCGCGAGCATCACCGCCCGCCGTACGTCCGCCGAAGCCGCCCCCGTCGCCTGGGCCAGTCCCTCGACCGCGACGGCGTCCAGCGCGCCCTGCCGCACTTCGCCGGTGAGCAGCCCGAGCAGGAACCGCTGCTCGTCCTCGGTGGCCGCGCCCATCAACTCCCCGACCAGCCGGGCCCGTTCCGCCTGGGAGCCGGGGCCGGACACCTCGCTCAGCTCCGCGAGCCGGGCGTCCACCTCCCGCACGGTCAGGCCCGGCTCGGTGGCCGGGGCGACCGGGCGGCTCAGCACCTTCCAGCCGACGCCGATCCGGCCCTGCGGCAGCCGTCCCGCCAGGTACGGGATGACGATCGGCACGTCGTCCGCCTCCGCGTCCCGGAACAGCTCCGCGAGCAGGGCCGTCTTCCGGGACCGCGCCGAGGTGGCGGCGACCTCCTGGGACACTCGGGCCAGCCGGTGCAGCAGCATGCAGCCATGGTGCACCGGAGGCGGCGCCTCTACACCCGGGCGAGGGCGTCGAGGTCGGTCATCAGCAGATCCCCGACGATCGCGGACGCCGCCCGGTACCCCCCGCTGGCCGCGTGCACGACCTGCTCGGCGAAACCGATGGCGTTGCCCGCGGCCCATACGCCGGGCACGGTCGTCAGACCGGTCGCGTCGACCACCGGATACGCGCCGAAGGGCGTCTCGTGCAGCTCGGCGCCGAGCTGTTCCAGCAGGCCGGTCTGCGGGACGGCGTGCGGGGCGACGAACAGCACGGAGCGGGCGTGCGTCGTGCCTTCCCCAGAGGGGGTGTCCCCAGCGAGCCGGACGCCGGTGAGCCGGTCGTCCTCGACCACCAGCCCCGCGACCTCGCCCGGCACCACGTCGACCCCGGCCGCGGCGAGCCGGCGCAGGTCCTCGTCGGACAGCTCCTCCTCGGCGACCGTGTGCAGGAAGAACCGCACGTCCTTCGACCACTGGGACACCATCAGCGCCTGGTGCACGCTCGTCGGGGCCGTCCCGAGCACGCCGAACGGCTGGTCGCGCACCTCCCAGCCGTGGCAGAACGGGCAGTGCAGCACGTCCCGGCCGAACCGCTCGGCCAGCCCGGGGACCGCGGGCAGCTCGTCCCTCAGCCCGGTGGCGACGACCAGCCGCCGGGCCCGTACGGTCCGCCCGCCGGCCAGCACCACGGCGAAGTCCTCGCCCTGCTCCACGGTGCCGTCCCGGCCCCGCTCCACCTCCACCACCCGGTCCCGCACGAGTTCCACGCCGTAGCGCGCGATCTCCTCCCGGCCGATGGCGAGGAACTCGGCGGGCGGCATGCCGTCTCGCGTCAGGAAGCCCTGCATGTGCGCGGCGGGCGCGTTGCGCGGCTCGCCCGCGTCGACGACCAGCGTGCGCTGCCGGGCCCGGCCCAGCACCAGCGCCGCGGACAGGCCCGCGGCACCGCCGCCGACGACCACGACTGCGTACTTCTCGGTCATGTGACCACCTCCACCGCCGAGCGTCGCCCCGGACCCACGGTATTGACAAACATGTTTGCCGAACCTGCAATACGACCATGACCACGGACGAGGTACTCGCGGGCGTCGGCCCCCGGCTGCGGCAGATGCGCAAGGAGCGGGAGGTGACCCTGGCGGCGCTCTCCGAGACCACCGGCATCTCCGTCAGCACGCTGTCGCGCCTGGAGTCCGGACTGCGTAAACCCAGTCTGGAACTGCTGCTGCCGATCGCGCGCGCTCACCAGGTGGCCCTGGACGAGCTGGTCGGTGTCCCGCCGGCGGGTGACCCGCGCGTGCGGTCCAAGCCGATCGTGATGGGCGGCCGTACCCACTGGCCGCTCACCCGCCAGCCCGGCGGCCTCCAGGCCTACAAGGTGCTGGAGCCCAAGCGCAGGCAGGAGCCGGACCCGCGCACGCACGAGGGCTACGAGTGGCTGTACGTACTGTCCGGGAAGCTGCGCATCGTGCTGGGCGAGCACGACGTGGTGCTCACGGCGGGGGAGGCCGCCGAGTTCGACACCCGGGTGCCGCACTGGTTCGGGTCGACAGGGGAGGGGCCCGTGGAGTTCCTCAGCCTGTTCGGACCGCAGGGGGAGCGGATGCATGTGCGAGCGCGACCCAAGGGCGCGTGACGCACGAGATACCTCTTGACGGCACTCTTGCCGCGGAGAGTGTTCCCTGATCGGCAAGCAACCGCTTAGTATGCGAACCGACCCCGGTCAGACGAAGCAGTCCCGTGGAGGCCCCGCATGCAGGCATGGCAAGTGCACGAGAACGGCGAGCCGGGCGAGGTGTTGCGCCTAACGGACGTGGCGCGGCCGGCGCCCGGCGACGGCCAGGTCCTGCTGAGGGTGCGCGCCGCGAACATCAACTTCCCGGACGCCCTGCTGTGCCGGGGCCAGTACCAGGTCAGGCCGCCGCTGCCGTTCACCCCCGGCGTGGAGATCTGCGGCGAGACCGAGGACGGCCGCCGAGTGATCGCCAACCCGGCACTGCCCCACGGCGGCTTCGCCGAGTACGCCGTCGCCGATGCCGCGGCCCTGCTGCCCGCGCCGGACGCCCTGGACGACGCGGAGGCCGCGGCCCTGCACATCGGGTACCAGACCGGCTGGTTCGGGCTGCACCGCCGGGCCGGTCTGGAGGCCGGCGAGACCCTGCTCGTCCACGCTGCCGCAGGAGGGGTCGGCAGCGCGGCCGTGCAGCTCGGGAAGGCCGCCGGCGCCACCGTCATCGGTGTCGTCGGCGGCCCCGCGAAAGCGGCCGTCGCCCGTGAGCTGGGCTGCGACGTCGTGATCGACCGGCGCGCCGAGGATGTCGTCGCCGCCGTCAAGGAGGCCACCGGCGGCCGGGGCGCCGACGTCGTCTACGACCCGGTCGGCGGCGAGGCCTACACTCAGTCCGCCAAGGTCGTCGCCTTCGAGGGGCGCATCATCGTCGTCGGCTTCGCCGGCGGCACGATCCCCAGCCCGGCCCTGAACCACGCCCTGGTGAAGAACTACTCGATCATGGGCCTGCACTGGGGCCTGTACAACACCAAGAACCCGAAGCTGGTCCAGCACTGCCACGAGCAGCTCACCGAGCTGGCCGCCCGGGGCGCGATCAAGCCGCTGGTGAGCGAGCGCGTCCCGCTCTCGGGGGCGGCCGCCGCCGTGCAGAAGGTCGCGGACGGCCTGACCACCGGCCGGATCGCCGTCGTCATGGAGGAGGCAGCAGCATGACCAGCGCGGAGCAGCGCAGCGTGACCAGCGCCGAGGAACTGAGCGGTCGTACGAGGGAGTTGCTGGCCGCACACCCGCCGGCCTCGACCGACCGCCTGGACTTCCTCCGGGCCCGTTTCGACGCCGGACTGGCGTGGGTGCACTACCCGGAGGGCCTCGGCGGCGTCGGTGCGCCCCGCTCCCTCCAGGCCGTCGTGGACGCCGAGCTGGAGTCGGCCGGGGCGCCCGACAACGACCCGCGGCGGATCGGCATCGGCCTCGGGATGGCCGCGCCGACGATCCTCAAATACGGCACCGAGGAGCAGAAGCAGCGGTTCCTCAGGCCCCTCTGGGTGGGCGAGGAGGTCTGGTGCCAGCTGTTCAGCGAGCCGGGCGCCGGGTCCGACCTCGCCGCGCTTCGCACGCGTGCCGTGCGGGAGGGCGACGACTGGGTGATCAACGGGCAGAAGGTCTGGACGTCCAGCGCCCACGTGGCCCGCTGGGCGATCCTCATCGCCCGCACCGACCCGGACGTGCCCAAGCACCGGGGCATCACGTACTTCGTCTGCGACATGACCGACCCGGGCGTCGAGGTGCGGCCGCTGCGGCAGGTCACCGGCGAGGCCGAGTTCAACGAGGTCTTCCTCACCGACGTTCGCATCCCGGACTCCCGGCGCCTCGGCGAGGTCGGCGACGGCTGGAAGGTCGCGCAGACCACGCTGAACAACGAGCGCGTCGCCATCGGAGGCATGCGGCTGCCCCGCGAGGGCGGCATGATCGGACCGGTCTCCAAGACCTGGCGCGAGCGGCCCGAGCTGCGCACCCACGACCTGCACCAGCGTCTGCTGAAGCTCTGGGTCGAGGCCGAGGTCGCCCGGCTCACCAGCGAACGGCTGCGCCAGCAGCTCGTCGTGGGCCAGCCCGGTCCCGAAGGCGCCGGAATGAAGCTCGCCTTCGCCCGCCTCAACCAGGAGATCAGCGGCCTGGACGTGGAACTCCTCGGCGAGGAGGGCCTGTTGTACGACGACTGGACCATGCGCCGCCCGGAACTGGTCGACTTCACCGGCCGCGAGGCCGGCTACCGCTATCTGCGCTCCAAGGGCAACAGCATCGAGGGCGGGACCACCGAGGTCCTGCTGAACATCGTCGCCGAGCGCGTCCTCGGCCTGCCCGCCGAACCGCGCACCGACAAGGACGTCGCCTGGAAGGACCTGGCCCGATGACGGATCTTCTCTACTCCGAGGAGGAAGAGGCGCTGCGGGCCGCCGTACGGGACCTGCTCGCCGACCACTGCGACGCGCCCGGGGTGATCGCCCGTACCGAGTCGGACACTCCGCACCACCGTGAGGCGTGGAAGGCGCTCGCCGACGGCATGGGCCTCGCGGGGCTACTGGTGCCCGAGGCGAAGGGCGGCCAGGGCGCCACGCACCGCGAAGCCGCCGTCGTCCTGGAGGAGCTGGGCCGCGCGGTCGCTCCCGTGCCCTACCTGACCAGCGCCGTCGTCGCCACCGAGGCCCTGCTCGCCTGCGACGCCGACGACCTGCTCGCCGACCTGGCGACCGGGCGGCGGATCGGCGCCCTGGCCGTCGCGCTGAACATCGCACCGGGCACCGCCTACAAGGTGGTCCAGCACGAGGACGGCCGACTGCGCGGCGAGCTGACCGGCATCGCGGACGCGGCCGTCGCGGACGTCCTGCTCGTGCCCGCCGACGACGGCGGCCTGTACGCGGTCGACGCCACGGCGGCGACCGTCACGCCCCAGGTCTCCCTGGACCTGACCCGGCCGCTGGCGACGGTCACGCTCGACGGGGCGCCGGGCCGCCTGCTGGGCGACGCCGAACCCGCCGTACGCCGGGCCCTGCTCGCCGGAGCCGGACTGCTCGCCTCCGAACAGTTCGGGCTCGCCGACTGGGCGCTGACGGAGACCGTCCGCTATCTGAAGGAACGCAAGCAGTTCAACCGGCCCGTCGGCGGCTTCCAGGCGCTCAAGCACCGGCTGGCCCAGCTGTGGCTGGAGGTCGTCAACCTCCGCGCGGCCGCCCGCAACGCCGCCGACGCGCTGGCCAACGGCGAGGACGTCGAAGTGGCCGTCACCGTCGCCCAGGCCTTCGCGGCACCCGTGGCGGTGCACGCCGCCGAGGAGGCACTGCAACTGCACGGCGGCATCGGCATGACATGGGAGCACCCGGCGCACCTGTATCTGAAGCGCGCGAAGGCCGACTCGATCGCCTACGGCACGGCGGGCGCCCACCGTGAGGCACTGGCCGGACTCGTCGACCTCCAGGCTCCCTGACGTACACCTGGTCGACGCGAGGGGAAAGCCCGTCCCACCTGGGGCGGGCTTTTCCGTGCGCCCCGCTCCGGTGAAGTGAACGCGGGGCGGCAGTCCGGCCAACTCCGTGCACAGGCCTGCTTCCTGGACCTGCCGGGACCCCATACTCGCAGGGTTCCCGTACGGCACTTCCAGGGAGGCAGAGCATGGCCCTCACCACCCGTCGCAGAGCCCTCACCACCCTCGGCGCCGCCCTCGCGGGCTCGGTCGCCCTCCCCGCCACCCCGGCGGCGGCCGGCGAACGACGGCACGGGTGCCGCCCGTTGTGGCGCGCCCACGCCCACAACGACTACGAGCACCCGCGCCCCCTCTTCGACGCCCTCGACCACCGGTTCGGCAGCGTCGAGGCCGACATCTACCTCGTCGGCGACCAACTGCTCGTCGCCCATGATCCGGAGGACCTCGACCCGTCCCGCACCCTCGAGTCCCTCTACCTCGACCCGCTCGCCGCCCGCGTCCGGGCCAACCGCGGCCGCGTGTACCGGGGGTACCGCGGCTCGCTGCAACTCCTCGTCGACATCAAGACCGAGGGCTCGTCGACGTATCTCGAGCTCGATCGCCACCTCAGGCGCTACCGGCACCTGTTCACGACGTACGTCCATGGCCGTGTCCTGCCCGGCCCGGTCACCGCCGTGATCTCCGGCGACCGCGCGGCCCGCGCCCCCATGGAGGCCCAGAGCGTCCGGCGCGCCTTCTACGACGGCCGCCTCGCCGACCTCGGCAGCCAGGCCCCGGCCTCCTTCATCCCGCTGATCAGCGACAACTGGACGCTCAACTTCACCTGGCAGGGCGTGGGCGCGTTCCCGGACGCCGAGCGGGAGAAGCTGCGGGGCATCGTCGGGGCCGCGCACGCGCGACGGCAGAAGGTGCGGTTCTGGGCGACCCCGGATCTGGCCGGGCCCGCCCGTGACGCGGTGTGGGCCCAGCTGCTCGCCGCGGACGTCGACCACCTCAACACCGACGACCTCGCCGGACTGGAGGCGTTCCTGGACGCCCACCGGGCGGCATAGGACTTCACACGTTCGGCGGACAGGTCAGCCCACCGGACGAACCCTCCGCTACGTCACACTTGCGGCCGAACGCCGTGAATCGGATAGGGCGGCGTGGCGGAGGAGTTGACGATGGCCATTTCCATCTCTGTGGTGCTGCTGCTCGTGATCCTTGCGGTGATCTTCCTGCGCAACGGCGGGCTGAAGGTCTCCCATGCGCTGGTCTGCCTGCTGCTCGGCTTCTACCTGGCCAGCACGAGCATCGCCCCCACCATCCACAGCGGCATCACGGCGACGGCGGAGATCGTCAGCAGCTTGAGACCCTGAGGTGAGGGCTTGAGGTGAGGCCTTGAGGCCGCTAGCCCGAGAACACGCCGATGCCGTTCGGGACGGCGCGTTCGGCGCCGCCGCTGGGGTGGTTGCGTACGGACACGGTGCTCGCGCCCGGCTTCCGGGCGACCAGTGTCGACGACCCGCCGCCGTCCAGGCTCAAGGCGTCCTGTGAGCCCAGCCGCCGCATGGCGTCGGCCACTTCGGCGATCGTCAGGCCGCTGCGGTACGCGGCGCCGCCGTCCAGCGCGAGCAGCAGCATGCGCCGCCCGTCGTCGGCGAGACCCACGGCCGTGCGGACGGCCGACGCCGTGTCGTCCAGACCCGGAAGCGGCCGGCCGCCCGAGAGGACCGGGTAGCCGCCGAGGGCGAGACGGTACGGGACGCCGCTCGTGGCAGCGACGAGACCGTGCTCGATCTCGACCGGCTCGCCGGTGGAGAACTTGCGCAGCTGCTGGGCGCCCGCCTCCCGGCCGACCAGCACGGTCGTCCCCGCGGCGATGGGCCCGCGACCGGGGGTGTCGGCGGCCGATACGACCTTGCCGTCGAGGACCGTCACCTCGTAGGTGTCCGTGCTGCACGGAGCAGCCCGGTCCGTGTCCGTGCCGCAGGTGGCGCGCACCCGGGAGGCGCTGCCCCACTCGGAGGTGAACGCGCCGACGGAACCCACCGGCAGGGCGTACTGGTTGAGTCCGCCGAGCGGCAGCCGCGTCCCGGAGGCGCGGACCGAGCCGTCGAGGGCCAGCCGGTCCAGCCGGGCCCGCCCGTCGGTGCCCACGCCGAACACGTCCTCGGTGGTCGTGCCGGGCGGCAGCTCCGGACCGAACCGCTGGCCGTTCGGCACGGCCGCCTTGAGCGTCCGCCCGGCCGTGATCGCCGGACCCACGCTCGCGCCGGTCGCCTCGACGCCCGGGTGCTGCGTCTCGGTGATGTTGAAGAAGTCGCCGTTGACACCGGCGACGGCCCCCTGCGCGTCGGCCATCCGCGAGACCTGCGCGCGCGAGGCCACCGCCCCGGGGTACAGCAGATCCACCTGTACGCGCGGGTGACCCAGGTCGACTTTCAGCACATGCGCGTGTGTCACCCCCTTGGCCGCCTGGATGTCGAAGTGCTCGTAGGTGACGCCCGGCGCGACACGGACGCGCTTCTGGACGGCGTCGGCCTCAGCCGCACCCGCCACACCCGCACCGGCCAGTGCGCCGAAGGCCGTGAGAAAGGCCAGTACCGCTCTGCCTGCTCCGCGCCGCTTGTGACGACCTGTCACCGTGCCCCCTGATGTCTCGTCAGCTGTCCTCAGGGCAGTGGACCAGACGCCGGGGCCCAGGAGTACGGCTGACTGCCGACTACGCGGAAACAGTCGGAAAAACACACCCCTCCGGGTGCTTCAGCTGCCGTCCGTTCCGGTGGCGTACGGCGTGTAGTGCGCGGGCGCGTGTTCGATCGGCAGATCCGGCCGCCAGGCGGTGAGGGCCTGCGCGCTGCACACGAACAGCTGCTCCGGCAGCCGGTCCAGGCCGAACCAGCGCCAGCGGCCCACGCTCTCCTCGGGCTGGTCCGCCGGCTCGCCTCGCCAGACGGTGACCCGGGCCGCGACGGTCACCCGGACGACCCCGCCGACGTCGTCGAGGAGCGTCCCCAGCAGCCGGACGTCCTCCGGCCGTGCCGCGAGCCCGGTCTCCTCGCTCAGTTCGCGCACCACCGTGTCCCGCAACGACTCCCCGGGTTCCACCGTCCCTCCGGGCAGCTCCCACGTACCGCGCCGGTGCCGGCCCAGGAGCAGTCCTCGGGGCCCGTACAGGATGGCGCCGACCCCGAGCGCGGCATGGGCCGGCGGCGGCCGGTCGACGCGCGGCCGGGAGGAGACGCGGACGGGCCGGGTCACCTGGAAGAGCCGGTAGGACGCGTGGTTGCCGGCCTGCGGTGTGCCGAGGACGTCGACGTGCTCCACGCGCAGCCCGTATTCGGTGAGCAGCTCCGTCCAGAGGTCCGGGGTGAGGACCCACATGTGGACGGTGGTGTCACCGCCGTCGGCCATCCGCAGAATCTCGGGCCGGGCGGTGACCCGGTCCGACGGGCCGTCACCGCGCGAGTTGGTGTGCAGCACCGTGAAGCAGAGCCTGCCGCCCGGCCTGAGCGCCGAGGCCAGGGCGGGCAGCAGCCGGTGCGGGTCGAGGTACGGGACGGCATGCAGCGAGTAGATGACGTCGTACGGCTCGGCCGTGCGCAGATGCTCCACCGCGTCGGCCAGGACCAGCCGCAGTCCGGGCAGTGAGCCGTAACGGGCACGGGCCCGTTCGTACTGGCCGGCCGAGGCGTCGACCGCGTCCACCAGCGCGCCGTGGGCACGCACCAGATGGGCGGCGTGCCGGGCCGGACCGCACCCGAGGTCCAGCACCCGCCGGCCCGCGAGCTCCCCGAGGACCTCGGTGCCCGGCCCCGTGCCCTCGAAACCCCAGTCGATCCGCGCCACTTCGGGCAGCTTCGTGCCCCGCCGCAGATGGTGCGCTCCGTACGCACGCCAGGCCTCGGCGTTGGCATCCTCCGGTGGTGTCACCAAGGCTCAGCCGCCCGCGGCGGCGTCGCGCGGAAGCACCCTGACACGGTGGAAGTTGCATCCGACGGGCCGCGGCTCGTCGGCGGCGGGCGGGGTCTGGTGGGCCTTGAGTGCGATGCTCACCAGGCTCAACAGCAGGTCGACGTCCGCTTCGCAGTCGAGATGGACCGTCACCCAGGACGATCCGGGAACCAGGTGGATCGCACTCGAACCGGCGAGGTCGTAGTGGAAGCGCTGGATGGCCCGGCGGGTGAGGTGGAGGTCCACGTCCCATCCGGAGTGGAAGTGGACGATCTCGTCACGGACGGAACGGAGCGCCCGTCCGGTACCGCAACTCGCCGGGCCCGGCATCAGGTCGGGCCAGGCCTGCAGGCGCTCCATGGCGCGCTGGGCCAGAGTCATGCCCCCATCGTTGCGTGCTTACCGTGCCGCAACCAGAGGTTGAGCGCTTTGTAACCGGGACGTGAGGTGGGGGGGGGAGGGGTGGAGGGCTCGGGCGGCTTCTTCTCAGGCGGCGCCTCTGACGAGTCTCATGTAGCGCTTCCAGTCCCAGTGGCGGCCCGGGTCGGTGTGGTCGCTGCCCGGTACCTCGTGGTGGCCGATGATGTGTGTCCGGTTCCGGGGGATGCCGTGCCGCGCGCAGATCGCCGCGGTGAGCCGGGCCGATTCCTCGTACACGACGTCGGTGAAGTACGAGGGCTGGTCCACCCAGCCTTCGTGCTCGATGCCGATGCCGCGCTTGTTGTAGTCCCAGTTCCCCGCGTGCCACGCGATGTCGGCCTCGCGCACGCACTGCGCCACATGCCCGTCGGCCGAGCGCACCACGTAGTGCGCGGACACCTGCTTCCTCGGGTTACGGAAGATGGACAGGGTGCCGGCGAAGGTCGTCTGCGCGACATGGATGATCACGCGGTCGACGGGATGGCCGCGGGGGCGGTTCGACGCCGTGTAGTTGGCGCCGGTCGCCGGGTGCCATTCGGCCCCGGGGTGGTCGGGGGCCTGGGGCCGGGCCGCGGCCCGTGTGCCGGGGAGCAGGACGTACGGGACGGCGGTGAGGGCGGCGCCCACGAGGATTCCACGCCTGCTGGGGAGCGGTGCTGCCTGGTCCATGACGGGATGCCTTTCGCTTCGACGGATCATCACGTTACGACGCCTGCCGGTCCGTCAGAAGGGAGCGACGTGGTTCGGTGGACGGGCTCTGGATTGTGGATAACTCGCCCACCCCGTCGGGTGATTCGGGCTGCCCGGGTACCGCCCCGGGTCCGCCCGCCCCTCGCTGTCCGGTGGTCAGGCCCGCTCGGCGACGGCCGCTGGATCGTCCAGCACCGCCCGCACGACCGAGTGCGCCGCCCCCAGCAGCGGTCCCTCCGGGCCCAGCCGTGACACCGCCACGGGACAGGCCGGACCCGCGGTGCGCCGTGCCAGCTCTTCCCGCAGCGAGGGCAGCAGCCAGGGCGCGAGTCCGGACAGCTCCCCGCCCAGCACCACGCTCTGCGGGTCGAGCAGGTTGACCGCACCGGTCAGGGCGACACCGAGCGCGGTGCCCGCGTCGCGCAGGGCACGGCGTACGTCCTCGTCGCCCTTGGCGGCGCGCCCCGCGAGCAGCCCCACGCGGTCCTCGTCCGGCTCCAGGCCCGCCGCACGCAGTACCGCCTCCTCACCGGCGTACTGCTCCAGGCATCCGCGCCCGCCGCAGGCGCACGCCGGCCCGTCCGGCCGGACCGGCACATGTCCCAACTCGCCCGCGAACCCCCGTGTCCCGCGCAGCAGTCCGCCGTCCACGACGACGGCCGCACCGATGCCGATCTCCGCCGACACGTGCAGGAAGTCGCGCGGCATGCCGTCCTCGAGCCAGAGCTCGGCGAGCGCGCCGAAGTTGGCCTCGTTGTCCACGGTCAGCGGCAGGTCCGCCGGCAGCAGGGCACCGAGGTCCGTGTCGTGCCAGCCGAGGTTCGGGGCGCGTACGACGGTCCGGGCGTCCCGCGCCACCAGACCCGGTACGGCCACGGCGAGCCCGGCGGGCCACAGGCCCTCGCCCTCCGCCTCGGCGACGACTTGGCCGATCAGTTCGGTGAGCTCCGCTGTCACGGGCCCGGGGGAGCGGCCGCGGTTCGCGCCCTGCCGTATCGCCCGCGACCGGGTCGTGCCGCGCAGGTCGACGGCACAGACCGCGAGATGGTCGACGCCGATCTCCGCGCCGATCCCGGCCGGGCCGCGCCCGCTGACGGCGAGCGCGGAGCCGGGGCGGCCCACCCGGCCGGGCCGCTCGGGCCCCAGCTCCTCGATCAGCCCCGAGCGGACGAGTTCGTCCACGAGCGTCGACACCGCGGCCCGGGTCAGCCCGATCCGCGACGCGACGGCGGCCCGGGACAGCGGCTCGGCGTGGACGGCGTGCAGGACGCGGGCGAGGTTGCGGCGGCGCATGCCCTGCTGGGTGTCGGGCAGCGCGCGTCCGGGTCCCGCCGGGTGAGCCTCGTGCAGCGGTGCGGTCATGCCTGACGCCAGTCCTCAGTGGGTGTCCGTGGGCCGCTCCAGCAGCGGGGCCGCGTCGGAGAGTACCCCGGCGATCCTGGCCAGCGTCTCCTCGTCCCGCTCGACGGCGTCGAGTACCGGCCCGGCCGCCGTGTCCCAGCGGCGTGCCACGGCCGCGGCGTCCTCCCCGGTCAGCAGCCCGGCCGCCTGCGCGGCGGCGCCGAGCGCCACCAGCTCCTTGGCCTCGGGCACCTGCACGGGACGCCCCGACAGCCTTCGCACGGTCTGCTGCCAGGCCGCGCCCCGGGCGCCGCCGCCGATCAGCAGCAGGGGTGCCGAGGGGTCGGCGTCCTGGTCCAGGACCAGGTCGAGCGCGCCGAGCAGGGAGTGCACGGCACCGTCGTAGGCGGCCTGGAGCAGCTGGCCGCCGGTCGTGTCGTGGCGCAGGCCGTGCAGCAGTCCGGAGGCGTTCGGCAGGTTCGGGGTGCGTTCCCCGTCCAGGTAGGGCAGCAGGGTCACGGCCGTGCCGGGTTCCACGGCGTCACGGTCCAGGCCCAGCAGCGTCGCGACGCGGTCGACGGCGAGCGTGCAGTTCAGCGTGCAGGCCAGCGGCAGCCAGTCACCGCGGGCGTCGGCGAAGCCCGCCACCGTGCCGCTCGGGTCGGCGGGTCGGTGCCGCGAGACGGCGTACACCGTGCCCGAGGTACCGAGGCTCATCACCGGCACGCCCGGGCGCAGTCCGAGGCCCAGCGCCGCGGCGGCGTTGTCGCCGGTCCCGGGCGCGACCAGAGTGCCCTTGGAGAACGGCAGATCGTGGCTGTCGCGCACGGTGCCGGCCACCTCCCCGGGCCGGACCACACGGGGCAGCAGGGCCGGGTCCAGCCCCACGTGCGCCAGGATCTCCTCGTCGTACGACTCCGTCCCGGACGCCCACCAGCCCGTCCCCGAGACGTCGCCTCGGTCGGTCGTGCCCTGCCCGGTGAGCCGCTCGGTGAGGTAGTCGTGGGGGAGGCGCACGGCCTTCGTGGCACGGACCGCCTCCGGCTCGTGCTCGGCCAGCCAGGCCCACTTGGTGACCGTGAAGGAGGCGGCGGGGACGCTTCCGGCGCGCTCGGCCCAGAACTTCGCGCCGCCCAGTTCCTCGGTCAGCCGGCGTGCCTGCGGCGCCGAGCGCACGTCGTTCCACAGCAGGGCGGGCCGCACCGGCTCGCCCCGGTCGTCCAGGGTGACCAGGCCGTGCTGTTGCCCGCCGACCGACACCGCGGCGGCCTCGTGCGCCGCGTCACCGCACTGGCGCAGGGCCTCGCACAGCGCGTCCCACCACTGGCGCGGATCGCTCTCGCGGCCGGCCCCCGAGGAGACGGTGTGCGGTGCCTGACCGCTCGCCACGACCCGGCCGGTGGCCGCGTCGACGACCAGCGCCTTGGTGGACTGGGTGGACGAGTCCACGCCGACGACGAGCGGACCCTCGGCTGCTGACATCGGGCTTCTCCTTCTGCTCTCGTCCTGCTCCGGTCCTGCTTCTCTCGTTCCGAGACACCTTGTCTCTTCCCGGAGAGGTGCTGTCTCTTCCCAGAGAGGTGCTCGCATACTAATTTGTAAATCGCCATGACGAAATAGTCTCAGCGAGCAAGGAGCCGCGGCATGAGCTACCAGCCCACCCCCGAGGACAGGTTCACCTTCGGCCTGTGGACCGTCGGCTGGCAGGGACGGGATCCCTTCGGCGACGCCACGCGACGTGCTCTCGACCCGGTCGAGTCGGTGCAGCGTCTGTCCGAGCTCGGCGCGCACGGCGTCACCTTCCACGACGACGACCTGATCCCGTTCGGCTCGAGCGACACCGAGCGCGAGGCCCACATCAAGCGCTTCCGGCAGGCGCTGGACGCCACGGGCATGAAGGTCCCGATGGCGACCACCAACCTCTTCACCCACCCGGTCTTCAAGGACGGCGCGTTCACCGCCAACGACCGCGACGTGCGCCGCTACGCGCTGCGCAAGACCATCCGCAACATCGACCTCGCCGTCGAGCTCGGCGCCCAGGTGTACGTGGCCTGGGGCGGCCGCGAGGGTGCCGAGTCCGGCGCCGCCAAGGACGTCCGCGCGGCCCTGGACCGGATGAAGGAGGCCTTCGACCTGCTCGGCGAGTACGTCACCTCCCAGGGCTACGACCTGCGCTTCGCGATCGAGCCCAAGCCGAACGAGCCGCGCGGCGACATCCTGCTGCCGACCGTCGGCCACGCCCTGGCGTTCATCGAACGCCTGGAGCGGCCGGAGCTGTACGGCGTCAACCCCGAGGTCGGGCACGAGCAGATGGCCGGGCTGAACTTCCCGCACGGCATCGCGCAGGCGCTGTGGGCGGGCAAGCTGTTCCACATCGACCTCAACGGCCAGTCCGGCATCAAGTACGACCAGGACCTGCGCTTCGGCGCCGGCGACCTGCGTGCCGCCTTCTGGCTGGTCGACCTGCTGGAGTCGGCCGGCTACACCGGCCCGCGGCACTTCGACTTCAAGCCCCCGCGGACCGAGGACCTCGACGGGGTGTGGGCCTCGGCGGCCGGCTGCATGCGCAACTACCTCATCCTCAAGGACCGCGCCGCGGCCTTCCGTGCCGATCCGGAGGTCCAGGAGGCACTGCGCGCGGCCCGTCTCGACGAGCTGGCCCAGCCCACCGCCGCGGACGGCCTCCAGGCCCTGCTCGCCGACCGGTCGGCCTTCGAGGCCTTCGACGTCGACGCGGCCGCCGCCCGCGGTATGGCCTTCGAGCACCTGGACCAGCTGGCCATGGACCATCTTCTGGGGGCACGCGGCTGAGTCCACTGAGTTCCTGAAATGCTACGGAATCATGCGATCCACGCCATGAGTCCGTAGCAACTCCCGTGCACCGCTCGCCTCTTGAGCGGTGCACGGGGACCATGGTCGCCATGGCCCTGCCGCCCGTACCGCCTCAGCGGCGGAATCCGCTGCTCATCCTGATCACCGTGCTCGTGGCCGCCGCAGCCGTGTGCGCGGTGGTGCTGATGGCCAGGGGAGGCGACGACTCGCCGGACCGGGAGTCGCCCGCCGGCAGCACGAGCCGCACCCCTGCTCCGTCCTACGGCATCCCCACCAAGCTGCCCACCGAAGTGCCCAGCGAGCTGCGGACCCGGTTGCCGTCGGGCTTTCCGAGCCGAGTGCCGAGCGATCTGCCCAGCGACCTCGAATCGCTCCTCCCGTCCCTGGACGCCGGTGAGCTACTGCCGTAGGGGCGCCTCTTCCGGTGCGGCTCCGTCTCCGGCCAGCGGCTCCGCCGACGTCAAGGCCGTCGCCGGATCCTGTGCGGCGCCTCCCGCGGGCACCCAGCGGCCGCGTTCCTTTCGGTACGGCCACCATCGGCCGTCCCGGCCGAGGCGCAGCTGAACCGGTGCGCCCTCGACCGTCCACCGGTTGCCCCGCGCCCGCAGCTCCGGCCGCTCGTCCGCGTCCCAGGCCGATTCCAGGGCGGCACGCGCGCGTGCGAGCGTTTCGCCCTCCACCCGCCACTCCTCGTCGAGGACGGCCAGCGCGGCCGTACCGCCGAGGTGCCAGGCACGGACCGCCGCTTCGAGCCCCGCCCAGCCGCGTTCCGACCCGTCGGCGAGACGGTCCGCCACGTCGCGTCCGGGGCCGCCCGCGGCCAGCCGCACCGCGTCCTGCCCCACCGTCAACTCCGCTTCGCAGGTGCCCCGGAAGGCCTCCGCGAGCAGGCGGTGGGCCTGTACGGCGGTCCGCGCGGCCAGGAACTCCAGCGCGGCCGGGTCGACGCCGTCAGCGGGCGGCGTCTCGGTGTCCAGGGACGGCGGCGCCCCCGGCGCCTCGGGGAGTCCGGGCAGGTCCGGCAGCGGGGGCAGGATGTCACCGGCCGCATACGCCTCGGCCGCGTCCACCCCCTCCGGCCCGGAGGACTCCGCGGCGCCGGATCCGCTGCCGCGGGTCTGGAGATCGTCCAGCAGGGCGGCTTCATCGCGGCCCCGCATCAGCATCAGGACGAACGGATCCTGGTCCAGCAACCGCGCCACCTGGTAGCAGAGCGCCGCCGTGTGACCGCAGTGGTCCCAGGCGTCACAGTCGCACTCCGGCTCCAGATCGCCCAGGCCCGGCAGCAGTTCGACGCCTGCGGCCGCCGCGTCCTCGACCAGGTGCGGCGGCATCTCCCGGTCCAGCAGCGCCGCCACATGCCCGGCCCGCTCCACCGTCATGTCCAGGAAGTGGTCCCACTGTTCGGGCGAGAGTTCCTCCAGCAGGACGTCGGCCCGGTGCGCCGTGCGGTCGCGGTCCTGGACGACGGCCGTGAGCCGCCCCGGGCGCACCGACACCGCGCCGACCGCTCCCGCGCGGGCGAGCCGGCGGCCCGTCTTGAGCTGTGCCGAGTCCAGTGCCGTGTCCTCCAGCGCTTTCAGCCAGGCCTGGCCCCACCAGGTCTGCGCGAAGCCGCGCCCGTGTGCGGGCGGCAGCGCGGCGAACGTGCGCTCCGTGTCACCGTCGTACCGAGTCATCGCAGGCCCCCTCGCAGTTCGACCAGTTCCGCCAGTTCCGCGTCCGTCAGCTCCGTGAGCGCCGCCTCACCGGAGCCCAGCACCGCGTCGGCCAACCCCTGCTTGCGGGCCAGCAGTTCGGCGATGCGGTCCTCGATGGTTCCCTCGGCGATGATCCGGTGCACCTGCACGGGCCGGGTCTGGCCGATGCGGTACGCGCGGTCGGTGGCCTGCGCTTCGACGGCCGGGTTCCACCAGCGGTCGTAGTGCACGACGTGTTCGGCCCGGGTGAGGTTCAGACCGGTGCCCGCCGCCTTCAACGACAGCAGGAACACCGGAACTTCGCCGTCCTGGAAGCGCCGCACCATGGCCTCGCGCTCGGCGACGGGCGTCCCGCCGTGCAGGAACTGCGAGGGCGTGCCGCGGGCGGCCAGGTGCCGTTCGAGGAGGCGGGCCATCTGCACGTACTGCGTGAAGACCAGCACGCCCGCCTCCTCGGCGAGAATCGTCTCGAGCAGTTCGTCCAGCAGTTCCAGCTTCCCGGAGCGTCCGGCGATCACCGGGCGCTCCTCCTTGAGGTACTGCGCCGGGTGGTTGCAGATCTGCTTGAGGCCGGTCAGCAGCTTCACGATCAGGCCGCGTCGCGCCATGCTGCCGGAGCCGGAGATCTCCGCCAGCGCCTCGCGCACCACGGCCTCGTACAGACCCGTCTGCTCCTGGGTGAGCGACACGGCGTGATCGGTCTCCGTCTTCGGCGGCAGCTCGGGCGCGATCCCCGGGTCCGCCTTGCGGCGGCGGAGCAGGAACGGCCGTACGAGCCGGGCCAGCCGGTCCGCCGCGGCCGGGTCCTGACCGCCCTCGACGGCCTCCGCGTACCGTCTGCGGAAGGTGCCGAGCCGGCCCAGCAGCCCCGGAGTGGTCCAGTCGAGGATCGCCCACAGCTCCGACAGGTTGTTCTCCACCGGGGTGCCGGTGAGCGCCACGCGCGCGCGTGCGCCGATGGAACGCAGCTCCCGCGCGGTCGAGGAGTAGGAGTTCTTCACGTGCTGGGCCTCGTCCGCCACGAGCATGCCCCACGGCTCCCCGGCGAGCCGGGGCGCGTCCAGGCGCATCGTGCCGTACGTGGTGAGCACGAACTCCCCGTCGGCCAGGTCGTCGAGGCTGCGCCGTGCACCGTGGAAGCGCCGCACGGGGGTGTTGGGCGCGAACCGCTCGATCTCGCGCTGCCAGTTGCCCATCAGGGAGGTCGGGCAGACCACCAGGGTGGGCCCGGCGGAGTCGGCGTCGGTCTGCCGGTGCAGGTGCAGGGCGATCAGCGTGATCGTCTTGCCGAGCCCCATGTCGTCGGCGAGGCAGCAGCCGAGGCCCAGGGAGGTCATGCCGGCGAGCCAGTTCAGGCCCCGCCGCTGGTAGTCCCGCAGGGTGGCCGCGAGGGCGGCGGGCTGCTCCACGGGCTGCTGGGCCTCGGGGTCCGCGAGCCGCTCCCGCAGGGCCGCCAGCCATCCGGCGGCCCGCACCTCGACCCGGTGGCCCTCCACCTCGGCCCAGCCCGTCAGGGCAGCGCCCAGCGCGTCCACCGGTGTGACCTTGTGGTCCTGCCGGGAGCGGGCGAGCCGTACCTCCTGGGGGTCGATCAGGACCCACTGGTCACGCAGCCGCACCACGGGGCGCTTGGCCTCGGCGAGCCGGTCCAGCTCCTCGCGGCTCAGCCGCCGGTCGCCCAGCGCGAACGACCAGTTGAAGGCCAGCAGCGCGTCGGCGGACAGGAACGACGGAAGGGCCGCGACGGACCTGCCGGACTCCTGCTCCTCCACGTCGTCGCCAAAGGTCCCCACCGGCCCTACCTCCGCGCGCGTGGAGAGCTCGCGGGTCAGTTCCTTCGGCCAGTGCACGTCGACTCCGGCCGCCGCCAGCGCACGGGTGCCCGCGCCGAGCAGCTCGGTGACCTCCTCGTCGGCGAGTTCGACCGCGTCCGGCACGGTCGCCGACAGCAGCGGCGTGAGCGGAGCCCAGGCCCGGGCCGCGCGCCGCAGGGCGAGCAGGGCGTCCATCCGCGCGCGCGGGCCGAAGGCCTCGCCCTTGGCGCCGGCCCAGATCTCCGCGGCGTCCGCGACCAGCACGGGATCGCTCACGCTGTGCACCTGGAGCACGGCCCGGAACGTCACGTCCGCGTCGGCCACCGCGTCCGTCAGGCCGGGCGCCTCGATCCGCAGCGACAACCGCACGCCCGCGTCGTGGCCCGCGGCGACGTCGGCGGCCCAGACGCGCTGCTCGGGCAGGTGCACCGGCTCGGGCGACGCGTAGGCGGGACCGCCGGTCACCAGCGGTGCGGCGGGGGTGCGGGGCAGGGTGTCGGCGACGGCGTCGAGGAAGGCGCGCAGGAGCCGCTCCGGGTCGGGCAGCCGCAGCGGCCCCGCGCCCGCGAGCGGCACGGCGTGCGCCTCGGGCGGCATCGCGGCGGCGAGCCGGCGTACCGCCTCGACGTCCTGGGCGCGCAGGGGACCCGTGCGCCAGGCGTCGTGGTCGCCGGGGGACAGCCCCGGCAGCAGCAGCCCGCGCGTCACGAGATGCAGGGCGTGCACGGCCGCGGCGCCCCAGAACACGGTGGACCGGTGCCCCTGCGCGCTCACACGCGCGCGGGTGAGGACCGGCAGGGCCGCGTCCACCGGCACCAGAACGGCGGGCACGCTCTCTGCCTCGACTCCGTCGCTGCCGGGCACGACGACGGTCAGATTCGTGGCGGACGCCGATACCAGGGACGCCGATGCCACGGACGACGATGCCACGGTCGGCGGGACCTCACCGTCGGGCCGCCAGAAGGCGATGCCGCCGGTGCGGGCCGGGTCGCCGGGCAGGAACACGGTGCGGCAGTGGGCCAGTTCGGAGGGGAGGAAGGCAGATGCGGAGGAGGGCGCCGGGGGAGTCGGATGCTCGGCTATGACTGATTCCTCAAATTTGACTAGCGAGTCGGAGTCGCCGAGGGTACAGCACGTCTGGCGCACACGGGTATGACTGAGATGTGAGCTGGGTCACTATGAGGGGGTCAGGGGTGTGTAGGGGGCGCACCTCAGGGATGTCTCAGGGTCGCGGTCAGGAACCACCGCAAGCGCGGGCCCGTTTTCGAGACAGAGAGCGGCAGTGGCCGCGAAGGAGGCGACAGTCATGTCCAAGAACGCCAAGATCGCCGCAGGCGGTGTGGCGGTCGGACTCATCCTGCTGATCTGGCTGCCCTGGTGGGCATCGCTCCTGATCATCCTGGGAGTCCCGGCCGCCGCCTATCTCATGCTGGACCCGTCGCAGCGGCGCAGGCTGCGCCGCGCCACCCGTAAGGAGCTCGGTCGCTGAAGCGCTGACCCGGCGCGGCCCAAGGCTGTCGCCGGATCAGTTCGGCCGTACGGCCATCTTGTCGAGCGCCTCGAGGAGACCCGGCAGCTCCGGCCCCCGGCCCACCGGCAGGACCTCGCCGGGTTCCTCGTCGAGCAGCACGAAGGCGATGTCGTCGGTCCTGGCCACGAGCGACCAGCCCGGACCGTCCGCCCGCAGGATTCGCGCGTCACCCGTCGCGAACGAGGACCGGACCCGGCCCAGTGGCGGCGGCGAGTCGATGTAGGTGCGGGCCTCCGCGAGGACCCGCCGGATGCCGCTGTGGCCCGGCCGGCCGTTCTTCCCGCTCCCCTCCGGAGCGTCGGCCGCCCCGCCCTCGCCCTCGTCGTCCGGTGCTTCCGAGGACCCCGGCACAGGAAACTTCGAGTCGTCCACCTGCTCCCGCCATGTCGCCCACTGCAGCGCGATCTCGTCCGCGCCCATGCGCCGCTGCGCCGGCCCCCAGACGGTGGTGTCCGGCGGAGCAAGTGGCGGCCGGTCGTCGGCCTCCGGGCCGGGATCGTGCGGCGCGGGCACTCCGGGCGCCGCGACGGCGACCGCGAGCGGCCAGCCGGGCAGGGCCGCGACGACCGAGCGCTCGTCGGGCGACAGCTCGTACTCCATACCGCAGTCCCAGGACGCGATCGCGACGGCGACCAGGGAGACGTCGTCGATGACGACGGTCCAGCGGGAGCCGTCGCCGTCCTGGCCGAGCACCAGCCCGTACCCGTCGGCGAGCGGTGCGAGACCGAGCGCCGCGCACGCCTCCGGATAGTCGTCGCCCAGGACGCTCGGGAACTTCGCAGGCGTCAGCAGTACCGCCGTGAGCACATAGAGCGCGTCGTCCGCGGCGGCGACGACGTCCTCGTCCGTCCCGGCCATCCCAGCCTCCCCATCGGTTCGTCCAACGGCGCGCACCCTAGTGCGCGTGGAAGCCGCTTGTCACTGCCCGCAAGCACACCCGAGCTGCAGTTTTCCGGCGGACGGGGGCGAATCGGCCCTCCGGGCCGCGCTCATCACGCCGTCGGCAGCCCCAGCAACCCACGGGCCACGGTCCGCGGCGACTCGCCGCGTTCCCGTGCGAGCGCTATGACGGCCCGGCAGGCCAGCTCGTTCACTCCGAACGACAGTGCCTCCGGCGACACCCAGCCGGACGCCTCGTCGGCCCGCTCCTGGTCGTCCTCCGCGCACGCCGCGACATAGACCGCGGCAGCCTCGAAAAGATTGTGTGAGCGTTTGTCCCCGTCGGTCTTGGTCTCCGTGCGCAAGGCATCGGCGACTCGTCCCCCGGCCTTGCGGAACCTGCCCCACATGCTGACCACCTTCCCCCTGTTCGATTGTTGCGTCCGATCTTTCATCTCCCGGTCACCAACGTAAAGTTGGAGAACCTGTGGCAGAAGGGGGACGGCACGGTGAAGCGCTTTGACCGGCTGGTTCAGATCCGGCGGATGGACCCGTATCAGGAGGCCACGGAGATCTACCGGCTGAGCGTGGCGTACGAGTTCCCCTGGGACTTCACCCGCGCCCTGGAGCTGGCCCTGTACCGCACCTACGCCGTCCCGAGCATCGGCCGGCTGCTCGCGGAGACCGCGGAGCTCACGGAGCGGACGCAGAAGCGCTACGACGACACCTCGCTGCTCCTGGACGCCGTCGTCGAGCACGGCTTCGGCAGCGACCGGGGGAGGACCGCGATCCGCCGCATCAACCAGATGCACCGCGCCTACGACATCAGCGACGACGACATGCGCTACGTGCTCTGCACATTCGTCGTGATGCCCAAACGGTGGATCGACGCCTACGGCTGGCGCAGGATGTCACGTCACGAGATCGTCGCCAGTGTCGTCCACTACGGCACGCTGGGCCGGCACATGGGCATCAAGGACATCCCGGAGACCTACGAGGAGTTCGAGACCTGCCTCGACGACTACGAGGCGGCCCACTTCGCCTGGGACGCGGAAGCCCGGCGGGTCTCGGACGCCACGCTGGACCTGATGGCGTCCTGGTACCCGCGCCCGCTCGCACCCCTGTTGCGTACCACGATCCTCGCGCTGCTCGACGACTCGCTCCTGCACGCCTTCCGCTACACCCCGCCGAGCGCCGCCACGCGCGCGTGGGTGCGTCGCGCGGCACGGCTCCGGGGGCGCGCCGTACGCCTGATGGCGCCCCGGCGTGGCCCGCACTTCGCCCGCCAGAACTGGGAGATCAAGGGCTACCCGTACGGATACCGGCTCGCCGACCTTGGCACGCGCCCGGTCCCGGGCCTCAGGGGCTGCCCCGTGCGGCACGTGGAGGCGGCGGGCACCGAGGCCGGGTGACGCGGCAGCTCAGTCCTCGCGGACGGCGAGCGCCAGGAAGCGGGTGTCCTCGTCATCGTACGACGTCATGCGCCACCCGGAACCCGTCAGCAGCGGACGGAGGTTGGGCTCGGCGCGCAGGTCGTCCGGGGTGAGCGGGCGCCCGTGGCGGGCGGCCAGCGCAGCCCGGCCGATCGGATGGAACAGTGCCAGCACACCACCGGGACGCACCACACGGGCCAGCTCGCGCAGGTTCTCGGCCGGACTCGCCAGGTGCGAGACGAGGCCCGCCCCGAACACCGCGTCCAGCGACCGCGAGCGCAAGGGCAGCGCGGCGACGTCCGTGAGCAGCAGCTGCCCGTCACGGTCCCGTCCGGCCCGTACGGCCTCCCGCAGCATGGCCGGGGTCAGATCGGCCCCGAGGACCACCCCTGAGGGCCCCACGGCGGCACGCAGCGGCGGCAGGGCCCGTCCGGTGCCGCATCCCGCGTCGAGCACCCGGTCGCCCGCGCGCAGTCCGAGCTCGGCGACCGCCGCCGCGTAGGCCGGACCGTCGTCCGGGAACCTGCTGTCCCAGTCGGCGGCACGGGGGGTGAAGAACTCCTGGACACGCGTCTGGTCGTCGCTCATGTACCGCATGATTCCTCACCGGCACGGATGGATGCCTCTGTGCACATGTTCGAGCGTGACGCGATCGTTCCGGTACATCCTTGCGTCATATTCCAACACCTTTCGAAATGCGCCCCTTTCGCGCGCCCCTGCCGGGTCTAGCGTCCCGGGGCCATGGGACACCTGGACCACGCCGCCCTGGGGTGGCTGACCCCCGCGCTGTCGTACGCGATGGCCTGCATAGGCGCCGCGCTCGGACTGCGCTGCACCGTTCGCGCGCTCGCTGCCACCGGGCGCTCGCGCCGGAACTGGCTCGTCACCGCCGCCTCGGCGATCGGCACCGGCATCTGGACCATGCACTTCGTGGCCATGCTCGGGTTCGGCGTCACCGGCACCGACATCCGCTACGACGTGCCGCTCACCCTCCTGAGCCTGCTCGTCGCCATGGTCGTCGTCTGCGCCGGCGTCTTCGCCGTCGGCTACGGCCGGGACCGCGGCCGGGCCCTCTTCCTCGGCGGCCTCACCACCGGCCTCGGCGTCGCGAGCATGCACTACCTGGGCATGGCGGCCGTCCGCCTGCACGGCGACGTGACCTACGACCCGGTGCTCGTCGGGCTCTCCGTCCTGATCGCCGTCGTCGCGGCGACGGCGGCCCTGTGGGCGGCGCTCAACATCAAGTCGCCCGTCGCGGTCACCATCGCCTCCCTGATCATGGGCGCGGCCGTCAGCAGCATGCACTACACCGGGATGTTCGCGGTGAGCGTGCGTGTCACGCCCTCCGGGGAGGCACTGCCCGGGGCCACGGCGATGCAGTTCATCTTCCCCCTCGCCGTCGGCCTCGGGTCCTACCTCTTCCTGACCTCGGCCTTCGTCGCACTCTCGCCCACGGCAGGCGAGCGCGAGGCGTCCGCCTCGGCCCAGCGGCCGGTGGAGAGCGTAGCCCCCTAGGGACTCCCATGGATCTCCGCGGCGCCGCGACGCCCGGCACGCCCCCGAACCACTCCCGAGCGAGGAGTCCATGCGTACACCCCGTAGGACCCCCACCACCGGCGCCGAGGCGCCGTCCCCGCCCGTGCGCGGCCGCCGCGCGCACGCCGGGCCACCGGCCGACGAGAGCCCGGAGGCACCCTCGGGCGCCGCACCGGACGAGGCAACCACACGGGCGGAGCGCTGGCACATACGCCCGCGCACCGTGCGCGCCAAGATCGTCTGCCTGCTGATGGTGCCGGTCGTCTCCCTCCTGGCCCTGTGGGCCTACGCCACCGTCACCACGGCCCAGGACGTCTCCCGGCTGCGGCAGGTCCAGCGTGTGGACGCCATGGTCCGCGCCCCCGTCTCCGCGGCGGTCGCCGCCCTCCAGGCCGAACGCGCGGCCGCGGTACGCCACGCCACCGACCCGTCGGCCGTACCGTCCGACGACTTGGACGAGCTCGCGCGGCGCACGGACCGCGCCGTCGCGAAACTGCGGCTGGGCAAAAGCCACACCGTCGCCGACAGCGAGGAACTCCCCGCCGGAGTCGCCCGCCGGCTGGAGGCGTTCGTCACCGGCACCGAGGAACTGCGGCCGCTGCGGACCGCGGTCCGCGACCGGCGCGTGGGCTGGGCCGAGACGTACAGCCGCTACACCAGCACCATCTCGGCCGCCTTCGGCGCCGGCGGTGCCCTCACCGGCATCCAGGACGCCGACCTCGGCTCCGACGCGCGCGTGCTGCTCGAATTCGCCCGCGCGGCCGAGGCGTTGGCCCAGGAGGACACCGTACTGGCGAGTGCCCGCCTGTCCGGCACCCTGACCGGGGAGCGGCTTCGGCTCTTCACCGGCGCCGTCGACCTGCGCCGCACCCTCACCGAATCGGCCGTCGCCGACCTGCGCGGCACCGAACGCTCCGCGTGGAACGCCCTCGCCGACAGCAGCGCCTACGCGGGCCTGGGCGACGCCGAGGACCGGATCCTCGCCCGAGGGCCGGGCGCCAGGGCGGTCGAGGCGGCGCCCGAGAGCACCTGGAACACCGCCCACACGCGCGTGCAGCACGGCATGCGCGCGATCGAGGACGACGCGGCACGCGGCGTCGCGAAACGGGCCGACCCGTTCACCCGAGGACTGCTCACCCCGGCCGGCGCCGCCGTCCTGCTCGGTCTCGCCGCCGTCGCCGCCTCGCTCGTCATCTCCGTACGCATCGGACGCGGCCTGGTGGTGGAACTGGTGAGCCTGCGCAACGGCGCTCTGGAGATCGCCCGGCGCAAACTCCCGGAGGCCATGCGGAGACTGCGCGCGGGCGAGGAGATCGACGTCCGTGCCGAGGCGCCGCCGGGACCGCTCGCGCAGGACGAGGCCGGGCAGGTCGCCGAAGCCCTCGGCACGGTCCACCGCGCCGCGCTGCGGGCCGCTGTGGAGCGCGCCGAGCTCGCCAGCGGCATCTCCGGCGTCTTCGTCAACCTCGCCCGCCGCAGCCAGACCCTCGTGCACCGGCAGCTGAGCCTTCTCGACAGCATGGAACGCCGCTCCGACGACCCGAACGAACTGAGCGACCTCTTCCGCCTCGACCACCTGACCACCCGCATGCGGCGCCACGCGGAGAGCCTGATCATCCTCTCCGGAGCCGCCCCCGGCCGGGCCTGGCGCATGCCCGTCGTCCTGACCAACGTGGTCCGCGCGGCCGTCTCCGAAGTCGAGGACTACGCGCGCGTGGAGGTAAGGCAACTCCCCGAAGCAGCCGTCATCGGCACGGCCGTCGCCGACCTCACTCACCTCCTCGCCGAGATCATCGAGAACGCCGCCCAGTTCTCGCCGCCCCACACGCGGGTGCGCGTCACCGGCGAACCCGTCGGCAACGGCTACGCCGTCGAGATCGAGGACCGCGGCCTCGGCATGGGCCAGGAGACCCTCGCCGAAGCCAACCGCCGCATCGCGCAGTCCGAGGCGCTCGACCTGTTCGACAGCGACCGGCTCGGCCTGTTCGTGGTCAGCCGACTCGCCGCCCGCCACGACGTCAAGGTCCATCTGAAGACCTCGCCCTACGGCGGCACCACCGCCGTCGTCCTGCTGCCCACAGCCCTCCTGCACACCGGAGCGACGGAACGTTCTCCCGGCGAAGCGGTACACCCGCCGCGGCCCGAGGAGCGCTCCTACGCGCGCGTGCCCGACGACACCCCGCCCCAGGACGCCGTCCCCGCACCGGCCGACCGGCGCGCCCTCGTGGCTCCCGTACCGGCCGCGGCCGAGACCACGAGCCACACCCAACCCCCAGGAGTCGCCACCTTGCGACTGCACCGACCCCAGGAGCAGCCCGAAGGCTCCGAGGACCTCCCACGTCGCGTACGACAGGCCAGTCTCGCCCCCCAACTGCGTGACGGGCGCCCCGAGGAACCGCCACCGACGCCGGCCCTCCAGGACGACGAACGCACCCCCGAAGCCGTACGCGACCGCATGGCGGCGTACCGCGACGGCTGGGCACGCGGCGGCGGCAGGCAAGCCGGCCGCGGCACCACTCCCGGCCCCGCGAAGGGCAGAGACAGCAGCGAAGGAGACCCCGCATGATCCAGGACTCGAGCACGCGTTCCGCCCGGCGCTCCGGCGAACTCGACTGGCTGCTGGACGATCTGGTGCTCCGCGTGAGCGACATACGGCACGCCGTGGTCCTCTCCAACGACGGCCTCGCCGTAGGTGCCTCGACCGGCCTCCGGCGCGAGGACGCCGAACACCTCGCAGCGGTCGCCTCGGGCTTCCACAGCCTCGCCAAGGGAGCAGGACGGCACTTCGGCGCCGGCGGTGTCCGCCAGACCATGGTGGAGATGGACGAGGGCTTCCTGTTCGTGGCCGCCGCCGGCGACGGCTCCTGCCTTGCCCTTCTCACCGCCGTGACAGCCGACATAGGCCTCGTGGCGTACGAGATGGCCCGCCTGGTCAAACGTGTCGGCGAGCACCTCGGCACGGCGCCCCGCGCCGGGGCGCGGCCGCCCGCCGCCGGATGAGCCGGGAGGGCGGTCCGCGCAGATGACCGAGGACATGACGGGCACCGTGAGCGAGCAGGGCAGCCAGTGGTACGACCACGAGGCCGGCCCGCTCGTCCGCCCCTACGCCATGACGGGCGGACGCACCCGGCCCGGCCCCACCGGCGTGCGGTTCGACCTGATCGCCCTGGTCACGCTGGACCCAGACGCGCCCGCCGTGGACGACGCCCCGCTCGGCCCGGAACACCGGACCCTCCTCGACCTGTGCCGCACGGAGACCCAGTCGGTCGCCGAACTCGCCGCCGGAGCGGACCTGCCCGTGGGTGTGATCAGGGTCCTGCTCGGCGACCTCCTGGAACTCGGCTGCGTCACCGTCAGTCGCCCCGTACCGCCGGCCCAGCTGCCCGACGAACGGATCCTTCGCGAAGTGATCGCGGGACTCAGGGCGCTGTAGATGGAGGGCGCTGTAGATGAACGCACACCCCACCCGACACGAGGAAAGTGACTGATGGTCTCCGAGCACTCTGACGCCTCAGACGGCGACACCGCCGCACTGGCGTTGAAGATCCTGGTCGCGGGCGGCTTCGGCGTGGGCAAGACCACGCTGGTGGGCGCAGTCAGCGAGATCCGGCCGTTGCGCACCGAGGAAGTGCTCAGCGAAGCGGGGCAGTCGGTGGACGACACCGACGGTGTGGACCACAAGACCACCACGACCGTGGCCATGGACTTCGGGCGCATCACCATCCGGTCCGGCCTCTCTCTGTACCTGTTCGGCACGCCGGGCCAGGACCGGTTCTGGTTCCTGTGGGACGAGTTGTCCCAAGGGGCACTCGGCGCGGTGGTGCTCGCGGACACCCGCCGCCTTGAGGACTGCTTCCCGGCGGTCGACTACTTCGAGCACCGGCGCATCCCGTTCGTGGTGGCCGTCAACTGCTTCGCGGGCGCCCGGCAGCACGGCGCCCCGGACGTCTCGCGCGCCCTCGATCTCGACCGGGGGACGCCCGTGGTGCTGTGCGACGCCCGGGACCGCGACTCCGGGAAGGAGGTGCTGATCAGACTGGTCGAGTACGCCGGGCGGATGCACACCGCCCGGCTCCTCGACTCGGTCGGCTGACCGGAGGTACGAAGCTCCCCGGGGTCAGTCCGCGATGTCCCGCTCCGCCAGGACCCGGTCGACGGTGACACGGATGAGGAGTTCGCCCGGGACTCCGTTGCGCGCGCCGAACTCCTCGGCGCGTTCCTCGCCCATGTACCGCGCGCCGATCCGCGTCGCCCAGTGCCGCACCTCGTCGAGGTCCCTCACCAGGCGGGCACGGCCCTGGACGACCACGAAGGAGTAAGGCGGCCGGTCGTCGTCCACACAAAGGGCGACCCGGCCGTCACGGGCGAGATTGCGCCCTTTCACGGTGTTCTCGCCGGTGTTGAACACCAGCTCGTCCCCGTCCAGCAGGAACCAGACCGGGGCCACGTGCGGCCTCCCGTCGGCCCTGACGGTGGAGAGCTTCGCGGTGCGGGTGCCGTGGGAAACGAACTCCCGCCATTGCGCATCGGTCATCTTGTCTGCCATGGCTCCCATCCTCCTTGCCCCGGCAGCGGTCGTGGGGAAGGCTGACGTGGAGATCCTCCGGCCAGGAGGAGAACGCACGGGGAGAAAACGGGGAGATCGGAACATGGCGCAGAACCAGGGACTCGACTGGCTGCTGGACGACCTGACCGAGCGCGTCCACCAGGTGCGGCACGCACTGGTCCTGTCCAACGACGGCTTGGTGACCGGGGCGAGTACGGGCCTGCGCCGCGAGGACGCGGAGCACCTCGCGGCCGTGTCGTCCGGGTTGCACAGCCTGGCCAAGGGCTCGGGACGGCACTTCGGCGCGGGCAGCGTACGCCAGACGATGATCGAGTTCGACGACGCGGTGCTCTTCGTCACGGCGGCCGGCACGGGCAGTTGTCTGTGCGTCCTCAGCGGCGCCGAGGCCGACATCGGCCAGATCGCGTACGAGATGACACTTCTGGTCAACCGGGTCGGCGAGCATCTCGACGTGGATGCCCGCCAGCCCGAAGGGAAACCAACCACAGACGTCTGACCTGCAGGTTCACCCTCCCCCGCGGAGTTATCCACAGGCTCGTCACGCAGTGCGCCCAAGCGGTTACGGTTTTCTCACGGCGACCGCACACGGCGTGAGCCGCCGACTCCACGGGGGAGACCGACCATGTCAGGCACCATCGCGAAACCCGACCGCCTCACCTGCGCTCCGAGCCGGGCCGCCCGCGAACTCGACCTCAGGGGCCGTGAGTTCGACCTGGCCGTGGATCTCGGGCTCATCCGGACCGTTCCCGACGAAGGCGGCGGAGGGCTACGCGTCGCCCGCGACGAGATCGACCGGCTGCGCGCCGGGGGCGGCTTTCCGGACCAACTGCGCGAGCGGGTCGCGACCTCCGGCACCGATGAGGGCGCCGGGCTCTTGGGGGTGACGCCCGCCAGATTCACGAGTCTCGCCCGCTTCGGCCTGCTCGTGCCGGTGACGTTCTACCTGAACCGCTACCGGACGGTCGTCTGGCTGTATCTGGCCGAGGAGCTACGGCAGTTCGCGGCAGAGGAGAGCAACGCCCGCCTGCTGAAAGGGCGCACACCCGCACAGATCCGGGAAAGGCAGAAGGACGGGCTGGACCGTCGGCCCCGCAACTGGCGGGGGCGCCACATCGGATTCCTGACGCGTCAGGCGGGGGACGACGCCTGGGCTCGCGCGGCGGCCGTCGCCTGTCTTCTCGACCCCGCCGAGGTGGCGGACGTCGTGCAGGACCCCTACGAGCGCGCTCACCTGAACCGCCGCCGCCCTCGCCTCCCGGCGCACGGCACCCCCGGTTCACCCGCCGCCGAACGGGCCGAGACGCTCATGACGGCGGGCGAGCCGGACGAAGTGGCCTGGTTCCGAGCAGACCTGGCTCACACGATGGAGACAGCGCGCAGGCAACACCCGGCACCGCGTCCCGCCCCGGCATCACCATCAGCACCAGAGCCGAGGGCGACACCCCCGGTTCCGGCTGGAGACCGGCCCGGGACCCCGGACCGCACCCCTTCGCACGGCCTCCTGGGATGGCTGCATCGCAGAGGCCGGCGACGTTCAGGGTGAAAAGCGATGAGTTTCCGGATGCGTCCCGGTCGGAATTCTGAGGAGACTATGCCAGGAGGCGATCATGTTCAGTAAGACGAAGGCGTTCAGCGGGTTCTCGGTGAACGACATCGACGCGGCCAGGACGTTCTACGGCGACACGCTCGGACTCCGGGTGTCGGAGGAGAACGGCCTGCTGTTCCTGCACATCGAGGGCGGCCGGGACACCCTGGTCTATCCCAAGCAGGACCACACCCCGGCGACGTTCACCATCCTCAACTTCCCCGTCGACGACATCGAGGCAGCGGTCGACGAGCTGACGAAGAGAGGGGTGCGTTTCGAGCACTACGACGACCTCAAGGCGGACGACAAGGGCATCTTCCGCGGCGGCGGCCCGCTGATCGCCTGGTTCACCGACCCCGCGGGCAACGTGCTGTCCGTGCTCCAGGAAACCTGACGGGTCGCTCATGCCCGAGCTCCCCGATGTCGAGGGCTTCCGGCAGGTGCTCGAGTCCTGCGCGAAGGGACGGGTGATCCGGCGTGTCGACGTGCGGGACGCGGGCGTACTGCACGGGGTCAGTGCCCGGCGACTGCGTGACGCGCTGGAAGGCCGGCGCTTCGGCACGCCGGAGCGGCACGGGAAGTGGCTGCTCGCCCGCACGGGCGCCGGCCCCACCCTCGTGCTGCACTTCGGGATGACCGGCCGGCTGGTCTGCGGTCACCCCGATGAGGCAGTCGAGGCCCACGACCGTGTGCTGTTCACCCTGAGCGGCAACCGCCAGCTGCGCTTCCGTGACCAGCGCAAACTCCAGGGAATCTGGCTGGCGGGCGATGACTCCGACATCGACCGGCTGCTCGAGCGGCAGGGCCCCGACGCGCTGGCGGTGGAGCGTGCGGAGTTCGAGGCCGTCCTCTCGTCACGCCGCGGGCATCTCAAGACCGCGCTCACCGACCAGTCCGTTCTCGCCGGACTCGGCAATCTGCTCGCCGACGAGATCCTGTGGCGAGCGCGGTTGCGCCCTGACCGCCCGGCGCGTGATCTCACCGAGGCCGACCGTCGGCGGCTGTACAGCCAGATGCGCCGCACACTGCGCTCTTCCGTCACCGCCGGCTGCGTCCCGCCGCGTGACTCCTGGCTCACCGGCCATCGGGACGACCCCGACCCGAGCTGCCCACGCTGCGGCACCGGCCTGCGCCGGACCCGTATGGGGGGCCGCGGCACGGTGTGGTGCCCGCACTGCCAGCCGGGCGGGTGATTCAGTCGGGGGCGCCAGCCGTCCGGCCGCCAGCCACCGGCCGTCAGCCACCGGCCGCCAGCCATCGGCCGCCGGCCGCCGGTCACCCGGCCGGTCAGTCGTCAGGAGTCAGTACGGCCGGTGCCCCGGCGAGGATTCCGCCGCCACATGGGTGCGATTGCCTGAGGGGGACGCGGCGGCGAGCGCCACCGCCAGCCCGGCCACCACCACCGTCACGGCCAGCCAGCCCGCGCCCGGCAGATGCCGGTGCATCAGCAGCGAGGCGACGATCAGGGTGAGCGGCAGCTCCAGCACGAACAGCGGCTGCACGATCGTCAGCGGCCCGGTCGCCAGCGCCAGCGCCTGGCAGACGGCGGCGGCGATCACCGCGAGGATGCCGGCCAGCCAGACGCGGCGTCGCAGCAGATCGAGCATCAGCCCGGCCCGCACGCCCTCGGGGCGCGGCACGGTGAGTGCGGCCTTGCGCTGCAGCACCGTCGCTACGGCGTTGCTGAAGGCCGCGCAGATCGCGAAGAGGACGGGGAGCACGATGTGCAGCCACCTCCCGGATCGGCGGGCGCGTGACGCCGGCGGTGCCTCCTTCTGCCATGGTCACCGGATCGGGGCACGGGCGCGAACGGAGTACCGGAGCGCGCGTGTGCCCCCGAGCGGCAAAAACCCAGGTCGGTCCAGCCCGCGGACAGGTCAGTCCAGCTTGCGGAAGAGTCCCTCCTGCACGACCGAGACGACCAGCCGGCCCTCACGGTCGTAGATCCGGCCCCGGGCCAGACCGCGGCCGCCGACGGCGATCGGGGACTCCTGGTCGTACAGCAGCCAGTCGTCCGCGCGGAACGGGCGGTGGAACCACATCGCGTGGTCCAGTGACGCCATGTCGAAGCCGCGCGGGCCCCACAGCGGCTCGACCGGGATGCGGACGGCGTCCAGGAGGGTCATGTCACTCGCGTAGGTGAGGGCGCAGGTGTGGACCAGCGGGTCGTCGCCGAGCGGTCCGACCGCGCGCATCCACACGGCGCTGCGCGGCTCGGCGTCCTCGACCTCCTCGGTGGTCCAGCGCAGCCGGTCCACGTAGCGGATGTCGAAGGGCTGGCGGCGGGCCATCCGCTCCAACTGCTCGGGCAGCGCGCCCAGATGCTCCCGGATCTCGTCCGTGACCGTGGGCAGCGACTCCGGGTCCGGGACCTTGCGGGCCGGTGGCAGCTGGTGCTCGAAGCTGCCCTCCTCCGGCTTGTGGAACGAGGCGGTGAGATTGAATATCGTGCGGCCCTGCTGCACGGCCGTGACCCGGCGGGTCGTGAACGACCGCCCGTCGCGCACCCGCTCGACCTGGTAGACGATCGGCACGCCCGGGATGCCCGGGCGCAGGAAGTACGCGTGCAGCGAGTGCACGGGGCGGCCGCCCTCCGTGGTGCGGCCGGCGGCGACCAGGGCCTGGCCCGCCACCTGGCCGCCGAAGACCCGCTGGAGGGACTCCTGCGGGCTGCGGCCGCGGAAGATGTTGACCTCGATCTGCTCCAGGTCGAGCAGGTCGACGAGTCTTTCGGCCGGGTTCGTCGTCATGGGTGGGATTCTCCTGTGCTCGCTGCTGTCCGGCCGTTCACAGCTGGCCGACGTCGGTGACGCGGACGATCGCGCGGCCCTCCGCGTCGGAGGCGGTGAGGTCGACCTCCGCGCTGATGCCCCAGTCGTGGTCCCCGTTGGGGTCGTGGAAGATCTGCCGGACCCGCCACAGGGCGTTCTCCGGCTCCTCCTCGATGAGCAGCAGCTTGGGGCCGCGGGCGTCGGGGCCGGTGCCGAGGTCCTCGTACTCGTCGAAGTACTTGTCCAACGCGTCGCCCCACGCGTCGGCGTCCCAGCCGGACTCCGCGTCCATCTCGCCCAGCTGCTCGACCTGGTCGAGGGCGGCCAGTTCGACCCGGCGGAACATGGCGTTGCGGACCAGCACCCGGAAGGCGCGCGCGTTGGCGGTGACCGGCTTGACCTCGTCGGCCTTCTCCTGGGCCTCCTCGGCGGTCATCACCTCCGGGTTGGCGAGTTGCTCCCACTCGTCCAGCAGACTGGAGTCGACCTGGCGCACCATCTCGCCCAGCCACGCGATCAGGTCTTCCAGATCCTCGGACTTGAGGTCGTCCGGGACGGTGTGGTCGAGGGCCTTGAAGGCGCTGGCGAGGTAGCGCAGCACGATGCCCTCGGTGCGGGCCAGCTCGTAGTGGGACACCAACTCGGTGAAGGACATCGCCCGTTCGTACATGTCGCGGATGACCGACTTCGGCGACAGCGGATGGTCGCCGACCCAGGGGTGGCTCTTGCGGTAGGTGTCGTACGCGTGGAAGAGCAGCTCCTCCAGCGGCTTCGGGTACGTGATGTCCTGGAGGCGCTCCATGCGGTCCTCGTACTCGACACCGTCGGCCTTCATCGCGGCCACGGCCTCGCCGCGCGCCTTGTTCTGCTGGGCGGCGAGGATCTGCCGCGGGTCGTCGAGCGTCGACTCCACGACCGACACCATGTCGAGGGCGTACGACGGGGATTCGGGATCCAGCAGCTCGAACGCGGCGAGCGCGAAGGTGGACAGCGGCTGGTTGAGCGCGAAGTCCTGCTGGAGGTCGACCGTGAGGCGGACGATACGGCCCTCGGCGTCCGGCGTGTCCAGCTTCTCGACGATGCCGCCGTCCAGCAGCGAGCGGTAGATCGCGATGGCCCGGCGGATGTGCCGCAACTGCTGCTTGCGCGGCTCGTGGTTGTCCTCCAGCATGCGGCGCATCGCCACGAAGGCGTTGCCGGGGCGGGCGATCACCGACAGCAGCATGGTGTGCGTGACCCGGAACCGGGAGGCCAGGGGCTCCGGTTCGGAGCCGATGAGCTTCTCGAAGGTCTGCTCGGACCAGGCGACGAAGCCCTCCGGCGCCTTCTTGCGGACGACCTTGCGGCGCTTCTTCGGGTCGTCGCCCGCCTTGGCGAGCGCCTTCTCGTTCTCGACGACGTGCTCGGGCGCCTGCGCGACGACGAAGCCCTCCGTGTCGAAACCGGCCCGCCCGGCACGGCCCGCGATCTGGTGGAACTCCCGGGCCCGCAGGGTGCGTACGCGGGTGCCGTCGTACTTGGTGAGGGCGGTGAACAGCACCGTGCGGATGGGGACGTTGACGCCCACGCCGAGCGTGTCCGTGCCGCAGATGACCTTCAGCAGACCGGCCTGCGCGAGCTTCTCCACCAGGCGGCGGTACTTGGGCAGCATGCCCGCGTGGTGGACGCCGATGCCGTGCCGGACGTAGCGGGAGAGGTTGCGGCCGAATTTCGTGGTGAACCGGAAGTTGCCGATCAGTTCGGCGATCTGCTCCTTCTCCGCACGCGAGCACATGTTGATGCTCATCAGCGCCTGCGCCCGCTCCACGGCCTGCGCCTGCGTGAAGTGCACGATGTAGACGGGCGCCTGCCGGGCCTCCAGCAGGTCGGTGAGCGTCTCGGTGAGCGGGGTGTAGCGGTACTCGTAGGACAGCGGCACCGGACGGGTCGCCGAGCGGACCACCGCGGTCGGGCGGCCGGTGCGGCGGGTGAGGTCCTTCTCGAAGAAGGAGACGTCGCCGAGCGTCGCCGACATCAGCACGAACTGCGCCTGCGGCAGTTCCAGGATCGGGATCTGCCAGGCCCAGCCGCGGTCGCCCTCCGCGTAGAAGTGGAACTCGTCCATGACGACCTGGCCGACATCAGCGTCCTTGCCGTCGCGCAGCGCGATCGACGCCAGGACCTCGGCGGTGCAGCAGATGACGGGGGCGTCGGCGTTCACGGACGCGTCGCCGGTCAGCATGCCGACGTTCTCCGTGCCGAAGATCTTGCACAGTTCGAAGAACTTCTCCGACACCAGGGCCTTGATCGGAGCCGTGTAGAAGGTGACCTCGTCCCGGGCCAGCGCGGCGAAGTGCGCGCCCGCCGCGATCATGCTCTTGCCGGAACCGGTGGGCGTCGACACGATCACGTTCGCGCCGGAGACCACCTCGATCAGCGCCTCCTCCTGGTGGGGATAGAGCGTGAGACCCCGCTCGCCGGCCCACGACTCGAAGGCTTCGTACAAGGCGTCGGGGTCGGGGGTCCGCGGCAGCTGATCGATGAGGGTCACGCCCCCATCTTGCCTGGCCTGATGCCCGATGCGGGAATCGGCTGCGGGCCCGAAGATCACGAACGCTACGCTGGGTCGCCGACGGGACGTCAGCGCGCCCGGTCAACTGGACAGCGGCACACGAGGAATGGGGCGGGCAGCGGCCATGATGGGACCAGCACACTCACTGTCGGGCGCCGCCGCCTGGCTCGGCGTCGGTGCCGCGGCCGCCGCGGCCGGGCACCCGATGCCCTGGCCGGTCCTCCTCGTCGGCGCGCTGATCTGCGCCGGAGCCGCGCTCGCCCCGGACCTCGACCACAAGGCGGCCACCATCTCCCGGTCCTTCGGACCGCTGTCGCGCTGGCTGTGCGAGATCGTGGACAAGCTGTCGTACGCCGTCTACAAGGCGACGAAGAAGCAGGGTGACCCGCGCCGCTCCGGCGGGCACCGGACGCTCACGCACACCTGGCTGTGGGCGGTCCTGATCGGTGGGGGCACCTCGGTGGTGGCGATCACCAGCGACCGGTGGGGCGTGCTGGCGATCCTCTTCGTGCACCTGGTCCTGGCCATCGAGGGTCTGCTGTGGCGGGCGGCGCGCGGCTCCAGCAGCGACGTCCTGGTGTGGCTGCTGGCCGCGACCACGGCGTGGATCCTCGCGGGTGTCCTGGACAAGCCGGGCAACGGCGCGGACTGGCTGTTCACGGCGCCGGGGCAGGAGTACCTGTGGCTGGGGCTGCCGGTCGTGCTGGGGGCGATCGTCCACGACATCGGGGACGCGCTCACCGTGTCCGGGTGCCCGATCCTGTGGCCCATACCCGTGGGGCGTAAGCGCTGGTACCCGCTCGGGCCGCCGAAGGCCCTGCGGTTCCGGGCGGGGAGCTGGGTGGAGCTCAGGGTGCTGATGCCGGTGTTCATGCTGCTCGGCGGGGTGGGCTGCGCGGCGGCGCTCAACTTCATCTGAGCGCCCCGGGGCATCCGGCCGGGTTCAGGAGCCGCCGTACCGCCGCTCGAACCGGGCGACCCGGCCCTCCGAGTCCACCGTGCGGGCCTTGCCCGTGTAGAAGGGGTGGCTCTCCGAGGAGATCTCCACGTCCACGACCGGGTAGGTCTCGCCGTCGTCCCACTCGATGCGTTCGCCGCTGGTCGCGGTGGACCGGGTCAGGAAGGCGTAGCCGGCGGTCCGGTCGCGGAAGACGACGGGGTGGTAGTCGGGGTGCTTGTCCTGCTGCATGGATGCTCCTCGTGCGGCTCGGGCGGTGCTGCGATCAGCCGGACAGGGTGTCCTCGTCGACGACGTGCACGGCGGCTTCCTCGGCCGACGCCGCCGCGCCGTCGATGCCCACGTCCATGGCGACCAGCGCGCTCTCCTCGTCCTCGTGCGCGCCCTCGTCGGGTGCCACGAGCCGGCCGGAGCGGGCGTCGCCGACCTCGTTGTCGAGGAGTTCCCCGTCGGTGCCCTGGCAGTCCCCGAGACCGTCACCGTCGGGGGCAGCGGCGTCCGGCAGCTCCTCGGCGAGCCGCTGGTCCAGCGTCTCGCCCGCTCGCCGCTCGGCCGCCGTCACTCCGAGGTGCTCGACGGCCCAGGGCCGCTCGGGAGGAGACCAGCCCCGGTCCAGGGGATCGTCGACGCCGTCGTCCACCAGGGTGTCCTCGGCGTCGAGCAGCCCCGTGTCCTCTCGCTGCTCGTCTTGATCCGGTTGGTAGACATCGTCTCCCCAACCGTCGGACCTGTTCACGGGTACCTCCAGGGGGTGGGGACGAGCCCGTTCTCACCGGGGCCCGCGCCGGGCCGCCGCCGCACGGAGCACTGGCGCCGCCCGTCGCCGAACCGCTTCGGTTCCCGGGCGTTCCCCGAGCCGGTGCCTGATTCCAGCCTTCCACCCGGCCTCGTCCCCGCGCAACGCCACGGGCCCTGCCGGGGGCTCGGGCGAGCGGAGCGGGGCCGCGACCGTACGCCCCCGTTCTTGGGCCGGTCCCTGGCCGCACGGCCTCGCGGCCTGCCTATGCCGCCCCCCACCCGTTCCTGTGTCGACGGGTGGTGGCAGGCGCCGGGCCGTTGAGGACCGCACGGAACCCGGCGTGCCCGGCTCAGCCGCCGAGCACCCCGGGTCACCCCGGGCAGACCCGGACTGGTCGGCCGCTCCGGGGCCCAGCCGACCGGGCGCGTCACCGGGGCCGGTGGCGGGCGGGCCGAGCGGACCGTGACCAGTGCCCCCGGCCTTCCGGCCTGTCTCCGGCCTCCCGGCCTGCCCTGGCCGCCCCGCATCCGGTCCCGTGTCGGCGAGTCGGTGGGCGCCGGGCCGCCAAGGGACACTCGGCCCCGGACCGCCCTGCTCAGCCACCACACGCCCGGACCAGCCCGGACCAGCCCGGACCAGCCCGGACCAGCCCGGACCAGCCCGGACCAGCCCGGGCAGAGCCTGGTCCGGTCGGCCCGGGCAGGCCGGCGTGTCACCCGTGCCAGGAGCGCCACAGTGCCGCGTACGCCCCGTCCGCCGCGACCAGTTCCTCGTGGCTGCCCAGCTCGCTGATCCGGCCGTTCTCGACGACGGCGATGACGTCCGCGTCGTGGGCGGTGTGGAGGCGGTGGGCGATGGCGACGACGGTGCGGCCGTCGAGGACGCGGGCCAGGGAGCGTTCCAGGTGGCGGGCGGCTCGGGGGTCGAGCAGGGACGTCGCCTCGTCCAGGACCAGCGTGTGCGGGTCCGCGAGGACCAGGCGGGCGAGTGCGATCTGCTGGGCCTGGGCCGGGGTGAGCGCCAGGCCGCCGGAGCCGACCTCGGTGTCCAGGCCGTCGTCGAGCGCCCGGGCCCAGCCGTCCGCGTCGACCGCGCCCAGCGCCGCCCAGAGCTCGGCGTCGACCGCGTCGGTCCGGGCGAGGCGCAGGTTGTCGCGCAGGGAGCCGACGAACACGTGGTGCTCCTGGTTGACCAGCGCGACATGGGAGCGGACGCGTTCCGCCGGCATCCGGGACAGCTCGGCGTCGCCCAGGGTGATCCGGCCGTCCCGGGGCGCGTAGATCCCGGCGAGCAGCCGGCCCAGCGTCGACTTGCCCGCGCCCGAGGGCCCGACCAGGGCCAGCCGGGTGCCGGGGGAGACCTCCAGGGACACCTTGCGCAGGACGTCCACGCCCTCCAGATAGCCGAAGTGCACCCGGTCGGCCCGCACATGGCGTCCTTCGGGGTCCACGGAGGAGTCGCCGGCCTCCGGTTCGATGTCCCGGACCCCGACCAGCCGGGCCAGCGACACCTGGGCCACCTGCAGCTCGTCGTACCAGCGCAGGATCATGCCCACCGGGTCGACGAGCATCTGGGCGATCAGCGCACCCGTCGTGAGCTGGCCGACGTCGATCCAGCCCTGGAGGGCGAACGCACCGCCGACCATCAGGACCGAGGCGAGGACGGTCACGTGGGTGACGTTGATGACCGGGAAGAGCACCGACCGCAGCCACAGCGTGTAGCGCTCCCAGGCCGTCCACTCCTTGATCCGGCGCTCGGACAGCGCCACCCGGCGGCCACCGAGGCGGTGCGCCTCGACCGTACGGCCGGCGTCCACGGTCTCGGCGAGCGCGGCGGCCACCGCGGCGTACCCGGCGGACTCCGAGCGGTAGGCGGCCGGCGCCCGCCGGAAGTACCAGCGGCAGCCAACCACCAGCAGCGGCAGGGCGAGCAGCACGGCGAGCGCCAGCGGCGGCGCCGTGACCACCAGCCCGCCCATCAGCAGCACCACCCACACCACGCCGATCGACAGCTGCGGCACGGCCTCACGCATGGCGTTGCCCAGCCGGTCGATGTCCGTCGTGATCCGCGACAGCAGGTCCCCTGTCCCGGCCCGCTCCAGCACGCCGGGCGGCAGCCCGACCGAGCGCACGAGGAAGTCCTCCCGCAAGTCGGCCAGCATCCGCTCACCGAGCATCGCGCCGCGCAGCCGCACCTGACGGACGAACGCCGCCTGGACGGCCAGCGCGGCGACGAACAGCCCCGCCGTGAGTTCCAGCCGCAGGTCCCGCGCCTCGTCGGACACCCGCTCGACGAGCCCGCCCAGCAGCCACGGACCGGCCATCGAGGCGATGACGGCGACCGTGTTGACGGTGACGAGCAGCAGGAACGCCCGGCGGTGCCGGCGCAGCAGTTCGACCGCGTACGCGCGGACGGTCGCGGGGGCGCCGACCGGCAGGGTGTTCGCCGTCGTCGGGGCCGCCGGGTCGTACGCCGGTGGCGCCACGCCGATCATGCCTTCTCCTCGATCTCTTCCAGTTCTGCCAGTACGTCGGTCAGGTCGGCCTCACCGCTCAGGGCGGCCTCGTCCTCGGTCTCGCGTGTGACCACCGCCCGGTAGCGGGGCTCGGTGCGCACCAGCTCGCGGTGGGCGCCGACCGCGGCGACCTCGCCGTCGTGCAGGAACACGACCCGGTCGGCGCGGTCCAGCAGCAGCGGGGAGGAGGTGAACACCACGGTCGTGCGCCCCGCGCGCAGCTCCCGCACGCCCTGGGCGATCCGCGCCTCGGTGTGCGAGTCGACGGCCGAGGTCGGCTCGTCCAGGACCAGCACCTCCGGGTCCGTGATCAGCGACCGGGCGAGCGCGAGCCGCTGGCGCTGCCCGCCGGACAGGGACCGGCCGCGTTCGGTGATCCGGGCGTCCATGGGGTCGGCGGCGTCCAGCGAGCCCTGCGCCAGCGCCGCCAGCACGTCGTCGCACTGCGCGGCCGCCAGCGCCTCCCGCGGCTCCACGGCACCCGACGCGGGTACGTCGAGCAGGCTGCGCAGCGAGCCGGAGAGCAGTACCGGGTCCTTGTCCTGGACGAGGACGGCCGTACGGGCACTGTCCAGCGGGAGTTCGTCTAGCGGCACACCGCCCAGCAGCACCGCGGTGCCCTCCTGCGACGGGTGTCCGCCCAGCCGTTCCGCCAGCCGGCCCGCCTCGTCCGGGTCGCCGCACACCACGGCGGTGAACCGGCCCGTGGACGCGAGCAGCCCGGTCTCCGGGTCGTACAGGTCTCCGGAGGGGTTCTCGGCGGCGCGCGACCCGGCGGTGTCCGTGGCCCGCTCCAGCGCCAGCACGCCAGCGGCCCGCTTGGCCGAGGGCCGCGAGAAGGAGTACGCCATGGCGATCTCCTCGAAGTGCCGCAGCGGATAGGTGAGGACCATCACCGAGCTGTAGACGGTGACCAGTTCACCGACGGTGATCCGGCCCTGGCGGGCCAGCTGCACGCCGTACCAGACGACGGCGATGAGCAGCAGCCCGGGCAGCAGGACCTGGATCGCGGAGATCAGGGACCACATCCGGGCGCTGCGCACGGCCGCGTGCCGGACTTCCTGGGAGGCGCTGCGGTAGCGGTCGAGGAACAGTTCCTCGCCGCCGATGCCGCGCAGCACGCGCAGCCCGGCGACGGTGTCCGAGGCGAGTTCGGTGGCGCGTCCGGCCTTCTCGCGCTGGGTGTCGGCCCGCCGGGTGGCACGGGGCAGCAGGGGCAGCACGGCGAGCGCCAGCACGGGCAGACCGACGGCCACGACCACGCCGAGCGCGGGCTGGTAGACGACCAGACCGACGCAGACCAGCACGATGGTGACCAGGGCTGCGGTGAACCGTGACCAGGCCTCCACGAACCAGCCGATCTTCTCGACGTCACCCGTGGACACGGCGACGACCTCACCGGCCGCGACGCGCCGGGTCAGCGCCGAGCCCAGCCGGGCGGCCTTGCGGGCGAGCAGCTGCTGGACGCGGGCGGCCGCCGTGATCCAGTTGGTGATGGCGGTGCGGTGCAGGAAGGTGTCGCCGACCGCGTTGCCGACGCAGGCCAGCGCCAGCAGGCCGCCCGCCAGGGCGAGCCGCTCGCCGGAGCGATCGACGACGGCCTGCACGGCGACACCTACGCAGAACGGCAGCGCGGCGACGGAGGCGAAGTGCAGCAGCCCCCAGGCCAGCGACTTGAGCTGTCCGCCCAGCTGATTGCGGAAGAGCCACCACAGGAATCGGGGACCCGAACGCGCGTCCGGCACGCCGGGGTCGGCGTAGGGAAGGTCTTGAATCTGCATGACGTCCCAGTGGCTCGTGTCAGGGAGGGATAGGGGGTTCGGCCGATGGCAGCAAACCGTGACAGGTTCGCGTCGCGGCGTGGTCGGAGGCAACCGGTTTTCTTCCGCGCGCGCGTCCCACCGACGGGAACCGGCCGACAGGGGTGGGAACAGCGCTGCCTCGACGGGCAGTTGCTCATTGCGGAGACGGCGGACTCCCCGTAGAACACCGGCCATGAAGAGACGGATCGTCATGTCCATGCTTGCCGGGGCGACCCTCCTGGCGAGCACCCTCCTCGGAACCGGCCCCGCCCGGGCGGCCGACGTCCCCGCCGAGTTCGGCAGCGACTGGCACGACCCGGTCACGGCCGCCCCGCCCGTCGGCAGACCGGCCGGCGCGTCCTGCGAAGTCACCGTCGCCCAGGCGCGGTTCCGGGACTTCACCCCGTACCGGGGCACGTACACTCCGCCCGGCGACTGCGGCGACCGCTGGAACAAGGTCGTGCTGCGGCTCGACGGCAAGGTCAAGGGCCGGCAGTACGACCGGCTCGGCTATCTGCGGGTCGGCGGGGTGGAGATCTTCCGTACGTCGACGCCGCAGCCCTCGCCCGACGGCATCGAGTGGTCCGTGGAGAAGGACGTCACGCGCTACAGCGACACCCTCCGCGGTCGCCAGGACGTCGAGATGCTCATCGGCAACGTCGTCGACGACACCTATACGGGCGTCCTCGACGTCAAGGTCACGCTGACGTTCTACCAGGGCCGCCCGGACGGCAGGAGCCCCGACCGGGTCCTCGCCCTCGACGACGACTCGGCCCTCACCACCCCGCGCAACAGCGAGCGCATCATCGCCGAGGTGTACGCCACCGGCTCCGGAGGCGGCTGCGAGGAGTACTGGTACCTGTCGGTGCCCGATCCCGCGCCGTACTCCTGCAAGGCCGGCCGGGGCCCCTACCGCGAGGTGCAGATCCGTGTGGACGGCCGGCTCGCGGGCATCGCCACGCCGTTCCCGACCGTGTGGACCGGCGGCTGGTCCAACCCGTTCCTCTGGTACGTGATCCCCGGCCCGCGCGCCTTCGACATCAAACCGATCACCTACGACCTCACCCCCTTCGCCGGGCTCCTCAACGACGGCCGGCCGCACCGCGTCGAGGTCTCGGTCGTCGGCGTGCCGGAGGGGCAGGCCGGCTGGAGTACTCCCGTGAACGTCCTCGTCTGGCAGGACGAGCGGCGCGCCCAGGTCACCGGGAAGCTCACCGTGCACCGGGAGGGCGACCTCACCGACTCCTCGGACCACACGCCCGGTTCGGAGCACCGGGTGGACACCGAGGGCGCGCACCGGCTGACCGTCGCGGGATATGTGGACACCTCACACGGCCGCGTCACGACGACCGTCGGCCGCTCGCTCGCTCACACCTCCGAGCACCGCTGGACCGACGGCGAGACGAGCGACGGGCTCCAGGCCGCCTGGACCGACGACGAGTCGGTGACGGTCGACGGGCGCGGACCGGCCCGCAGCACGCGCACGCACCGGGTCTACACGATGGACGGCACGACCACCCTCGGGGCGGGCGACCGGCTGCGTACCGTGCTGACCCTCGGCGACCGCGCCACGACCGTCGAGTCGCGGGGCGGCCGGCGCACCGCCTGGTCGCGGCTCGACGACTCCTACACGGGCGATGCCACGTACACGGCGAACGTGCCCCGGGACCAGCGGCACGCGGTCGGCACCACGAGCGAGCGCTACCGGCTGTACGGCTCGCACGGCTGCTACGACCGCACGCTGACCACGGTGCAGGGGGTGCTCACGGGAGATCGCGACCGTTGCTGAGGGGAGCGATGTGACCAGTGTGACATGCGTCACTTGCGCCACTTTTACGTGTCCGAAACATTGCGGTCTTGTGCGCGATCAAGACAGCCTCCAGAGTGTTCGGCTACGGAAGCAGCTTTCCGTATCGCAGAAGTCCCCTCCGGCCTCTGTGTAGTCCGTCCCCCAAGGAGGCCTCGTGCCACCGTCCGTACCGTCTCTGCCGCGACGTGTCGCACGCACACTGCGTAGCTCGCTTTTCGCGCAGGTTCTCTGCGCGCTCGTTCTCGGAATCGCCGTCGGAAAGCTGTGGCCGGAAACGGCCACAGCTCTCCAGCCGCTCGGCGACGGTTTCACCCGCCTCATCAAGACCGTGATCTCGCCGCTGGTGTTCTGCGTGGTCGTCGTCGGCATCGCCAAGGCCGGTGATCTGAAGGCCTTCGGCCGGATCGGGGTCAAGGCCCTGATCTGGTTCGAGATCGCCTCCACGATCGCCCTGGTCATCGGTCTCCTCGCCGCCAACCTCGTGGGGCCCGGCAAGGGCATGAACGTCGACCCCGCCTCGCTGGACGCCGCCGCCGTGGAGAAGACGACCGGTGGCGAGCATCTGCCCTCGACGACCGAATTCCTCCTCCATGCGCTGCCCGAGAGTTTCGTCGGCGCCTTCGCCGACAACGAGCTGCTCCAGGTCCTGATCCTGGCCTGCCTGGTGGGTGCCGCCCTGCTGCACCTCGGGCACACCAAGGTGCCGAAGATCCTGCCCGCGATCGACCAGGCCCAGGAGGTCATCTTCGCGGTCGTCGGCTTCGTCATGCGACTGGCACCGATCGCGGTGTTCGGCGCGATGGCCCACCTCGTCGGCAACTACGGGCTGGGCGTGATAAAGACGTACGCCAAGCTCATCGTGCTCTGCTATGTGGCGGCGGCGTTGTTCATCGTGCTGCTCGCCGTCGCCCTGCGCCTGGTGACCGGGCTCAGCCTGTGGAAGTTCCTGCGCTACATCCGCGAGGAGATGCTGCTCGCGCTCGGTACCGCGTCCACCGAGGCGGTCATGCCGCGTGTGATGCAGAAGCTGCGGCGGGCCGGTGCCCGCGACGACGCCGTGGGCCTGGTGCTGCCCACGGGTTACTCCTTCAACCTCGACGGAGCCTCGCTCTACCTGTCCATCGGCACGCTGTTCATCGCCCAGGCGGTGGGCGTGGACCTGACCCTGGGCCAGCAGGTCACCGTGGTCCTGGTGCTGATGCTGACCAGCAAGGGCATGGCGGGCATCCCCGGTTCGGCGTTCCTCGCCCTGTCCGCGACCGCCTCCTCCCTGGGTGCCATTCCGGCCGGAGCGGTCGCTCTGCTGCTCGGCGTGGACCGCATCATGGACTCGATGCGCGTCGTCACGAACCTGCTCGGCAACTGCGTCGCCGTGTTCGCGGTGTCCCGCTGGGAGGGGGCCCTGGACACCGACCGGGCGAAGAAGACCCTCGACGGGGACTACGCGGCTCCGCCGGAGGACGACGACGAGGGCGACGGCGAGAAGGGCGTCGGCGCGGAAGCATCGGCGGCCGAGCCGACGGCGGCCGAGCCGACGGCGGCCGAGGTCCCGGCGTCGGGCATCCCCACCCAGAAGCCCAAGGAACCCGCCCCCGAGGTCGGTTGACCGAAACCGAACGGGCCGCGGCCACCGCTCCAGCAGAACGAGCGGCGACCGCGGCCCGTTTCGCGCGCCGGCCCGCCACGAGGCTTTAGCCCCTCAACACCGCCAAACCGGCTCCGCGCCGATCGGCGAGGCTCTCGATGCCGAGGGCTGGCGCCTGGTTGGGGCGAGGATCTGAGGGGTCGTCGGCTTGGCGCCCGCCTGATCGGTGAGGATGTCGGTGTCGCGGGGCTGGTGCCTGGTTGATGGGTGAGGCTCTCCGTGCCGCCGGGTCGTCTCCTGCCTGATCGGCGAAGCCCTCAGCACCGCCGGACCGTTCCCTGCCTGATCGGCGAAGCCCTCAGCACCGCCGGACCGGCTCCCCGTCGATCAGCGTGTCCAGCAGCCCCCCGAGCGCCGCGCGCTGATCCTCGGCGAGCGGTGCGAGGATCTCCTCCGCGGCCGACCTGCGCGCCGCCCGCAGTTCGCGCAGCGCGCCCCGCCCGTCGTCCGTGAGCTCGATGCGGATCACCCGCCGGTTCGCCGGGTCCGGGACCCGCCGCACCTTCCCGCTCGCCTCCAGCCCGTCGACCAGAGTCGTCACGGCCCGGGGCACCACCTCCAGACGCTCGGCCAGATCGGCCATGCGCGGCGGTGAGCCCCAGTGCGCGAGGGTGCGCAGCAGCCGGGACTGGGCCGGGGTGATGCCGAGGTCGCGCTGCTCCAGATGGCGCTTCTGGATGCGATGGACCCGGCGGGTGAGCCGCAGCAACTGCTCGGCGAGCAGGCCGTCGGCGTCGGGCGTGGTCAGCAGGCCGTCGGCGTCGGGCGTGGTCATACGGGAACAATATCAGGATGCAGTTCATTGTGAGTATAGGTAACAATGAGCTACGATCCGACCCGCCCGGCGCCCGCCGGTGCCGTGCCTCTCTCGAAGGAGCCCATGCCTCCCGACCACGAACCCCCATGGACCCCACCCGACGGCTCCAAGGAAGAGCCACGGCAGGTCCGCCGCATCCTCAGGCTCTTCCGCCCCTACCGGGGCCGCCTCGCGATCGTCGGCCTGCTCGTCGGCGCCGCGTCGCTGGTCTCGGTGGCCACGCCCTTCATGCTGAAGGAGATCCTCGACGTCGCGATCCCGCAGGGGCGCACCGGCCTGCTCAGCCTGCTCGCCCTCGGCATGATCCTCAGCGCCGTCCTCACCAGCGTCTTCGGCGTGCTGCAGACCCTGATCTCGACGACGGTCGGCCAGCGCGTCATGCACGACCTGCGCACCGCCGTCTACGGCCGGCTCCAGCGCATGTCCCTCGCGTTCTTCACGCGCACGCGCACGGGCGAGGTGCAGTCCCGCATCGCCAACGACATCGGCGGCATGCAGGCCACCGTCACCTCCACCGCGACCTCCCTGGTCTCCAACCTGACCAGCGTCGTCGCGACGATCGTCGCGATGGTCGTCCTCGACTGGCGTCTCACGGTCGTCTCGCTGTTGTTGCTGCCGGTGTTCGTGTGGATCAGCCGCCGCGTCGGCAAGGAGCGCCGCAGGATCACCACCCAGCGCCAGAAGCAGATGGCCACCATGGCGGCCACGGTCACCGAGTCGCTCTCCGTCAGCGGCATCCTGCTCGGCCGCACGATGGGCCGCTCCGACTCGCTGACGAAGTCCTTCGCCGACGAGTCCGAGGAGCTCGTCGACCTCGAGGTGCGGTCGAACATGGCCGGCCGCTGGCGCATGGCCGTGATCACGATCGTGATGGCCGCCCTGCCCGCCGTCATCTACTGGACCGCGGGCATGGCCCTGCGGCTGGGCGGCCCCGAAGTCTCCATCGGCACGATCGTCGCGTTCGTCTCGCTCCAGCAGGGCCTGTTCCGCCCGGCCGTGAGCCTGCTGTCGACCGGTGTGCAGATCCAGACCTCGCTCGCCCTCTTCCAGCGCATCTTCGAGTACCTCGACCTGCCCGTCGACATCACCGAGCGCGCGGACCCGGTCCGCCTCGACCGGGTCAAGGGCGAGGTCCGCTTCGAGAACGTCTCCTTCGGCTACGACGACAAGGGCGGCCCGGTCCTCGACGCCATCGACCTCACCGTCCCGGCCGGGGGCAGCCTCGCCCTCGTCGGCTCCACCGGCGCCGGCAAGTCCACCCTCGGCTATCTGGTGCCCCGGCTCTACGACGTCACCGGAGGCCGCGTCACCCTCGACGGGGTCGACGTCCGCGACCTCGACTTCGACACCCTGGCGCGCGCGGTCGGTGTCGTCTCGCAGGAGACGTACCTCTTCCACGCCTCGGTCGCCGACAACCTGCGCTTCGCCAGGCCGGACGCCACCGACGAGGAGCTGTACCAGGCGGCGAAGGCGGCGCAGATCCACGACCACATCGCGTCCCTGCCCGACGGCTACGACACCGTCGTCGGCGAGCGCGGCCACCGCTTCTCCGGCGGTGAGAAGCAGCGCCTGGCCATCGCGCGCACGATTCTGCGCGACCCGCCGGTCCTCATCCTCGACGAGGCCACCAGCGCCCTGGACACCAGGACCGAGGCCGCCGTCCAGGAGGCGATCGACGCCCTGTCGGCCGACCGCACCACGCTCACCATCGCCCACCGGCTGTCCACGGTGCGGCGTGCCGACCAGATCGTGGTCCTCGACTCGGGGCGCGTCGTCGAACGGGGCACGCACGAGGAACTCCTGGAGCGGGACGGGCGGTACGCGGCGCTCGTACGCCGGGATGCCCAACTGGAACCGACAAACTGAATATATGCCAGGTTTGTGGTGAAATGCGGGTTACCGTGCCCGCATGCAGACGAACACTCCGCCACGGAGCACCATGCGACTGACGCGCCGGGGCCGTATCGTCCTCGTCGCGACCGGAGCCGTCCTGGTCGGCACCGCCGTGGCGGTGCCGCTGCTGATCCTGGGGCACGGGGAGGGCGGCCGGCCCGCGACCCTCGTGATCCCGGAGGGCTGGCGCGCGAGCCAGGTCTACGCCGCTGTCGACAAGGCCCTGGCCCTGCCACCCGGCAGCGCGAAGAAGTCCCTCGCGAAGGCCGCCACGAAACTGCCGGACGACGCCCGGGGAAATCCGGAGGGCTACCTCTTCCCGGCGACCTATCCACTCCCCTGGAAGACCAAGCCGGAGAAGCTCCTGGCGCGGATGGTGGACACCGCGAACGAGAAGTTCAACGGCGCGCCCATCGCCGCGGGGGCGCAGCGCAACGCGATGAACGTCTACCAGGCCGTCACCATCGCGAGCATCGTCCAGGCGGAGGCGGCCGACGCGTCCGACATGGGCAAGGTGGCCCGGGTCGTCTTCAACCGCCTCGAACGCGGTATGCCGCTCCAGATGGACTCCACCGTCAACTACGCGCTGGGCCGCTCCACTCTGCGGACGACGGAGAGCGACACCCGGATCGACAACCCCTACAACACGTACCAGCGCATGGGCCTGCCGCCCACACCCATCGCCAACCCGGGCGAGGAGGCGATGCGCGCCGCCGTCAACCCGCCCCCGGGCGACTGGCTGTACTTCGTCACGGTCCGGCCGGGCGACACCCGCTTCACCGCGGACTACGCGGAACACCAGCGCAACGTGGCGGAATTCAACGCCCAGAGGAAGAGCGCGGGTGCGCGGGGGGCCGGGTGACTCGGGCGGCGGCGCTGCGCCCCAAAGGGGCGCGGGGAACTGCGCGACCAGCCACGGACGGGCCCGCAGCCGCAGGCAGACCGTAGCTCACCCTCCCACTGTCACACGAGCAGCGCCGGCTCCTGGGTCAGTAGTCGCCTGATGTCACGTACGGCCTCGCGGCCGGCCCGGTTCGCGCCGATGGTACTGGCCGACGGTCCGTAGCCGACGAGGTGGATCCGAGGGTCGGCGGCCGCGCGCGTGCCCTCGATGCGGATGCCACCGCCCGGCTCGCGCAGCCGCAGCGGGGCGAGGTGGTCGACGGCGGGCCGGAAGCCGGTGGCCCAGAGGATGACGTCGGCATCGACATGCCGGCCGTCGTTCCAGTCCACCCCGGTGGGTGTGATGCGGTCGAACATCGGCTGCCGGTCGAGCACCCCGTCCTCGATGCCCTGCCGGATCGCATCGTTGAGCGGCAGCCCGGTGACCGAGACGACGCTCCTGGGCGGCAGTCCCTGCCGCACCCGCTCCTCGACGAGCGCGACCGCCGCCCGGCCCGCGTTCTCGTCGAAGGGCCCCTCGCGGAAGACGGGCGGGCGCCGCGTCACCCAGGTGGTGGCAGCCGCGTACGCGGCGATCTCCAGCAGGTGCTGCGTGCCCGACGCGCCGCCGCCCACCACGACGACCCGCTGCCCGGCGAACTCCTCGGGTCCGGGGTACCGAGCGGTGTGCAACTGCTGTCCCCGGAAGGTCTCCTGCCCGGGATAGCGCGGCCAGAACGGCCGGTCCCAGGTGCCGGTCGCGTTGATCAGCGCCCGCGTCGACCACACGCCGTCCGAGGTCTCCACGAGCAGCCGCCCGCCGGAGTCCTCGCGCACGGCCCGTACCTCGACCGGGCGCCGCACCCGCAGGTCGAAGGTCCTCTCGTAGCGGTAGAAGTAGTCGCTGATCACCTCGGCGGACGGCCGCGCCGGGTCCGCGCCGGTGAGTTCCATCCCCGGCAGCGCGTGCATGCCGTGCACCTTGCCGTACGTCAGCGACGGCCAGCGGAACTGCCAGGCGCCGCCGGGCCCGGGGGAGTGGTCCAGCACGACGAAGTCGCGGTCGGGCTCGAAACCGGCTCGCCGCAGGTGAAAGGCGCCGGCCAGTCCGGCCTGACCGGCGCCTATGACGACTACCTCGACCTCGCGCGTATTGTTCACGCTTCTACTAACCGTCCCGGGGGCAAGGATCTTCCCCCCCCGGGGCCGGTCACGTCATGCCATGCCCGTCACGAGCCTTCCGAGGGCCGGGGCGCGGTGGTCGACGGCGGCAGATCGCCGTTGAACCGGGTGTCGGTGTAGTCGGCGAAGTCGACCTTGCGCGGGATGAGCTTCAACGCCGTGAACGTGTCGGCGATCTCCTGCTCGGAGGCGATCAGAGGCTTGTCGACCGCGACCTCGACCCGGGTGGTGTAGGTGCGCTTCACCGCTGCCAGGGCCACGTCCTCGGGGAGCCCGGTGTCCTTCGCCCAGACCTTCGCCCACTCCTCCTCGTGGTCGTACACCCACGTGTAGGCGCGCCGCAGCCGCTCCAGATAGTCCTTGACGGCGGCGGCCTTCTTCTTGTCCTTCAGCGCGTCCGGTGCCGCGACCTGGAAGGTGAGCCCGTTGGTCACACCGTGGCCGTCGGTCAGCACGCGGCCCTGCTTGGCCTTGAGCACCTGCGACGTGTACGGGTCCCACACCGCCCACGCGTCGACCTTGCCGGCGGTGAACGCGGCGAGCGCGTCGGCCGGCTGGAGGTACTTGACCTTGACGTCGCTCAGCTTCAGCCCGACCTTCTTCAGCGAGGCGACCAGCTGGTAATTCGCGGAGGACCCCTGGGCGACGGCGACCGACCTGCCCTTGAGCTGCGCGGGGTTCTTCAGGGACGAGTCGTTCGGGACGAGGATGGTGTCGCCCTTGGACGTGCCGTGCCACGCGGCGACGACCTTGATCTTCGAACCCGCCCCGGCCGCGAACACCGGCGGTGTGTTGCCGACGCCGCCGATGTCGACGGCCTTGGCGTTGACGGCCTCCAGCAGGGGCGGGCCGGAGGTGAACGTCGACCACTTGATCTTGTAGTCGAGGTTCTTCAGTTCCCCGGCGGCCCGCAGGATGGCCTCCGAACCGCCCTTCTGGTCACCGACGTTGATCGTGACGTCGCCCTGGCCGTCGGTGCCGCCGTCCGACGTACCGGCGGCCGAGTTCCCGCCGCAGGCGGAGAGCAGAAGGGCGAGGGGGAGAAGCAGGGCGGCGGGGGCGAGGCGTCGTCGCATGGCGGTTCCGTTCGTGTGGGTCGTACGTGTCGTACGTGAAGTTCGCGGGACGGGTCAGGCGGCTTCGGCGGCCGTCGCCTCGACGCCCAGGCGTTCGAGGAGTCCGGCGCGCAATGTGGCGAAGCGCGGGTCGGCGATGTCGCGGGGGCGGTCGAGGTCGATGCGCTGCTCGTGGGCGATGACGCCGTTGTCCATCACCAGGACGCGGTCGGCGAGCAGCACGGCCTCCTCGACGTCATGGGTGACGAGGAGCACCGCGCACCCCCGGCGCTGCCACAACTCGCCCACGAGCCGCTGGGCCTTGATACGGGTGAGCGCGTCGAGCGCGCCGAACGGCTCGTCGAGCAGCAGTAGATCGGGTTCGCGCACCAACGCCCGGGCCAGGGAAGCGCGTTGGGCCTCGCCGCCGGAGAGGGTCTTGGGCCAGGCGTCCGAGCGGTGGCCGAGGCCGACCTCGTCGAGGGCCTGCTCGGCGACGGCCCGTTCGGGCTTGCCCGGCAGACCGAGCAGGACGTTGCGCCACACCTTCTTCCACGGCATCAGCCGCGGTGCCTGGAAGGCGACGGCCTTGCGGCGCGGCACCAGGACGGTGCCCTCGATGTCGCGGTCGAGCCCGGCGAGGATGCGCAGCAGCGTCGACTTGCCGCAGCCGCTGCGGCCGAGCAGGGCCACGAACTCGCCCGGCTTGACGTCCAGTCGCAGGTCGTCGATGACGGCACGGCCGTCGAAGGAGCGGGTGAGCCCGTCGACGTGGACCGCCTGGGGGGTCACCGGCCGGTGAACGTCGGTCGCCATTGCAGCAGCAGCCTTTCGAGGGAGCGGACGATGAAATCGGCGAGCAGGCCGAGGAAGGCGTAGACGACCAGGCAGACCACGATCACGTCGGTCCGCAGGAAGTCCCGCGCCTGCACCATGAGGAACCCGATGCCGGAGTCTGCGTTGACCTGCTCGGCGAAGACCAGCGCGAGCCAGGCGATGCCGAGCGAGTAGCGCAGGCCGGTCATCGCGCTCGGCAGCGCACCGGGCAGCACGACGTGCCGTACGAGGCCCCACCTCGACAGTCCGAGGGACTCCCCGGCCTCGATCAACTGGGAGTCCACGCCACGGATCCCGGCGTAGACGTTGAGGTAGAGCGGGAAGGTCACGCCGAGCGTGATGATGGCGACCTTGGGGGCCTCGCCGATGCCGAACCAGATGATGAACAGCGGGATGAGCCCCACGAACGGCACGGTCCGCAGCATCTGCACGGGCGCGTCCACCAGGTCCTCGCCGATCCGGAACAGGCCCGAGAGCAGGGCGAGTCCGGTGCCGACGGCCAGGCCGAACAGCAGCCCGGCCGCGACCCGCTGGAGCGAGGTGCCCATGGCCGCGGGCAGCGAACCGTCGGCGACCATGTCCCCGCCGACCTGGGCGATACGGCCGGGCGCGGCGAGCACGTCCGGCGGCAACGAGCCCGTGCTGCTCAGGAGTTGCCACAACACCAGCAGCAGGACCGGGCCGGTGGTGCGGCGCAGCCAGCGGGGGACGCGGGTGCGGCGGGAGGAGGTGGGGACGAGAGGCTGAAGGTCTAGGTCAGAAGCTGATTCAGGCGAAATGTCCGGCGCCGATGACTTCGGCGGGGCATGGCTGATGCTCATGAAGGGGCTCCACAGGGGGAGAGCGAGGGCCGTTGACGGCACGCCTCGTCATCGCCACGCCCACGGGCTCAGGGGAGACCGACGGGCAGGCGCGAGGAAGGCGAGGTGAACGGAGAGAGGGAGGAGAGGAGAGGGCGTCAGCAGCCGCGGCGACACGCGGCGGAGGTCACCCGCAGCAGGTCGATGTGACCGCGCGTGGTGAGCAGGGCTGAACGCAACATGCCGCTGAACCTAGCCAGGTGGCATGCGCACGGTCAACGGCGTCTCGTCCAGTGGACGCCGGTATCGCCCCTCGGTCCGGCGTGACCCGGTGAGACCCCGCGTGTGCGTCAGGATGGGGGCATGTCAGATGTCTTCACCACCCGAGTTCTGAACGTCACCTCCGGGTCCACGGAGAAAGTCGTCGACATCACCGGCGACTGCGCGTCCTTCCTGCGCGAGGCGGCCGCCGGCCGCGACGGCCTCCTCAATGTCTTCGTCCCGCACGCGACAGCCGGCATCGCCGTTCTCGAGACCGGCGCCGGCAGTGACGACGACCTCCTGGCCGCGCTGCACACGCTGCTGCCCGCCGACGACCGCTGGCAGCACCGGCACGGCAGCCCCGGCCACGGGCGCGACCACGTCCTGCCCGCCCTCGTCCCGCCCCACGCGACCCTGCCGGTGCTGGACGGCCGGCTGGAGCTCGGCACGTGGCAGTCGGTCTGCCTGGTGGACACGAACAAGGACAACCCGGAGCGGAAGGTGCGCCTGAGTTTCCTGGGCTAGGTACCGCCTGCCCAGACGGGCCAAGCGAATCGTGACTCATGCCCGCAATGCCCGTATCCTCATCAATGCACGATTCTTTCCGATGAGCGGATTCATCGCAGGCGCAGGTGAGGCGAAGCGTGGTTCGGTCCGGCGAGGAACCCAGGCCGGCGGGGCGTGCGACTGACGGCACGGGGCCCGCCCTTCGTCGCGAGCGGTTTCTCCAGGGCGAGTCCGTCGAGGCGGGCGTACGGTCGTCGATCCTGAACTCGTGGCAGCGCTGCCGGTCCCTGGGTCTGTCGCCGGACGAGTCCGACCTCCCCTACCGGGACGACTTCGACCCGGGGGGCCGTATCGTCCGCGCGGCCGTTCCCGTGCTCGACCGGCTGCAGTCCACGTTCTCCGGCAGCAAGGTCAACATCTCGGTCGCGGACGCGAACGGGACGGTCCTGCTGCGCCGCTTCGGCGATCCGGCGATGGCCAGGGACCTGCCGGCGATCCAGCGGGTCCCCGGGTTCGTGTTCGCCGAGCAGGTCGCCGGCACGAACGGGATCGGTCTGGCCCTCGCGGAGCGGCAGCTCATCCGTGTCCACGGCGCCGAGCACTTCGCGGAACGCGCCCAGCAGAGCGCCTGCGTCGCGCTTCCCCTCCGAGATCCGCTCAGCGGGCGCATCGAGGGCGTCCTGTGCTTCGGCTATCCGCGCGGTTTCGACCGCCCCGCGCTGGCCGCGGCGATCCGCAGGGCGGCCGAGGTCATCGAGCGGCGGCTGCTGGGGCAGAGCTCCGCGCACGAGCGCGCACTGCTGCGGGCGTATCTGGCCACCGGGGCCGGGACCGGGGCGGTCGGCCTGCGCGGCGGCCTAGCGGCGGGTGCGCCGGTAGGTGAATTCCATCCTCGTGACCAGGCGATCCTGCGGGAGAAGGCCGCCGAGCTGATCTCCCGTGCGCAGCGGGCCGCCGTCGACGTGACCCTGCCCGACGGCCGGCGGGTGACGCTCGTGAGCCGCCCGATGACGAGTGCGTCCGGGGTGCAGGGCGTCGCCATCGAGGCGTTGCTGCCCGGATCCTCGGCGGGCGAGGCCTTCATCCTCCCGCACCAGGCCGACGAGCTGCCGGGCCTTGCCGCCCTGTCGGCCCCGCCGCCCGCCCGCCCGTCGCTCACCCTGCCGTCCGGACGCCCCGCCGCCCGGCCCGGCCCGGTGCCCGCGGTCGACGGTGGCGGGAAAACGGCTGGGCACGGCGAGACCTTCGTGGCTGACGGAGACCAGGGAACCGCCGGGTCTGGGCCCGGGCCCGGCGAGGTCGTCACGGTCGCCGGGGGTCGGGGCGCGCCTGGCGAGGCCGTACCGGGCGACGGAGGCCGAAGCGCGGCGGACGATCGCACCGGCGCACCGTTCCCGGCCCGAGGGCTCGTGATGCTGGGGGAGCCGCACGTCGGGGCCTACGCCCTGGCCGCGCGCCGGCGCCTGGAGCTGCTGTCCGAGGCCAGCGCCCGCATCGGCACCACCCTGGACGTGCGCCGCACCGCCGAGGAACTGGCCGAGACGGCGGTGCCGCGACTGGCCGACTTCGTCACCATCGACCTGCCCGAAGCCGTCCTGCGCGGCGAGGAGCCCGCCGACCCCCTCGCCGACCTGCGCCGCACGGTGCTGTACGGCGTACGCGAGGGCCTGCCCTTCACTCCGCCCGGCAAGCGCGTCGACTTCGGTCCGACCTCGCCCCAGCTGCGCTGCCTGAACAGCGGCGAGGCGGTGCTGGAACCGGATCTGAAGGCCGCCGCGGGCTGGCTCGCCCAGGACCCCGAGCACACCGCACGCCTGCTGGCCCACGTCCACTCCCTCATCGCGGTGCCCCTGCTCGCCCGCGGTGTCCTCCTGGGCATCGCCAGCTTCTACCGCGCCGGGAGCTCCTTCGGCGACGACGACTGCTCGCTGGCCCAGGAGCTCGCCACCCGCGCCGCCCTGTCCATCGACAACGCCCGGCGCTACACCCATGAACGCACCATGGTCCTGGCCCTCCAGCGCCGGCTCCTCCCGCACGGTCTGCCCGACCAGGACGCCGTCGAGATCGCCCATCGCTATCTGCCCGCCGAGTCCGACGTGGGCGGGGACTGGTACGACGTCATCCCCCTCTCCGGCGCCCGCGTCGGGCTCCTCGTCGGCGACGTCGTCGGCCACGGCATGCTCTCCGCGGCCACCATGGGCCGGCTGCGCACCGCCGCGCGCAGCTTCGCCGAGCTCGACTTCCCCCCGGACGAGGTCCTCGTCCACCTTGACAACCTCGTGGGGCGCCTGGACCGGGAGGACCCCGACGGCAAGGGCGCCGGCGTCATCGGCGCGACCTGCCTCTACGCCGTCTACGACCCCACCTCGCAACGGTGCCTGATGGCCCGCGCCGGGCACCCGCCGCCCGCGCTCGTCCACCGCGACGGCACCGTGTCCTACCCCGACCTCCCGGCCGGGCCTCCGCTCGGTCTCGGGGGCCTGCCCTTCGACGCCGTCGAGGTCGACCTCCCCGCCGGCAGTCAGCTGGTCCTCTACACCGACGGCCTCATCGAGGACCGCAACCGCGACGTCGACGTGGTCCTGGAGCAGCTGCGCGAGGCCCTGGCCCACCCGGAGCGCGCACCCGAGGACACCTGCCAGGCGGTCCTCGACACCGTGGCGCCCGCGCACCCCCACGACGACATCGCCCTGCTCGTGGCCCGCGTCCACGCCCTGGACGCCGACCGGATCGCCACCTGGGAGCTGCCCGCCGACGCGGCACTCGTCGGGGAGGTCCGCGCGGACGCCATGCGGCGGCTGACCGAGTGGGGGCTCGACGAGACCGCGTTCGCAGCGGAGCTGATCCTCAGCGAGCTGATGACCAATGCCATCCGGCACGGCGCCGGGCCCATCCGGGTACGGCTGCTGTACGGCCACGCCCTGATCTGCGAGGTCTCCGACGCCAGCAACACCGCTCCGCATCTGCGCCGGGCGGCCAGCACCGACGAGGGCGGACGCGGACTCTTCCTCGTCGCACAGCTCTCGCAGAGCTGGGGGACGCGTTACCTCCCGGAGGGCAAGGTCATCTGGGCCGAATGCGGGCTCGACGCCGCGTGACGCGTCCACGGGCCCGTTGGAGCCACAGCGCCCCGCGAAATGCCCGAAATGCTGTAATTTGATCGAGTGCACGCCGCTCCCGACCCGCCAGCGAAGGCGGCTTCGCCCTTCGGACCGGAGCCCCTGGTCCGTATCCGCGGGCTCAGCAAGCGGTTCGGCGCGACCGTCGCGCTGGCCGGGGTCGACCTCGATGTGCACGCGGGCAGCGTGCTCGCCCTCCTCGGTCCCAACGGGGCCGGAAAGTCCACGCTCATCAAGGTGCTCGCCGGAGTCCATCACGCCGACGCGGGGCAGATCACGGTGGACGGGCAGCCCCTCGGCAGCCCCACCGCCTCCCGCGACATGTCCTTCATCCACCAGGACCTCGGTCTCGTGGAGTGGATGACGGTCGCCGAGAACATCGCCCTGACCACCGGGTACGGACGCCGGACCGGGCTGATCTCCTGGCGCCGCACCCGTGAGCGCTGCGTCGACGCCCTGCGCGTCGTCGCCGCCCACCTCGACCCCGACGCGCCGGTCTCCGGGCTCGCACCGGCCGACCGCTCGCTGGTCGCCATCGCCAGGGCCCTGGCGGCACGCGCGAAGCTCATCGTCCTCGACGAGCCCACCGCCCGCCTGCCCGCCACGGACAGTGCCCGGCTCTTCCACGTCCTGCACGATCTGCGCGACCGCGGCCACGCCGTCCTCTACGTCAGCCACCGCCTGGACGAGGTCTACCAGGTCGCCGACACCTTCGCCGTCCTCCGCGACGGCCACCTCGTCAGCCACGGCAGCCTGACGGACCACAGCCCGGCCCGCCTGGTCCAGGACATCGTCGGCGAGGAGAAACCCCTTGCCGCCCGCCCCGCCGGAGGACCTCCGGCCCCGCCCCCGCCAGCAGGCGCACCCCCCGTCCTGACCCTCGACTCCGTACGCACCCCCCTGGCCGGACCCGTCAGTCTGGAACTCGCGGGCGGGGAGGTCCTCGGCCTGGTCGGGCTCTCCGACGCAGGGCACATGGATCTGGGCCGGGCCCTCGCCGGCGCCCGGCCGATCCTGGACGGACGGGCCGTGCTGTACGGGCGGTCGTATCGCCCCCGTACGGTCGCCGAGGCCGTCGGCCTCGGTGTGGGGTTCGTGCCGGGGGACCGGTTGCGGGAGAGCTGTCTCGCCGAGTTGACCGTGCGGGAGAACCTCCTGGCCAACCCGCGCGCGGGAGGCGTGGCGGCGCCGCGCTGGATCGGGCCCCGGCGCGAGCGCGCCACGGCCGCCGCTCTCGTCGAACGGTTCTCGGTCCGCCCCCGCGACAGCGAGACCCCCATCGCCACACTCTCCGGCGGCAACCAGCAGAAGGTCATGATCGGCCGCTGGCTGCGCACGGACCTGCGGCTGCTGATCCTCGAGGAGCCGACCGCGAGCGTGGACATCGGCGCCAAGGCCGCGATCCACCGCCTGCTCGACGAGGCACTGGAGGCGGGCCTGGCGGTCCTGCTCCTGTCCACCGACTTCGAGGAGGTCGTGAGCGTGTGCCGGCGCACCCTGGTCTTCGTCCGCGGGTCGGTGACGGCCGAGCTCAGCGGCAGGGCGCTCACCGTCGCCGGGCTCACCCGGGCCGCCTCGGCCATGCCCCCGTCCACCGCCGCGACGAACCCATGACGGCCCCCCGGATCCGACCACGCCGGCCGGGCGGGCACCACATCGGCGCCTACGGTCTGCTCGCCCTCACCGCCGTGCTCTACCTGGTCTTCTCCCTCGCCCTGCCGAGCACCTTCCCCACGCTGGACACCGTCGACTCGATCCTGTCCAACCAGTCGATCCCCGCCGTCCTCGCACTCGCCGCCATGGTCCCCATCGTCACCGGCGCGTTCGACCTGTCCATCGGCTACGGCCTCGGCCTGGCCCATGTGATGGTGCTGCAGCTCATCGTCAACGGGTCCTGGCCCTGGCCCCTCGCCTGCCTCACGGTGATCGCCGGAGGCCTGGTCGTCGGTGTCCTCAACGGCGTCATCGTCGAGTTCGGCCGCATCGACTCCTTCATCGCCACCCTGGGAACCGGCAGCATGCTGTACGCCGTGACCGGCTGGATCACCGACGGCAGCCGGATCGTCCCCGGCCCACAGGGACTCCCGCCCGCGTTCACCGACCTCTACGACTCCACGTTCCTCGGCCTCCCGGTGCCGGCCTTCTACGTGATCGCCCTCGCGGGAATCCTCTGGCTGGTGCTGGAACGGCTGCCGCTCGGCCGGTACCTGTACGTCGTCGGGTCGAACCCGCGCGCGGCGGACCTGGTCGGCATCCCGACCCGCAAGTACACCGTCTACGCGTTCGCCGCCTCAGGGCTGATCGTCGGCTTCGCCGGTGTGCTGCTCGCGTCCCAGCAGCAGATCGGCAACCCGAGCGTCGGCCTCGACTACCTGCTGCCCGCCTTCGTCGGCGCCCTCCTCGGCTCCACGGCGATCAAGCCCGGCCGGCCCAACGCCCTCGGCACCGTCGTCGCCGTGGCCGTCCTCGCCGTCGGACTCACCGGCATCGCCCAGCTCGGCGCCGACTTCTGGACGGTCCCGCTGTTCCACGGCGGCACCCTCCTCATCGCCGTGGGCCTGGCCGGATACGCCGCCCGGCGCAGGCTGCGCGGCGGGGCTGCGGCGCGCGACTCGCCCGCGGCGCCGCCCCCGCCACCGTCCTCCCCGACGCCCGAGGCCGGAACGGCGGGCACGCCGCCCTGACCCACGGCACGTCCCACCGCGTCGATCCCCTCACAGGAGCTTTTGTGCACCGCAACCACAAGCCCGCCTGCGCGGCTCGCACCGCGCGGCTCGCCTCCTGCGCCCTGCTGGCGACGGCGGCCGCCCTCGTCGGCTGCGAACGCGGTTCGTCGGACGGCGCGGACGAGACCGCGACGGGCCCGAGCGGCTGCCCCGCCGTCCACGCCAGGGCCCAGGCCGCGGTCACCCGGGCGGAGCGGACCGACATCCCCTGGGGCGGGCCCACCGGCGGCCCCGCGGCGGTGTCCGGCAAGACGATCGTCTACGTCGCCCAGACCATGACCAATCCCGGCGTCGCGGGCGCCGCGAAGGGGGTGCGGGAAGCCGCGCGGGCCATCGGATGGGACGTCCGGGTGATCGACGGCGGAGGCACCCCGGCCGGCATCCAGGCGGCCATGAGCGAGGCCGTGGCCCTGAGGCCCGCGGGCATCGTCATCGGCGGGTTCGACCCCGACTCCACGGCACAGCAGGCCGCGCGGGCCAACGCACAGGGCATCCCGCTCATCGGCTGGCACGCGGTTCCCGAGCCCGGCCCCAGCCGGCAGCCCGACCTCTTCACCAACGTCACCACCCGGGTCCAGGACGTGGCCCGCATCAGCGCGCAGTGGATCATCTCCGACTCGGACGGCCGCGCCGGGGTCGTGGTCATCACCGACGCCTCGATCCCCTTCGCCAGGAACAAGTCCGACCTGATCAGGAAGGAGCTCGCCGCCTGCTCCGGTGTGCGGCTGCTCTCGGTCGAGAACATCCCGATCCCCGACGCGAGCAGCCGCACCCCGCGGGAGATCTCCTCCCTGCTCTCCCGGTTCCAGAACCGCTGGACCCACTCCGTCGCCATCAACGACCTGTACTTCGCCGACGCCGCCCCCGCCTTCCGCGCGGCCGGCGAGAAGGGCTCCGGCCCGCCCTTCAACATCGGCGCAGGCGACGGCGACCCGTCCGCCTTCCAGCGCATCAACAGCGAGCAGTACCAGGCCGCCACGGTGCCCGAGCCGCTCACCCTTCAGGGCTGGCAGATCGTAGACGAGTTCAACCGCGCCTTCGCGGGCCGCCCGGCGAGCGGGTACACGGCCCCCATCCACATCGCCACGGCCGGCAACAGCGAGGGCGCCTCGACCTGGGACCCGTCGGGCTACCAGGAGGCGTACCGGAAGATCTGGGGCAAGTGACGGCCGGTCAGGGTACCGATCCCTTCACGGAACATGCACGGAACCTAGAAGTCCCTTTAAGTTTCAAGCGCTAATCTCGCCCTCAGTCGAGTGGCCGCCGGGGGTCGATCCGAGCGGGGCCCGTCCGCGGCGGCACTCGCACCCCCCACCAGGCACAGGAGACTCGGTGTGTACGACGGCGACGTAGTGGTGATCGGCGGCGGCTACGCCGGCGTCCGGCTGGCGAAGCGGCTGGACGGCCTCGCCCGGGTCACGCTGGTGGACCGCAAGGAGGTCTTCTTCCATCGCGTCGCCTCCCTGCGCGCCGGTGTCCGCCCCGAGTGGACCCACACCCCCTTCATCCCGTACGACCGGCTGCTCGGCAACGGCCGGGTGGTCGCGGGCAAGTGCGTCCGCATCGACACCGCCGAGCGGCAGGTCGTCCTCGCCACCGGCGCGCGGCTGCCCTACGACGTGGTCGTGATCGCCACCGGCGCCGACTACCCCGAGCCGGCCCGCTTCACAGGTACCACCACCGAGGAGGCGGCCAAGTCGTTCGCCGAACACCAGCGCAACGTCGCCACGGCCGAACACGTCCTCGTCGTCGGCGGCGGCCCCGGGGGCGTCGAACTCAGCGCCGAGATCCGCCTGGCCCGCCCCGACGCCCGGGTCACGCTCGCCCACTCCGGGCCGGCGCTGCTCGACTCCACGGGCAGCACCCGGCCCGGACGCAAGGCCCTGGCCTGGCTGGAGTCGCACGACGTCGAGGTACGGCTCGACGCCTTCATGTCCCCCGGCAACGACTTCGGCACCTACCGCGACGCCCGCGGCGCCGTCCTCGAGGCCGACCTGTCCTTCTGGGCGACGGGCACCACCCCCAACACGCTCTGGCTCCGCCTGGCCGGACACGGCGACTGGCTCAACCGGGACGGACACGTCAAGGTCGACCGGACGCTGCGCGTCGAGGGGAGGCTGGACGTGTTCGCCGTCGGCGACGTGAACGACGTCAGCGAACTCAAGATCACCCCCGCCGCCCTCGCCCAGGCGGACATCGCCGCCCACAACATCCGCGCCTACCTGCAGAGTTCCGGCAAGCACCGCAAGGAACCGCGCTTCTACCGGCCGATCCAGCGCACCCCCCTCATCGTGCCGTTCGGCCCGGCCGACGGACTGACCGTGCTGCCCGTACCCGGCGGCGAGTCCGCCGTCCTCGGCAGCCGCACCACCACCCTGGCCAAGGCGAAAACGCTCATGACGCCCTACATGCGCCGTCAACTCGGCTACACGGCGGCCTGATCCGCGCCGCACTCCGCCGCCGGATCACCCACGTCACCCCACCCCCCGTCGTTACCCGCGAGTTGCCTCTGGGGTAGGGTCCCCACCGTTTCCGGCTACCGACTGATGGTGTGCCGGTACAGGGCGTGTCGGAGGGTGGCAAGACGATGGAATCCCAGTGGGGTGACGGCGGATCCGTGGACCTGGACGACACGCGGCTGGAGGAGCTGAGTCCCGAACCGCTGCTGACCCGGGACTACGAGACGCGTCCCTCGCTCGTGTACGAGCGGTTGCGGCACGAACACGGCCCGGTCGCACCGGTCGATCTGCTGGGTGTTCCCGCCTGGCTGGTCCTGGGCTACCGCGAGGCGCTCCACGTGCTCCAGGACAACGACGGCTTCCCGAAGGGGCTGGAGAACTGGCGGGCCCGCTCCGAGGGCAGGGTGCCGGCCGACTGGCCGCTCGGCCCGTCCCTGGAGGTCAACCACATCCTGATCCAGGGCGGCCCCGGTTACCGGCCGCTGCGGTCCGCCTGGGACGTGGCCCTCAAGCCCTTCCAGGACCCGCGCCACCCGCAGGCGAAGCGTCTGAAGTCCGCCGTCACCGCCTACGCCGACGAGCTCATCACCCTGGTGGGGGAGGGCGGCAAAACCGGCGTGGCGGACCTGTCCGCGCAGTTCTCCCGGCCGCTGCCGCTGATGGTGGCGAGCCATCTGCTGGGCTTCCCCGGCTCGCAGGGCGACGACGCGCTGATGGACATGTGGCGCGTGCTCGACGCGGGCCCGGACGCCGAGGCCGCGCTGGAGCGCCTGCTCGCGACCCTGGCGGAACTGGCCGCGGGGAAGCTCAAGAAACCCGGCGACGACTTCCCCTCGTACCTGCTGGCCGCGCACCCGGATCTCTCGCTCGACCATCTCGCCCGCGAGCTGTTCATGCTCCTGGGCATGACCTCCGACCACGTCGGCATCCTCATCTCCAACACCGTCGTCGAGGTCATCTCCGGGGAGAGCAGCGTGCGCGCCAGCCTGTCCGCCGGGATGGTCAGGGAGACCATGAACCGGGTGGTCATGCGCAAGCCGCCCCTGGTGAACTTCGTCCCTCGTTTCGCCGCCCAGGACACGCCGCTCGGCAACCACACGATCCGGGCCGGCGACCCGGTGTGGGTCTCCTCGGCCGCCGCACACGCCGACCCGCTCTTCGCCGACCACGTCGCCTCCGGCACCACCATCAGCACCCGGGCGCATCTGTCCTGGGGAGCAGGTCCGCGCCAGTGCCCGGCACGGGAGCTCGCCTCGACGGTCGCGGCGGCCGGTGTGGGGCGCCTGTTCGAGCGGTTCGACCACCTCGATCTCGCGCTGCCCGCCGATCAACTGCCCTGGCGTTCCTCCCCGTTCATGCGGGGCCTGCGCTCGCTGCCCGTGCGCTACGAACTCGCCTCGGCGCCCGCGCGGCCGGCGGCGGACGACCCCGCGCCGGGGGTGGCGGAGGAGGTCCTGCCGGACCCGTCCGCCCGGCAGCGCTCCTCGCTGTGGCGCTATCTGACCGGCCTGATCCGCGGCGGCCGCTGACCGCGGGGCCGGGCGGGCGTCCGGCCGGAACACCCGTCCCGTATCGCCGTTTCCCCCGGCTCGGGGTGACGGTCTCACGCCGCACGCGTGACAAGCGGTGGTGTCGCGCGGCGGCCCGCGGGGGCCGGGCAGGATCACCTCGACGACCTGCCCGGCTCGCACACCCAGTCCGACTCCACCAAGATCCGGATCGCGCCGAGCCATGAAGCCCGCCGGTCGTCCGGGTGATCGCCGTCAGATGGTTGGGCGGCGGGAGCGGCAGGGCGACACCCTCACGGTCACGGCGGCCGTCCCGCCCAACATCACCGCCCTGGTCGAACTGCCCGACGGCAAGCCGCCGTTCGAGGCCGGGTCGGGCAGCCACACCCTCACCGTGGAGGCCTCACGAGGCCGGCGTGGCCGCCGGTGCCGCTCCGGCACCCGTTCTCCTCGCCGGAGGAGGAGCCGGAGACGGGCTGACGGAGCGCGTCCCAGGAACAGCCGGTGTACGGGTGGGTCGGATCGGTGATCTGCCAGGTGGGGCGGCAGACGGTGATCGAGTGGTGAGGTCAGGGAGGCGGGCGTACCGTCGAACGGTGGACACCGCAGGCGGCGGCCCGCAGCCGGCTTCACCACAGGCGACCACCACCAGGGAACCCGGTGGTGGCGGAAACGCGATGGCGCTGTTCGTCATCGCCTCCTGCCAGCTGATGGTGGTCCTCGACATCACCATCGTGAACATCGCGCTGCCGCACATCCAGAGTTCGCTGGACTTCTCCACCACCAGCCTGTCCTGGGTGGTCAACGCCTACACCCTCACCTTCGGGGGCCTGCTGCTGCTCGGCGGCCGGGCCGGCGACATCCTGGGCCGGCGGCGCGTCTTCGTCTTCGGCGTGCTGCTCTTCGTGCTCGCCTCCCTGCTCGGCGGATTCGCCCAGAACTCCGGCCAACTCCTCGGCGCACGCGCCCTCCAGGGCGTCGGCGGCGCCATCGCCTCCCCGACGTCCCTCGCCCTGATCAGCACCACCTTCCGCGAAGGGCCCGAACGCAACCGCGCCTTCGGCGTCTTCGCCGCGGTCTCGGCCGGCGGCGGCGCGATCGGCCTGCTCGCCGGCGGCATGCTCGTGGAGTGGCTGAACTGGCGATGGGTGCTGTTCGTCAACGTGCCCATCGGCCTGCTCATCGTGCTCGCCACGCCCCGTTACATCAGGGAGTCCGAGCGCCACCCCGGACGCTTCGACATCGCCGGCGCGCTCACCTCCACCGCGGGCATGGTGCTGCTCGTCTACGGGTTCATCAGAGCCGCGCAGGAGGGCTGGCGCGACGCGCTCACGCTGGCCTCGTTCGCCGGTGCGGTCGTCGTCCTGGCGGCCTTCGTCCTGATCGAGCGGCGCTCCAGACAACCCATCACGCCGCTGCACATGTTCGCCGACCGCAACCGAGCGGGCACCTACGGCATCATGCTGTGCCTCGCCGCCGCGATCTTCGGCATGTTCTTCTTCCTGACGCTCTTCGTGCAGAACGTACTGGGCTTCAGCCCGCTGGCGGCCGGACTGGCCTTCCTGCCGGTCAGCGCGGTCATCGCCGTCGGCGCCGGACTGGCCTCGCGGTTCCTGCCCGTCTACGGGCCCAAGCCGTTCATGGTGGTGGGCGCGATCCTGGCGGCGGCCGGACTGGCCTGGCTCACCCTGACCGACGTGCACTCCACCTACGCGGGCAGCGTCCTCGGCCCGATGCTCGTCTTCAGCCTGGGCATGGGCATGGAGTTCGTGTCGCTGACCCTCATGGCGCTGTCCAACGTGTCCACCCCGGAGACCGGCGCGGCCTCCGGACTCCTCAACGCCACCCAGCAGGTGGGCGGCTCGCTCGGCCTGTCCATCCTGGTCACGATGTTCGGCACGGCCAGCACCAACGAGGCGGACAAACAGATCCCGGACTTTTTCCGGCAGGCGACCCCAAGCGAGCGCCTGCGGTTCGAACAGACCGGGCAGGTGCCGAAACCCTGGTCCGACGAGATCCTCACCGCCGGCGTCTCGGCCGCCTTCATCATGGCGGCGATCTTCACCGTCGTCGCCGCGCTGATCGCGCTCGTCGTCATCCAGGTCCGCCCCTCCGACCTGGAACGCCTCAAGGGCGGGCCGGGCCCCGGCCCGATGTGAGGCCCGCCCGCACGCCGTCTACGCCCCGATCCTCGCCGCGATGACCGGCGCCAGCCGGTCGGCGATGACCCGGTGCCCCCGGTCGTTGGGATGCACCGAGTCCGTCAGGTCGTCCGACCCCAGCCAGCCGGTCGTGTCGACGAACGAGACCCGGGCGTCACCACCGTCGACGGCGGCCCGCACGGCGGCCTCGGTCTGCGGGACGAACCGCCCGCGGAACGTCTCCAGCGCGAAGATCCACGCCTGCGGATACGCGGCCCGGACCTTGCGGAGCAGACTGCTGTACGCCGACTGGAACTGCGCGGAACTCACCCCGTGCCCGACGTCGTTGGTGCCGAGGTTGATGACGACCGCGTCGGCCCGGTAGCGGGAGAAGTTCCAGTCGGGCGTCGTGGCGTTCGGGTTGAGCTTGGTGAACTGCCGCTCCAGACCCACGCATCCGTCCGCCGCGGCCACCAGGCACGCCCCGCCCTGCGCGATCTGCGTGTGCTCCACGTCCAGCCGCTCCCCGATCAGCCAGCCGTACGCGGTACGGGCGTTCTGCGAGGACGTCGTACCCACGGTGATCGAGTCACCGACGAACTCGACCAGCTTGGCCGGGGCCGGGGGTGCGAAGGTCGTCGCGCCGCTGTCGAGGGCCAGCCCCTGGAAGACGGCGTCACCCCGGTAGGAGCCCGCGACCACCTGGTAGTTGACCTGGAGTGTGTGGTTGCCGGCGGAGAGAGCCGTCGGGGTCAGGTTCACCGTCCCCTTGACGTCGTCGTAGAACCTCACGGGCCCGTTGTCGATCCGTGCCCAGAAGTCGATCGTGCCCCGCTGCTTCAGCTTGACCGTCCTGCCGGTGAAGCCGACCCGGTAGTAGGCGCCGGCCCAGTACGGGGTGTAGGCGGTGGCGGAGCTGGTGGTGTCCCAGCGGCCGACGAACTTGATGTTCGGGTCGCCGGGCTGTCCGGGAGCCGCGGCCTTGGCCGTGGCGCCGCTGCCGAGCCGGGCGCGGACGAGCGGGGCCAGGCGCTCGGCGAACTTGGTGTGCCCCGCCTCGTTCGGATGCCCGCTGCCGTCCTCGTAGTCGGCGCCGTCGGTGAGCCAGCCCGTGGTGTCGACGTAGTGCACCCGGGTGTCACCAGCACTGGTGCGGGCACTGACGGCGGCCCTGGTCTCGGTGACGTAGCGCTTCTTCAGCGTCTGCAGCGCGAAGAGATGCGCCGTGGGGTACTTGGCGCGCACGTCCCGCAGGAACGCCGTGTACGCCGACTGGAAGGCGGCGCCGGACACGCCGTGACCGATGTCGTTGGTGCCGAGGTTGATGACGACCGCGTCGGCCCGGTACCGGGAGAAGTCCCAGTTCGCGCCACCGGTGCTGGCCGTCCTGAAGAACTGCCCGCTCAGACCGGTGCACCCCGACTGCGCGACGAGACAGTAGCCGGACCGGGCGATCTGGGTGTGCCGCATCCCCAGCCTTTCGCCGGTCTTCCAGGCGTACGAGTCCAGCGCCAGCCGGTCGGTCAGGGCCCCCGCGGTGATGGAGTCGCCGACGAACTCCACCAGCCCGGAGGGCGCACCGGCGGCGACGGTCCGCGCGCCGGAGTCCAGGACCAGGCCCTGGAAGACGGTGTCGCCGGAGCGGTAGGACACGCGCAGGGTGTGGGTGCCGGGGGACAGCGGTCTGGGCGTGAGGTTCACCGTGCCGCGCACGCCCGCGTGGAAGACGTCGGGACCGCCGTCGATGCTCGCGTAGAAGTTGACCGCGTTCCTGGCCCGGACCTTCACCGTGGTGCCGGTGAATCCGGTCTGCAGATAGGCGCCGGTCCAGTTCGGTACCGCCGCGGTGCCCGAGGAGGTGTCCCAGCGTCCGACGTACGCGATGTTCGGATCGGACACCGAGCCGTCACCGGGCGCTGCCTGGGCGGGCGAGCCACCCGCCCAGGACAGCAGACAGGCGAGGAGCACGGCCGTGAGGAGAGCGGGCAGGGCCCGTCCGGGGAAGGGGTGGGGGGAGGTCTGCACGGGGTTCCCTTTCACGTGGGTGTATGGGAGCGCTCCCATAAGCAGCCTTTCGAGGGAAGCAGGGGAACGGTGCAGCGTCAAGTGGTCTGTCATGGGTGGAAGTTGAAGAAGCGACGTCTGACTGCGATGGAGACGGCCGTGACGTCGTACGGCCGGGTGGCGGGTGCCCGGGCGCTTCCTCGGGTGAATCTGGGGGCCGCCCGCGCCCGAATCGCCGCCCGCGCGGAACCCGCACAGGGGGAGACCTGGCGGGTCCGCAAGGGCGGCGGGTACGTGACGCCGCTGGTGCCGGCGTTCCTGGGAGCCCTGCTCCTCGGGCGACTGGTGTGCGGCCGGGGCCCGGCCCGCTACCGTGCCGGCCGGGGGCAGTTCTCCAGGGCGTCGGCGAGGCCCGCCGTGTCGGTGCCGAGCTTGCGGTACACGGAGGACAGCAGATGCCGCACACCCTGCTCGGTGATCCGCAGCTCCTGCGCGACCACCGGCGCCGGGTGGCCCTGGGCCGTCTTCTCGGCGGCCCGGCGTTCCGGGCCCGTCAGCATGTCCGTCTGCGCGTAGCGCAGGGGCAGCGGGCGCAGTCCCGCGGCGGAGAGCTCCCGCCTGGCCCGGGCGGCCAGACCCTCGGCACCGCAGTGCACCGCCCCCTCCAGACCCTGGTACAGCCGGTCGGCTGCGTCGTGCAGGCGGCCGCTGCGGACCAGCGCGGCGCCATGGCCCACCAGGGCACGGGACAGTTCGTACGCCGCGGGCGACCGCTCCAGATGATCGACGGCCTGCGTGTGCAGCTCGAGCGCCGCCTGCCCGCCCGTCAGCTCTGCCTGGACACGCAGCGCCTGGCCGATCGCGGACGCCGCACCGAAGTCCCGGGCCCGCTTGGCGGCGTCCTGGGCGTGCAGCACCGCCTGGTCGGGAGCGGTACGGGCGAGTGCCGAGGCCAGCCCCAGCTGCCAGGGGCACCACGCGGGGTTGTGCCAGTCCCGCGACTCCAGCCAGTCCCCGACCCTGGACAACAGGCTCGCCGCCTCAGCGAATCGCCCCTCCGCCAGGAGCAGTTCGGCGTACACCGTGCGGGGATCGGGGAAGATGACGGCGTTGGGGACCACGTCGCCGTAGTGGTAGGTGTCGGCGAGCCGGCGCGCGTCGGTGGTCCGCCCGCGGGCCAGCAGGATCTGGATGAGGATGCCGATGGCGAACCACTGGGCGGGCACCGCTCCTTCGACGCGCTCGGCGGTGTGCAGCCCGGCCCGGACGAGTTCTTCGGCCTCGGGGAGGCAGCCACGGCGGTAGCGGATATAGCCCAGAAGCGTCTGGCCCTGCGCCAGATGGGAGCCGCGCCACCCCCTGTGCTCACACTCGGCCATCCCCGCGGCGAACAGGTCTTCGGCCCGTCGCGGCTGGTCGCAGTACATGAACAGCAGGGCGACCGCGACGGGCACTTCGAAGCCGCGGTTCTCGTCGGTCCAGCTCATACCTCCGCTCAGGGCCTCCTCGGCATACCCGAGGGCGCTCCGCCGCGGCTCGCCGCGCACGAGGGCGTCCCACGCCCGCAGACCGAGGATGTAGCGCTCCTCAAGGCTCCGGCCGGTCAGCTTGCCGGCCAGCCTCGCCAGCCGGCGCGAGCGTGCGGACGAGTCCGGCTCGTCGGCGCGAAAGGCGCTCCATACGAAGTGATCCGCCTGCATGCGCAGTCTGACCCGCGCGTTGGTGGCGCGCCGCGCCTCGTCGGCGGCCACGGTCGCGGCCTCGGTCAGCCGGTCGGTGTGGGCCAGCGCCTGCGTCAGCCGGTAGACGATGGAGGCGCGCAGGTCGGGGTCGATTCCGGGTTCCTTCAACGCCTCCCTGAGATGGCTCACCGTGGCCGTGGGCTCGATCAGGAAGGTCGAGCCGGCCAGCTCGTGGAGCAGGGCGGCGCGGTCCTCGGCAGGGGGTGGTTCCCGCAACGCCCGGGTCAGCACGCGCCGGGCGGCCTCCGGGGCCCCGGCGCGGAGGTACTCACGCGCGGCGGCGCGCAGGCACGCGACCGTCTCGGCCCGGCCGTCGCAAGGCACCTCCAGCAGGTGACGGGCGGCGGCGGTGGGGTCGGACTCGACCGTCTGGGCGGCGTTGGCGGCCGCGTCGTGCATTCCGACGCGCAGGCCCGAAGGGATGTCGCGGTAGACCGTCGTGGCGATCAGCGGATGGACGAACTCCAGGGCGCCCGCGGCCTCGTCGGCGTCCGTGAGGATGCGGCAGGCGCGCAGCTTCTCGGTCGCCTCGACGGCCTCCGCGCTGCCGACCACCGCGAGGTCGGCGGCAGACTCCGGTGAGAAAGGGCCGCCCAGGACGGCGCCGGCCCACGCGAAGCGGACCGTGCTCGGGCCGAGCCGCTTGAGGCGCTCGATCAGGCCGGGGCCCTTGACCGCCGCGGCGAGGTTCCGCATCACGGGCACCTCGTCCTGGGTTCCCCTCACCCGCCGCTCGCGGAGTCTGATGGCCAGTTCGACGGCCTCGAAGGGAATTCCGTTGGTGACCGTCCAGCACTCGCCGCAGAACTCGTCCTCGGCTTCCTCACCCACTTCCTCCCTGATGATCCGCGCCACACCGGCCTCGCCGAGCGGAGACAGGACGTGCGGGCGCTGCTCGTGGCGTTCCACGAGCGTGCGGAAAGAGGTCGCGTCGGAAGGGAGTTCGTCCGGCCGGTAGCCGACGACGATCAGGAGCGGGAGGTCCGCGACCCGGGGCGCGAAGGAGGCGAGCCAGTCGAGGGATTCGGTATCGGCCCAGTGCAGGTCGTCCAGGAGCAGAACTACGGGCGCGTTCAGCATCGTCAGGATCGTCATGACCCAGTCGAGGCCGTCGCGCACTCCGGTCGGGTCCGGCATCCGGGCGGGATCCGTCGCCTCGAGACCGAGCGCGGCGCCGACGATGTCGTACCAACTGCCCAGGAAATCCCGGCGCTCCGTCCCGCTCATTCCCGCCAGGACGGGCTGCATGACCTGGCGGACGACGCGGAACGCCAGCCCCTGCTCGTTCTCGCCGCCCTTGCCCGAGAACACCGTGAACCCCTGTGCGGCGGCGCGGGCCCGCGCCGCCGCGATCAGTGTCGTCTTGCCCAGCCCCGCTTCACCCGTGAAGGCGAGCAGCCCGCCGCGCGGTACCCGGGGCACGCCGTCGGCGGCGTCCCGGAGCCCCGCCAGCGCGCGGTCGATGGCGCGGAGCTCCTCGTCGCGTTCGAGGAGAGGCCGGTGTTCGGTGATCGGTTGCCGCAGCCCATGGGCCATGTGGTCTACCGCTTCCTGTAGTTGCTCCCCGCCGGACGGGGCGAGCGTACGCCTTCAAACAGGCCACTTGGCCGGGGCGTAACAGGAGGTAGACAGGGAGAGTGAATTCCCCGCGGGAGCGCTTTGAGTCCCAACCTTTCAGGATAGCCTGGTCCGTTTCCGCCCTTTTCGGGATCCCCGGGGGGAGGCGACCGGTCGTGCACACGGTCAGAGGCCTGCGGGTGCCGCCATCGTGTCGGCGTACCGCGGCACGGTACGGGACCAGAAGTAGCATCCGCGGATCCAGCCGGCCATGCCCTCCACGTAGCCGACGCCCGACGGGCTCAACTCCGGCCTGATCTCACCGTAGAGTTCCTCGAACTCGCGGATCGTGCGGTTGATGTGCCGCACGGCCAGCGTGACGGCCACCGGCAGGGAGCACCGGTGTGTGCGCTGGTAGGCGAGGGCCAGGTTGATCATGCCGCCCGCGCGCTGTTCCTTCACCGCGGAGAAGAGGTCGGGTATCCACACCGCCGCGTCGGCCGACAACCGGCTCAGGCGTCGCATGACGGGGTGATGGATCTCCTCCGGGGTCAGTTCGCACCGCTGCGCGGCCTCGCACAGCGGATAGAAGGGCTCGACGCCGGCGATGAGGGACCGTATGGACCGGCACAGCCCGCTGCCCACCTGGTCGGAATGGGCCTGGGCCACCGCTTCGTACAGGAGGCCGTGCACGTACTCACGGCTGTTCAAGGCCCATCGTGCGGCCTGATCGGGTGTGCACCGCTCCCGGACCTGTCGATGGAGGTCGGCCAGGGCCGCTCCGAGCGGGGTGGTGGGCGGTTGGCCGTCGCGCAGGATCTCGACGCTCTCGCACAGCATGGGCAGCAGCCGGCCGGGCGAGCGCCGGCCGACGTCCTCCGCCCGGTCGTCGAAGACGAACTGGTAGGCGATCTGGTTGGCCATGATCTGGAGGAGCCCGGAATCCATGGACGGACTGTTGCAGGCCGCGAGTTCGGCGGGACGCGTATAGGAGATCATGGCCGCCACTGCCGGGTCATCGGTCAGCCCCCAGGTACTCAGCCAGGTGTCGACGCCTGCCGACGCTTCGGACGCGTGGGGATTGCGCGCGTACGGGAATGGCATGTAGAGGTTCGCGTCGATCAGTTCCCGCAGATTGACCGCCCGCATTCCGTCCTGCGCGGCGAGCGTGATTTCCTCATGCGTCGTGGACATCGTTGCCACCTGCCGTTCGGGAGTTGTGGACGACGGGTACGACAGCTGTCCGGGGCGCGCGGGAAGCCGCCCCAGGCGGTGTGCCCACCGGCCTTCTGGCTCGCGGTTCGCAGGTCATCACCAGTTCCCTCGGCCCCAACGTCGCCGCGGGGCGCAGCCGTTCCTCGTAGCCGGGCAGATGGCGCAGTCGCCAGTGGCGGGTGATGAACGCGACGGCCACCATGGCCTCCGACATGGCGAGTGTCTCGCCGATGCATTTCCGGCGGCCCGCTCCGAACGGAATCATCGCTCCGGGGCGGACCGCGACGGCCTGCCCGGGCAGCCAGCGGTCGGGGAGGAAGCGGTCGGGGTCGGGGAACAGGGCAGGGTCGTGGTGCAGGAGGTACGGGCTGAACACGACCGTTGCGCCCGGCGGGAGCCGGTGCCCGGCGAGCTCCGTCTCCTTCGTGGCGACGCGGGTGAAGAGCCAGCCGGGCGGGCGGTGGCGAAGTGTCTCGGTGAGGACGCACCGCGTGCGGACGAGGCGCGGCAGTTCGTCGGGGCCGGGCGGCCGCCCTGAAGCGAGCACGGTGTCGACCTCGGAGTGCAGGCGGCGTTCCTCCTCGGGGTGCCGCGCCACGAGGTCCAAGGCCGAGGAGAGGCACAGGGCGGTGCTCTCGGCGCCGGCGAACATCAGCGTGATCACCTGGCCGTGGACTTCCCTGTCGGTGATCGCCGGCTCCACGCCGTCACCCCGCGCCGCCGCCAGCAAGGTCCCCAGCAGATCGTCCCGGTCGTCGCGGGCAGCGCCTCGCCGGCGCTCGGCGACAGCCGCGTCGACGATCGCACGCAGACGATCGGAAGCGTGCCGGTAGCGCCGGTTCGCCGGAATGGGAACCCGGAACAGGGCGTCGACCGGCATCACCGTCCGGACGAACATGCCGCGGACCACGGTGGCCAGACACCTGCGCATCTCGACGGCCGTCGCGGCGTCGAGCGAGTCGGAGAAGAGTACGCGGCTGATCACGCGTGCCGACAGGTCCATCATGGTCGCGCTGATGTCGACCGCCTGCCCGCCCCACCACGCGCGGCACACCGACTCCACTTCCTCGCCCATCAGTTGCACCTGGTCGGCGACGCGGGCCTTGCGGAATCCGGGTTGCAGCAGCCTGCGCTGGCGCCGGTGATCCTGATGGCGGCAGGTGCCGACGCCGTCCCCCAGCAGTGTCCGCAGCCGGTCGTAGAGCGGGCCGCCCTTGTCGAACGTCTCCGGGTCCGCGAGTACCTGATGGACCAGATCCGGGTGGCAGGCCATCCAGGCACGCTGCGGACCCAGGCGTATTTCGACCAGATCTCCGTGCGTGGGAAGAGATTCCAGAAAAGCCAGCGGCCGACGGGCCAAGTCGATACCGTGGCCCAGGAATGGGAATATGCCTGGAGCAGTGCCCACTGTCCAATTTCGGGCTGATCCGGGAACGGAGCCGCTCATCGAAAACCACCTGCCTCAGTCGGCACACGGGATTGCGGTGCGGTTGCACCGATTTGACGCTCGCCTCAGTCCTGCCCAGTGAAATCTGCCGACGGCTCGCCGAATCCTTTCTCCATAGGGGCGCACGGAAGCACGGAGGGGCGTCGAGTGAACCACGATTGCTGCATGCATTCAGGTTGTTAATGCTTTTCTGTGCACGGAGAAATCCGTGTTCCGTCTGTGCTCCTGAAGGCTATGACAGTCGTGTGGTGCGTCTGGCATGAACATGCTCCGGCGGGCCGAGCCGGTGGTGCGTCCGGGCCTCGACGGCGGCGAGCCCGGTGGCGAAGGGGCTGCGCATCATGGCGGGCCTGTTCTGGGACCTCGGCGAACGACGCCCCCGCGCCCTAGACGACGTCCGGTCCGGTTTCGACGAACCGGGCCAGATTCGCCAGGGCCATGCGCGTGCCCGTCTCGTTGTCCGCGGCGGGCACGACGTCGGGGATGCCCTCGTGGACCATGAGGACGTCGGTGCCACCGCCCTCGGCGTCGGTGAGCGTCGTCGTCATGGTCATCGTGCCGCCCAGGGCGGGGTCGGCTGACTCGAAGGCGAGCACCTCGACCACCTGCTCGTCGGGCACGAGCCGCGCGAAGTGGCCGCGGTACGTATCGGTGTGCGCGGCCGACTTCCCGGTGGCGTCCGGTGCGTCGTACGTCAGCGAGACACGGAACCGGCCGCCCTCGCGGGCGTCGAACTCGTGCACCTCGCTGCTCATCCCGGTCGGCGCCCGCCAGCGCGCGATCGCCTCCCCGCTCACCAGCGCCCGGTAGACGGCCGGACGCGGAGCATCGACGTGACCGGAGACGCGCGTCGTGTACATGGGCCAACCCTAGGCGACCTCGTCCGCCCCGGTCGGCAGCGGTGGCTCCGCCTCGATGTGCCGCAGCTCCTCGTCGGTGAACAGCCGGGAGCGGATCAGGAACCGGACGCCCTCCGGGGCCTCCAGGGAGAAGCCGCTGCCGCGGCCGGGGACGACGTCCACGGTGAGATGGGTGTGCGACCAGTACGTGTACTGGTCCGCGCTCATCCAGAACGGCGTGTCCCCGGCCACCTGCCCCAGCAGGACGTCCGAGCCACCGACCCGGAACTCGCCGCGCGGGTAGCACATCGGGGCGCTGCCGTCGCAGCAGCCGCCGGACTGGTGGAACATCACCGGCCCGTGCGCCCCGGTCAGCCGCCGCAGCAGTTCCTCGGCGGCCGGCGTCAGTTCGACACGTTCCGTGCGGGTGGGGTGGCTCGTCATGCGATCCCTCCTGGCCGGTCGGTCCGTCTATCTTGGCAACCGGTACGAGCATGTCGTTCCGAGCAGGAGAACAGGAAGGCCCCATGACCGCCACCGATCCGTGGATACGACGCTTCTTCCCGAGCCCCGAGGCCCCCGTGCAACTGGTCTGTCTGCCCCACGCGGGCGGTTCGGCGTCCTTCTTCCGGCCGGTGGCCCAGGCGTTGAACCCCCGGGTCGAGGTGCTCTCCGTCCAGTACCCGGGCCGCCAGGACCGGCACAACGAGCCCATGATCGACACCATCGACGGTCTCGCGGACCATGTCAGCCGGGCCGTGACGCGCACGGTGGATCGCCCCTTCGCCCTGTTCGGGCACAGCATGGGAGCGACACTGGCCTTCGAGGTCGCCGTACGGCTGGAGCGGGCCGGGCGATTCGCCGAGCGGGTCTTCGTCTCGGGGCGCCGCGCACCGTCGCGCCACCGCGACGAGCGGGTGCACCGGCGTGACGACGCCGGGATCATCGCCGAACTGCGCGGACTCAGCGGCACCGACCAGCGGATCTTCGGAGACGAGGAGCTGATGCGCATGATCCTGCCGGCCCTCCGCAACGACTACCGCGCGGTGGAGACCTACGTGTGGGCGTCGGACCACCTGCTCCGCAGCCCCCTCACCGCTCTGACCGGAGACGACGACCCCAAGGCGAGCCACGACGAGGTACGCGCCTGGAGCTCCCACACCGCGGGTGACTTCGAGATGAAGCGCTACCCCGGTGGGCACTTCTTCCTCATCGACCACGCGCCGGACGTGATCGGCGTCATCAACGAGCGTCTGGCCCGGCCCGCCGCGACACCACGCTGACTCACCGGCCGTTCAGATGCGCCGGCACGGCCGGCACTCTGCGGTGGCCGCTTTCGCTGGGCGGGAGGCCGAGTCTCAGGAACACGTTGCCGATGTGCTTGCTGACGGCGCGTTCGGTGACGACGAGAGTCTGCGCCGCATGTGCCGGCGGATCCAGGCCGCCTGCCCGCCGTCGACGAGCAGATCGGTGCCGGTGATGTACCGCGCCTCGGGGCCGGTGAGGAAGGCTACGGCGTCGGCGATCTCGCCGGGCGTGCCCGGCCGGCCCGCGCCGCACGCGTCGAGCATCTTGAGCATGTGCCCGTCGGCGTCCGAGTCGGCCTCCGCCTTCGCCATGGCGGTGGCGATGACTCCGGGGCTGAGGGTGTTGACGCGGGCGCCGAGCCGGTTCCAGGCGAGGGCGGCGGCCTGCACGCGGACGTGGTTGGCGCGTTTGGCGAGGATGTAGGCGGCCGTCGCGTCCTCGCCGAGGTCTGTGACGGCGTCCAGACCGAGCAACTCCTCGGCTGGAGCTGTCGCCAGCGCGGCCTCGTCCTCGGCACTGATCGAGGCCATGTGCCCGGCCAGACTGGCGACACAGATCAGCGAGGTCCCTCTGACGGCCACCTTCTCGAACGCCTCGATCACATACACCGTGCCGAGCAGGTCCACGTCGAGGATTCCGCGGACCGAGGCCGTCGCGGCGGCGACTCCGGCGGTGTGCACCACCGCGGTGATCCGCCCCTGCTCCGCCGAGAGCCGGGCGAGTTCCTCGATTGAGGCACGGTCGGAGACGTCGGTCGGCACGCCCCGCACCGCGTATCCCTCGGCGCTCAGCTCCGCCACGACCTGATCGAGCCGTTCGCGCGAGTGATCGGCGAGGATCAGCGTCCGCCCGCTGCCCAGGCGGCGCGCGACCGCCGTGCCCATCCCGCCCGCTCCGGTGACGACGACCACGTCGCGCGGGTCGTCCGTACGGTTCTGCATCTGCGCTCTCCTTGCCGAAAAAGGGCGGGAGCGGCATGAGCCCGCTCCCGCCCGGGGTCAGGCCGCCTCGGTGCCGGCGGCGGGTACGGCGTCGCTCCAGGCCGTCCCGCCCGCGATGGCCTGCCGCCAGGTGCGGACGGCCTTGGGCGGCATGCCGACCGCCAGGGCGCCGGTCAGCCGCTCGCCCGTGCGATAGGCGGCCACGAACCTGCGCTCGGCCAAGTCGCCGTCCACGACGATGACTTCGTCGTGCCCGCGCAGGTAGCCGTACGCCTGGATCTTCATGTCGTACTGGTCGGACCAGAAGTACGGCACCGGCGCGAACGGCCTGCGCCCGTCCGGCGCGGCGAGCAGGTTGCGGGCGGCGGCCATGCCCTGCTCGGCGGCGTTGGTACGGTGCTCGATCCGCATCGACATCCCGAACAGCGGGTTGTCCCAGCGGGCCACGTCACCGGCCGCGTACACGCCCGGCGCGGCCGCGCAGTACGCGTCGCAGAGCACCCCGTCGCCGACCGGCAGCCCACTGTCCGCCAGCCACTCGGTGTTGGGCAGCGAGCCGACGGCGACCAGGACCTCGTCGGCCTCGACCAGTTCGCCGTCCGCGAGCCGCACGCCCCCGTCGGTCACCTCGGTCACGGTGACGCCGGTGCGCAGTTCCACGCCGTGGTCGAGGTGGGCCCGGGAGAGCACCTGGCCGACCTCGGTGCCGACGGCGTGCGCCAGCGGCACGGGAGCCGGTTCCAGCAGGGTCACCCGGGCGCCAAGACCCCGGGCCACCGCGGCGGCCTCGGCACCGAGGAACCCGGCGCCCACCACGACCAGCCGGCAGCCCGGCTTCAGCCGCTCGCGCAGCGCGAGGGCGTCGTCCAGGGTGCGCAGCACGTGCGCGCCGCCGTCACCGGGCAGCCGCCGGGGACGCACCCCGGTGGCCACGATCAGTCCGTCGTAAGGCACTTGCTCCCCGTCGGCCAGACACACCGTACGGTCCGTCAGGTCCAGCCCGGTCGCCGCCGACCCCAGCCGCAGGTCGAGGCCGAGGGCGTCGAGGTCGGTCCGCGGGCGCAGCCGCAGGCGCTCGGTGCTCCACTCGCCGGAGAGGATCTGCTTGGACAGCGGGGGACGGTCGTAGGGGGCGCGCGGCTCGTCGCCGACGAGGGTGAGCGTGCCGTCGTAGCCCGCCCGGCGCAGTGTCTCCGCCGTCGCGAGCCCGGCGGCCGAGGCGCCGACGACCACGACGCGCCTCACGACTCCACCAGCCGGATCGCGGCGGCCGGGCAGATCGCCACGGCCTCCTCCACCGCGCCGCGCAGCTCCTCGCCGGGCCGCTCCTCCAGCAGGATCGCGACACCGTCGTCGTCCTGCTGGTCGAAGACGTCAGGAGCGGCCATCACGCACTGCCCCGACGCCACGCACTTCGGTACGTCCAGTTCCACACGCATCGTTGTCACCTCGGTTCTTTCTCAGTGGGGGGGAGGGTCACCAGGCCACGGGCAGGCTGTGCACGCCGTAGGTGGTCCCGGTGTGGTCGAACTCCAGGTCCTCGATCGCCGCGTCCAGCCGCAGGGTCGGGATGCGGCGGTAGAGGGTGCCGTAGACGACCTGGAGTTCCAGGCGGGCCAGGTTCTGGCCCAGGCACTGGTGGGGGCCGTAGCCGAACGCCTGGTGGATACGGGCCGGGCGGGTGATGTCCAGCCGCCCGGCCTCGGGGAAGACCTCCGGGTCCCAGTTCGCGGCGTGCAGGTCGAAGATGATGCCGTCGCCCTTGCGGATGACGACGTCCCCGATCTCGATGTCGTCCTTGGCGACCCTGCGCACGCCGGTCTGGACGATGGACAGGTAGCGCAGCACCTCGTCCACCGCGTTGGCGACGACTTTCGGGTCGTCGGTCTCGCGCAGCAGGGCGAGCTGGTCGGGGTGCTGTAGCAGGGCGAGGGTGCCGAGACTGATCATCGTCGCGGTGGTCTCGTGACCGGCGATCAGCATCGCGACGCCCATGGAGACGGCCTCGGCGTGCGTCATCTCACCGGCCTGGACCCGGCCCGCCATCTCCGACAGCACATCGTCCTCAGGGGCGGCCGTCTTCTGGGTGATCAGGTTGTCCAGATAGGCGGCCAGCTCACCGCTGACCCTCCTGGCCTCCTCCGCCGACACCGAACTGTCCAGCACCAGGCTGCTGCTGCGCTGGAAGAAGTCGTGGTCCGCGTACGGCACTCCGAGCAGTTCGGCGATGACCAGGGACGGCACAGGCAGCGCGAACGCCTCGAGCAGATCGGCCGGGTTGGGGCCGGAGAGCATCTGGTCGATCAGGTCGTCGACGATCTTCTGGACCGGCTCCCGCATCTGCTCGATCCGCTTGACCACGAACGGCCCGTTGACCGTCCGCCGCAGCCGCGTGTGCTCCGGGGCGTCCGTGTTCGTGATCAGCCGCGGTGAGAGCGGCGCGATCGACGCCCGGTGGGCGTTGACGTACGGAAAACCGGGGTCGAGGTCGTCGTCGCTGACGCGGGAATCGGGCAGCAGGGCCCGCTGGTCGGCGTGCCGGGTGACCAGCCAGGGCGTGGCGCCGTTCCAGATGCGCACCTTCGCGATCGGCTTCTCGTCCCGTAGCGCCTGTGCGACCGGGGCGGGAGCCAGCGGGCACTCCGTCGCCCGCGGCAGCGGGTACTCGGGCAAGGGGCCGGTGGCGCCGGTGACGGGGCAGGACAGGGCATCGGACATGACGTCTCCTCAGTGATGTGGGGTGAGGGAGGGGAAGAGTTCGGGCATCGGTATGGAAGCGGAGCGGGCTGACAGCTTCCGGTCAGCTCCCTGACCTCAAGCTGACGTGACTCACGTCACCCGCCGACAGGTCGCGGTGTCTCAGGCGTGGGCCGCAGCGCGGTAGTTGGCGACGATCCCGCCGGCCGCGCCGATCGAGACCAGCCCCATGGCGCCAGCGGCGGCCCTTCCCTTCACGCCGTCCAGGGCGAAGTACATCGCCACGGCCGCAACGCCGTTGAACAGGAACAGGAACCACAGTGTGCCCGGCTTGGACAGGAAGCCCTTGATCTTCGGCTTCTTCGCGAGCCGCATCCCGGTGATGAGCGCGACGGCGGACCCGGCGATGGTGGCCACGTACTTCTGGGTGCCGTCGAGGACGGCACCGGCGCCCAGGGCGGCGCCGAGACCGACGGTGAAGAAGCTCCAGAGCAGCAGGCTGGCGACGAACAGCACTAGGAGCGCGCTCCGGAGATCTCCGCCGGTTCGGCAGGAGCTTCGGCCGGCCCGGCCGGTGCGGCGGCGGCCTGCCGGCGCGGGAGGAACGAGGCGAGGAAGAAGGCCAGGAGGGCCGCGCCGGCACCGAGGGCCATGACCGTCTTGAAGCCGTTCTCGGAGGGCAGGGCGTGGCCGCCGAAGCCGGTGGTCATCTGCGCCAGGATGACGCCGGCGAGGGCACTGGCGAACGACGTGCCCATGGAGCGCATCAGGGTGTTGAGGCTGTTGGCCGCGGCCGTCTCGGAGGTGGGCACCGCGCCCATGATCAGGGCGGGCATGGCCCCGTAGGCGAAGCCGACGCCGCCGCCGATGACGCAGGCGACCAGGACGATGTGCCAGACCTCGGACATCAACGCGATGCTCAGTCCGTACCCGGCGGCCACGACGATCGCGCCGATCATGAGGGTCACCTTGGGGCCCTTCGCCTTGGTCAGGGCGGCGGACACGGCGGACATGGCCATCATCACCAGTCCCTGCGGGGCCAGGATCAGACCGACGGCCAGCATGGACTTGCCCAGCCCGTAGCCGGTCTGCTCGGGCAGCTGGAGGACCTGCGGCAGGACGAGCGACATGGCGAACATCGAGAAGCCGAGCGCGACCGAGGCGAGGTTGGTGAACAGCACCTGACGGCGGCCGGTGGTCCGCAGGTCCACCAGCGGCTGCGCGGTGCGCAGTTCGTACCGTCCCCACAGCAGGAAGACCAGGACCGCGGCGGCGAACAGCCCCAGCGTCGTACCGCTGGTCCAGCCCCAGTCGCCGCCCTTGGAGACGGCCAGCAGCAGGGACACCAGCGCGGCGGACAGGCCGAGGGAGCCGAGCAGGTCGAAGCTGCCGCCGGTGCGGACCTTCGACTCGGGCACGATCAGCACCAGGAGCGCCAGGGCCACGACGCCGAGGGCGGCGGAGATCCAGAACAGCATGTGCCAGTCGTAGTGGTCGGCGATGAAGGCGGCGGCGGGCAGGCCGAGGGCGCCGCCGACGCCCAGGGAGGCGCTCATCAGGGCGGTGGAGCCGGCGAGCCGCTCGGCGGGCAGGACGTCCCGCATGATGCTGATGCCGAGCGGGACGACGGCCGCCGCCAGGCCCTGGAGCGTCCGGCCGACGATCATCGGGACGAGCGAGTCGCTCAGGGCGCAGACGACCGAGCCGGCCACCAGCAGCACGACGCTGACGAGCAGCAGGCGGCGCTTCCCGAACATGTCACCGAGGCGGCCGACCACCGGAGTGGCGACGGCGGCGGCCAGCAGGGTGGCGGTGATCGCCCAGGCGGCGTCCGACGGCGAGGCGTCCAGGTATCTCGGCAGCTCGGGAACGATCGGGATGACCAGGGTCTGCATCAGCGAGACGACGATCCCGGCGAAGGCCAGTACCCCGACCACGGCGTTCGATCTGGGCGGAGCGGGTGATCCGGTCTTCGCGTGGTGGGCGACGGGGCGGGACATGGAAGCCTCCGTGAGTGACGGGGAAGCGCGATTGCTTAACTTAGGCAAGCAGATTCTTCTTGCCTAAGTCAAGCAACTTTTTTACGCTGGGTCCATGCCCACACCACATCCCGTGGCGGAGCCCGCCTCGACGGTCCTGGCCGAGATCGAGCAAGCCCTCACCCGCATCACGTACCTGGCCGGCCGGGCCCGGCAGCACGAGCGTCTGATGGCCGAGTCGGGACTCTCGCTGGACCGGGCCGCCGCGGCGATCCTGCGGCACATCGCCGAGAGCGAGCCGCTGCGGCCCGGGGTACTGGCGGCCCGGCTGTCGGTGGAGGCCTCCCACGTCACCCGGCAGCTGCGGCAACTGGAGCGGACCGGCTACGTCACCCGCGTCCCGGACCCGGACGACCGCCGCGCCCAGCGCGTCCGGCTCACCGAGGCCGGGCTGGGCGCGGTCGATCGCATGCGGCGGGTGCGCCGGCAGGGCATGGAGCTGGCCCTGGCGGCCTGGTCACCCGAGGAACTGCGGCAGCTGGCCGTGCTCTTCCACCGCCTCGTGGACGACTTCGTGACGCACGCCGAGAGCGAACTGCGCGTCCGCCCCTCGTAGCCGACGCGTTCTACAGGAGGTCCCGCGGGACCTTCTCGTTCCAGGTGCGGGAGAAGACGCGGCGGTCGGCCTCGTACGCGTCGAGGGTCGCGTCCACGAAGAAGTCCGTCTCGTCGCACCGGAGCTGGGTGTGCGTCACCACCCGTACGTCCCAGTCGTCCCGCTGGAACCGCATGGTCCACGTGGACTCGCCGGAGGCCGAGGTGAATTCGTCGGCGACCGCCGTGTAGCGCTCGCGGGCGCGGCGGCCGGCCTCGACGCCGATGTCGTCGAAGCGGACCGTGCCCCGGTCCTTCACGATGTCCAGCTCGGCGTGGTAGTCGACCAGGTCACGCTTGACCTCCCAGCGCTCCTCGGGGGGTGTGAGCTGGCTCGTGGTGAGCGGGGGAGTGCCCTCGGGTTCGCCGAAGGGGGACGACGGCACCTCGTCCGGTTCGTCCACCGGCCGCACCGGCAGGGTGAGCGTGCTGGAACGCTCATGGACGCTGAGCAGGGCCGGCTTCGGCGGGGGCCAGGCCAGCGGCCAGTAGGACGTGGAGAGCGACAGCCGGATGCGGTGGCCCGGCGGGAACGCCTGCGCCACACCGTTCAGCGGGATCGTGGCGCGGTACCGCCGCCCCGGTTCCAGCGGCTCCGGGGCCTCCGTGCTGTCGCGGCGGGTGAGATTCAGAATGCCGTACGAGACACGGGTCGCGGCGCCGTCGGGGCTCACGTCGGACAGCCGCGCGGCCACCATGGCGACCGGCTCGCTCACCGACAGGTCGAGTTCCACGCTCGGCGAGCCGAGGACCTCCACCTGCTCGGTCAGGGGCTCGGTGTCGAAGACGAGGGAGCCGCCGTCCTCCTCGCGCTGGTCGTACGGCAGGTCCGGCGGCGCGTTGTAGGAGGCCCACTTGCCTCCGAACTGGCCTACCGACAGCGGGGACTGCACGGTCAGCGCGTCGCCGTCGGGTGCCTTCCCCTCATCCGTCGTCGCCTCCTGCGGACGTCCGATCGTGTGCCGGGTGAGCGGATGAACGGCCGGCCGGATGTGTGGGGACGGCCAGTCCGGCTCGCCGACCCAGCGTCCCGGCCGTTCCTCGTACGAGGTGGAGGGCGGCACGCTGTCCTGCATCCACGCCTGGAGCATGGGGCCGTCCATGACGCCGTTGTCGACGCCCTTCAGCCAGTGATCCCACCACCGGACGAGCTCCTGGAGGTAGCCGATGGCCGGGCCGGGCTCCCCGAGGTGCGGGAACTTGTGCGACCAGGGACCGATCAGTCCCTTGCGGGGCACGTCCAGATTGCCGAGCAGCCGGGTCACCGCGTTGGAGTAGCCGTCCGCCCAGCCGCTGGAGGCCAGGACCGGGCAGCGCACGCTCGCGTAGTCCTCGCACACCGAGGCGTGCCGCCAGTAGTCGTCGCGGCGCTGGTGACGCAGCCATTCAAGAACCCACGGCTCGGTGTGCTCCAGCCGTTCGTGCCACATCTCGCGCCAGCGGTCGCCGACCACGGCAGGGTCGGGCGGACAGGTGGCGTAGGCGAACATGGTGCCCGCCTCGGCCAGGTTGTCCGACAGCAGGGCGCCGCCCATGTAGTGCATGTCGTCGGCGTGCCGGTCGTCGGTGAAGGAGGCGATGGCGATGGCCTTCAGGCCCGGCGGCCGGCGGGCCGCCACCTGGAGCGCCGCGAACGCGCCCCAGGAGATGCCCATCATGCCCGTGCCACCGTCGCACCAGGGCTGTTCCGCCAGCCAGGCCAGGACCTCCTCCGCGTCCGCCTGCTCCCGTTCCAGGTACTCGTCCCGCAGCACGCCTTCCGAGTCACCGGTGCCGCGCAGGTCGACGCGGACGCAGGCGTAGCCGTGTCCGGCGAGGTACGGGTGGTGGATGGAATCGCGTACGGCCGTCAGGTCGCGCTTGCGGTACGGGATGTACTCCAGCACCGCGGGCACCGGCTCATGGTCCGAGGAGGTCGGGCGCCAGATGTGCGCGGAGAGCCGGACCCCGTCGGACATCGGGATCGTGACGTGCTCGTCTTCCTTCGTCGCGTACGGCAGGTTGGTCACATAACGCATGAAACCCACGTGCTCCTTACTCTCGCGGGGCGTCCTCGAGGATGAGGCCCAAGGCGGCCACGCAGTGGTCGTACTTCGCCCGCATCTCCTCCTCGTCCGCCCCGCCGGTGAAGATGTGAGCCAACTCGTAGCTGTAGCTGTCCTGTCCGGGGAGTTCCGAGAGCCTGCTGCCCTCCTCGGGGACCACCTCGATGCGCACGCCCGGGGTCTCCCGCTCGATGCGGGCGATCTCCTCGGGCCCGGGCACCCGGCGCACCACTCCGTCGGTGAACCAGCGGTGGTACCACTTCGCCGCCATCGCGTACTCGCCCTCGCCCTGCGGCATGTGCGGGTCCTCGCCGAGGGCGAGGCTGACCATGCAGTGGTGGTTGGGCACGCCGTCGACGTACTGGAACAGCTCCGCGTGCGACTGGGAGTGCCGGGGGTTGATCTCCAGCAGGCTGATTCCCTGGGTCCGCGGGTCGTAGAAGTACTCGATGCTGAAGGTGGCCGAGTCCATGCCGATCTGCCGCATCACACGTTCGGAGACGTCGTGCAGCTCGGCGATGACCGGCTGGGGCAGTGTCGAGGGGTACTGGTGGCGCAGGAAGCAGGGGGAGTCCGGGTACTGGATGGAGTCCAGGACCCCGTAGACCGTCACCTCGCCCTGGTGGACGTAGCCCTCCACGGCGACCTGTACGCCCGACATCGACTCTTCCGCCAGGCAGACCCGGCCGCCCACGCCGTCCATCTCCGGCGGCAGGTCGATGCGTTCGAGGATGTGCTCGAAGGGGCGGCCGATGCGGGAGATGCCTTCGCGGATCTCGGCGACGGCCTTGCGGAACTCCTCTTCGTCATCGACTCCGAAGGCGAGCTCGGAGGAGTATGAGAGTGCGGGCTTGAGCCACATGGGGAAGGTCACCTTCTCCGGCGGCCGCGGCGGCTCGGCCGACAGGTCGACCCTGTCGAAGCGCGGGTGCCGGTCCGTGGCCTTCTCCTGCTCCAGCCGGCTCCAGTACTTGTGCTCGCATTTGACCACCGACTCCAGGCTCGTGCTGCGGGTGCCGTAGCGTTCGCTCAGCATCGGGACGAGGGTGCTGACCGGGAAGTCCCAGTAGCCCACGATCGCGTCGATGCTGCCGTCGAAGGCGTCGAGCACGCCCTGGGCCTTGTCGAGCAACGTGGGCAGGTGCACCTCCCCGACCTGGAGTTCCTCGACGGTCAGCAGCTGGTGAAAACGCAGCCGTTGAGCTCCCGGCACCTGCTGGAGTGTCGGCAGATTGGCCTCGTCGAGGCCGATCACGAATACGTTCCTCACCGTCTCATCAGACACGGTTCTCCTTCCGACGTCCGGCGCACGGCCGATCTTCCAAGATCGTCGGAGTACCCCTCACGCGTGCCGGCAATCCGTTTCCGACGTGCCCGTCTCCTGCCCCGGGCGCGTTCTGTCGGGAGGCTCAGAGGAACGGCACCGTGGGCAGCGGCGTTTCGGCCCAGATCGTCTTGCCCGTAGGGGTCTGGCGGGTGCCCCAGCGGTCGGAGAGCTGGGCGACGAGGAGCAGCCCGCGTCCGCCCTCGTCGAAGACGCGGGCCCGGCGCAGGTGGGGTGCGGTGTTGCTGCCGTCGGACACCTCGCAGATGAGGGCCGGTCGCGGATCAGCCGTAGCTCGATGGGGACGCCGCCGTGGCGCAGGGCGTTGGTGACCAGTTCGCTGACGATCAGTTCCGTGGTGAACGCCGCCTCCGTCAGTCCCCAGGCGGCCAGTTGTCCGCCCGCCAGCTTGCGGGCCCGGGCCACGGCGGCGGGGCCCGGTGGCAGCCGCCAGGTGTGTACCTGCCCGGCGCCGAGCGCGGCCGTCCGGGCCGGCATCAGCACGATGTCGTCGGCGGAACGGCCCGCAAGCACGGTGCGCAGCACCTGGTCACAGGTCTCCTCCAGCGCGTCGGCGGGGCTGCTCAGCGCCTGGCGCAGCAGGTCGAGCCCGACCTCGATGTCGTGGTCGGCGGCCTCGATCAGCCCGTCGGTGTAGAGGGCGAGCAGGCTGTTCTCCTCCAGCCGCACCTCGACCGCTTCGAACGGCAGGCCGCCCAGACCCAGCGGCGGCCCGGCCGGCAGGTCGAGAAATCGCACGCCGCCGTCGGGCGTGACCAGCGCGGGCTGCGGATGCCCGGCGCGGGCCATGGTGCAGTGGCGGGACACCGGGTCGTACACGGCGTACAGACAGGTCGCTCCGACCTGCCCCGACGCCTCCGCCGACAGTCCGCGCACCTCCGGGCCCTCTTCCCGGTCGAGCCGCAGGACGAGATCGTCCAGCTGGGTGAGCAGCTCGTCGGGGGCGAGGTCGACATCCGCGAGCGTCCGTACGGTGGTCCGCAGCCGGCCCATCGTGGCCGACGCCTGGATGCCGTGGCCCACCACGTCACCCACGACCAGGGCGACCCGGGCGCCGGACAGCGGGATCACGTCGAACCAGTCGCCGGCCCGACCAGCACACTCGCCTCGCCCCCCGGCCTCACGCTCAGCGAACTCGACCCGGACGTCGCCAGCGCCGTGAACGCCGCGCCGCACCGCCAGCAGTCCATCCTCGAGATGATCGCCTCGGAGAACCTCGCCCCGGCACCGCCGACCTCGACGAAGGCCCGATCATCGCCCAGGAGGTCATCGACGTCGACCACAGTCACACGCCCGAGGACCTGGCCGCCATCGGCCGGGACGCGGAGTCGGCGGTTCTGGGCCGGGCGGTCCGCTGGCACTGCGAGGGCCGGGTGTCCGTCCAGGGCAGACGCACGGTGATCCTCCGCTGACGCCCGGGTGCGCCGGGTTCGTCAGGCGGCGAGGCGTTCCAGCAGCAGGAACCCGCCGATGGCGATCATCAGCGCACCGGATGTCCGGGTGACCGCCAGGGCCGCGGACGGCCTGGTGCTCAGGACCGTACGGGCCAGGACGCCGACGGTGAGGTAGACGACGGCACAGACGGTCATGTGCAGCGTGCCGAACAGCCCGGTCTGCGTGGCGACCGGCCAGCCGCCCGCGGGGTCGATGAACTGCGGGAACAGCGAGAAGTACAGCAGCAGCGCCTTCGGGTTGAGGCCGCTGATCCCGGCTCCCTTGAGCACGATCCGCAAGCGGGAGGCGCCCGCCCCCGAGGCGGCGGAACCCACCTCTGCCCCGGCGGCCGTCAGCGCGGCAGGCTGCCGCAGCACGCCCCAGCCGAGCCACACCAGATAGCCGGCCCCGGCCACGGTCAGCGCGGTGAGCAGGGTCGCCGAACTCGCCACGATCACCACCAGACCCGCGACCGCGAGCAGCGTGTACCCCGCGTACCCGGCTATCAGCCCGGCGACCGCCGGCACGACCGACCGGTCCCGAAGACCCGCGGCGATCGCGTAGGCCCAGTCCGCGCCGGGCGTGAACACCAGCAGCAGATCCACGGCCAGAAATGCCGCCAGCGTCGTCGTGTCCATGGATCGGCCCCTCTCACGTGCAGTGTTGCGAGAGGAAGGCTAGGCCGCATCGGGCCGAAGGTGTTCCCTTCTTTACCCCTTGATCGCCCGATCTGGGGCAGAATCTTCTCCATGGATGCCCTGGATCGGAAAATTCTTACCGAGCTGCAGTTTGACGGCCGCCTCACGGTCACCGAGCTGGCCGCGCGGGTGAAGCTGAGCGTCTCTCCCTGCCACCGCCGCCTGCGCGACCTCGAACGCGAGGGTGCGATCCGGGGCTACCGCGCGGTCGTCGACCCGGTCGCCGTGGGCCTCAACTTCGAGGCCCTCGTCTTCGTCACCCTGCGCTGGGAGGACGCCGACACCGTCACCGCCTTCGAGGAGGGGGTGGCCGCCGTCCCTCACGTGCTCCAGGCCCAGCGCCTTTTCGGCGACCCCGACTACCTCCTGCGTGTCGCCACCACCGACCTGGCCGCCTTCCAGCAGCTCTACGACCAGCAGCTCGCCCGCCTCCCCGGCATCCAGCGGCTGACGTCCACCCTCGTCATGAAACACGTGGTCGACGACCGGCCCTTGCCGGAGTGAGCCGGGTCGTCTTGTCAGTCAGTCGGCCAGTCCGCCCGCGAACGGCATCGCCCGCCACTGCTCCACGGCCGGCTTCAGCGCCTCCACGAGCAGGGGCAGCTGCGGGGCGAGCGCGAGGCATGCCACCGCGCGGGACATGCCCACAGCGTTGACTACGCGCAGCACGCCCTCGTCCAGCTGCCGCAGACCCCGGCGTTCGGCGGCCGTGTTGTACGCGGCCTCGCACTCGGGGCCGAGAGCCGCCAGGTCCCACTCGACCGGGCCGAGCGTGGTCAGCTCGAAGTCGGAGTACAGCTCGCCGTCCGTGGCGGAGACGATGTTGGCGGCGGGGGCGTCCCCGTGGATCGGCTGGAACTCGATGCCGGGGAACGCCGCCTCGAATGCCGCGCGTGAGCTGACGACGGGCTCCAGGATCTCCCACTCGCGCCGCGCCCGGTCGAGGTCGGCCGGTTCCAGGAGGTCGGGCCGCCCTTCGAGCACGGCAAGCCCCTCGGAGACGAACCGCGGTTCGGCAGCGGACAGGAACGGCAGCTCGCCGGGGTACTCGCGCAGCGCGGCGTGCAGGTCGGCGACCAGAGCGGAGTTGTGCGCGTAATCCGGCTCGACGCTCTGGTCCAGTTCGACGAACTGCCAGAACGTCATCGAGAAACCGTCGCGCCGAACGGGCTCGCGCGGCACGAGCGGACTCGGCGGAATCACCGGGTGGCCCTGCTCCACGAGCCACGCCACGACGTCGAGCTCCAGTCGCTGCCGCGCGGACTGGAATCCGGGGTCGGAGTACGACGGCAGGACGGTCGGCACCCGCACCACCACCGGCGACGGAGCGAGGTGCACCACGACGGAGAACACGTCGTAGATCACCGTCGCGTCGGTCACCGTGAGCCCCAGGTCACGACCCGCGGCGACGGCGGCGGCGAAAGCGCGGGCCTTACGGGCGTCGATCTGATCAGATGTCAAAAATCCTTCCATGCCGCCGATGGTGCCACGCCCGGGACGGGCGGTGCGATGGAATTCACGATCAGTCAGGCGGGAGCAAGTCCCTTGTCCGAACCGGGAGTCCGGTCTCGAGAGAGCGGTTCGCCGCCAGGCCGGCGTCGAAGTCCTCGGCCGCGTAAGCCGGTACGCGAGGCAGCCCCGGTCGGGCGGGTCCGGGGCCGCGGGCGTCCAGGGCCAGTGCGTTCAGCCACATTTCCTGCGGAGTCGTGACGGCAAACCTTTCCGCCCCTGTTGCAGACTGACGGGAGTGCGCGCCCGGTCAAGGAGTCGTGCGCTGCACGGCAACCGCCCGTACGGCCTCCGGCCTAGCGTGGCCGCACCCCTTCCACCCGCTCTCCCGAAACGAGGAAACAGCGCATGCCGTACATCACCGTGGGCCAGGAGAACTCCACCTCCATCGACCTGTACTACGAGGACCACGGATCCGGGCAGCCGGTCGTCCTCATCCACGGCTTCCCGCTCGACGGGCACTCCTGGGAGCGGCAGAGCGCCGTACTGCTCGACGCCGGGTACCGCGTGATCACGTACGACCGGCGCGGCTTCGGGCAGTCCTCCCAGCCGACGACCGGCTACGACTACGACACCTTCGTGGCCGATCTGAACACCGTGATGGAGACCCTCGACCTGCAAGACGCCGTCCTCGTCGGGTTCTCGATGGGCACCGGCGAGGTCGCCCGCTACGTCTCCGCCCACGGCTCCGGGCGGGTCGCCAAGGTCGCCTTCCTCGCCTCCCTGGAGCCCTGCCTGCTCAAGTCGGACGACAACCCGGGCGGGGTCGCCCCGAAGGAGTTCTTCGACGAGATCGTCGCGGCCGTGAAGGCGGACCGGTACGCGTACTACACGAACTTCTACAACGACTTCTACAACCTCGACGAGAACCTCGGCACCAGGATCAGCGAGGAGGCCGTCCGTAACAGCTGGAACGTCGCCGCCGGCGGCGGCTTCTTCGCGGCGTCGGCCGCGCCCTCCACCTGGTACACCGACTTCCGGGCCGACATCCCGGCGATCGATGTACCGGCCCTGATCCTGCACGGAACCGGCGACCGCATCCTGCCGGTGGACGGGACGGCGAGGCAGTTCCACAAGGCTCTTCCGGCCGCGGACTACGTGGAGATCGAGGGCGCCCCGCACGGTCTGCTCTGGACCCACGCGGAGGAGGTCAACTCGGCGCTGCTCGCCTTCCTGCGGAAGTGATCGAACAGGAGTGATCGAATTCTGCCTCCGATTTCTTCCTCCGATTGTTCCTGGACGGCCCCCGGCCGGGGTGGTGACATCGTCAAGGCCGGCAGCGGATCCGAGCTGCCGGCCCTCGATGATGCCCAGGGGGGAACTGGATGGCCGTCGTCCTTTGCACCGCGTCACTGTCGGCGGCCGACCGGGAGGAGCGCTGGCACCACGCCGTGTCACGCACCTTCATCCCGCTCGATGTGCACCTCCTCGAGAAAGACCCGTCACCCGGAAGGATCGTCAGCAACGAGCTGGGTTCCTTACGCGTCTCCCACGTCCAGGCGGGCCCGCAGGTCGTGACGCGCAGCAGGCAGCTGATCGCCCGGGACGGGAAGGAGTTCCTCATCCTCACCCTTCAGCAGCGAGGCAGCTCCATCAAGGAGCAGGACGGGAGGGAGGCCCTGATAGGGCCGGGTGACTTCTCCCTCTCGGACTCCTCCCGTCTCTTCCGCAAGAAGGTGCAGGACAGGTTCAGTTTCACCTCCTTCCACTTCCCTCGCGAGGATCTGCGCGTGCGGGACGACGATCTGCGGGCGATGACCGCCACGGCGTTCTCCGGCCGGGAGGGCGGTGCCGCACTGGTGGCGACCTATTTCGCACGCCTGGCCCGCGAAGCTGCCGGTTTCGACGCCGTCGCCGGCCGTCAGTTCGCCGCCACCGCGCTCGATCTGCTGGCGCTGCTGATCAACGAGCGAAGCGGCCGCTTCACCTCCCAGGCTCCGGAGACCGCCGCGGCGACCCTCGTGCGCGTGCAGGACCACATCCTGCGCAACCTCTCCGACCCCGGCCTGTCACCACCGGGGATCGCCGCCGCGCACTTCATGTCGGTCCGCTACCTGCACAAGCTGTTCCAGTTGGAGGGCGTCACGGTGGGGGAGTGGATCCGGACGCAGCGCCTCGAGCGGTGCCGCAAGGATCTTCTGCGGCCCCCGGCCCTGGGGCACGGGGTCGCGACCGTCGCCCGGCGCTGGGGTTTCGTGAGCCCCAGTCACTTCAGCCGTGCCTTCCGGGCGGCCTACGGTGTGACGCCCCGCGAGTGGCAGCGAAGCGGCCTGTCCGGCCGATCCCGTGCCTGACCCCGGGAACGTCCCGGCGGTTCACCGCGTTGCCTCAATGTTCAAGCCGCCGACCCAGGGAGCATCGTGCCCGAGACCACGCCCGGTACCTCCGCCGTTCTGTCCGTACTCCCGGCCCTGAGCGCGCAGGCAGAGCGACTGATCGAGTCCGGGGTGCACGAGATCGCCGGGCTGCCGGCCGCCGAGATCCGTACGTACGCGGCGGACGCCGAGGCCCGGGCGGGCAGCGACGGCGCCCTGCTCGCCGTGCACCCGGACCGGGTCCCCGCCTCCGCCCTCGCGCCGCTGCTCCGCCGCGAGGGCAAGCCGGGCTTCGTCGTCGTCGACATGCCCGACGTCGATGAGTTCGCCCCCACCGCCATCGAGCTGCCCGAGGCCCCGCTCTACGTCCTCACCGGCCTCGACCGCGGTGACCACATGAGCAACTGGAGCCCGGACGAGGCATTGCCCGCCCTCACCAAGGAGGACCGCACCCCGCTGCTGCTCACCGAGGGCATCCACTGGGTGCTCCAGCAACCGGCGGCCCTGGAGCGCAACCTGTGCTTCATGACCATCGGCTCCCGGCTGCGCAAGCCGAACGGCACGTTCGACGCCCGCACCCCGGCGATCTGGATCAGCAACGGCACCGGGCGCGACGGCCGCGAGCGCCGCGACGCCCCGAAGGTCGGCTGGTGCTGGTGGAACAACCGCCACACCTGGCTGGGCTTCGCCTCCGCCACGGGCCGCAAGCCCTGAATCGTGTCCGGGGACACCGGCTCGGCTCGACGCGCCGCACCCCTTCCAGACCGGCGAGGGCACGGCGGCTCGTCACCACCACGAGCAGCCGCCCCGCGCGGCAGCAGCGGCCTGACCTGTGCCTCACTGCCCACGTTGTCCAGCACCAGGACCGCGCGGAGCCCGGCGGCGATCTCGTGGTAGTAGGTGAGCCGCTCCTCGGCGCTGAGCCGGGCCAGCTCCGCGTCCCCCACGCCCCACGCGCCCAGCAGTCCCGACAGGGCCTGCTCCGCGGGGAGCGGCCGCTCGTCCAGACCCCGCATGTCCACCAGGAACGCCCCGTCGGGGCAGGACGACGCCAGCTCCTCGGCCAGCCGGCCCGCCAGAGTCTTGCCGCTCCCGGGCGGGCCGGACACCACGGCCGCCGGCGGCACCAGCGGTCCCCGGCCCCGCGCCGGTTCGCTGCCGGCGGCCTCCTGCGCGAGGGCGCGCAGCGCGGCCAGTTCCGCCTGCCGCCCGACGAAGTCACGCACGCCCCTCGGCAGCGAGTGCGGCGAGGCCTTCGTGAACCCGGCGGGCTGGGCGCCGGGACGGGCGGCGCGAGCGGCGCCCAGGAGTTCCGCGTGTGCCGCGTCGTCCAGCTCCAGGCCCTGCGCGAGCGCGGTGACGGTGCCACGGTGCGGACGCCGGCTCTTGCCCCGCTCCATGTCACCGATGGCGCGCCCCGACACCCCGGAGGCCTCGGCCAGCTCCTCGATCGTCAGCCGACGGCTCTGCCGTAACGCGCGCAGCAGCCGTCCGAACGGCGCCGCGATCCCCACCCCGGTGTCCACCGCGCGATGATACGTGCGGCAGCCGGTGCACTCCCTCCGGCCGGGACACCGGCGGGCGGGCATCAGCCGGCGGCGTGGGCGCCGATGACCGCCTGCGCGTAGACGATGCCGAGACCGTAGGCGCCGCAGTGCGCCTTCACCACGTCCGTCACCGCGCCGTACGTCTCGGTACGGGCCCAGTCGCGCTGCAACTCCAGGAGCACCTGCACCCAGGTGACCGGGACGGCCCCGGCCTGGACCATGCGCTGGACCGCGTGCTCGTGGGCCTGCGGGCTGACGCCGCCGGACGCGTCGGTGACGACGTAGACCTCGTAGCCCTGGGCGAGCGCGGAGAGCGCGGGCAGGACGACGCACACCTCGGTCCACAGCCCCGCGATGACGAGCTTGCGCCGCCCGGTGGCCTTGACCGCCTCGACGAAGTCCAGGTCCTCCCAGGCGTTCATCGAGGTGCGGTCGACGGGCTTCTGCCCGGGGAAGACGTCCGCCAGTTGCGGCAGGAGCGGGGCCGGAGAAGGACTCGGCGGCCACGGTGCTCAGCACGACCGGTACGTCGAAGGTCCGGGCGGCTCTGGCCAGACCGACGGTGGCGTTGATGATGGCGGTGCGGTCGCCGCTGCCGGTGCCGGTGCCGAAGAACATCTGCGGCTGGTGGTCCACGAACAGCACCGCGCAGTTGTCCGGGGTGAGCAGGTCCGGGCCGGGGGTGGCGGTGACGTCGGCGATGCTGACCATGAGTGTCCTCCGGGGAGCGTGACTCCGGCTCGGATCCCGGCCGGTTCGCTCGTCACGCTAGGCACGCCGGACGAGCCTCGGAGAGGTCCGGGGAGGCCCGTGCACGGTGGGGACAGCAGGGGTGCGTACCGGGGCAACTTCCGTGCCGCGGCACCGATCCGGGCGGGCTCTCGGACCGTGGCGCCGGGGCGAGTTCGCGGGTAGAGAACCCCAGATCGAAGGACCTGGGGTTCACTGTTCCCGTGTGCGTCAGACGAAGGCACTCTGGCCGGTGATCGACTTGCCGACGATCAGGGTGTTCATCTCGCGGGTCCCCTCGAAGGAGTAGATGGCCTCGGCGTCGGCGAAGAACCGGGCGATGTCGTGCTCCAGGAGGATTCCGTTGCCGCCGAAGATCTCCCGGCTCCAGGCCACGACCTCCCGCATCCGGGAGGTGACGAACGCCTTGGCCAGGGCGGAGTGTTCGTCACGGAAGATCCCCGCGTCCTGCAGCCGGGCGAGCTGCACCAGCATGCCCCAGGACGCCGTGACGTTGCCCAGGCTCTTGACCAGCAGGTCCTGCACCAGCTGGAAGCCGCCGATCGGGCGGCCGAACTGGCGGCGCTCCCGGGCGTAGTCGAGGGCCAGTTCGTAGGCGCCGACCATCACGCCCAGCGCCTGCCAGGCCACCCCGCTGCGCGTGGCGCGCAGGATCTCGGCGACGTCCCGGAACGAGTTGATGTTCTGCAGACGGTTCGCCTCCGGTACGCGGACATCGGTCAGGGTGATCTCGGCGTTCTCCACGATCCGGAAGGCGATCTTGCCCTCGATCTTCACCGGGTCGAAGCCGGGCGTGCCCTTCTCGACGACGAAGCCCTTGACGTGGTTGTCGTCGACGTCCCGGGCCCAGACCACGACGTAGTCGGCGAAGGTCGCGTTGCCGATCCACTTCTTGGCGCCGTTCAGGACCCAGGTGTCGCCCTCGCGCCGGGCTGTGGTGCGCATGCCGCCCGCGACGTCGGAGCCGCCGAGCGGCTCGGTCATGGCGAACGCGCCGATCCTGTCCATCGCGGCCATCTCCGGGAGCCAGCGGTCGCGCTGCTCCTGGTCGCCGCCCGAGTGGATCGAGTACATCGCCAGGCCGTTGTGGACCCCGAAGAAGGTGGACACGGAGGCGTCGGTGCGGGTCATCTCCAGGGCGAGCATGCCGCTGAGGAGGTTGCTGACGGCGGGGCGGTGTTCGCCGTAGCCCTCGTAGGGGAGGCCGGCGAGGCCGCTGTCGCGGAACAGGGAGATGAGTTCCGTGGGGAACTCACCCTTGGCCCAGTTCTCGTTCACCAGCGGCTTGACCTCGTCCCGCATGAGGGCGCGGGCCTTGAGGAGGATCTTGCGCTCCTCGTCCGGCAGCAGGGCCTCGTAGGTGTAGAAGTCGGCGGTCAGCTGGTCCTCGAGCGGTTCGATGGTGGTGGTGGTCATCTCAGTTCTCCTCCTTGTCGGCGCTGTCCAGGGCGGACAGCACGGCGAGTTGCCTGCGGTCGCGCGTCTCGGTGAGTTCCGGGTACGTGGAGGAGCCGTAGGCCTTTTCCACGGCTTCGATGAGCCGTTCCTGTTCTTCCTCGTTCTGCGACGGGGTGCCGAGGCCCGCCCACATCTGCTTCATCGACGCGCCGATGTGCTCGGCCATGTGCCGGTAGCCGCCGGGTCCGCCGCCCAGGTGCGAGCCGAGGAACGGCCCGACCGTGGCCCAGCGCAGGCCCAGCGAGTTCGTCATCACCTTGTCGAGGTCCTCGGGGGTCACGACGCCCTGCTCGACGAGGTACACCGCCTCGCGGCTGAGCGCGTTCTGCAGCCGGTTCCCGACGAAGCCGGGGATCTCCTTGCGCTCGACGACCGGGGTGCGGCCGACCGAGGTGTAGAAGTCCACCGCGTCCTGCACGGCGTCCTCGCCGGTGCGCTCCCCGGGCACGACCTCGACGAGCGGGACCAGGTGCGGCGGGTTGAAGGGGTGGCCGATCAGGACCCGGGCGGCGGCCTCGTCCGGCAGCTCACGCGTGAACGCGCTGGACGGGATCGCCGACGAGGAGCTGAGCAGCAGCGCGTGGTCGGGTGCCTCCCGGACCAGCGTGGCGAACAGGTCCCGCTTGAACTCGACCCGCTCGGGGCCGTTCTCCTGGACGACGTCCGCGTCCCGGACCGCCTCGGCGGCATCGGCCGCGATGTGCACCCGGTCGGCGAGGCCGGTCACGTCCAGGCCCCGGGCGGCCAGCTGCGGGGCGTTCCGGTCCAGGGCCTCGGCGACGGCCTCGGCGAGGTCCGGCCGCGGGTCGGTCACCCGGACGGTCAGGCCGTGCGCGGCGAACAGCGTCGCCCAGGACAGTCCGATGGTCCCGGCGCCGATCACCGCGGCGGTGCGGAAGGCGCGGTTCATGACGCGGCTCCCTTCAGGTAGTCGTGGACCGGCTCGACGCCGGACAGCGTCAGGTCGGTGAGGATGTGGCTCGCGGAGACGACCTCCAGCACCGGCAGGTCGGCCAGCGGGGCGAGCACGTGCTGGAACAGCTGGAGCCGGGCGGGACCGGTCCAGGCACCCTTCACGGTGACGTCGGTGATGCGGGTGCGGACGAGTTCCTGCACGCGCGGCAGACCGTCGTAGCCGGGAACGGTCTTGAGCATGAAGGTCGGCACGGTGATCTGTGCCTCCGCCTCGGCCCGGTCCAGTTCGTGGTGCTTGTAGCCCATGGTCGCGGTGGCGACCCGCAACGTGCCGTGGTCGAGGGTGCCGACGAGCGCGCCGGTGTCGACGTGGAGCGCCGGGGAGCCCATGACCTTGGGGTAGGCGGAGACCTCGCGGCCGGAGGCGGTCGCCGGGAAGTTGTCGAGGTACATCGCGTGCAGGTACTCGCCCCGCTCGCCCTCGAGGCTGACGGGGATCGCCTGGCCGGCCTCCGTGTAGGGGCCGTAGCCGCTGACGTCGCCCATCTTCATGACCTCGAACCGGACCAGCGGCTCATCGATCCGCAGCGGTTCGGGGACCACGGCCCGCAGTGCGTCGGGGTCGGTGCGGTAGACGACGTTGAGGTACTCCCGGTCGGTGAACCGCGGGACGGTGGGCGCGAACGCCGGGCTGGTGAGCGGGGTGGTGACGTGCTGTCGTACGTCCTGTGCCTGCACGGCGCCTCACCGCCCCGTCCACTGCGCGGGGCGGCGCTCGGCGAAGGCGGTCATGCCCTCGCGGACGTCGGCCGAGGCCATCAGGGTCTTCATCTGTTCGCGCTGGAAGGCGAAGGCCTCGGCATCGGGCGCCCCGTCGGCGGCGCGGACGACGCGCTTGACGGTGGCGAGCGCGAGCGGGGCGTTCTCGGCGAGCCGCTCGGCCAGCCGGAGCGCTTCTGTGACGGCCTGGCCGGTGCCGGTGACCCGGTTGGCCAGGCCCAGTTCACCGGCGCGGCGGCCGTCGACGGGCTCGCCGGTCAGCAGGAGTTCCATGGCCAGGTGGTGCGGGATGCGCTTGGGCAGCCGGATCACGCCGCCGCCCGCGGCGATCAGCCCGCGCTTGACCTCGGGCAGACCGAACCGGGCGTCCTCGGCCGCGACGATCAGGTCGCAGGCCAGGGCCAGTTCGAAGCCGCCGCCCATGGCGAAGCCCTCCACGGCGGCGATCAGGGGCTTGGCCGGCTCGGACTCGGTCAGGCCGCCGAAGCCACGGCCCTCGACCTCGGGCGACTCGCCGCGCAGCGCCGCCTTGAGGTCCATGCCGGCGCTGAAGGTGCCGCCCTCACCGGTCAGGACACCGGCCCGCAGCGCCGGATCGGCCTCCAACTCGTCGAGCGCGCCGGCCAGTCCGGTGGCCACCGCCGCGTTCACGGCGTTGCGGGTCTCTGGCCGGTCGAGGGTGATCAGCAGGGCGGATCCGATGCGTTCGGTACGTACGACAGTGGTTTCTGAGGTGCTCATGGTTGTCCTTCTGTGACGGCCGTCGGGGGGCGCGGGCCGCTCCCCGACGGCGTGATGGCGGGAGGGGCGGCGCTCAGCGGGCGGCGTCGAGTTCGGCGAGGACGTCCTCGGTGTCCTGGCCCGCGACCGGCGCCAGCCGGCGGATCGAGCCGGGGGTCGCGGAGAAGCGCACCGGGATGCCGATGGTGCGGACGGTGCCCTCGGTCGGGTGCTCGGCGGTGTCGAGCAGGTGGCCGTCACGGACGTAGGGGTCCTCGTGGGCGTTCTCGAGCTCCAGCACGGGGGCCATCGGGATGCTGTGCTTGGCGCACACCTCCGCCCACTCCTCGGTGGTCAGCGCCGGGGCGCACACGCCGATCAGCTCGGCCAGGCCCTCGTGGTCGGCGCTGTCGATGGCGTCCCCGCCGACCCGCGGGTCCTCGGCGAGGTCCGGGCGTCCGGCGGCCGTGAAGAAGTCACGGTAGTTCTGCGGGTTGTACGGGATCACACAGGCCAGGCCGTCCTTGGTGCGCACCGCCTTGTGGCCCTTGAGCATCGACAGCGGGAAGCCCGTGGGGCTGCTCTCGGGCACGTGGGTGTGTCCCGCCAGGTGCTCGACGAGGTTGAAGGCGATCAGCGTGTCCGTCATCGGGATCTCGACCTGCTGGCCCCGCCCGGTCCTGTCCCGGTGCAGCAGTGCGGCGAGCACGCTGTAGGCGATGGTCAGGGAGGAGACCTTGTCGCCGATGATGGTCGGCAGGTAGACGGGCTCGCCCAGCGCGCGGTCGGCGATGTCGACCAGGCCGGACGCGGCCTGCACGGTCTCGTCGTAGGCGGCGTGGCCGGCGCGGTCCGAGTCGCCGCGGAACCCCTGGGCGTGCGCGTAGACGAGCCGCGGGTTGCGGGCGGCGATGTCGGCGTACGACAGACCCAGGCGGTGCAGCGCGCCGGGCCGCATGTTCGTGATCAGCACGTCCGCGGTGTCGACCAGGTCGAGCGCGCGCTCCCGGTCGGTCTCGTCCTTGAGGTTGAGGGTCACGCTCCGCTTGTTGCGGTTGACGTTGAGATTCAGCGGCGTCATGCCCGGCGTCGTGCGGTAGTGGCCCACGCGCACGGTGTCGGCGGGCGACTCGATCTTGATCACGTCGGCGCCCAGGTCACCGAGGATCTGGGCCGCGTACGGGCCCATCACCACGGTCGAGAGGTCGATCACGCGCACGCCTTCCAGAGGGCCGGCGGTGGTCTCCGTGATTTCCGTCATCGTTACCTTCACTCCTTGCTTCACCGCATGTGTGTATCTGGAAACTAAGTTAGCAAGGGCTGGTCTCGAACGGAATGACCAAATAGCGAAAGGCGGTATGACCGCAGTGGTCATACCGCCTTTTCGAGGCTTCTTCAGAATTCAGGCGTGAAGGGGATCGGCGAATACCTCGCGGGCTGCTGCGACGACTTCCTCCAGGTCACCGCCATCGGCTCGGTCTTTGCGCCAGAACAGACCGGTCACCAGCGTCGGGTGGAAATCGGAGAAGGGGAGGACAGTCACATTGTCAAGGCGGTAATTCTGCACAGGGCTTCTCGAATCCAGCATGGAAATAGAGAATGCCAGTCCGCTGGCCACTATCTCGGAAACTCCGTCGAAAGTCACGCTGCTCAGTTCGATCCGCTTCTTGATGCCGAGATCGGACAGCTGCTGGTCGAGTCCGCGGAAATACGCGTTGGTCACGGCCGTGGGGGAGCCCGCGTAGGCGAGTTCGGCCAGCTCCGCCAGCCCGACCGACTCCCGCCCCGGGAACCGGTCCCTGGGCACGACCGCGCCGAGCCGCTCCGACATCACCGGCAACTGTTCCAGGGCGGGGTCGCCGCCGACCGGCAGCCGGGCCAGCGTCAGCGCGAGCCGGCCGTCGCACACCGCGTCGACCAGCCGGTCAGTGCCCCCCGGCCAGCGTTTGATCTCGAACCGGTCGCCGACCCGCCCGGCGAGGGCGTCCATCCGTTCGCGCAGGTCCGGATGGATACCGCTGGGGACGCCGAGCAACAAGGTGGTCCGCTGCGGCCGGGCCGTCTCCTCCAGCCGCCAGCGGATGGAATCGACCTGCTCCAGAACACCGCGCGCGATTGGCAGCAGCGCGGTGCCGGCCGGGGTGAGCCTCACACGATGCGTGTCACGGTCGAACAGCCGGTGCCCGAGTTCGCTCTCGAGATCCTTGATCCGCCGGCTCAGCGGGGACGCCGCCATGTGCAGTTTGCGGGCCGCGGTGGAGAAGTTCAGTTCTTGGGCGACGGCGACGAAATAACGCAGGTGTAGGAGCTCCACACCACCCACCCTAGCCACCGCGCGCCGTGCTTCCCGCCCCCTGGTGCGGCCAGGTCACACCCGGTTGGCGCGCCGGGTGGTCAGTCCGCCTCCTGCCGGCGTTACAGCGCGCCCGTGGTCTTGCCGGGCTGGGTGGCAGCCCAACTCGCGAGGAGCCTGAGCCGGTCCTCGTCGTCGGTGCCCGGCTCGGCGGTGTAGAGGGGCAGATCGTGCACCGCCCGGTCGGCGACCGCCAGGAGGAGTGCCGCCAGTCTCCGCGGGGGGTGCGACGACCGGCGTCGTCGCCGCAGGAGTCGTGCGAGTCTCCTCGGCATCACGTGCACCTTCCGGTAGGGGACGTCATCAGGACGACCGGAACGCAGATCGGTGAAGGAAACTTTCGCTGTGCGCGGCGGAGAAATTAACAAGAAGAGGTGAGCGAGGCCATAGGTGCGACGGGGCGAGATGCCAGAATGGCCGGACACACCAACACGACGCTGTCCAACCGGCTTTCGGGCCCCGGCCGCGGCCCGGGCGCGAGCGGTTCGATGATCGGGAAGGCGACCTTGGCGGACCACGCAACCGACGGGCCGACGGAGCAGGACGACGAGCGCGAGGGCACGTCCCGGCCGGTCACCATCGCGTACATCGCCGAGTCGGCGGGAGTCTCCGTCCCGACCGTGTCCAAGGTCATCAACGGCAGGTCGGGGGTTTCGGCGGACACACGGGCGCGTGTCGAGGCCCTGGTCAATGAGTACGGCTACCGCAAGCCCACGGGCGCGGGCCGGAACAACGTCGTGGAGCTCGTGTTCCGCGAACTCAAGGACATGTGGGCGGTCGAGATCATCCGGGGCGTGGAACAAGTGGCCCGACAGCATCGCGTCGGTGTCATGGTGTCCGAGTTCGGACTGCACGACTCGGCAGCGCCCACCTGGGACGACACCGTCTCCCGGCGGCCGAACTGCGTGCTGTCCGTGGCCCAGCTCTCCGAGGCCGAGCGCGCGCGGCTGACGGCGAAGGGGATTCCGTTCGTCGTCTTCGACCCGACCACCGAACTGCCGGACGACGTCCCGTTCGTGGGTGCTACGAACTGGTCCGGCGGCCGGACCGCGACCCGCCATCTCACCCGGCTCGGGCACCGCCGCATCGCGATGATCAGCGGCCCAGAGGACGTGCTGTGCTGCTGCGCCCGGCTGGACGGATACCGCTCCGCGATGCAGGCCGCCGGCCTCCAGGCCGATCCCGGACTGGTCGTGCACGCGCCGCTCACCCAGGAGGACGGCTGTGCCGCGGCGCGTTCCCTGCTGGCCCTGCCCGACCGACCCACCGCGATCTTCACCGCCAACGACCTGCAGGCACTCGGCGTCTATCAGGCGGCGCGTGAGGCGGGCCTGCGCATCCCCGACGACCTCAGTGTCGTCGGTTTCGACGACCTGCCGGTCGTGGCCTGGGTGGATCCGCCCCTGACCACCGTCCACCAGCCCCTGACCGAGATGGCCGTGGCCGCTACCGAACTGGCACTCACGCTCGGTCGTGGTGAGGCGGCCCCGCAGGTCGGACTGGAGATCGCGACCACCCTGACGGTCCGGGCCAGCACGGCTCCACCCAAGAACTGACCTGCCGCAGCAGGCCGTTGGGCATTGACCCCGGGGAGAGCCGTCGTTAGCCTCCCACGGAAACAATCCATCAGTGAGAGGGAAAGTTTCGCTTCCGAGCCGGGTGTCTGGTCGAACCAGCGAAAGGACCTGATGAGGCCGCCGAACGCGCCCGCGACGGGCAACACCATCAGTAACCCCGTGATCCCCGGCTTCCACCCGGATCCGTCCGTCTGCCGGGCGGGCGAGGACTACTACCTCGCGTGCTCCAGCTTCGAGTACTTCCCCGGCGTACCGATCTTCCACAGCCGGGACCTGGTGCACTGGACCCAGATCGGCAACGTACTCGACCGCCCGAGCCAACTGCGCCTGCCGCTGGACTCGTTCTCGTCGGGAGGGATCTACGCGCCCACGCTGCGCTACCACGACGGCCGCTTCTGGCTGATCGTCACGAACGTGAGCGGCGACGGCAATCTGCTCTTCACGGCCGCCGACCCGGCGGGCCCCTGGTCCGATCCGCTCCCGCTGCCCGGGGTGCACGGCATCGACCCGGATCTCGCCTGGGACGACGACGGCACCTGCTGGTGCACCACGGCCGGAGTCGGGCAGGTCCGCATCGACCCCGGAACCGGGGAGGCCTTCGGCCCGCGGCGCCGGCTCTGGTCCGGAGCCCCCGGCGCCAAGGCCCCTGAAGCACCGCACCTCTACCGGATCGGCGACTACTGGTACCTGCTCATCGCCGAGGGCGGCACCGAGCGGTGCCACGGCGTCTCGATCGCCCGCGGCCGCACGCCCACGGGCCCGTTCGAGCCGTGCCCGGCCAACCCGATCCTGTCCCACCGGGGCACCGACCACCCCATCCAGAACACCGGGCACGCGGACCTCGTCCAGGCACCCGACGGCTCGTGGTGGATGGTGCTGCTCGGCGTACGGCCGGGTGGTGGCACGCCCGGCTGGCACGTACTCGGGCGGGAGACGTTCCTGGTGCCGGTCGACTGGGCCGACGGCTGGCCGGTCGTCGGCGAACTGGCGCCCGTCCTGCCCGCCCCCTCCTGGCCGCTGCGGCCCCCCACCGCCGAGCCGGACGTCCGGGACGACTTCGACACGAACGAGCTCGCCCCGCACTGGATCTCGCTGCGCCACCGTCCCCCGGAGGTCTGCACGACAGCGGAACGGTCCGGTCAACTGACCCTGCGGGCCCGCGGCGGGTCGCTCGACGAGCCGGACGTGACGTTCGTGGGCCGCAGGCAACAGCATCCGTCCTGCCGGGTGCGCGCCCTGGTCGACATGGCGGAGGGGCGCGGTGGTCTGGCCGTCCGCCTCGACGAGCAGCACCACTACGACATCGAGGCCTCGTCCCAAGAGGTGCGGGTGCGCGCCCGCATCGGTCCGTTGGACACCGTCGTGGCATCCCGGCCGACCGGCCCGGGACCTGTGGTGCTCCGCATCGAGGTGGCCGAAGAGCGGACGGTGAACGACGCACGCACCGGCCCCGACACCATCTCGATCGGCATCGAGGAACCGGACGGCGCCTTCGCCAGACTCGCCTCGCTGGACGGCCGGTATCTGTCCACGGAGGTCGCCGGCGGCTTCACCGGCCGGGTCATCGGAATGTTCGCCGCGGCCGGCTCCGTCCACTTCGACTGGTTCGACTACGAGCCGCTCGAAGACTGAGGCCGCCTCCCCTCAGCCGGCCTGCCTCCTCCTCGGCGTCCTCGACGCTGGAGGTGTCTGTGGAGGAATCGCAGCGTCGGCTACGGACCCCACCGCTTCTGCCCAACCCATTGACAAGCCCTTCCCAGAGGCTGAAGATCGCGCCTGCAGGAACAGGATTGAATCGATTCAAGCACTCGGTTCAGGTGTGTCTCCTCTCTTGCCTCTCCTCGACTGCACTCCCGGGAAGGTCCTCTCCATGCATAACGTTTCCCGTCGGGCTGCCCTGCGCTCGGCCATAGCCGTGGCCCTCGCGCCCACGCTGGGCTCCCTGGTCCTTCCCGGCCTCGCACCGGCGGCCGCCGCCGCGGAGTCCTGGACCGCGAAGTGGATCTGGGCGCCGTCCAGTGCGACGAACCAGTGGGTCGCCTTCCGCAGGACGTTCCGGCTGGCTGCCGCGCCGTCCGAAGCCGTGACACGGATCGCGGCGGACTCCAAGTACTGGCTGTGGGTGAACGGCACCCTGGTCGTCTTCGAGGGCGGCCTCAAACGCGGCCCCAACCGCACCGACACCTACTACGACGAGATCGACCTCGCCCCGTACCTCGACGGCGGCGACAACACGATCGCGCTGCTCGTCTGGCACTTCGGCAAGCAGGGCTTCTCTCATCACAGCAGCGGCAAGGGCGGCCTGCTGTTCCAGTCGGACCTGAGGACCGGCACGACGACCAGCCGCCTGGTCAGTGACACCGACTGGAAGCACACGGTCCACCCGGGCTACTCCCACGACACCAGCGGTCCGCAGGCGAACTTCCGGCTGCCCGAGTCGAACATCCACTACGACGCTCGCGACGCCACCGCCATGACGGGCTGGCGGGCCCCGGGATTCGACGACAGCGGCTGGACAGCGCCCACCGACTCCGGAGCCGCCGGCTCCGCGCCCTGGAACAGCCTCGTCCGGCGGCCCATCCCGCTGTTCCGCCACTCCGGCCTGAAGTCCTACACCAACGCCTCCGCCCTCCCGGGCACCGGCCAGGGGTCCACCCCGATCCCGGCCGGCCTCCCGTCCAACATCCAGGTCACCCCGTACCTCAAGGTGGACGCTCCGGCCGGCGCGGTCATCGGCATGCAGACCGACCACTACGACGACGGCGCCGGCCTGTCCGGGATCGAGCCCGGGACCGCCTACAACGTCCGCTCCACCTACGTCTGCACCGGCGGAGTCCAGGAGTTCGAGTCGCTGGGCTGGATGAGCGGCACCGCGGTCCGGTACACCGTCCCGGCCGGTGTGACCATCCTGGAGCTGAAGTACCGGGAGAGCGGCTACGACACCGACTTCGCGGGCTCCTTCAGCAGCGACGACGCCTTCCTCGACACCCTGTGGTCCAAGGCCGCCCGCACGATGTACGTCAACATGCGCGACAACTACATGGACTGCCCGACCCGTGAGCGCGCCCAGTGGTGGGGTGACGTGGTCAACCAGCTGAAGGAGGGCTTCTACACCTTCGACACCAGATCCCACGCGCTCGGCGCGAAGGCCATCTCCCAGCTGGTTGCGTGGCAGGAGACCGGCGGAGTGCTCTACTCCCCGATGCCGTCGGTGATCTGGACCGCCGAACTGCCCGTCCAGATGCTCGCCTCGGTCTGGTCCTTCTGGACCTACTACCTCCACACCGGCAACGCCGACGCCGTCACCGGGGCCTACCCGGCGGTGAAGCAGTACCTGAACCTGTGGAGCCTGGACGGCGACGGCCTGGTCGTCCACCGCGCGGGGGACTGGGACTGGGAGGACTGGGGCAGCGACATCGACGCCCGCGTCCTCGACAACTGCTGGTACTACCTGGCGCTGGACACCGCCGCCGAGCTGGCCGACCTCAGCGGCAACAGCGGCGATGTGGCCGGGTGGCGGGCCCGGCAAAACAGCATCAAGGCCAGCTTCGACCGCGTGCTGTGGAACGCGTCCGGCAACGAATACCGCTCACCCGGCTACACCCGCGACACCGACGACCGGGCCAACGCCCTGGCCGTCGTCGCGGGTCTGGCCCCCGCCTCCCGCCACCGTGCCGTCACCGAGGTGCTGCGCACCCACCTCAACGCCAGCCCGTACATGGAGTTCTACGTCCTGGAGGCGCTGTATCTGATGGGCGCGGCCACCGTCGCCGAGGAACGGATGCGCAACCGCTTCGCCGCCCAGGTCGCCGACCCCGCCTGCCACACCCTGTGGGAGCTGTGGGACAAGGCGGCGGGCACCGACAACCACGCCTGGAACGGGGGCCCGCTGTACGCGCTGTCCGCATACGCCGCCGGTGTGCGCCCCACCCGGCCCGGCTGGACGACGTACGAGGTGATCCCCCAGACCGGCACGCTCACGAAGATCGACACGGTTACGCCCACGGTCAAGGGAGACATCCGCTTCGGCATCCGGCGCGACGGCACCGAGGTCACCCTGAAGCTCACCTCTCCGAGCGGAACGACCGCTCGTGTGGGCGTCCCCACGTACGGCGGCTCCCGGCCCGTCATCAAGGCGAACGGCACCACCGTCTTCAGCGGCGGTTCCTTCACGGGCGGCGTCAGCGGTCTCGGCCGTGACGGCCAGGACTCCTCGTACGTGTACTTCACCGTCCGGCCCGGCACGTGGACCTTCACGGCGACGGGCACCGGCCGACTCGACAATCTCGCCCTGGGCAGGTCCGTCACCAGCAACAACAGCCTGGAGAACGCTGACTGGGGCAGGAGCCGGCTCACCGACGGCAAGCTCACGAGCGTGAACAGGGCCAAGGGCTTCACCAGCAACGAGTTCGCCTCCGCCGACATCGGCGCGAACCCCGTGTGGGTGGAGATCGACCTCGGCTCGGACACCGACCTCGACGCCGTACGGCTCTTCCCCCGCACCGACACGTCCGCGGCGGACGGTGGCACGGCGGGCTTCCCCGTCGACTTCACCCTCCAGGCCCGGGGCGACGGCTCCGGTACGTACACCACCGTCCGCACGGTCACCGGCCAGCCGAACCCCCGCGGGCTCGTCCAGACGTACGGCTTCAAGACGATCACTGCCCGCTACCTCCGTCTGCGGGCCACCAGACTCGGCGCGCCCGCCGCCGACGAGTCCGCCAAGTACCGTCTCCAGCTCGCCGAACTCACGGTCCCCACCGCCGCGACCACGGTCACCAGCAACTGCACCCTGGAGAACGCCGACTGGGGCAAGACCCGGATCCTGGACGGCGCCACCACCAGCGTGACCGGCGCCAAGGGCTTCACCAGCATCGACTTCGCCTCCGCCGACATCAGTGACACGCCCGTGTGGATCGAGGTCGACCTGGGCGCCGACCGGGCGATCGGCACCGTCACCCTTCACCCGCGCACCGACACGTCCGCGGCGGGCGGTGGCACGGCGGGCTTCCCCGTCGACTTCACCCTCCAGGCCCGGGGCGACGGCTCCGGTACGTACACCACCGTCCGCACCGTCACCGGCCAGAGCAATCCCGAGGGAGCCGCCCAGACCTACACCCTCACCCCCGCCACCGGCCGCTACCTGCGCCTGCGCGCCACCCGGCTGGGCACCCCCGCCGCCGACGAGACGACCAAATACCGCTTGCAGCTCGCCGAGGTACGCGTCGGGTAGCGGACGTCGCAGGCCGACCCCGGCTCGGCCGGGTCGGCCTACGCCGACGGCGGGGCCGTGGTCCGGCGCGGCACGAGCGTGGGGGAGAGCATGACCCGGCTCGACGGCCGGTGACGGTCGGCGATCCGGTCCAGCAGGAGGCGTACGGCGTTCCTGCCCATCTCGTGCCCCGCCTGGTCGACGCTGGTCAGTGAGATCGGGCCGAACGCGGCCAGGGCGGTGTTGTCGTAGCCGGCCACCGAGAGGTCGCCGGGGACGGACAACCCGGCCTCGCCGACCGCTTCCAGGACACCCATCGCGACGACGTCGGCTCCGGCGAAGACGGCCGTGGGCCGGTGCGAGCGGGCCAGCAGTTGCCTGGCGCCCTCGTAGCCGCCTTCCTGGGTGTAGCTGGTGGACACGACGTCGATCGACTCCTGAAGGCCGTGCGCCCGCATGGCCTGCCGGTATCCGTCGGCACGCCGGGCGTTGGGCATCTCCGCGAGGCGTGCGGGATCGGTTTCGCGGTGGTCGATGTGGGCGATGCGTCGATGCCCGAGACCGGCGAGGTGGCCGACCACCAAGGACGCGCCCTCGATGTCGTCGTCGGCCACCGTGTCGTACAGCGGAGACGAGCCGTGCCGGCCGATGACGACGGTCGGCACGGCGGAGGCCACATACTCCAGGCGGGTTCGCGACGACACGGGGGCGACCAGGACGATGCCGTCCATACTGCGGTCGATCATCGCCTCGGTGACGCGGGCCTCGGCCTTCTCGCCGTTGCAGCCCGGTCCGAGAAGCACCTGGTACTCGGTGTCCTCCAGTGAAGCCGTGATGCCGTCGAGGATCTCGGGGAAGAAGGGGTTGCGGATGTCGGGCAGCATCACGCCGATGGTGTAGGTCTGCCCACGCAGGGCCCTGGCGCCCGTGTGCGGACGGTAGCCCAGTTCGTCGATCGAGCGCCGCACCTTGGCACGCATCTCGGGGCTGGCGCCGTAGGCGCCTCGCAGCACCTTGGAGACGGCGGTCGTGGAGACCTGGGCGTGACGCGCGACGTCGACGATGGTGACTCTGCGACGTGCTGCTGGCGGCTCCATCCGGTCCCTTGCCTCTCTGGGAAACGCTGCCGCCGAGTGTATGCCGGGCATCTTGACGTCCCGCAGGGTGCTCTCTAGGGTCGGGCCCACCTTCTATGGGAAACGTTACCCACGACCACGACCGTCCGGAAAGCGGCACCATCCTTCCGTATCCAGGGTCCGACAGGGGCCCTGACAGCGAGATTTTGAATCGATTCAGCACTGGAGGAAGCAGGCGTGAGTCATGATGCAGTGCGTCGCCGGACCGTGCTCGCCGCGACGGCCGGTGTCGTGTCGGTAGGGGCCGGTGCCACGGGAGGCGGCACGAGCGCCGCCGCGGAAGCGTCCGGCATTCCGCAGGGCCACGCGGTGGGGGCGCTGACCGTCGAACACCGCACCGATCCCCTCGGCATGGACGCGAGCAGGCCGCGCTTCGGGTGGCGCATCCAGTCGGCGACCCGCGGCCGGAGCCAGGGGTCGTACCAGATCCTCGTGGCGAGTTCGCCCGACAAGCTCTCCGCCGCCCGCGCGGACGTCTGGAACAGCGGGCGGGTCCGCTCCTCCGATTCCGTGGCCGTCCGCTACGAGGGCGAGCCGCTCAGCGCCTCCACCCGCTACCACTGGACCGTCACCGTCTGGGACACGGAAGGCCGTCCGGTCGGTGTCGCGGTCCCCTCCGCGTTCGAGACCGGCCTGCTGAGCACCGACGGTGTGGCCGGATGGGACGGCGCGCGGTGGATCGGGATGAAGGGGAAGGCGCCCGACTCGGCCGGTGCCCCCATGCTGCGGAGGGAGACACCCCTCAGGACTGACGGCCGGCGGCGGGTGCGCGAGGCGCGGCTGTACGTCTCGGCCCTCGGGGTCTACGACGCCTACGTCAACGGACAGCATGTGACCGTCCCGCAGGACGGCGGCACCACGATCGAACTGCTGCCCCCGGGCTGGACCAACTACGACGCGCGCATCAACTACCTGACGTACGACGTCACGGAACTCGTGGCACGGGAGCACGCGGTCGCCCTCGCCTTCGTCCTGGGCAACGGCTGGTACAACGGCCGGGTCTCCGAGGGCAGTACGTACTACTCCAAGGACGGCAACGCCCTCGCGGTCAAGGCCAAGCTGCTGCTCCGGTACACCGACGGCACAGCGCAGACGGTCGTCACCGGGCCGGACGGCACCTGGAAGGCCACCGACACCGGCCCCTACCGGGCCGACGACGTCTACGACGGCCAGACCTACGACGCCCGCAGGGAGCTGCCGGGCTGGACGGCGCCCGGATTCGACGACAGCGCATGGGCGGACGTGGCACACGTCGCCTTCGAGGAAAAGTACCCGGACGTCCAGCTCCTCGCCTACCCGGCCGAGACGGCACGTCTGATGCCGAAGTGGGACCGCCGGCCGCGGTCGGTCACCGTCGCGACCGGGGTGACCGGCCAGGACGGCAGCCCCAACGGGAAGGGGCGCATCGTCGTGGACCCCACCCGGACCGTGACCGATCCGGAGCGGGCGGCCTCCGCATCCGTCACGATCGGCAGCGGCGAGACCGCCGTCTTCGACCTCGGCCAGAACATGGTCGGCGTCGTCCGCTACCGCCTGCGCGGCCCGGCCGGCGCCCGGGCCGAGTTCAGGTTCGGCGAGATGCTCAACGACGACAGCGCCGGCGCGGACGGCCCCGAGGGCTCCGTCTACCGGGCCAATCTCCGCAGTGCCAAGGCCACCAGCACGTACATCCTCAAGGGCGACCGGCACGGCGAGACCCACCAGGACTCCCTGACCTTCTACGGCTTCCGCTACCTGTCGGTCACCGCGACGGACACCGTCACGATCACCGGTCTGACCGGCAAGGCCGCCACGTCCGCGATCCGCGAGACCGGCAGCCTCACCACGAACGATCCCGACATCAACCGGCTGATGAGCAACATCCGCTGGGGTCAGCGCGGCAACTACCTCTGGGTGCCCACGGACTGTCCCCAGCGCGACGAACGCCTCGGCTGGACCGGCGACACCCAGGTCTTCGCCACGACCGGCCTGTACAACGCCGACGCCGGTGTCTTCCTCGGCCACTTCCAGGACACCGTCGTCGACTCCCAGACCATCTACGGCACGGACCAGGCGCAGTTCACCGGAGTGGCTCCCGGCGGCCGGTACAACTTCCCCGGCGGCGGAAGCGGTTGGGCGGATTGCGGCGTCGTCCTCCCGTGGACCGTGTGGCAGATGACCGGGGACGCGACCGTCGTCGAGGCCAACTGGCCGGCGATGACCCGTTACCTGGACTGGATCCGTGAGCAGACCGGTGACACCTACGCCGGTCAGGGATCCCTCACCGGCGACTGGCTGGCACCGCAGAAGACCAGCGCCCAGCTCATGAGCGACGTCTACTACGGCTACTCCGCCCGGTTGATGGCGCAGATGGCCCGGGCGATCGGCCGGACCGCGGAAGCGGAGTCGTACCAGCGCCTCTTCGGACGGATCAGGAAGGCGTTCATCGCCAAGTACCTGAGCGCCGAGGGCAGCCAGGTCACGGTGAGGTCCAGCCTGGGTGAGGCCTCCCCGATCGAACCGGGCGCCGATCCGAACCAGAAGACGGAGGACAACAGCCAGACCGCGCTGCTGTGGGTCCTCAAGCTCGGGTTCTACGAGACGCAGGCGCAACGCCGCGCGCTCGTCGGCCACTTGGCCGACAACATCGGCAACGACGCGGCCTACAAGGCGGCGCACCCGGACAGCAGCCGGGTCAGGTACGCCGAGAACACGCTGTCCGTCGGTTTCCTGGGCGTCAACGTCCTGGCCCCCGTCCTGTCCGACGAGGGCCGCGCCGACCTGGCGTACGAGCTGCTGCACCAGGACGCACTGCCGTCCTGGCTGTACTCGGTGAAGAACGGCGCCACCACCGTCTGGGAGCGCTGGAACTCCTACTCCGAGGACGCCGGCTTCGGCCCGGTCAGCATGAACTCCTTCAATCACTACGCCTACGGCGCGATCATGGAGTGGATGTACACGCACATGGCCGGCATCGCCCGCGACCCGGACAGCCCCGGCTTCAAGCACTTCCTGCTCCGGCCCCACCTCGATCCCACGGGCAGGATCACGCGGGTGGCGGGCTCGTACGAGTCGCCGTACGGCGAGATCAGAAGTGCGTGGGAGGTCGTCGAGGCGGGGCGGGCCCTGGCGTACGAGGCCGTCGTGCCCGCCAACAGCGAGGCGACCCTGCGCCTTCCGGCGGCATCCGCCGATGCCGTCCGTGAGGGACGCACCCCGCTGGCACGGGTGCCCGGAGTACGTTTCCTCGGATTCGAGGGCGGGGTCTGCGGTTACCGCCTGCCGTCCGGACGGTACCGGCTGACCGCCGCGTTGCGCTGATGTCGCGACCGCCGGCACCAGGAGCCCAGTAAACGGATTGCCCTATCCAGTTTTGGTGTACGGTGGGGCGCAGTGAACCGGAAGGGCCTATCCGGATCAAGAAGTGGATAGCCCTATCCGTTTCCTGTCCGTGTGTCTAGCGCTCTTGACCTGCAATGAAAGGACTCGCCGTGCCCAGCATCGCCATCGTCGGAGCCGGCCCCCAGATGGGTCTGGCCATCGCCCGCACCTTCGGCTCCCAGGGCTTCGACGTCGCCCTGATCTCCCGTAACCGGGACAAGCTCGACGACCTCGTCGGCAAGCTCGACGCCGAGGGCATCGACGCCGCCGCGTTTCCCGCGAACGTGCTCGACCGTGCCGGGCTCACCCGGGCGGTCGAGAGCGCCGCCGCCGAGTTCGGTGGGATCGAGGTCCTGGAGTACTCCCCGGTGGGGACGTTCGGCAGCACCGCCCTGACCGCCCCGACCGGGACCGAACCGTCCCATGTGGAGTTCGAGATGAACTTCCAGCTGTACGGGGCCATCGCCGCCACGCGGGCCGTACTTCCGGCGATGCGCGAGGCCGGCGCGGGCACCCTGCTCTACACCACCGGCGCCGGCTCGATCTGGCCCGACCCGCGGGTCGCCAATGTCAATGCCGCCGCGGCGGCGCTGCGCAACTGGGTGATGAATCTGCACAAGGAGCTGGCCGACGCCGGCACCGGCATCCAGGCCGCCCATGTCGGCATCGACTCGTCGATCGGCGTCTCCGTCATCCCCGGTGTGGAGGCGGCCCGGCCCGAGCAGATCACCCCCCTCTACTGGGACCTGCACACCGCCAAGCGCGACCAGGCCGAACTCGTCTTCAAGCTCTAGTCCGCACCGGCTCCCGCCCGGGTCCGGCGTGCGTAGGCGCGGGCCGCGCGTGCGCGGTCGCCGCAGCGTGTCGAGCACCAGTGGCGGCGGCCGTGCCGCAGCAGGTAGCGGCTGCAGGGCGGGGAGCCGCAAGCGGTGAGGCGCCCGGCGTCGGGCCCGGTGAGCAGGTCGGCCGCGTCGGCGGCGAGGGTCGCGAGGGCGTGGTCGACGATCTCGGTGGTGGGGTGCGGAGGCGCGCGGTAGGGGCCGTGCTTCTCGTCCCACTGAAGCAGTGAGGCGGTGGGCACCTTGGTCATGGCGTCGTTGACGGCGGAGAGGGCGGCGGGCAGGGCCGGCACCGCGTCGACGTGGGAGGCGAGCAGCGACCTGATCTGTTCGCGCAGCGACCGCAGTTGTGCCGTGCACATCTCCCGGAGGCCCGCGTCCACGGGGGCGAGGCCGTGGTCCGCCAGCCACTGATTCGCCTGCGCCGGCGTACCGAGGAAGTCGGTGAACCTTCCGCCGGGCGATGCGATGGCGCTGTTGGCGAAGGCGAGGGCCGGGTACTGCTCCTCGCCGGGCGCAGGGGGCACGGCGGGTTCGACGAATCCGGCGGGCTCGGCGGCGGCGTTCACATCCATGGCTCTCATGGTACGGCTTGCCCGTATCCGTGAGAAGCGTGCTACGGTCTCTCACGGATAAGTCATTCCCATCCGTGAGGTGTTTCTTCTGTGGCTCCTTCAACGACGACCCGTGAGCAGTTCCCCGTCCGCGTCTTCGGCGGCCCGACGGCTCTCTTCGAGTACGGCGGCCTGCGGTTCCTGACCGACCCCACCTTCGACGCTCCCGGCGACTACCCGGAGTCGGGTGACCCGGTCCTGACCAAGACCGCCCCTGCCTCCGGCAGCCCCGCCGGGCTCGGTCCCGTCGACGTGGTCCTGCTGTCCCACGACGAGCACGCCGACAACCTCGACCGTGCCGGCCGGGCCCTGCTGGCCGACATACCGCTGACCCTCACCACCCCCGGTGGCGGCAAGCGCCTCGGCGACAAGGCCAGGGGGCTGGCCGACTGGGAGTCGGTCGAGCTGGACCGCCCCGGCGGCGGCACGGTCACCGTGACCGGCGTCCCCGCCATCCATGGCCCCGGCCCGCGCGAGGAGACCGAGGCGATCACCGGGCAGGTCGTCGGATTCGTCCTGGCCGGAGACGGGCTGCCCACCGTGTACGTAAGCGGTGACAACGCCTCCCTCGACGCGGTCAGGGAGACCGCCGAGCGCCTCGGGCCGGTGGACACCGCCGTCCTCTTCGCGGGCGCTCCCCGCTTCGCCGGTCTCTTCGACGGAGGCACCCTCGTGCTGGACAGCGCCCAGGCCGCCGAAGCCACACGGATCCTCGGCGCCCGCCGGGTGGTCCCCGTCCACTACGACAGCTGGACCCACTTCACCGAGGGCCGCGACGAACTCCAGGCCGCCTTCACCGCCGCGGGGCTGGCCGACCGCCTGGACTGGGGACAGCCGGGCTGATCACGGGGGCGGACGCGAGAACCCGGCCGACGACGAAGGGCGGTCGGAAGCCGGGTTCCGTCGTAGGGTGAATGCCGCTCGTGAGGGACAGGAGGCCGAAGTGGCCGAGACGACGCAGGTCCGGACGACGGTCGCCGAGGTGATGGCCGAGCTGGCCGCGCTCGAGGACCCGAAGGCGCGCGAGGTGAACGAGAGGCACGGTGACGATCACGGTGTGAACCTCGGCAAACTGCGGGCGCTCGCGAAGCGGCTGAAGACGCAGCAGGAACTCGCGCACCAACTCTGGGAGACGGGTGACACGGCGGCGAGACTCCTGGCGCTCCTGATCTGCCGCCCGAAGGCATTCGAGCGTGACGCATTGGACGTCATGCTGCGCGAGGCGCGCACACCCAAGGTGCACGACTGGCTCGTGAACTACGTGGTGAAGAAGAACCCGCACTCCGAAGAGCTGCGCTTGACCTGGTCGGCCGATCCGGATTCCGTGGTCGCGAGTGCCAGCTGGGCGCTGACCACCGAACGCGTGGCGAAGAAGCCCGAGAGCCTCGACCTCGCAGGACTGCTCGACGTCATCGAGGCGGAGATGAAGGACGCCCCGGACCGCTTGCAGTGGGCGATGAACCACTGCCTGGCCCAGATCGGGATCGAGCACCCCGAGCACCGCACCCGTGCCATCGGCATCGGCGAGCGCCTGGAGGTGCTCAAGGACTACCCGACGTCCCCCGGCTGCACGTCCCCGTTCGCGCCCGTCTGGATCGCCGAGATGGTGCGCCGACAGCACGGTTAGCCGGGCGTCGGCGCGATGGTGCCTCGCTGCTACTCCGGTGCCTCTCGCCAATGGAGGCAGCGGCTGTAGTCGAAGTTCCATTTCAAGCAGATCCGTGCCTTGACGCTCGTGTCTCGATCCCGGAACTCGGTAATGATCTTGTTGCCGTCGATCCGGGAGTATCCGACCTGGGTCTCGAAATCGATGTCCATCTCGTTCTCGAGTTCCAGGCTCGCAAGGGCGTATCTGCGCTGCGCCTCGGGGTACTTGAGGAAAACGTCCATGATGGCGTTGCGGAATTCGACATCCCCGTTCGGTGCCTCTGCCACGACTGTCTCCTGACCTGCCGGTTGGTGAGTCGTCTGCCTACGCGCATTCTGTCCGCATATCCAGGGAAGCGCGCGTCTTGCGTCACCCGAACAGGCCTGTACGACAGCGGCTCCCGCCCAGCACGGGGTCTGGGCGGGAGCGGTGCGGTCCCCTCCGGTCGTTCTTCAGCACGAAGGGACCGCTCGTCCTTCCAGACTGGAAGGTCCGACGCCCGGGAAGGCGTCCGCGTTCCATGGTGCGCCTTGCCCCTGGTGTCGCAAGGTGAAGTACGTTTCCGCCTTCAAAAGCGTTCAATCCGCCATGTTTTGCACGCGAGTGTGACCGACGTGGCCCAGTGAGGCACGCTGCGGGCACAGGGGCGCCCGGCGGCATTGTTCCGTAACTCCATGATCACATTGAGTGTCCGGCGGTCGACGCACCATGCTGACGTCCAACTCTTCCGCGGCGCCTCAGCACCGCGGTGGAAGAGCCTTCCAGACGCCTCGAGTTGAGAGACAAGGTGCGATGTCCAGTAAGCAGGTGTTGACCGTCGTCGTGATGGTGGCGGTCTTCGCGTGGAGCACGGTGATGACCGTGCTGGGGCACCTCGCGGCCGTGGCCGCGCTGCTGCCGTCGCTCGGACTGCTGGTACAGCAGATCGTCGCCGCCCTCCACGCCACGCAGTCCCCGCGCCACACCGCGGTGGACGCCGCCCCGACGGCCATAGCGGCCGGGCCCGAGGAGTCGGTGCGATGACCGGGTTCTCCGCGTACGAGCAGCCCGACGGCGAGCCGCCGAGTAGGCGCGGCCGCAAACCGGCGTCGATCGGGGAGCAGGTGGGCCCCTCCCACCGGGCCTGGCTGGAGCCGGTGCGCAGCAGGCTCTTCGCCAGCGGGCTCACGCTCGACGACCTCGTCGGCCGCTCTGGCTACTCCAAGGCCCGCATCAGCGAACTGCTGCGCGGCAAGGGCTACTACCCCGGCTGGGAGATCACCTACAGCGTGGTCCGGGCCCTGGACATCCCCGTCTGGCCACTGCGCCGTCTGTGGACGGCGGCGGCACGCGAAGCGGCCAAGGACACCGCGTGGATCGAGAGCCGCATACACGCCGTCCAGCCGCTGCCGCCCGAACGGCCCCCGCTCGCGCACCAGGGCTTCACCGAGGCCATGCGCCACCCCTACACCGCCTACGCCCGCGCCTTCCTGCAGAGCGACCGGCGCGCCCACTGGGTCGTCTCGGAAGCCTGCGACATCCTCTGGCTGGGCTGGGACGACGCCGTCGCGGGCCCCAACGTCCCCCGCCACGCCTGGCGGCTGCTGCGCTCCCGCGTCCTGTTACGCGCGCACCTCCACCCGGCCGGACATCCCGACCTGCGCCCGGCGGCGTTCCAGACCGTCGACCAGAGCCGGATCGACGATCTCACCGCCCGGTTCGCCCGCATCGGCCGGCTCGCCGACTTCTTCGACGCCGTCGCCCGGCTGCCCCAGAACCAGCTCGACGTCACCGTCCTGCGCTACCTGTGCGGCATCCACCCCGACGCCATCCCCGACGTCGTCGGCCTGTCCACGGCCATCACCCAGTCCATGGACCACCACGCCCGAGGCGCCCTGGAAGGGACCTACCACCGCCATGACAACCGGGAGTGAGCACCCCGCCATGACCGCCATCGACGATCTCCTCTCCCGCTCGCTTCTGATGCACGATCCCCACGTGCCGTCGGACACCGTCCCGTACGAGGACACCGCCTATCCGGCCTTCGCCCCGGACGGCACACCGCTGTGGGACGTCGGCGGCGGCGACCTGGCCGACGACAACGCCGCCCGGAGTCTGCGGGCCCTGTGCGAGGCGGTCGTCGTCCACTCCACGCCGGGCCAGCTCGCCGACTTCGTCACCGAACAGCTGCCCTCCCCGCGCGGCGCCTGGATCCTGGGCTGCGTCCTGCAACTCGCCGACGCGCAGGACGGCGCGCGCTTCTGGTGGCAGTACGCCGCCGGGGCCGGCGAACCCGCCGCCTCCTACTGCCTCTACCTGCATCACCTCGCGCTCGGCGACAGGCAGGCGGCCGCCCTGTGGCACAAGCAGGCCGGCGACGACGCACCGGCCGACAGCGGCCTCGGTGTCGACACCAGCATTCCCACGGTCCTGCGCATCCTCAGCCGCCTGGCCCCGGCCACTCACCGCGACCACACCGAGACGTTCACCGCGGTCAAGGCCTACGTCACCACCGCAGTCGCCGCCGGATACGCCCGCAACCCCGGCTACGAAATCCCGCTCCCCGGCCCTCACTTCGCCGAGCAACTCGAGATCATCCTGGCCGCCACGTCAGCGGTCTCCCGGTCCGTACGACAGGCCCAGCCGCCGGTCACCGACCTGCCCAACCGCACCAGGCCGCGAGCTGACGCCGCGGATCGCACCGGCGAGTCCGTGCACGAGCCGGAACGGGTCCTGGTGGAGACCGCCGCACGCGACGAGTCCGCCTCCAGCTTCTTCCGGGAAGCCATCGCGGCCTGCTGGGAAACGGCCGTCGCCGACCGTACGGCCAGGGGAGCGGACCGTCGCGATGTGCGGCTGCGCTACCTCCTGGACCGCCGGCCCGCCGAACCCCTCCAGCCCTTCGGCAGCGGAGCCGGCCGGCGGTCGTGAGCGTCCAGGAGGTCTACTTCGTGACATCGAGTGTCTGTGTCGCCAGAGCCAGGTTCTTGTCCTCGGCGCTGCCCCAGGCGTAGACGACATTGGCCGTCCCGTCCTTGAGGGGCAGGTCGGCCGGGCCGATGGCCACGGTGTCCGTGCCGGCGAGCACGACATCGGCGTTCACGGTGCCTGCCGCGACCTCAGTGGTGTCCTCCTTGGGGTTCTCCAGGCCGGTGAAGAGCGGCTGCCCGTTCGCGCGGACGTCGACGGCCGGTGCGGCGGCGACATGACGCACCGCGAGGCGTGCCTTGCCGTCATCGACCTGCGAGACGTCGTTGGTGAAGGCCGTCAGCTGAGGCTTGCCGTCGGCGGTGAGGTGGGCGGCGATCGTGGCGTTCCCACCTTCGGGCACCTTGATCTCCTTCTCGAGGGCGGGTGTGCCGTCCGGGTTCTGGCCCGCTTCGAAGATCTGTATCTCGTAGGTCCCCGCGTCGAGGGCCTGCGGGTCGGTCACCGTGCCGGGCTTGAAGTCGCCGAGCAGCTCGTCACCGTTGGCGTATACATCGACGGTCATCCCGGGGATGCCGTGGAAAACGGACACCATGGCCTCGTTCTGCGAGGCGGGTGCGGCCATGGCGGACGTGGTGGCGCCCAGGGCCAGGGCACAGGCGGCCGCCGATGTGGCGACAGCGAGAGAGGTCCGGGAAGTCATGGGGTGATCCCTTCGGAATGTGCCTCCGCACGTTGCGGGGTCTTGTTGTCGTTTCCTGCAGGGCGCCCGCCGTGGATGCGCGGGCAGCACCTTTCGTCGGCCGGTTCGGCACCGCCTAGGCACCCGTCCAGCGGACCTGGCCCTGTTCGATCGCCCCGCGCAGACGCTGCAGGCCACGGCGGGCGTGACTCTTCACCGTGCCGAGGGGCATTCCGGTCCGTTCCGCGATCTGGGCCTGGGTCAGGTCCTCGTAGAAGGCCAGGCACAGCACGTGCCGCTGGTGCCACGGCAGACAGGACAACTCGTTCACCAGCAGGACCCGGTCCAGGACGTCCTCCGCCGCCGAGTCGTCCCGCCCGGGCGTGCCGTTCGTGCGGGCGAGCGAGTCGGCGAGAGCCAGCCGTCTGGTGCGGGCGGCCAGCGCATCGACGATCTTGCGACGGGTGATGCCCACGAGCCAGGCGCCCAGTGGGCCCCGCTCCGGGCGGAAGCCCGCCTGACCACGCCAGGCGCCGATGAACACCTGCTGGGTGACGTCGTCGGCCTCGTACGTGTCGCCGAGCGACCGGGTGGCCATGGTGTGGACCAAGGGTGCCCAGCGCCTGTAGACCGCGGCGAAGGCGTCCTCGTCAGCGGTACGGAAGCCAAGGGCCAGCTCGTCCTCGTGCCTGGTTTCTTCTCGGGTTTCGATGATCATGGCCTGGTTCCTCCTGCCATGCGCGATGTGCGGCCATCCGCACGCGTCCCAGTGTTGTGACGCACAAACGACGCAGGCAACATGCGTCGTTTGTGCGTCGTACAGTGAGACCTGTGAGCAGAGGTGACGGCGACGGTCGGCACGACGAGGACCCGAGGCGCGGCGGGCTCACCACCGGAGAGGTGGCGAGACGCCTCGGGGTGGCGCCCACCACGGTCCGTTCCTGGGACCGCCGCTACGGCATCGGTCCCGACGCGCACACCGGCGGCAGGCACCGGCGCTGGACGGCCGCGGACGTGGCCCGTCTGGAGCGGATGTGCGCCCTGACGGCGACCGGGCTGCCCCCTGCCGAGGCCGCCCGCACGGCGCTCGGCGACGCGCCGCCGGACGCGGCCCCGCACGCACCGGCGGCGCTCCCGCAGCCGAGACCGCTGCCCCGCGGCCGCAGCCGGGCCGGGAGCGGCATGCGACTCGGCGACGTGCGTCAGGAGTCCAGGGGGATCGCCCGTGCCGCCCTGCGTCTCGACGCCGCAGCTCTGGACGAACTGCTGCTGGCGGCGATCGCCGACCACGGACTGGTCACCGCCTGGACCGAGGTGATCATGCCGACCCTGCAGGCGACCGGCCGCAAGTGGGAGAGCTCGGGCGAGAAGTACGTCGAGGTGGAGCACTTCCTGTCCTGGCACGTCTCCGGGGCGCTGCGGCGCAGCTCACCACCCGTGGCCGCCGACGGCCCGGGCACCACCACGGTGCTCGCCTGCGTACCGGGGGAGAACCACACCCTGCCGCTGGAGGTGCTGGCCGCCGCACTGGCCGAACGCGGTCTGCCGGTACGCATGTTCGGTGGCGCGCTGCCCGTCGAATCGGTCGTCGCGGCGGTGCGCCGGACCGGACCGGCCGCGGTGGGCCTGTGGGCGCAGTCCCGCACCACGGCCAGCCGGCCACTGGCTCAGCATGTGGCGGCGATGAAATGGGGGGTGCGCGGTGCCCGCAGGAAGCCGGCCGTCCTGACCCTGGGGCCGGGCTGGGCCGGTCAGACCGTTGCCGGCCTGCCGCATCCCCCCGGCCTGGCCGAGGCCCTCGCGGTGGTGGAGTCGGTCGTGTCAGGGCGGTGAGTCACCGCGGGCCGCGGGCCCGCTCCTGGCGCCGCACCTCGGCGAGATCGGCGAGCCGGTCCAGGCCGCGCACGGCCCGGGTCATGCGGTGGTTGTGCTCCAGTCCGGAGCGGTGCCGGTCGAGGAAGGCCCAGTAGCCCGCGGTGTAGGGGCACGCGTGTGCGCCGGTCCGGTCCGCGGGCCGGTAGACGCACGAGCCGCACAGGTCGCTCATCCGGTTCACGTAGGCACCGCCGGACGTGTACGGCTTGGTGGTCATACGGCCGCCGTCGGCGTACTGGGACATGCCGACGACATTGGGCACCATCACCCAGTCGTAGCCGTCGACGAAGCAGCGCTGGAACCAGTCCGTGACCGCGGCCGGATCCCAGCCCCGCTGGAGCGCGTAGCTTCCGAGGATCATCAGCCGGGGGATGTGGTGAGTCCATCCCGTGTCGCGGACCTGGGACAGCACCGTGTGCAGACAGCGCGCGTCCACGTCGTCCGCGGCCAGGTCGTTCCACCAGTCCGGCAACGGGGCGGTGTGGCGCAGCACGTTGGAGTTGCGGTAGTCCTCGCCGAAGTACCAGTACAGCTGCCACACGTACTCCCGCCAGCCGGCGATCTGCCGGACGAAGCCCTCCACGCTGTTCAACGGCGCCCGCCCCTCGCGCCACGCCACTTCGGCCCGCTCGACGCACTCGGCGGGATCGAGCAGCCCCAGGTTGAGCGAGGACGACAGCAGGCTGTGGCTCATGACCGGGTCGGCGGCGAGCATGGCGTCCTCGTACGGGCCGAAGGCGGCGAGCCGGCGCTCGACGAAGCGCCGCAGCGCCGCCCGGGCCTCGGCGCGGGTCGCGGGGAACAGGCGTGGCCCGTCCCGCCCGACGAAGCACACGTCGCCGTCCTTCTCCCAGCGGTCGAGGTCGTGGCGGACCTGCTCGTCGATGTCGTCCTCGCGCGGCCGGTAGGGACGGTCGACCGGCAGGGTGGTCGCGTCACGGGGCGGCGGCTGCCGGTTGTCGTGATCGAGGTTCCACCGGCCTCCCGCGGGCTGGTCGCCGTCCATCAGGAGGTCGTGTCCGCGCCGGACCCAGCGGTAGAAGTCCTCCTGGCGCACGGTCCTGCCGCCCTGACCGTCCGCCCACGCGGCGAAGGCGTCCATGGGCACCAGGAATCCGCGCGCCGGGCCCGTCGTGACGTGCGGCAGCGAGCGCACCAGCCGCAGCGCGGCGTACGAGGTCGGGTGGTGAACGGTCAGCGGGCGGCCGCCCGCCGCCCGGGCGAGCCCTTCCCGGTAGGTGTCGCTGCGCACGTAGGTGACGCGGTCGCCGAGTTCGGCAGCCCGGTGACGCATGGCGGACAGGACCAGGTGTGCCTTGGCCCGGTGGAAGCGCCGGCGCCGGAACACCGACCGGGCCTCGATCATCAGCAGCGGCGTGTCACGGGCGAGGCCGCTGTCCTCGGACGGCCGCAGGAAGTGCGGACCGAGCTGATCACCGAAAAGCCAGTGCATGAGGCACTCCTGCCGTCAGTCCCGGCCGCGCGCGTGTCTGAACCGTGCCAGGCCCTCACCGAGATCGATCAGCGGCCGCGGGTACTCGACCTGCGCCCGTTCACGCTCGGGCAGCCGCCAGGGCTCGTGGATGCGGGCATCGGCCACGTCCCGCAGTTCCGGCACCCACCGCCGCACGTATCCTCCCGCCGCGTCGAAGCGCTTGCCCTGAACGACCGGGTTGAGGACGCGGTGGGGACGCGTGTCGGTGCCCGTCCCGGCGACCCACTGCCAGTTGAGCTGGTTGTTGACTATGTCACCGTCCACCAGCAGGTCCAGGAAGTGCCGGGCACCGATCCGCCAGTCCACGTACAGGGTCTTGACCAGGAAACTCGCCGCCAGGAGCCGCGCCCGGTTGTGCATCCAGCCCTCGTGGCGCAGCTGGCGCATGGCCGCGTCGACGACCGGGTAGCCGGTGCGGCCGTCCCGCCACGCGGCGATGTCCTCGGCGGCCTCGTCCGCGGTCCGCCACCGGTCGTGCCGGGTGCGGTAGTCCCGGCTGGAGGCGTCGGGGCGCGCCGCCAGCACCTGGTGGTGGAAGTCGCGCCAGCACAGCTGCCGTACGAACGCCTCCGCCCCCGGCCCGCCGCGCTCGCGGGCCCGCTGGACCAGCTCCACCGGCGACAGGGCACCGAAGTGCAGATACGGCGAGAGCCTGGAGGTCGCGTCGCCCGCCAGATCGTCGTGCCGGTCCTCGTACTCGGCGAGGCCGCTCAGCGCCCAGCGGGAGAACCGGTCGCGCCCAGGTGCCTCGCCCCCGTCGGGCAGGCCCGGCGAGAGGCCGGACAACTCCTCCCGGGAGGGCAGCGGCTCGCCCCGCACCGCGTCGGGGACGCGCACGGTGCGCGGCGCCGGACAGACCTCCCTCAGCCGCTCCTGCGACCACCGGCGGAAGTAGGGGGTGAACACGGCGAAGTGGTCGCTGCCGGTGGGCGTCACGGCGCCGGGTGCGACGGCCGTGATCACGCTGTCGTGCACGTGCAGCGCCACGCCTTGTCCGCGCAGCGCGTCCCGCAACTGCTCCTCCCTCCGGTGGGCGTAGCCGGTGACGCCCGCCGCGATGTGCACCTGCGTCGCCGCACACTCCGCGGCCACCGCGCACACCTCCTGTACGACCGGGCCCTCGCGGACGACGAGCCTGCCGCCGCGCCGGCGCAGCGAGGCGTCGAGGTCGGTCAGGCAGTCGGCGAGGAAGGCGCGGCGGTTGGGCACGTCGAAGCCCGCAGCGTGGACACCGGGATCGCGGACGAAGAGCGGCACCACCTCGTCCGCCGCCGCCAGTGCGGCGCGCAGCGGCGGATGGTCGTGCACCCGCAGATCCGAGGTGAACAGGACGACCGCGACGGTCATGGCGATTCTCCTGAGAGTGCGGTGCGGATCGCTAGTGCCTGACTCTTCGGTCGCGGCGCGCGGTCCGGATGCGGCCCGGACGCGGGCCGGCCCGGCGCGCGCTCATGCCCTTGGCGGCGGCCTGCGTGATGTTGCGGGCCATGCCGCCGAAGACGACGGCGTGAAACGGGGAGAGGGACCACCAGTAGGCGTGCCCCAGCAGACCCCGGGGATGGAAGAGGGCGCGCTGCCGGTAGCGCGTGCGGCCCGCGTCGTCCGTCTCCGCGTACATCTCCAGCCACGCCAGGCCGGGCAGACGCATCTCCGCCCGCAGTCGCAGCAGCCGGCCCGGCTCGATCTCCTCGACCCGCCAGAAGTCCAGTGAGTCGCCGGCCCGCAGGCGCTCGGCGTCACGCCGTCCGCGGCGCAGACCGACACCGCCGACGAAACGGTCCAGCCAGCCCCGGACCGTCCACGCGAGCGGGAAGGAGTACCAGCCGTTGTCGCCGCCGATGCCCTCGATCACCTTCCACAGCGACTCCCGGGACGCGTCCACCGAGAGGTGCCGCTCGTCCTCGTAGAGGCTGCCGCCCGCCCAGTCCGGGTCGGTGGGCAGGGGATCGCTGGGCGCCCCGGGCACGGCGGCGGACGACCAGCGGGTGACGACCTGCGCCTCCCGCACCTTGCGCAACGCCAGTGCCAGCGCCGTGTCGAACGGCAGCGGCCGGCCCGGGAGGTCGGGGACGTACCGGGCGATGTCGTGCTCGCGGCACACCACCTCGTGACGCAGCGACTCCGTCAGCGGCCTTGCGAGGGCGGCGGGCACCGGGGTGACCAGGCCGACCCAGTGGCTGGACAGCCTCGGGGTGAGCACCGGCACCGGAACGATGAACCTGCGCCGCAGCCCGGCCACCTCGGCGTACCGGTCCATCATCTCCCGGTACGTGAGGACATCCGGCCCGCCGATGTCGAACGCACGGTCGACGTCATCCGGCATCGAGGCCGAACCGACCAGGTACCGCAGCACGTCCCGCACGCCGATCGGCTGCGTCCGGGTGTGCACCCAACTGGGCGTGACCATGACCGGCAGCCGCTCGGTCAGATAGCGCAGCATCTCGAAGGACGCCGACCCCGAGCCGATGACGACCGCCGCCCGCAACACGGTGGCCGGCACCGGCGCGTCGAGGAAGACGCGTCCCACCTCGGCCCTGGACCGCAGATGCGGGGAGAGGGACTCCTCGGGAACGCCCTGCGGTGTGAGCCCTCCGAGGTAGACGATCCGCCGCACATCCGCGGCTCGCGCCTGCTCGGCGAAGACCCGGGCCGCCCTGCGGTCGGTGTCCTCGAAGCCCGCACCGGTCCCCAGGGCGTGCACCAGGTAGTACGCGACATCGACACCCCGCATCGCGGCGGCGACCGAATCGGCGTCCGTGACATCCCCCCGGACCGTCTCGGCGTGCCCCGCCCAGGGGTGATCGCGGAGCTTGCCGGGGGAGCGGGCCAGACACCGGACCCGGTGGCCGGCCTGGAGCAGTTCCGGCACCAGACGCCCGCCGATGTACCCGGACGCCCCGGTCACCAGACAGTGCAGCCGCTGTGCGTCCCGTTGTCCGCCTGTCTCCACGATCGGCTCCTCCACGTGTGCGCTCCGGCGTTGTGGCCCCGCTCCCTCGATCATGGGCGCTGCGGCAGGGCCGCGCCTGTCGCGGCGGGCGACCGGCCGCATTCGCTCTCACACGAGTACTTCGGACGCGTCGGGGCCGACGGATGCACGGCTCCGCCGAGCGGGCGTTCAGGCGGGCGGAGTGTCGACGCCGGCCGCCTCCTGGTCGGCGCGGCCTCCGGCGCCGAGCAGCCCCGTGGCCGTGAACGGCTCGTCTGCGGCCAGACGCGGCAGTTCACGTCGCGACAGCCGCGTGACGACCGGGGGCATCGCCGCCCGCACCAGCTGGGTGTACCGCAGCCAACGGGGCATGTAGACCGAGGGCCGGCGCCGTTCGACCGCCGTGACCAGCCGGCCGGCGACGTACGGGACGGGATACACCTTGCGCGCCGGCCGCGGCATGTGGCCGCGCAACTCCCGCAGCACCGCGTGCGCGTCGGCGTCGCGGACCATGTCCGTGTCCGTCCAGTTGATGTACGCGATTCCCACGCCCACACGCTGATGGGCGACCTCCGCCTGCAGCGCGTGAGCGAACGACTCGGCCCCGGCCTTCGACGCGCAGTAGGCGCTCATCATCGGCGCGGCCCCGATGGACGCGAGCGACGCGACCTGGAGGAAGTAGCCCCGCGTGTCCAGGAGGTCCGCCAGGAACGTCCGCGCGGTGACGGCACTGCCGATCAGGTTCACCTCGACCACCCGGCGCCAGACCGCGAGATCGGCCTCGGCGAACGGTCCGCCCTCGGCGACTCCCGCGTTGGCGATCACCACCGAGGGCGGCCCGAACCGCGCACGGATCTCGTCGGCGACGCGAGCCATCCGGCGCTCGTCCGTGACATCGGCCTCCCAGCATGCGGACACGCCCTGAAGGCTGTCCCGCACCTGGGCCAGCGTCCGCTCCTCACGGCCGAGCAGCGCCACCCTCGCGCCCCGGCGGCTCAGCTCCCGGGCCATCGCCTCCCCGAGGCCGCGCGCCGCACCGGTCACCACGGCGGTCCGACCGTGCAGGGGGCTCTGAGCGACCGGCATGGCACGTTCCTCTCCGCGGCGGCGCTGGCCCGGCCCACGTTAGGCGCGGACCGGGCCGTCGGCACGCCGGGCGTTTTGGCCTCGTCGCCGTTCCGGTCAGGATTCGAGAAGCGTGGACTGCGGAGCGGACCTAGCGTCGAGGTCATGACTTCCATCGCATCCGTCACCCTCGAAGTGGCCGACCCCACCGCCGCCGAACGCTTCCTCACCACCGCCTTCGGCCTGGGCGGCCAGGTACGCCTGCGGGCCTCGGAGGCACCGAGCACCGGCTTCCGCGGGTTCACGCTGTCGCTCGTGGTGTCCCAGCCGGCCAATGTCGACGCCCTCGTCGACGCCGCCGTGGACGCCGGTGCCGCGACCCTGAAGCCCGCCGCCAAGTCGCTCTGGGGGTACGGGGGCGTCGTGCAGGCCCCGGACGGGACGATCTGGCAGGTGGCCTCGTCGTCGAAGAAGGACACCGGCCCGGCCGCCCGGCAGATCGACGAGATCGTGCTCCTGCTCGGCGTCGAGGACGTGAAGGCCAGCAAGCAGTTCTACGTCGATCACGGCCTCGCCGTGGTGAAGAGCTTCGGCAGCAAGTACGTCGAGTTCGCCACCGGGTCGGGTCCGGTCAAGCTGGCCCTGTACAAGCGCCGGGGCCTGGCCAAGCTCGTCGGCGTCTCACCCGACGGCACCGGATCGCACCGGCTCACGGTCGACAGCGACGCTGGGACCTTCACCGACCCGGACGGGTTCGCCTGGGCGACGGCGTCGGAGAACGCGTCACTGTGAACCGGGTGCCGTCCCGGTTCGACGCACGGCGCGCGACCTTACGGAGTCATGACGTACCGGCGCGGTCCCGTGGCGCCGTGCCGGTGCGGGCCTAGCGTGGCCGTATGCGTGTACTGGTCACCGGCGGTGCCGGGTTCATCGGGTCCCATGTCGTCGCCGTGCTCCGGGAGCGTGGGCACGAGGCGGTCGTGTTCGACATGCGGGAGGCGCCCGGCGACGACGTGCGCGATCCGGCCGCGGTCGGCCGCGCCCTGGCCGGTGTGGACGCCGTGTGCCACCAGGCCGCGATGGTCGGGCTCGGGGACGGGGTCGCCGACGCGGCGGCGTACGTCTCGCACAACGATCTCGGGACGGCCGTGCTGCTCGCCGCCATGGCGGAGGCAGGGGTACGGCGTCTCGTGCTGGCCGGATCGATGGTGGTCTATGGGGAGGGGCGGTACGAGTGCCCCCGGCACGGCGGCGTACGGCCCGGGCCGCGGGCCGCCGCCGACCTCGACGCGGGCCGGTTCGAACCGCCGTGTCCGGTCTGCGGGGCGGCTCTCGCCCCCGGGCTGGTCGGCGAGGACGCTCCGGCCGATCCCCGGAACGTGTACGCGACGACCAAGCTGACCCAGGAACATCTCGCCGCGGCGTGGGCCCGTTGCACGGGCGGGTCGGCGGTGTCCCTGCGCTACCACAACGTGTACGGGCCCGGCATGCCCCGCGACACCCCGTACGCCGGTGTCGCCTCCTTCTTCCGCTCGGCGCTCGCCCGGGGCGAGGCACCGCGCGTGTTCGAAGACGGGCGGCAGCGGCGGGACTTCGTGCACGTCCGCGACGTGGCGGCGGCGGGCGCGGCGGCGCTGGAGGCCCAAGCGCCCCCGGGCGTGCTGACGGCGTACAACACCGGCAGCGGCGACCCGCACACCGTCGGCGATATGGCGCGGGCGCTGGCCTCCGCGTACGGCGGACCCGAACCGGTCGTCACCGGCGAGTACCGGCTCGGGGACGTACGGCACATCACCGCGGATTCCTCACGGCTGCGGGACGAGCTGGGATGGAAGCCGGCGGTCGGATTCGAGGACGGCATGGAGGAGTTCGCGCGGGCCGGGATGCGGGGCGCGTAGGCCCGCCATGGACCGGTGGTGCTGCCCGCAATCAGGAAGCGGCCGCGGGCAGCACCACCTCGAAACGGCAGCCGCCGGGGATGTTGCGTACGGTGGCCCGGCCCTGGTGGGCCTCCACGATCCCCCGGACGATGGCGAGGCCGAGGCCCGCGCCGGCCGGGGGCGTCCGGGCGTGCGTGCCGCGCCAGCCGGTGTCGAAGACGCGCGGCAGATCCTCCTCGGGGATGCCTCCGCAGGCGTCCGTCACCGACAGCAGCACGCCCTCGGGGGAGCGTTCCGCGGCGATGGCGACCGTGCCGTCGGCCGGCGTCCTGCGGATGGCGTTGACCAGCAGATTGCCCAGCACCCGGCTCATCTCCTTGCCGTCCACCTCCACCGGCACCTGCTCGATACGGCCGCCCACCAGCCGCACCCCGTGTTCCCGGGCGAGCGGGTCGGCTCCCGCCAGCGCGTCGCCGACCAGGTCGTACAGCGAGATCCGGCTGGGGGCGAGGGCGAGCGCGCCGGCGTGGATGCGGGAGAGTTCGAAGAGGTCGCCGACCATGTCGTTGAGGCGCTCGACCTCGGTGCGGATCTGCCTCAGATAGCGGCCCGGGTCGGCGGCGACCCCGTCCTCCAGAGCCTCCGACATGGCGCGCAGACCGGCCAGCGGGGTGCGCAGGTCGTGCGAGATCCAGGCGACGAGTTCGCGCCGGGAGGTCTCCAGCGCGCGTTCCCGCTCCCGGGATTCGGCGAGTCTGGCGCTGGTGGCGGCCAGCTCACGGCTCAGGTACTCCAGTTCGGCGGTCGTCGCGCCGTCGGGGGCGGCGAACACTCCGCCGTCGCCGAAGGAGCGTGCGGCCACGGCGAGTTCGCGGCTGCGGGCCACGACCCAGCGGCCCAGCAGCAGCGCGGTGGCGAGCGAGACGACGGCCGCCATGGCGACGACGGTCGTGACGACGCTCAGGTCGTGCGGCGACAGGAACATCGCCCAGGCGACGGCGAGGGTGCCCGCGAGCATCGCGACGACGCCGACCGCCGCGACCACGGCGAGCGAGGCGGTGAGCGAGCGGCGCCGGATCAGGCGCAGTGCGCCGGCTCCGGCCAGGCCGGTGGCCGCGGCACCCGCGAAGGCGTACAGGGCGATGAGGAGGGTGTCGTTCACGATCCGGCGTCCTCTCCCGTAGGTTCGAAGCGGTAGCCCACGCCCCACACGGTCTGGATCAGACGGGGCCGGGCCGGGTCGTCCTCGACCTTGCCGCGCAGACGGCGGACGTGGACCGTGACGGTCGACAGGTCGCCGAAGTCCCACCCCCACACCTCGCGCATCAGGTCCTCGCGGCCGAAGGCCCGCCCCGGGTGGCGCAGGAAGAAGGAGAGCAGGTCGAACTCACGGAGGGTGAGGGCGAGTTCGGTGCCGTTCCGGGTGGCCCGGCGGGCCGCCGGGTCGACGGTCAGACCGGCCGCCCCCAGCCGGCGCCCGGGGGTGGCGGGCCTGCTGCGGCGCAGTACCGACTCCACGCGCAGGACCAGCTCGCGAGGGCTGAAGGGCTTGGTGACGTAGTCGTCGGCGCCGACCTCCAGGCCCAGGATGCGGTCGTCCTCGTCGCCACGGGCGGTGAGCATGATGACCGGCACCGGCCCCTGCCCCCGCATCCGCCGGCACACCTCCAGGCCGTCCATGCCGGGAAGCATCAGGTCGAGCACGACCAGGTCGGGCCAGTGCGCGGCGGCGCGGGTGAGGGCTGTGGGGCCGTCGTCCGCGCGGTCGACGACGTAACCGGCGCGGTCCAGATACCCGGCGACGACCTCGGCGACGGTCGGATCGTCGTCGACGACCAGGACCCGCGGGGGGCCGTCGAGGGTCTCCTTGTGCTGATGGGGCTGCTGCATGCCTCCAGCCTGGCACCGGGCCGCCGGTGATGGTGGGCCTGGAGACCTCCGGGCCGCCGACGTCCGCGTTTCGTAAGGAGCGGCAGCCCGATATGTCTCATTCGCGTTCGTAGGGTGAAACCGTGAAGACGATTCCTTCGGATGTCGACGTGGTGCTGCCCTGCCTGAACGAGGCCGAGGCCCTGCCCTGGGTTCTCGAACGGATTCCGCCGGGCTGGCGCGCACTCGTCGTCGACAACGGTTCCACCGACGGCTCGGCCCAGGTCGCCCGCGCGTTCGGCGCGACCGTCGTGAGCGAGCCGCGCCGGGGCTTCGGCGCGGCCTGCCACGCCGGGCTGACCGCCGCCACCGCCGACGTGGTGTGCTTCTGCGACTGCGACGCCTCCCTCGACCCGGCGCTCCTCGTCCCCTTCGTGCGCCAAGTGCGCGAGGGCGAGGCCGACCTCGTGCTCGGCAGGCGGCGCCCGCAGGGACGGGGCGCCTGGCCCGCGCACGCCCGTGCCGGCAACCTCGCGCTCGCGCGGATGCTGCGCCGCCGCACCGGGCTGCGTCTGCGCGACCTCGGCCCTCTGCGCGCCGCCCGCCGCGAGCCGCTGCTCGCCCTGGGCCTCACCGACCGGCGCAGCGGCTATCCGCTCCAGATGGTGGTCCGCGCGGCCGATGCCGGCTGGCGGATCGCCGAGCACGACGTGCCGTATCTGCCACGCACCGGGGCCTCGAAGGTGACGGGCACGTGGCGCGGCACCTGGCATGCCGTACGGGACATGAGCCGCGTCCTGGCCGAAGCGCCCGGCGAGGCTCCCGCCGTCGAAAGGGACGCCCGGTGACCACACTCCTCGTCATCGCCAAGGAGCCGCGCCCCGGCCGGGTCAAGACCCGGCTCACCCCGCCGTTCACGCCCCGGGAGGCCGCGTCCCTCGCCGAGGCGTCCCTCGCCGACACCCTGGACGCCGTCGCGGCGACCCCGGCCGACCGCCGGGTCCTCGTCCTCGACGGGGAGCCCGGCCCCTGGCTGCCGGCCGGCTTCGAGGTCGTACGGCAGTGCGCCGGCGGACTGGACGAGCGGCTGGCGGACGCCTTCGCGCGGTGTACCGGACCGGCCCTGCTCATCGGTATGGACACGCCCCAGGTGACGCCCGAGCTGCTCACCGTCGACTTCGGCGAGCAAGACGCCTGGTTCGGACCGGCGGAGGACGGCGGTTTCTGGGCCCTGGGGCTGGCCGATCCCGATCCCGCCCTGCTGCGCGGCGTCCCGATGTCCACGCCGGTGACCGGCGCCGTCCAGCGCGAGCGGCTCGCCCTGGCCGGGCTGCGGGTACGGGACCTGCCCCGGCTGCGGGACGTCGACACCGCCGCCGACGCCGAGGCGGTCGCCCTCCTCGCCCCGCACGGCCGGTTCGCCGCGCGGCTGGCCCGGTACGTGCCGGTCACCCCCCGATGAGCACCGCACCCGCCACCGCCCTCGCCTGGGCGGCCGCCGACCCCTACGCCGCCGCTCTGCGCGCCGGCCGTGGGCCCCTGTTCCTGCGCCGCTCCGACGGCTGGCTGCTGCCGCTGGAGGTGGAACGCTGGTGTGCCCGGGCCGACTCCGTCGACCGGGACGTGCTGGACCGGTGCGAGGGGACCGTGCTGGACGTGGGGTGCGGGCCCGGGCGGCTGGTCGCGGAGCTCGCCGCCCGGGGCCGGGTCGTCCTCGGCATCGACGTCAGCGAGGCCGCCGTCGACCACACCGTGCGGCTCGGTGGCCAGGCGCTGCGGCGCTCGGTGTTCGAGCCGCTGCCCGGCGAGGGCCGCTGGGACACCGTCCTGCTCATGGACGGCAACATCGGCATCGGCGGCGACCCGCGCGCCCTGCTGGACCGGGTGGCCGGACTCCTGCGCCCCGGCGGCCTGCTGATCGCCGAGACCGCACCTGTGGACATCGACGAACGCGCCCGGGTACGGGTCGTCGACCTCGCGGACCCACGGGGAGCCGGCGATCCCTTCCCCTGGGCCCGGCTCGGCACGCCCGCCCTGCTCCGGCACGCCCAGGGCTGGACGCGGGCCGGTCAGTGGACGGCCGACGGGCGCCGCTTCGCCGCCCTGCGCCCCCGCAGCAGGCGCACCGTCAGCAGCAGCGCCGAGCCGCCGAAGAGGACGGCGGTGATCAGCAGCCAGCGGGCCAGGAACACGTCCGCGGGCAACCCGGTGCCGGACCGGTAGCGCCGCGCCACCATGCCGCTGATCAGCGGGAACCACACGAGGAGCAGCAGCCCGGAGAGGGCCGCCGGTACGCGCACGTACGGCACCCACTCCCGGCGCCGGACCGCCCCGAGCCCCCGTACGACCGCCCGGTCCAGGGCGGCGTACAGGGGCAGCAGGACGAGGTCGTGCAGCAGCGCCGCGCCCACGAACCACAGCGCCACACCGAACCAGTCGCCGGCGAGGAGCCGTACACCCGCGTAGGCGGCGAGCGCGAACGAGCAGGCGAGCAGGAGCAGGGTGAAGGGGTTCCCGGCAGGGATCCGCAGCGGTCGCATCACAGGTCTCCGAACGTCATCCGGGCCACCCACTTGGTGTTGAGCACACCCGGTGCCGCGGGCACGATGATCCGCGCCGGGTAGCCGTGGTCGGGGGACAGGTCCTCGCCGTTGACGTACAGGGCGAGCAGGGAGCGCGCGTCGGCCACCTGGTTGGCGCGCAGGGCGGCCCTGCGGAAGGCGCCGCGTGCCTGGAGGGACTCGACGAACACGTCCGGCGGGTCGTCGTCGTACCCGACGAGCGCCGCGAGGTCGCGCAGCCGCACCCCGCGCCACCACTGGTCCGACGTCGACCAGCCCTCCACACAGGCGATGGGCAACGCCGAGCTGTGCAGGGAGAGTCCGGCGAGCTGGGCACGGCTGAGACGGACGGTGCCCGTCCGCCCCGTCACGACGAGCCGCCAGGCGTCCTCGCCCGTCTCTGCCGCGTCGATCCCGGCGTACGCGGCGGTCTTGTTGATCTGGAACCCGTTCGGGCCGCTGCCGGGTTCACCGCCGCCGTGCGGTGCGAGGAGGGCGGTGCGCCGCAGCGGTCCGTCGAAGTTCTGCCCGACCGTGGTCGCGAACAGCAGCAGCGAGCCGCCCCCGACGAACCACAGGGCACCCCGCCGCGTGACGGTCGGCTCGGCGGGACGCGGAGTCACGAGGTCGTTCTTCTCTTCCCGGAGGTGCCGCAGATTGCGCAGGGCCGTGGGCATCTTCAGCAGCACATGGGCGACGAAGGCGGCGAAGAACACCCATGCTCCGTAGAAGTGCAGCGGGTAGAAGGAACCGGGGAAGACGTAGTCGAGCTGCACGTTGAGCACACCGGTCACGAACTCGAACAGCGCGCCGCCCACCAGGAGCAGCAGCGAGATCCGCTCCAGTGCGTGCGCGAGCGAGCGGGCCGGCGGCAGCGCGAACAGCCTCGGTACCACGGACCAGAGCTTGGCCAGCAGCACGGGGATCAGGGCGATGCCGAGGGTGACGTGGACGCCCTGGTTCAGCCGGTACAGCCAGTGCGGGTGCGTCGGCCAGGCGAAGAGGTAGAAGCCGAGGATCCCCTTGTCCGGGGTCTGGTCGTTCACCGGCGACAGGTCCGGGTTGTAGGCGGCGTACGAGACCAGTCCCGTCACGAACAGCACGGTGATGCCGACGAGCAGGACGAGGCCCAGCACCGAGGTGAACCAGGGGCCGCGCAGGGGGCTGCGCCAGAAGCCCGGTGAGGAAGGAAGCCGTGGGTCGTCTCGCATGTCCCGACGGTAGGCCCGGACCACCCCCGGAAAGGGTGCGCGACCCATGACGAAACGCTGACGTCCGGCCCGGACAGCGGCATGTTCCCACCCCGTCGACCTAGCGTTCCGACTGTGAACCGCTCCCTCCGCCGTGACCTGTACGCAGCCGGGGCCGCCGCACTGCTCGTGACGGCGGCCGTCCTGATCGGCCGCCACATCCAGGGCACCAGCCGCACGCTGTTCGTCGACTGGCCCCCACTCCTGGCGTCCTGGGGCCCGCATGTGGGCCCCGGCACCCCCGCGGCCCTCGTGGTCGCGATCGCCACCGTGGCCTACGGCCCCAGCCTCGCGGCCCGCCTCCCCTGGCGGACCCTGCTCCCCCTGGCCTGGGGCACGGCCACGGCGTGGATCTGCTCCCTCGCCCTGATCGACGGCTGGGACCGGGGCATCGCGCACAGACTCACCACGCGCTACGAATACCTCCAGGTCATCGACCGCTTCGACGACATCCCGGCGGCCCTGCGGGACTTCACCCACCACATCCTTCTCGATTCCCCCGACAACTGGCCCGCCCACATCGCAGGCCACCCGCCTGCCGCCACGCTCACCTTCGTGCTGCTCGACAGGATCGGGCTGCGGGGCGGAGGCTGGGCGGGCATGTGGTGCGTCATCGTCGGGGCGACGGCCTGCGTCGCCGTACTGGTGACGATCCGTGCCCTGGCCGACGAGGCCCTCGCACGCAGGGCCGCCCCCTTTCTCGTCCTGGCCCCGGCCGCCGTGTGGATGGGCACCTCGGCCGACGCGTACTTCGCGGCGGTGGCGGCGTGGGCGGTGGCGCTGCTGGCACTGGCGGTCACCGGACGGTCGCTCTGGTGGGCGGGCGCGTCGGGGCTGCTGTTCGGACTGACCTGCTACCTGTCGTACGGCCTCACGCTCGTTGCGCTGATCGCAGCGGCGGTACTGGCGCTCGGCCGGCACGGGATCCGGGAGCGCCCCGCCCTGCTGGTGCCGCTGCTCGCCGGACTGGCCGTCGTTCCCACGGCATTCACGCTCGCCGGGTTCGACTGGTGGGAGGCGTACCACCTGCTGGTCACGCGCTATTACCAGGGCGCCGGCGGCACCCGCCCCTACGGCTACTGGGTGTGGGCCAACCTGGCCTGCACGGTGCTCATCACGGGCCTGGCGACGGCGGCGGGCCTGCGCCGGACGGGTGCGGTGCTGCTCCACCGCCGCACCGGCACCACCGGCCGGGCCGCCGAGGCCCGGCTCGCGCTCCTCGTGTCCGCCGCGCTCCTGGCCCTGCTGGCCGCCGACCTGTCCGGGATGAGCAAGGCGGAGACGGAACGCATCTGGCTGCCCTTCGGGGTGTGGCTCCTCCCCGCCTGCGCGCTCCTTCCCCGCCCCCGCGCCTGGCTCACCGCCCAGGCGCTGCTCGCGCTGCTCCTCAACCATCTGCTGTCCACCGGGTGGTGACCGCATACGCCCTCGTGCGCGACGACGCGCCCCTCGGTCAGCGGGCCGCCGGATTCGTACGGGGCGTGCGCGGTGTGCGGGCCGTCAGTTCCAGCAGTTCGTCGACCGACCACTGGTCGTAGACGTGCTCGCCGTACTTGGCGGCGAGGACGCGGCCGTCGGATGCGATGAGGAAGTCGGCGGGCAGGCCGAGCCGGCCGCCGTGCGGGCTGGTCGAGGGCAGGTGCTCCCGCCCGCGGGCGACTTCCCGTACGCCGCTGAGGACCGCCCGGACGATCGGCCCCCAGGCTCGCGGGCTGAGCAGGGCGCGGGGCGACCGCTCCACACCGAACTCCGTGTACAGCCGCCTGCCGGGGTCGGCGACGACGGCGAACGGGAGATCGATCGTGTGGGGCGACAGTTCCTCGGCGGGCGAGTGGAAGACCACGACCTCGCGTACACCGGCGGCCTCGATCTCCCCGTGCCGCCGGATCACCGACCGGAGATGCAGGTTGCAGACCGGGCAGCCGGCGAACCGCCGGAACTGGAGATGGACCAGCCGGCCGGGGTCGGGAACGGCGACCTCGTCGCCGGAGACAGCGGTGAGCGTGCGTGCGTTCACGGTGGACCCGGGCTCCACCGGACTACGGGACAGGCGCATGGACGTTCCCTCCGTTGGCGTACGGCATACGCCTACCAGCGTAGGCGTATGCCGTACGCTGTCAACCGTCATGCCACGTCCCCGTTCCCTCACCCCCGATCAGCTCGCCTCGGCCGCCCTCGCCGTCATCGACCGCGAGGGCCTCGCCGGGCTGTCGATGCGCGCCGTCGCCCAGGAGCTCGGCATGAGCACCATGGGGCTCTACCGATATGTGCACGACCGCGAGGAGCTCGAACGGCTCGTCGTCGAGCTCGTACTGAACGCCGTGGACACCGAGCCCCCGGATCCCGGCGCGTCATGGCGCGAGCGGATCGAGGCCATGGTGCGGCGTCTGCGCGACACCGTGGGCGCCCATCCGGCGGTCGTCCCCCTGACCATCGCCCACCGGCACCACTCCCTCGGAGTGCTGCGCTGGTCGGAGAGCGTGACCGCCGTCCTCACCGAGGCAGGGATCGAGGGAGACCGTCGGGTCGTCGCCCTGCGCGGCCTGCTCAGTTACGTCATCGGAGCGATCCAGCTGGAACACCTCGGGCCCCTGTCCGGGCCGGGGACGACTGCCATCACCGAGCTGCCGCCCGCCGAGTTCCCCCACATGACCGAAACCGCGCGAGACGCCCGGAACATCAACGCGGACGAGGAGTTCCTGGGAGGGCTCGCCATGCTGCTCGACGGCCTCGGGGCATGAGGCCGTCGGGCTGCCGTGCGCGTCAGGCCGCTGTCCTGACCGGTGACTCCGCCCGGGCCGGCTGCCGTACGACGCGGCGGCGGCGGCTCGGCAGGCCGAGCATCGGGTTGGCGACGCCCCAGGCCGCGCCCTTGCAGACCAGCTCCTTGTAGACGGCGGCGAACCGGCCCGTCAGAGCCGCCCGGACGGCGCGGTCGTCGGCGGTGACGTACTGGATCAGGCCTTCCCTGCGGCCCAGCGAGATGCACTGGTTGAAGTAACGGAGCGGCGCCTCGGGGAGCTTCCCGCCGGTCAGACGGGCCGCGATGGCGTCGGCGGCCTGCCAGGCCATGGGGGTGCCGGAGGCGCATGACATCCGCAGCGGCTTGCCGCCGGGGCCCATGGCCAGGGCCGCGTCGCCGATGGCGTACACGTCCGGGTGCGAGACCGAGCGCATGGTCCCGTCGACCAGGATCTGGCCGGTGTCGTCGACGTCCAGGGCGGTGGCCCGCGCGATCGGGTGGACGGCGAAGCCGGTCGTCCACACGGTGGCGGCGGCGGGGATCGTCTCGCCGTCGGCGATGGTGACGCGGTCGGCCTCGACGCCGGTGACGGAGGAGTTCTCGTGGACGGTGATGCCGAGCTTGCCGAAGACCTTCCGCAGGTGCCGGCGGCCCTTGGGGGAGAGCCAGTCGCCGAGTTCGCCGCGGGCGACGAGGGCGACGTCCAGGTCCGGGCGGGCCTCGGCGATCTCGGTCGCGGCCTCCAGGCCGGTGAGCCCGCCGCCGACCACGACCACGGACTCTCCGGCATCCAGGCGGGCCAGGCGCTCGCGCAACCGCAGTGCCCCGGGACGGCCGGCGATCTGGTGGGCGTGCTCGGCGACACCGGGGACGCCCTGGTCGTTCCAGCCGCTGCCGAGGGCGTACACGAGGGTGTCGTACTCCAGCTCCTCGGTCTCCGGCTCCCCGGGGCCGTTCGCGTCGACGACGGCGACGGTCCTGCGGTCGACGTCGACGCCGGTGACCTTCGCGAGCTTCAGTTCGACGCCGGTGCCCGCGAACATCTCGCTGAAGGGCCGGGGCCTGAGATCCTGGCCGGCCGCGAGCTGATGCATCCGGACCCGCTCGACGAAGTCGGGCTCGGCGTTGACGAGGGTGATGGCGACGTCTTCACGGTGCAGCCGCCTGGCGAGGCGGCCGGCGGCGATGGCTCCGGTGTAGCCGGCTCCGAGGACGACGATGCGGTGCTGCATTTCCGGACTCCTGTCTCGAGCGGGATTCGCCCCTTGAACCGGGCGGCCCGCCGTTTCCTGACAGGAAGGCGGTGTGAAGCACGTCACATCGTCGTCGGTGGCGTCAGAAGACCGTGAGCAGGGGATCGCCGTGGTCGGTGGCCGCCCACACCCTGGTCGCGCGTTCGAGCTTGTCGGGGTTGACCTGGTTACGGAACGCCGCGATGCCGCCGGAGGTGACTTCCAGGCACATGATGCCGATGACCCGGCCGTCGAGGACCACCACGAGGGCGGGGTCGCCGTTGGCGGTCGTGGCGTAGACGTCGGGTGAGCCGCCGACCAGGTCGCGCTTGGCCTTGCCGGGCTTGAACAGGCCCCGCATGAACTTCGCGACCGCGAGGGCACCCTCGAACGCCCGGGCGCGGGCCGGGACCTTCCCGCCGCCGTCGCCGACCGCGATGGCGTCCTGGGTGAGCAGCCGCACGAGCGGCTCGGTCCGGCCGCTGGTGGCGGCCGCGAGGAACTCGTCGACGATCCGCCGGGCGGCGGCCTCGTCGACCTCGGTGCGGGCCTTGCCGTCGGCGACGTGCTTCCTGGCGCGGTGGAGGATCTGCTGGGCGGCGGCCTCGGTGATGTCGAGGATCTCGGCGATCTCCCGGTGCGGGTAGGCGAACGCCTCCCGCAGGACGTACACCGCCCGCTCGTTGGGGGAGAGGCGCTCCAGCAGGGCGAGGACCGCGTACGAGACCGACTCGCGCTGTTCGGCGGTGTCGGCCGGGCCGAGCATGGGATCCCCGGCGAGCACCGGCTCGGGGAGCCACTGGCCCACGTAGGTCTCGCGCCGCGCGCGGGCCGAGGTGAGCTGGTTGAGGCACAGGTTGGTGAGCACCTTCGTCAGCCAGGCCGCGGGGACCTCGACGCGCCCGATGTCGGCGGCCTGCCAGCGCAGGAAGGTCTCCTGCACGGCGTCCTCGGCCTCGCTCGCGGAACCCAGGAGACGGTAGGCGATGGCCTCCAGGCGGGGCCTGGCGGCTTCGAACCGGTCCACGTCGTTCATGGTCAGGGCCATGACCGGGATCTTAGCCCGGGCGTGGCTGCTGAGGGACAGAAGCCAAGCGCCGCCGCTACCCGTGCAGTTCGCGATAGGCGGCGACCGCCCCCGGATGCAGGGGGACGGCGCCCGTGGAGATCAGGCTGCGGGCGTCGAGGAACTGTGTGCCGAGGGCCGGGGCGGGGACGAGGCGGGTGGCCCGGCGGACCAGGACGTGAGTGAGGGCGGCGGCGACGGGGGCGGGGAGGTCGGGGCGGCAGAGCAGGAGGTTGGCGACGCCGATGGTGGGGACCTCGGGGGTCTTCCGGTACGCCCCGGCCGGCACCGACACCGCCTCCAGGCCCGATCCTGCCGGGCCGAGGCCGGCACGCAGCCGGGGCAGCAGGCCGGACAGGGGCAGCAGGCGGATGCCGGGGTGCGTGTCGAGCCCGGACAGCACGGGGAGCGGTACGCCCCCGGCGACCAGCAGGGCGTCGATCGTTCCGGCCCGCATCGCACGCGCCGCCTCCGGCATCAGCAGATGCCGGACCTGAACGTCGGTGCCGGGGGTCAGACCCGCGACCCGCAGCAGCCGGTCGCCGAGCACCGCACCGCCGGACGCGGCCGCGCCCAGTGAGACAGTGCGGCCCGCCAGGTCGGTCACCGTGTGGATGGGGGCGTCGGAGCGCACGGCCAGTTGCACGTAGTTCTCGTAGACCCGGCCGATCGCGCGCAGCGGGACGCGGCGGCCGAAAGGCGCGGTGCCGCCGTACGCCGCCCACGCGATGTCCGACAGGGCCGGCGCCACGTCGGCCCGCCGGGCCTGGAGCAGCCGTACGTTGTCCACGCTGCCCTCGCTGGTGACCACCTCGCAGGACAGCCGCGGGTAGACGGTCGTGACCTGGGCGGCGAGCAGTCGGCCGAAGGCCGCGTAGAAGCCGTCGGTCTCGCCCGTCGCGATCCGCAGCTCTCCCTGCGGGCCACTGCCCGTGCGCCGGGTGTCGGCCGCCGCGGAGCCCGCGAGCAGGCCGGTGCCCACCGCGCCCAGTGCGGCGCGCAGGGCGGTGCGGCGGGTCGTGGAGCGGGCGGGGCCGGTCATGCCGGGTGTCCCTTCGGGAGCACGACCCGGACGCACAGGCCGCGCGGTTCGGCCGCCGTGAACTCGACGTGTCCGGCGTGACCGGCCACCAGACGCTCGGCGATCGCCAGACCGAGGCCGCTGCCGCGCACCTCGCGGTGGCGTTCCGAGCGCCAGAAGCGGGTGCCCGCCCGGGGGAGTTCGCCGGTCGCCAGGCCCGGACCGTCGTCCTGTACCTCGAGCACCGCGTCCGGGCCCTCGGTGAGGCAGCGGGTCTCCACGCGGGCGCCGCTCCCCGCGTACTTGATCGCGTTGTCGAAGAGGATGTCGGCCACCTGGGCCAGTTCTCCCTCCGAGCAGGCCACGAGGACGGCGGGGCCGGGGACGAACTCCAGGTGGACTCCGGCCTGTTCGGCCACCGGCTGCCACAGACGGGCCTGGGCCGCGGCGACCGCCGTCGCGTCGCAGCACGACTCCCGGGCGTCCGTGACGGCCAGTTCGCCGGCGCGGTGCTCGGCGTTCGCCAGGGTCAGCAGGTCGTCGAGGAGGTGCTCCATGCGCTCGAGTTCGGCCGTCACGCCGGTGTAGGTACGGGTGGCGGAGGTGCGCAGGTGGGGCTGGAGCGAGTCGATGCGCAGCCGCAGGGCGGCCAGAGGGTTGCGCAGCTGGTGCGAGGTGTCGGCGACGAGCCGGCGCTGCTGTTCCAGTGCGGTGGTGACCCCGTCGGCCATGCGGTTGAAGCCGGTGGCCAGCTGCCGCAGCTCCGGCGGGCCGCCGGCCCGCGCGTGCTCGGGCGGCAGCCCGGCGGCCAGGGTGCCGACCGCGTGGTCGAGGCGGTGCAGCGGCCGTACGACCCACTGCGTGGCCCGGCGGGCGAGCAGCACACAGGCCACGGCGAACAGACCGGCGCCCGCCAGGACGAGCGCCCAGCGCAGGGCGATGTCGTCCGCGGCGACCCGCACCGAGGCCCGCAGCACCACGGCGCCGGACACCCTGGTGCCGGTGCCCACGGGACGGGCGAGCAGCCGGTCGGCCCGGGACCAGGGCCGCAGCGTCCCTCCGGGGGAGACGGGCTGGTTGCGCAGTGCCGCGTCGACGAGCCGGGCGACGGCCGGGTCGGCGGCGCGCAGGCCGCCCGTCTGCACCACCGGGGCGCGGCGGGCATCGACGACCACGACGGCCTCGCCGTACAGCTCGGTGTAGCGCCGCACGTCGGCGGTGAGCGCGCCGGTGTCGTCGCTCTCGGCGGCCTGCTCGGCCAGCCCGGCGAAACGGTCGAGGTCGGCGGTGCGCGCCGCGACGAGCTGCTGGGTGCGCTGTGCCGAGGTGACGGCCAGCAGCGGGACGGCGAAGCCGGCCACGGCGAGGACCGCGAAGGCCAGGACCACGGTGAGGACGCGGGTGCGCATGAACAGGGCCTGCCGTGAGAACCGGCTCAGTCGCCGAAGCGGTAGCCGAAGCCGCGGATGGTGGTCAGCACCTCGGGGCGGCCGAGCTTGGCCCGCACCTGGGTGAGGTGCACGTCGAGCGAGCGGGACACGGCGAGGAAGGCGTCGCCCCACACCTCGTCCATCAGCTGCTGGCGGCTGACCGCCGTGCCGGCCCGGGCCGCCAGCGCGGCGAGGACCTCGAACTCCTTGGTGGTCAGCCGCACCTCCGCCCCGCCGACCAGCACCCGGCGGGCGTCCAGGTCGACCTCGACGTCCCCGGCACGCACCGTGCGCGACGCCGGAGCCGAGGACGCCGCCGCCCGCCGGGTGACCGCGTCGATGCGGGCCAGCAGCTCGGCCAGCCGTACCGGCTTGACCAGGTAGTCGTCGGCGCCCAGCCGCAGGCCGCGCACCACCGACCGTTCGTCGCCCCGCGCGGTGAGCACCACCACCGGCACCGGGCTGACCGCGCGCAGCTTGCGCAGCACCTCCAGGCCGTCCAGGTCGGGCAGGCCGAGGTCGAGCAGCAGCAGGTCGGCCTGCCGATGGCGGGCGAGGACGTCCTCGCCGCGCTTCACCCTGGCCGGCAGGTGGCCGTTGTCGTACAGGGCCTCGGTCAGCGCGCCCGCCACACCGTCGTCGTCCTCGGCCAGCAGCACCCGCACGACTTCCTCCTTTCCCGCCTCGTCAGTCGCGAGACCGGGAAACGTCCTCGTCCAGCGGCGACGCGTCGGAGGTCTCGCGCATCCGAATGTAGACGAGCAGCGAGATCAGGACACAGGCGGTCACGTAGTAGAAGTACCAGTTCTCGTGTCCGGCCTTCTTGAACCAGAGGGCGATGTACTCGGCGGTACCGCCGAACACGGCCACGGTCAGCGCGTACGGCAGGCCGACGCCGAGCGCCCGGATCGAGGTCGGGAACAGCTCGGCCTTCACCACCGCGCTGATCGAGGTGTACAGGGAGCTGACGGCCAGCGGCCCCACCATGAGCAGGAACGCGTACACGGGGTCGCTGGTGTGCGACAGCAGGGTGAGCGAGGGCACCACCACCACGGTGCCCAGCACCCCGAACGCGATCAGCAGCGGACGCCGCCCCACCCGGTCGGAGAGCAGCCCCATCACCGGCTGGAGCAGGACGAACACGAGCAGCGCGAAGAAGTTGATCCAGGCGGCCGTCGGCTTGGCGATGCCGCTGGTGTTGACCATGAACTTCTGCAGGTAGGTCGTGTACGTGTAGAAGAACAGCGTGCCGCCCATGGTCAGCCCCACGACGACCAGGCACTGGCGCGGGTAGGACAGCAGCAGCCGCAGGCTGCCGCGGGCCGGGCCGCCCTGCTCCTTCTCGCCTGCCGACGCGGCGCGCTCGAAGCTCTCGGACTCGTCCATGCCGCGCCGCAGCCACAGCACGATCACCGCACCCGCGGCGCCGACGACGAACGCGATCCGCCAGCCCCAGGAATCCATCTGCGCGGGGCTGAGCACCTGCTGCAGCACGATCTGCAGGCCGAGCGCCGTCAGCTGGCCGGCGATGAGGGTGACGTACTGGAAGCTCGAGTAGTAGCCGCGGCGGCCGGGCGTGGCCACCTCGGACATATAGGTGGCGGAGGTCGAGTACTCACCCCCCACCGACAGCCCCTGCAACAGCCGGGCCATGACCAGGAGGATCGGAGCGGCGACCCCGATCGAGCCGTACGACGGGGTCAGCGCGACGATCAGCGAACCGGCCGCCATCAGCGTCACCGACAACGTCAGCGCCGCGCGGCGGCCACGGCGATCGGCGTAGCGGCCCAGCACCCAGCCGCCGATCGGCCGCATCAGGAAGCCGACGGCGAACACCGCGGCGGTGTTCAGCAACTGGGCGGTCTGGTCGCCGGAGGGGAAGAAGACGGACGCGAAATAGACGCTGAACGCGGTGTACGCGTACCAGTCGTACCACTCGATCAGGTTGCCGATCGATCCGCGCACGATGTTGCTGACGACCCTGCGTTCGTCGCGGCGCGGCTTGCGCGCACGCTCGGCGGTGGTCTGTGTGGCCATCGGAACTCCCTTGTCTGCGGCCCGGAAGCACACAGAGTCGACGGCACGAGCAGGGCCGCTCAATGTCGGGAGCCAAGTCCTTACAGTCCCTTAGGGCGTCCCGGCCGCTGAGGCCGGGACGTCTGCGCTCAGGAGTCGCAGGGTCCCTCACCACATGGTGACCACGGATGAATACTCAATTACCCTGGTTTGCACTCAATACCGTGTATAGCGATCAGGGTCCGGTGCTGCTTTGGGCAGGATGGCGCGATGAGGCAACCGGGAACCACCGGGGACGAGCCGGTGGAGCCGGTGCAGGCCGACGGCGAGGCGGCAACGGCCAGGGCGGTCGTGGACGCACACGGCAGGCTGGCCGGGTGGAGCGAAGGCGCACGACGGCTGCTGGGGTACCAGGAGCCGGAGGTCACGGGCCGTTCCGTGACCGTGTTGCTCGCCGACGAGCGGCCCGGCGACACGCTGCGTTCCATCGCGGGACTGCGCAGGTGGAACGGCACGGTGAACCTCCGCCACAGGGACGGCCGCCTCGTCCGGGTCAGTCTGCTGGCTCACCGCCGTGAGCGGGACCCCTCCGGCGACGGCCATGGCCATGAGTGGCTTCTCGTCTCGCCGGTCGCCCGCTCCCGTACGGAGCTCGACGAGGACAGTCTGCTCGGGTGGTCGCTCACCCAGTCCCCGTGCACCACGGCGCTCTACGACACGGGGCTGCGGCTGCTGCGGGCCAACGCGGACATGGAACGCGTGATGGGTCTGACCGAAGCCGAGATGCGCGGACTGCGGGTGTCGGAGATCGTCCTCGACGCGGAGAGCGAGCGCACCGAGCACCTGATGCGGCGGGTCCTGGAGACCGGCGAACGACAGCACCTGCGGGCCGCCCTGCGACTGTCCGGCGATCGGCGGGAGAGTCTGTGGTCGGTGACGCTGGCGCCCGTGCGCGAACCCGACGGCAGGGTTCAGGGCGTCCTCCTGTCCGCCCACAACATGACCGAGGAGCACCTGGCCCGGCAGCGCCTCGCCCTGGTCGCCGAGGCCGGGGTCCGTATCGGTACCACCCTCGACCTGGCCCAGACCGCTCAGGAACTGGCCGACGTCGCTGTCGGGCGGCTGGCGGACTTCGTCACGGTGGATCTGCTTCCCGACATCGAGGACGACCAGGAACTGCGCGCCACGACCCTGCCCGGTCCGGTCATGCTGCGCCGGGTGGCCAACCAGTCGGTGCTTCCGGGCTGCCCCGAAGCCGTGGTGGCGCTGGGTACGGTCGCCGGCTACCCGAACGTGTCGCCGGCGGCCGAGGTCCTCGCCTCGGGACAACCCCTGATCCATGAGGTGACCCCGGCCGGGGTGGCCCGGTGGGAGGACCAGGCCCCGGATCGGGCGGAACGGGTGCGACGCTTCGGCTTCCACTCGGTCCTGGCGGTGCCGATGCGGGCCCGGGGCATCACGCTCGGCGTGGCCACCTTCACCCGGCACCGCACTCCGGAACCCTTCACGGAGGACGACCTGCTCCTGGGACAGGAGATCACCGCCCGGGCCGCTCTGAGCATCGACAACGCCCGTCGTTACACACGGGAGCGCGCCACCGCGCTGACCCTGCAGAGCAGCCTGCTGCCGCAGGGGCATCCCCGGCAGCCCGCGGTCGAGACCGCCTCGCGCTATCTGCCGGCCAGCGCGCAGGCCGGTGTGGGAGGCGACTGGTTCGACGTCATCCCGCTCTCCGGCGCCCGGGTGGGCCTCGTCGTCGGTGACGTGGTGGGTCACGGGATTCAGGCCTCGGCCGCCATGGGGCGGCTGCGCGCGACGGTGCGCACCCTGGCAGACGTCGACCTCCCGCCCGACGAGCTCATGACGCACCTGGACGATCTGGTGGACCGGCTCTCGGCCGAGAACGAGGACGCACCCGGCAGCGCCGCCGACATCGGCGCCACCTGTCTCTACGCCGTCTACGATCCGGTCAGCCGACGCTGCTGCATGGCACGCGCGGGCCATCCGGCGCCGGCGCTGCTCATCCCCGGCAGCGAACCGTTTCTGCTCGACCTTCCCGCCGGGCCGCCACTGGGGCTGGGCGGTCTGCCGTTCGAGTCGACCGAGATCGAGCTGCCCGAAGGCAGCCTGCTCGCGCTGTACACCGACGGTCTCGTGGAGGCGCGCGGACGCGACATCGACCAGGGGGTCGACGACCTGCTCAAGACGCTGGCCCGAGCGGGACCCTCGTTGGAGAGCACCTGCGACGACGTTGTGCAGGCCCTGCTCCCGGACCGCGCGGCCGACGACGTGGCGCTGCTGCTGGCCCGGACGAAGGCCCTGGATTCGGGCCATGTCGCCACCTGGGACGTACCCCCGGAACCGTCCGAGGTCGCCCGCATCCGGCGCAGCGTCACTCGCCAGTTGCAGGAGTGGAACCTGGAAGAGGACGCGTTCGTCACCGAACTCGTGGTCAGCGAACTGATCACCAACGCCATCCGCCACGCCGAGCCGCCCATCGAACTGCGCCTGATCCTGGACCGCAACCTGATCTGCGAGGTGTCCGACACCAGCAGCACCGCACCGCACCTCCGCCGCGCCCTCACCTACGACGAAGGCGGGCGCGGCCTGCTCCTGGTCGCCCAGCTGAGCCGGAGGTGGGGCACCCGCCACGCGCGCCGCGGGAAGACCATCTGGGCGGAACAGGCCCTGTCCACCGGCGACTCGGGGCCGGCCGCGATGTGAGCGCGCTGCCGCGGGACGCCTGGGCAATCCTTCTGACCTGCGAACCGTTGGGCCGCTCAACGGTTTGACTTTACTTTCCCTTTACGATTGGCTTCGAGCTCGACCTTCACGATCCGGGGGGATCCCAATGCACCGCACCATCCGCGCGGCCGTCTGTTCCGTCGCCGTCGCCGGCCTCGCGCTCGGCCTCAGTTCCTGTTCCGAGGCGGTCGACCAGGTCGACAAGGCCGTGGACGAGACGTACGAGGTCACCTACGAGGTGACGGGGAAGAACGTCGACTCGATCGAGTTCCACGGTGGCGGCGGCAAGGCCACGGAGCCGAAGATCGAGTCGGTGTCGAAGCCCGAGCTGCCCTGGACGAAGACGGTCAAGCTGCGCGGCATCATGCCCGCGGCGGTCATGCCGGTGGCGGCGGACCCCGAAGGCGCCCAGGTGGCCTGCAAGATCACCTACAAGGGCAAGGTCCTTGAGAAGCAGAGTGCCAAGGGCCTGGTGACCACCGGCGGCTGCACCGCGGAGTCCCCGGTCACGGGGTAACCCTGGGGAGGCTTCGGCGGGACCTCGCCAGGAGGTCCCGCCCCCTCTTCAACAGGCCCTGCGGCAATGGGGCATGCGGCAGGTCATGCGACCGGGATCAGAAGCGGTCCGGGGCGCGCTCCGGGAGCGGAGACCCGGGGAGTGCGTCCCGCTTCTGGTTCTTCCGTGCCTCCGCGTTCGAGTCGGCCGTCGCCTCGCAGGTCACGTCCTTCGCGGGGAGCTTGCCCGAGACCAGGTAGCCGGTGACCGTGCCGTCCGTGCACGCGTTGCCGTTCGGGTAGACGCCATGGCCCTCGCCGCCGAGGACGGTGACCATTTTCGAGCCCTTCAGGTCGGCGTGCAGGGCCTGACCGCTGGGCAGCGGGGTCTGCGAGTCCCATTCGTTCTGGACGACCAGGGAGCGGACCTTGTTGTTCACCTTGGTCGCCGGTTCCACGGACCTGTCCCAGAACGCACAGGGCTTGATGCTGGACGCGAAGTCACCGTAGAGCGGGTATCGGCCCTTGTCCTCGATGGCGTCCTGCCGGTAGCTCTCAGGATCGCGGGACCACGCGGCCGAGTTGTCGCCGCACACCACGGCCCAGAAGCTCGCCGTCATGTTGTCGGACGGCACCTCGGCGGCGGCGGAGCCTGCCGTCCCGGCCTTCTCTGCTCCGGTGAACGCCGCGAGCTTCTTCGCGGAGGCGGGCTCGCCGGCCGCGGCCTTCTTCAACTCCACGATCGCCTCGGTGGCTTCCTGCGGGCTGAAGACCGCACCGCGCATACCGCTGCGGATGTCGTCACCGGTGGTCGGCTGCCCCTCCACCTCGATGGGCTTCTCGTCGGCCCGCGCGACCAGGTCCCAGAAGGTCCGGTCGACCTCCTTCGGGGTGTCACCCAGGCCGTACCTCTCCGAACGTTCGGCGGCCCACCCGGTCCACCGGTCGAACGCGGGCTCGGCGCCCTCCGCCCACCACTGGATCATCCCTCGCCAGGCGCGTGCCGGATCGACCGCGCTGTCCAGCACGAACCGGTCGGCCCGGCCCGGGAAGAGCTGGGTGTAGACGGCGCCCAGGTAGGTGCCGTACGAGTACCCCAGGTACGAGATCTTCTTCTCACCGAGGATCGCCCGGAGCAGATCCATGTCGCGCGCGGTGTTGCGCGTGGTGATGTGAGCGAGCGTGTCGCCCGCTTTCTCCTCGCACTTGTTCGCGACGTCGCGTGCCCAGGCGACGTCCTTGTCGAACGTCTCCTCCCTGTACGGCCGCAGCCAGTTCTCCTCTTCCGGCTCCAGATCGCAGGAGACCGGGCTGCTCCGCCCCACACCGCGCGGGTCGAAGCCGATGAGGTCGTACTTCCGCTGTGCGGACTCGGGGAGCCTCTCCTGCAGCCCCAGCGGCATGTAGAGCCCCTGCCCGCCGGGGCCGCCGGGGTTGGAGAACAGGACGCCGTGGCGCTTGCCGGGCGCGGTGCTCCTGATCCGGGATATGGCTAAATCGATCCGCTTGCCCCCGGGAACCCGGTAGTCCAGCGGGACTTTGATCGTGGCGCACTCGAACTCCGCCGGAGCGTCGGCTTCGCAGCGCTTCCACCGCGGCTTCTGCTTCACATACGGGTCCAGCGCGCCCTTGGCGGCGGCGGACGAAGAGGCGGTCGACGGGGTGGCGGCCGGAGCGGCGGTGGCCGTCGAGGTGGCGAGTGCGGGAGCCAGCGTTGCCGTGACACTCACGGCCAACAGGGGCGCGAGACGTCGTCTGCGCACGATATCGATCCTTCCGGTCGCATGTTCGGACGGGAAAGATCTTTCCGGAACCCGCGACGCATGCGGATCACTCGCTGGGGCTGCACTCCCCTCCACCCTGGGAATGATGCAATGGCCGCGTGTGGTCCCCGAGTTGTAGAGGGCCCGGGACAGCAGCGAGAGAGCCGCGGCCAGTCCGCCGCCCACGCCGTGCCCGATGCTGATCCATCACGAGCCCGGGCCAGGAAGGCGTCGACCCTGACCGGTTGTTGCCGGCGATCCTGCTGTCGGGCTGACCAGCCACACGCAGGAGGCCCGGCTCACCCCCGTAGACCACCGCGAGTCGGACGGATTCGTTCGACCTGTCGGACATTGTTCGGAACCTATTGACGCTGGCCTGGGCGTCGACTGAGACTCTCGCAACACACGTCATCTGCGTGTAACGGCAGGCCCATGGCGAGGACTTGCCGTCGCCTCGTCGGCTCCTCGTTTCGCGTTCCGCCTTGTCCGTCATCAGCCATGCCTCAGCAGGGAACCTCGACATGACGCACGTCGCACGATGCGCACGACCTCACAGCCGCGCGAGACGTTGGGCGGGCCATCTCGCCGGACTGACCGCCGCGTCGATGCTGCTCGCCCTCGCCGGACCGACCGCTTCCGCGCAGGCGGCAGAGGCCGCACCGGCGGCCGAAGCCGCGGACATCACCGACGGTCTGGCCCTGTGGTACAAGCTCGACGCCGGTTCCGGCGGCACCGTGACCGACGCCTCCGGCAACGGCCGGAACGGCACGGTCAGCGGTACCGCCGACTGGTCGGCATCCGGTCAGGGGCTCGCCTTCAACGGGTCCGACACCTACATCAAGGCGCCGGACGACGTCATGAAGGGCATGGACTCGATCACCGTCTCCATGGACGTACTGATCGACTCCGCCCAGAGCACGCCCTACTTCCTCTACGGCTTCGGCAACACCAGCGCGGGCAGCGGCAACGGCTACCTGTTCACCACCGGGAACTCCTTCCGCACCTCCGTCGCGACGGGCAACTGGTCGACCGAGCAGACCACCAAGCCGTCCGACTCCCACAACCTGACCCGCGGGGTGTGGAAGCACATCACCTACGCCCAGACCGGCTCCACGGGCGTGCTCTACGAGGACGGCGTCGAGGTCGGCCGCAACACCTCGGTCACCACCACGCCCGGCGCCATCGGCTCCGGCACCACCAAGGCCAACTACATCGGCAAGTCCGTATACGACGGCGACAAGCTCTTCAAGGGCCGGATACGCGACTTCCGTGTATACGACCGGGCACTGGACGGCTCGGAGGTCGAGCAACTCTCCCTCCCCGTCGCCACGCAGGGCGTCGCCGACGACAAGGACGCCCTCAGCCTCGGTGACACCACCGGCATCACCTCCGACCTGGACCTGCCGAAGACCGGCCCGGCGGGCGGCTCCTCCATCAGCTGGGACAGCGACAACCCCTCCGTGGTGTCGGACGCCGGCAAGGTGACCCGCCCCGAGGCCGGCTCACCGGACGGCCGGGCCACGCTCACGGCGACCCTGAAGAAGGGCACCGTGACCGGCACCAAGACCTTCGACGTCACGGTCCGGCCCGCACTCGACGACGACGCCGCCACCCGGCAGGCCGCCGAGGCGCTCACGGTCCACAACCTCGACGACGTACGCGGCAACCTCACCCTGCCCAGGAGCGGCGACTACGGCACGGCCGTCACCTGGTCCTCCGCGAAGCCGGACGTCGTCTCGGCCGGCGGCGAGGTCCACCGTCCCGCGCACGGCGACGGGGCCACCACCGTCGAGCTGACCGCCACCGTCACCAAGGGCGAGGCCCGGGCGACCCGTGTCCTCACGGCCAAGGTGCCCGAACTGCCCGCCAAGGCTGACCTCAAGGGCTACATGTTCAGCTACTTCACCGGCGAGGGCACCTCGGACGGCGAACAGCTCTACGCCGCCCTCAGCAAGGGCAACGACCCGCTGCACTGGCGCGAACTGAACGACGGCAAGCCGGTCCTCACCTCCACGCTCGGCGAGAAGGGGCTGCGCGACCCGTTCATCATCCGCTCCCCGGAGGGCGACAAGTTCTACCAGATCGCCACCGACCTCAGGATCTACGGCAACGGCGACTGGGACGCCTCCCAGCGCACCGGCAGCAAGTCCATCATGGTCTGGGAGTCCACCGACCTGGTGCACTGGACGAACCAGCGCCTGGTCAAGGTCTCACCCGACAGCGCGGGCAACACCTGGGCGCCGGAGGCGTTCTACGACGCCGAGCGCGGCGAGTACGTCGTGTTCTGGGCGTCGAAGCTGTACGACAACGCCGACCACTCCGGCGACACGTACAACCGCATGATGTACGCCACCACCCGTGACTTCCACACCTTCAGCGAGCCCAAGGTCTGGATCGACCGTGGCTACTCGGTCATCGACTCCACGATGATCCGGCACGACGGCACGTACTACCGCCTGTCCAAGGACGAGCGGAACAACACCTCGTCCACCCCCAACAGCAAGTTCATCTTCGAGGAGAAGAGCGACTCGATCCTGAACCCGTCCTGGACCGCGGTCGCCGAGGGCATCGGCAAGGGCGCGATGAACGCCGCCGAGGGACCGCTGGTGTTCAAGTCCAACACCGAGGAGAAGTGGTACGCGTTCCTCGACGAGTTCGGCGGGCGCGGCTACCTCCCGTTCGAGACGACGGACCTCGACTCCGGAGAGTGGACCCTCTCCACCGGTTACGACCTGCCGTCCAAGCCCCGCCACGGCACCGTCCTGCCGGTCACCCAGGCCGAGTACGACCGGCTGCTGCGCGCCTACCAGCCGGACCAGATCGTGAAGAGCGTCGAGGACGTGTCGGTCAAGACGCGGGTCGGCCAGGCACCGGTCCTGCCGGCCACGGTCGTCGCCGAGTACGCCGACGGCGTCAAGCGGCCCGTCGCGGTCACCTGGGAGGACGTACCGGCGTCGAAGTACGCCCAGGCCGGCACCTTCACCGTGACCGGCAGCCTGCCGAACGGCGCCGCGGTTCCGGTCCGGGCCGAAGTCACCGTGTCCGACGAGGGGCCGGACGTCCCGGCCGACCTGCTGTTGCACTACGACTTCGACGAGACCGGCGGCAGCATCGCCCGTGACTCCAGCGGGCGCGGCCACCACGGCGCCTATGTGCGTACGCCCGGGTTCGGCACCGGTGTCGAGGGCGGCTCGTTCAAGATGTCCGGCGACTCCGACTCGCCGTACGTGAAGATCCCGAACGGTGTCCTGAAGAACGCCGACAGCGTGACGGTGTCCGCCTATGCCAAGTGGAAGGGCGGCAGCGGCTTCCAGTGGCTGTTCGGGCTCGGGCCCGACAGCGACAAGTATCTGTTCGCCACTCCGTCCAACGGCGGCTCCAGCCTCTACTCGGCCATCACGAAGGCGAGTTGGTCGGCGGAGTCGAAGCTGACGGCCGGCTCGCAGCTCACGCCCGGCCAGTGGCGGCACGTCACGGTGACGCTGGACGGCGCCACCGGCACGATGATCCTCTACGCCGACGGTGTCGAGGCGGCCCGCACGACGACCACCATCAAGCCGTCCGAGCTGTACGACGCGGCCAAGGACTACAGCGGCTACATCGGCCGGTCCCTGTACGCGGCCGACCCCTACTTCGGCGGCGAGGTCGACGACTTCCGCATCTACGACCGTGCCCTCACGAGCGCCGAGGTCATGGAACTCAGCGGCAACACGGCGGGCATCGCCAAGGCGACGCACCCGGCGCTCAAGGTCGACGCCCTCATCGACAACGCGGGCGGCACGATCACCCTGCCGATGAAGGAGGGCACCGATCTCACCGCGCTGGCACCGGAGTTCGCGCTCGCCGCGGACGCGACGATCAGCCCCGCCTCCGGCAGCGTGCGCGACTTCACCCAGCCGGTGACGTACGAGGTCACCGGTTCGGACGGCAAGAAGCGCACCTGGAAGGTCTCGGCACTGATCATGAAGACCCCGGTCCTGCCGGGGCTGAACGCCGACCCGAACATCGTGCGCTTCGGAGACACCTTCTACCTCTACCCCACGACCGACGGTTTCGAGGGCTGGAGCGGCACGCAGTTCAAGGCCTACTCCTCCACGGACCTGGTCCACTGGAAGGACCACGGCGTCATCCTCGACCTGGGGCCGGACGTCAGCTGGGCGGACAGCCGGGCCTGGGCGCCGGCGATGACGGAGAAGGACGGGAAGTACTACTTCTACTTCTGCGCCGACGCGAACATCGGCGTCGCGGTCTCCGATTCGCCCACCGGACCGTTCAAGGACGCCCTGGGCAAGCCCCTGCTGAAGGCCGGTGACTTCCGAGGCCAGATGATCGACCCGGCGGTCTTCACCGACGACGACGGCAAGCAGTACCTCTACTGGGGCAACGGCCGCGCCTACGTCGTCCCGCTCGGCGAGGACATGACCTCCATCGACACCTCGAAGGTCACGGACATCACCCCGAGCGGCTACAACGAGGGCACCTTCGTCATCAAGCGCAAGGGCGCCTACTACTTCATGTGGTCGGAGAACGACACCCGGGACGAGAACTACCGCGTCGCCTATGCGACCGGTCCCTCACCCACCGGCCCGTGGACCAAGCAGGGCGTGATCCTGGAGAAGGACCTGTCCCTGGGCATCAAGGGCCCGGGCCACCACTCCGTCGTCCACGTCCCGAACACCGACGACTGGTACATCGCCTACCACCGCTTCGCCATCCCCGGCGGTGACGGCACCCACCGCGAAACCACCGTCGACAAGCTGGAGTTCGACTCCGACGGCCTGATCGAGAAGGTCGTCCCGACCCTCGGCGGCATCGAACCGGTCACCGTCGTCCACGCCGGGCCGGACGTCACCGGCGCCGAAGGCGAGGCGATCACGCTCGGCGGCACCGTCTCCGGGGCCGGCACCCCCAAGTGGACCGGCCAGGACGGCGCCCCGTGCACCGTCAAGGACCCCACGGCGGCCCGTACGACCCTCACCTGCACCGACGACGGCACCTTCGAGGTCACCCTGACCGGCGGGCGCGGCACCGACACCGCGACCGTCAAGGTCTCCAACGCCGCCCCGACGATCACATCCGCCAGGGGCCCCGGCTCGCCCGTCCCGGTGGGCAAGGCCGCCGTCGTCACCGTATCCTTCGACGACCCCGGCTCGGCCGACAGCCACACCTGCACGATCGACTGGAAGGACGGCAGCCGGCTGACGACCGGCACCGTCACCGACTCCGGCTGCCGCGCCGCACATGTCTACGACGACGCGGGCATCCACCGCCCGGTCGTCACGGTCACCGACGATGACGAGGGCACGGACACCACCACGCTCGCGGAGCTGATCGTCTACGACCGTGCCGCCGGGCCCGCTGCCGGCGTCGGCACGATCACCTCGCCGGCGGGTGCCTACCCGGCCAAGCCGGGGCTGACCGGCAAGGCGGCGTTCACCCTGGTCGCCCAGTACCGGAAGGGAGCCACTGTCCCCACCGGAAAGGCCACGTTCGTCTTCGGCTCCGCCCGACTCACCTTCCGCTCGACCGGTTCCGACTGGCTCGTGGTGAACGGCTCCCAGGCCGTCTACCAGGGCACCGGCACGGTGGGCGGCAAGAGCGGCTACGCCTTCAGAGTCACCGCCACCGACGGCCCGGACACCTTCCGCATCAGGATCTGGAAGAAGTCCACCGGCGATGTCCTCTACGACAACAGGGCCGGCGCCAGGACGAAGGGCATCGTCACCATCGGAAACCACCGCCGCTGATTCCGTCCTCTATCGCCAGACACCAGCAGCAGGGCTCTGACCAGCGCAAATGTGGTGTAAAAAAGGGTTTGAGCGAGGCGGCGCCCCGCTGCTATTTTCTCGGTGGACCGTGAAATCGTCGTATGGAGGTGAGCCCCGTGAACACAGTTACCCATGGGTGCTCCCTCAACCCGTCACGGTCCGACGGCTGACGTCCGGTGTCGCCAGGAGCGCCTGAGATCAGGCACTCCTCGAAGGAGACTCCGATGAACACGAAGCCATTCACATCTGGCCTGAGCGGGAACGCGGTGATGATCACGCGCGTCGCGGACAGGCAATGGCATGCACTGGATGACGACCTGGTGGTCGGCCGAGGGCATGCGGAGCACCGGCCCGACGGACGCTTGTTCGTCAGCATCGACGCCTGGCGCGACGCCACCTTCGACCGGCTCGCCGAGGCGATGCTGGCGGAACTGCCGGCGCCGCTGTACACGGTGGTCGACGAAGCCGACGTCGAGCTGACGGCCGGCTGGCGGCGGGCCGGTTTCACGATCCGGCGCCGCGAGTGGGAGTACGTCGTGCCGACCGACCCGCGGGTCACAGGGCTCGAAGCAGTCCTGCCGCCTTCGGGCGTCACCATCGTGCCCGCCGGTCAGGCGGACGAGGGCCTGCTGCGGGCGGTGGACCGCGCGATCCGTGGCGAAGTCGAGGCGGCCGTCGGGTGGCAGTCGATGCCCGCGGAGGTGATTCCCCGCGCCGAAGGCGACACCCCTCGTCGACCCGTCGAAGTACGCGGTCGCCGCGGCGCCGGACCGCTATCTGGGTCTGATCCGGGTGGTGACGGTGAACCGGCCGCGCATCGGGCTGGTCGCGGTCCGGGCCGGCGAGCGGCGCCGTGGCATCGCGCGGGCGCTGCTGGCCCACGCGCTGGGGACGATGCACCGCTCCGGGTTCGCCGCGGCCTGGACCGAAGTCCAAGAGCCCAATCAAGCGGCCTCGGCCCTGTTCGAGGGCATCGGCGCCCGGCCGATGAGCAGCAACCTGGAGCTGGTGCGATGACGAAGAACAAGAACGTCGTCGAAGTCGAGGGCAAGGTCGTCGAGTGCCTGCGCAGCGCCATGTTCACCGTGGAGCGCGAGAACGGCCACCAGGTGCTCGCGCACATCAGCGGGAAGATCCGCAAGAACTACATCAAGATCATGCTGGAGGACCGGGTGCTGGTGGAGCTCCCGCCGTACGACCTGACGCGCGGCCGGATCGTGTTCCGGTACCGGAACTAGCGGCGGTCGGCCGGGAATAACCCGGATCTTGTCCTCAGTGAGACGGGCGTGGTCATCCGTCCACGCCGCACCCCTTGTCTCGTCAACTGCTCCAAGCGGATGTGTTGGCCCGCCCGGTGCTACGGCGAGGTGGGCAGGTGCGGGGAGCGGAGCACGAGCAGGGTGATCTCGCTGGGGGCGAAGACGCGGAACGGCGGGCCCCAGAAGCCGGTGCCGCGGCTGGTGTAGAGGAGGGTGCGGGCGCCGTGGTGGCTGAGGCCGGCCAGGGCGGGCTGGTCGAGGCGGACCAGGTGATGGAAGGGCCAGATCTGGCCGCCGTGGGTGTGGCCGGAGAGCTGGAGGTCGATGCCGTCGGCTGCCGCCCGGTCGATGAACTTGGGCTGGTGTGCCAAGAGCAGGACGGGCAGGTCGGGATCGGCGCCGTTCAAGGCTCCGGCGAGGTGGGCGCGGTGGCCTGCCAGGCCGGAGGACTCGGCGGTGACGTCGTCCACGCCGGCGACCACGAGGGTGTCGCCTCCGCGTTCGAGCAGGAGATGGCGGTTGCGCAGCGGCTCCCAGCCCAGTTCGCCCATCAGGTCGACCCAGCCCTGGGCCTCGCTGTAGTACTCGTGGTTGCCGGTGACGTAGACACGGGCCCGGGTGGCCCGCACGGTACCGAGTGGGACGGCCTGGGCGCGGCGGCGTTCGGCCGTGCCGTCCGCGATGTCGCCGGTGTGGCAGACCAGGTCGGCTTCCAGAGTGTTCACCGTCTCGCATACCCGCGCCGACCAGCGCGTGCGATCGAGCGGGCCGTAGTGGGTGTCGGTGATGAGGACGACGCGGGTGCCGTCCAACCCGGCACCCAGCCTTGGGAGCTGCACGTCGAGTCGGCGCACGCGCGGCACGCGACGGGCCTCGGCGTACCCCCAGGCGAGCAGTACGGCGGTTACGCCGAGGACGGCCCAAGTGACGATTCGGGCCCGGCCCTGACCCTCGCCGACGCCGGCCACGGTCAGGGCCAGCCGCAACAGGACGCCGAGCAGAATGGACCAGGTGAACAGAACCCAGCTGGTGCCCAGCAGGGTGTCACCGACGATCGCCGCCCGGTCCTGCTGGCGCCGGCCGTGGCCGCGCACCATCGCGAGCGGCATACCGACGAGGCCGAGGGCGAACAGGACGGTGCCGGCCAGCGTGACGGGCACCGGCCAGTGCTGGCCGGTGTGCAGGAGCACCCAGCAGGGCACGGCCCACAGCAGGACGGGGGCGATCAGGGGGAGGTAGCGCATCAGGCGGTGCAGTCGGCTCTGCCGCGGAGCTTGCGCTTCGCTGTCGGCGGGTCGGGTGTTGCTGGTGTCCGTCACGCTTCCGCTCCCTGCCCAGGCTGCCGTCTCGCGCACTGTATCCGGTCGCCCTCGGGCCGGCCCGACCGGCGTATATCAGCGTGGCCCCTTGGGGCGAAGGGTTCTCTGCGGGATGGCAGGACTCCGCCGCAGACGCCTCCCTCGGCATGAGCCTTGATCAGGGCGCTACCGCTCCGGCTCGGCACTGCCGCCGGCGGAGCGCGCGCCGGCGGGACGATGGATGGTCCAAGCCGATGATGGCGAGTATGGGACCGGTGCGCCTGGACCGTTGGCAAGCGCCACCGGCGGCGGCACCGCGTTACGGGATGGCCCTCGGGTTGGTGAGCGTTGCCCGACCCCGCGCTTCGTCGCCGTATGCGCGCTGACGTGGTCGCGTGACCCTGGCGGGCTCGGCCTCCCGCCGAGCCCGCCAGGCCGGCTCCGTACCGGAGCCGGACTCGTGTCACGCCGTCAGCGCCGGAGTGTCAGCAGACCCGGACGGTAGGGCCAATGACCGTACTCGCCGCCGGAGTTGGGGTTACGGCCCTGGTAGAGGAGCTGCAGGTTGCAGGGATCGACGGTGAAGGTCTGATCGGCGCTGGTGCGGATCAGTTCGCCATGGCTGATGTCGTTGGTCCAGGTGGCGCCGCTGTTGGCTTTGCCGGCGAAGGGGTTGCTCTCGGTCGCGGCCTGGGGTGTCCATGAGCCGTTCAGACTGGTTGCCGTGAACGAGCGGAAGTAGCGGCCCTGCGAGCCGATCGCCTCGACGATCATGAGGTAGCGGTTCTGGCCCTGGAGCTTGTAGACCTGCGGGGCTTCGAACAGGTTGTTCTTCGTGTCGCTCATGATCGTCGTGTAGGTCGAGCCGAAACTGCTCGGGAAGTTCCCCATCGGCATGCTGGCCCGGTAGATCTTGCCGTTGTCACCGGCGAAGAACAGGTACATGTTCTGGCCGTCGGCGATGAGCGTCTGGTCGATGGGGCCGGTGTCGGAGCCGGTGATGCTTCCGGAGAAGAGCACCTGCTGTGCGGACCAGCCATTGGGATTGGAGGGGTCACTGGACGTCCGGTAGGAGAAGGCGCTCCCACCCCCCCACTGGTAGGCCATCACCCAGATGTTCTTCGGCGCGAAGTAGAAGAGCGTGGGTGCCACGACGGAGTTCGACATCTTGTTCTGGCTGGCCGAGGCCATCTCCGGCCAGTTGCCGAACAGGCCGAAGTTCATCGAACCCCAGCCCACTCCCGTTCCCGGGGCGCCGTGTGTCGTCGCATAGACGAGATGCTTGCCGTTGTAGGGGACGACGGTGAAGTCCTTGAGCGAGGCCCACCCGGCCTTGGGCTGCGCCAGCGCGCCCGTCGACGTCCAGCGGTAGGTCGACGGAAGATCGCACGGTCCGGGGTTGTTGCCACCGACCTTGACGAGCTGCCACTGCTGGTTGGTGCCGCCCCAGTCGTCATACTGGACGATGTTCGCGTTGTCGGCGGTGGAGCCGCCTTGTACTTCGAGGGCCTTGTTGCTGTGGCGCGCGATGAACCTCACGTGGCCGTCCGAGCTGTCGGCCAGCCGCCACTGCTGGTTGGTGCTGTTCATGTCGGTCCACTGGACGATCGCGCCACCGTTGGCGGCGGACCCGTTCTGGACGTTCAGCACCTTGCCCGAGTGGCGGGACTTGATGCGGTAGTAGCCGCCCCCGGAGTCGACGAACTGCCACAGCTGCTGGTTCTGGTCGTTCCTGGTCCACTGAGTGATTCGGGCGCCGTCGCTGGTCGCCAGGTTGTAGACGTCCAGGGCCTTGCCGCTGTTGCGGTTGACCAGCACATACGAGGCGTTGGGGTCTACGGTCGCCGCGCCGGCGGGCTGGGCACCGAGGAAGGTGGCCACGAGCAGCAGCGGCGCGAGAACGGCGAGTAAGCGTCTGAGACGGATTGGGGAGGGGTGGCGAAACCACATCAGAGGGCACTCCTTTGGGGGCGGGGGGTGAGGTGACCCCGAGGAACCGTGGAGCGGACTGCCGGGAGCGAGGACGGTCTCGAAACGTTTCGAGGAATTCCCGGAAGCTTTGACGCCACAAGCTAGGAATGCGGGGCCCTCTGGTCAAGGCCTGTCGCCGATCTGTCCACAAACAGCGTCTCGCCCCGGCCTACGGCTCCGTCGACGGCAGCGCCGGGGTTCGTCGTCCGGCCCGCCGGGATTGCCGAATGTTTCGGGGGAGCAATCGAAACTTCTTCTGCGGAGAGTATTGACGATCCATCGTCAAAACCTCAATCATCCCTGTCTGAGAAAGCGGCCATGGTTCGAGATGTCGAACCACGTCGGCCCTGGGCAATCTGTGCCGCACGGCAGATACACGCACAGCTGCACCACAGATCCGCGCACCGAAGCACCTGCGCCACCCCGTTTCGTTCCGGTGAGGTTCGCTCCAGCGCATCCAGGCTGTTCGCGCAGTCGGAGAGGTGCGCGAGTCGCGTGGCGGCCCCCCGGCTGAGCCGCGATGGAGTGCCCCCATGCCTGTGTCGAAACACCGCCGCAGCCCGCCGTACGTCACCCGACGGCCGACCGGGTGCCGTCCGGGCCGGTCGAGATCGTCCCGGTCCCATGACCGCGGTGTCCGGTGATCGTGCTGCCCGGGTTCCGGCCCGCCCCGTCCGTCTGCCGAGTGGGAGCGGACGACGCATTCCCTTGCGCTTCAGTCCTTCCGTGAGTTCTACCTTGGAGGCACAGTCATGGGCTCGTATGCCCTTACCAGACCCGTTATCCGCCGGAAGATCCGCGGCCTGCTGTTGGCGCTGGTCGTCGGCGTCCTCGGTGCGGCCGCCGCACTGGTCGCGCCACCGCCCGCACAGGCCGCCGAGAACACGCTCGGCGCCGCGGCGGCGCAGAGCGGCCGCTACTTCGGCACCGCCATCGCCTCGGGCAGGCTGGGCGACTCGGCGTACACGAGCATCGCGGGCCGTGAGTTCAACTCGGTGACGGCCGAGAACGAGATGAAGATCGACGCCACCGAACCGCAGCGGGGCCAGTTCAACTTCACCGCCGGCGACCGCGTCTACAACTGGGCGGTGCAGAACGGCAAGCAGGTGCGCGGTCACACCCTGGCCTGGCACTCCCAGCAGCCCGGCTGGATGCAGAGCCTCAGCGGCAGCAACCTGCGCCAGGCGATGATCGGCCACATCAACGGCGTGATGGCCCACTACAAGGGCAAGATCGTCCAGTGGGACGTCGTGAACGAGGCCTTCGAGGACGGTAATTCGGGAGCTCGACGCGACTCCAACCTGCAGCGCACCGGCAACGACTGGATCGAGGTCGCCTTCCGCACCGCGCGCGCCGCCGACCCGGCCGCCAAGCTCTGCTACAACGACTACAACGTCGAGAACTGGACCTGGGCCAAGACCCAGGCCATGTACCGCATGGTCCGCGACTTCAAGCAGCGCGGCGTGCCGATCGACTGCGTCGGCTTCCAGTCGCACTTCAACAGCGGCAGCCCCTACAACAGCAACTTCCGCACCACCCTGCAGAACTTCGCCGCCCTCGGCGTCGACGTGGCCATCACCGAACTCGACATCCAGGGCGCCCCGGCCTCGACCTACGCCAACGTGACCAACGACTGCCTGGCCGTCCCGCGCTGCCTCGGCATCACCGTCTGGGGAGTGCGCGACACCGACTCCTGGCGACCGGGGGACACGCCGCTGCTGTTCAACGGCAACGGCAGCAAGAAGCCCGCCTACACCGCCGTCCTCAACGCACTCAACGGCGGCTCCACCACGCCCCCTCCGGACGGCGGACCGATCAAGGGCGTCGGTTCGGGCCGCTGCCTGGACGTGCCCGGCACCAGTACCACCGACGGCACCCAGCTCAACCTGTGGGACTGCAACAGCCGCACCAACCAGCAGTGGGCCTACACCGCCGCGGGCGAGCTCAGGGTCTACGGCAACAAGTGCCTGGACGCCGCCGGCACCGGCAACGGCACCAAAGTCCAGATCTACAGCTGCTGGGGCGGCGACAACCAGAAATGGCGTTTCAACTCCGACGGATCCATCGTCGGCGTCCAGTCCGGCCTCTGTCTCGACGCCGTCGCAAGCGGCACCGCCAACGGCACCCTGATCCAGCTCTACTCCTGCTCGAACGGGAGCAACCAACGCTGGACCCGCACCTGATGGGACCTGCCACAGACGAAAGGGTGGATCGATGAAGACCTACGGTGCGGCTTCTCTCGTCCCTCCACGCAGACATCGCTGGTGGTCCCGGCTCGCCGCCGTGGTGGCGGCGACCCTCGCGATCGGCATGCTCACCGCGGTGAATCCGGCGCCCGCCGAGGCGGCGACGGTGGACACCAATGCCTGGTACGTCCTGGTCAATCGCAACAGCGGCAAGGCGCTGGACGTCTCCGGCACGTCCACCGCCGACGGCGCGCGGGTCGGCCAGTGGACCCGCAACGACGCAGCCAACCAGCAGTGGCAGTTCGTGGACTCCGGCGGCGGCTTCTACCGCCTCAAGGCCCGGCATTCGGGCAAGGTTCTCGACGTGGCCGGCGCCTCGACCGCGGACGGTGCCGCGATCCAGCAGTGGGCCGACCACAACGGGGCCAACCAGCAGTTCCGCCTGGCCGACTCCGACGCGGGCCACGTCCGGCTGATCAACCGCACCAGCAGCAAGGCGGTGGAGGTGCAGGGCGCCTCCACCGCCGACGGCGGCAACGTCGTCCAGTACTCCGACTGGGGCGGCGCCAACCAGCAATGGCAGATGGTCAAGCTGTCGTCCGGTGGCGGTGGCGGCGGCGGATGCGGCAGCGCCCCGGCTCTGACGAGCGGTACGCACACGATTCAAAGCGGCGGCAAGAGCCGCAGCTTCATCCTCAGGGTTCCCGCCAACTACGACAACAGCCACCGCTACCGGCTGATCTTCGCGTTCCACTGGCGGGGCGGAACCGCCGGCGACGTCGCCTCGGGCGGCACGAGCGGGAACGCCTGGTCCTACTACGGCCAACAGGAACAGTCGAACAACGGTGCGATCCTCGTCGCCCCCCAGGGCCTCGGCAACGGCTGGGCCAATTCGGGCGGTGAGGACATCACCTTCGTCGACGACATGATCCGGCGAATCGAGGGCGCCCTCTGTGTCAACCCGGCACAGCGTTTCGCCACGGGATTCAGCTGGGGCGGCGGTATGAGCTACGCACTCGCATGTAGCCGGGCGAACGTCTTCAGGGCCGTCGCGGTCATCTCCGGCGCTCAGATCAGCGGGTGCAGCGGCGGTAACCAGCCCATCGCCTACTTCGGAATCCACGGCATCAGCGACAACGTCCTCAGCATCGGGCAAGGACGGTCCCTGCGCGACAAGTTCGTCGCCAACAACGGCTGCACTGCCCAAAGCCCGCGCGAGCCCGCTCCGGGCAGCCGAACGCACATCACCACCACCTACTCGGGCTGCCGTGCCGGATACCCGGTCCAATGGGCCGCGTTCGACGGAGGCCACATACCCGGCCCGGTCGACGGCTCCTCCGGCGAAAGCGGCGTCACCACCTGGACCAAAGCAGAGATCTGGAGGTTCTTCTCACAGTTCCAGTGACACGCCCGCACCACGGAGTGGAGCCAGGGTCATCCTGGCTCCACTCCGTCTCGCGGAGGGAGGTCTCGCCCGCCCGGTACACGGCCTCGCAGGCCGCCACGTCCGCGGCTCCGCTGAACGAGGGCGACGGTGGCGGTGATCTCGGCGGCCTTGGCCGAGACAGCTGTCATAGCCGTGGCAGGATTGGGCGTTTGCGCGGCGATCGCCGAGCCCATGCGGCACACAGTGGTTTCCCCACACGTGGCGTGGCGGCGGAGGCAGCACCCCTTGGCTTCAGCGTCTGAGTGCCTCTATGACCGGTGCGGCGCAGGCGTTCAGTATTGCTCGGTCTCCACGAAGCCGGCGTCCGTGTCGTTGTTCGCGCCGAAGGCGTCCGCGGCGGCGGTCGGGTCGAATCCGGGCGGGCTGTCCTTCAGGCCCAGGCCCATGCCGGCCAGCTTCGCCTTGACCTCGTCGATCGACTTCGCACCGAAGTTGCGGATGTCGAGCAGGTCCGCCTCGGAGCGAGCCATGAGTTCACCCACGGAGTGGACGCCCTCGCGCTTGAGGCAGTTGTAGGAGCGGACGGTGAGCTCGAGCTCCTCGATCGGCAGCGCCAGATCGGCGGCCAGGGCGGCGTCCGTCGGGGACGGGCCCATGTCGATGCCCTCGGCGTCGATGTTGAGCTCACGGGCCAGACCGAACAGCTCGACCAGGGTCTTGCCGGCCGACGCCATCGCGTCACGCGGACGCATGGCCTGCTTGGTCTCGACGTCGACGATCAGCTTGTCGAAGTCGGTCCGCTGCTCGACACGCGTGGCCTCGACCTTGTACGTGACCTTGAGCACCGGTGAGTAGATCGAGTCGACCGGGATCCGGCCGATCTCCTGGCCGACCTGCTTGTTCTGCACGGCGGAGACATAGCCACGGCCACGCTCGACCGTCAGCTCCATCTCCAGCTTGCCCTTGCCGTTCAGGGTCGCCAGAACCAGGTCGGGGTTGTGCACCTCGACACCGGCCGGAGGCGCGATGTCGGCGGCGGTGACCAGACCCGGGCCCTGCTTGCGCAGGTACATCACGACCGGCTCGTCGTGCTCCGAGGAGACGACCAGCTGCTTGATGTTGAGGATCAGGTCGGTGACGTCCTCCTTGACGCCCGGCACGGTGGTGAACTCGTGCAGGACACCGTCGATACGGATGGACGTGACCGCCGCACCCGGAATCGAGGACAGCAGGGTCCGGCGGAGGGAGTTGCCGAGGGTGTAACCGAAGCCCGGCTCCAGCGGCTCGATCACGAACCGGGAGCGGAACTCGTCGACGACCTCTTCGGTCAGGGATGGACGCTGAGCAATCAGCACGGGGTGTTGCCTCCAGTGATTCTGCGCCCGCTATGTGGCGCCGTAGACACCACGAAGGGTACGGGCGATATGGGGTTTCCGCAGACGCCGAACCGCCCGTCGCCTCCTGGATGGCCGCGGCCCCCCCATGCCGGGCCTACCCTGGCGGTGGCTTCCGCCCCGACCTCCAGCTGATCGCGGCCGGGGGCCGACTGTCCCTGCCATCGGGTTGCATGGAGGTACGGACAACCTGGAGCTATGCATTGACGCCGATGCCATCCTTGCTGAGCTGGCCGGTGCCCGGGGGCTTCGGCGCGTCCGTCTCTCCCGAGGCCCTTGTGGCAGCCACGGGCGAGCTGGACCGGCCGGGAGCCTAAGTCGAGCCCCGCAAGATGTGGCCGACCAACCTTGTTGCGGTCGGCATGAACCTCAAGGGCCGCATTCCCGCGGGTCAGCAGGCGGTCACGGGGCGTGAGCTGGGCAGGTTGTCGGACATCAGTTTGGGCAACCGGCTGCCTATCCTGCCGACGCAGGCGGCGGACGGGCCGGTCCCGGACGACGTGCTGAACGCCGGCGTGACCGTGGTGGCCGACTGGGCCCGCTCGCCGGCCGGCTGGGCCAGCGGCGGTGGCACGGCCTGTGGGGATCGTCGTCGTGCCGTCCCGCACCCCCCCGCAACTGGTTGCCTACCTGGCCGATGGAGTGGCCCGGGCCGGCAGGCTCCCGCTGTTGGGCAGCCTGGCCTACACCCCGCAAGCCGACGAGCACGCCGCAACACCGCAGCAATTCTCCCCAGCGACTGCGTGCCCTGGCCGCCTCCTTCGCCGTGCCCGACGGACTATCCGCCTTGCGTTGGCCGGGTAGGCGGACTCTGTGGGCCCGCACACAGGCCAACCAAGGGTCTACTGCTCGAAGACAGATGTGCGCCGAGGGGGCGCCTGACGGGTACCTGCCCTGGTCAGGCACCCCTTCTCCGGATCTAGAAGAAGCCCAGCTTCTTCGCCGAGTACGACACCAACAGGTTCTTCGTCTGCTGGTAGTGATCCAGCATCATCTTGTGCGTCTCGCGGCCGATCCCGGACTTCTTGTAGCCGCCGAACGCCGCGTGTGCCGGGTACGCGTGGTAGCAGTTGGTCCATACCCGGCCGGCCTTGATCTCGCGGCCCAGGCGGTACGCCGTGTTGCCGTCGCGGGTCCAGACGCCGGCGCCCAGGCCGTACAGCGTGTCGTTGGCCAGTTTCAGGGCCTCGTCGACGGAGTCGTAGGTCATGACCGAGACGACCGGGCCGAAGATCTCCTCCTGGAAGATCCGCATGTCGTTGGTGCCGCGGAAGATCGTCGGCTCGATGTAGTAGCCGCCCCCGAGGCCGGGGACCGCGCGGGGGTTGCCGCCCGTGACGACCTCGGCGCCCTCCTTCCTGCCGATGTCGAGGTAGGAAAGGATCTTCTCGTACTGGTCGTTGCTCGCCTGTGCGCCGATCATGGTGTCCGGGTCCAGCGGGTCGCCGCCGACGATGGCCTGCGTGCGTGCGACGCAACGGGCCATGAAGTCCTCGTAGATGGAGGAGTGGATCAGGGCGCGGGACGGGCAGGTGCACACCTCGCCCTGGTTGAGGGCGAACATCACGAAGCCCTCGACGGCCTTGTCCAGGAAGTCGTCGTCCGCGTCCATGACGTCGGGCAGGAAGATGTTCGGGCTCTTGCCGCCCAGCTCCAGCGTGACCGGGATGATGTTCTCGCTCGCGTACTGCATGATCAGGCGTCCCGTCGTCGTCTCCCCGGTGAACGCCACCTTCGCCACGCGCGGGCTGGAGGCGAGCGGCTTGCCCGCTTCGACGCCGAAGCCGTTGACCACGTTGACCACGCCCGGCGGGAGCAGGTCGGCGATCAGTTCGATGACGTAGAGCAGGCTGACCGGGGTCTGCTCGGCCGGCTTGATGACGACGCAGTTGCCGGCGGCCAGCGCGGGGGCCAGCTTCCAAGTGGCCATCAAGATCGGGAAGTTCCACGGGATGATCTGGCCGACCACGCCCAGCGGCTCGTGGAAGTGGTACGCGACCGTATCGGCGTCGATCTCCGCGATGCTGCCCTCCTGGGCGCGGACGACGCCGGCGAAGTACCGGAAGTGGTCGACGGCCAGCGGGATGTCGGCGGCCAGGGTCTCGCGGACCGGCTTGCCGTTCTCCCAGGTCTCAGCGACCGCGATCTTCTCGAGGTGTTCTTCCAGGCGGTCCGCGATCCTGTTGAGGATGCCGGCGCGATCCGCGGTGGACGTGCGGCCCCACCGGTCGGCCGCCCGGTGCGCGGCGTCCAGGGCGAGTTCGACGTCGGCGGCGGAGGAGCGGGCCACCTCACAGAAGACCTTGCCGGTCACGGGGCTCGGGTTCTCGAAGTAGCGGCCCTCGACCGGGGCGACGAAGTCACCGCCGATGAAGTTGTCGTAGCGCCGGGCGAAGTGGACGATGCTGCCGTCCGTTCCTGGCTGCGCGTACACCATGGCGGCTCTCCTCGGTGAAGGGCGGGGAGGGGTGAGTGATGGTCCACGCCCTCGCGACGCTCCTCACTGTGCTGCCCGGAGGTTGGCGCAAGGTTGGCGCCGGCCAGACCACCGGACCGGCCGTCGCGCGGAGGCGTCAGTCGCGCAGGGCCGTGGTCAGCCGGCCGGCGGCGATGGCGCGGCGGGTGTCGTCCGGGCCGAGCAGACGCAGCGCGTGCTCGTGGATCTCCGCGTCGTACGGGGCCCGTTCGCCGTAGCGCAGGGCGTGGTCCGGGCGGGTGCTCGCCAGAACGGCCTCGCGCACGGCCACCTCGAGGCGGGTCCGCCACTCCTCGATGCCGGGTGCCTCGGAACGGGGGAGCAGCGGACCGCCGTAGTGGCGCAGAGCGGTGTCCGTGTCGCCCTGCTCCAGCGCCCGCAGGACATCGGCGGCGTCGCAGGACACCGGGATCGTCAGGGCGTAGCGGCGGGGGGCGATGCCGCCGTCGAGGGCGCGGCGCAGGTGGGAGATCTCCGCCTTGAAGGTGGACGCGGTGACCGGCCGGTCGCCGTACAGGGCGGCGCGCAGCCGCTCCGGGGAGAAGCCGTCGGGTTCGAGCGAGAGCAGGGTCAGGATCTCCAACTGGCGTGGGCGCAGGGGGAGGTGACGGCCTTCCCGCACTGCCTGATCGGCGCCCAGGCAGGTGAGCCGCAGCCGGGACAGCCGGCTCAGCTGGCCCGGGCGGTCGTATTCCGTCGTGAGGCGGGCCTCGATGGTGGACACCAGCGTCCGCACGGTGGACATGGCCAGGGGGTGCGAGCGGTCCCAGGTGGTGGACAGGTCCAGTACGCCGAGGACCCGGCCGTTTGGGCCGTGCACGGGGGCGCAGTAGCAGACCCAGCCGTGCAGGGCCGACACCAGGTGTTCGGCCGAGAAGACGGAACTGGGACGGCCGGTACGCAGTGCGAGGGACAGGGCGTTGGTGCCCATGGCCTGCTCGTCCCACCGGCCGCCGGGCGCGAAGTTGACCCGCTCGGCCCGGCGGCGCATGGTCGGGCCGCCGCAGGTCCACAGGATGGTGCCGGACTCGTCGGTGACCGCCGTGACGAAACCGGCGTCCTCGGCGATGCAGTGCAGTTCGCCGGCGAGGCCGGAGACCGGCCGGTACAGCGGCGAGGACGTCCAACGATGGTGCACCGGGCCGCCGTCGGTGACCGGGGCGCTGTCCCGGCCGGGGTCCACACTGCCCAGCGAACGCGCCCAGGACTCGGTCACCTCGTGGCGCAACGCCGCGCTGCCGCCCGGCCGCGTGCCGGGGACGCTCAGCCGCGGTACCCAGTGGGACCACTCGTGCTCCAGCACGGCCCTGCGCTGCCGGAGGTCAGGGCGCTGTGACATGGCCTCTCCCTGCCGTCGTACCGGTTCTCGGCGTGAGGTCAGTGTTACCGGATGCGCCGGGCCCCGGTCGAGGAAACCGGCGGACCGGGGTCCGGGGGCCTCGATGACTGGCCGGGAAGCGACGCTGCTCTGAACGGGCGACCGCCTGACTGGATGTTTGTCCGGACCCCGCGTGCCGCCGTACGGGTGACGGGTTCACTCGACCCGACGGACGCGGTCCCGACCGCGTACCACCGGCGCGCGGCGTCGCGTTGCCCTGGCATGGACAGCACTGCGACGGCGCGGCGCCTGCTCGGGAACGACGCCGCGCCCCGGCCGTACGCCGAACTCACCAGCGGATACTCGGGCCATCCGCCGATCTACGCGGCCCTGGTCGCCGAATGGGAGGCGAGGGGCCACACCGTCCCGGAGCACCGTGACGGCCAGTGGGTCTCCTTCGCCGCGCCGACCGAGAGCGAGACCTGGACCGCCGTCCCCGCCTGGAACACCGGCCCGCACCTGGGCCCGGTCGCCCCCTCCTCCGCGCAACCGGCCGCCGGCCGCCACACGGGCCCGGTCGGCTCTGCCGGGGTTCCCCCGACCCCCGGTCGGCGCACAGGCCCGGTCGTGCCTCCCGCTGTACATCCGACCCCGGGGCGGCACACAGGCCCGGTCGTGCCTCCCGCTGTACATCCGACCCCGGGGCGGCGCACAGGCCCGGTCGTGCCTCCCGCTGTACATCCGACCCCGGGACGGCGCACAGGCCCGGTCGCGCCTCCCGCAGTACATCCGACCCCTGGTCGGCCTGCGGGCCCGGTCGCCGAGCGGACCCCGGCAACCCCGGCCGGTCCTGCCGGCGTCCGTCTCACCAGCCGTCAAGTGCCACCGGCTCCGCGCTGACCGGTGCCAGTACCGCGAGGGTGCCCGTCGCCTCGCGCAGGGCCGACTCGAGTGTGCCGGGGGAGTGCAGGGCGCCGGTGCCGTCCGGCGGGACGAGCCACTCCAGACGGCCGGCGGGCCGGTGCGGCGGGGGTACCGCGACCCAGGAACCACGGCCGACGTGCCGGACACCGAACCCGACCCACTCACTGACAGGGTCGGGCGGCAGGAAGAAGCCCACTCTGCGCGCCATGCAGTCCACCAGGGTGGGGCCGGGCACCTTCAGCGGGTCGCGCCACAGGTAGTCCAGGGCGAGCAGGCCGAGCCGGTCGGGAACGCTCAGCACGTCCCAGTACCGCCCGGCCTCCACGAGAACCGTGCCCGTGCCGTAGTCCCACTCCCGCTTGCACTCCTGGGGGTCCGTGGCGGCTGCGGCGAGCCACTCGACGGCTTGCTTCCACATGACGCTCTGCATGGCCACCCCAGGCACAGTCGGCGCGCCCCCGAAGACGCACGCGGGACACGGGCCGGTGGCCCGCGGGGATCCGGGAGATCCGCGGTGCCGGTCCGGCCCCAGCCATGCTCGTAGATATTTCTAGGCGCCGGAAGGGGTGGCGCGGCCTGGCGTTTGGGTCGTGCATGTCCCGGTCGAAAGAGGGCACTCGAAGACGCATCACGTAAGGCCGCAGTCAACTCCGTGCGCGTCCATGCCGCCCATATGAAACCGGCCACTGGCCGATGAACGACTCGGGGAGAACTCGGGGAGCGCGCGGGGCTGATGGACCGCCGTCGCCGGAAATGCGGGGTCTGCCAGGCGTGTTCGCCCTTCGCGTCCACACCCGCTGTGCACGAGGTGTGGACCAGTCCACGAGGGCGCGCGGGCAGGATGTGCGGATCAGGGAAGTTCGCCTTCACAAAACCTTCTACCCTGCTGGCCAGAACCTGTCTTGTTCGGTCAACTTCGAACGCACCAAGGTGGGTTGAGCACTTGAGCATCAGGAGTCACAAGCGCGCTGCTTGACCTGTGCGACCGAATCGCGCGGGTACTGACGGGGGAACTGATGAGGTGCGCGTGCCCACCGCCGACACTCGGGGGGCAGTTCCTCGCGCACGACCGGAACGTCTCTCCCTCACCATCTCTTGGTGCCTTCATCCGGTGCCCGAGACAGGGATAGGAGGGGGAATGCCGATGAGTGCAGTGAGCGCCGCCAAGCCGACGTATCCCGGCGTCTACGTCGAAGAGCTTCCCAGCAGCACCCGCACCATCTCGACCCTGACCACTTCGGTGACCGCCTTCGTGGGCCACACCCGCCGCGGTCCGCTGAACGAGCCGGTGCGCGTCACCAGCTTCACGGAGTTCGAGCGCCGTTTCGGGGGATTGAGCGCGCAGAGCGCCGTCGGCTACGCCGTTCACCAGTTCTTCGGCAACGGCGGCACCGTCGCCGTGATCGTCCGGGTCGCCAAGGCCGGCAGCGGCCAGGCCGCCTGCGCCACGCTGGAGTCCACCGAGGGCCACAGCGAGTGCGACGTCCTCAAGGTGCACGCCAAGGAACCCGGCGTGTGGGGCAACGGCCTGCGCGTCGCCGTCGACTACGACACGCCCTGCCCCGACGAGACCTTCAACCTGCACGTCCACGACGCCAAGGGCGAGGCCCGCGAGAGCTTCACCGGTCTGTCCGCCGACCCGTCCAACGGCCGGTACGTGCAGACCGTCGTCAACGCCGGCTCCCGGCTGATCCGCGTCGAGGTCGTCGGCGAGGGCAGGCCCGACCCGTCCGGCACCGTCTCCAAGCCGTTCGGGCACGAGCTGCCCGACCTGGCCGTGGACCTCACCGTCAAGATCGGCGACGTCGAGCGGGAGTTCACGCTCTACGACCCCGACTGCGACGGCGAGGCCCCGAGCTCCGTCGCCGAGCTGGCGCTGCTGCTGGAGCGCAAGCTGCGCGCCCTGCCCGACGCGCCCGGCAAGCACGCCTTCGCCGGTGCCGAGGTCACCGCCTTCGGCCGGCGCGTCCAGGTCGTCGCGGGCTCCACCGACCCCGAGGACGTCGTCCGCTTCCTCGGCGAGTGCGCCAACGACCTCGGCCTCGAGGCCTCCGTCAACCCGCCCGTCTTCCCGCTGGAGGGCGGCGAGGACGGCGAGGCGCCCGGCCCGCGCGACCTCATCGGCTCCGAGGCCGACAAGTCCGGCATCCAGGCGCTGCGCGGTGTCGCCGACGTCAACCTGCTCGTGCTGCCCGAACTCGCGGCGTACGAGAAGGCGGAGGACGCCGTCACCGTCGTCTCGGCCGCCCAGCGGCTGTGCCAGGAGCGGCGGATCTTCCTGCTGGTCGACGCGCCGAGCACCTGGGTCAGCGTGGACACCGCCCGCGCCGGGCTCGCCGCGTTCGACGCCGTGCGCGGCAACCACGCGGGCCTGTACTTCCCGCACCTCCAGCTCACCGACCCGCTCACGGGCCGGCTGCGTTCCTTCCCGCCGTCCGGCGCGGTCGCGGGCGTCATCGCCCGTACGGACTCCGAGCGCGGCGTGTGGAAGGCCCCGGCCGGCACCGAGGCGCGGCTCGCGGGCGTGCACTCGCTCACGGTCAGCCTCACCGACCGCGAGACCGGCCTGCTCAACCCGCTCGGTGTCAACTGCCTGCGCACCTTCCCGGTCACCGGCCCGGTGGTCTGGGGCGCCCGCACGCTGGAGGGCTCCGACGCCCTCGACAGCGAGTGGAAGTACGTCCCCGTCCGGCGGCTCGCGCTGCACGTCGAGGAGAGCCTCCAGCGGGGCCTGCAGTGGGTGGTGTTCGAGCCCAACGACGAGAACCTGTGGCAGCAGATCCGCCTCAGCGCCTCCTCCTACCTGCACACGCTCTTCCGCCAGGGCGCCTTCAAGGGCGGCACGCCGCGCGAGGCCTACTTCGTCAAGTGCGACGGCGACACCACGACCGACGAGGACATCGAGAACGGCATCGTCAACGTCCTGGTCGGCATCGCGCCGGTCCGCCCGGCCGAGTTCGTGATCGTCAAGATCCAGCAGACGTCCGGCCAGTTCGCGCTCTAAGGAACGCTCCAAGGAATCCCTGAGGACATTTCGATGGCAGAGTTCACGGTCAACGCCCATCGTTTCGACCCGTACAAGAACTTCAAGTTCCTGGTCCTGTGGGACGGTCGGACGGTCGCGGGCATCAGCAAGATCAGTCCGCTCAAGCGGACCACCGAGGTCGTCAAACACCGCCACGGCGGCGACCCCTCGTCCCCGCGCAAGTCGCCGGGCCGCTCCGAGTTCGAGGGCATCACCCTGGAGCGCGGTGTCACGCACGACCCCGAGTTCGACCGCTGGGCCAACAAGGTCTGGCAGGTTGGCGCGGGCCTCGGCTCGGAGGTGTCCCTCGCGGACTTCCGCAAGGACATCGTGATCCAGGTCCTCAACGAGGCCGGCCAGGTCGCCGTCTCGCACAAGCTGTACCGGACCTGGCCCAGCGAGTACCAGGTCCTCGGCGAACTGGACGCCAACGCCAACGCGGTGGCCATCCAGTCGCTGAAGCTCGAGTGCGAGGGCTGGGAGCGGGACTACGAGGTGCCCGAGCCGGAGGAGCCGTCGTTCCTTAATCCGGCGTAGGCGCTCCGCTGGGAAGCGCCGCGGTGGGGTCGTTGTTCGTCTGCGGGTTCGCGGGGGCTGGTCGCGCAGTCCCCCGCGTCCCTATGGGGCACGTGTTGGGGGAGGCATGGCCATCGCACAGGCGGCCGAGTTCCTGGCCACCTGGGAGAGCGGGGTGGCCCAGGCGTCGGCCGGGCGTTCCCTGTTGCTGCACGGGGCCGCCCGGCCCGATCTGGGCGGCGACCGGCAGGCCCTGCTGGCGTTGCCGGTGGGGGAGCGCGAGGCGGACCTGTTCGCCCTGCGCCGGGCCCTGTTCGGCGAGCGCATGCAGGTGCGTCTGGAGTGCGCGGCGTGCGGCGCGGACATGGAGTTCGAGCTGGACGCCGGGGAGTTCGGCCGCACCCTGGCCGACCGCGGCGATCCGCTGGTGCGGGTCGCCGAGGACGGCTGGGAGGTCGAGTTCCGGGTGCCCGGCGTCGCCGACCTGACGGCGGCGGCCCGGGACGCCGACCCGCGGCGGGCCCTGCTGGCCCGCTGCCTCGTCACCGCCGTACGCGACGGGCAGCCCGTGTCCGCGGACACGCTGCCCGTCGCCGTACAGCGGCGGATCGCCGAGGCGGCCCAGGCCGCTGATCCGGGGGCCGACGTCACGCTCACCATCGCCTGCCCCGAATGCGGGGAGCCCACCCGGGCCGAGCTGGACATCGCCTCCTACCTGTGGACCGAACTGGACGCCTGGGCCCGGGACCTTCTGCTCGACGTCCATCTGCTCGCCACCGCGTACGGCTGGAGCGAGCCGGAGATCCTGGCGCTCAGCCCGATGCGGCGCCGTTACTACCTGGAGCTGTGTGCGGATGTCTGACTCCACCTCGGAAGGGCGGCCGGAGCCCGACTTCCTCGACCGGCTGCTCGCCCGGCACGCGGCGCCCGCCGCGCAGCGCTCAGGCGTTGTGCGCGTACGGCCGCGGCTGGCCGGTCCGTTCGAACGCGTCGAGGCGGTACGGGCCGCCGCACCGGACCCGGACGGTACCGGGCCGCTGTGGCCCGTCGCCGCCCCGGCCCCTGTCGCCCGGCCGGACGGGACGCGCCCTGCGGCCCGCGAGGTCGTCCGTACGGAAAGGGAGCGGACCGTCGTACGGACCGAGCCCGTCCCCGCACCCGACGAGCCCGCAGTTCGTCCGGCCCGGCCGGCCGAGTCCGAAGGGCCGCTGCTGCGTCCCGTCACACCCACGGGCCCCGTGCTGCGGCCGGCCCCCGACACCGCGCGCCGCGCGGCGGGCCGGGGCCGTACCGAGCGGGCGGCCCCCACGAACGCGGTGTCCGTGCCGACCCCCCCTGGTGCGGACACCGCTTCCCCCGCCGCCGTGTCCGCCCCGCTGCTCCCCAGCGCGGCGGACACGGCGGCCGCACGGGACGCTGTCCGGCAGGCCGCGGCCCGCCGTGCGGGGCGCCCGGCCGAGCAGGTGGTGCAGGTGCAGATCGGGCGGCTGGAGGTCACCGCGGGCGGGGCGCCGCAGGGCGGTGGCGACAGGCCCCGGCCACGGGACACGGAGCGCCCCCGGGCCACGGTCAGCCTGGCGGACTATCTGGCCAGGGGGCGCGAGTGAGTGAGCCGCGACGGCACGGCAGCCGTACGACGAGAAGGACCAGTACGAGGAGAGGGACCGAGGAACCGACGCCATGAGCAACGCACTTGCCCTCGCCCACGTCACCCAGGCCCTCGCCCTGCTGATCGAGGCCAACCTTCCGCCGGACATCGACATCGCGGTGAAGGTCGAGCCGCGCAAGCCGCCGGCCGACCCGCCTCTCGAGCCGACCATCACCGTGTTCCTGTACCAGGTCACGCCCAACACCTCGCAGCGCAACAACGACCTGCCGGCCCGGGCGTCCGACGGGACGCTGGTCCGGCGGCCGGCCGCCGCGCTCGACCTGCACTACCTGATCAGCGCGTACGGCGAGGAGGCGGAACTGGTCGGGCAGCGACTGATCGGCTCGGTCGTGCGCACCCTGCACGAGATACCCGTACTGCCCCGGGACATCATTGAACTCGCCGGTCAGCGACCGCACTTGAGCGGGAGCGACCTGGCCGAGGCGGTGCAGCGGGTGCGGTTCACGCCGACGGTGATGGACGTCGACGAGACGTCCAAGCTGTGGGGGATGCTCCACCAGACGCCGTACACGCTGTCGGTCGTCTACCAGGCCGTACTGGTCCTCATCGACGGGCGCGAGACACCGGTACCGGCGAAGCCGGTGGAGCGGCCGGAGGTGCGGGTGCTGCCGTTCGGGGCGCAGGGCGCTCCGGAGCCGCCGACCGTGGGGGAGCGGCCCGGTGCTGTTCCGGACACGGGCGGCGGGACGCCCTCGCAGGACGGTGCGGACTCTTCCCCGAAGGGGGCCGCGGAGTCTTCCGGCGTGCCTACGAAGGCCGTCGCCAGGACAGCGGCGAAGGCGCCCGCGAGGGCGGCCCGGGGCCGCAAGCCGGCGCAGCCGGCCAGGGCCGCGAAGAAGACGGCCACCAAGTCGGCCAAGTCCCCGCAGACCCGGCCGGCGACGGAGAACACGGACGGCGACGAGGACACGGAGAACTGAGGCACATGGGAGCGACGGGGGCAGGTGAGGACATGGGAGCGCACGGCACGGCCGAGGCGGGGGCGACGGCTGCCGCCGCGCTGGACGCCGGCACGACGCTGACGGCCGAGATCCGGCGTGTCCTGGCCCGCGTCGACGCTCATGCGGGTCGGGCCGTGGGAGAGGAGCTCGGTGGCACGGCCTCGGGTCGCGGCTCGGGGCAGGACTCCGGCGGTCCGGGTGTGGGTCGCGCCACGGGTACAGGTTCTGGCGGCACAGCAGCGCAGCGCGCCTCGCGGGACCCCGACGGCCCCACCGCGCGGGACCGCGTCGGTACATCGCCCGGCGCCGGGCAGGTCCCTGAGGCCGCCGCCGACGGCCCCGGTATCGTCCCCCTCGACGCCCTGGTCACCTGCTTCGGGCTCACCGTCTTCGAGCGTGACCTCGTGCTGCTCGCCGCCGCGCAGGAGCTGGAGCCGACGACCGGCGCCCGCTGTGCCGCCGCGAGTGGGGATCCGGAGCGGGCGTACCCGACGTTCTCGCTCGCCCTGGCCGCCCTCGACGAACCGCACTGGAGCGCGCTGCCGCCCGTTTCGCCGCTGCGTCGCTGGCGGATCGTGGAGCTGGACGACACGTCGCGGCTGACGACCTCCCGGCTCCGGCTCGACGAACGCATCCTGCACTTCCTGCTCGGCTCGCCCTACCTGGACGACCGGCTGCACGGTCAGCTGCGCCGCACGCCGGTGCCCGACCGGCTGCCGCCGTCGTACGACCTCGCCGCGAGCGGGGTCGCGGCCGGCTGGACGGACGGCGCCCGCCCCGACGCGCCGTTGCTCGTCGAACTGGTCGGCGGCGACCTGCGCAGCCGTGCCGACATCGCCGCAGCGGCCGCGGCGCGTGCCGGGCTCGGGCTGTACGCGCTGAGTGCCGAGGACATCCCCGTCGACCCCGCCGAGCGCGATCGGTTCGCCCGGCTGTGGCAGCGCGAGGCGATCCTGCTGCCCGCCGCGCTGCTCCTGGAGTTCGGCGAGCCGGACCGGGATCAGCAGGCGGCCACGGAGGCGTTCCTGGCGGGAGCCGCCGTACCCGTCGTCGTGTCGAGCGCCGACCCCCGCCGCACGGACCGCCCGCACGGTACCCGGGTGAGCGTGCCGCACCTGGACGACGAGGAGCAACTGGCCCTGTGGACAGACGCGTTCGAAGACGTGGCCGACCTGGAGCAGACCGAACTGCGGTCCCTGATCGCCCAGTTCAAGCTGCCGCCGCACGTCGTACGGTCCGCCGCCGCCACCGTACGCCGTGAACTGCCCCACGAGGACGAGCTCGACGCCGCCGGCCTGGCCTGGCGGGCTGGTATGGACGAGGCCCGGGTCGGCATGGACGAACTCGGCCGCCGTATCGAACCGCAGGCCGGCTGGAGCGACCTCGTGCTGCACGAGCGGCAGACCGGCGTGCTGCGGGAGATCGTCGCGCATGTGCGCCAGCGCGCCATGGTCCACCAGGAGTGGGGCTTCGCGGCGACCCTGCGCCGTGGCCTGGGCGTCACCGCGCTCTTCGCGGGCGGCTCCGGCACCGGTAAGACCCTGGCCGCCGAGGTGATGGCGAAGGAACTCGGCCTCGACCTGTTCGTCATCGACCTCTCGCAGGTCGTCAGCAAGTACATCGGCGAGACCGAGAAGAACCTCCGCCGCGTCTTCGACGCCGCCGAACGCGGGGGCGCGCTCCTTCTCTTCGACGAGGCCGACGCCCTGTTCGGCAAGCGCAGCGAGGTCAAGGACAGCCACGACCGGTACGCCAACCTCGAGGTCAGCTACCTGCTGATGCGGATGGAGGCCTACCGCGGCCTCGCCATCCTCACCACCAACATGAAGAAGGCCCTGGACAACGCCTTCCTGCGGCGCATCCGCTTCGTCGTCGACTTCCCCTTCCCGGCCGAGCACGAACGCGCCGAGATCTGGCGCCGCGTGCTGCCGCCGCAAGCGCCGGTGAAGGACATCGACCCGCAGCTGCTCGCGCAGCTGACCGTGGCGGGCGGCTCGATCCGCAACATCGCCCTGTCCGGGGCGTTCCTCGCAGCCGAGGAGGGCGAGGCGCTCCAGATGCGGCACATGCTCGCGGGAGCGCGAACCGAATACCTCAAGCTGGAACGCTCCTTGACGCCGACGGAGGTCCGCGGATGGGTGTGACACGGACGGGTGTGACCCAGCCGGCGGGTGTGACGCAGACCGGTGCGACGCGGGCGCCGCGCGAGATCCGCGTCGAGATAGGCGAGCTGGTCCTCGACGGCTTCCGCGCGGACCCCGACCGGGTCTCGGCAGCCTTCGAGGACGAGCTGACCCGGCTGGTCCGCGAGCGCGGCGTGCCCGCCGACGGCCCCTGGACGGCCGATGTCCTGTCGGGCCTGCCACCGCTGCCCGCCGGTCTGTCCGCACGCCGCCTCGGGCAGGAACTGGCCCGCGCGGTCCACGAAGGCCTGTGCGGTCGCGGGGAGGTGACGTCATGAGCAACTCCCCGGCCCAGGACAGCCGTTCCGAGCAGTCCGCCGAGCAGCGCCGCCGCAAGCGCAAGGAGCGTGTGGCCAAGTCTCGTGCCCCCGAGCCGAAGGACATCGTCAGCGGCGCCGGTCAGCCCCTCGACCTTGGCGTACGAAGGGAGCTGGAGGAGCGCCTCGGGCACGACCTGAGCCGCGTACGCCTGCACACCGGACGGGACGCCGGTCAGCTGGCGGACCTGCTCGGCGCGGACGCGGTCGCCGTCGGCCAGGACATCTTCTTCGGCGAGGGGGCGTACCGGCCGGGCACGGACGAGGGCCGCCGCCTGCTCGCCCACGAACTCCTGCACACCGTCCAGAACCCGCACGGCCTCGGCACGCTGCGCGCGGGCCGCGACCTGGGCGCGGTGAGCCTGCCGCAGCAGGCGATCGAGCGGGAGGCCGAGTCGGCCGCGCAGGAGCTGGTCCGGGACCCGGAACAAGGCCCGGACGCGGCCTCGGACCTCGACCAGGCACAGGCCACCCCCGGCTGGCTCCGCTACGCCACCGTCGACGCCGATCGCCGCCGCACGGAGCAACTGGACCCCGCGACCCTCGTCGACCGCCTCGCCAACGGCCTCCTGCGTTCCCTGCGCGGCGACCCGGAGGACCGGTCGGGCCGGGTCCGCATCCAACTGGCCCGTATGGCACCCGAGGTGCAGGACAGCGTCCTGGACCGGCTGGAACTGCGGCTGCCCGGGCCCGTCGTCGACCGGCTGCTGGAGGGCGTGGAGGAGACGGAACGGGCAGGGCCGCTGCCGATGGATGCCGCGGCGGCTCCGCTGGCTGTCCCCGGTGCGGCGGAGGAGATCGAGGAGGAGCGCGCCCGCGAGGACTCCGAGGCCGATCCCGCCCCCGGACAGGACCTACGGCCGAACGAGCCCGGCAAGCCCGGCGGGAAACCGCAGGACGGCCGGTCCGGTCCCGGTGGCGAACAGGAAGAGGACGCCGAGAACCAGGACGGAGGATCCGCCTCCGGCGACGCCGACCAGGAGAACGCCCAGGGCGGGGCGGGCTCGGCCGGGCGGCAGCAGGAGGGCTCCGAGGACGAGCGGGAGCGTTCGCAGGACCAGCAGGAGGACAAGGACGCCTCCGGCCGGGATGCCGAGAAAGACGCCGCCGACGAACGCAAGGACGCCTCGGACACCGAACGCGACCAGCAGGACCAGGACAAGCAGGACGAGCGCGAAGCCGAGGAGGACCAGGGCGGACCCGAGGACGAGGCCGCCCAGGAGCCCGAGAAGCAGGCCGGGGAGCAGTCGCGGCGCGAGGACGAGGGCGCGTCCGAGGCGACCCGCCGCCAGGCCCCTGCCCCGGGCACCGTAGACCGCAGCGGCGCCGAGCCCGGCGAGAAGTCCCGGACCGGCGGGGACACCGGAACGGCCCGTGCGGTGGGCGACCCGGAGAACGAACAGGACGCGGACGACGAGCCGTTGGGGCTCGTTCATGAGTCCGAGCAGGACGAAGCTGACGAGGACGCTCGGACGGACGAGGCGCCGGGCGGCGGGGAGGCGCCCCCCTCGGAGGCCGACCTCCTCGGGCTCACCGACGCGGCGAAGAACGCGAGCCTCGTCGAGGAACGGGAGAAGGGCACGGCTCCACGGCCCCCGCTGCCGTCCACGGACGTCGCCTCGGTGTCGGACGGGGCGCAGCAGGACGAGCGGTCCGGGACCGCTCAGGACGCTCCGTCGTCCGCGGAGACGGCGGCGGATGACGACGTCCCGGACACTGTCACCTTCGGGCCGGACTCCGGGCAGCAGACCGATCACTCCGGAATCGGTGGTGGCCTCGGTACGGCGTCTCCCGGTGCGGCCTCGACGGCGGACGCCGCCGGGGCGGACCGGGACCGGGAGCAGTCGGACGAACGCAAGGAGGACGCCGAGGCCGCGCGGCGCGACGAGGAGGCCAGGGCCTCGGACGCCGCTGCGAGCGGGGCGGCCGCGGGGCCGGGGGAGACCGCCGCGCCGGACCAGTTGGCCAAGGCGGGCGAGGACGCCCGTGCGCAGGGCCCCGGTTCGGCCTCGGGCACCGGCGCTGAGAAGGGCGGCGGCGAGAGCCAGGCTCAGAGCGCCAAGAAGCCGGAAGCAGGAGCTCCCGACCGCAGTGGCGGCAAGGAGGCCGACTCCGGGGTCGAGAAGGGCAAGGACAAGCAGGCCGACAAGCCCGAGGCCGGCTCGGCGAACGGTCAGCGTGAGACCGCTGGGGACCAGGGGGAGACGGCTCCCGCACCCGAAACGTCACCCGGCGGCGGCCAGGGGGCTACCGAAGGCAAGGGTCCGGCCACCACTCCCGGCCCGGAGAGCGGCCCGGACAAGGTCTCCACCCCGGGACCCGCGAGCGCGCCCAAACTGGCACCGGGCAACGGGCCTTCGCCCATGGCCGCAGGACCGGAAGCGAAGACCAACACCCCCAAAGCCGCCGAGTCCCCGGGATCCGGCGGAGCATCGGGCGGTTCCACGGGCTCGCGCTCCCGCCCGGCGGGCAGCAAGCGCCAGGCGGCACGAAAGGCCGCGAAGACCGCGTCGCGCCGGGGCGGCGGCGGAGGCGGCGGCCGCAAGTCCCCGGCCTCGGCACCCGTCCGCTCCGGCGGCCGCCCCTCCGCATCCGGCGGCTCCAAGGCGAACCCCAAGGCCAAGAAGCAGGCCCCGCCCCCGGACGTCTCCAACGCCACCCCTGAGTCCGGACTGTCGACGGCCGCGGGGCTCAAGCCGCACCAGGCCCTGGAGACGCTCAAGGGCGTCGACAGCGCGGTCGGCCGCTCGGTCGACAAGGAGCGCACCACCCTGCGCAAGGCGCCGCCTCAGATGCAGCGGCCCTCCGGCTCCCCGCGCACGGTCCCTGGCGGCCCGCGGGCGGCGGCCCCGGGCACGTACACGAACGCCAAGGTCGCGCGCACGGACGCGGCTCAGGGCAAGACACCCGAGATCAGCGGCGAACAGAAACCGGAAGGCGAGGTTCCGGGCGCGAACGTGCCGGAGCCGAGCTGGTGGGACATCGCCGTCACCATCGGCGCCCAGCTGTTCGGCAAGCTGCTGAAGGAGATCCTTCCACTCGACGACCTGATCGACTCCATCCTGGGGCTGCCGACCAAGGACGAGGGGCTGAAGAACGCCCGCGTGGGCGACGCCCCGAGGCTTCCGCTGGAGAACGACTCGGACCCGCAGCGCACTGACGAGCAGGGCCGGAAGCTCGACGAGCGGAAGGACGAACTGCACCAGTCGGGACGTGACGACGCGGCCCGCCCGATGGGCGAGGACCAGATCTATCCCGACGTGCCCAAGGAGACCCTGACCGGCAAGGTGGCCGGGGGGAAGAAGACCGCGAAGGCCGGCGGCGCACGGTCGGTGTCCGGCGGCGGTGTGCCGATCGAGTCGGCCTCCGCGGTCGCCGAGCACGACCGGGGCCCGCAGATCCAGGCGGGCTTCTCCCAGGGCCGCCAGAAGATGGGCGAGGAGCGGCAGACCAAGGACAAGAAGGCCGCCGACGACCGCAAGCAGCACGACCGGGACCTCCAGAAGGAGGTCTCCGCCAGCGGCAAGAAGCAGTCGGACGCCCGCGACAAGGGCCGTTCCGACATCGCCGATTCACGAGACCAGTGGCGCAAGGAACAGGACGACAAGGTCTCGGAGATCGACGACAAGAAGGGCAAGAAGTACGACAAGGTCCGCGACGACATCAAGAAGAAGGAGGAGGACACCGACAAGGACGTCGACAAGCGGACCGAGGACGACAACAAGAAGATCGACGACGAGCAGACCAACGCCGAGAAGGAGGCGGAGAAGAAACAGGAGGACGGCAAGGACGACGCCGACAACTGGCTCGAAGAGGCCATCGAGAAGCTGAAGGAGTTCTTCGAGAAGCTCAAGAACGCCATCAAGAGCGTCTTCGAGAAGGCCCGTCAGGTCGTCACCGACCTCATCGACAAGTTCAAGCAGCAGGTCTTCAAGCTCATCGACGACGCCCGCAACTGGGTCATCGACCAGATCAACACCTTCGCCGACGCGCTGATCGCCCTCGGCGACGACCTTCTCGCCGACTACCCGGCGATGCGCGACAAGTGGCGCAACACCATCGACGGCGCGCGCGACTGGGCCGTGCAGAAGGTCAACGAGGCGGCCGACGCGCTGAAGGAGGTCGCCGGAAAGCTCCTCGACGGCCTGTGCGGCGCGCTCCTGGCGGGCCTCGACGTACTGGAAGGCGGCCTGCTGGCAGCGGTCGACATCGCCGAGACGGCCACCGTCGGCGCGCTGGAGTTCGGTGCCGCCGCGGTCGCCGCGCTCGGCGAGTGGGCGGCCATCTTCAACGACATCGTCTCCGACCCGGGCGACTGGATCAGCAAGGCCGGTGCCGCCGCGGAGACGGGCGCCAAGGAACACCTCTTCGAGGAGACCAAGGCTGCCGTCAAGGCCTGGTTCAACCAGAAGGTCCAGGAAATCATCGGCATCCCGATGGAGGACTTCCAGGAGCTGATCTCCGGCGGAGTCACCGTCGAGCAGATGGCACAGATGGCCTGGGACGAGGCAGTGCCCCAACTGCCCGTCATCATCGGCGTGCTGGTCGTGGAGAAGGTCGTCGCCAAGCTCATCCCCGGCGCGGGCTGGGTCGCGGCCATCATCGACGCCCTCCAGATCGCGTGGGGAGCGCTGAGTGAAATCCTGGCTGCCTTCGGCCTGTTCATGGACTTCCTGAAGTCGGTCAAGAGCGGCAACGGCGCCCTGCCCTTCGCGAAGGCGGTCGCCGCGGGTGTCGTGGCCCTGCTGGAACTGATCTACGAGTTCCTCATCGAGGGCGTCAGCCGCTTCATGGGCAAGGTGGCCGAACGACTCGGCGACATGCTCAAGAACCTCCGCAAGGAGAACAAGCCGGGCCCGTCCGATGCCCCGGCCCCGCCGAGCGCCCCCACCAAGCCCAAGGACGAGAACCCGGCACCGACCGAGGACCGAACCCCGGCTCCGGACCGCCCGGCGGACCGCACGGACGACAGGCCGACTGACCGCCCGTCGGCGCCGCGCAAGCCGTCCCGGGACAAGACCTCCCGCCCACCGTCGAAGCCCCGCCCCGGAAAGCGCTCCACTCCGGAGAAGAAGCCTCGCCCTGCCCACACCACCCGCCCGAAGAAGCGCCGCGACGACGACGAACGTCGCGAGGATGGCCGCGATGTGAACGCGGCCAGGCGCCGAGCACGGGACGCCGAGCGCAGGATGCGTGACGGCGACAGGGACGAGCGCGGCCGCGGGGCCGACCGCCGCGGCCCGGCCCGGGTCACGCTCCGCGACCGGCACCGTCCCGGCGCCGACCGGAGGGACGGCCGTGACCGTGACGCCCGCGACACGCGCCCCGATGACCGCCGTACGGACGACAGGCGACGCCCCGACGAGCGCCGCCGGGACACCGACAGCACGCCCGACCTCCGCTCGCGGGACCGGGACCGTCAGTCCGGTGACCGGCCTCGCCGCAGCCCGCTCCGGCGCGCCCGCCAGACGGTCAAGGCGGCCGTCAACCGCGCCCGCCGGGCGGCGCGCAAGCTCTACGGGAAGGCCCGCCGCCGGCTCGGCAACCGTCTGAACGACCGGCTGCGCCGGCTGCGAGACCAGTGGCGGCGCCGACGCGACCGGGACCGCACGCGTGACAGGGACGGTAACCGGCGCCGTGACAACGACAGGCGGCGGGAGGAGACCAGGCAGCAGCAGGCGCCGCCGCTTCCCCGGGTGCGGTTCCGTATGACCAATGGCGAGGTGCACACCTTGCTGTTCAACGGCCGTACGCAGAGCGCCGACCTCGTGGTGCGCAGTGTGCAGCAGGCGATGAGCGCGTTCTTCGCCGACTGGCAGTCGGACATCGCGACGATGCCCGCAGGTACCGAGAAGAACGCCCAGACGACCGCCGTCAACAAGGCGGACGCGCTGGCTCAGAACGTCGACGGAATGCAGAACAGCATGTCGCCCCGCTACACGACCGCGAACTACGGCAGCCGTCCGATCCCCACCAACATCCGGTCCTGGCAGTACAAGCGGCTCCAGGCGGCGATGGTCAAACTCGCCCGCCTCCTCGAAGAACGCGACACGAACAACAACAACGACATTCCTCCCGTGGTGTTCCCGCCGTTCGTGGACAACGTACGGGCACGGAACTTCAAGGCCTACTACCTGCAACAGGGCATTCCGAAGGGGCAGCCGGCAGGCTTGCACAACAAGAAACCACCCAACCCCGTGGGGTGGAGCCAAGCCCTTTCTCAGAAGCCGAACAATTTCGTCAAGATGCACCTTCTGCCCTTCAAGCTGGGCGGCCTGGCCTCCGGCTCGAATCTCGTACCGGCGCCGGGCGACATCAACACACGATTCCACTTCGGCGTCGAAGACGAAGCGAACACGGCGAGGTCGGCGGCGGGGAAGGCGATCTGGTACACCGTCCGGGTCAAGTTCCGCAGCAATCCGCACGAGTTCTTCCCGGAGAACGTCATGACCAGGTGGAACTACCACTACAAGTCCGGGAACACGTGGAAGGAAAGGCCGCCGATCACGGCGCCGAAGCACCGCTATACCGAGGACATTCCGTTGCCGAAGTTCATCGAAGTGAACCGGCAGAGCGAAGAGGACCGCATGTTCTCGAAATACTTCAAGGCATCCACCAAGATGGCCGCGGAGATCAGGAAGCTGTCCCGCCAGCGGCGGTTCCGAAACGTCGGCGATCTCACCACGCGGCTGGAGAAACACCTGAAGGCGACCAGCAGCCCGTTGCAGAGCGAGTTCAGCACGGTCAAGGCGGAGATCCGCGCACGGCACATTGAAGGACTGATCTCCTACTGACCACGGCACGGCACCACGCCTGACGAACGGAGCTACCCCATGACCGACCTGAACCCCGCCGAACGACGACTGCGGCTGATGATGAGCGAACTGCGAGAGGTGTCCGCATTCGAGGTGGACGACGCCCTGCCCGGAGCCGTCGACCCCGCGTGCGAGGACGTCGGCGCGGCATTCGCCGACATCACGGTGTCCACGGGTATCTCCCTGGACAGCACGCTCAAGGACTGTTTCGTTCGTTTCGACCGGTGCTCGGCCAGTTGGAGCATGGAAGATTCGGAGAACAGCCTCTCCGGAGAGTTCTGCATTACGCACCTGCCCGCCGTGGTCGCCACCGAGGCGCCGCCCACGGCGACGGAGCTCATGACCCAGGACGAACGGCAGCGGTACGCGGAGTTCAGGGTGCTGGACGATCACCCGGTGAGCGGGACGGGCGCCTTCGCGGCGCTGCGCTTGAACCCGGAGACCCCCACCCCGGAGGTCTGGTACCACGACTTCCACTACAACCTGGGCGGCTTCCGGATGGCCCTCGACTACTGCCGTTATCTGGACGCCCTCACGCTCACCAAGGGGACGTTCGGCTGGCAGTTCCTGTTCTGCGACGTCTCCTTCGCGGACGACGACTTCGTGGGTCTGGGGGACGAGCTGGGAGAAATGCTCGACGTCTTCCCGCGCCTCTTCCCCGACCACGACTACACGGACCTGCGGGCCCGCCTCCAGGAGCGACTGTGACCCGCTACGCCGACATCCCCAAACCCATCCGCTCCGGCATCGTCGTCGTCAACCCCGACACCGGCGCCCCGCAGCGCATCATCGTGCTGCAGTTCAACCCGGACACCCTCGAACGCAGCGTGAGCCCCCAGTCGGCCGGTGACAGTGGGGACGCGGGAGGCGGCGGCACCGGGAGTGGGGACCGGAACGAGGCGCTGCGGCTCAAGGGCCCCGCGCAGGAGACCTGGAAGTTCACCGCCGAGATTGACGCGACGGATCAGTTCGAGGTCGCGGCGCCCGACGGGATTCATCCTCAGCTCGCCACGCTGGAGATGCTCGTACAGCCGACCACCGCGCAGCTGCGTGCCGCCAGCCGGCTGTCGCAGAAGGGTGCCATCGAGATCAGCCCGATCGAGATGCCGCTGACGCTGTTCACCTGGGGGAGCAAGCGGGTCATGCCGGTGCGGTTGACGGAGCTGTCCGTGAACGAGTCCGCCTTCGACGTGAACCTCAATCCCATCCGCGCCTCCCTCAGCATCGGCATGAAGATCCTCACCGTCAGCGATCTGCCCGCCGGGCATCGCGGTGCCGATCTCTACCTCGCGCATCTCGCACAGAAGGAGCGGCTGGCCGCCTCCGCCCGGGGCGGCAGCCTCGGCGCGCTGGGGCTCGGCGGCGGCATCGGGGCAGTGGCGAGCGCATCGATCAGGAGGGGCTGAACCACACCATGGCCGACATCGAACCGTACGAGAGCGCCCTTGACGCCATACCCGGGGCTCATCCCTATCCGCGCACCAGCCGGTACCACGACGCCGAGATCGGGGTGCACCGCCGCCCCGACGGGAGCGAAGTCCGGTACACCAAGCGGCGGTTGCTGCCGCCCCTCGAGGACGACGGCCACCAGGAGACCCACCCCCACGTCGTCGGGGCCGGGGAGCGGCCCGACCTGCTCGCCCAGCGGTACTTCGGCGACCCGGGGCAGTGGTGGCAGATCGCCGATGCCAACCCCGTGCTCGATCCACGCGAGTTGACCGACGAGGCCGGGCGGATCATCGGCATACCGATCGCCGGCGGCTTCCCGCAGGGGGACCGGCGTGTTTGACCTGCCCGTGGGGCAGGGCCCCGTGCACATCACCCTCCTCATGGGGCCCAAGCTCGCCCGCCCCGTCCCCGCCGAGGTCACCGAGGCCCTGCTCTCCGCGCAGATCACCGCCACCGCGGGCGAGCGCAGCGGTTTCCAGCTCGCCTTCGACCTCACCAAGAACGGCATCATCAGCCGTCGGCTGCTGCCCGAGGGGTTCTTCGATCCGAAGACCCGGCTGATCGTGACCGTCAACGTGCGGGGCACGGCCGCCGTGCTGTTCGACGGGCTGGTCGTGCGGCAGGAGGTCGGTGCCAGCAACCGGCCCGGCCACTCCACCCTCACCATCACCGGCGAGGACCTCACCCTGCTGATGGACCTGGAGGAGCGCACCGCCCGCTACCCCAACCTGCCGCCCTCCGAGCGGGCCCTGGCCATCCTGCGCCGCTACTCCGACTACGGCATCCGGCCCGACGTCTACACCGAGAAGGTCGCCCAGCCCCCGCACCAGGACCTGCGGGTGCACTACCAGACCGGCACCGACCTCCAGTACGTCACCGAGCTCGCCCGCGCCAACGGCTACACCTTCTACCTGGAGCCTGGCCCCAACCCGGGCCAGTCCTCCGCCCGTTGGGGCCCCGAGGTCCGGCTCGGCATCCGCCAGCACGCCCTCAACGTCAACATGGACGCCCAGTCCACCGTCGACCAGATGACGTTCGCCTACGACGGGACCGCGAGGGAAGAGCCGCAGGCACGCTGGCAGGACCCCGGCACCAGGCAGTCCACCCTGCTGCCGCAACCGCCGATCAGCCCGCTGCGGCCGCCCCTCGGCAGGCGCCCCACCCCGGCCCTGAAGCGCAAGACGCTGTCCGGCACCGCCAAGCAGCAGCGCGAGCAGGCCGAGGCCGAACTGCTCGCCCGCGCGGCCGTCTCCGCCGACGTCGTCTCCGGTTCCGGCTCCCTCGACGTCAACCGGCACGGCTACATCCTCCAGCCGCGCCAGCTCGTCGGCGTACGGGGCGCCGGACGCGCCTACGACGGCGACTACTACGTCAAGTCCGTCACGCACAACCTGCGGCCGGGCTCGTACCAGCAGAACTTCACCCTCTCCCGGGAGGGCCTCGAAGCCCGCAGCGACTACGTCCGGCCGTAACCGCACCACCCACGACCACCAACCAGGAGCACCTCCACCATGGCGGCACCCAGCAATCGCTACCTCGGCAAATTCCGCGGCCGGGTCGTCGACAACAACGACCCGCTGCGCATCGGCCGCGTCACCGTCGAGGTCCCGGACGTGCTCGGCGACGAGCCGTCGACCTGGGCGCTGCCCTGCCTGCCGTTCACCGGACCGGAATCCGGGCAGTTCGTGGTGCCGCCCCCCGGCGCGGGTGTGTGGGTGGAGTTCGAGCAGGGGGATCCCAGCTTCCCGGTGTGGACGGGGTGCTGGTACGGCGCCGCCGAGGAGCTGCCGCCCGACGCGCGCCGTGAGCTCCAGGCGAACTCGCCGAGCAAGCCGGTCGTCGTGCAGACACCCCAGGCGCACAAGCTCGTCATGAACGACACGCCGGGCGCCGAGCAGGGGATCCTCCTGCAGGCCCAGGGCGGCGCCTACATCCGCATCACCAAGGAGGCCGTGGTCATCGCGACCGGCGCGGGTGCCGAGGTCGTGCTGCGCGGACGTGAAGTGACGATCAACGAGGGCCAGTTGACCGTGCTCTCGAAGCGATAGACGACGGGGGATCCAGCAAGTGACAGGAACGACCAGAAGACTTCTCGACGCCGGCACCGTGCTCGGCTGCCCGCACGGCGGGCGCGTCACCGCGGCCACCCCGCCCTCCGGCGGCGTCCGCGTCGCGGGTGCCGCCGTCGCCACGGCCGCGCACTCCTACGTGGTCACCGGCTGCCCGCACACCGTCGACCGGGTGCCCTCGCCGTGCGTCACGGTCCGCTGGACCGCCGACACCACCGGCATCACGGTCGACGGCGCGCCCGTGCTGCTCGACACCTCCGCGGCCCAGTGCTTCAGCGCGGCCTTCGTCCCGCAGGGGCCGCCCGTCGTCCAGGCCGCGCAGCGAAAGGTCACCGTCCGATGAGTTCGACGAGCCCGATGAATCCCGGCAACGCCACCGCTCCCGTGGGTGCCAGGGGCCCGCGCAGCGATGTCGCGTTCCCCTTCCGCGCCGACCGCCGCGGCCGCACCGCGCACGCCACCCACGGCGAGCACGTCCACGACCTGATCGAGCAACTGCTGTTCACCAGCCCCGGCGAGCGCGTGATGCGCCCCGACTTCGGCTGCGGACTCCTCGACCTGGTGTTCGCGCCGAACAGCCCCGAACTCATCAGCACGCTCGAACTGTCGGTGCAGGCCGCGCTGCAGCGCTGGCTCGGCGACCTCATCGAGGTCACGGCCCTCGACATCGTCAGCGAGGACCACTCCGTCCGTGTGTACCTGTCGTACGCCGTCCGGGCCACCGGCACCCGGCGCGACGACGTCTTCGAAGGGAGGGCCGCCGCATGACGACCGGCACCACAGCGTCCCGCCGCGGCAAGGTGAGGGCCGCCCAGCTCAATGGCGTCGACACCGTCGAAACGGGCGACGACGGCCTGCTGCTCACCGTCACCTTCCTCGGCAAGGCCCCGCACGGCCTCTGCCCCGAGAACGTCCGCATCGACGGCGGCCGCCGCGTCACCGGCATCACCGCCGTCGACGTCAGCGTCGAACGCGAGGAGGACCCGGAGCTCGACGACCGGCTCTACGTCACCCTCGACAAGGCCGGAGACACCTCCCGCTACCGGCTCTCCCTCGTCGAGAGCGACCCGTACGGCCGGCCCGGCACCGAGCCGTACCGCGGCTTCGACCAGCGCTACCACAGCGCCACGTTCTCCTTCCTGCCCGACTGTCCCACCCCCTTCGACTGCAAGGACGAGGACCGGCCGGAGACGGACTTCCCCGCCGCGCCCGTCATCGACTACACGGCCCGCGACTACGAGACGATCCGCAAGCTGCTCCTGGACCGGCTCGCGCTCACCACCCCCGACTGGGTCGAGCGCAACCCGGCCGACCTGGGCATGACCCTCGTCGAACTCCTCGCCCACACCGGCGACCAGATCAGCTACCACCAGGACGCGGTCGCCACCGAGGCCTACCTCGACACCGCCCGCCGCCGGGTTTCCGTACGCCGTCACGTGAAGCTCATCGACTACGCGATGCACGACGGCTGCAACGCCCGCGCGTACGTCACCGTCCGGACCGCACAAGACCAGACTCTCGCCCCGGGCACGTTCCGCTTCGCCTCCGTCGACGTACGCAGCCTCGACCCGCACGACCGCCCCGAACCGGGCACGGTGATCGACGAGGCCGACCTCGGCGACCTCGACGAGCGCGGCTCGGTGGAGGTCTTCGAACCGGTCGTCGCCACCGACCCGCTCGAACTGCGGGTCGCGCACAACGCCATCCGGCTGTGGACCTGGGGCGGCGAGGTGTGCACCCTGCCGCGGGGCGCCACCGCCGCCACCCTGCGGGACGCGTGGGTGGACGCGGAGACCTGCCGCGAGCGCCGGCTGGCCCTCAGGCCGGGCGACGTGCTCATCCTCGAAGAGGTGAAGGGCCCGCGCACCGGCACCCCCGGCGACGCCGACCCCGCCCACCGCCAGGCCGTCCGGATCACCTCCGTCACACCCGGCCTCGACCGGATCGAGGACCAGCCGGTCCTGGAGGTCACCTGGGCCGCCGAGGACGCGCTGCGCTTCCCGCTCTGCCTCACCACACGCGGCGGACGTGACTGCCTGCCCGTCGAGGACGTGACGCTGGCCCGCGGCAATGTCGTCCTAGCCGACCACGGCCGGACGCTGACCGGCCTCCCCGAGACGGTCACCGTGCCGCCCGTGCCCGCCGTGACCGCCCCCTGCGACCCTCCCGCCTTCGGCTGCCACGACACCGAGGAGGGCAACGCCCCCGCACGGCTGATCAACGCCCTGACGGACCGGACCGAGTCGGGCCGGGCCCTCGTACCCGGCGACGTCCGCGAACTCTTCGACGTCGTCGGCGAGGCCGCGACCAACCGTGCCGGAATCGGCCTGGAAAGCGCCGGCCAGCGGCACGAACAGGTCGTGCCCGGCACCGCGTACGCGCAGGCCGCCGCTTTGCGCACCCTGCTCGCCCAGTCCGTCTACCCGGGCATCGCGCCCCGCTTCCGTCCGGTCCTCGGCCGTACGCCCGTCACCCAGGCGGTGCCCTTCCCCGACCCCGGCACCGTCGCCGCCGGGCAGGCCGAGCGGATCGCGGCGATCCCGGGCCGGGTGCGGCAGCGGCTCGTCGAGCTGTGGCGCAGCGCCCGCGACCGGGACGGGCTCGGCCAGGAGGAGATCGCCGAACTCGCCGTGATCTACGGCCTGAACGTGCTGGAGCGGTTCGAACTGCACCGCCACCCGGTCCGCGCCCTGCGTGAACTGCTCTACCGAAGCGACCAGTTGCTCGACACCAAACTGCGCCGCGTCGAGGTCCTCGCCGCCCGGGCCCGGGCGGGAACCGTCCTCGACGGGCACATCGCCTGGGAGATCGCCCACGCCTGGGGCCCGGCCTACGCGACCGGACTCCACCCCGAGGAGACGGTACTGCGAGGCTCGGCGACCGCCGCCCTCGCCCAGGACCCGCGCCGGGCGCTGCCCGCCGTACGCCCGCACGACGGGGACGAGACCTGGGTGCCGCGCCGCGACCTGCTCGACAGCGGTCCGCGCGAACGGCACTTCGTGGGCGAACTGGAGGACGACGGACGCCTCGCGCTGCGCTTCGGCGACGGCCGGCACGGCGCGAAGCCCACACCCGGCTCCCGCCTGGCCCTGCGCTACCGGCTCGGCGGCGGCACCGCAGGCAACGTCGGCGCCGAGGCCATCAACCACCTGGTCGTGCAAGGCGACTGCGAGGCGCCGGTCGCCGTGGTGCGCAACCCGCTGCCCGCCACCGGCGGCATTCAGCCCGAACCCGTCGAGCAGGTACGCCAGCTGGCCCCGCTCGACCTGCGCCGCACCCGGCTGCGCGCCGTCACCGCCGAGGACTACGCCGCCCTCGCCGGCGCCCTGCCGGGAGTGCAGCGGGCGGCGGCGGAGATCCGCTGGACCGGCAGCGTCCAGGAGGCACACATCGCGATCGACGCGTACGGCACCGCCGACCCGTCGCCGGGCCTGCTCGACTCGGTCGCCCAGGCCCTGGAGACGTACCGGCGCATCGGCCACGACCTCGTCGTGGGTCCCGCCCGCCTGGTGCCTCTCGACATCGCGCTGACCGTGTGCGCCAGGCCCGGCCACCAGCACGGGCAGATCCTGGCCGAGCTGTACCGCGTGCTGGGCAGCGGACGGCTCGGGTTCTTCCACCCCGACGCGCTCACCTTCGGCGAACCGGTGCGGCTCAGCCGCCTGGTCGCCGTCGCCGCGGCCGTGCCCGGGGTGGAGAGCGTCGAGATCACCCGGCTGCGCCGGCTGTACGGACAAGACCGAGGAGAGAGGGAGGACGGCGTGCTGCGGCTCGGCCCGCTGGAGATCGCCACCTGTGACAACGACCCGGACCGGCCGGAGAACGGCCTGCTGGCGATATCCCTGGGAGGTGCCCGATGACGGACCCGCACCCGGTCCCCGCGACCGACGACTGCGGCTGCGGCGGTGCCTGCCGCGGCGGCCACGACGAGCGCCTCGCTCCGGCGCCGCCGCACAACCCGCCCGGCCGCACCGCGCTGGACTACCGCGTCGGCGAGTACGGCTCCTTCCTGGCCGCCCTGCTCGACCGGCTCGCCTCGCCCGCCTACCCGGCGCTGAACCGCCTCACCGTCCGCACCCCGGACGACCCGGCGATCGGCCTGCTCGACGCCACCGCCGTCCTCGGCGACCTGCTCACCTTCCACTCCGAGCGGATCGCCGACGAGGCCTACATCCGCACCGCCGACGAGCACCGCTCCCTGGTGCTGCTCGGCCGGCTCGTCGGGCACCGCCCGCGTCCCGGCGTCGCCGCCGCCACGCACCTGGCGTACACCCTCGAACGCGACCCGCGCGCCGAGGCGCAGAACGTGCTGATTCCGCGCGGCGCGCGCAGCCACAGCGTCCCCGCGTCCGCCGACGAGGCATCGCTGACCTTCGAGACCGCCCGGGACCTGACGGCCCGCTGGGACTTCAACGAGCTGAAGGTCCGCCGCCGCCGTCCCTCGCTCCTCACCCCGCAGGACCTCGAGAAGCGCTCCGAACTCTTCGTCGAGGGCACCGGGCTCTCCCTCCAGACCGGCGACCAGTTGCTGTTCGTCTTCGGGGAGGGCGCGGGCGGCGCGCGCAAGCTGCTGCCGGTGGCGAGGACGCGGGTCGACCGGGACGACGACATCACGGCGATCTCCCTGCCGAAGTCGGCGCCGGCGACCCTGAAGGAACTCGTCGACGAGGTACGGCGCTGGACGGCTCCGCCCGTGCAGCCGGGAGAGCCGGGGGAGGAGCCGCCCACCCCGGAGGTTCCCAACCCGCGGCCGGTCAGCCGGCTGATCGAGGACTTCGAGGACCAGGTCCTCGAACCGCTCCGTAACGACCTCGACGAGGTCAAGACGCCCGAGCGGCTCGCGGTCCGTATCGCTGAGCCTCTTGCCCGGCTCGGTGAGGCGCAGGTGCTGGCTACTCCGTATGAGGATGTGGCGGCGTGGTTCGAGCAGCTGGAAGCGGTGCTCGCCGAACTCGCTGAGAGGGCGCTGGAGTTGGCGCCCGCGCAGAGGGATGAGGAGGGTGCGTCGATCGGTGGTCGGCCGTCTGCGGGGCCGTTGGGGCTGGTCGCGCAGTTCCCCGCGCCCCTTGAGGGCGACTCGCGCGCCGCCGCTCTAAATGCCCTGGGTGCCGTACTTCCCGCCCTGCGCGCCACGGCCCCTGCCCCCCTGGGCACCACCGGCCGGCAGCTCCCGGGCACCGACACCGCGCGCCTCCTGTCCGCCCTCAACCCCGGCCTCGGCAGTCTCTACCCGGCCTGGCGCACGGCCGGCGCCCCCGGCACCCCGCAGCTCCTGCGCGAGCTGCTCGCCCTGCGCGTCACCGCGGCCCCGTTCGGTGCCACGGCCCCGCTGAAGCCGGTCCAGGACGACCGCGGCCGGGTCATCCGCACCGCCGACTGGCCGCTGACCGGCGCGGTGCTGGCGACCATGCGGGTCGTGTTCGACACGGCTGGCAAGTCCCCGGTGCGGGCCGAGTTCCAGTACGTCGAGGGCAGCAGCTCCGACCAGCGCGCGGAGAACCTGCCCGTCGCCCAGCCGGTCACCTTCACCCTCGGCCCGGGTCAGGTCGAGCTGTCCGTGCGCTCCGGCCAGGATCGCGATCTGAGCTGGCTGAACCTCCCCCACTCTCGAAATCGCTCGAGCGGGGGGACCCCCATGCCCGCCGACTCGCAGGAGCCCGGCGTCACCGCCCGCCTCCACTCGGGCCTGCCCGAGCGCACGCTCTTCGTGTCCCGGCCCGACGACGAGGGCCTGGTCCACGTCGGCGTCCACAACGGCACCTCCGAGCAGATCGCCCTGCGGCCGGGCGCCAGTGAGCAGTTCACGCACGGCGATCACGAGGTCAGCCTCACGTACACGGTGGGCAGCGCCGAGCCCCACGTCGAGGCCGTCATCGCCACCAAGCCGGAGCCCGTCAACCGCCGCACGCTCCAGCTGGACACCGTGCACGAGGGCATCACCGTCGGCAGCTGGGTGGCGATCCAGCGGCCCGCCAAGGGTGCCGAGGGCGGTGTGCCCGGCGACCCGAAGCTGAAGTTCGTCACCACCCAGGTGGTGGCCGCGCGAACGGCCGCGTACACCAACTACGGCATCACCGGCCGCGGCACCGAACTCACCCTCGCCGACCCCTGGCTGGACGAGTTCGACGTCCTGCTGTCGCACATCCGCGACACCACCGTGCACGCGGCCGGGGAACCTCTGCGTCTCGCCGACGAGCCCCTCGGCGAGGACGTGCACGGCAACGAGATCGAACTCGCCGAGCTGTACGAGGGGCTGCGGCCCGGCCGCACGCTCGTCGTGGCTGGGGAGCGCAGTGACATCCCGGGCACGGCAGGGGTGCGCGCCACCGAGGTGGTCTCGATCGCCACGGCCGACCCGGCGGTCGACCCCCGGCTGCCCGGCGACCACGTCCACACCCGGCTCACCCTCACCGCCGACCTCGCCCACCGCTACCGCCGCGAAACGGTCCGCATCCTCGGCAACGTCGTCGAGGCCACCCACGGCGAGAGCCGCGAGGAGGCCATCGGCAGCGGCGACTCGGACCGCGTCAACCAGACCTTCGCGCTCTGGCAGTCCCCGCTGACCTGGCTCGCCGACGACAATCCGCTCGGCGCCACCCCGGTGCTGGAGATCCGGATCGACGGCGTGCTGTGGCACGAGGTCGACAGCCTCGCCGGACGCGGCCCGGCCGAGCGGGTCTACATCACCGGCGCCACGGCCGACGGCCGGACGACCGTGACCTTCGGCGACGGTGTGCACGGCGCCCGGCTGCCCTCCGGCCACGAGAACGTCCGCGCCCGCTACCGCTTCGGCACCGGCAGGGCCGCCAACGTGCCCGCGGACCGTGTCACCCAGCCCCTCACCCGGCCGCTGGGCGTCACCGCGGTCACCAACCCGCGCCCGGCCACCGGCGGCGCCGACGCCGACGGCCCCGGCCTGACCCGCCGTACGGTCCCGCTGGCCGTCTCGGCGCTGGACCGGCTGGTGTCCGAGTCCGACTACGAGGACTTCGCCCGCTCCCGCGCCGGCATCGGCCGGGCCTCGGCACGCGAACTCTTCGACGGGCGGCGGCGCGTGCTGCACGTGACGGTGGCCGGAACGGATGATGTGCCCATCGCCCCCGATTCGGACACCTTGCGCGCCCTGCGCGGCGCCCTCACCGAGTACGGCGACCCCAACCTCCCGGTCCGCGTGGACGGCCGGGAACTGGTCCTGCTGCTGATCGCCGCACAGGTGAAGCTGGCCCCCGACCACGCCTGGCAGAACGTCGAGCCGCGACTGCGCCGGGCCCTGCTGAACCGGCTCGGCTTCGAGGGCCGGGAGCTGGGCCGGCCCGCCCGCCTCTCCGAGGTCCTGGCCACCGCCCACACCGTGCCCGGCGTCGACTACGTGGACGTCGACGTCTTCACCGGCGTGCCCGCCTCCGCGACCCCGGAGGAGCTCACCGAGCTGCTCACCCGGCCGGGACCGCCCAAGGCGTCCGTCCCGGCACATCCGGCGACGTACGACGAGAAGATCCACACGGTCCGCGCCGAGAACGGCCAGACGCTGTCGGAGATCTGCGCCCGGTACGGCGTCCCGCTCGCCGAACTGCTGCGCCTCAACCCCGACATCACCGACACCCGGCGCCTGCCCAAGGGCCGGTCGGTGTACGTCTTCCGCGGCATCCGCCCGGCCCAGCTCGCGCTGCTGTCGCCCCGGGCCGCGGACACCCTGATACTGACGGAGGTCAAGTGATGTCCCCGGATCCCCAGTTGGAGACGCCGACCCCGGTGGTGCCCAGGGAGCCGGACGGGCTCGCCGACCTGCTGCCCCGCTGGCACCGGCTGCGCGACGCCGAGGAGGGCGAGCCACTGCGCGCCCTGCTCGCCGTGATCGCCGAGCAGGTCGACCGCGTCCGCGACGGCGTCCAGCAGGGCTACGAGGACCTGTTCGTGGAGACGGCGGCCCCCTGGGTGCTGCCGTACCTCGGCGACCTCGTCGGCTATCGCACCCTGCCCGGCTATGAACGCGTCCTCACCACCGGCCTGCACGACGGCGGCCGGGCCGCCCTCGCCGAGGCCGTCGCCCCGCGCCGGGACGTGGCCGCCACGGTCGCCGGGCGCCGCCGCAAGGGCACCCTGCACCTGCTGGAGGAACTGTCCGAGCAGGTGGCCGACTGGCCCGCCCGAGCCGTCGAACTGTCCCGGCAGGTGGCCCACACCCAGCCGGTGAAGCTGTACGGCACCGGTACGCACCGGGGCGAGCGCGGCCGGCTGACCGACCTGCGCGACGGCACCGAACTCGCCCTCAGCGGCGGCCCCTTCGCGAACAGTGCCCGTACGGTCGACGTCCGCCGCGCCGAGTCACGGCACCGGCAGGGCGGCTGGACCCCGGCGGGCGTCGCCCTGTTCGTGTGGCGGCTGAAGGCGTACTCGCTGACCCGGACCCCGGCCTACTGCATCGACCGGGCCCGCAACCTCTACACCTTCTCGATCCTCGGCAACGACACCCCGCTGGTCACCAAGCCCTTCCCGGAGCCGTCGCCGACGCTCCCCCACTCTCGACTTCGCTCGAGCGGGGGGACCCCCACCGCCACCGTCGACAACGTGCCGGCGTTCGTCACCCGCCGGCTCCTGCACGACCGGCTGCTCGACTACTACGGCCCCGGCAAGAGCTTCGTCATCCGGCGCGACGGCGAGGACAACCCCGTACCGCCCTCGGACATCGTGGTCGCCGACCTGTCGGACTGGCGCTACCGGCCGAAGCGCGGCCAGGTGGCCGTCGACCCCGAGCTGGGCCGGATCGCGTTCGGTTCGCGGTCCGCGCCCCGGCAGGGCGTGTGGGTGGACTACCACTACGCGTTCGCCGCCGACATGGGCGGCGGCGAGTACGAGCGCGACCGTGAGCCGCGCCCGGACGCGGAGTTCTACCGGGTCGGACCCGGACAGCCGTACCGGCAGATCATGGACGCCTACCGGGCCTGGCAGCACGACCGCCGGGCCGGCCGCACCGGGCCCGAGGGCATCATCGAGATCACGCACAGCGGCGCCTACCAGGAGCAACTGGACTTCGACCTCGACCCGGGCGACCGGCTCGAAGTGCGGGCGGCGGAGGGCACGCGCCCGGTCATCCGCCTGCTCGACTGGTACAGCAACCGCCCCGACGCCCTCAACATCCGCGCGGTGTCCGAAGACTGCGCCCCGCACGAGCGGCCGCGCGTCGTCCTCGACGGGCTGCTGGTCGCCGGACGCGGCATCAACGTGACCGGCGCGATGGGCGCCGTCGTCGTACGGCACAGCACGCTCGTGCCCGGCTGGTCGCTGGAGCCCGAGTGCGACCCGTACTCGCCCGAGGAGCCGAGCATCGTCCTGGACCGCACCACCGGGTGCCTCCAGATCGAGCACAGCATCCTCGGCACCATCGAGGTCATGGGCGACGAGGTGGGCGAGGACCCCCTCGACATCCACATCCGGGACAGCGTCCTCGACGCCACCGCCGACGACCGCGAGGCCCTGTCCGCCCCGGACTGCCGCCACGCCCACGCCGTGCTGCACCTGCACCGCACCACCGTCATCGGCGAGATCCACACGCACGCGGTGCGGATCGCCGAGAACTCGGTCTTCACGGGCCGGCTCCACGTGGCCCGGCGCGGCATCGGCTGCGTGCGCTACTCCTCCGTCCCCACCGGCTCGCGCACCCCGCGCCGGCACCGCTGCGCGGACACCAAGCCGTCGTTCACGTCCCAGCGCTACGGCACGCCCTGGTACGGGCTGCTCGCCGACCGGTGCCCCGAGGAGATCCGGCGCGGCGCGGACGACGGCGCCGAGATGGGCGCCTTCCACGACCTCTACCGGCCGCAGCGCGAGGACGGACTCAGGGCCCGGCTCGCCGAGTACACGCCGGCCGGTACCGACGCGGGGATCTTCTTCGTGACGTGAGCCGCACCGCCACCGACTTCGTGAATACGCACTTCTGAACCTGGGGGGACACCCTTCATGCACGCAGACCTCTCCCGCTCCACGTTCCGCCCGGAGCGGCACTACTCCGCGGTCGTCGCCCAGCAGGGCCGCGTCCAGCTCGACGCCGACCTCAACGAGCAGACCGCGATCCAGCTGCACCAGGCCCGCAGCCTCGCCGCCGACCTGATCGGGCCGCACGGCGGGCCGCGCGACGCCGCCGGGTTCCGCATCGAGTACGTGGGCGGCAAGCACGAGATCGACACCCTCATCGTCCACGGGGGCCGCTACTACGTCGACGGCATCCTGTGCGACGCCGACCGGCCGGCCACCGGGGTGCCCGTTCCCGACGAGGACGCCGAGGAGTCCGCGCAGGAGCCGCCCGCGCACTGGACCTACTGGGACCAGCCCGACGCCTTCCGCGACCCGGAGAAGCCCGGCGACCGGCTGCCCTCGCCCGCCCAGACGCCGTTCCTCGTCTATCTGAACGTGTGGGAGCGCACGGTCAGCGCCGCCGAGGACCCCGCGCTGCGCGAGGTCGCCCTCGGCGCGGCCATGCCCGACACCGCCGCCCGCGTCAAGGTCGTCTGGCAGGTGCTGGCGCTGTCCCTCGCCGAGCTGGAGATCGAGGAGAGCGACCCGTCCAAGGAGGTCGTCCGCGCCGCCTTCACCCGCTGGGCGCAGCGCCGGTCGGCCCCCTCGGCCCGGCTCGCCGCCCGCAGCGAGAGGCCCGACCACGCCGACGAGGACCCCTGCCTGGTCAAGCCGGACGCCCGCTACCGCGGACCGGAGAACCAGCTGTACCGGGTGGAGGTCCACGAGGGCGGCGAGGCCAAGGACGCCACCTTCAAGTGGTCCCGCGAGAACGGCTCCGTCGTCTTCCCCGTCGATGAACTCGACGGCGCCTGGGTGCAGTTGGCGTCCCTCGGTCACGACGACAAGCTGGACCTGGACGTCGGTGACCACGTGGAGTTCGTCGACACCGCCTACGCCTCCCGCCTGGAGCCCCTGCCGCTGCTGCGGGTCGAGGAACTGGACCTGCCGGGCCGCCGCGTCCGCCTGTCCGCCGAACCGGACCCGGGCGTGGGACGGCTCGCGCACCTGAACCCGTACCTGCGCCGCTGGGACCACCACGGCGGCCCGAAGCGCAAGGGCCGCAGCACCGACCTGCGCGGCGGCGCGATCCCCGTCACGGAGGGGGAGTGGCTGCCCCTGGAGGACGGCGTCGAGGTGTACTTCGCCAAGGGCGGCGCCTACCGCACCGGCGACCACTGGATCGTGCCCGCCCGCACCGCCACCGGCAGCGTCGAGTGGCCGGTCGACCCGGCCCGCCGCCCGCTGCTCCGCGGACCGGCCGGCATCGCCCGGCACTTCGCCCCGCTGGCCCTGATCAAGGGCGAGGGCAGCGCGGTCGACCTGCGCCTGGCGTTCGGCCCGCTGGCGAGCAGCATGCCGGCCGCCGACGAGGCGACGCTCGCCGCCGAAGAACAGGCCCGCCGCGAGGAGCTGGCCGCAGAGGACCCCTCACAGGGGAGGTCCCAGACCACAGCGGAGGCGGAAGCCGCCGTGGAAGGAGACAACTGATGGCCAAGCCGCTCAGCGCGTCCAAGCTGGTGGAGATCCTGCGGGCCGAGGGCGTGACCGTCCACGAGGTCCGCAGCTGGCGCACCCACAACCGCAACAGCAAGGGCCCCTGGGGCCCGGTGAACGGCGTGATGATCCACCACACCGTCACCTCGGGCACCGCCTCCTCCGTCGACATCTGCTACGACGGCTACTCGAGCCTGCCCGGCCCGCTGTGCCACGGCGTCATCGACAAGAAGGGCCACGTGCACCTGGTCGGCAACGGCCGGGCCAACCACGCCGGTGTCGGCGACGGCGACGTCCTGCGCGCCGTGATCAACGAGTCGAAGCTGCCGGCCGACAACGAGGCCGACACCGACGGCAACCGGCACTTCTACGGCTTCGAGTGCATCAACCTCGGCAACGGCAAGGACCCTTGGCCCGAGGCGCAGAAGGAGGCCATCGAGAAGGTGGCAGCGGCGATCTGCCGCCACCACGGCTGGTCCGAGCGCTCCGTCATCGGCCACAAGGAGTGGCAGCCGGGCAAGGTGGACCCGCGCGGCTTCACCATGGACGGCATGCGCAAGCGCATCTCCCAGCGGCTGAAGGGCGGCGGGGGCAGCACCAAGCCGGACCCGGGCCCCAAGCCCGCGCCCAAGCCGTCCTACGAGCCGTTCCCGGGAGCCGCGTTCTTCCACGTCGGGCAGCGCTCCCCGATCATCACGGCGATGGGCCGCCGCCTGGTCGCCGAGGGCTGCAGCCGCTATGAGGAGGGGCCCAGCCCCGACTGGTCCGAGGCCGACCGCCGGTCCTACGCGCTCTGGCAGCAGAAGCAGAACTTCTCCGGCAAGGACGCCGACGGCATCCCGGGCAAGCTCACCTGGGACCGGCTGAAGGTCCCCAGGTCCGGGAAGTGAGAGCGTGCGCCCCTCCCCACGGAGGGGCGCACGGGTGTCACCAGCGGGGAAGCAGCCGCTCGTACTCCGGCTGGATCCGCTGCATGTAACCGGTGTCGTCCCGGCCGCGCATGCCTGAGTCGACATAACGACGGTGCAGCAAGTCGAGCTTGTCGTGGTCGAGTTCCACGCCGAGTCCGGGCCCGGTGGGTACCTTGACCTCCCCGTCGCGCAGCTCCAGCACACCCGGCACGATCACGTCGTCCGCCGAGTTCCACGGGTAGTGCGTGTCGCAGGAGTGGTCGAGGTTGGGGATGGCCGCGCCGACATGGGTCATCGCGGCGAGGCTGATGCCCAGGTGCGAGTTGGAGTGCATCGACAGGGCGAGCCCGAACGCCTCGCAGACGGCGGCCAGTTCACGGGTGCGGCGCAGCCCGCCCCAGTAGTGGTGGTCGGTGAGCAGGACCTGGATCGCGTTCTGCTCGACGGCCGGCTTCAGGTGCTCCCAGGCGATCACGCACATGTTGGTCGCGAGCGGCATGGGCGAGTCCTTCGCCACCTCCGCCATGCCCTCGATGCCCTTGGCCGGGTCCTCCAGGTACTCCAGGACGCCGTCGAGTTCGCGGGCGACGTACTTCGACGTCTCCACCGTCCACGCCGTGTTGGGGTCAAGACGCAGCGGCTGCCCGGGGAAGGCCTCCGCGAGGGCCCGGATAGCGGCGATCTCCTCGTCGGGCGGGAAGACGCCGCCCTTGAGCTTGAACGATCGGAAGCCGTACCGCTCCTGCATCAGCCGGGCCTGCTCGACGATCCCCGCCGGGTCGAGGGCCTCGCCCCAGTCGTCGGTGATGGCCGGGCGGCCGTCGAGCGCGGGGTGCTCGGCCCACTTGTAGAAGAGGTACGCGGCGAACGGCACCGCGTCGCGCACCCTGCCGCCGAGCAGGTCGCTGACCGGGCGGTCGAGCAGCTTGCCCTGTGCGTCGAGGCAGGCCACCTCGACGGCCGAGGTGGTCCAGCCGCGCTCGTGGGAGCTGGGCACGGTCGGCAGCAGGGCCGCGTCGATCGCGGCGGCGAGGGCCGTGGTGTCGAAGACGTCCATGCCCACGACCACCTTCGCGGCGGCGTGCAGTCGCTCCAGGCGGGCCGTGCCGCCCGGGGACTCGCCGAGGCCCACCGTGCCGTCCTCCAGCACGAGTTGGAGGATGACCCGCAGGGCGAGCGGCTCGTGCACGCCGTTGGAGTTGAGCAGCGGCGGGTCGCCGAACGCGATCGGGGTGACGATCAGCTCACGGATACGCGTGGAGCTCATGCGCCGGCCACCTCCAGTCCGTGGTCGAGGAGTTTCGCGAGCCGTGCCAGGTGCTCCGGTGCCGGATCGAGCAGCGGCGCCCGTACGCCGCCGACGTCCAGGCCGCGCAGTGTCACCCCGGCCTTGACGAGCGACACGGCGTATCCGGGGACCTCGTCGCGCAGGGCGACCAGTGGGCCGTAGAACTCGTCGAGGAGCCGGGAGAGAAGGGCGTCGTCGTCCTCGGCGAGGGCCCGGTGGAAGGCCAGGGCGATCTCCGGGGCGAAGGCGAACACCGCCGAGGAGTACAGCTCGACGCCGATGCCCTTGTAGGCGGGCGCGGTCATCTCGGCGGTGGGCAGGCCGTTGAAGAACTGGAAGTCCTCCGTGCCCGGCACGGCACGCACCGCGCGGACGATGCGGTGCATCCGCTCGATGTCCCCGAGGCCGTCCTTGAGTCCGACGACCCCGGGCAGGGCGGCGATCTCGGCGGCCGTGTCCGAGGTGAGCCGGGCGGTGCCCCGCTGGTAGAAGATGACGGGCAGGTCAGTGGCGGCCGTGACCTCCTGGACGTACCGCACGAGACCCTGCTGCGGGGCGCTGACCAGATAGGGCGGCAGCAGCAGGATGCCGTCGGCACCCGCCCGCTCGACGCGGGCGGCCTGCTCCCGGGCAACCGGTGTCGGACCGCCGGCCGCCGCCAGGACCGGCACGCGTCCGGCGGTCGTCCTGACGGCGACCTGGGTGGCCCGCTCGATCTCCTCGGTCGACAGCGCGTGGAACTCGCCGGTGCCGCAGGCGACGAACACACCTCCCGCGCCTGCGGCGACCCCTGACTCGATGTGCTGGGCAAGCCGTTCCTCGTCCAGTGAGCCGTCCGCCGTGAACGGCGTGACCGGGAAGAACAGCACTCCGTGGAACTTCATGTCTCCCTCATACGTGGGGGGTGGGGGTCAGCCCTTGGTGGCCCCGGCGGCGATGCCGGTGACCAGCGAGCGCTGAAGGAGCAGATAGACGATCAGGCTGGGGATCAGGGCGATGACCGCACCGGCCAGCACCACACCGGAGCCGACCTCGGGGTCGGTGCGCAGGATGGACAGGGCGACGGTGACCGTGTAGTCGGTGGGGTCCTTGGCGGCGATCAGGGGCAGCAGGTACTGGTCCCAGATCATGATGAAGCCGAGCACCCCGGCCACGCCGAGCGCGGGCTTGCACAGCGGCAGGATGACCTGCCACAGCATCCGCAGCTCGCCCACGCCGTCGATACGGGCGGCCTCCTCGATCTCGGAGGGGATGTCCTTCATGAACTCGGTGAGCACCATCACCGAGAAGCCCCAGGCGCCGAGCGGCAGGATCACGCCCCAGACGGTGCCCTTCAGGTCGATGCCCACCACGGGCACATGCCCGAGGACCAGGGACAGCGGGATGGCGATGACCTCCTCCGGGAGCATCATCGTCAGCATGAACAGGGTCAGGATCAGGGCCTGCCCACGGAAGCGGTGCCGGGCCAGGGCGTACGCGGCGAGCGTGCAGACGGCGAGCTGGAGCAGCAGTCCGCCGCCCGCGATGACCAGGGAGTTGCCGAAGTAGTCCCAGATGCCGCGCTCGCCCGCCACCTCGAAGTTCAGCAGGGTCGGGTGGTGGGGGAGGAACGACAGGGTCGAACCGCTGGCCTTCTCGCTGAAGGAACCGGAGAAGATCGTCAGGAACGGCGCCGCGAAGACGCCCAGGGCGAGCACGCAGAGCAGGAAGCGCAGCACCCAGGCGGGGCCCGGCCGGTCGCTCCAGCCGAGGGCGGTGTCGAAGCGGGCGGGGGTGGTCCGCTGCTTCCCGGCGGACTTCCGCGCGGGAGATGCGGTCACCGGGGTCCGGACGGGGTCGATGGCGGGAGCGCTCATCTCACGTCTCCCCTCTTGCGGAGGTAGTTGACCGTGACGGTGAGCAGCAGCGTCACGCAGAGCAGGACCACGGAGGCGGCCGAGGCGCCGCCGATGTCGTTACGGGTGAAGCCGAGGGTGTAGGCGCGGGTCATCCACACGTCGGTGGATCCGGCCGGGCCGCCGCCTGTGAGGACGTACACCTCGGTGAAGACGCGCAGCCCGCGGATGGCGGCGAGGGTGAGGACGATGCCGAGGGCGGGGCGGATCGCGGGCAGTGTGATGTGGCGCAGCCGCTGCCAGAGCGAGACACCGTCCATCGCGGCGGCCTCGTACAACGAGCGGTCCACGCCCGCCAGTCCGGCGAGGATGATCACCATGTTGTACGGGGCGAGCATCCAGATGCCCATGGCCATGGTCGCCCACAGCGCCGTGCCGGGGTTGTCGAGGTAGGGCACGGGCCCCAGCCCGAAGAGTCCGAGACCGCTGTTGATGAGGCCGTCGGAGGTCGGGTAGTACATCAGCCGCCACATCTCACCGACCACCGCGGTCGCGGTGACGACGGGCAGGAACACGGCGGTACGGATGATCTTCAGCGAGCGGGCCTGACCCTCCAGCAGCAGGGCGAGGAGGGAGCCGACGACGATGCCGCCGAGGGACATCCCGATGCCCAGGAGCAGGGTGTGGCCGATGGCGTCCTGGAAGCGGTGGTCGGTCAGGACCCGGGTGTAGTTGTCGAGGCCGACCCACTTGTCACCGAGGAAGGGCCGCACGTCGTAGAAGCTGAGCCAGACGCCCTTGCCCATGGGCAGGAACTTGAAGACGAGGGCGAGCAGCAGGCCCGGGGCGAGGAACAGCCAGGGCAGTACGGCCTTCTTGCCGAGGATCCGGGCTCTGCGCGGCCCGGGTGTCGTCACGGTCGCGGTCATTTCAACAGGTCCTGGTCCTTGAGGTCACCGGCGAGTGTGTCGTTGAGTTCCTGCAGGCCGGAGCGGACGTCGCTGCCGCAGTACGTGAAGATCGCGTTGAGTGCGTCGGCGGTGTCCTGCTTGATCGGGGCGAAGTCGGGCGCGTTGGGGAACTGCACGGAGGCCGTCTCGTACGCCTTCTGCACGACACTCCAGCGCGGGTCGTCGCGCACCTTCGCCGCGTCCAGCGTGGAGTTGACGGGGATGCGCACGACGGGCTGGTGGTCGCCGGTCATGGCGAGCGTCTGGCCCTCGGGGGAGACCAGGAAGGCGGCGAGTGCCTGCTCCTGCTTCGCCTTGCCGGTCTTGGCGCCGAAGTAGACGTTCTCGCCGTCGGCCAGCACCTCGTTCCCGGCCGGGCCCGCGGGCGCGGGCAGGACCTCGTACTTGTCCTTGCCGAGAGCCTCGTCGAACGTGGAGATGTTGTACGGGCCGGTGAGGTACATCCCGGCGTTGCCGTCCTGGAAGTTGGTGGTGTTCGCGGTGACGGAGGTCAGGGCGCTGGGCTGGATGACACCGCTGTCGCCGCAGAAGAGGTTCTTCTTCATCCAGGTGACGGTGCGCAGGGCCGCCGCCGAGTCCATGGCGGGCCGGTAGCCCGTGCCCTCCTTCTCGAGGATCCGCACGCCGCCCTGCCACAGCCAGCTGGAGCCCCACCAGGCGACATAGCCGTTCTGGGCGCTGCCGGGCACCACCATGCCGTACGTGTTCCTCTTGCCGTCCCCGTCCGGGTCGCGGGTGGCGAAGGCCTTGGCGAGGGCGAGGGTGTCCTGCCAGGTCTTCGGCTGCGGCAGGCCGAGCTTCTCCCGCCAGTCCTTGCGGACGAACAGGGTCATGGCCTGACGGGAGTACGGGATGCCGTAGTGCCTGCCGTCGCGGCCCACGGTGGAGGACCAGGACTTGGCGGTGATCTCGTCGTGTCCGGCGATCGAGTCCGGGGTGATGGGCTTGAGCAGGCCCTGGGCCTGGTAGCTGCCCATCAGGGCCGTGTCGTTGATCATGACGTCCGGCAGGTCCTTGGTGGACGCGCGGCTCTGCAACTGCTGGTCGAAGTTCATGACCGGCTGGTAGTCGATCTTGATACCGGTCTTCTTGGTGAAGGCGGCGAACACCCTCTGGTAGGTCTGGGCGGACTCCGGATCGCTCCGGGTCCACACCTCCAGGGTGTTCGGATCGCCGGCCCGGGCGCTGCCGGAACCGGAGCCGCAGGCGGCCGTTCCGAACAGGAGCCCCGAGACGGCGAGCGCCGCAGCCAGGCGGTGACTTCGTCGGCGATCCCGCATGGGTGGTTCTCCGTTCATGTTCGTGAACGTGTTTCACGAATCTAAATGATCGGCCAAGCTACGGATCGTTTCATCGCCATGTCAATACATGGCTGAAAGATTTCACCGAGGCCATACGGTGCGGGTTGTGCGGCCGGAGAACGACGAAGGCCCCGACCGGATGATCCGGTCGGGGCCTTCGGGGCAAGGGGGCGTCAGGCCTGGCGTTCTGCCCGCTCGGCGTTCTTCTTCTTGATACGGGCCGCTTCCTTGCGGACCTCCGCCTGGGTGGCGCGCTCCCGCTCCAGCCACTCGGGACCTTCCTGCTTCAGTGTCTCGATCTGCTCGGTGGTGAGGGGCTCGGTGACACCGGCGCGGGCGAGCCCCGCGATGGAGACCCCGAGCTTCGCCGCGACCACCGGCCGGGGGTGCGGGCCGTTGTGCCGCAGTTCCTGAAGCCACTGCGGCGGGTTCGCCTGGAGCTCGTTCAGCTCGGCGCGCGTGACGACACCCTCCCGGAACTCGGCGGGTGTGGCCTCGAGGTACACACCCAGCTTCTTCGCCGCGGTGGCGGGCTTCATCGTCTGGGTGCTCTGGTGCGACGTCATGATGCCCAGGGTATCTGGGCCCTGTCGCCAGATTCCCACCTGCTCCGCGGCGCCTGGCACGCACGCTCGCCGCGTTGCCGAACCGCCCACGTGGCTCCGCCACGAGGGCGCCCCGGCGCCTTGCGATCGCACGCACCAGGCGCCGCGGAGCCCACCCTCCGGGCGGACGGCGGGAATCTGGCGACAGGGCCCAGCATGTGCACGACCCCTGACCACGCCCGGTAACCTGGCCCGGTGACAGGCTCGGATGTTTCTCCCTCGTTCCGGCTCGTATACGTCCCCGGGGTGATGCCCGACAAGTGGGTGCGTGTCTGGAACGAGCGGCAGCCCGATGTCCCGCTGGCTCTGACGCAGGTGGCCGCCGGGGCGGTGGCCGAGCGGCTGCTGGGCGGGGACGCCGACGCGGGTCTCGTCCGGCTGCCCGTGGACCGGACGGTCTTCAGCGCGATCCCTCTCTACACCGAGCAGACGGTCGTCGTGGTGCCCAAGGACCACCTGGTCACGGCCGTCGACGAGGTGTCACCGGAGGACCTGGCCGACGACATCGTGCTGCACCCCCTCGACGACGTCCTCGACTGGGACACCCTGCCCGGACAGCCCGCCGTCGAACGCCCCGCCACCACGGCCGACGCCGTCGAACTCGTCGCGGCCGGGATCGGCGTCCTCGTCGTGCCCCTGTCGCTCGCCCGCCTCCACCACCGCAAGGACCTCACGCACCGTCCCCTCAAGGACGCCCCCGCGTCGAGCGTGGCACTGTCCTGGCCCCAGGACGCGACGACGGACCAGGTCGAGGACTTCATCGGCATCGTCCGCGGCCGCACGGTCAACAGCACCCGGGGCCGCAAGCAGCCGGACGAGTCGGTGGCCGCCGACCGGGGCGGCGCCCGGCGCAAGCCGGTGCCCGGGAAGTCGGCGGCCGGGAAGTCCGCGGGTGCGAAGCGCACCGGCAAGGGCGGGCGCGGCGCCCCCAAGGGCGACAGGCGCGGAAAGCCCCGCCGCCGTTCCTAGTCCCAGGGCCCGCGGCGGGAGCGCGACTCCCGTACCGTTCCTGGCTCAGCCGGCCGACGGACTCGGCTGCGGCGCCCCGTACGACGGGTTGGGAGCGACCGTCTGCAGGTCCTTCAGGTTCTCCGGGACCTCCAGCACACGGACCGGCGCACCCTGCTGCGGTGGCGGGGGCGTCGTCTGCTCCTGAGGCAGCTTGGGCGGGGAGGTGATCTGGAAGCTGACCTGCTCGTGGTTGATCAGACCGGTCTTCTCCAGGACCGAGATGTGGTCGAGCACGGTGTCGTTGGTCGTGTCGGCGAGTTCCCGCACCATGCTGTTCCGGGTGGTCGCCCGGATCTTGGCGATCGTCGGGAAGATGCCCCCGTGCGCGATGCGCATGAGGGTCACGGCCGTGGACTCGAACTCCTTGCCGGAGCTGCCCTCCGCCGTCGCCACGAACTGCTGCTGCTGCGGCGATGGCTCGTTCGGCAGGGTGATGCCCAGGTCCGTGGAGACCTTGCGGCAGCCCGCGTCGAGCCGGCCGTGCCCCACGAGCAGATGCTCCGCGACCTCAATCATCGCCGGCGACTTGCTCCGCTCCATGATCATTTGCCCCAGCGGCTGCTCCCACAGCCCGGCCGCGCGCACCTTCACCACGAAGTCGCGATCCGCCTCGGTCAACGGCCCGTACTGGGTGTTGGCGATGATGCGGTCCTGGCCGGAAGCCGCGTTCTCCACACCCAGCATGCTGGGGTAGGCGAGCGCGGTGAGCGTCAGGATCATCGCACCGCCCACGAACGCGGTTCCTGCCGTGCTGCGCGAGATGCGCATCGTGCCTCCTGGGATATGAACGGCCCAACACCGAGAAGTACGGATGCCGGACGCGAAACAATCACCCCTGCCGCAAAAAAGTTCCGGATGTGACGGGGCCCGGTGCCGGATCCGCACAGCACCGGGCCCACACCAACGCCGCTCAGTTCGCTCAGGGTTCGTACGAGGCCGCTCCCGCCGTGCTCACCACCCTGTCCCCGTCGGCCCTGCTCAGCGGCCCGGCCGTCACCCACGCGTCCACCGTGGACCGTACCCGCGCCACCAGCGCCCCCTTGTTCCGGAAGGGCGCCCCGGCCCAGATCTCGTCCAGCAGCGTGGTGCCGTCGGCCTTCGCCGGGTTGGCGACGCCCGAGTCCCGGCCGCCGAAGACGACCTTCGGCTCCGCGCGCCGGAAGTACGCGTGCGTCGGATCCTCCGTCCCCTCGGAGAACGGTGCCCACTCGGTCCCGTCCAGGGTGAAGTGGAGCGGCTTGCCCGGCACCGGCGTGAGGGAGGCGGTCAGGTCGCCGGACAGACCGGCGTCGCGGTACAGCCCGACCTTCAGATACTCCGTCGCGGAGGCGCGGGCGACGAGGTTGACCGGGCCGTGGAACAGGGTCTGCAGGGACGGGTCGTCGAGGGCCTTCTCCACCCGCGTCCGGAACGGCAGGGTGACCCGGACGGTGTCGCCGGCCCGCCAGGTCCGGGACACGGCGAAGTAGCTCCCCGGCGCCGGAGTGCCCGGCACCGCACTCCCGTTGACGGTCACCCGGAACCCGGCGGTCGCCCAGGACGGCACGCGCAGCCGCAGCGTGAAGGAGGCCCGAGCGCCGCCGAAGGTGAGGGTGCTGCCCTGCTCCCTGGGGTAGCCGGTGGATTGCGTGACCGTCACGCCCTTCTCGGCCCAGGTCAGCGTGGACGGGCTGTACAGGTTGACGTACAAGGCGCTGCCGTCGGACTTCGCGAAGTACACCGAGTCCTGGTACTTCGTGGCGCTCTCCATGCCGGTGCCCTCGCAGCACGTCGTGCCCTGCTTGGGTGTGTAGTCCCGGACATGACCGGGCGTCAGCCCGATGAAGTACGTGACGAGCGGCTTCTCCGCGTCCGGCTTGTCCTGCTTGGAACCGAGCACCTGGTTGTACAGGGCGCGCTCGTAGTAGTCCATGTACTTCGGGTCCTGCGCGTGGAAGAACAGGGTCCGGCTCAGCTTGAGCATGTTGTACGCGCAGCAGGTCTCGGCGGTGGTCGCGCTCAGGGTGCCCGCGATCACGTCCCGGGCCTTCCAGAACTCCGCGGTGCTGGTGCCGCCGATGCCGTACATCCGGTGCGGAACGACCATGTCCCAGAAGTTCTTCGCCGAGGTGAGATAGCGCTCCTCGCCCGTCTCGTCGTACAGCCGGACGTACCCCGTGAAGATCGGGATGTGCTGGTTGGCGTGCAGCCCGTCGAGGATGTCGGTGTTCGCGGCGCACGCGTCGATCAGCCGGTCCAGGTCGAACAGCTTGGCCAGCGCGAGGTGTTCGGCCTTGCCGGTGATGCTGTGCAGATCGCAGATCGCCTCGACGATGCCGCCGAACTCGCCACTGGAGAAGATCCCCCACATGCGCTGGAGCGTGGACTCCGGCAGCTTGGACAGCCGGGAGTACATCCAGTCGCACATGCCGGACGCGAGGTCCAGGGCCCGGTCGTCGTCCGTGGCGGTGTACGCGTCGAGCAGACCCCTGAGGATCTTGTGCGCGGTGTAGTACGGCGCCCACACCTTGGTGTAGTCGGGAGAGGTCCTCGACTCCAGGTCGATGAACTGCGTCTCCGGGTACGCCGCGAGGAACCCGGGGTGGCTGGGCCCGCCCCAGGTGCGGCGCAGGGTGGCGGTCAGGCCGCGGCCGGAGGCGTCCGCGAAGGTCCCGCCGGCCGTCTCGTCGAAGGCGTACGACGCCAGGTCGCCCCGGCCCGTCGAGGCGTCGGCGGCCCGGCGGCCCTGCAACTCGGTGATCTCGGCGGCCGTCAGCGCGCGCGAGAAGACGTTGAACTCCTCGAAGGCGCCCGCGAAAACGGGGTCGGCGGAGTAGTTCGAACGGCCGAGCCAGTTGTTCTTCAGCGTGCCCAGAGCCGCCGGGGTGAGGCTCATGGCGGTGTTCCGGGCGACGGCGGCGCCGTTGACGTAGAGGGTGCCGGTGCCGCCCGCGATCGTCACCGCCAGATGGCTCCACTGGTTCCGCGGCAGCGGGGCCGTGCCGTCGAGGCTCTGCTCGCCGCCCGCTCCTGACGTGGTGACGGCGAAGCGCGGTACTCCGGCCTGGTTGCGGGCGGCCAGGTACAGATAGCGCGTGGTGTCGTTGCCGAAGTCGAAGACGCGGGTCCAGTTGGCGTCGTGCGTGGGCCGCACCCAGACGGAGAGAGTGACCGCCGAGGTTCCCCCGAGCGCGGCGGCCGGCAGATCCATGTACTGGTAGGAACCCCGTACCTGGTCCGCGGCGGTCCCGAACTTCCCGGCGACGCTCAGCACCGCCGGCTCTCGCCGCAGCGCCGCCCGCACCTCGGTCAGCGCCCCGACCATGGTGCCGATCCGGTCGGCGAACACCTGCTCCTTCGTACTCCGGTACGCCTGCGCCAGCATGGTCAGGAAGTGGCCGGTGTAGTGCCCGCGCAGGTTGCCGTTGGCCTCGCCGTCCAGGCCCTCCCAGCCGCCCGGGGCGACCGCGCCGCCCGTGGCGAGGCCGGCGTTGGCGCGGAACACCTGGAGCAGCCGGTGCACGTCGTAGCCGCGGGCGTGGTCCAGCATCAGCTTCCGCTTGTCGGCGAAGACGCCCCGGCCGAGGCTCACGTCCTCCAGCCCGAACGGCCGTACGGTCCAGGAGGCCGGGGTGCCGGCGGCGGCCGCGGGAGCCGCGACGGCCCGGCCCGTCGCCGCCTCGGAGAGCGCGGGTACGGCCGCGGCGAGGGTCGCTGCCTGGAGAAGGGTTCGTCTGGAGAGGGGCCGTGCCATGTGTGCTCCTCCACGGGGCCAACGGTTCCACGGACTCGACGTATTCGATATCTCGAACGCTGTACGAGTGATCGACCAGACCATAGGGAGGAGGCGGGGGAGCGTCAACGGGTCGGGAGAGGTGAGTTCAGGACAGGCCTGCCGAGCGGACCAGCCAGTCGAACGCCGTCTGTGCCGTGAACTCCTCCTGACCGCCCCGCAGGAGCAGACCGGCGGTGCCGAACTCCGGGGCGTCCGCCTGCGTCGGGACGTACGGGATCGCGATGCACCGCATCCCCGCCGCGTGCGCGGCCGCGGCGCCGGGGGCGGCGTCCTCCAGCACCACGCAGCCGGCCGGTTCCGCCCCGAGCCGGCGGGCCGCCTCGAGGAAGACATCGGGGGCGGGCTTGCCGTGCGCGACCTCGTCCGCCGAGACGACGGTCCGCAGGTAGGCGTCGAGGCCCGTGCCGCTCAGGACCGCCTCGATGGCCTCGGGTGAGGACCCCGAGGCCACCGCCATGGCCACGTCCTCGGCCGCCAACAGCTCGACGAACCGGCGCATTTCGGGGTAGGCGCGCGTGGAGCCGCGGGCGAGTTCGAGATAGCGGCGGTTCTTGACGGTGAACAGCTCCTCCACGGAAGCCCGCAGACCGTACCGCTCCCTCCAGTCCGCGACCGTCTCCTGCGTGCTGATGCCGACGTACCGTTCGTGGTCCGCCCAGCTGAAGTCGGGGACGCCGTGCTCGGCGAGGGTCTGCCGGCCCGCCTCGTAGTAGTTGGGCTCGCTGTCCACGAGCGTTCCGTCTAGATCGAAGATGACCGATACGCCGCCGAGATTGCTCATGGCGTCAGCATGTCAAAGGCCATGATCCAGGGATCGTGAGGGGGTCAGGACCGGGCCGCGCGGCCGATCGACTCCACCAGCGGCAGCAGCCGGTGGGAGACGCGCTCCCGCAGGGCGATCTCGGTACGGGTGCGGACGACCCCGGGCAGGCTGATCAGCTTCTGCACGACGTCCTCCAGGTGCGCGTTGTCCCGCGCCACGACCCGGGTCAGCAGATCCCCGCCGCCCGTGATGGAGAACGCCTCGACGATCTCCGGCACCGCCGCCAGCGCGTCGCCCACCTCGTCGAGATGGCCCTGGGTGACCTCGATGTGCACGAACGCGAGCACCGGATGGCCGAGCGCGGCGGGGGAGAGGTCCGGCGCCGTTCCGGTGATCACGCCGTCGCGCTCCAGACGGTCGAGCCGGGCCTGGAGCGTGCCCCGGGCGACGCCGAGGATACGGGCGTACTCGCGCACGCTCGTGCGCGGCTGCTCCAGCAGCAGCCGCAGGATGCGGGTGTCGAGCTCGTCCACGGGCATGCCGCGCCCTCCTCAGTCCTCTGCCGCGGCCGCCCTCCGACCGCTGGCGGCTGTACCAATGGCTCAGTCTAGAAGGAGCCGGTTGAGCCAGTGGCGTCCGGGACTCCCGTATGCAGGCGTCGATGGCGCTGCGGACCCCGACGCTTTTTCATGCTTTCCCATGCCGACGAGCGAAGGGGGCGATAAAGCGGTGCTGAAGAGGGTTTTCATGGCTGCGGATCCGGGGCGGACGCGGTTGCGGTTCGCCACGTGTGCCGTGCTCGGCATCGCGGTCGCGGTCGCCATGTGCGGCCTCGCCGGGGCACTCCCGCACGGGGGCCGTCGCCGGCGGTCTCGCGGCCCTGCTCGCCCTGTTCACCGTCACCGACGCCACGGTTCGCGGCCAGGCGGTCACCACCGCGCTGCTGCCCGTCGTCGGACTGCCCGTGCTCACCGCCGCGGCCGGACCGCACGACCACCCGGTGGCCCGCGACCTCACCTTCCTCGCCGTGGTCGGGCGGGCGTGTACGCGCGCCGCTGGGGCCCGCGCGGGCACAGCCTCGGCCGCGCTGCTCCTTCCTGCGCCGGACGCGAGGTGGCTTGTCAGTGCACCTGCTTAGGGTGGCCATTGACATGCGCGGAGATCATGACCTGCGCTCTGAGAAGGGGCATCGGCTGGAGTGACGGTATCCAGTGGTTGATAGGTCGCGATGACTGGACTTACAGCGTCATCTTCGCCCGCGGCGTCACTCCGGAGGAACTCGCGCTGCGCTTGGGGGCGCGCCCGGATCCGTTCCATCACCGATCACCGGCAGGGAGGCATGGGCCGTGGTCATGGATCACAGGACGGACGACGAGGTTCTGATACGCATCGGGGTAAGTGACGGGTGGTCCTTTGCCCTTGAGTACGGAGTCCCCACCGGGACGGAACGGCTGGCTGAGATCTCGCGGGGCGGGGTAGAGGCAGCCCACCTGGACCCTCAGCCGGACCACCCGCCGAAGCAGTTCGCATACGCCAAGGACGGGATGGACATCTGTTCCTTCGGCATCGGCGAAGAAGTCTGGCGATGGGGCCAGCAGCCGGACTTCCTGCTGGCCGAACTGGTACAGGCCGGGGTGCTCCACGCTGACGGCGAGTATGCGCGATCAGATGACGAGCCCTTCGGGGCCGCGGATCGCGCCACGCTGGCGATCTTGGAGACCCGGTTCGGCAATCCTGGTCGGAGTGGCCCCCGGCGCCCTCGCGGCGACGGAGGAGACGTTCGGCCCGACGCTGGCGGTCATCAAGGTCGCCGACACCGAGGAGGCCGTCGCTCACATCAACGCCGGCAGGTACGGACTGGGCAGCGCCGTCTTCAGCCGCGACCGCGGCGAAGCCATCGCCCGTCGCCTCCGCGTGGGAATGACCAGCATCAACCATGCCCTGGTGTTCTCCATGAACCCCGCGGTGCCCTTCGGTGGCCGCGGCGACAGCGGTTACGGGCGCAAGCAGGGGGAGGAAGGACTGCGGGAGTTCGCCTACGCGCACTCCTTCACCGCCAAGACCGGCCCCGCCCGGTTCTCGGCCTCGACCTTCGGCAGGCCCGCCGGGGCCATGGCGGGAGCCCTCGCCGGCGTCCGTAACAGGATCCTGGCCGAGAGCGGCGAGCGGACCGACTGAAGGGTGCCGGCGGATGTCCCGGGCCGAGCTCGGTCCGCCATCCGTCCGTCACGAGGCAGGCCGTCGACCGGCCCGGCGCCCGGGTTCGAGACGTTGTACCACCTCGGACCCGGGCCCCGGACGTCACGCTGATGTCCGGGCGCAGGGGAGAGCTGCTGCTTCTCTCATTGCCTGCTGCTCCGGCGGGCTTGCCGAGCTCGATCCTGATGCCTGGCCGTCGGTGGATCCGTAGGACGCGGGCTGCGGATGATCGTCGCAAGTGCAAAGGTGCTTGATGCAATGGAGCTTGCTTGATAGCAGCACATCGTGGCTTTGGCCGCGTCCCGCTGTGACGGCGTCCAGCGCGCGGGGGCGTACTACTCCGGCCGCTTCGTCTGGCCCGAGCGGCTGCCGGGCGCGTGCGGCAGGCCGGTCTCCACCTCCCGGATGTGCGGCAGCCATGCCAGGGCCCTCTGTCCGGGAGCGCTGGTGTTTCGTTGGGGTGCACCGAGCCGCGCGACCGGAGGCCCGAGGTCGAGTCTCCGGCCGGGCGGCAGAGGCGGCGAGATCCTTACGGCTCCGTGGCCTTCACCGGGACGGCGTTAGTGACCTTCACCGGGTCGGTGTCGGGCGCGCTGTGGCGTTCGGCCCAGTTCTCCAGGGCCGTGCGACAGGCGTGGTCGAGGTGGTACAGCCTGGACAGGTCCACCTCGATCGGCCGGTCTTGCGGAAGGGACTCCAGGCTGTCGAGTATCTTCGGCAGCCGCAGGAACGTCGCGTTGCCCGACAGGTACACCTGGATCGGCCCGGCGCCCTTGTCTATGACCTCTGTCTTCAGGTGCGATGCTTCCCAGGCGGTCTTGATCACCGCCAGGGCCAGACCGATGAGCACCCCTTCGAACATGTTCACCGCGACGATCGAGACGGCTGTGACCACGAGGATCAGCGCCTCGCCCTTGTGGCTCCGCCACAGCGCCGCGATCTGGCGGAACGGGATCAGCTTCCAGCCCGCGTGCACGAGGATGCCGGCGAGCGCGGGCAGCGGGATCAGCGCCAGCGCGGAGGGCAACGCGGCGGCGAACAGCAGCAGCCACACGCCGTGCAGCACCCGTGATGCCTTGGTCTTCGCGCCGGCGTTGACGTTGGCGGAGCTGCGCACGATCACTGCTGTCATCGGCAGCGCGCCGAGCAGACCGCAGACCGTGTTGCCTGCACCCTGGGCGATCATCTCCTTGTCGTACTGAGTGCGCGGACCGTCGTGCAGCCGGTCCACCGCCGCCGCGCTGAACAGTGACTCGGCCGAGGCGATCAGCGCGAACGCGATGATCGTGCCCCAGATGGCCGGGCCGGCGAGCTCCCCGAGGGCGTCGGCGCCCGGCGGCTGGATGACGTCGACCAGCCCCTCCACCTCGACCGTTGCGACGGGCAGGCTGAAGGCGAGCGAGACAACCGTGGCCAGCATCACCGCCGCGAGGGCTCCGGGCACGGCCTGCGCCTTCTTCGGCAACTTCTTCCACAGCACGATGACGGCGATGGTGCCCGCGCCGATCGCGAGTGAGGCGAGTGCCTCGGTGCTGCCGAGGGCGTCGGCGAACGCTCCTGGCAGGCCCGCGATCTTGCCGATGCCGGTCTCCGGGGCCTTCAAGCCCGCAGCCGCGTATACCTGGCCGGCGATGATCACCAGACCGATGCCGCAGAGCATGCCCTCCACGACGGCGACGGATATCGCCCGGAACCAGCGGCCGATCGCGAAGAAGCCCATGGCGAGTTGGAGCAGACCGGCCATCAGCACGATCACGCCGAGCGTGGCCACACCGAACTCGCTCACCGCCTCGAAGACCAGCACGGTCAGGCCCGCCGCCGGGCCGGACACCTGAAGGCTGCTGCCGGGCAGAAAGCCGGTGACCAGGCCGCCGACGATGCCGGTGATCAGGCCCAGCTCCGCGGGGACACCGGAGGCGACCGCCACGCCGACGCACAGTGGCACGGCGACCAGGAAGACAACGATGGAAGCGGCGAAGTCCTGCCTGAGGTGAGGGAACTTCGACAGCACAGTCAGCCCCCTCACAGCGCCTCGAACGTGTCGGTTGCCGCGCGGTGTTCGCGCACGGCCCCCGTGTGCACCTCGTAGTACCAGCCGTGCAGCCGGATGTGGCCCGACTCCAGGCGCTGCTCGGCGTACTCGACGGTGGCTGCCTCACTGGTGGGGTACTCGGAGGCGTACGGCGGGACGATGTTGCCCGCGGTGCGCAGCTCGAAGAGCTCGCCGGGGCGGGCGCCGGTGATCAGTGCCGGTACGACCCGGGAGTCGGCGCAGGCGATGAACAGGACCTCGGGCGACTGGCCTTCGGCGAGGCCGGCGAACTCCTCAGGGCGCTGTCCAAACGCGCGGGCGTTGTCGATGAGGGGTTGCATGGTGTGGGGACTCCTCCTGGCGCGCCGCACTGGCGCGTCGGACTGACAGGACAGGTGGGGGGACTGCTCTGCTGCTCAGCAGCGGAATCTGAAGTGCCGCCGGGGAGTGGGTCGTCGAGGCTCTCGACATGCGGTGGAGCGGTACGGGGTGTGCCCGGCTCGCGCGCCATCGAGGCCCCTGCCTCAGGTGTGGAGGGTCGGGTGCCTCGGGTGCACAGCCGGCGGCGGTGCGGCGCCGGTCGCGGGTGCGCAGGGGACCGGTCGGGTCCCCTTGGTGCGCCGTGTCCCGGCAGGTGACGATCTCATCGCGCAGCGCCCTCCCGCTGGGCTTGATTCCGGGCTGGCCTGTGGCCACGGCGTGACGGGCTGCGTGCGCTGATGCGAAGGATGCGGTGGATGCGAAGACCTGGAGGCCGAGCAGGACGGCGGCGAGGATCGACGCCATGGTCCGGACCGTCGGATCTCGAACATGACCCTCCCTACAGGAAGTTCGCCGTCTCTAGAACATGCCAAATATTGGTCAATGGTCAGGCAAGAAACACAATAACCCTGCAAAATCATTTGCAGGGTTAACTCAACGGTGCGAGACCTGAAGAGAGCCTGAAAGTGTGTCGTGGGTGGCGAGAACCGGGCCCTCGCTGTGCTGGAGTCCGCCGCCCGAAGGTCAGTCGCCAAGCCAACGAACCGCTGGGTGCCCCCGGTCGGCGCCGTGAGGCGAGAGACTGCCCAGATGTTCTTCCTGGGGTAGCCGCCCTTCCGGTCCCAGAAGACGATCAGCCGAAGCAGCGCCGACTGGTCCGGCGCCGTCTGGGCTCCCAACCCGCCCTACCAGCCGCATCGGGGCAGTTCGAGGGGCGCCCCTGACATCCGGGGCTAGCCTGACGGGCGCTGCTCGCTCAATGGTGAGGACAGTAAGTGCCCACTCTGATCTGGCGGGCAGGAGCGGGCGCCTCTTCTCCCGACCGGCCGTGGTCGGACCTCAGTGGGGGATGCGGTCGGTGGATCGGTCCGGTGGCCTGGGACAGGGGTAGCCCCGTCCCCCGGTGGGTGCTGGCGATGATCTCCGCGGTGATGGAGATGGCCGTCTCCTCGGGGGTACGGGCCCCGAGGTCGAGGCCGATCGGGGAGTACAGGCGGGGCAACTGGTCCTCGGTCACGTCGGCTTCGCGCAGGAGGCGCAGGCGTTCGTGGTGGGTGCGGCGGGAGCCCATCGCACCGACGTAGCCGACGGACAGGTCGAGGGCCAGGCGCAGCAGGGGGATGTCGAACTTGGCGTCGTGGGTGAGGACGCAGACCGCGGTGCGCGTGTCCACCTCTGTGCGTTTCAGGTAACGGTGGGGCCAGTCGACGACGACCTCGTCCGCGTGCGGGAAACGTGCGCTCGTGGCGAAGACGGGGCGGGCATCGCACACGGTGACCCGGTAGCCCAGGAAGGCGCCGGCCTGGCTGAGAGCGGCGGCGAAGTCGACGGCGCCGAAGATCAGCATGCGGGGGCGGGACGCGTGGACGTGGACGAGGACGGTCATCGGTTCGGGGCAGCCGTCCCCGTTCCCGCCGACCGTGACCACGGTGGTGCGCCCGGTCCGTAGCAGGCCCCGCGCCTCCTCGGCCACCAGCTTGTCCGCCGGCCCGCCGTCCAGGGTGCCGTGGGTGACGCTGTCGTCGGAGAGGACACTCAGGGTGGAGCCGATGAGGTCGCGCGGGCCGGCCACCATCTGGGCCACGGCGGTGGGCCGGCCCTGGACGACGTCGGTGAGGGCGGCGGCGAGGTGGGGCTGGAGGGCGGGATCGATGCGCTGGACGAGGACGTCGAGTTCGCCGCCGCAGGTCAGTCCTACGGCGAAGGCGTCATCGTCGGAGTACCCGAACCAGGCCCGCTGGGGCGCGCCCCGGTCGCTGAGCACCTGTCGGCACAGGTCGTAGACCGCGCCCTCGACACAGCCACCGGAGATGCTGCCGACCGCGTTGCCGCTCTCGTTCACCGCGACCGACGTACCCACCGGCAGCGGCGCGCTGCCGGTGACGTCGACGACGGTGGCCAGGGCGAAGGGGCGTGCCTCGCGGCACCAGCGGTGCAGTGTGTCCGCGATGTTCAGCATGAACGGGTCCTTCGGGCAAAGAGTGAGGGGGCCGCCACCGCGCTGTGGGGGGAGCGTCATCACGCGGCGGCGGCCCTGGAATGTCCGGCAGCCGGACGCGGGGATCGGCTACCGGACGAGGGAGTGCCCGGGCCGCTGGGCCGCTTCGCAGGGCCCGGGCACTCGGTCAGAGCAACGCCTCGGCGGTGATGGGCAGTTCACGGACCCGTCGGCCCGTGGCGTTGAAGACCGCGTTGCCGATCGCGGCCGCCACACCCACCTGGACGACCTCGCCGAGCCCCTTCACGCCCAAGGCGTTGCCCGCGTTGTCCTCGCCGTCCAGGTAGATCGCCCGGACCTCGGGGACGTCGGCGTTGACGGGGACGAGGTAGTCGGCGAGATTGGCGTTGACGATCCGGCCGTCGCGGTGGTCGGTGACCGTGTGTTCCAGCAGGGCCGTGCCGATGCCGCCCACGATGCCGCCGATCGCCTGGCTCTCGGCGAGCTTGGGGCTGATGATGCGGCCCGCGTCGTACACCCCGAGCATGCGCCGGACTCGCACCAGCCCCAGCGTCGCGTCCACCGCGACCTCGGCGAAGGTGGCGTTGTAGGCGTTGTAGGAGTTCCGTTCGGGAGTGGGCGGCCCGGCATAGTTGCCGCGTGCTTCCATGTGGGAGCGGTTGTGGCGGGCCAAGAGGCTGCGGTACGTCTCTCCGCGCGCCGGGGTGCCACGCACGTGCAGCCGCCCGTTGCGCACGACGACGTCGCCGGCCGGCACTCCGTGCAGAGGCGACTCCTCGTCCCCGACGGCCAGTCTGATTGCCTGCTGTCGCACCTTGTCGCAGGCGTCGACGACGGCGGAGCCGACGCTGGCCATGGTCGACGAGCCGCCGTGCGGGCCGGTCTGCGGATACAGGGAGTCACCGAGCCTGAAGGTCACCGTGCGCATGGTCAGCCCGAGCGCGTCCGCGGCCACCTGGGTCTGGGAGGTGTAGGTGCCCGGCCCCATGTCAGTGGCGGCCGCCTCGACCACAGCGGTGCCGTCGGCATGGAGGCGGGCCCGGGCCTGCGCGGGGAAACGCCCGGGGTCGTAGACGCCGGCCGCCATCCCCAGGCCGACCAGCCAGTCCCCGTCACGGGTCGAACGGGGCCTGGGATTACGGCGATCCCAGCCGAACTCACGGGCGCCGACCGTGTAGCACTCACGCAGCCGCCGGGTGGAGAACGGCAGGTTCTTCGCCTCGTCCTCGGACGGTTCGTTGCGTCGGCGCAGCTCGATCGGGTCGACGCCGAGCTTGTGGGCGAGCTCGTCCATCGCCGACTCGATGACGAACGAGGCCGACGCGAAGCCGGGGCCGCGCATCCAGATCGGCGTGTTCACATCCAGCGGCACCGTCCGGTAGCTCTGGCTGACGTGGGGCATGCTGTAGAGCATCTGCCCGGGCGCCATGACCCCTTCGGTGAACGTCTCGTACGACGAGGTCTCCGCGTCGATGTCGTGGGTCGCGGCGGTCAGCCGGCCGCGCCGGTCGCTCCCCAGTCGCAGCCGGTACTCGTAGGTGGGCCGGAAACCGGTGCCGAAGTACATCTGCCGACGGCTGAGCACCAGCTTGACCGGCCGCTTCGTCTCCCGCGCGGCCACAGCGGCGACGATCGTGTGCGGCCAGCAGCGCAGCCCACTGCCGAAGCCGCCCCCGACAAACGGGTTGATCACCCGCACCGCATCCGCGGGCAGGTCGAACACGGCGGCGATCTCGTCGCGGGTGCCCATCACCCACTGCGTCTTGTCCCACACGGTGACCTTGTTGCCGTCCCAGCGGGCGATGGTGGCGTGCGGCTCCATCGGGTTGTGGTGGTTGCGCGCCAACCGGTACGTCAGGTCCAGGCGCACGGCCGAGGAGGCCAGCCCGGCGTCCGCGTCGCCGCGTGCGTAGTTCGTCGGCTTGTCCGGCTTGGCCTCGTGAAGGTCGGTCGAGGGCTGCTCGGCGTCGTACTCGACCCTGACCAGACTCGCGCCGTGCTGGGCGGCCTCCAGGGTCGTGGCGACGACGACGGCGACGGGCTGGCCGTGGAAGAGCACCCGGTCGTCCTGGAACACCCGCAGCCTGCGCCCGGGCAGATTGTTCGAGCCGGAGTTGTCGCGGTACGGCAGCTTCGGCGCGTTGCGGTGGCTGATCACCCGCAGCACGCCCGGGTGCTTCTCGGCGACACCGGTGTCGAGGGAAGTGATGCGGCCGCGGCCGATGCTCGCGTCGACGATGACCGCGTGCACCACCCCGTCGACGTCGAACTCGGCGGCGTACCGCGCCTTGCCCGTGACCTTCAGTCGCCCATCCACCCGGGACAGCGGCGCACCCACGGCAGCCTGCGGCTGGGGACTCACTTCATACCTCCTACGACGCGCAGCTGGCGTTCCACGGTCCGCTGCAGAAGCTCGACCTTGAACCGGTTGTGCTGAAGGGGGCGGGCCTCGTCGGCCGCGTGCCGGGCGGCCTCGGCCCACAGGCGGTCCGAGGGGCGCTCCCCGATGAGGGCCTGCTCGACGGCGGGCAGCTTCCACGGCACCGTGCCCACCCCTCCGGCGGCGACTTGCGCCTCGCGAACCACCCCGCCGCGCATGTGCAGGGCGACGGCCGCCGAGGTCAGGGCGAACTCGTAGGACTGGCGGTCGCGCACTTTCAGGTAGCCGGACCTGAGTGGGCGCGGCAGCGGCGGAATCTCCACCGTGGTAATCAACTCACCCTGCTTGAGGGCATGTTCGCGGTTCGGGGTGTCGCCGGGCTTGAGAAGGAAGTCCGAGAAGGGGACACGGCGTTCCCCGTCCGGGCCCAGCAGGTGCACGCTCGCCTCCAGCGCCGCGAAGGCCACAGCGACATCGGAGGGATGGGTGGCCACGCAGGCGTCGGAGGCGCCGAGGATGGCGTGCGTGCGATTGTGGCCGTGCAACGCCGCGCACCCCGAGCCGGGCTCGCGCTTGTTGCAATCGGCGGTCACGTCACGGAAGTACGTGCACCGCGTGCGCTGCATGATGTTGCCGCCGATGGTGGCCATGTTCCGCAGCTGGGCGGAAGCGCTCAATTCCAGCGCTTGGGAGATGACGGGGTACAGCGAGCGCACCTTGGGGTGGGCGGCTGCCTCGGCCATCCGCACCAGGGCGCCGACGAGCAAGCCACCGCGCTCGGTGACCCTGATGTCCCGCAGCGGCAGGGCGGCGATGTCGACCAGGGTCCCGGGGCGCTCGACGGTCTCCCGCATCAGGTCGACGAGGGTGGTGCCGCCGGCGATGTAACGCCCGCCGGAGCGGCCCGCGTTGAGGGCTTCGCGGGTGTTCGCGGCCTTCGTGAAGGAGAAGGGGTACATCTGGCCTCACTTCCGGCCGGCGGTCTGCTCGACCGCCCGCACGATTTTCACGTAGCAACCGCAGCGGCAGATGTTGCCGCTCATCCACTCCCGGATCTCCTCCGGCGAGCTGGTGTGCCCCTCCTTGATGCAGCCCGCCCCCGACATGATCTGGCCCGGCGTGCAGTAGCCGCACTGGAAGGCGTCCTGGTCGATGAACGCCTGCTGCAACGGGTGGAGTTGGTCGCCGTCGGCCAAGCCCTCGATGGTGGTGACCTCGGCACCCTCCAGTCGAACCGCCAACGTCAGGCATGAGTTCACCCGCTGCCCGTCGACGAGAACCGTGCACGCCCCGCAGGCACCGGCGTTGCAGCCTTTCTTGGAGCCGGTCAGCTCGAAGTGCTCGCGCAGCAGATCCAGTAGCGAGGTGCGGTTGTCGACCGTCACCGTCCGGCGGCTGCCGTTCACGGTGAGGGACACACGGCTGGAGGGCGACGTGTCGACGGCGGCCGCCTCCTCCGGATCGACAAGGTAGGTTCCCCCGATCACACCGCCGGCGACGACGGCACCGCCGACCGCGCCAGTGGTGGCAATGAAGGTGCGCCGACTGGGGGCCGGCGAGGACTCGCCAGCGCCGGCGGGGGGCGGAACGGCAGACTCGGGGACTTCAGGGGACATGGGTAAGCCTTCGCATCGCGGACGGATCACGCCGCGCACAGCGGCACGGCAGGAGGCGGGACCGTCGTCGCCGCAGGACCTGGACGACCGTGCGGATCACAACCGCGGCCGGTCATGCCGGCAGTCTGGCATCACCAGTGACACCCGTGGCAGGGAGACTTTTCTCCCCCCATGCTTTCCTTCGCCAAGGCCGATCGCCTCCCTCGCCCTCGCCCCACGGACCCTCACCCTGCCCCAGCCCCGAAAGACCGCACCACACAAACACAGAGCCCCCGTCAGCACACCGCCGAGGTCTCATGAACGATCGAGGCTGAAGAACTCATGGACGCGGGAGACGAACCATTCGGGTTGTGCCAGGTGTGGATAGTGCGTGCGCTTCGGTGCCTGCTCGGCCACGGCGGCGGGGATACGGTCGGCGAGCCAGTCGGCGTAGTCACCACCGGGGTCCGTTCCATGCAACGACAGGTACGGGACATCAGGCGGGAGACTCGTCATCCGTCGAGACCACGCTGCCAGGGTGTCAGCGTCCCAATCAAGCAACGGGGTCCAAAAACCGCTGAACCCGTCCTGGTCGAGGGTGCGGCGGCGCTCGATGTCGGCCACGAGCACAGGGTCCAGCTCACCGTACAGCGAGGCGAAAACCGTACGAACGAAGTCCGCGAAGCCCTCTCCCCGCACAGCGATGGCTATCTCCGCAGGCAGCGGGACCGACCCGCAGCTGTCAGCCGACGGCATGGGCAAGATCAATGGGGGGTGGGTAAGCCCGCGTGGTCGGGAGAATCAGACCCTCCTGATGAATATCAGGCCAAGCAGGCGTCTCCTCTCGTGCCCGATACAGGAACCGATGGCACTGTTCGACCTCCTGCCGCAGTGCCGCGCTGCGCAGGGCCATGTCCCGCATCAGCTAGGTCGCCGTGAGATCGCAGAGGGGCATGACGCGTGGCTGACAGAGGCCGGTGGAGTAGGCCGGATGCTCGCCAGGGCTTGGGTGAAGTCTGATCCATTGGCCTCCCATCGGTCGGCATCGAGACTGATTGGCTATGCCATTGGCACAGTGAATGGCGCGACAGTTGAGCCAGTGGGCCCAGAGGTGGTTATCTTTGTCCTATCCATGTACTTGCGGCGCCGTGTAGCGCCGGACGGCGACGAGGCCGGGTCCGGACCGCGGTGCCTTCGTCGTGTCTGCTTGTTGTCCGCCACCCGGGACGACCGTGGGCAGGACGCGTACCACCACAAGGGGGGGCGGCGCACCGCCGTGAAGAGGATGTTCGTGGCTCCGGACCCGGGGCGCTTGAGGCTGCGCAATGCGACCCGCGCTGTCATCGGTGTCGCCGCCGCCGTCGCCGTCTCCGAACTCTGCGGGCTATCGCTCACCGCATCGATCACCGGAGGGCTCGCGGCACTGCTCGCCCTCTTCACGGTCACCGATGCGACCGTCCGTGACCAGCGGATCACCACCGCCCTGCTTCCCATCGCGGGATTCCCGGTGCTGGCGTTTGCCACCACACTGCACGGCATCACCCCGGCCCGTGACGCCGCGTTCCTGGCCGTCGTCTTCTGCGGGGTCTATGCCCGCCGCTGGGGCCCGCGGGGCCACGCGCTCGGGATCTTCGCGTTCATGAACTTCTTCATCACGCAGTTCCTGCATGCGGTTCCCGCTCAGCTGCCCGAGCTGTACACCGCTGTGGGCCTGGCCCTCTTCACGGCCGGTGCCACGCGCTTCGTGCTCTGGCCCATCGAGCGTCACACCCCACCCGCGGCAGCCCCGCCGGCCTTGCCCGGCAGCGGGTTGGCGCGGCCCACCACCCGGCAAGCCTTCCAGGCCACTGCTGCCTCGGCTCTCGCGCTTCTGGCCGGGCAGCTGCTCTCCGAAGAGCGCTGGTACTGGGCCGTCGGTACTGTTTGGTGGATCTTCGTCAACACGGCTTCTCGCGGCGAAACCCTGGTCCGCGGTTTCCGCCGGGTCTTCGGAACTGTGATCGGTATCGTCGTCGGCCTGCTGGTCGCCGTCCCGCTGCATGGCGCGCCCGCGCCGACAGCCGCGCTGGTTGCCCTCTGTGTCTTCGGCATCTTCTACACCGCCGCCGTCTCGTATTCCTGGATGATGCTGGCAGTGACGGTCATGGTCAGCTTGCTCTACGGCCTGCTGGGCGTGCTGGACCCGAGCCTGCTCGGGCTCCGTCTGGCAGAGACCGGTGTGGGCGCGCTGTGTGCCGCGCTGGCCGTGGTCTTCGTCCTGCCGGTCACCACGCACGCCACCAACGACGCCTGGATCCGGCGGGCACTGCAGTGCGTCCACGCGGCCACCGCCGAAGCGACCGCTCGCCTCGCTGGAGACCCTGAGGGCGACCCTGCCCCGCACGCCGCCGAGCTGGAACTGCTGCTCGGCCGGGTACGGATGGCACTGGCTCCATTGATGCACCCCCTGAATCCCTTCCGCGCTCGGAAAGCCCGTGCCCGCCAGGTCATTGAGCTGCTCGACGACTGCGCTCGCGAAGTGCGGGGCCTGGTCTCCGTCGCCGCTGATCCTGTCGCGTCGCACGACGCCCGTCTGGCAGCTGCCTGCTGGCGCGTCGAGGCAGCGGTCAAAGCTCTCACGGCCAGCGACCTGGGGCGCAGGGGCGTGGCCTCCGCCAGCGGCGAGATACCTCAGCAGGACGAGACAGAGTCGGCCCTCGTGCATCTGCGTGGCCTGGAGAAGGCTCTGTCGGACCTGGCGATGCCGCTTGGGTCGGCTCCGCGTCCCTGACCGGGGATCGCGTGCGATGCCTGGCCGCTGTCCTGCGCGGCAGCTGCTCGCCCGGGTACGACTCTCGGCCGCCCCGCTGGTGCACCCGCTGAACCCGATGCCCGGCCGCAAGCGGCGGGCCCGGCATGAGTCGCCCTTCTCGACGACTGTGCCCGGGAAGCCCGCGGCCTGGTCGCCGTCGCCGCCGACCCGGAGGCCTTCCACGACGCCCGCCTGGCCACCGCCTGCCGGCGCGTGGAAGCCGCGGTCCAGGCGCTCACCGAGGGCGGTGACATCCTGGTCCAGGCGGACGGGCCGTCCGCGACGGAACCGGTCCTTGCCCACCTGCACGGCCTGGAACGGGCCCTTGCGGAACTCGCCCGGCCGCTGCGGACGCCGTCGGGCTCGCCGTCGCTGAGCGATGAGCCGCCCCCCTTGACCCTTTGGTCTAGACCGCGAATGATCGACCGCGCGGTCATTCCGGACGGCTCAGGGACGAAAGGGCACAGCGATGGCGGACGGCAGCAGGCGGCGGGCGTTCATCGGGTCGTTCACGGCGGCCGGCGGCCCCGGCGTCGTGACGGCGGTCGTCGACGCCGACAGCGGCGCGCTGACCTTCCTGAGCGGCGTGAACATCGTCCCCGACCCGGCCTACCTTGCCCTCTCGTCCGACGGGGAGACGCTGTACGCGGTCAGTGAGACGGCCGCGGGGGCGGTGGCCGCGTACCGGGTGAGTGGGGACAAGCCCGAGCCGTTCGGGCCGCCCGTGCCGGTCGGCGGCAGCGGGCCGACCCACCTCAGCCTGTTCGCCGGACACGTGCTGACCGCCAACTACGGCTCGGGCAGCGTCAGCGCCGTTCCCGTCCGCCCCGACGGCACCCTCGCGCGGTCCGCCTCCGGCGTGCTCCAGCACACCGGCGGGGGCCCGCACACCCCGCGCCAGCACGGGCCACACGCCCACCAGGTGCAGCCCGACCCGAGCGGGCGCTGGGCCGTCAGCGTCGACCTGGGCACCGACTCGGTGCGGGTGTGCACGCTGACGGACGGCACCCCGGCCCTGCACCGGGAGACCGCCCTGCGGCCCGGCTCGGGGCCGCGCCACCTGGCCTTCCATCCCGACGGATCGTACGCGTACGTCGTCAACGAACTCAGCCCCTCCGTCACCGTCTGCCGCTGGGACGCGGTGGAAGGCGTACTGACACCGCTCACGGAGACCCCGGTCCTGCCGGGCGCACCAGTGCGCGACGCCTACCCCTCGGGGATCGTCACCTCGCCCGACGGCCGCTTCGTATGGACCGCCACCCGCGGCGAGGACGTCCTCTCCGTGCTCGCCGTCGAGGGGGAGGACCTGCACCTGGTCACTACGGTCCCCTGCGGCGGCCACTGGCCACGTGCCCTGACCGCGTCCGGCGGCTTCCTGTACGTGGCCAACGAACGCTCCGGCGACGTGACCTGGTTCGCGGCCGACCCGCGCACGGGCATCCCGAGGCGAGAGGGAGCTATCAGGGTGGCGGCGGCATCATGCGTGGTCATTGGCTGAGCCGTGGGGCGCGGGGCTGTGCTGATATGCGGCTCTGCCGCGTGCGCGCGACAAGCCACAACGCACCCGCAGCCGGACGGACATCCCGCACCCCAACGGCGAAGACCCGCCCCGAACCGGAGCGGGCCTTCTCGGCCATGCACAGGTCGCGTCAGCGAACCGGCGTCTGCTGAACCTGCTGCGGCGTAATGCCCAACGCCGTCGTGTACTTCGCCAGCGCCAGCTTCCCGATCGCCGGGTACGGGCCGAGCGACTCCGCTGCGGAGCACCCCGCCTCCTTGGCCGCCTCCTCGACCAGCCCCGGCTCGATCTCGGGGCCGATCAGATACGGCGCGAGGGCCAGCTGCTGGGAGCCCGAGGAGCGGAGCTGCTCGGCGACGGACGCGATGGAGCCCTCCTGGTCCAGGGCCGCCGCCATCACCGGCACCGCCAGGCGCGCGGCCAGCAGCATGCCGGTGATCCCGGCCGCCTGCACGGCCTCGTCACCGCCCACGGAGGCCAGGATGATGCCGTCGGCGGCGGTCGCCACGGTGAACAGGCGGGCACGGTCCGCGCGGGCCAGACCGGCCTCGGAGAGTCGCACGTGCAGCGCCTCGGCGAGCAGCGGATGCGGGCCGAGGACATCGGTCAGCTCCGCCGCGATGTGGCTCTCCATGACGGCCTGACGGACCCGGCGCAGCAGCGCGCTGTCCGGGCCGGCGAGCAGTGGCACGACGACGGCGACGGGCCCGTCGGGCTCCCTGACGTCCATGCCGGCGGCGCGCGCCTGCTCGAAGCGGGCGGTGCGCTCCTCGGCGGCGTGCGCGAGCACGGCCTGGAGCGTGAAGAACTCCGCGTTGTCCCCGTCGAGGTACCCGATGCGGGCGTCGAGGCCGGGCAGCTCGGAGCGGGCGATGCTCACGACCTCCTCGGCGAGGCTGCGTGTGGCGCTACTGGGCGTGCCCGGCACGGCGAGGACGAGCGCGGGCGCGCCCTCGGGAGCCACCAGCGGCTCGGGACGGCGGTGCCGTCCCGGCTGGCGGGGTCGCGGCATTCGTACTGGCAGGCCGGACTCGGGTCCAGTGGGGGAACTCATGGCGCCGCATGTTACTGGTTTCCTGGGCTCTCCTGTTCGGGGAGGGTGCAGGTGAGCGGTATACGTCCGGTTTTGTCTGATGAGTTACGTACGGATTGAGTTACGTACGGATCATGAGGGTCGGATTATTCACCCGACAGGGTTGTCACGGACAGCATCGTCTCGTCACCCGGCAGTGTGAGGGGGCCGGTGCTCAGCTCGGTCGCCAGGCGCACGGAGCCGTGCAACGGATCGCCCTCGGCCGACACCCGCCGCGCGTGCGGGAGCCGCTGCGCCAGTTCCTCGTCCAGGGGCCCGAGGAGCGGGTCGCCCAGTTTGAACAGGCCGCCGGTGACGGCGACACGGGGCTCGCCGCCGGAGGGGCACACGACTGCCGCGGAGTCGGCCATGTGCCGCGCGGCCAGGCGCAGGATGTCCGCCGCGACGGGGTCCCCCTCCGCGCAGACGGCCACGTGGGGTGCGAAGGAGGCGAGGACGGCGGGCCGGTCCGGCCGCGGATACAACCGGCCGGGCAGCCCGGCCACGGGCCCGAACACCTCCTCGGCGCTCGTCCGCAACCGGGCCGAGCCGCCCTCGCGCCCGTCATGGGCGCGTAGCGCGGCCTCGAGACCGGCCCGTCCGATCCAGGCGCCGCCCCCGCAGTCGCCGAGCAGATGCCCCCAGCCGTCCGCACGGCGCCAGCCGGTCAGGTCGGTGCCGATCGCGATCAGGCCCGTACCGCCGGCGATCACGGCACCGGGACGTGGCCCGAGGGCACCCACGTACGCGGTCACGGCGTCGGCGGCCAGCGCGACCCTCCGTACGCCCAGTTCCCGGGTCAGGGCGCCCGGCAGTTCGGCGCGCAGTGCGTCACCCAGGGAAGCGAGCCCGGCGGCGCCGACGACGACGGCGGTGAACCGCACCGGCCCGGCCTCCGCGGTCATGGCACGCACCAAGGGCATGAGGTGCGCCATGAAGTGTTCGGGGTCGATGCCCCGGTTGCCTGTGGGGACCGGCTCCGCCGACTCCCGCCGGGCCAGCGGCCCGCGCTCGGCGGTGCCCACCACCGCCCGGAGTCCGGACCCGCCGGAGTCCACGGCGAGAAACCCGGAGCCCTCCGACGCCCCGGTCACGGCAGGCGCCGGTCCGCCGGCCGGCCGCCCTGGCGGAGTGGCTCGGTCACTGGACGCAACGGGCTCCCCTCCTTACCGGTGACCGGCTGCGCGAGCTGCGGGACCGGCTCGATGACCTCGACGAGGAGGAAGAGTAGCCCCGAGGGCGGCGTCCGTGCGTGAGGGGTTATGTCTTTGTGCGGGGACCGGTTGTGTGCCAGTAGGGTGACGCGCTGTGGCACCACGACCCTTGCATGAACTTGTTGAAGCAGGCTGGGCGAAGGCTCTGGAACCTGTGGCCGAACGTATCGCCGCGATGGGGGACTTCCTGCGGGCCGAGATAGCGGCCGGCCGGACCTACCTCCCGGCCGGGGCGAATGTCCTGCGGGCCTTCCAGCAGCCGTTCGACGACGTCCGCGTCCTGATCGTCGGTCAGGATCCCTATCCCACGCCGGGGATGGCCATCGGGCTGAGTTTCGCCGTGGCGCCCGAGGTGCGTTCGCTGCCGGGCAGTCTGGAGAACATCTTCCGGGAACTGCACACGGACTTGGGGCTGCCCCGGCCGTCCAACGGTGATCTGACGCCGTGGGCGGAGCAGGGCGTGCTGCTGCTCAACAGGGCGCTCACCACCGCCCCGCGCAAGCCCGGCGCGCACCGGGGCCAGGGCTGGGAAGAGGTCACCGAGCAGGCGATCCGGGCCCTGGCGGGGCGCGGCAAGCCGCTGGTGTCCATTCTGTGGGGCCGTGACGCCCGCAATCTGCGGCCACTGCTGGGAGATCTTCCGGCGATCGAATCGGCCCATCCCTCGCCGATGTCGGCGGACCGCGGTTTCTTCGGTTCGCGCCCGTTCAGCCGGGCCAACGACCTGCTGGTGGGGCAGGGGAGCGAGCCGGTGGAGTGGCGGCTGCGTCATGGCGAGGGCAGGCCCGTCTAGACGGAGGGGCGTTGGGCCGCTACGTGCTTGCGCGCCAGCATGATCGCGGGCACCGCGGCGAGGACGAAGAGCGCTCCCGCCATCGCGACGTACAGGTACACGCCGGTCGCCGTGCTCACCGGGGCGCCGTCGGCAGTGGTCCCGGGAATCAGGGTCGCTTTGAGCACCTCGCCCCCGGCGAAGCTGAAGACGACCGAGCCGAGGGCGAGCATGACCGACACCAGACCGGCGGTCGTGCCCTGCCGCTCGGGTGCTTCGATGCTGGTCGCCAGGTTGTAGCCGGAGGCGCCGATCGCGCCGGCGGCCATGCCGAGCATGGTCCCGCAGGTGATCGCCAGCGGGAGTACGGATACGCCCGCCAGCATCGCGAAGGTCGCCGCTGTCCCGACGGCGATGCCGCCGAGGAGGGGCGGTGCGGGACCGAACCGCCCCGCGATCCATCCGGCGCACGTGCCGCCGATCACGATGCCGAGATTGGGCGCGGCGAGCAGCACGGCGACCGCCTCTCCGTCGCCCAGCCCGTAACCGAGCCCCAGGCCGGGGGGCACCTGGGCGATGATGCCCGTCAGTTGCAGCATGCTCCGGAAGGAGCCTGCCGCCAGTACCAGGGCCAGCAGCGTCAGCAGGATCGGGCGGCTGAGGGCCCGGATGTCGATGATGGGTTCGTCGACCCGCAGTGCGAGGAACGCCCAGCCGGTCAACGCGGCGGCACCGGCCGCCAGCAGCGCGATCATGCCGCCGGAAAGCCATCCGAGGTCGCTCCCCAGGCTGGTGTAGGCGAGCACCGCGCCGAGGCCGCCGCCGAGCAGGAGCGCCCCGGCCATGTCGATCCGGCCGGTGCCGCGGATCGGCGACTCCGGAATGAAGGAACGCACACAGAGCGCGGCCGCCGCGGCGAGCAGCGCCGCCACGATGAACACGCTCCGGTAGCCGAACACATCGATGACCGGCTGCATCAGGAACGGCTCGATGATTCCGACGATCGACGAGCCGGACGTCACGAGTCCGACCAGGGCCATCGCCACCCGCGGGGTGCAGATCTGGCGTGCGAGGGCCACCGTGATGAAGATCGCGGCGAAGGCGGCGCCCTGGAGGAAGCGCCCCACCAGGAAGATCCAGACGTTGGGAGCCGCGAGGCAGACCAGCGCTCCCGTGCAGGCGAGGAGCAGCGTGCCGATGAGTATCCGGCGCTTGCCGAAGATGTCGGAGCTCTTCGCGAGCAGCGGCGACCAGATGGCCCCGGCCAGCATCGCGCTCGCGTTCAGCCATGCGGCCTGGTCGGTGTCGAAATGCTCCAGTAACTGGGGCAGGACCATCATGGGCGAGCCGATGGCCACGTCGGCCAGGACGTTGGCGAGGGTGAGAACGGCCGCCCAGAGGATGAGCCGCTTGCTCCAGCGTTGCTCCTGGGCGGCGGGGGCGGGCTTTTCCAGCGTGTCTTTCACTCTGCGTTCTCTCCAGCGTGTCGGGGGGTGGTCCGCTGAGGGCCGTGGGGCGTTGTCCGCATTGCTTGCAGCGCCTCGTTGCGGGCGGCGATGGCGGCCCAAGTGGAGGGCAGCATGCGGTCGCGACCGCTGTGGACACGGTCCTGGGCGAACGAGACATAGGGGCGCTGCCGGGCCTCGTACCGTGCGAAAGCGGCGGTGTGGTCATTGCCGCACCGTTCGAGTTCTTCGGCGAGAAAGCGGGCGCCGGTGAGCGCGAGTGAGGTGCCCCGGCCGGACAGGAAGGCCGGGCTGTACCCGGCGTCCCCGACGAGGGCGACCCGGCCGCGGTGCCAGGAGGGCAGGTGGATCTGGCTCGCGGAGGTGAAGAAGAAGCCAGGATCGGCGCGGGCCGCGTCGAGCAGCTCCGGGATCCGCCACGACCGGTAGCCCGCGAAGGCGTCGATGAGGATCTTCTTCTGGGCGCCCAGGTCGTGGTGGTCGTAGCCGATCGGTTCCGAGCGGAACTGGAAGACCGCGACGGCCTTGCCGTTGTATCGGAAGATGCCTGCCATCCGGCCAGGGACGTTGTATATCGAGTTGGTGCCCTCGGATCGCGCCTCGCCGGGGAGATCGGCGAGGGCGAAGTAGACACCGAGGTGCCGGAGGTAGTCCTCCTCGGGCCCGAACACCAGCCTGCGTACCGCGGAGTGCTGGCCGTCGGCACCGAGCACCAGGTCGTAACGCCCGGTGCGGCCCGATGCGAAACGTACGTCGACGCCGCCGCCGTTCACGCCGGCGTCGGTCAGTGCCTCCATCGAATCGCCGAAGCGGATCACCACCCTGTCCGGGAGCGTCTCGGCGAGGATACGGACGAGGTCCTCGCGGAGGAGTTCGATGTCGTCGTCGGAGTCGTTGATCTCCGCCAGGGGGATCCGGGCCACCGGCTCGCCCGCGCTGTCGACGAACTGGGTGAGCTCGGACATCCGGACCCGTTGCTTCTGGATCTTCGCGAGTAATCCCATTCTGTCCACGGCCTCGATCGCGTCACCGCGGATGTCGATGGGTGTGCCTGTGAGCCGGAGGTGGCGGGCGTACTCGACAACGGTGACGGCGTGGCCGCGGGTGCCTAGCTCACGTGCGCAGGCGAGCCCGGCGATACCGGCTCCGGAGACAAGGATGTTCACGTGTGCGCTCCAGGTTTCGCTGAGGTGGGGTGTGCGACCCTTGCCTTAAAGAAACAAGCTGTCGCTTTTAGCGAGCTTACTTACCACCGGCTTGCACCGCAATGCCGCACCTGACGACAATCGGCACCCGAGCAGAGAAACAGGAGGTGAGCGCGGCGATGGCCGACGGGACCGCTGACCGGTCGCCCGCACGGCGCCCCGGTGGCCGCAACGCGCGGGTGAGAGCGCAGATCCTCGCCGCGACCGTCGAGTTGGTGGCGCGGGACGGCATCGCGGGGTTCCGTTACGAGGAGGTCGCCGAGTTCGCCGGCGTGCACAAGACAAGCGTCTACCGCAACTGGCCCGACCGTGAGGAGCTGGTGGTCGAAGCCCTGCTGCGCTACGCGGAGGATCTCGCCTCGGTAGCCGACACCGGCGATATCCACCGGGACTTGGCGGACTTCCTCCTGGCCCTCGCCGGTGGCCTGGAAACGCCGTTCGGCCGGACGCTCGAACAGGCCATCCAGCCCGCTCGCCAAAGCGCCACCGTCGAGGCGCTGACCAAGATCCTCGACCAGCGCGTGGCCGCCTTGCGGCGACGGGTGGACACCGCTGTCGACCGGGGCGAACTCCCCCCGGTCGACAGCGCCTTCCTCGGCGAGATGATCTCCGGCCCCGTGCACCTCATCGTCAACCGTGGCATGCGCCCGTTCGCCCGAGCGGACGCGGAACGCATCGTCGGCGTGGTGCTCGCCGGCATCCGTGCCACGGCACCCCACGTCTGAGCGAACGCCCCTGGCCGCACCGTCCAGGCCGAAGGGCGAATGGCTGAGTGCCCGTCATGTTCGCGCTCGATGCGGCACGTCGAAGTGCCGCATCAGTACGGCGTGCGGGGACGCCAACCGCGGGCGGGCTGAGGTGGGCCGGTGCGTGACCCTCCTCCTCGCCTCAGCCGACGATCGCGGCCCGCACGCAGAGCACGTCCGGCAGATGTGAGGCGAGCTGTTGCCACGTGTCGCCGTCGTCCGCGGACGCGAACACCTCGCCGTTGCGGTTGCCGAAGTAGACGCCCGCCGGATCGCCCTCGTCCGTGCACAGCGCGTCGCGCAGCACCGTGCCGTAGTGGTCCTCCTGGGGCAGCCCCGCCGAGAGCGGCTCCCAGCTCTTGCCCGCGTCCGCAGTCCGGTAGACGCGGCACCGGTGGTCGGCCGGGACCCGGTCGGCGTCGGCGTTGATCGGGAACACATACGCCGTGTCACCTCTGTGCGGGTGCGCGGCCGCCGCGAAACCGAACGTGGACGGCAGGCCCTCGCCGACGTCCGTCCAGTGCGCGCCCGCGTCGTCGCTGCGGTACACACCCCAGTGGTTCTGCAGGTACAGCCGGTCCGGGGTCGCCGAGTCCCGCGCGACCTTGTGCACGCACTGGCCGAACTCCGGGTTCGGGTCGGGCAGGAACACCGCCGAGACACCCGAGTTGGAGGGGGCCCAGCTGGCGCCGCCGTCCAGCGTGCGGAACACGCCGGCGGTCGAGACGGCGACCGTCACGGCCTTCGGGTCGCGCGCGTCGGTGAGCACGGTGTGCAGGCCCTCACCGCCGCCGCCCGGCACCCACTTCGACCGTGTGGGGTGCTCCCACAGGGGCCGGACCAGCTCGAACGTCTCCCCGCGGTCCTCCGAGCGGTACAGCGCGGCCGGTTCCGTACCCGCGTACACCACGTCCGGCTCGGCGGCGGCCGGGTGCAGTTGCCACACCCGCTCCAGGGACGCCCCCGTGTCCTTGGGGAACTTGACGGCGGGGTGCGCCGGTTCGGTCCAGGTGCGGCCGAGATCGTCTGAGTGGAACACGGACGGGCCCCAGTGCGCGCTGTCGCCGCCGGCCAGCAGCCGAGGGGTCGCGCCCCGGGTGTCGACGGCGACCGAGTACACGGCCTGCGCGTTGAAGTAGGGACTCTCGTCGAACTCCCAGGCGCCACCACCCCGCCGGCGCCCGATGAACAGGCCTTTGCGCGTGCCCACGGCCAGCAGTACCTCGGCCATGCCGATCACCTCCGCGGCGTCGTCATTGACGCCCTCGTCTTTGACACCGGCCAGTCTGCACCCCACCACTGACAGTCACCTCTGGAACGGACTCCGGTGCAGGTCAGGCGAGTGTCGAGGGCCGCAGCGGGGTTCGGCGCACCGCGTTCCGGAGGGCGCCCGCAGGGGCCCGGCGGCGTGGGGGCCGTCACGTCGGAGTAGGTGCAGTGAGCATCCAGGGGCCGTCTTCCGTATGCAGAGGGCGGCGGGATGGTCATGCGCTCATGAGGAGGGTGCCTTCGATGGCGTTACGAGGTCCGAAGGTGTGGCTGTGGCGCTGGCGGCGCAATCCGCTCAAGCGCCGCGCCGACAGGGTCGAGGCCTGGGTCGTGCTGGGCGTGTGGACGCTCACCGCCTTCGTCGGGATGCTGGCCGGCACGACGGTGAGCCGGTCCGTCGAGGACGGGCTGGCACGGGAACGCGTCGAGTGGCGGCCCCTCGTGGCCCGGCTGGACGAGCGGGCTCCCGGGAGGATCTCGGAGAACGGCGGCGTGTCCCGTACCGAGCAGGTGTGGGCGACGGCGACGTGGACCGCTGTGGACGGCTCCGCGCGCTCCGGGCAGCTCCGGGTCCCGGCGGGCAGCGCCGCCGGGACACCGGTCACGGTGTGGACGGACCCCGAGGGCCGCCAGGTGACCCGCCCCGTCACCGAGTCCCAGGCCCATGTACGGGCCTTCCTGATCGGCAGCGTGGCCGGTATCGGCGCCGCGTCCCTGCCGCTCATCGGCGGCCGTGCCCTGCGCCGCCGACTGGAACGCGGCCGCATGGACCAGTGGGACGCCGAGTGGTCCCGCTTCGGGCCGATGTGGGGACGTACGACAGGGTGAGGCCCTCGGAGGCCGCTGACGGATCCCACCTACCCGTGCCCCACCCCGGCCAGCGCCGCCCGGCACATCCGCAGCAACCCCTCGTCCTCGTGGATGGCGCTGCCGCCGTAGCCGCGGGCGTCGGCCCGGTGCCGTCGCGGGGACGCGAGCTCCGCTCGGAGCAGGTCGTGCAGGGGTGCCCCCGCGGGCCCCAGGGCCGCCACGCACCCGGCGACCGTCGTGCGGGTGCGCGGGTCCTCCGCCCACGCGGAGCGGAGGACGGGAAGGAACTGTTCCGGCTCCCCGGCGATCCGCCACACCGCGCACGCGGCCGTGGCGCGCTCCCGTACGGCGCCGGAGCCGGCCATCCGCCGCAGCCCGGGCAGGGCCGGACGGGCCGCCGGTCCCAGTCGTGCGAGTGCGTCCGCGGCGGCCGCGCGGCGACGCTGTTCGCCGCCGGTGTCCGTCAACTCCTGGTGCAGCACGGGCACCACGGCATCCGGATCGCCCGTGATCGACCACAGTGCTTCCGCTGCCGCGACGGCGCCGTCCGTCTCCAGCAGTCCGCGCAGATCCGGTATCGCCTCGTACGCTGCGGCGCCGAACCCGCCGAGGGCACGGACCGCCGCCCTCGTGACGGCGTCGCGCGGCCGCAGCCCGTCCGGCACGCCGCGCAGCAGACGCAACACCGCCGGTATGGACTCGGCGTCGCCCAGTGCCGTGAGCGCCGACAGCAGGGGAGCGGCCCGCTCGTATGTGCCGGGGCCGTCGAGCGGAACGCGGGCGAGCCGGCGCCGCAGAGCGGGGGCCAGCGGCAAGGCCGCAGTCCCCAGGTGGGGTATCGCGTAGCCCAGGTCGTCCGGCACGACCGGACCGGCCAGCACGTCGGACAGCACCGGCGTGGCCCGGGGGTCCCCCGCCCTGGCCAGGGCCTTGAGCGGACCGCCCAGCGTCGGCGCACCCCGCTCCCCGTGCCGTACGCGAAACTCGGGACGGCAGGTCACCAGCGCGTGGAGGTGGTCCGCCGCCGGCACGGCCAGCTCGAAGAGCTCGACCAGGACAGCGACCGCCGCGTCATGCAACCGGCCTTCCTCGGCGCCCAGTTGGGCACCGATGAGGGCGACCGGCTCCGCGCCGCTCGTACGCCACTCGCGGAACAGCCCGGCCGACATCCACACGGCGTTGCACCGGTCGAGGGGATCCGGGCTGGTCAACTGCCCGCACAGCAGGGCGATCCGGTCGATGACCCGGCTGCCGAGCGCGGAGTGCAGCGTCCGCATCAGCTGGGAGCCCTCCTCGTCCGAGGGGCGCAGGCGCCGCAGCCGGCCGGCGAGCGTGTCCGTGCCGGGACAGCCGCCCGCGTGGCCGGTGCGGGCTTGTTCCCCGGATCTGTCCCTGAGCAACCGGACGACGGCCGGTACGAGATTGGCGGGAAGTAGCTCCGGCGCGCGCCTCGCCAGCTGGCCGAGCGCGGCGAGCCGCAGCCCAGGGCCGTACGGGGGCCCGCTCAACTCCGCCAGCAGGTCCACCGCCTCGGAGGCGTGCCCCGGGTGCCGCTCCACGAACAGGCCCAGGCTCGCGGCCAGGGCGAGCAGAACCCGGTCGTCCCGCTCCACGGTGATCCGCTCCCGCAACAGGGTGAGCACACGGTCCGGTGGGCAGAGGAACCGCACGAGCGCGCCCGGAGCCGCCCGGCGAACCCCGGCGTCCGCGTCTCCCGCGAGCCGGACGAAGACCTCGGCACCCGCGTGCAGGGCGGCAGCGGCTCTCCCGGCGATGTCCTCCGAGACGGTCCTGTCACCTGCGATGTCACCGATGCTGACGAGGAGTTCCACGACCCCCGCCCGGTCCCGCACCTCCTCGCGGACGGCGAGCGCGAGGAGAAACGGAACACAGGCGAGCGTCGCGTCGTACACGCCTCCCTGGTGGTGCACGGCGCCGTACATCCCGTCGAGCGCGCTCTCCCGCTCGGCCGGGTCGGCGGAGGCCAGTCCCCGCAGTAGTCCGGGCACATCCTCCGCGCTGCCGTACCCATGCCGCAGCGAGGCCCAGTCGACCTCGTCGATCCCCCTGAACACGTTGTCCTCCCCAGGCGAAGTACCAACTGACGGGGAGTCTGCACCACGGCACTGACAACGAAGCGGAATCGGGAGATGACGGTGCGCGAACTGTGCGCCCGTTGGCTGACGACAGCTCAGTCCCCGCCAGGGAAGGCGGCTCAGTCCCCCTCGGGCAACGCGCGCTCCAGGATCGCGTCGAGGCCGGCCGTTTCCGGCAGCGTCCCGAAGGCCTGCCCCCAGTCGCCCCCGAGCCGGGTCGCGCAGAACGCGTCGGCGACCGCAGGCGGGGCGTGCCGGACGAGGAGGGAGGCCTGGAGTGTCAGGGCCATCTGCTCCACGAGCCGGCGGGCCGTCGTCTGCGACGCCTCGGGCAGCCGGTCCTTGAGCCGGGTCACGGCCGCGTCCAGCCGGGCGTCCGCGCCCCGGGCGAGGGCCAGCTCGCCGAACAGCGCCTCGGCGGTGCCCGGTTCGCGGCTCAGCGCCCGCAGCACGTCGAGGGCGTTGACGTTCCCCGAACCCTCCCAGATCGACAGCAGGGGAGCCTCGCGGTAGTGCCGGGGCATGCCCGATTCCTCGACGTAGCCGTTGCCGCCGAGGCATTCCAGGGCCTCCGCGGTGAAGGCCGGGCCCCGCTTGGTCACCCAGTACTTGCCGACGGCGGTGGCGATCCGGCGGAACGCGGCCTCCGCCCCGTCCACATCGGCTCCGCGGATCGTCCGGTCGGCCGCCCCGGCCAGCCGCAGGGTGAGCGTGGTGGCGGCCTCGGACTCCAGCGCCAGATCGGCCAGCACATTGCGCATCAGCGGCTGGTCCACCAGCCGGGCGCCGAACGCGCTGCGGTGGCGCGCGTGGTGGCCCGCCTCGACGAGGGACTTGCGCATCAGCGCGGCCGACATCATCACGCAGTCCAGCCGCGTGCAGTTGACCATCTCGATGATGGTCTTGACGCCGTGGCCCTCGGGCCCGACCAGCCAGGCCACGGTCCCGTCGAACTCGGGCTCGGAGGAGGCGTTGGAGCGGTTGCCCAGCTTGTCCTTCAGCCGCTGGATGCGGAAGGTGTTCCGGACGCCGTCGGGCAGCACGCGCGGCACCAGGAAGCAGGACAGGCCGCCCGGGGCCTGCGCCAGCACGAGGAACACGTCGCACATCGGCGCCGAGGTGAACCACTTGTGCCCGCGCAGGGTGTACACCCCGGGCTCGGCCGTGGGCGTGGCCGCCGTGGTGTTCGTCCGGACGTCGGAGCCGCCCTGCTTCTCGGTCATCCCCATGCCCGCCAGCAGGCCCCGCTTCTCCGTGGGCACCCGGAGGCCGGGCTCGTACTCCCGGCTCGTCAGCAGCGGTTCGTAGACCTTCGCCAGCTCCGGCTGCCCGCGCAGCGCGGGGACCGCCGCGTAGGTCATCGACGTCGGACAGCCGTGGCCGGCCTCGGTGTGCCCCCAGACCAGTCCGCCGGCGGACCGGGCGACATGGGCGCCGGGCCTGTCGTCGGCCCAGGGCGAAGCGGCCAGCCCCTCGGTGATCGCGGTGCGCATCAGGTGGTGCCAGCTCGGGTGGAACTCGACCTCGTCCACCCGGTTGCCGTACCGGTCGTGCGTGCGCAGCTCCGGCTCGTGACGGTTGGCCAGATCGGCCCACTCCTGGGCCTGGACGCTGCCGGCCTGCCTGCCGAGGCGGCGCAGTTCCTTCTCGGCCCACCCGGCGCCCTCCCGCCGCAGCCCTTCCAGCAGGGCCGTGTCGTCGGAGGCGTCGTACGGGGTGAGGGGCGGGGCCTGGTTGGTGACGTCGTGCGTGGCGGGTCCGCCGTACGCATGCTGTTCGTCGAGTGTCGAGACCATACGGCGAGTGTTGCACTTTGTCTGCGACCGCAGCAATCCTGTAACACAGGAGGCCGCCGCGTACAGTACGTGACCATGCCGATGAACGTCCCGGCGCGGCCCGGCGCGCTCGACCTGCGCCCCCTGTCCGCGCGGTCGGTCGTACTGAGCCTGCTGCTCGGAACACATCCCCCCGAACTGCCGGGCAAGGAGCTCGGGCGGCTCGTGGAGGGCTTCGACGTCGGCGGCTCCACGCTGCGGGCGGCGCTCAGCCGGATGGTGGCCGCCGGTGACCTGCGGCGCACGGACACCGGCTACCGCCTCAGCGACCGGCTGCTGGAACGCCAGCGCCGCCAGGACGACGCCGTGCACCCCCGTACGCGCGCGTGGGACGGCGACTGGGAGATGGTCGTGATCACCGCGTCGGGGCGCGGACCCGCCGAACGCGCCGACCTGCGGGCCCGGCTGACCGGCCTCCGGCTCGCCGAACTGCGCGAGGGGGTCTGGCTCCGGCCCGCCAACCTGCACCGTGCCCTCCCCGGGGATCTGGGCCAGGTGTCCCAGTGCTACACGGCCCGCCCCGACCGGCCCTCGCGCGATCTGGCCGCGTCCCTGTGGCCGCTGGACACCTGGCCTGCCACGGCCCGCGCGCTGCTCGATCACGTCGCCGACGCACACCGCCCGGCCGATCGCCTGGCCGCCTTCGCCGCCGTCGTACGGCACCTGCTGGCCGATCCCGTTCTGCCGCCCGGACTTCTGCCCGCCGGCTGGCCCGGCGCCGAGCTGCGCGTGGCCTACACCGACTACCAGCGGGAGCTGATCGGGGAGGTCCGCGCGCGCGTGCGGGGCACATGACGCGGACGGCCGTGCGCAGCGCCCGCCGGGACGCCGCGCACGGCCGCCTTCACCGTGGGGGGTCTACCTGTAGGTGACGTCCGAGGTGGAGTACAGGCAGTTCTTGCTGTCGGGTCCCGACCCGACAGCGGTGTTGTTGTTGTACTTCTGGCAGGGGACGACCTTGCGGCCCGAGTCGTTGCGGATCGTGATGCCCCGCAGCGTCGCCACGTCGTTGCGGTTGACGTTGATGCCGACGAGCCGCGCGGTGGAGCCCGTGCCGGTCACGTCGATGGTGTTGAGGTTGACCTTGCGCGTGTACTGCGTGGAGCAGTCGCCGCAGGAGCGGTAGAGCGTCTTGAACTCCTGCACCGCGAAGTTGGAGATGCTCAGCGTGCCGCCGCCGTTGTGCTGGAAGACCTTGTCCGCGGCCTTCTTCGCACCGCCGCCGATCACCTGGTACGTGGCGCCGTTGCCGCCGCGGAAGGTGGCGGCGTCCTCGCCGACGTCCTCCCACCAGACGTTCTGCAGCGTGCAGCTGCCCTCGCAGTGGATGCCGTCGGCCGCCGGGGCGCCGAGGATGACGTTCTTCAGCACCGCGCCGTTCGCGAGCTTGAAGATCGGGTCCTGGCCCTCCTCCTGGCCGTCACCGGCCAGTTCGCCGGTGCCGTAGTACCGCTTCATCCCGTAGTCCTTGGTGCCGGAGACGGAGATGGTGGAGGAGGTGCCCTGGCTGCCGTTGGGGGTCGGCCAGGTGGCGGCGCTCGCCGTGGGTGCGTTGGTGGTCATGATCATGCCAACCGACAGGCCGAGGGTGGCCAGCGCGCCGGTCAGCGCGCGCCTGCGGGTGCGCGGACGTGTCGCAGAAGTCATGTCCCGATTCCTTCTGTCGTCTGAGCGGATGAGGTCTGAGCGGATGGGGGTGTGTCAGAGCTTTCCGGCGCCCGCACCCGACGTCACCGAGGTGACGACGGACGAGGCCGGCTCCGCCGAGTAGCCGTACGGCGGGCTGGTGAAGCTGCCGACGCGCGAGACCTCGGTCGTGGCTCCTCCGAGATCGTTGCCGCGCAGGTTGGCGTATCCGTCGACGTCGCTGCTGCGGTTCGTGGTGACCGCGACCTTCGTCGAGCGGAAGACGTTGTTCTCGACCAGCAGCTGGGCGCCCATGCGCGAGTGGCAGGCGGTGTCGGCGCCCTCGACGTAGTTGTTGTAGAAGTGCCCGGTGCCGAAGCGCAGGCTGGGGATGCGTGAGTACACGTTGGCGAAGTGGTTGTGGTGGTACGTCACCTTCAGGTGGCCGGTGTCCTGGCTCGCGTTGTTGTCGCTGTGGCCGACGAGCGAGCCCTTGAAGTGGTTCTTGAAGGTGTTCCAGGACACCGTGACGTTGTCCGCGCCGTGGTTGACGTCCAGCAGACCGTCGTAGTGGTCCTTGTCGTGATCGCGGTCCGCCGAGAAGGAGTTGTGGTCGATCCAGACCTTGGTGGACGCCTCGACGGTGATGCCGTCGGCGGGCGCGACCGGCTTGCTGATGTTCAGGTTGCGTACGACGACGTTCGAGACCTTCTTCAGTCGCAGTCCGCCGCCGGTGAACCCGGACGCGGAACCCACGCCCAGGACAGTCGTGTTGGACCCGATGTCGACCTGACCGCTCAGCGAGATCAGGCCGTTGACCTTCACCACCTTGGCCGAGTTGCCGGTCACGGCCGACTTGAAGGCGCTCAGCGTGGAGACGGTGACCGCGGAGGCGCTGCCGCCGCCGGTCGTGCCCGCGCCGAACCCGATCGGCGAGGTCTCGGCGGCCCCGGCCGGCTGGGGAACGGCCAGGACCGCCACGGTCGCCAACGCGGACGCGGCGGCGACAGCCAGGGTGGATCTGTGTACGCGTGTGCGTGGGGGAGTACGCATGTGGGGTGCGTCCCTTCGTGGTGCCCTCATGGTTGTCAGGTCGGTCATCTACATGATTGACGTTCGCCATGTTGTTCACCGCGCGCGTTGCAGGTGACCGGTCCGGAGATCCCGCCGTGCTCTGGGGGTGCACTTCCCCAGGCCTGACGGGCCTCGGTGGGCGCCTTGGCGGAGGCGCTTCCGGGTCACACTGCTGAACGGAACGTAGGGGGCAAGCGCTTTCTAGTCAACGCCTCGCGCAGAACACATTCGGCCGGTCCTTGTCAGGGCGGGGGCCGCCCCGGGGCCGTGTGGGAGCGCTTCCATGAAAGCCATGTGCATGCCACCATGCCGACGGACGCTTCCCTTCACGAAAGGGCGGGTCGATGAGGACTCCGCGCATGCGTACGTTCGTCAGTGGACTCGTGTTCATGCTGGTGGCCGTCGGCGCCCCTCTCGTGCCGTCGGTGCCGGCGGCCGCCGGCACCTCGCGGCCCGCCGGCGAGAGCTCGCTGCCGGCTTCGTTCACGTGGTCCTCGAGCGGCCCGCTGATCAGCCCCAAGCCGGACGCGGCCCACCCGATCCTCTCGGTCAAGGACCCGACGGTCTTCCGCTACCGGGACCGCTGGCACGTCTACTTCACGACCGCCGACACCGCCGGGCGGTGGAGCCTGGGACACACGAGCTTCACCGAGTGGTCCGAGGCCGCCTCGGCACCCCAGACGTTCCTGGACGCGAACCCGAACATCGGAAACCGGTACGCCGCCGCGCCCCAGGTGTTCTACTTCGCGCCCCAGCAGACCTGGTACATGGTCTACCAGACCGGGCCACCGTCCTACTCCACGACCAAGGACCCCTCCGATCCGCTCAGTTGGAGTGCGCCGCGCGACTTCTTCGACGGTGAGCCGCCGATCGTCACCGAGAACAAGGGCGACGGTGCCTGGCTGGACTTCTGGACGATCTGTGACCGGACGGACTGCTACCTGTTCTTCTCCGACGGCAACGGCCACCAGTACCGCTCGCGCACCACGCTCGCCGAGTTCCCGAACGGTTTCCGCGACACCACCATCGTGCTGTCCGAACCCAACCGCTTCGACCTCTTCGAGGCGGGCAACGTCTACCGGCTCGGCGACGGCGGCGGCTACCTCATGCTCGTCGAGGCGCTCGCGACCGGATCCGACTGGCGACGCTGGTTCCGGGCCTGGCGGGCCGACAGCCTGGGCGGCGCCTGGACGCCGTTGGCCGACACCGAGGCCAACCCGTTCGCCCGATCCAGCAACGTCACCTTCGAGGCCGGACAGCCGGCCTGGACCAGGGACTTCAGCCACGGCGAGATGATCCGCGCCGGTGTCGACCAGACCCTCACGATCGACCCGTGCCGCCTGCGGTTCCTCTACCAGGGGATGGACCCCGCCGCGAGCGGCGAGTACTACCGGCTGCCCTGGCGTCCGGCCCTGCTGACCCAGACGAACTCCACCTGCTGAACCGCCGTACGACCTCCTGCGAGCCGCGCCTCACAACGGAAGGGACACGGACGTGCCTGCCACCCCCCGCCCCACGGCGAGGAGACCACTGCGGTCGATATTCCTCGCGCTCGTCGCCGCGCTGTTGCCGATGCTCGCGGCCACGGTGCTCACCGCACCCGCGGCCGCCGCCCGCGAGCCGGCCGGCGAGTCCGTCCGCGAGTCCGTCCGCGATGCGGCCGTACCCGCCGCGGCCCTCACCGAGGTCACGAACTTCGGTACGAACCCCAGCAACCTGCGGATGTACCTGTACGTGCCGGAGAGCGTCAAGCCGAACCCGGCGGTCGTGGTCGCCGTGCACTGGTGCACCGGCTCGGGCCCGGACATGTACAACGGCACCGAGTACGACACGCTGGCCGACCAGTACGGGTTCATCGTGCTCTACCCGTCCGTCACCCGCAGCAGCAAGTGCTTCGACGTCTCCTCGCCCCAGGCGCTGCGCCGCGGCGGCGGCAGCGACCCCGTCGGCGTCAAGTCGATGATCGACTGGGTCACCCGCACCTACGACGCCGACACCGGCCGGGTGTTCGCCACGGGCGTCTCCTCCGGCGCGATGATGACGAACGTCCTGCTCGGCGTCTACCCCGACGTCTTCGCGGCCGGCGCCGCCTTCTCCGGCGTGCCGTTCGCCTGCTTCGCCACCACCGACGGCTCCGAATGGAACAGCAACTGCTCGGGCGGCACGCTCACCCGCACCCCGAAGGAGTGGGGCGATCTGGTCCGGGGCGCGTACCCCGGCCACGCCGGTCCCCGCCCGCGGATGCAGATCTGGCACGGTACGGAGGACGACGTCCTGCGCTACCCCAACTTCGGGGAACAGATCAAGCAGTGGACGAACGTGCACGGTGTGAGCCAGACGCCGACCACCACCGACACCCCACAGTCCGGATGGACCCGCACTCGCTACGGCGGCACGGGTGACCGGGCTCCCGTGGAGGCGATCAGCCTCCAGGGCGTCGGCCACAACCTGTACGCCCACGGCATGGCGTCCCGCGTGCTCACCTTCTTCGGCCTCGACAGCTCGGGCCCGGCGCCGCAGCCCCAGCCCGGCGCCTGCAAGGTGACGTCCACGCTCAACGCCTGGACCACCGGCCTGACCGCGTCCGTGACCCTCACCAACACCGGTACGACGACGGTCAACGGCTGGAAACTCGGCTTCACGCTCCCCGCGGGCCAGACCGTCACGGGCGGCTGGGGCGCCACGTACGCGCCGTCGTCCGGGTCGGTCACCGCCACCAACGTGTCGTACAACGGCACGATCGCGCCGGGCGCGAGTGTGAGCATCGGCTACCAGGCGAGCCACGGCGGCAACAGCGCCGCTCCGGCCGCGTTCACGCTCAACGGGACGGCGTGCACGGCCGGTTGACGCATCAGGTGCTCCGAGGCCCGGGTGCCGGTCAGACCGACCGGTGGTACTGGTCCGGCACCCGGACCTCACCGCCGAGTTCCCGCGCCGCGTGCCGGGCCCACGAGGGGTTGCGCAGCAGTTCCCGGCCGAGCAGGACCGCGTCCGCCTCGCCGTTGGCCAGGATCTTCTCGGCCTGCTCGACGTCGGTGATCAGCCCCACCGCGGCGACCGGCAAAGCCGTCTCGGCTTTCACCCGGGCGGCGAAGGGCACCTGGTAGCCGGGTCCGGTGGGGATCCGGGCACCGGAGGCGTTGCCACCGCTGGAGACGTCCAGCAGGTCGACGCCGTGGGCCCGCAGCTCGGCGGCGAAGCGGACGGTGTCGTCGGCGGTCCAGCCGCCGTCCTCGAGCCAGTCGGTTGCCGAGACGCGGAAGAACAGCGGCTTGCCGTCCGGCCACACCTCCCGTACGGCGTCCACCACTTCGAGGGCGAAGCGGACGCGGTTCTCGTACGAGCCGCCGTAGGCGTCGGTCCGGTGGTTGGAGTACGGGGAGAGGAACTCGTTGATCAGGTAGCCGTGGGCGCCGTGGATCTCGGCGATCTCGAAACCGGCGGCGAGGGCGCGGCGGGCCGCGGCCGCGAACTGCCCGACGATGTCCTTGATCTGGTCGGCGGTCAGCTCGGCCGGGGCCGGGTGCTTCTCGTCGAACGCGAGGGGGCTCGGCGCCACGGAGTCCCACCCGTACGCGTCCGGGCCGACCGGGGCGCCGCCCTTCCAGGGGCGGTCCGTCGAGGCCTTGCGGCCGGCGTGGGCGAGCTGGATGGCCGGCACGGTGCCCTGCGCGGCGAGGAAGCGGGTGATGCGGCGGAACGCTTCCACCTGCGTGTCGTTCCAGATGCCGAGGTCGTACGGGGAGATGCGGCCCTCCGGGGACACGGCGGTGGCCTCGACGATGATCAGGCCCGTGCCGCCGGCCGCGCGGGCGGCGTAGTGCGCGAAGTGCCAGTCGGCGGGGGCGCCGGTCTCCGGGCCCTCCGGTGCCGCCGAGTACTGGCACATCGGGGGCATCCACACGCGGTTCGGGATCGTCACATCGCGCAGGGTGAAGGGCTCGAAGAGCGCGGTCACGGCGGACTCCATTCGTCACGGGGCCGGTATCGACTCGTACGATAGGCATCGTAGTACGGTAGATGTCAAACTACGAGGGTTCTCGTACTATGGAGGCCCCCGAGGAAGTGGAGTCGCCGTGACGTCCCCCGCCGTGAGCAGCCGCTCCCTGCCGCATCCCGAGAGCGACGAGATCCGGCTGGAGGATGTGCTGCACGCGCTCGCCGATCCGATGCGGTTGCGGATCGTGCGGGAGCTTGCCGCGGGGAGCGGGGAGTTGTCCTGTTCGCATTTCGACCTGCCGGTGACGAAGTCCACGACCACGCATCACTTCCGGGTGTTGCGGGAGAGCGGGGTGATCCGGCAGGTCTATCGGGGGACGGCGAAGATGAACGGGCTGCGGCGGGATGATCTGGACTCGTTGTTTCCGGGGCTTTTGAGTGCGCTTCTTGACGCGGCGGGTCGGCAGGCCGGGCGTCTTGGTGAATGAGTCTTTCGTGGTTTGCCGCGGGCCGTCCGTGGCTTGTCGCGCCCACGCGGCGGAGCCGCAAATCGACACAGCCCCGCGCCCCTTAGGGGCCGTTGCTGTGCGCGGCCTCCATCAGGGACTGCCAGTCGGGCAGCTTCACCACGCCTCTGCCCAACGACGCTCCCAGCTCCGCCTCCGCCCGTTCGATCGACTGCCAGCCCGTCCATTCGACCGGGTCGGCGCCCTCTGCTCGCAGGGCCGTGAGCGTGTCCTGGGGGACGTCCTTGGCGGCGAGGAGCGGGGCGTCCTCCAGGAGGGACATCGCCGTTTCCTTCGCGCAGGGGCGGTTCGTGCCGATCACACCCGTCGGTCCGCGCTTGATCCAGCCGGCCACGTACTCGCCCGGCGTGACGACGCCCTCGCGCAGGACCCGTCCGGCCAGGTTCGGCACGGTGCCGGTCTTCGCGTCGAACGGCAGACCCTCCATCGGCACTCCGAGATAGCCCACCGAACGCAGCACCAGCTGCGCCTCGATGTCCTCGTACCGGCCCGTGCCCGTCACGCCGCCGTGCCCGTCCGGGGCCGTCCGCTCGAACCGCACCGCGCCCACGTGGCCCTGCTCGGCGAGCAGTTCGACAGGGCGGAGGAAGAAGCGGAGGTGGATCCGGTGCGGGGCGTCCGCCGGCGGTGACTCGGCCCAGCCCCGCAGCACCTCCACGTTGCGCCGCTGCGGGGCGGGCAGCGCGGACGGGTCCGTGTACCCCGGGTCCGGCGCCAGCTCCGCCGGGTCCGCGACGACGTCCGTCCCCGGCAGGGTGCCCAGCTCGCGCAGCTCCTTGGTGGTGAAGCGGGCCCGGGACGGGCCGCGCCGGCCCACCATGTGGATCTCCGTCACCCGGCTCGCCGCCAGCGCGGTCAGGGCCGCCTGCGGCATGTCGGTCGGGCTGAGCTCGGCCAGCCCCCGGGCCAGTATCCGGGTGACGTCCACGGCGACGTTCCCGACGCCGATGACCACGGCCGACCGCGCGTCCCGCAGGAATCCCCCGTCCACCGCGTCCGGATGGGCGCTGTACCAGGACACGAACTGCGTCGCCGACCAGCTCCCCGGCAGGTCCTCCCCGGGAATGCCCAGATGTCGGTCCGTGGCGGCGCCCACGCAGTACACCACCGCGTGGTAGAGCTCCCGCAGCCGGGCGGCCGGCACCCCGCCGGGGCCCACCTGCACACCTCCGAGGAAGCGGACCCGGTCGTGCTCCAGCACCGTGCGCAGATTGTTCTGCAAAGACTTGATCTTCTCATGGTCGGGTGCCACGCCGTAGCGGACCAGGCCGTACGGGCACGGCAGCCGGTCCAGGACGTCGACGCACACCCCGGAGTCCAGCTGGACGAGGCTCTGGGCCGTGTAGCACCCGCTCGGCCCGGAGCCTACGACGGCGACTCGCAGCACGGCGGAACTCCTTACCCGTGGGATCCCGGGGGATCTCCGGAGAGCGCTGATGTCTCCAGCATCGCACCGGCCGGGCTCCGCTGACAGGGTGCTGTGCTCCGACCGGGGCGCGTGTCGGATCTATAGCGAATGTGATCATGCGGTTACGTTCCGTGTGTGCTGGAAGCATCCTTTCTTAATCTTTCTGATCGCTCTCCGGCGGACGGCGCGGTGTCCGTGCGGCCCGCGTGGGAAGTGCGGGAGAACGCGGACGCCACGCGGTGGTTCGACGTCCGGCTCGCCTTCACGGACGGCGCCCACGTCGACGCGCTGGCGGTCGTGGCCGGCGGATACGTCGGTGTCGAGGACGTACGCGCCCAGCCCGCGCTGTCCCTCGACGACCTGGCGGTGCTCGCCGACTGGCTCGAGGAATCGCTGGCCGAGGCGTGCGGCGCCGGGGCGGGCCCGGATCCCGAGGGCTGCGCGGGCCCGGGGCGCCGGTCCCGGCCGGTCTGGCCGCACGGCGCGGAGGGGCGGTGGCTGGTGGCACAGGAGTACCGCGCGGCCCAGCTGGACGGTGCCGACCCGGTCCTCGCCGTGATGTGCGCGACCGGCCACAGCCGACGCAAGTCGCTGAGGCTGATCGGCCAGGCCCGGGACGCGGGCCTGCTCGCGCCCCGCCGCGCACGGCGCTGAACGGGCCGGCCCGGGGCACGACCGTGACCGGGACTCCGCTCAGAGCATGTCCCGCATCCGCGTGATCTCGCTGGTCTGCTGGGCGATCACCTCGTCGGCCATCTCCTCGACGCGGATGTTGTTGCCCTGCCCTTTCACGTCCGTGGCCATGGTGATCGCACCCTGGTGATGGGTCGTCATCAGGGTCAGGAAGAGGTGGTCGAAGGCCTTGCCGCCGGCCGCGCGGAGCTTCTTCAGCTGAGCCTCGGTCGCCATGCCGGGCATCGTGGCGTGCTCGTGCCGCTCGGCCTTCAGCGGCTTGCCGTACGACTTCAGCCAGCCCTTCATGGCCTCGATCTCGGGCTTCTGGCCGGCTGAGACGCGCTCGGCGATGCGCTTCACCTTGCTCGACTCGGCACGCTTCGGGACGAGTTCGGTCATCACCAGGGCCTGGGTGTGGTGCTCGATCATCATGCGGACGTAGGAGACGTCGGCCGAGTTGGGGGAGTCGTTCTCCGAGCGCTGGTCGGCGGCTTCCTCGGCGGACAGGGTGCGGTTCGCCGCGCCGGGCTCACCCGGCGCGATCACGGCGGGCCCGTCGGCGGCGGCCGGCTTCCGGTCCGGACCGGAGTCACAGCCCCCGGCCGCGAGCACGGCAAGGGCGACCAGCCCCGTCGTGACGACGGATGCACGAGACACGCGGCGGAAGAGCACAACAACCTCCTGTGGCGGGCGGGTTGGGACGCACCTCGTGTTGCGGACGGCGCACTGGCACGCTTCCGCGGGTCATTGATCGCAAAACTTCATTGCGATTCTGTTGCCCTCTGTTGGTATGTGCATGACGAAGACGATACTGCGTGGTGCGTGAACCGTTCCGCAGTGAACGGAACCAGGGAGGAAAACAGTGATCCTGTTGAACGACCGCAGAACACGCCGCAGACGCCTGGGCGTCGTCGCGGCCGCCGGTGGACTGCTGGCCGCGCTCCTCACGGCGGCACCGGCAGGAGCCACCCCCGACCCGGGGGACGCGCCGCCCGCATCGAAGAAGGTCTCCGAGAGCGCCCAGGCCGAGGTCCGTGAGGCCATCGAGAACGGCGAGATACCCGGCCAGGACGAGATCGTCCACTCCGACAACATCCAGCACCTGGCCCACGTCCCCAAGGACGTGCTTCGGGGCACGAACTCGGACCTCGCCTTCCAGGGCAGGTACGCGTTCGCGGGCAACTACGACGGCTTCCGCATCTTCGACATCAGCAACCCCAAGGCACCGAGGACCGTCTCCCAGGTGCTGTGCCCCGGCTCGCAGAACGACATCTCCGTCTCCGGCGACCTGCTGTTCCTGTCCACCGACTCCTCGCGCAGCGACAGCAGTTGCACCAGCACCACCCAGCCTGCGACCGAGAAGTCCTCGTGGGAGGGCATGAAGGTCTTCGACATCAGCGACAAGCGCAACCCCAGGTACGTCGCCGCCGTCGAGACCGCCTGCGGCTCGCACACCCACACGCTGGTGCCCGAGCGCCGGAACGTCTACGTGTACGTCTCCTCGTACGCGCCGAACGCCGCCTACCCCGACTGCCGGCCGCCGCACGACGGCATCTCCGTCATCAAGGTGCCGCGCAACGCCCCCGAGAAGGCGAAGGTCATGGGCTTCCCCGTGCTGTTCCCCGGTGAGGGGCCGGACGGCGGCGGCAACCCGGGCGGACCCACCAACCCGGGCGTCTCCAAGACCACCGGCTGCCACGACATCACCGTGCTGCCGTCGAACGACCTGGCCGCGGGCGCCTGCATGGGCGACGGCATCCTGTTCTCCGTCAAGGACCCGGAGCGCCCGAAGGTCATCGACCGCGTCCAGGACAACGTCAACTTCGCGTTCTGGCACTCGGCGACCTTCAACCAGAAGGCCGACAAGGTCGTCTTCACCGATGAGCTGGGCGGCGGCGGCGCGGCCACCTGCAACGCGGAGATCGGACCGAACCGCGGCGCCGACGGCATCTACGACATCGTCGGCAAGGGGGACAAGCGCAAGCTCGTCTTCCGCAGCTACTTCAAGATCCCCCGCCACCAGGCGGACACCGAGAACTGCGTGGCCCACAACGGCTCGCTGATCCCGGTGAAGGGCAAGGACCTGATGGTCCAGGGCTGGTACCAGGGCGGTGTCTCCGTCTGGGACTTCACCGACTCGGCCAAGCCGAAGGAGATCGCCTACTTCGACCGCGGCCCGCTGACCACGGACACGATCAAGTCGGGCGGCTCATGGTCGGCGTACTACTACAACGGCTACATCTGGTCGAACGAGTACGCCAGGGGCTTCGATGTCCTGAAGATCGACGACCGGCGCACGGACCCGGCCCGCCGGGTCCACCTGCGTGAACTCAACGTCCAGACGCAGCCGGACTACTTCGACTGACCCTCCGGGCCGTACTCCGGTGCGGCCCCGGTCGCGAAGAACCGCGACAGACCCCTGTCACCCGTCCCGTCGGAGGCTCCGGTCTCCGGCGGGATGCCCAGCTCCCGGTCGAGCCGGTAGCGCCTGAACAACTCGGCCCGCAGCACCGGGACCGGCATCGGCGCCCCCGGCACCAGCGCCGCGTACATGGCACCCATCAGCAGGGCGCGCAGCATCGGATAGTCGCTGTCGACGTCCCGCGACCCGAGCCGGGCGACGGTGTCCCGCAGCAGTTCGGCCAGCCGTCGCTGCTCCGGGCAGGGCACGAAGCCCTCGGCCTGCAGCAGCCCGGCCATGTGCTGGCGCATCAGCGCGGGCCGCTCCCCGGCCAGGCCCAGGATGGCGTCGATGGCCCGCGCCATCCGCTCCCGGCCGTCCTCGGTGCGCGGCTCGCGCTCCAGCGCCTCCTCCAGCGTGCGATGCATCAGCCGGTGCACGGCGGACTGCACGAGTTGGCGCTTGCCGGGGAAGTAGTACGAGACCAGACCGCGCGCCGAACCCGCCCGGTCGGCGATGTCGCCGAGCGTCGTCGCCTCGAACCCGCGCTCGTCGACCAGCTCGACCGCCGCCCGCAGAAGCCGCTCCTTCGAACGTCTCCGCAACTCTTCATTGACCGAGGCGCTGCGCGGGGACATGCTGTAACTCCTGCGTTGACTGGCTGCCAGCCAACTATACTCGGAGTGTCCGGCCGGGGCCGCGCGGTCCCAGCCGGGGATGCCGTCTGCCTCGGGCGACACGGGGGATCGTCCGAGGCGGGCGAGCAGAGGACCGGCTGGGCGCTCCGGGCTGCTTGATCCGGCGGTGCGGCCCTCAGCTCACCAGATCCAGGACCGGCCGCAGCCCGTCCGGCCGGTCGGCCACCGGCAGATGGTCCACGAAGTGCACCCCGCAGCCCAGGGCCGTGGCGCCGCCGTCCGCCCTGCGGTCGTCGCCGACCATGAGCGTCCGGCGCGGATCGGCGCCCAGCGCCTCGCAGGCGGTGGCGAACAGCCGGGGGTCGGGCTTCTGGATGCCGTGCTCGTACGACAGGACGTACACGTCGATGTAGGGATCCAGGCCGTGCGCGCGGAAGACAGGGCGCAGGTCCCAGCCGATGTTGCTGACCACCCCGACCGGGATACCCCGCTCGCGCAGCGTGCCGAGCACCTCGACGGCGTCCGGGTACGGGGCCCACGCGGCCGGGTTCATGTGGCGCTCGTACAGCGCGTCGTGCAACGTCGGGTCGGGCAGCGTGACTTGGCGGGAGACGCCGGTGTACGCGGCCCGGTGCAGCTCGGCGCTCTGGTCCCGGATCTGCCAGGCGCCGGCCAGTTCCTCCGGCACTCGCGCGGGGCCACCACCGCCCGGCAGCGCCCCCGCGGCCTCCAGCGCCCGCGCCGCGGCGGTCACCTCCGCCTCAGCGAGCCGGACGGCGGAGGCGGCCAGGGTGCCGCGCAGCCAAGAATCAGTGGACTCGACGCGGAAGAGGGTCCCGGAGAAGTCGAACAGCACGGCGGTCATGGGGTGATCCTACGAGGGCGCGTCTCGCTCCCGCGGGTTTTCACGGATGCCGGCGCTGGTGCACCCACACCGCCAGGGCCACCACCATCGCGCCCAGCAGCCAGCCGCCCAGCACATCCGACGGCCAGTGCACGCCCAGCCAGACGCGGGTCAGTCCGACCCCGATCACGGAGACGACGGCCACGATCAGGGCCGTACGCCACACGGCACGGCTCACACCGTGACGGTGCAGGAGCCACAGGAGGAGGCCGCACACGACCGTGGCGCTCATGGCGTGGCCCGACGGATAGGCCGAATAGTGGGCCGAGTCGACGGGGTCGGGCCAGACCGGCCGGGGACGGTCCACAGCCGCCTTGAGAGCCTGCTGCAGCAGCGTGCCCAGCGTGACGGCCAGCGCCAGCCACACCGCCGTCCAGCGTGCCGCCAACCGCACGACGAGCCACACGACGACGACCGCGCACAGCAGACGCATCGTCCACGGATCCCACACCCAGTCCGTGAGGATGCGGAACGTCTGGGTGATGCCGGGTTCGCCGACCGCCCAGCGGTGGGTGGTGCCGGAGATGTCTCCGTCCGTGGTGATCAACGGGCTCCATCTGGCCGCGACGAGGGTCAGCAGCAGAGCCGAGCACAGGGCCAGGACACCGGCGGAACCGGCGGCGGTGCGGTGCTCCGGACGGGGCGGGGAGTCGATGGACGGGGTGTGCATGATGCGATCCTCGCCGAACCGGGGGGTCCGGATCCAGTACGGTGGCGATCTTCGGCCGCGGAGACCACGTGCTTCGGCCACCCCGAGGCCCGCGGCGCCCGTGTCACACGCGCCGGCTATCCCAGCGCCCGCAGCCCCGGTACGAACGCCAGCAGCACCGGCACCACGGGCACCAGCGCGGCCGCCGCCGTCAGCCGCAGGCGCCGTGCCGCGGTCAGTCGGTCCGGGGGAGTGAGCAAGCGGTGCACCCGCGCCGGGACATGGGCCTGCGGCGTCGGGCAGGGACCGAACACACCGCGGTGCTCGTTCAGTTCCACCAGGGCCAGGGCCGTGGTCAGACGGCCGAAACGGCGGGAGGCCGTGTCGTCGGCGGCGAGTTCGACCAGGCGGTGCATCTCGTCGCGGAACGCGGCGAACACCGGCACCTGCGGAAAGCCGCCCGCCAGGGCGGAGGAACAGTTCAGCAGCCAGTCGTGCCGGGCCCGTGCGTGCCCCTGCTCATGGGCGAGTACGGCATCCAGCTGCCGGCCCTTCAGCCGGCGCAACGCCGCGGTGGTGACGACCAGTTGCGGCGGGGCGCCGGGCAGCCACCAGGCGTCGGGCCGCTCGCTTTCCAGGACGACGAGCCGGCCTGACACGGTCACCTCGCCCGGCAGCAGCGGGGCCCGGACCAGAAGGTCGGCACGCCGGCGGCGGCGCCGGGCGCGTGCCCGGCCGACCTCGCGGACCAGCATCGCCGCGCTCCACAGACCCCCGCAGGCCAGCGCGACCGCGGTGGTCGCCGCCCAAGGGCCCGCCGTACCGAGGGCGTAGGCCTCGACGGCGGCACTCGGCGCCGTCGCGAAGACCTGCCCGCCGACCGCGTGCCAGGCCGCCGCCGCGCTGAGCGTCATCGACAGCGCACAGCACACGAGTACGGTCGCCACCGCGCACTGCCACACCCACAGCGCCACCACCGGCTCACGGTCCGGCCAGTCCGCCCGGGCGAGCAGCCGGGGAGCCACCACGGCGGTCAGGGCGCCGAGCAGCAACAGCGCCGCGGGGAGCATCATGGGAGGCAGCCTATGAGCGCGGCGCCGCCCAGGGGTACGGCTTGTGCCGTCAAAGTGACGCAGGCAACGGATCCGTACGGCGATCCATACGGCGATCCGTACGGTGCGACGAGGCGGTCCTGCTCACAGCGTCAGCAGCATGGCCACCATCGCGATCCCCATGGACAGCCGGCACGCCCGCGCCAGCTCCGGCCGGTCGCCCCACCCGGCGGACCCGCCACGCCCGGCCCCGCTCCCGGCCACGGCGGTCACCGGCACCAGCCGGACGCCGGTCAGCAGCACGTATCCGGCGAAGTAGAGCAGCAACGCCCCCGTCAGAAGCGGGACTCCCGATCCGCCCTGACCGTGCGCGTGTGCGGGGGAGCCGGCCATGACGACGGACATGTAGACCATCGCCCCGGCTCCCGCGAGGTGATGGAGATGGTGCGCCCCGGCCCGCGCCGCCCACAGCGCGCGTACCGAGGCCGCCCCGAACACGAACGCGTACGCGAGCCAGGCCCACGAGGGCGGAGTGAACACCGCCGCCGGAACCGCCATCGCGGCCATCCCGAAACCCATCAGCGCCTCGCCGCCGCTGCGCATCCGCACCAGACAGTAGGCGCCGGTCACCGCGCAGAGCGCCACCAGCAGCCAGCCGGACGAAGCCGGTCCGTGCACGCGCACCTCCCCGCTCGACAGTCGGTCATTCGATGCCCCGGCCATGCGGCGCGCACGCGAGCGCAAGGGTGTACACGGGGGGCATTCGACGGAGCACGCCAGGTGAGCGGCTTGTCCCACGCGTAAGTTTTACGAGTAAAACACCTGCTAATGTTGTGGGAATGAGCAGCGCGAACCCCGCACCCGCCTCCCCGCCCGCCCGGCGTCTCCCGCTGGCGGGCGTGCTGCGCGTCGGCCGGCCCTCCGAGATCTGGTTCAAGCCCGCGCTGAGCGTGGTCGCGGCGATCGCACCGCCCAACCTCACCCTCCTGGCGCTCGGCCGGCTCGACCTGGCGATGTACGCGATGGCCGGGTCCCTGTGCGCGCTGTACGCCCACAACCGCCCCTACGCCGCCCGGGCCGGGGCCCTGGTGTGGGTGGTGCTCGGCATGCTCGGCGGGCTCGCCGTCGCCCTGGTCGCCGCCTCGCTCACCGGCAGCGCCGTCGTGCTGGTCACGGTCGGCGCCCTGCTGGCCGCCGCGCAGAAGGTGCTGTGCGACGCCACCCGCGTCGGCCCGCCGGGCAACGTCGTCCTCACGTTCGTCAGCTCCGCCTCGCTGTTCGCGCCGCAGACCCTCGCCCAGGTCCCCGGCCATCTCGCTCTGGCCGCCGCGACGGGTGCCTGGGCCTGGCTGGTCTGCATGGCGCCCGCGCTGGTCCGGCCGCACGGCCCGGAGCGCCGCGCCACCGCCAGCGCGCTGAAGGCCGCGGCCGCGTACGGCGACACGGGTGGCACCGGCGAGGGCCACGCACGGGCCCGTGCCGCGGGCTACGCCGCCGTCCAGGCCGCCTGGCAGTCACTGCTGTCCACGGGCGCACCTTCCCGGACCCGGCGCGCCCTCGAACGGCTCGTCGTGCGGGCCGAGGTCGCTCTCGCGGCGCCGGCCGAGTCGGATGCCGGCCGGCTGCGTGCGTGGGCCCGCGCGCTGCGCGGTACCGGGCCCGTCCCGCAGGCCGGTCTGCCGCGGGCGGCCGCCGACGAACTGCTCGGTGTGGACGCGGCCCGCTCCCTGTGGACCCGGCTCGGCCCGCTGACCCCGCTCGCGGTGCGCACCGCGCTCGGCTGCGCGCTCGCCGGCTACGCCTCCCTCGCCCTCGGCATCGGCCGCCCCTACTGGGCCCTGGTCACCGCGGCCTCGCTCTACCAGGCCAACATCGCCCTGACCTGGAGCCGGGCCGTCCAGCGGGTCGTCGGCAACGTCGTCGGCGTGCTCGTCTTCGCGGCCGTCGCTCCGCTCGCGCATCTGGGCCAGGCGGTTCTGGTGGTGTGCTGCCTCGCGTTCAGCTTCGGCGCCGAGGTGCTGATCAGCCGAAACTACTGGCTCGGCAGTGTCTGCGTGACGCCCATGGCGCTGCTCATCACCGAGTTCGCCGGATTCCAGGAGCCCGGCGAGCTGATGACGGAGCGCGTCGTGGACACCGTCGTCGGCGCCCTGGTCGGCTTCCTCGCCGCCGTGGCCGTCACCAACCGGCGCGCGGGCGACCGGGTCGAACGGGCCCTGACCGCCGCCGACCGGGCCCGCGAGCACGCCGCCCGCCTCCTGGCCGAGCCGGACCCCGGCACCGCCGCCCTGGAGTCGGCCCGCCGCGGCCTCGCCGTCGCCCTGGCCGACCTGCGGGCCACCGCCGACGCCGCGGCCGGCGAATGGTGGCAGCGCGCCCTGCCCCAGGAGCGGGTCGTGCTCGCCGAGCAGTCCGGACACCGTACGCTCGCCGCTACGGCACGACGCCAGGGGCTGCTCCCGGACCGGGGCACGGGCACAGAGACGGAGGACGCACGGCCATGACGGCGACGGAAGGGCCATCGCCCACGGGGGACGACTCGGGACCCGGGCCGCGGCCGACGGGCGGGGCACACCGGGCGGGGGACGACCTCGCCGAGGGGCGTGCGGCTGACCGGGCGCGGAGGGCTGGAGGGGACCCGGCCGGCGGGGCCCGCGCGATCGGGGAGCATTCCTCCGACCGACGGGCAGCCGACGGCATCCGTACGGCCACAGGGGAGTCGGCCGACGAGGCCCCCGCGGTCGAAGGCGCCCCGTCCGGTGGCCGGCGGGGTGACACCGTTGCCGGAGTCGTTCGGCAGTGGCGGGCCGTGCACCCCGGGCTCGACACCGGGCCGATGGAGGTCATCGGCCGGATCAACCGCTGTGCCGCGCTCCTTCAGCAGGCCGAGGACGCGCCGCTGCGCCGGGCGGGTCTGAGCCGCCCGGAGTTCGACCTGCTGGGCGCGCTGCGCCGCACCGGGCACGAACTGACCCCCGGGGAGCTGGCCCGGGAGACCTTCTCCTCGGGTGCCGCCGTCACCAAACGCCTCAAGCAGCTGGCCGAACGCGGCCTGGTGGAACGCCGAAGCGACAGCCGTGACCGTCGCGTCGCCCACCTCCGACTCACCGACGCCGGACGCGCAGTCGTCGACGACGTCCTGCCCGCCCAGCTCGCCTACGAGACAGCTGTCCTGTCCGGCCTGGACGCCCCCGAACAGGGTGAACTCGCAGCTCTGCTCGGAGAGTTGCTCGGCCAGCTGGAGGGCCGCCTGGGCGCGCTGCGGGGATGACGCAGTAGCCGCAAGGCTCCTGACGCGGACCGTCTCGGGCCGTCGGCCGAATGCGTCCCTCCCCACTGGTGTGCCGCACCGGCCCCGACGTACCCTCACCCCGTACCGCACCGCGTGGCGGCCTCCAGCTCCTTCATCTGCCCGGAGGTACCCCATGCCCGCACTCGAGGTGCGCCCCTTCCGCCGAGCCGACCGCGACCAGCTCACCGACCTGGTCAACTTGCACGTGGCGGCCGTCGTCCCCGGCGTCTCCGTCTCCGTGAACACCGTCCTCGGCGACCTGGAGCGGCAGCCCGGCGAGTTCATCACGGACCCGTGGGTGGCCGAGCGGACGACGCTCGTCGCCGAGCAGCGCCGGTGCGTCGTCGCCGCGGCCCATCTGCTGCGCTACCGGGCCGATGCCGAGGTCGGCGAGACCTATCGGGACATCGCCGAGATCAACTGGTTCGTCCACCGCCCGACGGCGTCGCACTGGCCGGACGCCGACCGGGCCGCCGACCTGCTGATGCGGGCGTGCCTGGCGCAGCTCGCCCGCTGGAACGTCCGCGTCCGGTACGCCGACGGCGCACTGCCCGCCCCGCTCGTCTACGGCCTGCCCCGCAACTGGCCCCACATCCGGGCCGTCTACGAACGCGCGGGGTTCCAGCACACCGGGGACACCGAGGTCATCCTGATCGCCCCGGTCAGCGACCTGCCGGCGCAGGAACCCCGGCCGGGCGTCACGGCCGAACGCACGCTGGGGGAGTGCGGCACCCGTTTCACGGCCTGCGCCGACGCGCGGGCCCTCGGCTTCGTCGAGGTGGACACGGCCCTGGCCCGCCCGGAAAGGCACGCCCGTGCCGCGGGCCTGGCCGACATCGGCAACCTCCACATCGACCCCGCGCAGTACGGCACCGGCCTGGAGCACTGGCTGCTGGCCCAGGCCGCCGACTGGCTCCGCCTGTGCGGCGTCGACCGGCTCGTCGCCTACGAGATGGCCGCCGACAGCACCAGGCTCGACCTCCTGGCTGGCGCGGGCTTTCGCGAGCTGACCCGTACCGACCGGGGCTGGGAGCACCGCCCCGGGTGACCTCAGATGCCGGGCCGGTACCGCATCGGGTGGTCCGCCGGGACCTCGACCAGCACGATCGGCGTCCCGTCCGGATCCGCGATCCACATCTCGACCAGGCCCCACGGCTCCTTCACCGGCGGCCGCACGATCTCGACGCCCTTCGACCGCAGCTCCTCCTCCGCCGCGGCCACGTCGTCGACCTGGAACCACAGCCGTACGGCGGGCGACGGGGGAGTCTCGGACCGGCCCGCGACCTCGAGGAAGCCACCGCCCGTGAAGTAGACCGTGCCGCGCTCGGGACCCGTGCCGAACTCCCGGTAGACGGCGAGGCCGAGCTGATCGCCGTAGAAGGCACGGGACCGCTCGGGGTCGGACGGGCGGAGCAGAATCCGGCTGCTGAGTACATGCACCATGCACGAGAGCCTAGGGCCTGCCCGACAAATCCCCGCCTGCTCTGCGGGCGGACGACGGGGATTTATCGGGCAGGCCCTACTGGCGGCGCTACTCTCGTCCATGCCCGAGCCACGCCCCGAAACGGAGACGTACGCCCATGGACACCGCTGCCACCGGACTGACCTTCCGTGATGCCACCGACGCCGACGTGGACGAGCTGGTCGCGCTGATCGAGTCGGCGTACCGGGGCGACGACAGCCGGGCCGGGTGGACCACCGAGGCGGACATTCTCGAAGGACAGCGGACGGACCCGGAGGGCGTGCTGGCCGTCGTCAAGTCGCCCGACAGCCGGTTGCTGACCGTGGAGCGGGAGGGCCGGATCGTCGCGTGCTGCCAGCTCGAGCACCGCGGGGACCACGCCTACTTCGGGATGTTCGCGGTCAGCCCCCGGCTCCAGGGCGAGGGCCTCGGCAAGGTGATCATCGCGGAGGCGGAGGGACTGGCCCGCGCGACGTGGGGCGTGACGGAGATGCACATGACCGTGATATCCGTACGCGACGACCTCATCGCCTGGTACGAGCGGCGCGGCTACCGCCGTACGGGATGGATGACCCCCTTCCCGTACGGCGACGAGCGCTTCGGCGTCCCGCAGCGCGACGACCTGAAGTTCGAGCTGCTGATCAAGGAGCTCGGCTAGCGGTTAGGCCGTTTCACGGCCTAGGCCGTGAAACGGCCCGTGCGCTTGATGTCCGGGTGGTCGGTGGTCGCGCCGTCCAGACCGAACGCCCGGACGAGCCGCAGATGATCCTGCGTGTTCACCACCCAGCCGATGATCTTCAGGTCGGCTTTGCGCGCACGCTCGACGGTCTCCAGGGTGAGCCGGCGGATGTTCAGGCAGACGGTCTCGGCGCCGACCGCTACGGCGCGGTCCACGATGTCGGTCCCGTAGCGGCTGGCGATCAGCGCGGTACGCACGCCTGGCACGAGTGGCTTGATCTCGGCGATCGCCTCGTCGTGGAACGAGGACACCTCCACCCGGCCGGCCAATCCGCGCCGGTTCATCACCTCGGCCAGGGCCCGCGCCGCCTGCGCGTCCTTGATCTCCGCCTGGATCGGCGTCTGGACGGCTTCCAGGACCTCCTCGAAGACCGGTACCCGCTCACCCCGGCCCGCGTCCAGGGCGCGCAGCTCGGCGAGGGTCTTCTCGGCGATGGGCCCGCTGCCGTCGGTCGTGCGGTCCACGTCGGTGTCGTGCATCACGACGAGCGCGCCGTCCTTGCTCAGATGCAGGTCGAGTTCTATGGCGTCGAGACCCGCCTCCTGGGCGGCGACGAAGGATCGGAGGGTGTTCTCGGGTTCCACACCCATGACTCCGCGGTGACCGATGGTGAGGAAGTTCAAGACGCGACTCTCTTCCGTCGACAGGCGGCACTGGGGGCCTTACGGCCCACCTGGACCGTATCGCCTGCACCCGCCCTGTGCAGAGGGCGAGGGCATGGTCGGCGTACATCCGGGCACAAGCATGGCCGACAGGAAAAAATGCGGTAGGGGCCAGGGTGATGCAGGATAATTTCCCGAGCTCGCCCTTGCTGGGAGGAACCTCGTGTGTATACGGTCTGGGTACGCGAGATTCTCCCGTGGAAGGTGGGACATGACGGAAATTCTTGTGCAGGTGGGTTCGGAGGACCTGGTTCCTCCCGTGGCCAGGGTGGTGGAGCACCCGGCATGGCCCGTGCTCAAGGATGCCGTGGAGCGGATCCGGCCATGGCAGTCCAAGGACGGGTCCATCGACTTCGACACCGAGGACGCGCCGGATTTCGCCGACGCCGAGCTGACCGTCCGCCGGGCGGCCGACGCGGTGCTGGAGCTCTCCCCGCTGCTCCCGCACGACGCCGCCTACCATGAGGCCCTGGTCAAGGACCTGCGCCGGTGGGCCGACGGCGGCTTCGAGGTGCCCGACTTCCTCGACTCCCTGCTGGCCTTCCAGCCCGCCGCGAGCCGCGCGGACGGCCTCCAGCACCTGGTCGTCTTCCCGATGTACACACAGAACGGCAACCCGGACCGCAACCTCGAAGCGGTCGTGCTGCGCATGGTCTGGCCCGACTGGCTGGCCGAACTGGAGCGCACCCGCTACGACAACCCGCTGTTCTGCGGCATCAAGTTCGAGGACTTCACGGCCGGCTACGACACCAACTCCGCCGTCCTGTTCCCCGAGACCATCGCCGTGCGCGAGGCACCCGAACGGTTCAGCTGGGGCGGCATCTTCTGCGACCGCGAGGCCGCCCGCTTCCGCCGGGTGACCGACGCCGCGGTCGACATCCTGGGCCTTGAGCTGCCCGAGGACGTCGCCGCGATGGTCCACGACCAGAAGCGCTGCGAGGAGGCGTTCGTCCTGTGGGACATGGTCCACGACCGCACCCACAGCCATGGCGACCTGCCGTTCGACCCGTTCATGATCAAGCAGCGGCAGCCGTTCTGGATGTACGGCCTGGAGGAGCTGCGCTGCGACCTCACCGCCTTCAGGGAGGCCGTGAAGCTGTCCGCCGAGGGCGTCCCGCAGGCCCGTGACGTGCAGGTCGCGGTGCTCTTGGACCGGATGTTCCGCTTCCCGGTCACCGGCGAGCGCGTGCGCAACTACGACGGCCTCGGCGGCCAGCTCCTCTTCGCCTACCTGCACAAACACGACGTCGTCCGCTGGACCGACAACAAGCTCACCATCGACTGGGAGCGTGCCCCGCAGGTCACCAACCAGCTGTGCGCCGAGATCGAGCAGCTGTACCGCGACGGCATCGACCGCCCCAAGCTCGTCCACTGGTTCGCCGGATACGAGCTGGTCTCCACGTACCTCTCCCCGCACCCGGGCTCGAAGTGGGCCAAGGGTCCCGAGGCTCTGGACGTGACGCAGCCGCCGCGCAAACTCGTCGATGACGTGCTTCCGGACGAGTTTCCGCTGAGCATGTTCTATGAGGCACTGTCCAAGAAGCTGAAGAACGTGATCGCCTCCACCAAGGGCATCACGGCGGACAGCGCCGAGCGGATCGCCGCGTGAGCGACCGCGACACCAGGACCACTGCACAGGAGGCGAAGATCATGGCGGGGAACGGGGCGCTCAGCGGTGCGGTGATCGCGGTGGCCGGAGCGGGTGGACCCGCGGGCCGGGCCGCGCTGCTCAAACTGGCCGAGGCGGGTGCGACCGTCATCGGCTCGGACAACGACCCGGAGCGGCTGGCGGAGGCGGTGGACGCGGCGAGCTACGCGACCGGCGGCGCCACCGTCACCGGTGACACGGTCGATCTGCTCGACCTGCGGGCGACTCACGACTGGGCCACCCGCATCGAGAAGGACTTCGGCCGCGTCGACGGCCTGGTCCACCTGGTCGGCGGCTGGCGCGGGAGTGAGACCTTCACCAGGACCAGCCTCGACGACTGGGACTTCCTGGAGATGCTGCTGGTACGCACCGTGCAGCACACGTCCCTCGCCTTCCACGAGGCACTCCAGCGCAGCGACCGCGGCCGGTACGTGCTGATCAGCGCCGCGGGCGCCAGCAAGCCCACCGCGGGCAACGCCGCCTACGCCGCCGGCAAGGCGGCGGCCGAGGCGTGGACGCTGGCCATGGCCGACTACTTCCGCAAGGCCGGGGGCACCGAGGGCCCGACCTCGGCGGCTGCCATCCTGGTGGTGAAGGCGCTGGTGCACGACGCGATGCGCGCCGAGCGACCCAACGCGAAGTTCGCGGGCTTCACCGACGTCAAGGACCTGGCCGAAGCCGTCGTGGGTGTCTGGGACAAGCCCGCCGCCGAAGTGAACGGAAACCGTCTGTGGCTCACCGAGAAGCCGTGAACCCGCCGAAGACCGACGCGCGCCGCCATCACGACCCGGAAGTCCGCGGTTTCGCCAGCGACAACTACGCCGGCGCCCACCCGGAGGTGCTCGCCGCGCTGGCCCTGGCCAACGGCGGGCACCAGGTCTCGTACGGCGAGGACGCGTACACCGAGAACCTCCAGAGCGTCGTCCGCAGCCACTTCGGCCCCACCGCCGAGGCGTTCCCGGTCTTCAACGGCACCGGCGCGAACGTCGTCGCCCTCCAGGCGGTCACCGACCGCTGGGGCGCGGTGATCTGTGCCGAGAGCGCGCACATCAACGTCGACGAGTGCGGGGCTCCCGAACGGGTCGGCGGCCTGAAACTGCTCACCGTGCCCACGCCGGACGGCAAGCTCACGCCCGAGCTGATCGACCGGCAGGCGTACGGCTGGGACGACGAGCACCGTGCGATGCCGCAGGTCGTCTCGATCGCCCAGGCCACCGAGCTGGGCACGGTCTACACGCCCGACGAGATACGCGCCATCTGCGAGCACGCCCACGCGCACGGCATGAAGGTGCACCTGGACGGCTCCCGGCTGGCCAACGCCGCCGCCACCCTGAACGTCCCGATGCGGACGCTCACCAACGCCGCCGGCGTCGACCTCCTCTCGCTGGGCGGCACGAAGAACGGCGCCCTGTTCGGCGAGGCCGTCGTCGTCCTCAACCAGGACGCCGTCAGCCACATGAAGCACCTGCGCAAGCTGTCCATGCAGCTCGCCTCCAAGATGCGCTTCGTGTCGGTGCAGCTGGAGGCTCTGTTCGCCCGGGACCTGTGGCTGCGCAACGCCCGGCACGCCAACGAGATGGGCCGGCGCCTCGCCGAGGGCGTACGCGCCGTGCACGGGGTGGAGATCCTCTACCCCGTGCAGGCCAACGTGGTGTTCGCCCGCCTGCCGCACGAGGTGAGCGAGCGCCTGCAGAAGCGGTTCCGCTTCTACTTCTGGGACGAGGCCGCGGGCGACGTCCGCTGGATGTGCGCCTATGACACGACCGAGGAGGACGTGGAGACGTTCGTGGCGGCGCTGAAGGAGGAGATGGCCCGCTGACCCGTGCTGGTCATCGGTTGACGACGATCTCCGCTTTGTTGTTGCGCAGGTTCGGGTCGAACTTCCTGATGGACAGCTCCGGGTCGTCGTTGAGGGTCTCGACGGTGGTGCGTGCCCCGCGCACCACCCGGTCGATCCGCAAGGGGATCTCGAAGGTGTACGACGCCTTGTCGTGCAGGTGGATCGGCGTCCGGCAGAAGTAGGTCGCGCCGGCTGCCCCTTCCGGCTCCTCCGGCAGTGACCAGCAGCGCTCCTCCGGCAGGTCCACGGCCGTGGTGCCTTCCGGCGCCCGGAACCTCACCGTGGCCACGGACGCGCCCGCGCCCAGCGACGCCACCCAGGCCGGGCCGCGATTGTGCACGGTGACACGAGCGGTCACCGTGTCCCCGGCGTCACCGCTCACCCTGCTGCCGGTGAGCTTCAGGTCGGCGGTGTTCAGGGCGTCGAGGATGACGGTCCCGTAGTTGTCCTGAGGGTCGATGTCGGGATCCGCCACCGTGGCCCCGGCTGCGGCCACCGGACGCGGGTCGAGCTCGGGCCCCGTGCCCCGGGTCCACGTCCACTCGCCGCGCATCTCCGCGAGCGCCTCGTCCGAGTAGGGATGGACGGAGTGGTCGAACCGCTCGTACATCGCCTTGCGCCCGACGCCCAGTCCGGTCGTCAGCGCGTACTGCCGCCCGGGCGCCACCGCCTCGTCCAGCACGCACAGGGCGGACGTGCCGGTTTCGTGGTCCCGGTACTCGCAGTTCGCGTGCCGCTCCGTGAATCGCAGCCCGTACGAGGCGTTGAGCCACAGCAGGGTGCGCTCCGCGGTGCGGTTGCCGCTGTTGGACAGCGTCGCCCGCACGCTCGTCCGCGAGCCCGGCCTGAGGTCTCGTTGGTGGTCGGCCTGGCTGAGCCCGAGGTCCGGCCCGTTGCCCACGCCGACCCGGGTCTCGCCCGGGTGGGACGTCGCCTCTCCGGCGGTGGCCGAGTAGCGCACGTACCCCGATGCGCTGACGTCCGCCCCCGGCAGCGCGCGCAGTTCGAACGTGGCGGCCGGCACGCTGTCCGTCCCCGCCGGCATCTCCGGGACGGCGCAGACCGCCTCGACCTCCGACTCGGGCGCGCAGTTCGCGGGCCACGACACCCGCGCGAACGAGGCGATCTCGCTGACGTCGACGGTCAGTTGCCCGGCCGGCAGGCGGTCGTCGGCGACATCGCGGCTGACCTGGACGGCCAGGGTGCGCGCACGCGCGTCACCGTTCGCGTCCGCGCCGGGCAGCACCGTCTCGTACGGTGCGCTGATCCACAGCTGGTTGTCCATGGCGTACGCGGGCACGGCCCCGACTCCGGTCGCAGCCAGGGCGCAGGAGACGAGCGCGGCGCCGAGCAGGCGGTGTGGGTCTTTCATGTCTTCCCCCTAGTGACAGATCCGCGGAGGCCGAGACCGGTGGCGCGGGGGGGGGGGGGGGGGAGGGAGGGTTGTGGTCGGGCAGGTGGTTGCGGCGGTCTTCAGCCGTTCTGCCGATGCTGCATAGATATACGGTCACTCGAAAATGCATTGACCCGCGGGTGATCTCGTCCCTATGCTCTGTCCGCATGCAGCTGATCCAGGAAGACCCAGATCTCTCTGCCTACTTGGCCGCTGACGAGGTGATCGACCATCACCATCCGCTCGTTCGCGGAACGGCGGCCAAGCTGGCCGAGGGCGTGGCGAACTCGTATGAGTATGCGGGGGCGGCCTTCGCATTCGTGCGCGACACCATTCCGCACTCGCAGGACTCGGGCGATCCCCGCGTCACCTGGCGCGCCTCCGATGTCCTGGAACAGCGCACCGGCATCTGCTACGCCAAGGCCCACGCGCTCGCGGCGCTGCTGCGGGCCGAGGACATCCCGACCGCTCTGTGCTACCAGGAGCTGGAGGTGGTGCACGGTCTGGTCGCCGTGCGGTTCGACGGCGCGTGGCACCGGCAGGACCCGCGGGGTAACAAGCCGGGTGTGGACGCGCGGTTCTCCCTCGATGGCGAACGGCTCGCCTTCACGCCCGATCCGGCGTCCGGTGAAAGGGATTGTCCGGTCCTGTATGCCGCGCCGCACCCGGCCGTGCTCGACACCCTCACATCGGCCCGCGACCGGCCCCACCTGTGGCAGGCACTCCCCACCGCACTCTGAGGCGGGAGCCGAGCCGGGGCCGACCGCCCCGGGGTGTCAGTGCGCCTCAGCCGCCCGCACCTGCTCCGGCGTCGGTGCCGTGCCGCCGAGGTGGGCCGGCATCCACCAGGTGTCCTCCGGGTTCTTCGGACGTACGGGGTAGGCGCGCTGGGCGGCCTCGAGGAGCTCCTGGACGCGCTCGCGCAGCTGACGCGTGATCGCACCCGCGTACTTGTCGCGGGAGGCCTCGATCGCCTCGCCGACCCGGATCGTGATGGGGATGTGGCTGCGCTTGAAGTTGCGGGGATGGCCCTTCGTCCACAGCCGCTGCGTGCCCCACACGGCCATCGGGATGAGCGGGACGCCGGCCTCCTGCGCCATGCGCGCGGCGCCCGACTTGAAGCTCTTCAGCGTGAACGACTGTGAGATGGTGGCTTCCGGGAAGACCCCGACGATCTCGCCCGACCGCAGCGAGTCCAGGGCGTGCGCGTAGGCCGTCTCGCCCTGCTTGCGGTCCACGGGGATGTGCTTCATGCCGCGCATCAGCGGACCGGAGACCCGGTGCCGGAAGACGGACTCCTTCGCCATGAAACGTACGAGACGTTTCTGCGGCAGGGCCGCCAGGCCGTCGAAGACGAAGTCCAGGTAGCTGATGTGATTGCTCACCAGCACGGCGCCGCCCGAGCGCGGGATGTTCTCCGAACCCTGGAGGTCGATCTTGAGGTCCCACACCTTGAACAGCGTGCGGGCGAAACCGACGACGGGACGGTAGACGAGCTCTGCCATGGGCGGGTCGGACCCTTCCTGCTCTGCCTGGGAAGGGATTCCCAGCGGAAAGTTACGCAGCCGTAGGTTTACGGCTTGTCGCAGATCGTGCCCGAAGAACGGCCGGGTAGCCAGTCCTCGTGCCCGCCGGGGAGGAGATTCTCGTCACGTCGCCGCGTGATCCCCACCTCGTGCTTTTACGCCCGTATTACTCCGCGCGCACCGCGACCCGCCGGACGAGCAGGTACAACTCGCAGCCCAGGCAGTACCCGAATGCCGCGTTCAGGAAGGCCGCCGCGAGCGCCGCGCCGGTCGCCGCGAGTCCCAGCCAGTCGGGCCCCAGGGTGTAGCCGACGAGCCCGAGTCCGGCGAAGAGCAGACCCACCGTCTGGGCGAAACGCGGCGGTTCGGGCGCCTCGAAGTCGGTCGGCGGCCCGAGCCGCGGCCGTACGGCCTTCCGGAACAGCAGGCCGTACGGCGACCGGCTCACCCCGCCCGCCGCGCCGAGCAGGAACGCCAGCGTCTGCCAGGCCAGCAGCCACGCGCTCCCCGTGATCAGAACGACCGCCAGGACGACGGCCGTCACGGCCGCGCCGAAACGCGGCCCTCTCGCATCGATGTCCATGGGAACCAAGCATTCCGCATCGCGGCCCCGTTGCGGTGGCGGGAATCTTTGCGGTCTCGTGAACGCTTGAAGCAGGTGATGACCGGACTGGTGGTGTGTGTACTGGTGCTCGCGGCGGCGAGCGCCTACGGAGTGCTGCAACGGCGGCGGAGCGGGAGGGTGCGGGTGCGCGGGCGGGACGACGGCAAGCGGCTCGATGCGGCGGAGCTGGGCGCGGAACTCGGCGAGCGGGCCACGCTCGTGCAGTTCTCCAGCGCGTTCTGCGCGCCCTGCCGGGCGACCCGGCGGGTCCTCGGAGAGGTCGCCGGCGTGGTCCCGGGCGTGACCCACGTCGAGATCGACGCCGAGGCCCATCTGGACCTCGTACGACGGCTGGACATCCTCAAGACCCCGACCGTGCTGGTCCTCGACGCCGACGGCCGGGTGGTGCGGCGGGCCACCGGACAGCCGCGCAAGGCCGATGTGATCGCCGCGCTGGGGGACGCGGTGTGAGGGCCTCGCGCCACCGGTGAGCACGTCCAGTGAGCCATCTCCCACTTCACCGAACGAACTTGACTGTGCGTACCAATTATCGTCAGCCTGACCCCATGCCTTCGGACCTCCTCGCCACGCCCGACCTCCTGCGCTCGGTCTTCCGGCAGCACGCGGCGGGAGTCGCTGTGATCACCGCTCGTGGCGACGCCGGTCCGGTGGGCTTCACCGCCACCTCCCTCACCTCCGTCTCCGCCGAACCGCCCATGCTGTCGTTCGGCGTCGGCACCGGATCCTCCAGCTGGCCCGCGATCGAGGCGACCGATCATGTCGGGGTCCACGTCCTCGGCGAGCACCAGCAGGAGCTGGCCGCCACCTTCGCCCGCAGCGGAGCCGACCGCTTCGCCGCGCCCACCGCCTGGCGGGAGGGGCCCGAGGGTGTCCCCCTGCTCGACGGCGTGCTGGCCTGGCTGGTGGCCCGGGTCATCGCACGCGTGCCCGCCGGAGACCACCGGCTCGTGCTCGCCGAGGTCCTGCACGGCGACCCCACGGGCACCGGCCGCCCGCTCCTCTACCACCAGGGACGTTTCCACAGACTGCGCGACTGATCCGCGTTCCCCCCGGGCTGCGTGACGGTCGGGTTCCGGTTACGCTGCGTTGCGAAGGTCACAGTTCAAAGCGCTTGCTTAGCGGGAACGAACTGAGTGTACTGACGAGTAATGTTTCGCTCGGAGCGTGGGTCGCCCCGACCGGAATCGGCCGCTTGAGGCGCCTATGCTGCCTGCAAGTAGGCAGCCTGAAAATGACGATGCAGTAGGAGAGCCGGCGTGAGCTTGAGGATCGTTGTCACTGTGAAGTACGTGCCCGACGCCACTGGCGACCGGCACTTCGCCGATGACCTGACCGTCGACCGGGACGACGTGGACGGTCTGCTCTCCGAGCTCGACGAGTACGCGGTCGAGCAGGCGCTGCAGATCTCCGAGAACTCCGACGACGACGTGGAGATCACCGTTTTGACGGTGGGCCCCGAGGACGCCAAGGACGCCCTGCGCAAGGCGCTGTCCATGGGCGCCGACAAGGCGATCCACGTCGAGGACGACGACATCCACGGCACCGACGCCATCGGCACCTCCCTGGTCCTGGCCAAGGCCGTCGAGAAGGCCGGCTACGACCTGGTCATCTCCGGTATGGCCTCCACCGACGGCACCATGGGCGTCGTGCCCGCGCTGCTCGCCGAGCGCCTGGGCGTCCCGCAGGTCACCCTGCTGTCCGAGGTGTCGGTCGAGGACGGCACGGTCAAGGGCCGCCGCGACGGCGACGCCGCCACGGAGAGCCTGGAGGCGTCCCTGCCGGCGGTCGTGTCGGTGACCGACCAGTCGGGCGAGGCGCGTTACCCCTCCTTCAAGGGCATCATGGCGGCCAAGAAGAAGCCGGTTCAGTCCTGGGACCTGTCCGACCTGGACCTGGAGGCCGAGGAGGTCGGCCTCGAGGGTGCCTACACCACGGTCGACAACGCGGCCGAGCGCCCGGCCCGTACCGCGGGCACGATCGTCAAGGACGAGGGCGAGGGCGGCAAGCAGCTCGCTGAGTTCCTCGCGGGCCAGAAGTTCATCTGAGCCCGGCATCCGCTGACCGCCCCTCATCTTTCGCAAGCAGGAGAGAAGAAGTCCCATGGCTGAAGTTCTCGTCTACGTCGACCACGTGGACGGCGCCGTCCGCAAGCCCACCCTGGAGCTGCTGACCCTGGCCCGCCGCATCGGCGAGCCGGTCGCCGTCGCGCTGGGCAACGGCGCCGGTGACACCGCCGCCGCGCTCGCCGAGCACGGCGCGGTCAAGGTCCTCACCCACGAGGCCGCCGAGTACGCCGACTACCTGGTCGTACCGAAGGTGGACGCCCTCCAGGCCGCCCACGAGGCCGTGTCCCCGGCCGCCGTGCTGGTGCCGTCCTCCGCCGAGGGCAAGGAGATCGCCGCGCGTCTGGCGCTGCGTCTGGGCTCCGGCATCATCACCGACGCCGTCGACCTGGAGGCCGGCGACGAGGGCCCGGTGGCCACGCAGTCGGTGTTCGCCGCGTCCTTCACCACCAAGTCCCGTGTCTCCAAGGGCACCCCGGTCATCACGGTCAAGCCCAACAGCGCGGCCGTCGAGGCCGCCCCGGCCGCCGGTGCGGTCGAGGCGCTGTCCGTGTCCTTCTCCGCCCAGGCCACCGGCACCAAGGTCACCGGCCGCACCCCGCGTGAGTCGACGGGCCGTCCGGACCTGACCGAGGCCGCGATCGTGGTCTCCGGCGGCCGTGGCGTGAACGGCGCGGAGAACTTCGCGATCATCGAGGCGCTGGCCGACTCGCTCGGCGCGGCCGTCGGTGCCTCCCGTGCCGCGGTGGACGCCGGCTGGTACCCGCACACCAACCAGGTCGGCCAGACCGGCAAGAGCGTCTCGCCGCAGCTGTACATCGCCTCCGGCATCTCCGGCGCGATCCAGCACCGCGCCGGCATGCAGACCTCGAAGACGATCGTCGCGATCAACAAGGACGCCGAGGCCCCGATCTTCGACCTCGTCGACTACGGCATCGTCGGTGACCTCTTCGACGTCGTCCCGGCCCTCACCGAGGAGATCAAGGTCCGCAAGGGCTGATCGAATCCCGCTGCAGAAGGCCCCCGTGACCGCACGATCGGTCACGGGGGCCTCTTCTCATCCCAGGGTCAGCGAGGCCTGCACCGGCAGATGGTCGCTCGGGTACGTCCCGTCCACGGAGAAGGTGTTCATCCCGGCCCAGTGCGTGGTCACCCCGGGCGTGGTGAGGATCCAGTCGATGCGCCGCCCGCCGGGCCTGAGCCTCCGGTAGCCGTGGTGCGTCCCGTACGCCGGACTTCGCGAGGCCGCCGCGTCCCAGGCGTCCACCAGTCCGATGTCCAGCATGAGGTCGTACACCCGGTTGTCGTGGGCGGCCGCGTTGAAATCACCGGTGACGATGACCGGTAACGACCGGTCCCACCCGGCGATCGTCTCGCCGATGAGCCCCGCCGAGCGCTCCCGCGCGTACTGGCTGACGCTGTCCAGGTGGGTGTTGAGGACGTAGAACTCCCGTCCTCCGTCGGCGAGATCCGCGAAACGGACCCAGGTCACCATGCGCAGCCAGTCCGCGTCCCAGGTGTTCGAGGCGATCGAGTACGGGGTGTCGGACAGCCAGAAGTGATCGAACTCGATCGGCTCGAGTCTGCGCGTGTCGTAGAAGACCGCCATGAACTCGTCCTTGCTGCCGCCCCCGCGTCCGGTGCCGATCCAGTCGTAGTGCCCGCCGAGATCCTTCTCGATCGCGCGCACTTGCCGGTAGAGCCCTTCCTGGGTGCCGATGAGGTGCGGTAGCTCGCGGCGCAGCAGTTCTCGCATCACCGGTCGGCGCACGTCCCAGCGCGGTGTCCTGTCGACGACGGTCCCGAAGCGGACGTTGAACGTCATGACGTTCAGGGCGCCGGGGTGCTCGCCGGCGGAAGCGGGCTGTGTGGGGCCCGCGGTGGTGAGCAGCGGTCCCGCGATGGCGGCGGCCGCCGCTGCCTTGAGCCCGTGGCGGCGCGTCACTCCGACCTCGTTCGGCACGTGGTCTCCCTCCCCTTGCACGTCAGGATGAAGCTTGCCTGCTGAATACGGAAGATGAGGGCGGGTCGGCAGTGACCAAGGGTGAAGGATGGGGAATCCCACTTCAAGAGGGTGTTGACCAGGGTGAAGATCGACAGTTAGCTTCGTACTGCGGATTATTGATTCCGCTCTACGGAAAATGGAGGACTTGGAATGGGGCAGGGCCGGCAGGAGAACGTGGCGACGAGCCTCGCGGGCGCCGTCAGCGAGGACATCAGCGCCTCCCTCGCGGCGGTCGACGCCGAACTGGAGCGCCGCTACCCCGGAGACCCCGGCACTCGCCAGCCCGTCCACACCGTCTATGTACCGGGCGATGTCTTCGCCGCCGACACCGTCCGTTCCTGGGGCGACCGTGCCCTGGCGGCCCTCGACGAGCACGCACCGGACGCCGCGTCCTTCGCCGCCGTCCTCGGCCTCGCCGAGGCACTGGCCGAGCCCGTCCACGCGCGCGTGCGCGCCAAGCTCGAGCGCGAGCCGATCGAGGACCTGCGCGTCGACTTCGAGGACGGCTACGGCAACCGCCCCGACGCCGAGGAGGACGAGGCCGCGGCCCGCGCCGCCCGGCTGATCGCCGAGGCGTACGAGGACGGGACCGCGGCCCCGTACATGGGCATCCGGATGAAGTGCATGGAGGCGCCCGTACGCGACCGGGGCATCCGCACCCTCGACATCTTCCTCACCGGCCTGATGGAGGCCGGCGGCCTGCCCGGCGGGCTGGTGCTCACCCTGCCCAAGGTGACGTACGCCGAGCAGGTCACCGCCATGGCGCGGCTGCTGGACGCCTTCGAGAAGACCCACGGACTCGAGCCCGGCCGGATCGGCTTCGAGATCCAGATCGAGACCAGCCAGTCCATCCTCGCCGCCGACGGCACCGCCACCGTCGCCCGCATGATCCAGGCCGCCGAGGGCCGCGCCACAGGCCTGCACTACGGCACCTTCGACTACAGTGCCTGCCTCGACGTCTCCGCAGCCCACCAGGCCAGTGACCACCCCGCCGCCGACCACGCCAAGGCCGTCATGCAGGTCGCGGCGGCCGGCACCGGCGTCCGCGTCTCGGACGGCTCCACCAACGTGCTGCCCGTCGGCCCCACCGAGAAGGTGCACGCCGCCTGGCGCCTGCACTACGGCCTCACCCGCCGCGCCCTGGCCCGCGCCTACTACCAGGGCTGGGACATGCACCCCGGCCACATCCCGACCCGGTACGCGGCCGTCTTCGCCTTCTACCGCGAGGGCTACGAGCAGGCCGCCGCCCGTCTCGCCCGCTACGCCAACCGCACCGGCGGCGACGTCATGGACGAACCCGCCACCGCCAAGGCCCTCAGTGGCTACCTGCTCCGGGGCCTGGACTGCGGTGCCCTCGACATCGGCGAGGTCGCCCGGCTGACCGGCCTGACCCGCGCCGACCTGGAGAGCTACGCGACGCCCAGGCGGGCGGACCTGACGGCGTCCGCCTGACGGTTTCCCTCCCACGGTTGTGGAGGCACGTACCGGCCCTGTCACAGCCGTCACCGCCGGCTGTCGCTGTCATCGCCGCCCCGTACTCTGTACGCCACGTATCGACGTGTCGGTGGATCCAGTGGTGTCACAGGAACGGGGCAGCGGTGTCAACGGGGGAGTACGGGCAGACCGAGGGGGCCGGTCGGCTGCTGGCAGGCCGCTATCGCGTCGCGGCCCAGCTGGGACGCGGCGGCATGGGCATCGTCTGGAAGGCCGTCGACGAGGTCCTCGGCCGCGAGGTCGCCGTCAAGGAGCTGCGGACCTACACCGACGTGGCCGGCCCCGAACTGGCCGCTCTGCGACTGCGGATGCAACGCGAGGCGCGTGCGGCGGCCCGGGTGCGCCACCCCGGCGTCATCGCCGTGCACGACATCGCGGAGGTCGACGGCCGGCCGCTCATCGTCATGGAACTGGTCGACGGGCCGTCCCTGGACGACGTCCTGCGCGAAAGCGGCACGCTGGACCCGCGCGAGGCGGCCGGGATCGGCGCGAAGGTCATGGACGCGCTGTCCGCAGCCCACCGCGCGGGCGTCCTGCACCGTGACGTGAAGCCCGGCAACATCCTGCTCGACCGCTCGGGCCGCGTCGTCCTCACCGACTTCGGCATCGCCACCATGGACGACCCGGGCGACGGTTCGGCCACCCACCTCACCCGCAGCGGCGAACTCGTCGGCTCCCTCGACTACCTGGCCCCCGAGCGTGCCCAGGGCGCCGAACCGGGCCCCGCCTCCGACATCTGGGCCCTGGGCGCCACGCTGTACGCGGCCGTCGAGGGGGCCTCGCCCTTCCGCCGTACGTCCACGTTCTCGACACTCACGGCGATCGTCACCGAGCCGCTGCCGGAGCCGCTGCGGGCCGGCGCGCTCGCCCCCGTCCTCCAGCGGTTGATGGAGAAGCGCCCCGAGGCCCGCCCGGAGGCCGGCCAGGCCCGAGAGCTGCTCCAGTCGGTGGCGGACACGGGCGCTACGGACACGCCGACATCTACGCTGCGAGGCCCTGCGGTGCCGTCCTCGCCCCCGCGCCCGGAGACGGAGCGGAGTGTTCCGGCGGTGCCGCCGGGGTTCGGACCACCGCAGCAGCCGGACACCGCCGGGCCCCACGAGGCCCCGGACACACCGGGCTCCGGGACGCCTGCGGCCTTCGGAGCCGCCGGGACCTCCGGGGCGGCCGGCTCAGGGTCCGGCCCGTACGGCCCGGGAACCTCTCCGCACGGCTTCGGACCGTCCGACCCGGACACCACCGGTCCCGGCGCCTCCGCTCCCACGGGTCCGGTGAACTCCGGCCGCCCGCCCCGCCGTAAGTCCCGCGGCCTGCTCGCCGCCGCGGCCCTCACCGTCGTACTCGCTGCCGCCGGTGCCACGGTCGCCGTGCTCAGCAACTCCGACGGCAAGGAAACGGGCGCCCGGACCGACGCCGCCCGTGCGGATGCCGGGTCCTCCTCCGCGCCCGGTCGCACCGACGACGGCTCGAACGCTCCCCGGCCCACACAGCAGGGCGACGAGAAGGGCAAGGCCCCGTCCAAGAAGCCCGGCGACAAGAAGGCCCCCGAGCCCGCCACCTCGGCCCCGTCCAAGTCCTCCGGCACGACCGGAGGGACGCCGGACGGCACCTCCGACGGCAGCGACACCGGAGGCGGTTCCGGCAACGGCGGGACGGGCGATGCTCCGACGACCCCGGCCCCCGAACCGGCCTGCCACGCCATCGGCGGCGGCAAGTACAACTGCCAGGTCTGGAAGACCGCCGACTCCTACACCGCCTCCGGCACCAAGGTCGGTGTCCTCAACGCGGGCACCAACTACTTCTACTGCCAGCAGAACCTGGGCCGCCGCGAGACGGACGGCCGGTGGACCAACGTCTGGTGGGCGAAGACCGACGACGACAGCGGCAACACGAACGTCTGGGTCAGCGATGTCTACGTCAAGGGCGGGGACAACGACGCGCCGGTCCCGGGGCTCCCGGTCTGCTGAGACCCCGTCGTCGGGGAGCCGACATACCGCTCCAGGCCGGAGGCGGTCACCAGCTTCTCCTCGATGAACAGCCGTGTGCCCCGTTCGCACAGCCGCCGGTCACCGCGGGCCCGCGCGCTGAACTCCTCGGGAACCACGCCGAAGAGCTCCCTGAACCGCGGCAGGCCGGAGAGCAGCTCGGTGAGCAGTGCCCGCTGGCCCGGGTGGATGCGCGGCGCGCCGGTGCCGTCGTGCAGGACCCCGTGCCGGTTGACGTACGCGTACGCGCCGGGCAGACGGGTGCCGTCCGCGAGGTCGATCCGCACATCGGGCGCGGGCAGCCACGCGCGGTTGAAATTGCCGCTCGGCACCGGCGCGCCCTCGCTCGCGTCGATCACCGCGAGCTGCTCGTCGTCGAGCCAGAGGACGAACAGGTCCCGCACGGTGTCCGGGGCGCTGACGGGTGAGGCGGACATGTATCCCATGCGGCTCACATGAGCCGAGACGCCCGCGTCGACACCCCGCACCCGGGTCATCACCATCGGGAGAGGGGACATGATCCCGAACTCGGCCATCTTGTGCCGCAGTTGTCCCGGGCAGGCGTTGGAGCCGATGGCGAGGACCGGCGTGCGGTCCTCGTACACCAGCTGCTCCAGCGGCAGGAAACAGTCCCCGTCGAGGAGCCCGGAGCCGGCCGGCCACGCGCCCGGATACAGCAGTGGATGCTCGCGTGGCGCCTCGGCCAGGCCGAGTGCCCGCAGCGTGCGATCGGTGAGGTGATCCATGGGCCGCTCAGTCCGCCGGGGGCAGCTCGCCCGAGCCGCGGGTGATCAGCCGGGTCGGCAGCTCGATGCGCTCGGGAGTGACCTGGGTGCCGTCCAACTGCCGGAACAGGCGTTCCGCTGCGGTGCGGCCGATGTCCGAGGCGTCCTGGGCGACGACCGTGACGCCCGGCTGGAGCAGGTCGGCCAGCTCGATGTCGTCGAAGCCGACCAGGGCGACGCGGCGGGCGTGCTCGGCGAGCACGCGGATCACGGTGACCGTCACCCGGTTGTTGGCCGCGAAGATCGCGGTGACCGGGTCCGGGCCGGACAGCATCTCCTCGGCCGCCCTGCGCACCCGCTCGGGGCCGGTGACGCCGAGGGACATCCAGGAGCCCGCCACCGGTATGCCCGCGTCCTCCATCGCGGCCCGGTAGCCGCGCAGCCGCTCGGCGGCGGTGTGGATGCGGGGCATGTCGCCGATGAAGCCGATCCGGCGGTGCCCGTGCGCGATGAGGTGGGCGACGCCGCCGCGGGCACCGCCGAAGTTGTCCGACAGGACCACGTCGGCCTCGATGTGCCCGGCCGGCCGGTCCACGAACACCGTGGCGACACCCGCCTTGAGCTCGGGTTCCAGATACCGGTGGTCGTCGCCGGCCGGGATCACCACAAGACCGTCCACCCGCCGCGCGCACAGGGCCAGTACCAGCTCCTGCTCGCGTTCCGGGTCCTCCGCGCTGGAGCCGTTGATCAGCAGGGCGCCGTGCGCGCGGGCCACCTCCTCGACCGACCGGCTCAGCGGCCCGTAGAACGGGTCCGCGAGGTCCTCGAGGACCAGGCCGATGCTGGCCGTACGGCCCTTGCGCAGCACCCGCGCGCTGTCGTTGCGGCGGAAACCGAGGGCGTCGATCGCCTCCTGGACCCGCCGCTCCGTCTCCGGGGTGACCCCCGGCTCCCCGTTCACCACCCGGGAGACCGTCTTGAGCCCGACTCCGGCGCGTGCCGCGACGTCCTTCATGGTCGGCCGGGTGCCGTAGCGCGTTGCGGATCGGAGGGGGGTCTGGGGCACGGTGCGGTGTCCTGTCCTGTCGTCCACGGAGGTGCGGCGATCCTGGGTTCGTATGAGGATGTGGCGTCGAGCATAGAGCCTGGACAACGTTGTCAGGATCGAGGGAGACTGTCCACCGCAATCTCCGGCCCGCGCACCCGCGCGGGACCGGTCCGCTGCTTGCCCCGCGGGGAGATCCGACACTGATGCACACCGACCTCGTGGCCGCGCTCGACATCGGCGGCACCAAGATCGCCGGCGCTCTGGTGGACCGCCACGGCCGGATCCTGGTCCGCGCCCAGCGGCCGACGCCCGCCCGGGAGGACGGCGGCACCGTGATGCGGGCCGTGGAGGAGGTGCTCGGCGAGCTCACCGTGTCGCCGCTGTGGGAGCGCGCCACGGCCGTGGGCATCGGCAGCGCCGGGCCCGTGGACGCCTCGGCGGGCACGGTGAGCCCGGTGAACGTGCCCGGCTGGCGCGGCTACCCGCTCGTCGGACGCGTCCGGGCCGTGGCCGGGGATCTGCCCGTCGAGCTGATCGGCGACGGTGTGGCCATCACGGCGGCCGAACACTGGCAGGGCGCCGCCCGCGGCCACGACAACGCGCTGTGCATGGTCGTCTCCACGGGTGTCGGCGGCGGCCTGGTGCTCGGCGGCCGGCTGCACCCCGGGCCCACCGGCAACGCCGGCCATATCGGCCACATCAGCGTGGACCTCGACGGCGATCTGTGCCCGTGCGGCTCGCACGGCTGCGTGGAGCGCATCGCGAGCGGGCCCAACATTTCCCGGCGCGCTCTCGAGAACGGCTGGCGGCCCGGCCCCGACGGCGACACGTCCGCCGCCGCGGTGGCCGCCGCCGCCCGGTCCGGCGACCCGGTCGCCATCGCCTCCTTCGAGCGTGCGGCCCAGGCCCTGGCCGCCGGGATCGCCGCCACCGCGACCCTCGTGGAGATCGACATCGTCGTGATCGGCGGGGGAGTGGGCAAGGCGGGCGAGGTCCTCCTCGCCCCCCTGCGCAAGGCCCTGAGCGCCTACGCGACCCTGTCCTTCGTCCGGCATCTGACCGTGGCACCGGCCCAGATGGGCACCGACGCCGGCCTGGTGGGCGCCGCGGCGGCAGCACTCGCTAAGCGGACGGACGCGGCCGCGGCGGGCGTGTGAGACCGGGCAGGAACGTTCAGGCGGTGCGGCCGGGGCGCCTCTGGGGCCCCACCCGCCCCTGACGCGGAAGGAACCGCTCCGGCCCGCCGTGGCATCTGGCCCGGCGTGAGTGCCGGGATGCTGTTCTTCGGGCTGGTCTTCATGGGCGGGTGGGCGGCGGCCCTCGGGGCGCTGGTCGCTGCCGTCGTCACGCTGGTGCGTGTCCGGCGGCGGGACTGGACACGCCGCCAAGGGCACCCCGCGGTACGGCTGCTGCTGCCGGCGCCCGCGTTCCTGCGCTTCGACGTGGCGCTCGCCGTGACGGCCCTCCTGGCCGACCTGTGGTTCGTGTCGGCGGTCCTCGTGTTCGGGGCGGACGGCGTCTTCACCGAGGACTGGATGGGCTACCCCGGCATGGTCGATTCCACCGGGCAGGGATACCAGGCCGGAGTCGTGAGCGCCCTGCGCTCCACCGCGTGGTGGACCTTCGGGATCGCGGTGCTCGGCCGCTGCTGGATCACAGCGGGTGTGCAGATGTGCCTCCTGCCGCTCGCGGCATGGTGGATCGGAACGTTCGACACGTACTTCACCTGACAGGCCCGGCCCGGGATACCGGCTTTCCCTCGGAAATCGACCGAATGTCCGAGCGATGTGGCACGATCCCGCATGTGACCAGCAGACCCACCTCGGCGCAGCGCCTGCGTGACCTCGCGCTCCTGCGCCGGGTCAAGGACCGGATCGACCGGGAGTACGCACAGCCGCTGGACGTGGAGGCACTGGCCCGGGGTGTGCACATGTCGGCCGGGCATCTCAGTCGCGAGTTCCGGCAGGCGTACGGCGAGTCGCCGTACAGCTACCTCATGACGCGGCGCATCGAGCGGGCGATGGCGCTGCTGCGCCGTGGCGACCTCAGTGTCACCGAGGTGTGCTTCGAGGTCGGCTGCTCGTCGCTGGGCACCTTCAGCACCCGCTTCACCGAGCTGGTCGGCATGCCGCCGAGCGCCTACCGGCGCGAGGCGGCGCGCGCGACCGCGGGGATCCCGTCGTGCGTGGCGAAGCAGGTGACCAGACCGGTCAGGAATCGAGAAGCGCCCACCCCGAGCCGAAACTAGCGTGGTGGCCATGGACCTCAACATTCACGCCAGTTTCCTGCCGCACGACGACCCGGACGCCGCTCTCGCGTTCTACCGCGACACCCTCGGCTTCGAAGTCCGCAACGACGTCGGGTACGAGGGCATGCGCTGGATCACGGTCGGGCCCGTCGGCCAGCCCGGCACCAGCATCGTCCTGCATCCGCCGGCCGCCGACCCGGGCATCACCGAGGACGAGGGCCGCACCATCGCCGAGATGATGGCCAAGGGCACCTACGCGAGCATCGTCCTGGCCACCACCGATGTCGACGGCACCTTCGACCGGCTGCAGGCGGCCGACGCCGAGGTGGTCCAGGAGCCGGTGGACCAGCCGTACGGCGTCCGCGACTGTGCCTTCCGCGACCCCGCGGGCAACATGATCCGCATCCAGCAGCTGAAGCCGTGACGCCGTAGCGGCGGCCGGCCCCACAGACCCGACGCGTCACACCAGCGGGACCCTCGTACGGCGACGCAGTACCGCCGGCTCCCGCATCCCCCGCTCCGCACCTCCGGTTCGGTGCGGGGGACAGAACGTCCGAGCGACAGATGGAGACACCATGAACAAGGCCACGACGACGGACAGACAGTCGCCCGGGCCGCACGTTGCCGACAGCCATGACGTGATCCGCGTGCACGGTGCGCGCGAGAACAACCTCAAGGACGTCAGCATCGAGATTCCGAAGCGCAGGCTCACGGTGTTCACGGGCGTCTCCGGCTCGGGCAAGAGTTCGCTGGTGTTCGACACGATCGCCGCGGAGTCGCAGCGGCTGATCAACGAGACGTACAGCGCCTTCCTGCAGGGCTTCATGCCGAATCTGGCCCGGCCCGAGGTGGACGTGCTCGACGGGCTGACCACCGCGATCACCGTCGACCAGCAGCGCATGGGATCCGACCCGCGCTCCACCGTCGGCACCGCCACCGACGCCAACGCGATGCTGCGCATCCTGTTCAGCCGGCTCGGTACGCCGCACATCGGCCCGCCCGGCGCGTTCTCCTTCAACGTCGCCTCGGTCTCGGCGAGCGGCGGGATCACGGTCGACCGGGGCACGGACAAGACCAAGACGCAGAAGGTGACCTTCAGCCGAACCGGCGGCATGTGCACGCACTGCGAGGGCCGGGGCAAGGTCTCCGACATCGACCTCACCCAGCTGTTCGACGACTCCAAGTCGCTCTCCGAGGACCCGTTCACCATCCCCACCTACACCGGGGACGGCTGGGTGGTGCGGGTCATCGCCGAGTCGGGCTTCTTCGACAAGGAGAAGCCGATCCGCAAGTACACCAAGAAGGAGCGGCACGACTTCCTGTACCGCGAGCCGACCAAGGTGAAGATCAACGGCGTCAACCTCACCTACGAGGGGCTGATCCCGAAGATCCAGAAGACCTTCCTCGCCAAGGACCGCGAGTCGATGCAGCCGCACATCCGGGCCTTCGTGGACCGGGCGGTCACCTTCACCGAGTGCCCCGAGTGCGATGGCACCCGGCTCAGCGAGCTGGTCCGCTCCTCGAGGATCGGCAAGGTCAACATCGCCGACGCCTGCGCGATGGAGATCCGCGACCTGGCCGAATGGGCCCGCGGGATCGATGATCCCTCGGTGTCGCCGCTGCTCGCCAAGCTCCGGCACACCCTGGACTCGTTCGTGGAGATCGGGCTCGGCTATCTCTCGCTCGACCGGGCCTCGGGCACGCTCTCCGGCGGCGAGGCGCAGCGCACCAAGATGATCCGGCACCTCGGTTCCTCGCTCACCGATGTCACCTACGTCTTCGACGAGCCGACCATCGGACTGCACCCCCATGACATCCAGCGGATGAACAACCTGCTGCTGCGGCTGCGCGACAAGGGCAACACCGTGCTCGTCGTGGAGCACAAGCCGGAGACGATCGCCATCGCCGACCATGTCGTGGACCTCGGCCCCGGCGCCGGCACGGCGGGTGGCACCGTCTGCTTCGAGGGCACCCTGGAAGGGCTGCGCAAGAGCGACACCGTCACCGGCCGTCATCTCGGCGACCGGGCGGCGTTGAAGGAGACGGTCCGCAAGCCCACCGGCACCCTCGCGATCCGCGGCGCGACGGCGAACAACCTCCAGAACGTCGACGTCGACATCCCGCTCGGCGTGCTCACCGTCGTCACCGGTGTCGCCGGCTCCGGCAAGAGTTCGCTCGTGCACGGTTCGATGTCCCGACAAGCAGGGGCCGAAGACGTGGTGTCGATCGACCAGACCGCGATCCGCGGCTCCCGGCTCAGCAACCCTGCGACGTACACCGGGCTGGCCGACCCGATCCGCAAGGCCTTCGCCAAGGCCAACGGGGTGAAGCCGGCGCTCTTCAGCGCCAACTCCGAGGGCGCCTGCCCCACCTGCAACGGCGCCGGTGTCATCTACACCGACCTGGCGATCATGCAGAGCGTCGCCACCCCCTGCGAGGTGTGCGAGGGCAGGCGGTTCGAGGCGTCGGTGCTGGAATACCACTTCGGCGGCCGCGACATCAGCGAGGTGCTGGCGATGTCCGTGAACGAGGCCGAAAAATTCTTCGGCGCCGGTGAGGCGCGCACCCCCGCGGCCCACCGGATCATCGAGCGGATGGCGGACGTCGGACTCGGCTACCTCACCCTCGGCCAGCCGCTCACCACCCTCTCCGGCGGCGAGCGGCAGCGGCTCAAGCTGGCCACGCACATGGGCGACAAGGGCGGGGTGTACGTCCTCGACGAGCCGACCACCGGCCTCCACCTCGCCGACGTGGAGCAGCTGCTCGGCCTGCTGGACCGGCTCGTCGACGCCGGCAAGTCGGTGATCGTCATCGAGCACCACCAGGCGGTCATGGCGCACGCCGACTGGATCATCGACCTCGGCCCGGGCGCCGGACACGACGGCGGCCGGATCGTCTTCGAGGGCACCCCGGCCGAACTCGTCAAGGCCCGCTCCACCCTGACCGGGGAGCATCTCGCGGCCTACGTGGGCGCCTCGGAACAGGCACTCAGGGTCGGCTGAACGGCCCACCCCGGCGAGCGCCCGGCGCCGTCCCCGCGCACCCTGGTGCCATGGCGTCCGTGAAACCCGTCGTGGTCTACCCGCCGGCTGTGGACGGTGGCCGGCGGGTCCGTGTGGACGACCAGTTCCTCGGGATCGCGTACGGACTGCTGGACGTGGCCGAGTTCCTGCGGCGGGCGGGGATCGAGGACGCGGACGAGGCGTACGCGGCGGCGTCGGGGCTGATCGAATGGCGCGGCGGCGGGCCCGGGACCTGGGACACCGGTCCCGAATGACGCCGTCGTGTCGCCCGAACGGCCCAGTGGCGTGACCCCGGAGCGGGTCAGGCAGTTGAGTCGGGCATGAAGAAGCGCAGCATGCTCGCCATCGCCTCCCTGGCCACCGGCTTCGTCGTCGCGGCGGTCACCCCGTCGCACGCTGTCGGAGAGAAGCTCCCCGGGATCAACGTGGACGAGACTCTCAACACGCTCAACCAGGCCGTCGGCAAGGACGGCCTGTCCGTGGCAGGGAAGGACGGCGTCCAGAAGAAGAAGGGTGCCCAGAAGAAGGGCGTCCAGAAGAAGAAGGGCTGACGAGCCGCTCCGGCCTCGGCCCACGGCGCCGGCGCTCCCCCTGCGAGGGGGGCGCCGGCGCCGTCGTCATGCGCCCTCAACTGGGGCTGGTTTCCGTGGCAGGGTGGAGCGGGCAAGCCTCAGGGGGCCAACAGCAGAGGGGGACCTGTGACCGTCGTCTGGATCAACGGCGCGTTCGGTGCGGGGAAGACCACCACCGCACAGGAACTGATCGAACTGATCCCGAACAGCACGCTCTTCGACCCCGAGGTCATCGGCGGAGCGCTGCGGTATCTGCTGCCGCCCAAGCGCCTCGCCGAGGTCGGCGACTTCCAGGACCTGCCGATCTGGCGACGGCTCGTGATCGACACGGCGGCCGCGATGCTCGCCGAGCTCGGCGGAACCCTGGTCGTCCCGATGACGCTGCTGCGGCAGGAGTACCGCGACGAGATCTTCGGCGGCCTGGCCGCGCGCAGGATTCCGGTCAGCCACATCCTGCTCGCTCCGGCCGAAACGATACTGCGGGAGCGCATAGCGGGCCGCGAGGTTCCGCGGGACCTCCCCGACGGCGAGATACGAATACGCCAGTGGTCCTCCGACCACATCGAGCCGTACCGGGCCGCGCTCGCCTCCTGGCTCACCGCGGACGCGCACCCGGTCGACACCAGTGACCTCACGCCGTACGAGACCGCCGCGCGCATCGCCGACGCCGTGCACAGCGGCTCCGTGCCCGTCTGCGACATCGTGCAGACGCCCGAGCCCACCGCCGAGACGCTCGCCGCCGGTGTGCTCCTCTTCGACGAGCAGGACCGGGTGCTGCTCGTCGACCCCACCTACAAGGCCGGCTGGGAGTTCCCCGGCGGGGTCGTCGAGCCCGGTGAGGCGCCCGCGCGCGCCGGTGTGCGGGAGGTCGCCGAGGAGACCGGCATACGCCTCGACGAGGTACCGAGCCTGCTCGTCGTGGACTGGGAGCGTCCCGCGCCCCCCGGGTACGGCGGCCTGAGGCTCCTCTTCGACGGCGGTCTCCTCCACTCCGCGGAGGCCGGCCGGCTGGTGCTGCCCGGGCCGGAGCTGCGCGACTGGCGGTTCGTCACCGAGGAGGAGGCGGCCGATCTGCTGCCACCGGTGCGCTACGAGCGGCTGCGCTGGGCCCTGAGGGCGCGCGAACGCGGAGCGGCGTTCTACCTGGAGGCCGGGGTGCCGGTCGGCTGAGCCGGGGTCCGTGGTCGTGCCCTTTACCCGGCGCGGGGGATTCCGAGGGAAAAGCAAAAGGAAACGTACCCGGAGGCAATGCCAATCACTGCCCAAGGGATCTCCCTCATTCCTTCACGCGGGGGCTAATCACATTCCCCGCTCTCGTCAACACTTTTCCATGACCGCAAACAATCCCTTTTCTGGCCCCTGCGCGGCTTGACCGGCCTCGCACGGCATTGCGAAAGTCCGCAATGTCTCACGGCGGCGCTCACGACCGCCACTCAATTTCCTTGCCCCAGGGGCAGATCCGGGATGTCCGTACGATGACGACGCAACACCAGCCGGTCGACGCCGGCGGCGGCACCGCGCTGCTGACCGAGCCGTCGACGCAGGACAGCAGACCCGGCGGCCCGGTCGTCGCCGGCCGCTCACCGGCCCAAATGGCCTGGCGGCGAATCAGGCGGGACAAGGTCACCACGGCCGCCCTGGTGGCGACCGTCCTGTTCATCGTGATCGCGCTGCTCGCGCCGGTTCTCACCGCGCTGACCAGCTGGGGACCGATCACCCCCGACAACAACGCGATCAACCCGGACACGGGCAACTTCCCCTACGGATCGCTGGGCGGCATCAGCGCCCAGCACCTGCTCGGCGTCGAACCGGGTACGGGCTACGACCTGTTCGCCCGCATCGTCTACGGCCTGCGCACCTCCCTGTACGTGGGCTTCGCCTCGGCCGTCCTGTCCACCGTGGTCGGTGTCGTCGCGGGTCTCGCGGCCGGCTACTTCGGCGGCTGGGTCGACTCCCTGCTGTCCCGGGTCATGGACGTGATGCTGGCGTTCCCGCAGCTGCTCTTCATCATCGCGCTCACTCCGGTGATCCAGAACGCGCTGCAGACCAACACCCACGGCGGCACCGACGAGAACCTCCGTCTCCTCGTCCTGGTCCTCAACATCGCCGTCTTCGCCTGGGCCTACACCGCCCGCCTGGTGCGCGGACAGGTACTGTCCCTGCGCGAAAGGGAGTTCGTCGACGCCGCGCGGCTGATGAGCGCCGGCCGACGGCACATCCTCTTCCGGCAACTGCTGCCCAACCTGTGGGCGCCGATCCTGATCTCCTTCGCGCTGGCCGTCCCGCAGAACATCACCACCGAGGCGGCCCTGTCGTACCTGGGTGTCGGCGTCATCCCGCCCAACCCCGACTGGGGAGCCCTGCTCTCGGACGCCTCCCAGTTCTTCCTCCAGGACCCGATGTACCTCTTCGTGCCGGGCGTCCTGCTCTTCCTCCTGGTCCTGGCGCTCAACCTCCTCGGGGACGGCGTCCGGGACGCCCTGGATCCCCGCGCCCGGCGCGGCTGACCGGGCCACCCCCCGAGTATCGGCCCGGCGGTCCCACGAACGGCCGCCGCGCCCGTAGCAAGAAGGAGTTTCCTCAATGACGCGCAGCACGCGCAGATCGCGCACGGTCGCTCTCACGGCCTCCGCCGTGGTGATCGCCCTGGGGGCCACCGCATGCGGAGGTTCCTCCGGCACGACGGGAAGCGGCGCCCCCGGAAAGGGCGGCACGCTGACCATTCTCGACAAGGCGGACTTCGACCACCTCGACCCCCAGCGCGTCTACACGACCGAGGGTTCGAGCATGGACGAGGAGATCGTCCGGACCCTCACGGGCTGGGACGAGACGGGCTCGACGCCGAAACTGGTCGGCGACCTGGCCACCGGCACCGGAACGCCCAGCAAGGGCGCCACCGTCTGGACCTTCCACCTGCGGCACGGCGTCAAGTACCAGGACGGCACCGAGGTCACCGCACCGGACATCAAGTACGGCGTCGAGCGGTTCTTCTCCTCCGACATCAACGGCGGCCCGCCCTACGCGGGCCAGTGGCTCGTCGGCGGCTCCGCCTACAAGGGCCCGTACCAGGGCAAGGAGCTCGGCTCCATCCAGACGCCGGACAAGTACACCATCGTCTTCCATCTGAACCAGCCGGTGGCCGACTTCAACGAGACCACCGCCATGCCCGGCTGGGCCGCCGTGCCCAAGGCCCATGACACCGGCTCGACCTACGACACCCATGTCTGGTCCGACGGCCCGTACATGATCAAGTCGTACACCAAGAACAAGGAACTCGTCCTCACCCGGAACAAGAACTGGTCCCAGGCGACCGACCCGATCCGGCAGCAGAACGTCGACGAGATGGACGTCAGGTTCGGCCAGGACGAGTCGGCCATCGACCAGCAGATCAAGGCCGACGCCGGCACCGCCCAGACGTCGATCCAGCAGTGGCCGATCGCCGGATCCGACCTGGCTTCTCTGGCAAACGATTCGTCCCTGAAGAGCCGTTACTACAAGATCCCCGCGCCCGGCATCAACTACCTGGCGATCAACACCACCCGCGTCAAGGACCTCAAGGTCCGCCAGGCGATCGAGTACGCCGTCGACAAGACCACGGTCCGCGGCGCCTTCGGCGGCTCCGCGTACGGCGACTACGCCACCACCATGCTGAGCCCCGGCATCGGCGGCTACCAGAAGTTCAGCCTCTACAGCGCCAACCCGGCCGGCAACCTCGCCAAGGCCAAGGCGCTGATGAAGCAGGCCGGCAACCCGAAGCCGGCCATGTCGATCGCCGTGGAGAACACCCCCACCCAGGAGCACTTCGCCGACGCGGTGAAGACCGCGCTGGAGCGCATCGGCATCCACGTCAACATCAGCCCGATCGACGCGGCGAACTACTTCAGCACCGTCAACAACACGAAGAACCAGTACGACCTGACCTGGGGCGACTGGATCGCCGACTGGCCGAACGCCTCCACGGTGCTGCCCACCCTCTTCGACGGCCGGCTGATCAAGAAGAACCCGCAGGCCAACCAGGACCTGTCGTACCTGAACGACCCGAAGGTCAACGCGCTGATCGACAAGGCCGCCACGATGACCGACGTCAAGCAGCGCAACGCCGCCTACGGGCAGATGGACCAGCAGATCCTCAAGGACGCCGCCGTGGTCCCGCTGACGTACATGAACTTCAGCGACATGTCCGGCTCCAAGGTCGGCGGTGTCATCCCCGACACGATCCTGGCCGAGCCGAGCCTGGTCCACGTCTACGTCAAGCACTGACGCCTCTCCTCTGAACCCCGCCGGCGGTTCCGGCCGCCGGCGGGCATCCCACTCACGTCAGGTCCCGGCACCCCATGTTTCGTTACCTCATCAGACGCCTGCTGGCAGCGGCCGTGATCATGCTGGTGATCACCACGATCACCTTCTTCATCTTCTTCGCGCTGCCGTCCGACCCCGCACTCCTGGCCTGCGGAAAGACCTGCTCCCCCTCCCGCCTCGCGGAGATCAAACACTCGCTGGGACTGGACCAGGGCTATCTGACGCAGTACTGGGAGTTCCTCAAGGGGCTGGTCGCCGGCCGTGACTTCGGCGACCAGAGCGTCCGTATCCACTGCGGCGCGCCCTGCCTCGGCGTCTCCTTCCAGACCGACACCCCGGTCCTGACCACGCTGCTCCAGGACTTCCCCGCGGACCTCTCCCTCGGTCTCGGCGCCGCGGTCGCGTTCCTGATCCTGGGCGTCGGCCTCGGCACCGTCGCCGCGGTCCGCAGGGGCAGGGCCGCCGACAAGGCGGCGGTCGGACTGGCCCTGTTCGGCGTGTCGGTGCAGATCTACTTCATCGGCCTGCTCCTGCTGTACCTCTTCGTCGACAAGTTCCAGATCCTGCCGACCTCCGGCTACACGCCGATCACCGAGGACCCGTCCGGCTGGTTCCAGGGGCTGCTCCTGCCGTGGACCACCCTGGTCATCGTCTACCTCGCGATGTACACCCGGCTCAGCCGGTCCTCCATGCTGGAGGTCTTCGCCGAGGACTACATGCGCACCGCCCGCGCCAAGGGCCTGCCGGCCGTCACCGTCGTCCTCAAGCACGGGCTGCGGGCCGCCATCACCCCGATCATCACCATCTTCGGCATGGACGTCGGCTCCCTGATCGGCGGCTCCGCGGTCATCACCGAGTCGGTCTTCGGCATCAACGGCATCGGCAAGCTCGCCGTCGACTCCGTCCAGAACTCCGACCTGCCGGTCATCCTCGGCACCACGCTCTTCGCCGCGACGTTCGTCGTCCTCGCCAACGTCGTCGTCGACCTGGTGTACGGCCTCGTCGACCCGCGCGTACGCCTCGCCTGAGCCCTTCCTCGTCCTTAGCGTCCTTAGGAACACCCGTGTCCGTTCAGACCTCACCGCAGCCCGCGGACGTCACGCCCGCACCCGCACCCTTCCTCGACGTACGCGACCTGAGGGTGCACTTCCCGACCGAGGACGGCCTCGTCAAGTCCGTCGACGGCGTCTCCTTCACCCTGGAGAAGGGCAGGACCCTCGGCATCGTCGGCGAGTCCGGCTCCGGCAAGTCGGTGACCTCGCTGGCCCTGCTCGGACTGCACAAGGGCACCCGCGCCCAGGTCTCCGGAGAGATCCGGCTGGAGGGCAGGGAACTGGTCTCCCTGCCCGAGGCCGAGATGCGCGAACTGCGCGGCCGCACGGTCTCCATGATCTTCCAGGACCCGCTGTCCGCGCTGCACCCCTTCTTCACCGTCGGCGCCCAGATCGCCGAGGCCTACCGCGTGCACCACAAGGTCCCCAAGAGGGAGGCCAAGGAGCGGGCGGTGGAGATGCTGAAGCGGGTCGGCATCCCCCAGCCCGAGCTCCGCGTCAGGGACTATCCGCACCAGTTCTCCGGCGGCATGCGGCAGCGCGCCATGATCGCCATGTCACTGGTCTGCGACCCCGCCCTGCTCATCGCCGACGAACCCACCACCGCCCTGGACGTCACCGTCCAGGCGCAGATCCTCGACCTGATCCGCGACCTGCAGGAGGAGTTCGGCTCCGCCGTCGTCATCATCACGCACGACCTGGGCGTGGTCTCCGACGTCGCCGACGACATCCTGGTGATGTACGGCGGCCGCCGGATCGAGTACGGCACCACCCGTGAGGTGCTCAAGCAGCCTCAGCACCCCTACACCTGGGGCCTGTTGCAATCGATGCCGCACCTCACCGGCGACGTCGGCGAGCGGCTGAACCCCATCCCCGGCACGCCGCCGAGCCTGATCAACCTGCCGGACGGCTGCTCCTTCAACCCCCGCTGCGCCTACAAGGGCTGGGTGCCGGAGGGGCGGTGCACCGTGGAACGGCCCGAACTGCGCCTCGTCCCCGGCAGCGCGGGGCAACTCGCCGCGTGCCATCTCACCGACGAGGCCAAGCAGGAGATCCGCGGCGGAGCCGGCCCGGACGAACGGGGCGCCGCGGCCGCACGGGCCGCGCAGTGACGGCGGCGGACGAAAGGGAGCATGCCGTGAGCACCACCCAGCCCCTCACCGGGCAGACCACCGACCGCCCCACCGGCGAGAACCTCCTCGAAGTGCGCGGTCTGCAGAAGCACTTCCCCCTCCGGCAGGGCATCATCTTCCAGCGGCAGATCGGGGCCGTACGAGCCGTCGACGGCATCGACTTCGCGGTCGGGCCCGCCGAGTCGCTGGGTCTGGTCGGCGAGTCCGGCTGCGGGAAGTCGACCACGGGCCGCCTGATCACCCGGCTGCTCGAACCCACCGGCGGTTCCGTCCTGTTCGACGGCGAGGACATCACCCACCGGCCCGCCGCACGGATGCGGGAAGCCCGCCGCAACCTCCAGATGATCTTCCAGGACCCGTACTCGTCGCTGAATCCCCGGCACACCGTCGGCACCATCATCGAGACGCCGATGCGGCTCAACGGCATCAACCCGTCCCAGGGCCACAAACAGCGCGCCCAGGAACTCCTGGAGACCGTGGGCCTCAACCCCGAGCACTACAACCGCTATCCCAACGAGTTCTCCGGAGGCCAGCGCCAGCGCATCGGCATCGCCCGCGCCCTCGCCCTGCGGCCGAAGCTGATCGTCGCCGACGAGCCCGTCTCCGCGCTGGACGTCTCCATCCAGGCGCAGGTCGTCAACCTGCTCCAGGACCTCCAGCGGGAGTTCGGCATCGCCTTCGTCTTCATCGCCCACGACCTGGCCGTCGTACGGCACTTCTCCGAACGGGTCGCCGTGATGTACCTCGGCAAGATCGTCGAGGTCGCCGACCGGGAGTCGCTCTACACCCGGCCCCGGCACCCCTACACCCACGCGCTGCTGTCCGCCGTGCCCGAGGCCGACCCGGACGCCACAGAGCGGCGCGAACGCATCCGGCTGGCCGGGGATGTGCCCTCACCGATCGATCCGCCCTCCGGCTGCCGCTTCCGCACCCGCTGCTGGAAGGCCCAGGCCAGGTGCGCCTCCGAGGAACCACCGCTGGTGCGCGTCGAGGGCAGCCCCGCGGGCCATCTGACCGCCTGCCACTTCCCCGAGGAACCCACGGTCGCGGCGCGCGCCGAGGATATCGTCCTGGACCCGGCGCTGGCGGAGCTGAAGGAGAGCCTCTGACCGCTCAGGCGTGTGCCATGGCCCGCAGCGCCTCGGCCGCCCGCCGCGTCACCGGATCCCCGTGGCCGAAGCAGGCCACCTCCGCGTCGAGCTCCGCGAGCCGGCGGCAGGCGGCGAGGACGGCCGGACGGTCGAGGTTGAGCACACCCGGCATCACCGTACCGTCGATGGGCGACGCCGCGACCGTGTCCCCCGTGAACAGCACCCCGTGCTCCGGGAGATGGAGCGCGATGCTGCCGTGCGTGTGTCCCGGGACGTGGATGACGTGCGCCCCGCCGCCCGCGTCCAGGACCTCGCCGTCGGACATCGCCGTCGCTCCAGAGGTAGGCCTGGCCGACCGGGAAACGCAGGAGGTGCAGGCGGGGGAGAAGCTCGATGACGTCCATGGGACGACCGTAGAAAGGCCCCCGCCCGCAGGCGAGGGCCTCTGCCGAGGGCAGAGCGGTCAGCTCGCCGCGTAGGTACGCAGGAACAGCGCCTCCGCCACCGACAGCCGCTCCAGCTCCTCGGGGGACACGCTCTCGTTCACCGCGTGGATCTGGGCCTCCGGCTCGCTCAGCCCGATGAGCAGGATCTCCGCACGCGGGTAGAGGGCGGCGAGGGTGTTGCACAGCGGGATGGAGCCGCCCTGGCCCGCGTACTGCATCTCCTGGCCCGGGTACGCCACCGCCATCGCCGCGGCCATGGCCTGGTAGGCCGGGCTGGTCGTGTCCGCGCGGAAGGCCTGGCCCTGGCCGATCTGTTCGGTGCTCACCCGCGCGCCCCACGGCGTGTGCGCCTCCAGGTGCGCCTGGAGCAGCTTGGTCGCCGCGGCCGCGTCCACACCCGGCGGCACCCGCAGGCTGATCAGCGCCCGGGCGCTCGCCTGCACGGACGGGGTGGCGCCGACGACGGGCGGGCAGTCGATGCCGAGGACCGTCACGGCCGGACGCGCCCAGATGCGGTCGGCGACCGTGCCGGACCCGATCAGCTCGACGCCGTCCAGCACCTTGGCGTCCTGCCGGAACTGCTCCTCGTCGTACTGCAAGCCCTCCCAGGCCCTGTCCGCGGCGAGCCCCTCGACGGTCGTCGAACCGTCCTCGGCGCGCAGCGAGTCCAGGACGCGGATCAGGGCGGCGAGCGCGTCGGGCGCGGCACCGCCGAACTGGCCCGAGTGCAGATTGCCCGCGAGCGTGTCGACGCTGACGCGGACGAGGGTCATACCGCGCAGCGTGGAGGTCACCGTCGGCAGGCCGACGCGGAAGTTGCCCGCGTCGCCGATGACGATCGTGTCGGCCTCCAGCAGGCCCGGGTGCTCCTCGGCGTACCGCTCCAGACCGCCGGTGCCCTGTTCCTCCGAGCCTTCGACGATCACCTTGACGTGGACGGGCACGCCGCCGTTCGCCTTCAGCGCCCGCAGCGCCAGCAGGTGCATGATCACACCGCCCTTGCAGTCGGCGGACCCACGCCCGTACCAGCGCCCGTCCCGCTCGGTCAGCTCGAACGGCGGGGTCGTCCAGGCGGCCTCGTCCAGCGGCGGCTGCACGTCGTAGTGGGCGTAGAGCAGGACGGTCTTCGCACCCGCGGGGCCGGGGAGGTAGCCGTAGACCGACTGGGTGCCGTCGGGCGTGTCGAGCAGGGCCACGTCCTGGAAGCCCTCGGCGGCGAGCGCGTCCGCGACCCAGCGGGCGGCGCCCTCGCTCTCACTCCTCGGGAACTGGTCGAAGTCCGCCACCGACCGGAAGGCCACCAGTTCGGTGAGCTCCACCATCGCCTTCGGCATCAGCGAGGCGACGGTCTCGGCGACCGGATTCGACGACATGGGCACGCTCCTTGTGGGTGCGACGTTGAAGCAGTGAGTGCTGTAGATCCTCCCACAGCGGGCTGTGACCAGGTCCGCCGTAGGATGCGGGAGACAGCAGGGCAGGCGGCTTGATCGGGAGCAATAGACCATCGTGAGCAGCGAGAACTCTTCGGCGGACGACGTGCGGCAGGTGTGGGACGTCGTCGTGGTGGGTGCGGGACCCGCGGGAGCTTCGGCCGCGTACGCGGCGGCGGTCGCCGGGAGACGCGTGCTGGTGCTGGAGAAGGCGGAACTGCCGCGGTACAAGACGTGCGGCGGTGGCATCATCGGCCCCTCGCGCGACGCCCTCCCGCCCGGCTTCGAGTTGCCGCTCAAGGACCGGGTGCACGCGGTGACGTTCTCGCACAACGGCCGCTTCACGCGGACCCGCCGGTCCAAGCAGATGCTGTTCGGGCTGATCAACCGGCCCGAGTTCGACCAGCAGCTCGTCGAGCACGCGCAGAAGGCGGGCGCCGAACTGCGTACGGGCGTCACCGTCCAGCGGGTCGAGCAGCACGGCTCGGAGGTGCCGGACCGGCGCACGGTCGCCGTCGTCCTGCAGGGCGGCGAGGTCCTGCTCGCGCGGTCCGTTGTCGGGGCGGACGGCAGCGCCAGCCGCATAGGGGCGCATGTCGGGGTCAAGGTCGACCAGGTCGATCTCGGTCTGGAGGCGGAGATCCCGGTGCCGGAGACCGTCGCCGAGGACTGGAAGGGGCGGGTGCTCATCGACTGGGGTCCGATTCCCGGCAGTTACGGCTGGGTCTTTCCCAAGGGCGACACCCTGACGGTCGGGGTGATCTCGGCCAGGGGCGAAGGTGCCGCGACCAAGCGGTACTTGGAGGAATTCATCGGGCGGCTGGGCCTCGCCGGCTTCGAACCGAGCATCTCCTCCGGGCACTTGACCCGCTGCCGGGCCGACGACTCGCCGCTGTCGCGCGGCCGGGTGCTGGTCTGCGGCGACGCGGCGGGGCTGCTGGAGCCGTGGACCCGTGAAGGCATCTCCTTCGCGCTGCGGTCCGGCCGGCTCGCGGGGGAGTGGGCGGTGCGGATCGCCGAGGCGCACGACGCGGTGGACACCCGCCGGCAGGCCCTCAACTACGCGTTCGCGGTCAAGGCCGGGCTCGGCGTGGAGATGAGCGTCGGCAAGCGGATGCTGACGGCGTTCGAGCGTCGACCCGGTCTGTTCCACGCGGCCCTGATGACATTCCGCCCGGCCTGGAAGGGCTTCAAGGACATCACGCGGGGCGCGACGTCGCTGGGTGAGATCGTCCGCACCCATCCCATGGCCCAGCGGGCGCTGACGGCGGTGGACCGCCGTCCCACGACGAGCGGCGAGGTCAGCTCGTCACCGTGATCTCGAAGACCGGGTGGTCGGGGGCGATGCGGCGCAGCTCGTCGCCCGGGGAGTCCGGCCCCACTCCGTTGAAGAAGACCCCGACCTCCGCCTTCCAGCGCTTGAGGTAGGCGCGCAGGATCGGGGTCTTGTCGTCGTCGGCCACCTCGGTCGCGGTGAACGTCTCCACGCGCTTGCCGAGGTGCAGCTCGCCGCCGCCCGCGGCACGCATGTTGTGCGTCCACTGGACATGGCCGCGGGGCGCCACCAGGTACTGCCGGCCGTCCAGGGTCAGCAGGTTGACCGGGGTGGTGCGCCACTGGCCGCTCTTGCGGCCGCGGACGGCGAGGACACGGGAGCCCCAGACGCTGATGCCGCGGCGGGTCATCCAGGCCACGAAGCGGTTGAGGACGTTGACGGTGACCCAGCCGGGCTTCTGGACGTGTGTGGACATGGGGTCCCCCTGGTCTCTGTTCGATGGAGCGGTGCTCTCGTCGTTGTCGGCGAGTGAGCGCTGCTCTCTTTTGTGAGCGCTGCTCTCTATCGCTGGGTTTCAGTCTGCCCGAGATCGGTGCTCCAAAGCAAGAGCGCTGCTCTCGTTTGTGTGCACTGCTCTGCTTTCATGGCACACTTCCCCGCATGAGCACCGCACACGGCGCCCGTGCCCGGGCCAGGATCGAAGTCACCGCGGCCATCAAGGACGAGGCCCGCAGACAGCTCGCGGCCGAGGGCGCCGCCAGGCTCTCCCTGCGGGCCGTGGCCCGTGAGCTCGGCATGGTCTCCTCCGCGCTGTACCGCTACTTCCCCAGCCGTGACGACCTGCTGACCGCACTCATCATCGACGCCTACGACTCCCTCGGCGAGTCCGCCGAGGCGGCCCGCGACGCGGCCGCCGACGCCGGGCCGCCGCAGCGCTGGCTGGCCGTGTGCGAGGCGGTGCGGGGCTGGGCGCTGGAGCGACCGCACGAGTACGCGCTCATCTACGGATCGCCCGTCCCCGGCTACACCGCCCCCGAGACCACCGTCCCGGCCGCCTCCCGTGTCGGCCTGCTGTTCTTCGGCATCGTGCGCGACGCCTACCGCGGCCCGGGGCTGGCCAAGCCGTCGCTGCCGGCCGACCTGCGCCCGGAGGCCGAGCGGATGGCCGCCGACCTCGCGCCGGATCTCCCGCCGGAGACGGTGACGGCCCTCGTCGCGGCCTGGGCCCAGCTGTTCGGGCTGGTCGGCTTCGAGCTGTTCGGGCAGTTTCACCGGGTGGTGGAGGACCGGGAGGCGTTCTTCCGCCACGCGGCGGGGCAACTCGCCCACGGGGTGGGGCTGGTGTATCCGCAGCGCGGGCCGGCGTCCTAGAGCCCGGCCGGAGCCCGACTGGGGTCCGAGGCACTGAGAGGCCTCCGTACTTCCCCAGGAGTACGCGTGATCACCACGCCTGGGTGACGCCGCTCCGGGCGGGCGGCGTCTAGCGTGACCGGTATGGACGAGCAGCGCGTGCGGGGTGGCCCGCCGCAGTGGTGGCGCCACGGGCCTCCGTGGTGGGGCCGGTGGGGGGAAGGGGACCGTGCGCCCCGGTGGCCCTGGCGGTCCACCGTCGCGGTCACGGTATTCGTGCTGGTCGGTTCGGACTTCGCCGCGCACGGTCAGGAAGGCGAGCGGGCGGCGCTCGACCCGTTGGCGCGTGTGCTGCTGCTGGTGGCCGGAGGGCTGCTGCTGTGGCGGAAGCGGTATCCGGTGGCCGTGGTCTTCGGCACGGCGGGCGCCGTCATGCTCTACCTGGGGGCCGGGTATCCGTACGGGCCGGTGCTCTTCACCGTCGCATTGGCGTGCTTCAGCGCGATCGTCGCCGGGCACCGCTGGGCGGCGTGGGCCGCGATGGGAACGCTCTGGGCCGGGCACGTCCTGGTGGCGCACCGGCTCTATCAGTGGCTGCCGCCGTCGGGGGACTCCGCTGCTTCCTGGAGCAAGGAGATCGTCGTTGCCACCTGGGTGGTGGCGATCGCGGCGGTGTCGGAGTTGTTCCGGGTCCGGCGCGAGCAGTGGGTCCGGGAACGGGCCGAGCGTGCCGAGGCCGAGCGGCGGCGGGCCGACGAGGAGCGGCTGCGGATCGCGCAGGAACTGCACGACGTCCTGGCGCACAGCATCTCCGTGATCAATGTGCAGGCGGGGGTCGGCCTCGCGCTCCTCGACACCGACCCCGAGCAGGCCCGCACGGCGCTCACCACGATCAAGGACCAGAGCAAAGAGGCGCTCGGCGAGGTGCGCCAAGTGCTCGACGCCCTGCGTGCGCCCGGCGCCGCGCCCCGTGCCCCGGCGCCCGGGCTCGACCGGCTGTCCGAGCTGGTGGAGCAGGCGGCGAGCGCGGGTCTCACGGTCGAGGTGGAAGGAGAGCCGCCGCGCCTCGCGCCCGGCACGGACCTCGCCGCCTTCCGGATCGTCCAGGAGGCCCTGACCAACGTCGTACGGCACTCGGGTTCGCGGCATGCGCGTGTGCGCCTCGCGCACGACGCGGACGTGCTGCGGCTGCGGGTCGACGACGACGGGCCCGCGACCGGCGCCGACGCGGGCGGCAGCGGCAACGGGCTCGTCGGTATGCGGGAGCGGGCCGCCGCGCTGGGTGGCACCATCGAGGCGGGGCCCCGCCGGACGGCGGTTTCCGGGTGCTCGCCGTACTGCCGCTGACGGCGTCCGGCAGGTGAGCCGACAGCGGGCCAGAGGACGACGCAAGGAGGACCGGTGATCCGCGTACTGCTCGCCGACGACCAGTCACTGGTCCGGGCAGGGTTCCGGGCGCTGCTCGACGCGCAGCCGGACATCGAGGTGGCCGCGGAGGCCGCCGACGGCGAGGAGGCCGTCCGCCGGATCCGTGAACTGCGGCCCGATGTCGTCCTGATGGACATCCGCATGCCCGCGCTCGACGGCCTGGCCGCGACCCGGCGGGTCACCGAGGACTCCGACCTGAAGGACGTCAAGGTGGTCATGCTCACCACCTTCGAGCTCGACGAGTACGTCTTCGAGGCGATCCGCTCGGGTGCCTCCGGCTTCCTGGTCAAGGACACCGAACCGGACGAACTCCTGCGCGCGGTAAGGGCGGTGGTCGCGGGCGACGCACTGCTCTCGCCGGGGGTGACGCGCCGGCTGATCGCGGAGTTCGCGGCCCGCTCCAAGGAACCCGCGGCGGCCCACGCCCTGGCGGGTCTCACCGAGCGGGAGCGGGAGGTGATGGCCCTGGTCGGCATCGGCCTGTCCAACGAGGAGATCGCCCGCCGTCTGGTCGTCAGCCCGCTCACCGCGAAGACTCACGTCAGCCGCACCATGGTGAAGCTCGGCGCCCGCGACCGGGCCCAACTGGTCGTTCTGGCCTACGAGTCGGGACTGGTGCGGCCGGGCTGGCTGGGCTGAGCCCCCGACCGGAACCGGAACAGCACACTGACGACCCGGGCGACGAAGAGCACGGGCGCGAGCACGAGCCCGGCGCGCAGCAGCAGGGTCTCCAGCGTGTCCGGAAGCTCGAAGAGCAGTGCGGGACCGGCCACGGCCCCGAAGACGACCGCCGCCGCGAAGGCCGCGCTGCACAGCGCGTACCCGATCTCGACGGTGACCGCGTCCCGTTCGGCCTGAGTGCGCCGTCCCCCGTGACTCGTCATACGGCGAGTCAAACAGGAGAGCGCCCGCTGGGCAAGCGCCCCGCCCCGCCGCGCGCACTCGGGAGCGTTCTCTCAGGGGGCGGGGGCGTCGAGCCCTACTCGGGGGCAACGTCGGCGAAGCCGTACGCGGGTTTGTCGAGGACGTACGCCGTGTAGCGAGTGACGCGTCCGATGGCCCGGTGAGCCCGGATGACGGCGATGACCTCGTCCCAGTCCTGTGCGTCGAGTGTTCTGAGGCCGGGCCACCGCAGGCACAGGGCCTGGCGGCCGGCCCGGGTGGACGCGGTGCCGACGAACAGGGCACAGAGTTGGGCTGCCCTGTGGAGCACGGGGGTGGTCCAGTCGAGGATCCGGCGTGTGGTGAAACCGGCGGCGGAAGCCCTCAGCGGGTACCGCTCGTACGGCTCGATGTCGTCGAAGCGCCAGGTCCCGCGTACGAGGCCGTTCGGGTCGAGGGTCTCGATCGGCTGATCCGAACGGGAAGTGACATCCACGAGGACGAGCCGGCCTCCTGGGCGGAGCAGCCGGAAGCTTTCGCTCAGGAATGACCTACGGCCCTCATGGCCGAAGTGGAAGGCGGCCTCCAGGCAGTGCACCCGATCGAAGGAGCCGTCCGTCAGCGGGATCTCCGCTGCCCGGTCCGGCAGAGCCGTGGCGTCGGCGACGGCGAAACGGGCGCTGTCGCCGAAGCGGCGACGTGCCTGGTCGATCTGCGCGGGCTGGATGTCCACCCCCAGCGCCCGGCATCCCGCGGCGCCCAACCGCGCCGTGGTGTCACCGCGACCGCATCCGGCGTCCAGGACGAGCTGTCCGGGCCGGGCGTCCAGCAGAGCCAGCGACCGGCGAGCCAGCCGGCGCTGAAAGGGGGCCGGCCCGGCCAGGACCACGATCGGCAGGGTGGGCAGCGTGAAGTAGCCGATGTCGACCAGGCTGTCCCAGCCGAGGTGCCGCAGTACCCGGAAGAGCACACTGTCGTCGTTGTACGCACTCGCGAGGTCCCCGCTGTCACCCATCCCGCATCCTCCGATGTCCGTGGGGACCCACACCGGGCCCACTGTCCGTGTCACCGTCCCTACCTGCGCTTACACTGAGCACATAAGGGACGTTCGTGACGTACCGGAATCGCCGTGCGCTATCAGCGGATGCTCGTACCGACCCTCGCCCTGGTCCTCGTGATGGTGCCCGCGGTCTCCACGTGGGCACAGGGCGAGGAAGTCCCGCGCGGCCCCACGTTCGCCGCACGCGCCCTGCAGGCGCTGATCGACGGCATCCAGTTCGGGGTGATCATCGCGATCACATCGGTCGGACTCTCACTGATCTTCGGCACCATCCACCTGATCAACTTCGCGCACGGTGAGTTCGTCACGATCGGCGCCACCTTCGCGTTCTTCCTCAACGCCTCCGCGGCCGGTCCGGGCTGGCACCTGATTCCCGCCGCCCTCGCCGCGGTGGTCCTCGGCGCCCTGCTGGGCGGGGCGGTCGACCGCGGCATCTGGCGCCCGCTGCGGGCCCGGGGCACCGGGCTGATCAACATGTTCATCGTCACCATCGGGCTCTCGCTGCTGCTGCGCCACGTCGTCCTCGTGCTGTACGGAACCCGGCCCGCCTCCTACGCCCAGTACGACATCCAGAGCACGATCGGCCTCGGGCCGGCCGGCATCACCCCACGGGACCTCACCGTCACCCTGCTCTCCGTACTGGTGCTGCTCGGCATCGCCGCGCTTCTGCAGAAGACGCGGATCGGCACGGCCGTGCGGGCCGTCTCCGCCAACCGGGACCTCGCGGAGGCGTCGGGCATCGATGTGCAGCGGGTGGTGCTGTTCGTGTGGATGCTCGCCGGCGGACTGGCCGCGCTCGGCGGGGTCTTCTTCGGCCTGGTGGAGATCGTCACCTGGGACATGGGCTTCAAGCTCCTGCTGCTCATGTTCGCGGGAATCATCCTGGGCGGCCTCGGCTCCGCCTACGGTGCGATGGTCGGCAGCCTCGTCATCGGCATCGTCGCCCAGATGTCCACCCTGTGGTTCCCGGTCGACCTGCAGTACGCCTGGGCGCTGCTCGTCCTCATCCTCGTCCTCCTCGTCCGGCCGCAGGGCATCCTCGGCCGGGCCGAACGTGTCGGGTGAGGGGTGCGCCATGGACTTCGAGGCCATCGTCTCCGACGCTCTGCGCTCGGGAATCGGCCCCATCGCCGCCGTCTACGCCCTCGCCGCCATGGGACTGAACCTGCACTTCGGCTACACGGGGCTGCTCAACTTCGGCCAGGTCGGATTCATGCTCGTCGGCGGTTACGGGCTCGCCATCACGGTGTCCACGTACGACGGCCCGATGTGGCTCGGCGTCCTGGGCGGCATCGCCTGCGCGATCGTGCTGGCCCTGCTCCTCGGCCTGCCCACCCTGCGGCTGCGCGCCGACTACCTCGCGATCACCACGATCGCGGCGGGGGAGACGCTTCGGCTGTTCTACCGCTCCAGCTGGGCCGAGCCGGTCACCGGCGGGGTGTTCGGGCTGCAGCGGTTCGCGAACGACTTCTACGCGCTCAGCCCCATCGAGCCCGGCACCTACGGCGTGTGGCTCGTGAGGTACAGCTCCCGCGACCTCTGGGTGATGATCGTCGGATGGGCGCTGGTGCTCGTGGTCGGAAGTCTGCTCGCCCTGCTGATCCACAGCCCGTGGGGCCGTGTCATCCGGTCGATCCGTGATGACGAGGTCGCCGCGCGCAGCCTCGGCAAGAACGTCTACGCGTACAAGATGCAGAGCCTCGTGCTCGGCGGCGTCATCGGGGCGGTCGCGGGCATGATGCAGGCGATCCAGGTGCAGTCCGTGAACCCGGACAACTACGACCCGGCCGTCACGTTCTTCCTGTACACGCTGCTCGTGCTCGGAGGTGCCGGGCGGATCCTCGGGCCGGTCGTCGGCTCGATCCTGTTCTGGTTCGTCCTCAGCTTCCTCGACAGCGCGCTCCGCCAGGCCATCGACGCCGAGTACATCTCGCCGGACCTCATCAGCACGTCGGAGGTCGGCGCGGTGCGCTTCGCCCTGGTCGGGGTCGCCCTGATCCTGCTGGTCGCGTTCCGGCCACAGGGCATCCTCGGCAGCCGGAAGGAGATGCTGCTCAGTGGCCGCTGACCCTGCCGTGTCCCACCCGGGCCGGCTCTCCGCGATCGATCCCGAGCCGGGGGTCCGCAAGCCCGATCCTCTGCTGGTCCTGGACCAGGTGACCCGCACCTTCGGCGGCCTCGTCGCCGTGCGGGTCGAGCACCTGGAGGTGCAGCGCGGGGCCATCACGGCGCTCATCGGGCCCAACGGCGCCGGCAAGACCACGTTGTTCAACGTGGTGAGCGGGTTCGACCGGGCCGACGGCGGCCGTTGGTCGTTCGACGGACAGCCGCTCACCGGCGCCCCGGCGCACCGGGTGGCGCGTCGCGGAATGGTCCGTACGTTCCAGCTCTCCAGGGCGCTCGCCCGGCTCACGGTGCTGGAGAACCTGCTGCTCGCCGCGCCCGGGCAACGCGGCGAGCAGGTGCTGCCCGCGCTGCTGCGACCGCTGTGGCGCGGGCAGGAGCGGGAGTTCGAGCGCCGGGCCGACGAACTGCTGGACCGGTTCCGGCTCGGGCCCCTGCGCGACGACCATGCCGGCACGCTCTCCGGCGGCCAGCGCAAACTGCTGGAACTGGCCCGCGCGCTGATGACCCGGCCGGTCATGCTCCTGCTCGACGAGCCGATGGCCGGGGTGAACCCCGCGCTGACCCAGTCGCTGCTCGGACACATCACGCGGTTGCGCGACGAGGGGCTGACGGTGTGCTTCGTCGAGCACGACATGGACGTGGTGATGGGCATCAGCGACTGGGTGGCCGTCATGGCCGACGGCCGCTTGGTGGCCGAGGGCCCACCGCACACGATCGGCCGGAACGCCGCCGTCGTGGACGCCTACCTGGGCAAGCGGCACGACGAGCCGGATGCGACCGAGGAGCAGGAGAAGGGGAGGGAGAAGAGGAAGGAGGAGTAGCGATGTTTGCCGAGGAGCAGGCACCGGTGCTGGCGGCCGACGACATCGTCGCCGGCTATGTCCCCGGCGTCGACGTGCTGCGCGGATGCAGCGTCGAGGTGCGGCCGGGCGAGGTGGTCGGCGTGATCGGTCCCAACGGCGCCGGCAAGTCGACGCTGGTCAAGGCCGTCTTCGGGCTGCTGCGGGTGCGCGGCGGGACCGTGCGGCTGCGCGGCGAGGACGTGACCGGCCGGCCCGCGCACGAGCTGGTCCGGCGGGGCGTGGGCTACGTGCCGCAGCTGCAGAACGTGTTTCCCCCGCTGACCGTCGAGGAGAACCTGCGGATGGGCGTGTATCTGCGGCCCAAGGACCACGCGCGGCGGGTCGCGGCGGTCGAGGAGCTCTTCCCCGTGCTGGCCGACCGCCGCAAGCAGAAGGCCGGCGCGATGTCCGGCGGCGAGCGCCAGATGCTCGCGATGGCCCGCGCGCTGATGATGGAGCCGCAGCTGCTGCTGCTCGACGAGCCGTCGGCCGGACTGTCACCGCTCCATCAGGACCACGTCTTCGACCGGTGCAGAATGATCAACAGCGCGGGCGTCGCCGTGCTCATGGTCGAGCAGAACGCCCGCAGGTGCCTGCAGTTCTGCGACCGCGGCTACGTCCTCGACCAGGGCCGCAACGCGTACACCGGCACGGGTACGGCCCTGCTGCACGACGAGAAGGTGATCGAGCTCTACCTCGGCACGCTCGCCCGCGTGCGTTGACCCCTGCTGTCGGTCCTCCCGGTCACTCCTCGGCCGTGCTGGTCTCGGTACGCAGGGTCTGCAGCTTCCCCTCGTCGTTGTAGCCGTACACCTCGATCGTCGCCTGGCCGGGTTCGCCCGTGTCGGTGAAGTTGAGCGGCCCGCTCACACCGTCGTAGTCGATGTCCCTGCCGTCGGCGAGGAGCTCCTTGCAGGCGGCGAACGAGTTGCACTTCTCGCCGTCCTTGGTGATCCCGTTCATCTCCTTCACGTACTCGCCCGGGTCGTCGGACTCCGCCTTCTCGGCGGCGAGCGCGATGGTCGTCGTGCAGTCGAACACCTGCGGTGCGAACTGCAGCTCCTTCAGCTTCGGCGCGAACTCCTTCAGCTCCTTCACATACTGCTCGTTCTCCGCCGAGGCCGGCGCGGTCCCCTTCATCCCGGAGAGCCTCTCCGGCTGGCCCGGGGAGACCAGCGAGGGCAGTTCCTCGCTGCGCAGTCCGTCGGCGCCGTAGACGCCGATCCGGTCGGGCCCGAGTCCGTTCTCGATCATGCCCTGCAGGATCTGGGTGCCTTCCTCGAAGGCGATCACCACGGCGGCGTCCGGCCTGGAGTTCTCCACCTGCTGGACGACCTGGTCGAAGTTGGTCGCCTTCGGGTCGTAGGTCTCGGCGAGCGTCACCGTCGCACCGCGCTCCTCCAGCGTCTTGCGGGTGGCCTCCATCAGGCCGCGTCCGTAGTCGTCCGCCCGTGCGACCAGGGCCACCCGGTCGTGGCCGTCGTCACGGACGACATCCGCCAGGATGGGCCCCTGCAACGAGTCGCTCGGGACGGTACGGAAGTAGTAGCCGTCGTCCTCGTAGTCGGTGAAGGTGGGAGCGGTGTTCGACCCCGAGCACTGCACGACGCCCGCTCCGGTCACCCGGTCGATGAACGCCAGCGACATGCCGGAAGCCGCGGCGCCTACGATCGCGTCCACGCCTGCCGCGAGGACCCGGTCCGCCGACTGTGCGGCAACGGCCTCCTGGCCCGCCTCGTCACTGGAGACCACAGTCGGCACGGGCTTGCCCAGGACCCCGCCGGCGTCGTTGATCTTCTGTATCGCGAACTTCAGCGATTCGATCTGGGGCGGGCCGAGGTAGGCAAGCTGTCCCGTTTCCGGCAGGACGTAGCCGAACTGGAGCTCACCATCGCCCGGCTCTGCGCGGGCAGTGCCCGTCGAACCGCAGACGGCAATCACAAGAGCAGCCGCGCTTGCGAAGATCGCGGACCGCCGTATCGACGCTTTCATCTCCGCCTCCGCTCGTTACAGGCGGCGGAGGGTCGACTGGCCGGCCCTCCGCCCGCCATCTGTACACGAGCGTAGAACTCATTCAGAGTCCAGAAAAGCATGAAACGTACCCTTTTTCCCTAGTCGTGCACGGTGACGCGCTCCGCTTCCCGGGGGTTGGACTTGGCGACCACGACGGACGGCCGGTCCCGGCCGGTCCGCAGGCCCGTGAGGGTGATCAGCAGGCCGGCGAGGGCGATGAGGGTCACGACCACGAGGCCGGGCCGGTAGCTGTCGAGAACTTCCTGCGGGGTGGCGGCACCCTTCTCCGGGCTGTTCGCGGTCACCACCGCCGTCACCACCGCGAGGAAGATCGCGCCGCCCACCTGGACCGAGGTGTTGAGCAGCCCGGAGACCATGCCCTGCTCGTGCTCGTCCACGCCGTTGGTGGCCTGGACGTTGAAGGACGGGAAGGTCAGTGCGAAGCCCGAGCCGACCAGCAGCATCGTCGGCAGGATCACCGACGCGTACCCGGGGTTCAGGTCGATGCGCAGGAACAGGACGTAGCCGGCCACCATCAGGGCGAAGCCGAGCACCATCAGCCGGGCCGTGCCGAACCGGTCGATGACGGCGCCCACCTTCGTCGCCGACAGTGCCACCAGCGCGCCCGCCGGCAGGAACGCCAGCGCCGTGTGCAGTGCCGACCAGCCGAGCAGCTGCTGCATGTACAGGGTGACCAGGAACTGGAAGCCGATGTAGCTGCCGACGAACGTCAACGCGCCCAGCTGGGCCCGCACTTGCGGCCCCGAGCGCAGCACTCCGAGCCGGATCAGCGGGCTGGGGCTGCGCCGTTCGACCGCGACGAAGGCCACCAGCAGTACAGCCACGGCGGCGAAGGACAGGATGGTCCGGGCCGCGGCCCAGCCCACCTCGGGCGCCTCGACGACGGTGAAGACGAGCAGCAGCATCGAGGCGGTGCCGAGGACGGCGCCGGGGATGTCGTAGCCGCCCCGGCCGCGCTCGCGCTCACTGCGCGGCAGCAGCTTCAGGCCCGCGAGCAGGGCGATCAGCGCGATGGGGGCGGGCAGGAGCATGGTGAGCCGCCAGCTTGCCTCTGTGAGCAGGCCGGAGAAGACGAGTCCCATCGAGTAGCCGGTGGCGCCGCAGGTGGTGTAAATGGCCAACGCCCGGTTGCGCAGCGGGCCTTCGGGGAACGTCGTGGTGATGATCGACAGGCCGGCGGGGGCCGTGAAGGCCGCGCTCAGGCCCTTGATGAAGCGGCTGGCGATGAGCAGCGGCCCGGAGTCGACGAGACCGCCGAGCAGCGAGGCCAGTGCGAAGACACCCAGTGCCACCAGGAAGACCTGGCGCCGGCCCAGCAGGTCGGCGGCCCGTCCGCCGAGGAGCAGCAGCCCGCCGTAGCCGAGGATGTAGCCGCTGACGATCCACTGCAGTGCCGAGGTCGACAGGCCGAGGTCGGCGCCGATGGACGGCAGCGCGACGCCGACCATGGACACGTCCAGGGCGTCCAGGAACATCGCGGCGCAGAGGACCAGCAGGGTGCCCCAGAGCCGTGGAGTCCAACGTCCGCCGGACGTGGGGGTGGTGAGCGGAGAGATCATGCCCGAGACGCTACATGCGCATGCATGAGATGCAAGTGCATTTAATTCAGGTGCAACAAACTCTGCTCTCTGTTACGGTGCGGCCCATGGCGGCGAAGCAGGCCGAGCAGGCGCTCGTGGAACGGTGGCGGGACATTCTGGCGCTGCATGCGCGAACGCAGTGTGAACTCGACCGTGCTCTGCACGGCCACGGCCTGTGCGCCAGCGACTTCGAGGTGCTCGACGTCCTCGCCGGATGCCGGACGCCGAAGGGCACTCCGTCCTACCGCGTGCAGGAGATCTCCGAGCGGGTCCATCTGAGCCAGAGCGCGCTGTCGCGGCTGATCGCCCGGCTGGAGAAGGAGGGGCTCGTGGAGCGCTGCATGTGCTCCGAGGACCGGCGGGGCGTGCAGGTCGCGCTCACGGCCAAGGGGCGCGCGCTGCACGGCGAGGTGCTGCCGGTGCAGCGCGCGGTGCTGGCGCGGATGCTGCCGGAGGGCTGAGCCGCTCGGGGCGCGGAGCCGTCAGACCCCGGACGCCTCACGCCACAGCGTGGCGAGCGCCCGGTCGCCCGTGACGTTGGGCAGGGGGACCCGGTTCCACAGGGCCAGGTACAACTGCTCGGCCGGGCCGGAGAGTTCGCACTCGGCGTCGCCTGACGCGCCCCGCGTGGTCACGGGCGGCTCCGAGGACAGCCGTACGGTCCACACCGCGTCGGTGTCGTCCGTGCGCACGCGCAGGACACGTGGCTCGGGGGTGCGCACCCTGCTCCTGGAGCGGGCGTGGAAGCCGCGCAGCAGTTCGTCGATGCCGTCGGTCGCGAAGTCCGGGGCGAGCGCGGTGGCGTCGCCCCCGCGTGCGGACTCGGCGTCGATCCGGTGCACGGCCGTCTCGTGCGCCTGCCGACGGGTCCAGAAGGCCAGCGGGGACGGCGCGGGCAGGAAGGCCCAGCACTCCAGGTCGGGCGAGGCGCCGGCCAGTGTGTCGACCAGGTGGCGGTGACTGTCGCGGTACCAGGCCACGAGCTCCGCGCCGTCGAGGTCCGGGACGTCACCCAGCGGGCGGCGCTCGGTGTACCGCTCGGTGACGTACGACGCGGCCCAGCGGTGCACCGCGCCCGTGTGCCGCACCAGGTCGCTCACCTGCCACTCCGGACACGTCGGCACCTTCGCGTCCGTCCCTGCCTCCTCGGCGGCCGCGGCCAGCAGCAGGCCCTCTGACTCCAGCGCGTGCAGGAACTCGGCGGTCTCCATGAAGCCGAGTCTGCCGTATGGAGCGCGCTCCAGGCCCGCGAATTACGGCTGCCGGCTTCCCCCTGCCGACGGCTGCGGTCCCCGGGGGATCACGGCAGCGGCGTCCCGCCCGTCGCGTTGACGATCTCGGCGGTGATGTACGACGCCTCCTGGGAGGCGAGGAAGACGTATGCCGGAGCCATCTCGGCCGGTTGCGCGGGCCGTCCGATCGGCGCCTGCTTGCCGAACGTCTGCGTGTCCGGCAGCGTCGCCGGGATCAGCGGCGTCCACACCGGGCCCGGCGCCACCGCGTTGACGCGGACGCCCCGGTCGATCAGCATCTGCGCCAGCCCCTGCGTGAACGTGACGATCGCGCCCTTCGTCGTCGCGTAGTCCAGCAGATGAGGACTGGGCTTGTAGGCCTGCACCGACGCGGAGTTGATGATGCTGCCGCCCTCCGGGATGTGCGGCAGGGCCAGCTTGCAGAGCCAGAACATGCCGTACAGGTTGGTGCGCAGCACCCGGTCGAACTGCTCGGTGGAGATCGCCTCGATGCCGTCGGGCTGCGACATCTGGTACGCCGCGTTGTTCACCAGGACGTCGATCCGGCCGAATTCGGCGACGGCACGGTCGATCAGCGCCCGGCAGTTCTCCTCCTCTCGTACGTCGCACGAGACGGGCACGGCGCGCCGGCCGGCCTCCTCGACCAGCCGGGCCGTCTCGGCGGCGTCGTCCTTCTCGTCGTCCAGATGGGTGAAGAGCACGTCGGCTCCCTCACGGGCGAACGCCAGGGCGACGGCGCGGCCGATCCCGGAGTCCCCGCCGGTGATCACGGTCTTGCGGTCGGCCAGCCGGCCACTGCCCCGGTAGGACTCCTCGCCGTGGTCAGGGGGCGGGTCCATGGGTCCCGTCCACCCGGGATGCGGCTGGTCCTGGGCGGGAAACTCCGGGGTGGGGTGCAGGTCGCCGGGGTGCTGCTGTTCGGTCACGGGTCTGCCTCCTCGTCGACGACGTACGGCCCGGTGATCGCAACGGGCGTGGCCACGGGTACCCAGGAATACGGCAGTGCCGATCAGCCGGCCGCGGTCGATCGGCGGACCTCGGCGAACGCGCCGCCCTCAGCCCCCGGCCGCCCGCCGCGTCGCCGCCCCCACGAGAGCCCCGACCGCCGCCGCCACCGCCGCGAGCACCGCCACGCTGGTCAGGGCGGCCGGCAGGGTGAACCAGTCCGCCATGAAGCCGATCGCGGGCGGCCCGAGGAGCATGCCGCCGTAGCCGAGGGTGGAGGCCGTGGCGACGCCGCCGGGGCCGGCCAGTGCGCCCGCGCGTTCCACGGCCACCGGGAAGAGGTTCGCCAGGCCGAGGCCCGTGACCGCGTAGCCGAGCAGAGCCGCCCACAGGGAAGGGGCGAGTGAGCCGAGCAGCATTCCGGCCGCCGCGGTGGTGCCGCCCGCGACGACGGTCCGGGTCCGCCCCAGGCGTTCCAGGAGCGTCGTGCCGGTCAGCCGCCCCACCGTCATGGCGAGCGCGAAGCAGGAGTAGCCGACGGCCGCGGCGCCCGGCGAGGCGTCCAGGTCCTGTTCGAGGTGCAGGGCGCCCCAGTCGGCCAGCGCCCCCTCGCCGTACGCGGTGCACCCCGCGATCACGCCGAAGACGATCACCAGCCCCCGGGTACGGCCGTCGAGCCGGCGCGGGGCGAACTTCGCGGGACGTTCCCGCTCCGGCGGCGTCGGCGGCTCGTGCCGCAGGAGCGTCGGTCCGGCCAGCGCCGTCACCAGTAGTCCGACGACGGTGAGCAGCAGCAGATGCCGGGTGGGGGAGAGGGCCCCCGCGACCAGCCCGCCCAGACCCGCGCCGATCATGCCGCCCAGGCTGAACGCGGCGTGGAAGCTCGGCATGATCGGCCGCCGCAGCGCGGCCACCAGCTCGACGGCCGCGCTGTTGAAGGCGACGTTGATCCCGCCGTACGCGGCGCCGAAGAGCAGGAGCACGAGACCGAGTGCGAGGACCGAGTGGGTCAGCGGGGGCAGGGCCACGCTGAGGGAGAGCAGGACGGCGCAGACGACGGTGACCCGGTGGTTGCCGTAGCGGCGGCACAGGCGACCGGTGAGGGTCATGGTGATGACGGCACCGGCCGAGACGCCCAGGAGGGCGAGGCCGAGGGCGCTGGCGGAGGCGTTCGTCTGGTCCTTGATGGCGGGGATGCGCACGACCCAGCCGGCGAAGACGAAGCCGTCGAGGGCGAAGAAGACGGTGATCGCGATACGGAGTCGGGTGAGGGAGCTGCCGTCGCCCGGCACGGCACTGTGCGTTCGGGGTTTGTTTATTTGCGGCACAAAGTCAGGCTAGGTGGGTGCGGGGGCGGCGACAAGGTGCGACGCTGGGACGAGAGGTATCCGCCGAGGGAACTCGGGAGGACGCATGGGACGTGACGTGCCGGCCCTGGTGTTCACGCGGGAGGACCGCCGTCGCTATCGGCAGAAGATGCACACCGACCTCGAGGTGCTGGCGCGGATGCTCCGCGAGTCGGGTTTCGAGAGCGAGCGGCCCCGGGTCGGGCTGGAGATCGAGCTCAACCTGGTGGACGACGAAGGACTGCCCGCGATGCGGAACACCGACGTGCTCCAGGCGATCGCCGAGCCCGCCTGGTCGAGCGAGCTGGGCCGCTTCAACCTGGAGATCAACATCCCGCCCCGGGAGCTCACGACCGGCGGCCCCGGAGACTGGGAGCGGGAGATCCGGGACGCCCTCAACCACGCCGAGGACCGCGCCTCGGCCGTCGGAGCCCACCTGATCATGGTCGGCATTCTGCCGACGCTGGGGGAGACGCACGTCAGCGAGGCCGCCCTGTCCGGCGACCCCCGGTACCGGTTGCTCAACGAGCAGATCTTCGCGGCGCGCGGCGAGGACCTGCGGATCAGGGTCGACGGTGTCGAGCGCCTGGCGACGTACGCCGACACCATCACCCCCGAGGCCGCCTGCACCAGCACCCAGTTCCATCTCCAGGTCGCCCCGAAGGAGTTCCCGCACTACTGGAACGCGGCCCAGGCCATCGCGGGCGTGCAGATCGCCCTCGCGGCGAACTCGCCCTACCTGTTCGGCAAGGAGCTGTGGCGCGAGACCCGTATCCCCCTGTTCGAGCAGGCCACCGACACCCGGCCCGAGGAGATCAAGGCCCAGGGCGTCCGGCCCCGGGTGTGGTTCGGGGAGCGGTGGATCACCAGCGTCTTCGATCTCTTCGAGGAGAACGTGCGCTACTTCCCGGCCCTCCTGCCGCTGTGCGACGACGAGGACCCGCAGGCGACTCTCGACCGGGGAGGCGTGCCGCAACTGGACGAACTGACCCTGCACAACGGCACGATCTACCGCTGGAACCGCCCGATCTACGCGGTCACCGACAGCGGTCCGCATCTGCGCATCGAGAACCGGGTGCTGCCCGCCGGCCCCACCGTCGCCGACATCATCGCCAACGGCGCCTTCTACTACGGACTGACCCGCGCCCTGGTCGACGAGGACCGGCCGGTGTGGACGCGGATGTCCTTCTCGGTCGCCGAGGAGAATCTGCACACCGCGGCCCGCGACGGTATCGACGCCCGCCTGTACTGGCCGGGAGTGGGCGAAGTGCCGGTCACGGAACTGGTGTTGCGGCGCCTGCTGCCGCTCGCCCACCGTGGCCTGGAGCTGGCCGGCATGGACGACGCGTGGCGCGAACCCCTGCTGGGCATCATCGAGCAGCGCTGTGTCACCGCCCGCAACGGCGCCCTCTGGCAGGCCGAGACGGTCCACCATCTGGAGAAGGCGGGCATCTCCGACCGGCGTGAGGCACTGCGGCAGATGACCACGACGTACATGGACTACATGCATATGAACGCGCCCGCACACACGTGGCCCGTGGACTGACCCGCGCGGCATCGCCCGGTCACGCCCGGCCGGGAGCGACCGGGCCCTTCCAGTCCCCGACGGCCGTCCACGGCACCGGATCGGGCGCCTGCGCCGAGGTCGTCAGCTCGATCCGCCGCCCCTCGGCCGACGAACGCAGGAGGGCCGTCATCGTCTCCAGGACGTGCAGGGCGAGTTCGCCGTTCGCACGCGGCGCCCGCTGTCCGTCGGCCGCGAGGAAGTCGAGCAGTCCGACGCCGCGTGCGCCGTCCTCGTAGCCCGCCGACGCCGGCAGGGCGCGCCACCGGGTGTCGCCGAGCGCGTGCAGCCGGACCTCGCCGTCGAAGCGGTTCGGATCGGGGACCGAGAGGGTCCCCGTCTCGCCGTGGACCTCGATCGGCGCGGCCGTGGTGGCCACACCGTCGAAGCTCGTCGTGATCGTCGTCAGTGCCCCGCCCGCGTGTTCCAGCACCCCGGAGACATGACTGTCCACTTCGACCGGGATCCGCTCGCCCGTGCGCGGCCCGGAACCGATCACCCGCTCGGCGCGCAGCCGGCCGGCCGCCCCGATCACGGCACGCACCGGGCCCAGCAGGTGGATCAGGGACGCGAGGTAGTACGGCCCCATGTCCAGCAGGGGGCCGCCGCCCTCGGTGTAGTAGAAGTCGGGGTGGGGATGCCAGCGTTCGTGACCCGGGGTGACCATCACGGCCGAGGCGAACTGGGGACGTCCGATGCTCCCCGCCTCGACGGCCGCCCGTGCCGTCTGGACCCCGGTGCCCAGAACGGTGTCCGGCGCGCACCCCACACCGACGCCCGCATTCGCGGCTGCCTCCACGACGGCACGGGCGTCGGCGAGCGTGGCGGCCAGCGGCTTCTCCCCGTAGACGTGCTTCCCGTGGCCGATGGCGCCGAGGGCGATCCCGGCGTGGGCTGCCGGGGTGGTGAGGTTCAGCACCGTGTCCACGTCCGGGCTGCTCAGCAACTCCTCGACCGTCAGCGCCTCGGCGCCGGGCAGTTCGGCGGCGACCGCGGCCGACCGGGAGGCGTCGAGGTCGGCGACCGCGGTGACGCGCACGGCGGGATGTGCGGCCAGCGTGTCGAGGTACGCGCGGGAGATGACGCCGAGTCCTACGACGCCGATGCGGTGCGCGTCGCCCACAGCATGCCCCTCTCGATGATGGTGCGGACGTCGGGGTGCTCCAGCACGTCGAGGCTGTGCCCCGGTGTCGTCACCAGGACGCGCCCGGCACCCCACCGGCGGGTCCAGACCGCCGGTGAGGTGACCGGCCGGTGCCAGGGCTGCCACGGCCGGGCGGGATGCGTCGTGGTGGCCAGGACGTCGATGAGGTCGTCGTGGAGCACCCAGTACTGCTCGGTGTCCAGCTCGAAGTCCTCGATGCCCGCCGTGACGGGATGGGCGCGGCCGGTCTCGGTGAGGGTGATGGTGTGCGGCAGGAAGTTGTCCTCCGCCCCGCCCCGGCGCTCGCACGGTTCCTTGCCCGGGTGGGTGGCGAACTGGCCGCCGACCAGGTGGAGATAGTCGGCGCAGGCGCGGAACGAGTCGGCGATGCCGCCGTGCCAGCCAGTGAAACCGGTGCCGGCCACGACCGCCGAGCTCAGTCCTGCCACCTGCTCGCGGGTGATCTCCGACATCGTGACGCACTGCACGACGAGGTCGGTGTCCGCCATCTCGGCGGTGTCGGCGTAGACGTCGGTCGACTCCTCGACCCGGACCGCGTATCCGTCGTTCCGGAGGAAGGGCAGGAACAGCTCCGTCGCCTTGACCGGCTCGTGGCCTTCCCATCCGCCTCGGACAACCAGGGCTCTTTTCTGCGTCATCGTGATCTCACTATGCGCGGGGCGCCCGGGCTGCGAAAAGAGGGCCGGGCCTCACGAAAGTTTCGCGGCCGAGGCCCGGGCGCCGACCGTCCAGCAGGCCGCGGTGAAGCGGACCTCCGAGCCCTGCACAAAGGGATCGAAGGCGGCGCGGACCGTCTCGACGACCCGTACGCGCGTCTCCTCGTCCACCTCGGGCAGGGCCATGCCGAGGGGCCCGAGCCGGGTGAAGTAGCGGACCAGCTCCTTCTCGGGGAGGGCACAGACGACGTCGATGGGCTGGATGTCGATATCGGCCCACCCGCTCTCCGCCAGGATGCGGCGGACCTTGTCCGGGTCCGCGAAGGCGAACTGTCCCGGCTCGTCGGGCCGTCGGACGGGCAGGCTCGGGAGCAGCGGTGCGGCGGCGCGCTGGGCGGTTGTCATGAACGGGTTCTCGGCAGGGTCCCGCCACACGATGACCCGCAGGCCGGCCCCGTCCCTGACGGCGCTCCGGAGGTTGCCGAAGGCCCGGACGGGGTCGTCGAAGAACATGACGCCGAAACGCGAGATGACGGTGTCGAAGGTGCCGGGCTCGAACGTGTGCTCCTGCGCGTCGGCGCGGACGAAGGAGGCCGGTACGCCCTCCCGCTCGGCGCGCGCCCGGGCGGTGTCGGTCAACGGCCCGGAGATGTCGACCCCGACGCAGTGACCCGCCGGGCCGAGCCGTCGCGCGACGGCCAGGGTGGTGCCGCCCGTCCCGCAGCCGACGTCGAGCACGTGTTCCGCGCCTTCGGCGGACACGGCGTCGACGAGCATGCCCTCGATGGGCCTGAACATCTCGTCCAGCACATGCTGGAGATCCACCCAGGCGTGACCGGCGCGCCCGTTCCAGCGGGCGGTCTGTTCGTCATCGTTCCTGCGCTCGGCGTCCATGCTCGTCGGCTCTCCTTCTGCTGGCCTTCGTCGTCTGCTTGCCCTGGTCGGGGTGAGATGACAGCGTTCTACTTCAAGTCGACTTGAGGTCAAGGGAATGACAGACCTGGACATCGCCGAAGTGTCCCATCGTGCCGGGGTGCCCGCGTCGACGCTGCGGTTCTACGAGGAGAAGGGGCTGATCGCCCCGACCGGCCGGCGAGGGCTGCGCCGGCAGTACGATCCCGGCGTACTGGAGCGGCTGGCCCTGATCGCGCTGGGGCGGACGGCCGGGTTCTCGCTCGACGAGATCGCGCACATGGTCGCGCCGGACGGGCCGCCACGGATCGACCGGCGCATGCTGGCGGACAAGGCGGAGGAACTGGACCGCAGGATCCGCGAACTGGGCGTGCTCCGCGACTCCCTGAGACACGCCGCCGTGTGCCCCGCGCCGAGCCACATCGAGTGCCCCACCTTCCGCGGCCTTCTCGACGCGGCCGCGTCAGGAGGTGTCCCCACGCCGAGGAGGCGGAGGCCAGGTGGCTAGCTGCCCCGGCTATGCCCGGCTCTACGGGGTGTCGCCGTGCGGGCCGGCCGGTACCCGCTCCGGCGTCGTGGTCACCGTCGCCACCCCGCGCGCCCGCAGCTCCGCGAGTACGGCCGGGTCGGCCGTGTCGTCCGTGACCAGGGTCCAGCCCTCGCACAGGGCCGTCCAGGCGTGGAAGGGGCGGCGGCCGAGCTTGGCCGCGTGGGCGAGGACGTAGACGTGGTCGGCGCGGCGGGCCATCAGCTCCTTGAGGCGGGTCTGGCGCAGGTCCGCCTCGCAGATGCCGAGTTCGGGGGAGATGCCGTCCGTGCCGAGGAAGACCCGGTCGAACGTCATGCGCTCCAGGGCGGCTTCCGTGAGCGGTCCGACGAAGCCCTGGCTGAGCGGGCGCAGGGTGCCGCCGAGGCACTCGACGTGCACCGTCTCTACATCGGACAGCGCCTGCAGGGCGGTGAGTCCGGTGGTCGCCACGGTGAGGTCCTCGGCCGTGCGCAGCTCGTGGGCGAGCGCGCCGACCGTGGAGCCGGCGTCGAGCAGCAACGTCTCGCCGGGCCGCACCTGGGCCGCCGCCCAGCGGGCGATGGCCTGCTTGGCCTCGAAGGCCTCACCCACGCGCTGCCGCAGGGACGCCTCGGGGTGCGCGGCCAGGGCCATGGCCCCGCCGTAGGTGCGGGCCAGACGCCCGTCGGTGGTGAGCTTGGCCAGGTCGCGGCGAATGGTCGAGGCCGTCACGCCGAACAGCTGCGACAGCTCCTCCACGCTCGCCAGGCCGGTGGTGGTGGCGAGGTGGACGATGCGGTCGCGCCGCGCCTTGGATCCGGTCACAGACATAGGTTCTTCATGTCCTCAATAGTCCTGGGCCGTCCTGGGTCGCACACGTGCCTGCCGCGAACCGCGGTCAGCGGGCGGCCGGAGCGGTCGACATCTCGGCGGCCTGGCGCAGGGCCTCGACCATGCTACCGGGCTCTGCCCGGCCGGTTCCGGCGATGTCGAAGGCCGTGCCGTGGTCGACGGAGGTGCGGATCACCGGCAGTCCGACGGTGAGGTTGACCCCGGCCTCGATGCCGAGGACCTTGACGGGGCCGTGCCCCTGGTCGTGGTACATCGCGACGATGAGGTCGTAGTCGCCGCGCGAGGCCAGGTAGAACGCCGTGTCCGCGGGCAGCGGGCCGCGTGCGTCGATGCCGTCGGCGCGCACTGTCTCCAGCGCCGGGACGATCTTCGTCTCCTCCTCGCCGTAGCCGAACAGGCCGTTCTCGCCCGCGTGCGGGTTGATGCCGCAGACACCGATCACCGGGTCGGCGGTCCCGGCGCGCACCATCGCCTCGTGGCCGCGGCGTACCGTGCGCTCCACCAGGCCGGGCTCGATGCGGTTCACGGCGTCGATCAGCCCGATGTGGGTGGTGACGTGGATGACCTTCACCCGGGGAGTCGACAGCATCATCGACACCTCCTCGACGCCCGTGAGATGGGCGAGGAGTTCGGTGTGGCCGGGGTAGAGGTGGCCGGCGGCGTGCAGGGCCCCCTTGTTGAGCGGGGCGGTGCAGATGCCGTCCACCTCGCCGCGCAGCGCGAGTTCGGCGGCGACGCGTACGTAGTGGTAGGCGGCGTCTCCCGCGACGGCGGACAGCTCGCCCCAGGGCAGGTCGGCGGGGAGCAGCCCGAGGTCGATCACGTGGACGCGGCCGGGCGCGAACCTTGCCTGGGCCGGATGCTCGACCGGCACGATCTCGCAAGGGATGCCGAGGATGCCGGCCGCCTGCCGCAGGCGCCCGGCGTCGCCCACGACGACGGGTCGGCAGTCGCGCAGGGTGTCGGGGTGCAGCAGCGCCGGCACGATGACCTCGGGCCCGATGCCTGCGCCGTCGCCCATGGTCACCGCGATGACCGGGAGCGGCCGGGTGGCCGCGGGGGTCTGGCCTGCGGTGGCGGCGGAGGAGGGGGCTGCGTTCACGGGGCTACTCCTGTGGGGTCGGTCGGAACGTGGCGTACGGGTGCGGGGCGCAGGGCACGGACGATGCGCCGCAGGGAGTCGACCTCGCCGTAGCTGCCGGGCCGGGTGACGACCGAGCGGCCGTCGGGCGTGCGGGAGAGGACCGCACCGTGGTGGATCTGGCCGACCGGGCGCAGGTCGGTGACGCGCAGGACGTCCAGGACGCGGCGGGCGGTCTCGCCGCCGGTGAGGACCAGGTCGCAGTCGTGTGCCGCGTCGGCGACGGTGTCGGCGAGCGCGGCGACGAGACGGCGCGCCTGGGAGGGGTCGGCCGCGCCGGTGACGCGGACGACCGTGACGGCGGTGACGGGAGGTGCGAGCCGTCGCGGGGAGCGGAGGAGGTCGAGGGTGCTGAGGGAGACCTGGTGGGCTCCGTCCGCGAGGAGGTGCGCGACCTGTCCGCGGGCGGACGGCTCGGCCGTGCCCACGACGATCAGCAGCGGCCGGACGGCTTCTCCGGGGACGAGGGCGTTCTCCGCGGGTGTGCCCAGGAGCCGCCCCAGGGCGCCCGCGAGTCCGCCGGTGCCCAGCAGCCTGATCCCGGGACCCAGTTCGAGGGCCGCCGCGGCGATCGCGTCGAGGTCGGTCTCGGTCTCCGCGTCGCACACCGGATGCCGTCCCTGCGCGAAACACGCACGCAGCGCTTCCCGTAGCGCGCCGGGTGCCCCGCGTACGTCCGTGAGCGGCACCGGAGCTGACGGCAGGTCACCGAGCGCGGCGGCGACCGAGGGCGGGGCGGGCCGCGCCTCGGCACGCCAGGCGTCCGCCGCGTGCAGCGGCACCCCGTCAAGGCGGACGACCCCGCCCCGGACCGTGCGCCGGGCCGCCGGCAGAGCGGTCGCGATCACCACGCCCCGGCCGCCTCGCGCGTAGGCGGCCGCCTCGGCGGCGAGGTTGCCCCTGAGCAGCGAGTCGACCTTCTTGAAGAGCACCGTTGCCGCGGGTGCCGAGCGCGTGACGTCCCGTACCGCCCGGGCCGCCTCGGCGCCGGGCAGCTGCCGCGAGTCGAGGTCGAGCACGAGCGACTCGCCGGGCGCGGACGTCACCGGCACGGCGACCGGACCCAGCAGGATCCGGGCGGGCGAGCGCAGCGCCACCGCGGTCTCGGCGGCACCGGACAGATCGTCGGCGAGAGCGAGTACGGGCCGGTGGGCGGCCTGGACCTGGCCGCCGGGGCCGGCTGCGGAGAGGGACACGGGTACCTCCTCGGGCGGCCCGGTCGGGCTGCCTCGGGAATCGATGATGACACGGGTTGCGCGAAATGCGCGAGACCCCTTGCGCACTTCGCGCAGTCGTGCCACCTTTTCCGGCGCGACACCTGTTCGTATCCCGCCGGCCGGGCCCCCGACCGGGCCGCAGCGAGAGCCGCACGAACACCACGAGCCGGTCGCCCCCGGAACGCGAGAAGGTCGACGATGACCCCAAGCCCCTATGACGCACCCCCGGACCACCGCCCCCAGTGGGAGCCCCTCCGCCGTCCCGTCCGCCGCCGTACCCTGCTGCGTCTCGGCGCGCTCGGCAGCTCGGGTCTGGCCCTCGGTCCGCTGTCCGCCTGCGCAGGACCCACCGGAGCCCCCGGCCCCGGCACCCTCACCCTCGGCCTGAACCGCTCCCTGGTGAGCCTCGACAACAAGCTGAACCAGTTCGACGCCGCCGTCACTGTGCAGCGCGCGGTCCGTCAGGCCCTCACCGGCATCGGTCCCGGCATGCGCGTCCAGCCGGTCCTCGCCGACCGGTTCGCGATGACCGGGCCGACCACCTGGAGCGTGCGGCTGCGCGAGGGCGTGCGCTACTCCGACGGCAGCCCCGTCACCGTCGAGGACGTCGCCACCGCACTGGAGATGTACGGCAAGGTCAACGGCTCCTTCCTCCTCGGCCTCTTCCCGGAGCTGCCCACCGTCGAGAAGACCGGCGAGCGCACCTTCGAGCTGCACACCAAGCGGCCGGTACCGGTGCTCGACCGCCTCATGGCCAACATCCACATCACCCCGGCCGCCGCCAACCGGCCGGAGGAACTCCAGAGCGGCGTCGGCTCCGGCCCGTACAAGGTGATCGAGGCCAACAGCGGCGCCGGCGAGTACACCCTCGCCCGCAACCCCCGCTACTGGGGCCGCCCGGCCCACGTCGACACCGTCCGGGTGCGCTTCGTGCCCGAGGAGTCCAGCCGGGTCATCGCCCTGCGCAGTGGCGAGCTGGACGTCGTCGACACGCTCACCCCGGACTCGGCCGAGCAGCTCACCGACCTGCCCGGCGTCACCGTCGAGGAGACCGCCGGCGTCCGCATCTCCCAGCTCTTCTACAACTTCCGCAAGCCCGGCGACCACCCCCTGGCCGACGCCCGCGTGCGCCGCGCCCTCACCTACGCCATCGACGGCGAGGCGCTGGTGAAGGACGTCCTCACCGGCTCCGCCGAAGCCGCCGAAGGAGTCGTCCCGCTCGCCCTCGAAGGCGCGGTACGCACCGGCGCCTACACCTACGACCCGGGCAAGGCAAAGGCGCAGCTGAAGCGGCTGGGCGCCGAGGGCCTGCGGATCCGCGTCATCTGGGAGTCGGGCGAGTTCGCCGCCGACAACTCCGTCATGGAAGCCGTCGCCGACATGTTCCGCGACATCGGCGTCCGCGCCTCCCTGCTCCAGTTCGAACCGGGCGGCGACATCCTGAAGTGGCGGCAGGGCCGCGGGGGCGACTGGGACGTGATCGGCAACGGCTTCCCCGGCACCACCGGCCAGGCCCTCACCTCCCTCCAGGGCATGTACGGCGGCACCCCCGAGCGGGAACGCACCCGCGACACCTACATGGGCTACGTCATCCCGGACATCCAGCGCCGCCTGGAGGACGCCGCCACCGAGACCGACGCGGCCACCCGCGACCGCAAGCTGGCCGCCGCGCAGCACGCCGTCTGGAACACCTGGCCCAGCCTGTGGGCCTTCGCCCCCAAGACCCTGCTCGCCCGCCGCGAGCGCGTGCACGACCTGGGCCTGCTCCAGCTCAACTCCTACGACCTGTCCGCCGTACGGCTGGAGGGCTGAGCCGTGGCCACCTACCTCGCCCGCCGCATCGGCCAGAGCCTGCTGGCCGTCTTCCTCACCCTCACCACGGTCTTCCTGCTGCTGCGCCTGGCCCCCGGTGACCCGGCCGCCGCCTACGCCGCGCCCAGCGCCACGGCCGCCGACCTCGCCCGCATCCGCGCCCAGTTCGGCCTCGACGAACCGCTCGTCGTCCAGTACGGGATCTACCTGCGGGACCTGTGCACCGGGAACCTCGGCACCAGCTACTCCTTCCACGCCTCCGCGTTCCAGGTCGTCATGGACCGGCTGCCGTACACCATCACCCTGGCGGTCTCCGCCATCGCGGTCACCACCGTCGTCGCCGTGCCCCTCGGCGTGTGGATGGCCCGGCGCGCCGACACCAAGCGGGAGCTGGGCGCCAACGTCCTGACGATCACCGGGCAGTCGATGCCGGACTTCTGGACCGGCGTGATGCTGCTGACCGTCTTCGCGGTGCTGCTCCCGGTGCTGCCCGCCTCCGGATTCACCTCGTGGAGCGGCCTGATCCTGCCCACCGTGACCGTGGCCGTCCTTCAACTCGCCCTGATCTCACGCCTGGTACGCCGCGAGATGACCACCGCGCTCGCCGCCGCCTACACCACGGTCGCCCGCTCCCGCGGCGTCTCCGAACGCACCCTGACCTGGCAGTACGGCCTGCGCAACTCCGCCGTGCCGCTCGTCACCGCCCTCGGCACCCGCTTCGCGGCCCTGCTCAACGGTGTCGTGGTCGTCGAGGTCGTCTTCGGCTGGCCGGGCGTCGGCTCGCTCGTCGTCCGGGCGCTGGAGACCCGCGACTACCCGCTCATCCAGGCCACCGTCCTCGTGACGGCCACTCTCGCGATCCTCGTCCAGCTCCTCGTCGACCTCGCCTACCCGCTGTTCGATCCGCGCGTACGACTCGGAAAGGCGGCCTGACCCATGGCCGGTGTCATCTCCACCCCGGTCGCCGGCGCCGAGCGGCCCAGCGCCGTCAGCGCCCGCGACCTCGCCCGGGCCACCGCGACCCGGCAGCGGCGCAGCTCGCGCTTCAAGATCTGGGCCGGGTCCGTGTGCACGGCCCTGGTGGTCCTGCCCGTCGCCCTCGCGAACCTGCTGCCCCTGCCGGAGGCCAACGCCCAGGACCTGTCCCAGCGCAGGTTGCCCCCGCTCAGCGCAGGACACCTGCTCGGCACCGACCAGCTCGGCCGCGACCTGCTGTCGCGCCTCCTGCACGGCGGCCAGGTCTCCCTCTCGGTCGGCGTCCTCGCGGTCCTGGTGTCCGGGCTGATCGGCATCGTCGCCGGGTCGGCAGCCGGGTTCTTCGGCGGCTGGGTCGACGCGCTCGTCTCCCGCTTCCTGGAGGCCCAGCTCGCCCTGCCCCTGCTGATGATGCTGCTGCTCGTCGTAGCCCTCTTCGGGCCCTCCGTCACCGTCATCACCTGCGTGATCGCCGTCGCGCAGTGGCCCGAGGTGGCGCGGCTGACCCGCTCCCTCGTCCTGGTCGAGCGCGAGAAACCGTACGTCGCCGCCGCACGTGTGCTGGGCCTGCGCGGCTGGCAGATCCTCACCCGGCACATCGTGCCCAACGTCGTACGGCCGGTGAGCCTCGTCGTGCTGCTCCTGCTCGCCCAGGCCGTGCTGCTGGAGAGCGCGCTGAGCTTCCTCGGCGCCGGTCCGCAGCGGCCCTTCGCCACCTGGGGCCGGATCATCTCCGACGGCCAGGCCTACATCACCACCTCGTGGTGGCTGGTCACCCTGCCCGGCCTGGTCATCGCCCTCCTCGTGGTCGGGGTCAATCTGCTGGGCGACGGACTGCGGGACCGCACCCGCCGCCGGAAGGGAGCGGGAGCATGACCGACGGGACACCCCTGCTGGATGTCCGTGACCTCCAGATCGAACTCGTCACCGCGCACGGCGTCGTCCGGGCCGTCGACGGCGTGACCTTCACCGTCGGCCGCGGCGAGACCGTGACCCTCATCGGCGAGTCCGGCTCCGGCAAGTCGACCACCGCGATGGGCGTACTGGGCCTGCTGCCGGAGGGACTGGCCGTGCTGTCGGGCGCCGTCCGCGTCGGCGGCCGGGACGTCGTCGCCGACCCCGGCGCGGCCCGCGCGGTACGCGGCCGGACGGTGTCCCTGATCCCGCAGGACCCGATGACCGCCCTCAGCCCCGTCCACACCATCGGCCGGCAGCTCGGCGAGGCGATCCGCCTGCGCCACCCCGAACTGTCCAGGGCCCAGGCCCGCGAGAAGGGCATCGAGTTGCTCACCCAGGTGCGCATCACCCGCCCCGAGACCCGCTGGAAGGCCTACCCGCACCAGTTCTCCGGCGGCATGCTGCAACGCATCCTCATCGCCATCGCTCTGGCCGGCGATCCGGAACTGCTGGTCGCCGACGAACCCACCTCCGCCCTCGACGCGACCGTGCAGGCCAGCGTCCTGGACCTGCTGATGGAGCTCCAGGAACGCACCGGCATCGGCATACTGATGATCACGCACGACCTGGGCGTGGCCCGGCTGGTCTCCGACCGCATCCACGTCATGAAGGACGGCCGCTTCGTCGAGTCCGGCCCGGCCGAACGCATCGTCGACAAACCCGCCGAGCCCTACACCCGAGCCCTCCTCGCCGCCGTGCCCCGCCTCGGCGCCTGGGACGAGGACGAGACCTCCGTGCGAGGAGCCACCCCATGACCCTGCTCTCCGTAGAGGACCTGGTCGTCGAATACCCGACGCCGAGCGGCCCCTTCCGTGCCGTCGACCAGGTCGGCTTCCGACTGGACAAGGGCGGCTCGCTCGCAGTCGTCGGCGAGTCCGGCTGCGGCAAGTCGACCCTCGCCCGTGCCCTGGTCCGGCTGCTCACCCCACGGTCCGGCCGTATCGTCCTCGACGGCACGGACATCGCCGCCCTCCCGGAGCGGAGACTGCGACCGCTGCGGCGCCGCGTCCAGATGGTCTTCCAGGACCCGTACGGCTCCCTAGACCCCCATCTGACCGCCCAGCAGATCGTGGCCGAGCCGCTGCGCCTCGGCGGTGTGCCGGACCGTGCCGAACGGGCCCGCCGTGCCGCCGAGCTGCTCGACCAGGTCGGCCTGCCCCCGTCCGCCCTGGAGCGCCGCCCGGCCGACTTCTCCGGCGGCCAGCGGCAGCGCATCGGCATCGCCCGCGCCCTCGCCTCCCGCCCCGACCTGCTGGTGTGCGACGAGGCGACCTCCGCGCTCGACGTCTCCGTGCAGGCCCAGGTGCTGGCCCTGCTCAGGGAATTGCAGGAGGAGACCGGCATCGCCTACCTCGTCATCGCGCACAACCTGGGCGTGGTGCGCGAGATGAGCACGGACGTCGTGGTGATGCGGGCCGGCCGCGTGGTCGAGGCCGGGCGGACCGAGACCGTCCTCGCCGCCCCGGCCGACCCCTACACCCGCGCCCTGCGCCGCGCCGCACTCGACCCGAGCGCCATCCACGGCGTGAAACCCCGCCGCGTACCGGAAGGAAACTCCTCGTGACCACCGGCCTCACCCTGCCGAACACCACCGTCCCGCTCTCGCGGCTGGTGCTCGGCACCATGACCTTCGGTGACACCGTCGACCGCGGGGGAGCTGCGGCCATGCTGGACGCCGCGCTCGACGCCGGCATCACGGGTGTGGACACCGCCAACGGCTACGCGGGCGGCGAGAGCGAGCGACTGCTTGGGGAACTGCTCCCGGGCCGCCGCGACCGGATCGTCCTCGCCACCAAGGCCGGTATCCCGCACCCCGACCAGGGCGATCACGCGCCCCTGTCGCCGGCCGGACTGCGCGCCGCCCTGGACGGCAGCCTCAAGCGGCTCGGCACCGACCATGTCGACCTCTTCTACCTGCACCAGCCGGACCGTGCGACGCCGCTCGCCGAAACCCTGGTGACCGTGGCCGAGTTCGTCGCCGAGGGGAAGATCGGCGCCCTCGGCGTGTCCAACTACGCGGCCTGGCAGATCGCCGAGCTCAGCCGCGTGGCCGACGAGGTCGGCGCACCCCGCCCGGTCGTCGCCCAGCAGTTGCACAACCTCCTCGCGCGCCGTATCGAGGAGGAGTACGCCGAGTACGCGGCCGTCACCGGCCTGCGCACCATGGTCTACAACCCGCTCGGCGGCGGGCTCCTGACCGGCCGGCACCACTTCGGTGAAGAGCCCGGCTCCGGCCGCTTCGGCGACTCGCGGCTCGCCGCCATGTACCGGCAGCGGTACTGGGACGAACGGCTCTTCACCGCCGTCACGGACCTGGCCGCCGTGGCCGGGCAGGCCGGCCTCCCGCTCACCGACCTCGCCCTGCGCTGGCTGCTGGACCGCCCCTCCACCGACGCGCTGCTCCTCGGCGGCTCCAAGGTCGAGCACCTGCTCGCCAACATCGCCGCCGCCGCAGAGGGCCCGCTGCCCGCCGACGTCACCGCGGCCTGCGACGAGGTCGGTGCCCGCCTGCGCGGTCCGATGCCCGCCTACAACCGCTGACCACACCCCCACCCTGACTGTTACGGAGACCTTCCCCATGGCAACCGGCCGCAGCTCAGCCGAGTTCACCGCCGCTCTACGCGCCCGAGAGCAGCTCATCGGCTACTGGTCCCTGCTCGACTCACCCATCGCCGCCGAGCGCCTGGCCCGCCTCGGCTACGACTACCTCGCCTTCGACGCCCAGCACGGACTCTTCGGCTACCAGGGCATGCTGAACAACCTCCTCGCCACCGACACCAAAGGCAGCACCGCCGTCGGCATGGTGCGCGTGGAGGCCAACGACCTCACCTGCATCGGCAAAGCACTCGACGCGGGCGCCACCGCCGTCATCGTCCCGCTGATCGACAACGCGCAAGACGCTGCCGACGCGGTCGCCGCCGTCCGCTACCCTCCGCTCGGCCGCCGCTCCTACGGGCCCATGCGCGCCCAGCTCCGCGTCGGACCCCATCCGGCCGACACCCACGCCCAGACGGCCGTCCTCGCGATGATCGAGACCGCCGACGGCCTCGCCGACGTCGAAGCCATCTGCGCCACCGACGGCCTCGACGGCATCTACGTCGGCCCCTCCGACCTGCGCCTCGCACTCGGCGGAGCCACCTCCACCGACCCCTCCGTACAGCAGGAGTTCGAGCAGGCACTGACCCGCATCAGCAAGGCGGCCGAAGCTGCGGGCATCGCCGCCGGCATCCACAACGCCGACGGCGCGAGCGCCGCCCGCCGCCTCGCCGAGGGCTTCACCTTCGCCACCGTGGCCTGCGATCTCATCCACCTGGAACAGGCGGCCGCAGGCCACCTGACCGCCGCGCGTTGGGCGGGCGAGGCCCGATGACCACCGCCGACGGCACCCTGCGCCCCCACCCCGACCAGCCGGGCCGCGCCGAGACCCACCTGGCCGCCCCCGCCGTGCAGAACCACGCCGCCAACCTCACCGTCCTGCCCAGCGGCGACCTCGGCTGCGTCTGGTTCGGCGGCACCCAGGAGGGCGTCGCCGACATCTCGGTGTGGTTCTCCCGCCTCGCGCAGGACGCCGGCACCTGGTCCCTCCCCGTGCGTCTCTCCGCCGACGACACCCGCTCCGAGCAGAACCCGCTCCTGTTCCCCGCCCCCTCGGGCGAACTCTGGCTCCTGCACACCGCACAGCGCGCAGGCCACCAGGACACGGCCGAGGTCCGGCTGCGCGTCAGCCACGACGAGGGCGCCACCTGGGGCCGGGCCCGCGTCCTGTTCCCGGCCACCGAGCAGGGCGGCGTGTTCGTACGCCAGCCGGTGATCGAAGTACTCTCCGGCGAGCGGCTGTTGCTCCCCGTCTTCCGCTGCGTCGCCACCCCCGGAACCTCCTGGTCGGGCGACCGGGACACCAGCTCCGTCATGATCAGCGACGACGGCGGACGCACCTGGCGCGAACGCCCCGTCCCGGGCAGCACCGGCCTCGTCCACATGAACATCCGGCCGCTGCCCGACGGTTCACTCCTGGCCCTCTTCCGCAGCCGTCGCGCGGACACCGTGCACAGCAGCGTGTCGTCCGACGACGGCGAGACCTGGACCGAGCCGCGCCCCCTGGATCTGCCGAACAACAACTCCTCGATCCAGTACACCGTGCTGGCCGACGGCAGGCTCGCCCTGGTCTACAACCACAGCAGCGCGGCCGACGCCATCGCCCGCAGGGTCTCGCTGTACGACGAGATCGACGACGGGGGAGTGGCAGGGACACCTGCGGAAACCGCCCCCACGGGCGACGCGTTCTGGGGTGCCCCCCGCGCCCCGCTCTCCCTGGCCCTCTCCCCGGACGACGGACACACGTGGCCACTGCGCCACGACCTCGAAACCGGCGACGGACACTGCCTGACCAACAACTCCCGCGACGGCCTCAACCGCGAGCTGTCCTACCCCTCCCTCGCCCAGACACCGGACGGCGCCCTCCACATCGCCTACACCCACCACCGGCGCACCATCAAACACATTCGTCTGGACGGCGACTGGCTGAAGCGGGAGTTCCCGGCCTGATCACCGAGGGTCGGACCTCGCTACCTCCCGCGTTTTGGATCAGTCCTTCCTCCGCGCTGCATCAGCGCTGTACGGGCGCTAACCAGCCTCCCGCGACAGTGGCATCACCGGCTCCCACCAGGGGAGCGGCGATCACAGGGGACGGCTACATGGGTACCGCCGGAACACCACAGCGCAGGGCCATACTCACCGGGGGGCTGGCTGCCACCACCGCGGCTCTGCTCACCGCCTGTTCGTCGAAGACGGACTCCACGACCAAGGGGACGGCTGCGGCCGCGGGCGCGAGCACCTCTCCCTCTCCCGGCGCGGCCGCGCGACCGGACTCGCCCTGGGCGGCCTTCGCGCGGCTGATGGACGGCAACAAGCGCTGGGTGGACGGCAGGCTCCAGCACCCCGACCGCGACCCGAAGCGGCGCGAGTTCGTCGCCGAGGAGCAGAAGCCCTACGGCGTGATCCTGTCGTGCATCGACTCCCGGGTGCCGCCGGAGCTGCTCTTCGACACCGGGCTCGGCGACCTCTTCGTGATGCGCACGGGCGGACAGGTCGTGGGCCCGGTCGTCGTCGGGTCCGTGGAGTACGGCCCGATGACGTCCGGAACCCCGCTCATCGTGGTCCTCGGCCACCAGCGCTGCGGTGCCGTCAAGGCGGCGTACGAGGCGCTGCGCGACGGCAAGGAACTGCCCGGCAACCTGCAGTCCATCGCCGACGCCCTCGAGCCGGCGTACGAGGAGACAGCCAAGGGCAAGCACGCCGACCCGGTCGACGCCATGACCCGCGTTCACGTCAATCAGACCGCCGCCGGCCTGCGTTCCAACAAGGACCTCGCCCCGATGGTGAAGAAGGGCGACCTGGCCGTCGTCAGCGCCTACTACTCGCTCGACACCGGCCGGGTGGAAGTCCTCAGCGGCGCGCCCTCCGCCTGATTCGGAGCCTCATTCGGAGACAACGGAGACCGGGCGGGAAAAACGTTCCACGCCCGGTCACGTTATACTTGCGGCGCTCATGGAGGCCGCCGTCGTGCCTGGTCGCACGGCCGCAACAGCGAGGGGGTGGACGCCGTTCCGGCACGCCCCGCCCGCATCCAGGACGTCGCGGCCGCCGCCGGCGTCTCGGTGTCCACGGTGTCGAACGTGCTCAACCGGCCCGAGCGGGTCACCGAACGGACCGCCGAGCGCGTCCGCGTCGCGGTCGCCGCGCTCGACTACGTCCCTCACCCGGGAGCAGCGGGCCTGCGCACCGGCCACTCCTCCGCCATCGGGCTCGTGCTGCCCGACGTGACCAACTCCTTCTACGCGCGCATCGCACGAGGCGCGGCCGACGCGGCCTACGACCACGGCTACTCCCTCGTCCTCTGCCACAGCGGCGACGCCCCGGAACGGGAGCAGGGCTACTTCAGCATGCTCGTAGAGCAGCGGGCCGTCGGCGTGGTCGTCGTGCCGCTCAGCGCCGACCCGGGACGGCTGGCCCGGCTGCGCGAGCGGGGCATCCCGCTGGTCCTGGCCGACCGCGCGATGCCCGACCGGGAGGGCTGCTCGGCCTCCGTCGACGACATCGCCGGCGGCCGCATCGCCGTACAGCACCTCCTCGACAGCGGGGCGCGCGACATCCTCGTCGTCAACGGCGAACGCGGCATACGCCAGTGCGCCGACCGGTACCAGGGCGCCCGCCAGGCCGTCCGCAGCCGGCGTGAGGCACGGCTGGACCAGGTCGTCGCCGAGCGGATGACCGTCGCGTACGGGACACGGATCGCGCGCGAGCTCGAGCACCTGCCCGACGGCGTCTTCTGCACCAACGACTTCCTCGCGGCCGGCCTCTGCCGGGCACTGACCGAGCGCGGCGTGCGCATCCCCGAGGACGTGCAGGTGGTCGGCTACGGCGACCTCGACGTCGCGAGCTTCGGGGCGACGACCCTGACGACGGTCCGGCAGCCGGTCGAGGACCTCGGCCGGGCGGCCGTGGAGATGCTGCTCGACGAGATCGAGGCCCGCGCGGACCACCTCCACGAGACCCGCGTCTTCGCCCCCGGCCTCGTCCTGCGCGACTCCACCCGGCCGCTCTCCGGCGACTAGAGTCCGCCGCCCCCGCCGGACGGCACCCTCAGCGTCACCGGACCCAGCAGCCCCGACGACAGCTGGCAGTCGAACGCCCAGGCGGTCGGCGTGGCCTCCGCGAGATAGGGCGCCAGCGTGCCCCGGACCGTCACCTCCACCCGGACGGTACGCCCGGCGGCACCGCGCAACGGCAAGCGGTACGGCGCGCAGAACGCCTCACCGGCGAACTCCCCGTCGACCGACACCTCCACACTGCCCCGCACCCGCCCGAGATCCAGCACGGGATCGGGCCCCGACGGCACCTGAACCGCACGGGCATACGTCACGCCCCCGCTCCAACTGCCCAGCCCCAGCGCACGCCAGTCCCCGAGCGACAGCGGCGCTGGTACGGTCCGCACACGCACCGGCCCGCGCCAGGCGGAGCCGCCCCGCAGGACCGCCGTCGGCTCGGTGACCACCTCGACCGGCGTGGGCGCCGGAAGTGGCCGACGAAGTGTCAGCCGCTGTCCGTCCAGGGGCGATTCCGGACCGTCCCCGACACACACCTTCGCGGGAAGTGCCAACGGCAGGTCGAGCGACACCGTGCCCGCCGGCACGGTGAACCGGAAGCGCTGCGGCGCCGCGTGGACGTCGTCGGTGGACCGCGACGGCCATACGGCGCCGGCGAGCACCGGCCGGCCGGTGAGCCACCCGGTGTCCGGCAGGGGGTGCGGCCGTACTGCGGCGTGGCAGTGCCGCAGCTCGCCCCGCCTGCGCTCGTCCTCGACGGTACGCCCCCGCCACCCGCCCGTCCCGGCCTCCCAGCCGGCGCCGCTGACCAGGGCCGTCACCTCGTTGCCGGACCGCACCACCAGGTCGACGAACACCGCGTCGCGGGCGTCGGCACTGTCGGCCACGACCTCCAGGGTGTGCTCGCCCGCCCCGAGCGCCGGTTCGTGGCGGAAGAACTGCGGCACGGCGCCCCAGTCCGCCGCGTAGTACTCCACCTTCTCCTGCCGCGCCACGACGGCCCCGTCGAGCAGCACGGTGACCGCCGAGGCGGCACCCACCACGAGCACCGCCCGCGCACCCTCGCCCGGGACCCGCAGCCGCGCGCGGTACGTCACCCGGCCGTCCGGCCGCACACCGTCCGGCGGGCGCATGAACCGCGGCCGCGGCCCCAGCCCGCCCGGCGCGGACAGGCAGAAGAAGCTGCCCAGCGGTGTGCCGTCCTCGGCCGAGATCGCCGAGGGACGGCTCTGGGCGTCGGACAGTTCGTACTCGAGCACGTTCCGGGCGCGGGCCACCGTGACTCGGGCTGACGCCACGTACCCTTCGCCGTCCGGGCCCAGCATTTCGCCGTTCCACCACACCCGTTTGCGGGCCTCCGCGCCGACATGCAGTTCGGCGGGCCCCCGGTGATCGGTCTCCACGATCGTCCGGACCCGGGCGGCCGTCGCGCCGACCGGCACGGGCACGCGGACGAACTCCTCGTTCACCAGCCCCTTGATGCCCAGCAGCCCGCCCGGGTCCGGGACGCCCCGGCTCGACGAGTACACGGCGACGTCCCAGCCCGCGTCCGGCGGTACGAGGGGCAGCTCGCCCGCCAGGACCAGTTCGGCGCGTTCGGCGTCCAGCGGCTCGGGTACCTCGCCGAGGGGCACCGGGGGCAGGACACGGACCCGGTTGCCGTACGTGGCCCGGGCCCGCTCCCACACCGTGCCCTCGGTCCACTCCATCGTCCAGATCTGCGGCTCGTCCACGGACGTACCCCGGGGCAGTGCCAGATCGCCCCAGGTGTTGTCCAGGGTGGGGATCAGCCGGCCGTGCCAGCCGGCCGAGAGGTCGAGCACCCGGTCGGGCGGCTCCCGTTCCGGCGGCGTCGGTGCCGGGCGGCCTTCACGCCAGACGACCAGGGCCGCGGGGGCGCCGTCCAGCGGCACCTCGACGGTCGAGACGGCGCCGTCGGCGGAATCGGACACGGTGACGCGCACGGGACGGCGGGAGCCGGTCGCCGGGTTCCAGACCTCGGCCTCGGCGACCTCGGCCCGCACGGTGACGGACGACGTGCCGACGGCAAGGCCCGACCGGGAGACGCTGGTCCGCAGCGGATGCGCGCCGATCTCCGGAAAGGCCGCCGTGACCAGTGCCACCGCCTGGTTCCCCTGCCGCCTCACGAGCAGCGGCACCTCACCGGTGGCGTATCCGGCCGCGTCGGCCACCGCCGCCGCACCGGCCTCCGGATCGCGTACCCGCTCCAGCCGCGGATGGGCCAGCAGGGCCGCCACCACCGCGTCGTCACCGGACCGGCCCGCCGCCCTCTCGGGCGGACGCCCCACGACCACGACCCGCCCTCCCGCGTCGAGCAGTTCGGCCAGCCGCCGCGCCGTCTCCTCCTCCAGCACGCTCGCCGAGGGCAGCAGCACCGCCGTGTACGCCAGGTCCCTGATGCGCAGGGCGCCGTCGGTGGCCTTGGCGCGCTGGACCGAGTCGTCGTCGACGATGTCGAAGGAGATCCCGTGCCGGTCCAGGGTGCCGACGTGCGGGGCGAGCCAGTTGTTGGTTCCGCACAGGTCCAGGTAGTGGCGCTGCGTCTCGTCGGCGTCGGCGTGGCCGTCGCCCAGCCGGCCGTCGCCGAAGTGCTGGACCGGCGCGTCCAGCGGGATGAGCGCCTGCATGGTGGCGGTCGGGTGCAGGACCGCCACATCGGCCGCGTAACTGCCCCAGGACATGATCGAGCAGATCCGGGCCACGGCCCGGGAGAAGGCCGGGTACTGCTTCCAGTAGGGCTGGCGCCAGTCGGTGGACGGCGGCGCCCACTCGAACCAGCCGCCCGCCGTGCCGAAGTAACTGGCGTGCGGGTTGTACAGGTTGGCGCCGCTGCGCAGGAACGGCAGCAGCCAGTGGTAGGTGTCCTCCAGCGTGCCGCCCCAGCCGGAGGAGTGGAACGCCTCGATCCACACCCGCTCGTGTCCGTAGAGATGGGCCATGGAGGAGTGCACCTTGGCGTCACCGTGGTGGTCGCTGCCGGCGGCGCTGTACCAGCGGTGGGTCCGGAAGTAGTCGGTGTAGATCTGCGTCGACTGCGCCGGGTAACCCGCGCGGGCCGGGTGGCTCTGGTCGCTGCCGAGCAGCAGGCCGCGCTCGCGGTGCCAGTCGGCGAGCGGCCGGAACAGGGCCTCCTCGGTGAGCTCAGCGCGTACCGCGTAGTAGTCGGCGCGGATCTTCCCCTCCAGCACGGTGGCGTTCGTACCGAACAGGGCCGGCAGGTGGTCGAGCAGGTCGTAGCCCCGCCGGGCGCGGAACTCGTCGGCGAAGCGGTAACTCCACGCGTTCGTGCCCGGCAGTTCGTCCTGGAAGCTGCCCGCGATGACGGTGCCCAGGTATTCGGGCACACGGCGGTCGTACTCGTGGTGGACGGTGTCCATCAACAGGCTCACGGCGTGCGGGTCGAGGTAGTCGAACGCCGTGGGGACGGTGGTGACGAGCCGCACCTCGGTTCCGTCGGCGGCGGCGACACCCACGGTGCCCGTGCCGTCTGTGGCCAGATCGAGGCGCCGGCCCTGCGGGGTGTACGCGGCCAGCGGGGTCTCGGCATCGCTGACGGCGACCGTGCCCCGGGCGACGGTGAGGTCGTGACAGCGCAGCGCGCGGCCGGCCGCCTCGGGATGACGCCGTGTCACACCGCCCTGCACATTGGCGCCGGAAAACCCGATCTGGTCGTAGAACCACAGGCGCGTGCCCAGTTCCGCAGCGATCTCGCAGGCGTCCATGAAGCGCGCCCACCACTCCTCGCCGAACCACGCCGGATCGTCGGCCCGGGCCCCGAACGTCGGGCCGGCCGGGGCCAGGTTGATGACGACGAGGTTGTGGACACCGCCCTGCGCGAACGCCCGCAACTGCCACGCGAGACGCTCGCGGGTGACCTTCGCACCCGACCACCACCACAGGGGAGTGGGGCCGAAGTCGCGGGGCGGGTCGTCGAACAGGCGCTGGAGGGCGGGGGAGATCACGGACACGGTCCTTCCCCTGAAACGTTTTTAGGCCACCTTCACCGTAGGGGGCCTGGGGCGGTCACGCCATATCCCGGAACGGTGCCGCGGAAGCCGACGTCATCTCACCCATGTGCGCGCGACATCTTGTTGCAACGTTTTTCTCGCCCTATATTCGCTGCGACCAGGCCCCCGGAACCGCGATGTCACCAGACGACGGAGTCGCATCATGGCCGGTACCCGCCCCATCCCGAAACAGCTCTGGAAAGCCGCCGCCCTGTCGGGCATGGCCTCCTATCTCGATGCCGGGCTGATCGTCAGCATCTCCGTCAACCTGGCCATCTACCGCGACAGTTATGACATGGGCGTGTGGATGGCCGGTGCGATCAGCGCGATCGTCACCGGCTGCATAGCCGTCGGGTCCCTCGTCGGCGGACGGCTCGCCGACCTCTTCGGCCGCCGCCGCGTCTACAACTGGGACATCTTCTGCTTCGCCCTCGGCGCGATCGTCATCACGCTGGCCCCGGACGACATCACACTGCTGATCGGCGTCCTCGTCGCGGGGCTCGCGGCCGGCGCCGACCTGCCGACGTCCCTGGCCGTCGTGTCGGACGCCGCACCCTCCTGGGCCCGGGGCAGGCTGGTCGCCTTCACCCAGGTCATGTGGATGCTGGGCATCGCCGTCGCCATCTTCCTCGGCTTCGTCCTGTCCACCTCGGGCATGACCGGGGCCCGGCTCATCACCGGACAGCTGGCCGTCGCCGCGCTCGTCACCTGGGCCTTCCGCTCCCGTCTGAAGCTGCCCGACGAGCCATCAGAGACCGAATCTGACGTGGCCGCCCCGAAGGGTGCCTCCCTGAAGAACGTCTGGACGCGCGCCGCCCTGCTGCCGATGACCGCGACCTTCGTCTTCTACGTCACCTGGGGCCTCGGGGCCAACACGTTCGGCCAGTTCGGCACCTATCTGCTCGTCACCGTCAGCGACGCCTCACAGAGCCTGGCCACCGGAATCAACCTGGCCTTCATCCCCATCGGGGTGCTGCTCACCTTCGCGTTCGTCCGCGTCGCCGACAGCCCCTGGCGCGACCGGCTGTTCCACGTGGCAGCGGTGGTGCAGATCCTCGCCTTCGTCATCGCGTCGCTGACCGCGGGCGCGCTCGTCGGCATGCTCGTCTTCTTCGTTCTGTACCAGCTCTCCAACCCCTTCGCCGGGGAGGCGAACTACAAGGTGTGGTCGCAGCTCACGCTGCCCGCGGACACCCGGGGCACCACCCAGGGCCTGACCTACGCCCTGTCGAGGGGAGTCTTCGCGGTCGCCGCGTTCTTCACCCCCGCCCTCGCCGACCACAGCCCGGCCGTCCTGCTCTGGACGATCACCGCCTGTATGACGGTGGCGGCGTTCGCGGGCGTGTTCATCATCCGCGTCCTGGTGCCGCGTTCCTCCGGTGCGGTGCGTGACAGAGCGGACCTGCGCGTCCCCAGCACCTGAGCCGCAGCAGACCCTGACAAGGAGCACCGACCATGGCAACGACCGCGGAGACCGAGCCGGACGGCACCCGCACGGCCGTAGGGACCGCCGCCCTGCACGACCTGCTCCCGCCAATCGCCCGGCGCCGCACCCGGATCGGGCTGGTCGCCGGTGGACTGGGCACCTACTGGCCGCAGTTCCCCGGGCTCCTCCCGCAGCTGAAGGAGTCGGCCGCCTATGTGGCCGAGCGCTTCCGGGGGATGGACGCGGAGGTGACCGACGCCGGATTCGTCTCCGATGCCCAGGAGGGCGCGCGGGCCGCCGAGCTGCTGCGCCGGGCCGACTGCGATCTGATCGTGCTGTTCCTGACGACGTATCTGACGTCGTCGATGGTGCTGCCGATCGCGCAGCGCTCGCACACGCCCGTCCTGGTCATCGACCTCCAGCCGAGCGAGAGGATGGACCACGCGACCTTCGACACCGGTGACTGGCTGGCCTACTGCGCCCAGTGCTCCGTCCCCGAGGTCGGCAACGTCTTCCGGCGCGCCGGCATCCCCTTCCGGTCGGTCTCGGGATGGCTGCGCCAGGAGTCCGCCTGGCGGCGCATCGAGCAGTGGATCCGGGCCGCGCACATCCGCGCCGCGCTCCGGCACGCCCGGCACGGCCTCATGGGGCACGTGTATCCCGGCATGCTCGACGTGCAGACCGATCCGACGCTGCTGGCCACGACGTTCGGCTCGCACGTGGAGGTGCTGGAGTTCGACGACCTGCGGCACCGGGTGGACCGGGTGACCGAGACGGAGACCCGGGAGCGCATGGCACTCGCCCGGCAGGTCTTCACCCTCGACGACAGCGTGGTGGACGAGGACTTCGCCTGGGGTGCGACCGTGTCGGTCGCACTGGACCGCCTCGTCGAGGACTTCGGGCTCGACACCCTCGCCTACTACCACCGCGGTCTCGACGGCGAACTGCACGAGCGGCTGGGCGCCGGCATGATCCTGGGCGCCTCCCTGCTCACCGCCCGGGGCGTGCCCGCGGCCGGCGAGTACGAACTGCGCACCAGCGTCGCCCAGCTCGCCTCCCAGAGCGTCGGCGCCGGCGGCTCCTTCACCGAGATCCAGGCCCTCGACTTCGAGGACGGTGTCGTGGAGATGGGCCATGACGGACCCGCCCACCTCGCGGTCAGCGCCCGCGATCCCCTCTTGCGCGGACTCGGCGTCTACCACGGCAAACGCGGCTGGGGCGTGAGCGTCGAGTTCGACGTCCGGCACGGGCCCGTGACCCTGCTCGGGCTCGGCCAGGACGCCGATGGCAGCCTGTCCTTCGTCACCTCCGAGGGCACCGTCGTCCCCGGACCGCTGCTGGAGATCGGCAACACCACCAGCCGCGTCGACTTCGGCCGCGATCCGGGCGAATGGGTGGACGCGTGGAGCGCCACGGGCGTCGGCCACCATTGGTCCCTGGCAGTCGGCCACCACACGGCCGACTTCCGGGCGGCGGCGAGCCTGCTGGGCATCGAACACCGGGGCGTATGACGGGGAGATGGGTGTCGTCCCCACCCAGGGATGGGTGCGGGCACCGATGGTGACGCAACCGGTGTGCGTGTGAGGCTGGCAGCGTCGCCGAGGCTTTCGTGCCGGTTGTCATGGCCGCGGCCTCGGTATGCGCCGAGAGGCGGACGACGCTGCCCGTTCCAAGCCCCCTCGAAGGAGGAGCCCCTATCCATCCCCGCAAGGTGAAACGATCCGCCTACCGCGCTCCCACGAAGGCGGTGACCCGTGGGACACGCTGACAGCCTCCTCGCCATGGGCGGTGCCTTCCTGGCCGCCGCCTTCCTGGCCCGCCTCGGCGGCAGGATCGGACTCCCGACGATCCCGCTGTTCATGCTCGCGGGAATCCTGCTCGGCCCGCACACCCCGGGCCTGGTCATCGTCGAGGACGCACACGACTTCGAGATGCTCTCCGCGCTCGGACTGGTGCTGCTGCTGTTCTACCTGGGCCTTGAGTTCCACCTGGACGACCTCAAGAGCGGCGGCCGGCGCCTGCTGACCGCGGGCGGGATCTATCTGCTGCTCAACGTCGGCGCGGGTCTGGCCTTCGGGTTCGCCCTGGGCTGGGGCGTCCGGGAGGCGCTGGTGCTCGCCGGCGTCCTCGGGATCTCCTCGTCCGCCATCGTCACCAAGATCCTCATCGACCTGGGCCGCATCGGCCGCCCGGAGACCCGTCTCATCCTGGGCGTCATCGTGGTCGAGGACATCTTCCTCGCGCTCTACCTCGCCGCGCTCCAGCCGGTCATCAGCGGCGGCCCAGGGCGCCGGGGACATGGTCCTCCAGGGCGCCAAGGCCTTCGGGTTCCTGCTGGCCCTGGCCGCCGCGGCCCGCTACGGCACCAAACTGGCCGGGCGCCTGATCGTGACCCGTGACAGCGAACTGCTCGTCATCAGCTTCCTCGGCGCCGCCGTCCTCGTGGCGGGAGTCGCCGAGGTCCTCGGAGTCGCCGACGCCATCGGCGCGTTCATGGTCGGCCTGATCCTGGCCGGCACCTCCTCCGGCCCGCGCATCCGGGAACTGGTGCATCCGCTGCGCGACGCCTTCGCGGCGATCTTCTTCTTCGCCTTCGGTCTCTCCATTGACCCCGGCGACATCCTCTCCGTCGTCGGCCCCGTCGCCGCCGCGGCCGCGCTGACCGTCGTCATGAACATCATCGCCGGACTCCTCGTCGCCCGCGTGTACCACTACGGCACCGAGCCCGCCGCCGAGATCGCCACCACCCTCGTGGCCCGCGGGGAGTTCGCGCTGATCCTGGCCGCGATGGCCGCCAGCGCCGGACTCGACGACCGCCTCGCCCCGTTCATCGCCGGCTACGTCCTCGTCCTCGCGGTCCTCGGCCCCATCGCCGCCGGCCGCTCCGCCCTGCTCGCCCGCGCGCTCCGGTCCGCCCAGGACCTCCTGCCGGGCCGCACGGCCCCGACCTACGACATCGAGCCCCAGGCCGACCCCGCACCACCCGCTCCTCAGCCGGCCGAGGCCGAGCGCTAGCGGTCTCGGCCTCAGGGCTTCTCTCTCAGGGCTCGATCAGCCCGACGCGGATGGCGTAGCGCGTCAGCTCCAGGCGGTCCTTCAGGCCGAGCTTCTGGAGCAGGTTGGCGCGGTGGCGCTCCACCGTCTTGGGACTGATGACCAGCAGCTCGGCGATCTGCTGCGAGGTGTGGCCCTCGGCGACGAGCTTGAGGATCTCCTCCTCACGGTCGGTGATTGCCCGGGAGGGCGGTGCGGCGCCCTCCCGGGCGCGGTCGAGGTAGTCGCGGATGAGTGCGTCGACGGCACCGGGATAGAGGAAGGGCTCACCCCGCATGGTGGCCCGGCACGCCTCGACCAGGTCACGGTCCGCGACGGACTTGAGCACATAGCCCGAGGCACCGGCACCGAGCGCCTCGAAGAAGAACTGCTCGTTGTCGTACATGGTCAGGATGAGGATCCGCGTCCCGGGGCAGGTCCGGGACAGCTCCCGGGCGGCCTGGAGCCCCGTCAGCCGGGGCATGGCGATGTCGAGGACGGCCAGATCGGGCCGGTGCTCGCGGGCCCGGGCCACCGCCTCGGCACCGTCGTCCGCCTCGGCGACCACGGTGAGATCGGGTTCGGCGTCCAGGATCAGCCGGACACCCCGCCGCACCAGGGCGTGGTCGTCGGCGAGCAGGATGCGGGCGGGGGAGGAGTCCGTCATGGTCGGCCGTTCCGGTCGGGATCGCGTACGGGCAGGGGGACGGTCAGGCGTACTTCGGTGCCCTTCTCCGGGCCGGGGCCCAGACTGAGGTCGGCGCCGACGAGCAGGGCACGTTCACGCATGCCGCGGATGCCGGCTCCTTCCGGTGCGTCGCCGGTGCCCCGTCCGTCGTCACGGACGCACAGCCGCACACCCGTGGCGGTCCGCCGCAGGGCGAGCTCGGCGTGCCGCGCCCGCGCGTGCCGGGCGACATTGGTGAGCCCCTCCTGCGCGACCCGGTAGAGGACGAGCTCGGCCTCCCGGCCCAGCGGCGGCAGATCCGCGTCCAGACGGTGCCGTACGGACAGACAGGGCCCGCCGAAGTCGGTGGCGAGGGACTTCAGCGCACTCGCCAGACCGAGTTCGTCCAGCACACCGGGGCGCAGCCGGCGGGCGATACGACGGATCTCGTCCAGACCGGCCCGGGTGGTCTCCTGCACCTGGCGCAGCTCCTCCAGCAGGTCGGGCGGGGCCTGACCGGCCACCCGCTTGAGTTCGAGCAGCACGGCCGTGAGGGTCTGACCGACCTCGTCGTGCAGCTCCCGGGCGATACGGCGCCGCTCGGCCTCCTGGGCGGACAGGACCCGGGCGCTGCTCGTGGCCCGCTCGTCCTCCAGCCGGTCGAGCATGGTGTTGAAGGTCGTGATCAGCTCGGCGACCTCCGCCTGGCCTCCGACCGCCGGACGCCGTCCCGGACGCAGCAGGTCCGTCGTCGTCATGGCGCGCGTCAGGCGCTGGAGCGGGGCCAGCCCGACCCGCAGCAGCAGGGCGTTGGCGACGAGCATCGCGGCCAGCCCCACCGTCAGCACCGCGGCCTCCGTGAGCAGCACCGGCGTGGAGACGGTCACGGGCCCCAGCAGCAGCGCGGTCGCCGTGATCAGCACGAGGGCGTTCAGCAGGAAGATCCGCCAGAACAAGGGCACCGCGTACCGCCTCCACCGACCTGTCAGCCTCCGTCATCCCCCAGCGTGTGCGCTGCCCGGCCCCGCCGCCATCCGTGACACCACCCATCCTCGAGGCGAACACCGGTCTCACGGCACGGCGTTCGTACAGTGCGGCCGCCGGGAAGGATGAGGGTGGGGCCTGATGGCGGAGGCCGCTGGAGGGGGGAGAAGCTGAAGCCCTGGTGAGACTGGGCCGCGCCGCGCATCGGCGGGCCGTCTCCCTCCGCACCGTCACGTGGCCCGACACCCCAGGACTTGCCATGGCCTCGGCCGTGCCCTGCCTCGAAGCGCTGTCGGGTTCCGGGAAGGAGATGCCGTGCCCCAGTCCGGAGACGAACGTCTCGTCGACCTCGAAGCGCGACTCGAGCGGGAGGACCCCAGGTTCGCCCGGGCCCTGCGATCCGGCCGCCCGGCCCGGCCCCGGGAGTACCGGCGTACCGGAGCCTGGTGGGGACTGGCACTCGGCGTGGCAGTTCTGGGGTCCGGCATCGCCCTGGCCCAGGGGCTGCTCATCGCGGCCGGGCTGGTCGTGGTCGGCATGTCGGCCCAGCTGGTCGATCCGGACCCGAGCCGCCTGGGGCGTCAGGGAACGAGGAGGCGGTGACGCCGCGCTGAGCGGTGTGAGGAGGCCGCCGGTCTCGACGCCGCCGTCGGCGAGCCGCTGGAGGAGGGGGTGGAGAGGTCGTACTCGAGGCCAGGTGGATTCCGCCGGTGACGGCCGTGAGCACATCGACCCGGACGGTCTCCTCGGCCGTCGCCACCTTCACGGAGAACGCGGGCGGCAGCTCGCCGCCCCCGTGACGATGACGTACGCGGCGTCGAAGGCCACGGACGTCGGCCTCCGCGCACCCGACCGCACGGGCACGTCGTACAGGGAGTCCTCGCCGATCCAGAACAGGCCGGCCATGGCCATGAGCGCTTCCCATGAGGGTCCGGGAGAGCGGTCCTCACCCCCCGTTTCGCCGTAGGAGACGGGTGCGACGCGGTGCGGGGTTGCGATCTTGCCGGCCATGGTCCGATGCCGCCGTCAGAGTGCGGTCGTAACCCATGTGAACGTCCTGGATGGTGGGACGGCCCGGCATGACTGACGGTGGTTCACGTCGAGGACGGGTCTCCTGAGCTGGCGCGGCGTCAGCTGCCCGGCCCACGACGGAAGGACGACCGATGCGCTCTGCCCGCATTCTGCTCGCGACGGCAACCGCCACGGCGGCCCTCGCGATCGCCGCACCCACGGCCTGTGCCGAGGCCATGGGTGACCGGGACCACGACACCACTTCCTACAGCAAGGAGCACCACAAGGACCGCAAACACCACGAGCCGCGTGGCGGGGTACACACGGGTGGCGGAGCGCTGGCCGTGGTGAACGCCGACGACGACTGGGACAACCCCAAGCACGACCCGGACACCTACAAGGACGGCGAGCGCGGCGGCGACCCCTGGGGCGACAAGCACGACGACCCCTACGGGGACAAGCACGACGAGAACGGCAAGCACGACGAGCACGGCAAGCACGACGAGCACGGCAAGCACGACGAGAACGGCAAGCACGACGAGAACGGCAGGCACGACGAGCACGGCAGGCACGACAAGCCGCGCGGCGGCGTCCACACCGGTGGTGGCGCACTGGCCGGGCCGGGTGTCACCACCGGCGGTCTCGCCGTGCTGGCGGTGGCCGGCACCGGCCTGTACGCGCTGCGACGCCAGAGGGCCTCGCGGGGCGCGGCATGACCGATGCCTGACCACATAGCCGCCGTGGCCGCCGCACGTGTCCCTCGCGTCGCGGCGGCCCGGCTCGTCGTCCCCGCGTGTCGTGCCTGCTGCCCTGCCCGACGCGCTGCCGTGCCCGAATGAGGTGGTCCCCGATGGCAGCCAGCCCCCCTACCCCTGCCGACTCAGGCCCCGAGCCGCAGAAGTCGAAGCGGCGATTCCGCACAGCCGTGACGGCCTTCTGGGCGGTGGCCGCCCTGGTCCTGACCCTGTGCCTGGTCGGTGGCGGCGATGAGTCGTCCGACACCGCAGGCCCGCCGCACGCCCCACCGGCCGTCTCAGCGGCCGCGCCCTCCACGTCCGCAGGGCCCCACCGGTCCGGCTCGTCCAAGGCACGCCCGCATCTGCCCCGGTCCCGGCCGGTCCGCCTCCTCATCCCCAAGATCGCGGTCGACGCTCCCTTCACCGCCCTCGCCATCGACCGTTCGGGTCAGCTCGCACCCCCGCCGCCCGACGAGACCAACCTCGTCGGCTGGTACGCCAAGGGCCACTCGCCCGGAGAGACCGGCACCGCGATCATCGCCGGCCACGTGGACACCGCGACGTCCCTGGCCGTGTTCGCCCGGCTCAACGAGCTGCGCAAGGGGGACCGGTTCCATGTGACGCGAGCCGACGGCCGCCGGGCGACCTTCGTGGTCGACGGAGCGGAGTCCTTCGAGAAGGACGGCTTCCCCAGCGAGCGCGTGTACGGCGACACACCCGATGCCCAGATCCGGCTCATCACCTGCTCGGGTACCTACGACCGTGAGGCCCGGGACTACACCGAGAATCTGGTGGTGTTCGCCCACCTCGTCTGACTTCCGGGTCTGCGGCCTGACTTGGTGTTTTACAGTTGCTGCCACGAGTTCAGGCGACTGTGGGACCTGTGAGGTATACGCGAACCATGACGACCGAAACGTTTGAGTTCCAGGTAGAGGCACGTCAGCTGCTCCAGCTGATGATCCACTCGGTCTACTCGAACAAGGATGTCTTCCTGCGGGAACTCGTCTCCAACGCCTCCGACGCGCTCGACAAGCTGCGTCTGGAGAAGCTGCGGGACGACTCGCTCGACGCCGACGTGTCGGATCTCCACATCCGGATCGATGTCGACAAGGAGGCCCGCACCCTCACGGTGCGGGACAACGGCATCGGGATGTCGTACGACGAGGTCGGGCAGCTCATCGGCACCATCGCCAACTCGGGCACCGCCACGTTCCTGCAGGAGCTGAAGGAGGCCAAGGACGCGGCTGGGGCCGAGGGGCTCATCGGCCAGTTCGGCGTCGGCTTCTACTCCGGCTTCATGGCGGCGGACGAGGTGACGCTGGTGAGCCGGCGGGCCGGGGAGAGCCAGGGGACCCGCTGGACGTCGCGCGGCGAGGCCACGTACACGCTGGAGAAGGTCGACGACGCGCCGCAGGGCACGTCCGTCACGCTCCACCTCAAGCCCGCCGATCCCGAGAACCAGCTCCACGACTACACCTCACCGTGGCAGATCAAGGAGATCGTCAAGCGGTACTCGGACTTCATCACCTGGCCGATCCGGATGGTCCCGGAGGCGGGCGACGGCGAGAGCGCGCCCGAGCCCGAGACGCTGAACTCCATGAAGGCCCTGTGGGCGCGTTCGCGCGACGAGGTGTCCGACGACGAGTACCACGAGCTGTACAAGCACATCAGCCACGACTGGCGCGAGCCGCTGGAGACGATCCGGCTCCAGGCGGAGGGCACGTTCGAGTACCAGGCCCTGCTCTTCGTCCCCGCGCACGCCCCGCACGACCTGTTCACGCGGGACTTCAGGCGCGGCATCCAGCTCTATGTGAAGCGCGTCTTCATCATGGACGACTGTGAGGAGCTGCTGCCGCCGTACCTCCGCTTCGTCAAGGGCGTCGTCGACGCGGCGGACCTCTCGCTCAACGTCTCCCGCGAGATCCTCCAGCAGGACCGGCACATCCGGATGATGCAGCGCCGGCTGACGAAGAAGGTCCTGTCCACGGTCAAGGAGTTCATGACCAAGGACGCCGACCGCTACGCCACGTTCTGGCGCGAGTTCGGCACCGTCCTCAAGGAGGGCTTGGTCACCGACTCCGAGAACCGCGACGCCATCCTCGCCGTCTCGTCGTTCGCGACCACGCACGCCGACGACGAGCCGACCACGCTGGCGCGGTACGTGGAGCGGATGAAGGACGGCCAGGACGACATCTACTACCTCACCGGCGAGTCCCGGCAGAGCATCGAGAACTCCCCGCACATGGAGGCGTTCCGGGACAAGGGCATCGAGGTCCTGCTGCTCACCGACGCCGTCGACGAGGTGTGGGTGGACGCCGTGGGCGAGTACGAGGGCAAGCGGCTGCGGTCCGTGGCCAAGGGCGAGATCGACCTGGACGCCACGGGGGACGAGAAGGCCGACGAGGAGCGGGAGAAGCAGGCCGAGGACTACGCCGGCCTGCTCGGCTGGATGCGTGAGCAGCTCGACGAGGACATCAAGGAGGTGCGCCTGTCGGCGCGGCTCACCGTCTCTCCCGCCTGTGTCGTCTCGGACGCGCACGATCTGACCCCGGCCTTGGAGAACATGTACCGCGCGATGGGCCAGGAGGTGCCGCGCGCCCAGCGGATCCTCGAGCTCAACCCCGGCCACCTGCTGGTGAAGGGCCTGAACCAGGCGTACAAGGAGCGTGAGGACCGCTCGGGCCTCGTCGAGTCCGCCGAGCTGCTGCACACGCTGGCGGTACTCGCCGAGGGCGGCCAGCCCAAGGACCCCGCCCGTTTCGTCAAGCTGGTGGCGGACCGCCTGGAGCGCACGCTGTAGCCACGGGACGGATCAGGGAGAGATCACAGGACGGATCAGGAGTGGTCCGGGGCGCCCGCCGCCCGCGTACCGGGCGGGGGCGTGCCGGTGCCCGGAGGGACGATCTCGCCCTGGAGCACCCGCGGCGCAGTGCCCGACCCGGCCTCCTCGTCCTTCGCGGCGCGTGCCTCGGCTTTGAGGATGCGGGCCGACTTGCCTGCGGAGCGGGCGAGTTCGGGGAGCTTCTTCGCTCCGATCACGGCTATGACGACGATGAGGATGATCGCGAGCTCGCTCAGTCCGAACATGGTGTCCTGTCCTTTCCCGCCCGGGCCGGGCACGGCGCGAGCGTATCGGGCGGGGAGCACGGCGTCATCGCCGCCTCGGGGTGCGTGGCCAGGTCCCGGCGGCGCAGGTGGGGCAGCACGCCGAAGTCGAGCAGGGCCTGCCGCCAGGCCGGCCGGGCGTGCTGCACGCGGCCGGCCGTCGGTGCGCCGCGCCGGCCCAGGGCCGTGCGCAGCTCCGCGGCCAGGACGAGGAGGCCGGTCACGGCCGCCACGAGCGCCAGGGTCCAGCCGGCCGCGAGGAGCGATCCGGGCAACGGGCCCGGGACGTCGGTGACTTGGAGCACACCGCCGAGCAGGAGCAGCACCCCGGCGGACGTGGCCGCCACGAGCGGCGTGAGCACCGCGAGGGCGGGCAGCGGACCGCCGGCGCCGAGCGGGCCCCGCGCCTCGTGCCGGGTAGCCAGCTGTACGGCGAGACAGACGCGGTACGGCTCGCCGGCCGCCGCCGTGATGTCGTCGGCGTGGGCGAGCGCGTGGGCGCGCAGCTGCGTGGCTGCCCGGCCGGTCGGGTCGGCGCCGAGGGCGCCACGGATGTCCGCGGTGCTCAGCGCCGGGTGCGGTACCGCTTCGAAATCCGCACGGTCCTCGGGGCGGAGGCGGGACGGTTCGGCCACACGGTCTCCCGGGCGGTTGCTGATGTGGCCCCCCGGGCCCGCCATGCGCCGGCGGGCCCGGGGGTGCGGTCGGTCCGTGTCAGACGCTGACGCCGAAGTCGGAGGCGATACCGGCCAGCCCGGAGGCGTATCCCTGGCCGACGGCACGGAATTTCCACTCCTCGCCGTGCCGGTAGAGCTCGCCGAAGACCATCGCCGTCTCGGTGGAGGCGTCCTCGGACAGGTCGTAGCGGGCGATCTCCTGACCGCCGGCCTGGTTGACGACCCTGATGAACGCGTTGCGGACCTGTCCGAAGCTCTGGCCGCGGTTCTCGGCGTCGTGGATGGACACCGGGAACACGATCTTGTCGATCTCGGCGGGCACGGCGGCGAGGTTCACCTTGACGCTCTCGTCGTCGCCCTCGCCCTCGCCGGTGAGGTTGTCTCCGGTGTGCTCGACCGAGCCGTCCGGGCTCTTCAGGTTGTTGTAGAAGACGAAGTGCTGGTCGGAGGGGACCTTGCCGGAAGCGTCCAGGAGCAGGGCGGAGGCGTCCAGGTCGTAGTCCGTGCCGGTGGTCGTGCGGACGTCCCAGCCCAGGCCGACCAGGACGGCGGTGAGGCCCGGCGCCTCCTTGCTGAGCGAGACGTTGCCGCCCTTGGACAGGGAAACTCCCACGGGGTACTCCTTCTTGACGTGTGCGTTCCGGGTCCGGGAAGCGAACCCACCTAAAATCTACAACACTGTAGAAGGGGAGGGGTGTGGTCCCGCCGATCTATACGATGTGCCCACGGGCAACGCAGGGCGGTGGAAGGGAGACAGGTCGGTGACGGATCCCCGGCAGCGACCCCGGCGGGGGCAGGGCGAGCTGGAGGCGCTGGTGCTGGAGGCGCTGCGGGAGGCTGACGGTCCGGCCACGGCCGGCTGGGTGCAGGAACGCCTCGGCGGTGACCTCGCGTACACGACGGTGATCACGATCCTGACCCGGCTGCTGGGCAAGGGCGCCGTGACGCGGGAGCGGGTCGGCCGGTCCTTCGCCTGGACGCCCGCCTCGGATCAGGCGGGCCTGGCCGCCCGGAAGATGCGCAAGGTGCTGGACGCCGAGAGCGACCGCGAGGCCGTGCTGGCCAGTTTCCTCACCGGCCTCGGCCCGGACGACGAACGGCTGCTGCGTGACCTGTTGGAACAGGCTCACAGCGAGGGGGAAGACTGAAGCCTCATGGGGGTCTTCGTCTTCATGCCACTGGTCCTGCCGCTCACGGCATGGCCGGTCGCCCGCCTGGCCGAACAGCATCTGCATCCACGCACCGCGACCCGGCTGCTGACCGCGATGGCCGCGGTGCTGGCGCTGTGCAGCACCGTGTGCCTGGGCCTGGTCATGGTGGTCGGCACCGCCCAGCTTCCCGGCAACCCGCTGCCCGACGGCTGGTCGGACCCCGAGGTCCGGGCGGCGGTGCCGTACGACGAGGTCGTCGGCAAGGTCGCCATTCCCGCGCTCTGCGCGGTGGTCGTCGCCTGCGGCCGGACTCTGTGGCGGCACGCCCGGGTACGTCACCGGGCCCACCGCGCACTGGCCGGGCTGCCGGACACGGAGGTGGCCGTACTGCCGGACGCCGTGCCGTACGCGTATGCGCTGCCTGGCCGTCGGGGCGGGTGCGCTCCCCGGGTCGGCGGAGGCCGTCGGGGTAGTGGTGCTCCGCGTGGCGGCGACGGCTGGCGTGATGGTGGTGTCTTGCGTGGCGGGGTCGGCCGTTGGGCTGGTGGTGTGTTGCGCGTCGGCGTGGGCCGTTGGGTCGGTGACGCTCTGCGGACCGGCGCTGGGCGTCGGGCTGGTGGTGCCGTGCGCGGCAGTATCGGCGGTGCTCCGCGTGGTGGTGGCGGTCGCCGTGCCCGTGGCCCGCGTGCGGGGCGTGTCGTGGTGACCACCGGTCTGCTGGACCAGCTGCGGTCGGCCGAGCGCCGGGCCCTGTTCGCCCACGAGCGGGCGCACCTCGCCGCCCGGCACGACCGCTTCCTGCTCGCCGTGCAGCTCGCCGCGCGGGCCAACCCGTTCCTGCGGCCGCTGCGCACGGCCGTGGCCTATACGGCCGAGCGGTGGGCCGACGAGGAGGCGGCCCGGGCGATCGGCAGCCGCCGCACGGTGGCGCGGGCGATCGGGACGGCAGCTCTCGTCTCCCGGGGCACCCCGGTGCCCACGCTCGCGGGACTCGCCGCCCCGGGTCCGGTACCGCGCCGGGTGGCGGCCCTGCTCGGCCCCGCACCCGCCGTCCGCACCTGGCCACCGGTGTTCACCTCGGTCGGACTCGCGGCGTGGGGCGCGGCCGCGGGAACGGCCGTGTCGGCGATGTCGTCCGCGAACTCGGCCGTCACGATGGTGCTCATCCTGCATGCGGCGACGCCCTTGTGAGGCCCGCAGGGGCGGGTCGGCCACGGCCCGGGGCAGTCGGCACCTCCACACCGGCCGCCGCGAGCCCGGTCGCCACGGGCAGCAGTAGCGGCCCGGCCCCGGCCAAGGGGCCTCGCCGCCCGGGCCGCTACCCAAGGCGCCCGCCCTGGGTCTCCGCCCACCCCGGGCCAGCGCCCCGGGCCGCCCCGCCTCGGCCTGGCTTCAGCCCGATGTCAGCCCTCCTCTACCTCCTCGCCCTCGAAGAAGTCCCCGACCTCGTCGACGACTTCACCGGCGACCATGCCGCCGGCGATCCCGGCGGCGAGCCCGGCCGCACCCGCCGCGACGGCGGTCCCCATGCCGGGGCCCGAGCGGTGGCCGTCACGGTGCTGCCCGTCGAGCCCGTGGCTGCCCGGGCCGAACGCGGCGGGGGAGCCGAACCCCACGGGGGAGCCGTACGACGCCCGGTGCTCGACGAGTTGCTGGATCCAGCCGTCGACGATCGCGGGCCAGTCCTGGTGCTCGACACCCTCCTGGGAGACGTTGAAGCGGGTGAGCGCGTCGTGGCCGGACGACAGGAAGCCGCCGCGCTTGTCCGCCTCCAGTACGACCTCCATGCCGCCCCGGTTCGCCAGGAACGTCAGCTCGATCTCGTTGACCTGCTGCGCGTACGGGGGTGACGGGACGAGCTCGATCTCCTGGTAGAACGGCAGTCGCTGCCCGGTGCCGCCGATGCGCCCGTACTCGAGGTCGGCCGACTTGAAACCGAACCCGAGCCCGCCCAGGGCTTCGAGCACCGCCTCCTGCACCGGCAGGGGCGCGACGATCAGCTGGTCGAGATCGCCCTTGTCCTTCGCACCCGCCACCGACAGCTCGGTGCGCACGCCGAGGACGACGCCCAGGCTCTGCCCGTGCAACTGGGTGGCCGGCGTCTCCCACGGCAGGGTCACGCTGAACGGCACGCTGCGCTGCTCGTCCTCGGCGAGGCGGAAGCCGCCGCCTACGGTGAAGCGGTCGAAGGCCACGACGCCCTCGCTCTCACCGTCCTCGTGCTCGGCCTCGACCCGGGCCACCAGCTCCAGGGTGATGTGCTCGATCTCGAAGTCGGATTTCCCGCCCACGAGTTGAACCTGGCCGGTGAGCGTGCCGCCGGGCCGGACGGGAGCCGGGTCGAGGACCGTGTCGACGGTGGGGCCGCCCACGCCGAGCGCGCCGAGCAGTCGTTTGAACACCATGGGGGCGTCCACTCCTTCACATGCGTGTGCTGACTTTCTACAAGCATGTAGAAGCATAGGGGTGTGGCGCGGCGGGTGTGAAAGCCGCCCCGACACGGCGGTGCCGCGGCCCGCCTCCGTGGCGGACCGCGGCACTGCTTCGCGACCGTCTCCCGTCACCGGACGGGTCAGTCCACGACCCGTCCCAGCTCGATCCGGTCGATGTTCGGCGCCCAGGCGCTCGCGTTGCCGAACGTCACCTTGTTGGCACCCTTCTTCAGTTCGACGGGGACTCCGACCGTCCAGTAGTCGTCGAAGCTCCAGGTGTTCTTGAAGGTGGCCTTCACCGGCGCCGCGGTTCCGACCGTGATGTCCGCCGTACGGGACATGATGTCCGTGTTGTAGGCGTGGCCGTTGTCCCGGCGGTCGTTGTGCGCGTAGTGGACGACCAGCACATAGCGGCCGGCCCGGGGCGCGTTCGCCGTGAACTCGGCGGTGCCGGAGGAGCTGTTGCCGAGCCAGCCGATGTACGAGCCGGCGGACGCGTGCGGGGAGTCGACGAGCTTGGCGCCGCCCGCGAGCGTGGCCGAGGCACCCTCGTAGGAGAGGGCGCCGGTGGCCGAGCCGTCGCCGGAGACGTCGAGGCAGCGCACGGCGGCGTGGCTCGACGTCATCGCGATCCGGTTGTTGCCCGCGACCAGGTAGAGCCGCAGCGGGCGGCCGGGCGTGGCCGTGACCGTCTCTCCGTGCAGCGCGAGCTTCACCGCCGCCGAGGCCCGTGGCGCCACCGTGTAGTAGCCGTCGCGCGGGGCGTAGACGTCGAACACCGCCTTGTCACCCGAGCGCAGGACCAAGGCGCCCGTGCCCACCCCCGCCGAGGACGAGTAGTCGTACGACGGCTTGCCGCTGATGTCCGCCAGTGTGGCCTCGTACGACGCGGCGGCCGCGCCCGTCCGGGTAGTCAGGTCGATCCGGTCGAGGGTGACCTCGGCGTCGCCCTTGGACAGGGTCAACTGGTGTGTGCCCGCCTTCAGTTGCACGCCGACGTTCTTCTTGGCGCGGTACGTCCAGTTCTCGGTGGAGGGGTAGGTGACCGTCACCGGGTCGCCGCCGTCGACCGACAGCTTCTGCGTGGCGGGGCCGCCGGACTGGTTGCCGTAGAGGATCGCCAGGTCGTACGTGCCGTCCTTCGGCACCGTCACCGTGAAGGCGGCCTTGCTGCCGGGCTGGTTGAGCGAACCGACGTCCTTGGTGCCGGAGGCCGCGTAGCCGTTGGCGTTCTGCACGGTGCCCTGCGTGTACACCTTGCCGTCGGTGAGGGCCGCGTCCTCGGCCTCGTACGACGCCGACCACGGGACGGACGCGGCGGAGGGGGTGCCCGAGCCGCCGGGGGTGAGGACGATCCGGTAGGCCGACATCTTGTGCAGGCCGCGCAGCGGAACGGTCACCGAACCGTCGTCCGCCACCTTCACCTTGGTGCGCGCGAGGACGCGCGGCGCCGCGTGCTGACCCTCGTAACCGGACCAGGCGGCCTCGGCGACCGTCGCGGTGACCGTACGGCCGAAGACCGACCGCGGGACGTTCCGCACGACCACGTCCGAGTCCGCGGCGGAGCCGCCGAGCAGCACCTGCGCCTGGCGGCGGGAGGCGTCGAGGGAGGCGAGGCCCTGGAGCGTGTCGATGCTGTTGGGCTGCGGCGGCGTCACCTTCACGGTGTTCCCGGTCATGCCCGCGTACCAGCGGAACAGCCACCAGCCGCCGTTGGGGATGTTGGAGCGCACCACATGGCCGCTGAGATTGCCGGCGGCGTCCCAGTAGGCCATGTTGGCGTACACCTTGTTGCGCTCGAACATGGACACCCACTGCACGAGCTGCCCGGGCACGGACAGGTCGCGGCGGTTGGCGTACTCGTCGATGTTGATCTTCAGCGGGGCGATGCCCGCCTCGCGCTCCAGCGCGCGGTAGTTGTCGTAGTGCGCCTGGAAGTCGCGCAGCGAACCGGAGCCGAGCTCGTGCCAGGTCATCACCTGGGGCAGCACGTTCTCCCGCTTGGCGAAGGCGAGGAAGTCCTTCAACAGGCGTGTGTGGTACGCGGCTTCGTTGGGGCCGGCGATCCGTGCGTCCGGGTCGATCGCGCGGATCCGCTGGTACACCGTCTTCCAGTCCTTGAAGAACCGGTCGCGGTTCTTCTCGTACTGGGCCTGGTCCTGGACGTCGAGCTTGTACCAGATCTGGTCGGGCTCGTTGAACGGGATGTAGACGAAGCGTTCGCTGTTCGGATCGGCCGAGACCTCCTTGACGATCTTGTCGACCTTGGGGAGGTAGTCGTCGATGCCGAGGTCCTCGTACGGCCACTTGGCGTAGATGTCCTGCATCATCACGTTGATCTCGCCGCCGCCGTTGCGGAAGAACGACTTGGAGACGGTGAGCGCGTCGCCGTTGGGGTGCTGCGCACCGCCCTCCGGCTTCTGCGAGACGCTGGTGATCTTCAGGGGTGCCATCGCGGCGTCGCTGGGCACCCCGTCGTCGCTGAGCCCGTACAGCGAGCCGTTGGCGCCCAGCATCACCGGGCCCTCGGAGCTCTTGAGGTCGACGGTGAGGCGCTGTGGGTCGGCCGCGGCGGCGGGACCGGCCGCGGGGAGGGTGCCTGCCATGGCGGCTGCTCCAAGTAGTGCTGTTATCAGTGCGGTTCTGGTACGGGATCTCGTACGGGCTCTCGTGCGGGTGGGGGTGATCACGCTGCTGGACCTCCAGTCACTTCACGGCTCCACTGGTGATTCCGGACACGATCTTTCGCTGGCCGACGAGGAATACGGCGACCATGGGCAGGCTCATCACCACGACGTACGCGAAGACGAGATGCCAGTTGTTGAGATAGAGCTGGGCGCTGGCGACCTGGTAGAGATTGAGCGGCAGGGTCGCCCGGTCTCCGCCGCCGAGGACGAAGAACGCGTAGAAGACGTCGCTCCAGGCGTAGAGCATCACCATGATCGTCGCGGTGGCGATCACCGGCCGGAGCAGCGGCAGGACGATCCGCCAGAAGATGCGTGACGGGCTCGCTCCGTCCATCCGGGCCGCCTCCTCCAGCTCCATGGGGATGGCGCGGATGAAGCCGGTCATGAAGAAGATCGACGTCGACAGGTACATGCCGGTGTAGACGGCGATCATGCCGGGGCGGGTGTTGGCCAGCCCCATCTGCCGCAGCTCCATCACGATGGTGATGACGGCGGGCGGCAGCAGCAGTCCGCTGATGCACAGCGCGTACGCCGCAGAGACCAGCCTCGACTTGCGGCGGGCGAACACCCAGGCGGCGCCCGCGCCCAGGATCAGCACCAGGACCACCGAAGGCACCACGACCAGCAGCGAGTTGAGGAAGCCGCGCAGCATCTCGCCCTCGCTGACGGCGTCCGCGTAGTTGCTCGCGGGCTGCCAGCGCCCGGGCAGGTCCAGGTTCGGCTTGATCGCCTCGGCCTGCGGCTTGGCCGAGGTGACGGCGACCAGCCACAGCGGCACACCGACGGCCAGCGCCGCGAGCAGGACGACGAGGGAAGGGCGGCCGTACCGCCACAGCGCGGTCACAGGAGCTGCTCCCTTCGCCGGAGGCCCACGACCAGCGGGATCGCCACGGCGACGACCACCAGGAAGAGGACGAGGCTCATCGCGGAGGCCTGGGCGTACAGGCCCTGTCCGAAGATCCGGAACATGTAGATGTTGAAGACCTCCGTGGAGGCCGCCGGACCGCCGCCGGTCGTGGCCTGCACGATGTCGAAGGTGTTCATCGAACCGATCAGCGCCGTGGTGACGTTGAAGGTGACGGCCGGCGCGAGCATGGGCCAGCGCACCGACCAGAAGGTCCGCCAGGGCCCCGCCCCGTCACACTTCGCGGCCTCCAGCATCTCGCCGGGGATGCCCTTGAGCCCGGCCAGATAGATCAGCATCGACAGGCCCATCCACTTCCACCCGTGGATGAGCGTGACGATCACCAGCGTCCACGTCGTCGAGCCCAGCCACGGAATGTCCGTGCCCAGCAGGGAGTTGACGGCTCCGTCCTGATCGAGCAGCGCCTGGAACACGTAGCCGGTCGCGAGTGCCGAGATCAGCACCGGCAGGAAGAAGACGGCACGGAAGAACCGGTTGAAACGGCTGTCATCCTCCAGCAGCAGCGCCAGCACGAGCCCGAAGCCGTTCTGGAACAGCGCCGCCAGCAGGGCGTACACCAGGGTCGTACGGACCGCGCGCAGCAGCGACCCGTCGTCGGCGATGGTCTTGAAGTTGTCCAGGCCCGTGAAGGCGATGTCCGCGTGGTACGAGGACCAGTTGGTGAACGGGTAGTAGAAGTTGAGCAGGTTCGGCACCAGGAAGAAGCCCGCGAAGACGACGATCGCGGGCAGCGCGAACCACCAGGGGTGGTGCACGGCCGCGCGTGGCAGCCGCCCCACCTTCTTCGGCGCGCCCCTGACCGGCGCGGGCTTGGTACGTACGACCGTGTCCGCCATCGTCAGAAACCTGGTGCGCCCTGGGCCTTGGCCACCTGCGCGAACTGGTCCTGGATCGCCTGCGCGACCTGCTGCGGGCTCTTCTTGTCGAAGATCATGTCGGCCAGGTAGAGGTGGGTGTCCGGGGCGACGATCGCCTTGGCCTGGAAGACGCCGATGGCCTTCGGCAGGGCGGCCACCTGGGCCTTGGACGTCCCGGGCAGTCCGCCGGGGGTGGGCACGGAGGGCTGCACGGACGGGATCTTCATCGCCTTGATGTAGTCCGGGTAGTCCGGCCCGAGCCAGAAGGCGAGGAACTGCCGGGCCGCGTTCTGCCGCTTGTCGTCACCGGTCTTGAAGGCGACGACACCGTTGGTCTGGTCGGGGGAGTACAGGCCGGTGGCCGAGGAGTTGGCGACCGGGAACCAGCCGATCTTCTTGTCGATCTCGGCGGTGGAGTACTTGGCCTGCAACTGGCTCTGGAAGGAGGTGACGTTGAGGACCATGCCGGCCTCGCCCTTCCACAGCGAGTCGGCCTGCCCGGTGAACGTGCCCGTCCGGTAGTTCTTCTGGGCGAGCCCGGCGTCGAGCAGCTTCTCCTTGTACTTCTTGATGGCGCCGACGACGACCGGGTCGGTCCACTTCTTCTTGCCGGCGTTCAGATCGGCCCACCACTGCTGGTCGAGGTCGGTGAGCTGGAGCTGCATCTGCCACTGGAGCGGCCACTTGTCGCCGCCGGCCTCGTAGAAGGCGGCCGCGTCGGTCTTGTCGACGACCTTGTGGCCGAGGGCGAGCAGCTCGTCGTAGGAGGTGGGGAAGTCCTTCTCGCTCAGCCCGGCCTTCTGGAAGACGTCCTTGTTGTAGTAGACGCCGAGCATGGCGGGGCTGGTGACGATCGCCGCGTACCGCTTTCCGTCGATCATGCCGAGCGACTTCTCGGTTCCCCCGAGCTTGGCCTCCCACGGCTCCCCGTCCAGGGTCAGGAGATTCTGCTTCGGCTGGACGAACGGCAGGGTGGAGATCGACGGCTGCCAGAACATCAGGTCGGGGCGGTCGCCGGACGCCAGCTTCGTCGGCACGTTCTGCTCGTAGAGGTCCGGGATCGCCTGGGTGTCGACCTTGGCGCCGGTGGCCTTCTCGAAGGCGTCGATGACCTGCTTGGGCGCGTTGACCGTGTTCTGCGCGGTCCACATGGTCAGCTGCACGCCGTCGAGGCGGGCGGTGGGGTTGACCTCCGCCTTCTTCCCGCCCGAACCGGAGTCGCCGGAGTCCCCGGCGGTCGGGTCACTGCACGCGGTGGCGGCCAGGCCGGCGGCGCATATCAGCGCCAGGGCGGGGAGAGCTCTTCTCTTCATCACGAGCCTTTCCGGAGCAGGCGGTTCAGGTTCAGGAAGCGGGACTCACAACTGCTGGGCGGGTGAGAGGTGTTCAGCGACCGGTGGGCGGTGGCCCCGAGCTCTCCCGCACCACCAGCTCAGGGACGGACACGGGATGCGGGGCGACCTGCGCCGACTCCTCCAGCACTCCGTGCAGCAGGGCGAACGCGGACCGCCCGAGGCCGGTGAAGTCCAGGCGTACGGTCGTCAGGGACGGCGTGAGGAAGGCGGAGTGCGGGGCGTCGTCGAAACCGGCCACGCTGACGTCGCCCGGCACCGAGCGGCCGGTCTCGTGCAGGGCGCGCAGCACGCCGAGTGCGAGGTCGTCGTTGCCGCACAGGATCGCGGTGACGGACGGGTCGCCCGCCAGCTTCAGCCCCGCCGCGTGACCGCCCGCCGGTCCCCAACTGCTTTGTACGGGGCGGGGCTCCGGGGCGCCGGCCTCCTTCAGCGCCTGCCGCCAGCCGCTGGTGCGGGCGCTGGTGCGGCGGGTGCTGGACGGGATGGCGACGTAGTGCACGGTCTCGTGGCCGAGGGAGAGCAGATGCCGGGTCGCCTGGTAGGCGGCTTCACGGTCGTCGGTCCAGACCCACGGGCGGTCGCCGCCGGGCGGGCTCGCCGGGGTCTCGACCACGCCGACGACCGGCAGCGCTGATGGCACGGCTCCCAGCGCCCGTACACCGGCCGGATCGTAGGCGATCACGATGAGCCCGCCGCCCGCGTCCGCAGCGCGCTGCACCTCAGCGGCGACGGCCGCGTCGTCGGCGGACTCCAGGACCCCGATCCCGACCGCGTACGACGCGGCGCGGGCGGCCTCCTCGATGCCCTGGAGGATCGAGGCGTAGCCGTAGTGGGTGGTGTTCGCGGTGAGCACGGTCACGGCCCGGCTGCGGCCGCTGGCCAGGGCGAGGGCGGTCGCGTTGCGGCGGAAGCCCAGTTCGTCGATGGCGGCGAGCACCCGCTCCCGGGTGGACGGCCGGACGCTCGGATGGCCGTTGATCACCCGCGAGACCGTCTGGTACGAGACCCCCGCCGCGGTCGCGACGTCCCTGATGCTCGCCGGGCGCCTTGTGTGACCGGTCACATTCATGCGAGGATTGTGACCGGTCACACTTGGGTCGTCAAGAGACCGTAACGAGTAATTCACGCGGACCTCCGCTCCCCGAGAACGGGGCGGGGCCAGGAGGGGGAGCACCTTGACCGGCACGGCGGATGCGGCGCACATGGCCTCCAACCAGCGGCAGGACGAGTTCACTTGGGGACATGAGGCCCTTCGGGCCCGGTTCGCCGTCGCCTCCGACGGGACCCTGCGGCTGGTCCGGCTCACCCACCCCGACGACGACCGCCCCGCCGCCCCGGACCCGGCGCTCCCGCTCGTGGAACTCACCGCCCTCGGCCACGGCAGCGGCTGGTCCGGCCCCCGCTTCACCGGCACGGCCTTCGGCGCACGGCTCGCCTACCGGGCCCACCGCACGGGCAGACGCGACGGCTGGGACTGGCTGACCGTGGAACTCCACGACCCCGAGAGCGGGTTGACGGCGTTCGCCGAGCTGACGTCACCCACCGGCCTGCCCGTCCTGCGCTCCCGCGTCCGGCTCCGCAACGCCGGCCGGGAGCCCCTGGTCGTCCAGTCCGTCAGCAGCCTGCTGCTCGGCGGCCTGCCCTCCCCTGACGCCCTCGACGTACACCGGGCCCGCAACGACTGGCTCGCCGAGTGCCGTTGGTACGCCGAGCCGCTGCGCGCGGGCATCGCCGACATCAACATGGACGTCCACGAGCACGACAGCCGGGCCGCCCTCGCTCTCACCGGGCGCGGCAGCTGGCCGACCGACGGCCATCTGGCCATGGGGGCGCTGACCGAGCGGGGTGGCGGCCGGGTCTGGGTGTGGCAGGTGGAGTCCCCGGCCGGCTGGCGCTGGGACCTCGGACAACGTGCACACGGCACGTACCTGGCGCTGAACGGCCCCACGGACGCGGAACACCAGTGGCGGGTCCGCCTCGAACAGGGCGAGGAGTTCACCACCGTGCACGGGGCCCTCGCGCTCGGCTCCGACCTCGACGCGGCGATGGGCGCCCTGACCTCCTACCGCCGGGCGATCCGCCGCCCGCACCCGGACCACACCGCCCTCCCCGTCGTCTTCAACGACTACATGAACACCCTCATGGGCGACCCGACCACGGCCAAACTGCTGCCGCTGATCGACGCCGCCGCCGACGCCGGCGCGGAGTACTTCTGCATCGACTCGGGCTGGTACGACGACGACACCCGGGGCTGGTGGGACAGCGTCGGCGCCTGGCAGGCCTCGCCGCGCCGCTTCCCCGACGGCGGCATCCAGGCGGTCCTGGACCGGATCCGGGAGCGCGGCATGGTGCCCGGGCTGTGGCTGGAGCCGGAGGTCGTCGGGGTACGCAGCCCGGTCGCGGCCGAGCTGCCCGCCGAGGCGTTCTTCCAGCGCGACGGCGTGCGTCTGACCGAACAGGGCCGCCACCAGCTCGACCTGCGGCATCCGGCCGCCCGCGCCCACCTGGACAAGACGGTCGACCGCATCGTCGGCGACTGGGGCGTGGGTTACCTCAAGCTGGACTACAACATCGTGGTCGACCCGGGCACGCAGGCCTCCGGCGACCTGGCGCCGGGAGCAGGGCTGCTCGGCCACGCCCACGCCTACCTGGACTGGCTGTCCGCCGTACTGGACCGGCACCCCGGCCTCGTCGTCGAGAACTGCGCCTCGGGCGGCATGCGCATGGACGGGGCCACCCTGGCCGTCGCCCAGCTCCAGTCCACCAGCGACCAGCAGGACCCGCTGCGCTACGCGCCCATCGCCGCCGCCGCCCCGACCGCGGTTCCGCCCGAGCAGGGCGCCGTCTGGGCCTACCCGCAGCCCGGCTTCGACGACGACCTGATCTCCTGGACCCTGGGCGGGGCCCTACTGGGCCGCATCCACCTCTCCGGCCATCTGAACCGCATGCCGGAACCTCAACTGGCCCTCGTACGGGACGCGGTCGCGGTCTACAAGTCGATCCGCGGCGACCTCGCACAGGCCCTGCCCTTCTGGCCGCTCGGCCTGCCCGGCTGGACGGACGAGTGGCTGGCCCTCGGCCTCAAGGTCCCCGGCGACCGCACGGCCTACATCTCGGTCTGGCGCCGCGGCGGACCGGCCGAACTCCGCGTCCCCCTCCGGCACCTGGCGGGCCGGACCGTCCGCGCGGACGTCCTGCACCCGTCCTCCCCGGAGACGGGCCGGGCCACCTGGGACGGGGACGGGGACGGACTGACGGTGTCGGTCCCGCGCACGCCCGGTGTTCTGCTGGTTCGGCTCACGCAGGACGGCTAGGGGGTCGTTGGATCACCCCGGGTCCGCGACGCTGGCACGGCACCTCGCACCGCACCACGCTCCGCGGCCTGATCCGAGCTGATCCGAACGGCACCCCCGTGGGCGAGGCGCCGGGCGTCACTCGCGTACGGCGTTCCGTTCGCGGGCCTGATCGCGGGCGTCCCGGCGGAAGGCCCACGCCATCTCGGGCTCCATCACCCAGCGGAACAGTCGCCGTACCGGCGGGGTGCACAGCGCGGTCACGACGACGGCCGCGACGGCCGTGACGACGAGCTGGCCCAGGGGCCGGTGGACCCACTCCGGCTCGTACCAGCCCCAGAACTTGGACCCCTGGGCGACGAAACCGTGCAGCAGATAGCCGTACAGCGTGCCCGCGCCCAGCACCGTGAACCACGCCCGGCGCCCGGGCACCCAGGAGAGGAAGCAGGCCACCAGGACGAGCGAGCAGCCGAAGATCACCAGCGTCATGACGGGCCCGGACCAGGAGGGCGCGGCAAGCTCCTCCGCGCTGTCGCGGTGGTAGAACCAGGCGCCGGTCATCCGCGGCACCGCCCAGTAGGCCACGGCGACCGCGGCGGCGAAGACCGGCACGGCGAGGATGCGCACCTTGCGCCGGCGCACCAGCCGGAAGTGCTCCGGCTTCAGGCACAGGCCGAGGACGAAGTACGGCAGGAACTGCAGGGTGCGCTGCAGGTCGAGGTCGTTGCCGACGGACGGCGAGAGCGTCGCCAGCATGGCGATGACAAGGGCGACCGGCAGCGGCCACCGCACATGCCGCCACACCGGCGTGGTCAGCCGCCAGATGAACAGCGCCGCCAGGAACCAGGTCAGGTACAGCGGGTCCAGCAGACTGATCGGCCGGTCGGGCTCCTGGTCGGTCCACCGGGTGAACAGGGTGTACGCCGTCTCGAAGACGACATACGGAATGGCGAGCCCGGTGATCAGACGCCTGATGCGGCCCGGGCCGGCGTCGAAGGAGCGCGAGAAGTAGCCGGAGATGATGATGAACGCCGGCATGTGGAAGGCGTACACCACCATGTACAGCGCGCTCGCCGCCCGGCTGCCGTCCCGCAACGGCTCCCAGGAGTGCCCCATGGCCACCAGCACGATCGCCAGGTACTTGGCGTTGTCGAAGAAGGCGTCCCGCTGCCCGGACCGCTGCGCGGGGGCGGCCGCCTCGGACGCGTCCTTCCGCCCCCGCCCGCCGTCGGCCGGCGCGACGGCGCGCATGCGCAGGGTGTCCTCGCTCATCACGCCCCCCGCGCACGGTGGGGGGAACCGGAACGGGTGCGGGCGCGTCTTGCCGGAGTTACGGCAGTGGGGTGCCGATGAGACATCCCCGCCGCCTCACCACTGCGAGGCCGCGTAAACCGCTTTCCGGTGCGATGTCGTATGGATCACAGCCACGGCGACGGTGCCGCCGCGCCGGACGCCGGGAAGCGCGCCGGCACCGTCGCACGCGGCGCGTCAGCTCACCGAGCAGGTCGCGCCGTTCAGCGTGAACGCCGTGGGACTGGGGTTCGCGGCCGACCGGGTGGCCGTGAAGCCGAGGGTGACCGAGCCCGAGGCGGGGACCGTCGCGGTGTACGAGGCGGCCGCGACGCTGACCTCGGAGCCGCTCTGCGTCGCCGTACCGCCCCAGAGGTTGGTGATGCGCTGGCTGTCCGGGAAGGCCCAGCGCAGCGTCCAGCCGTTGATCGCCGAGGTGCCGGTGTTGCGGAGGACGATCTCGCCCTGGAAGCCGCCGGGCCAGCTGCTCGTCACCCGGTAGCCGACGCCGCAGGACGACGGTGAGCCGCCGGGGGAGGTCGTGACCGTCACCGTGGCCGAGCGGGGCGAGCGGTTGCCCGCGGCGTCACGGGCGTAGACGGCGAAGGTGTGGGGCGTGGACGGGGCGAGGCCGGTGACGGTGGCGGAGGTGCCGGTCGTGGTGGTGGCGGCGGTCTCGGTCGCGCCGCTGACCCGGACGACGTCATAGCCCGTGACCCCGGTCGCGTCGGTGGCGGCGGCCCAGGCCAGCTTCACGGATGACGAGGTCACCTCCGAGGCGGTCGGTGTGCCGGGAGCGGTCGGGGGAGTCGTGTCGCCGCCGCCCGAGGAGTAGACGGTGGCTTCCTTCGAGGTGGCGGCGATGCCGTTGGCGCCGTTGAAGACGCGCTGGCCCCAGGAGCTGAGCCGGGTGCGGTCGAACTCGATCGCCAGGTCGAGGACCGGGTCGGTGTTGCCGCTCCAGGACCAGGCCAGGTAGCCGAGCCGTAGCTGTTGGGCGACGGCCATCATGGTGTCCTCGTCCGGGTCGCCGTACTGGTCGGCCGGGCCTCCGAACTCACCGATGAGGATGGGCAGTTTGGCGTTGACGAAGGCGTTCAGATAGTCGGTGATCTCCTGGGCGGTGTCGTAGACGCTGTACATGTGGATCGAGAAGATCAGGTTGCCGGTGGGGTCGGCGTTGTAGACCGACTTGGCGTTGTCGCGCATGACGCCTTGCCAGTCCTGGCCCCAATTGGGCGCGTCCACCATGATCGTGTGCGCGAATCCGGCGCCGCGCAGCTTCTTGACGGCGGCGATGGTGGGATCGGTCCACCCTGCGGGATCGGTGTTGCCCCAGGGCTCGTTGCCGATGTTGATGATGACGTAGTCCTCTTGGCCGGTGAGCACCTCTTTCAGGCCGATCCAGTAGTCGGCCGCGTGGTCGAGGGTCCCGGCCGCGGCTTCCTCTCCGTAGCCGGTGGTGTCGTGCACCTCCAGCACGCAGATGAGCCGGTTGGCCTTGCACTGGGCGATGACGCCGGCCACGTCCTGCGCGCTGTTCTTGGTCCAGCGGTGGCCGTCGGAGAGGACGACGCGGACGGTGTTGGCGCCCAGCGCCTTGACGTCGGCCAGCGACTGCGTCTCGCCCGGGTACCAGGTGTGGGCGTGGTTGACGCCGCGCATCACGAAGTCGTTCCCGGAGGCTTCCAGGAGACGGCCGTTCTCGATGCGGAATCCAGTGGGGGCGGCCTGTGCCGGTGTGCTGAGCGAGAGGAAGGAGAGCAGGAGTCCCAGGAGGGCGGCGGCCACGCCGGCCATGCGGGGGACGGAGGCTGTGCGGGATCTCATGGCGGCTCCAGTAGGGGGGAGGGGAGGGGGAGTCGGGCCTTGGTCCGCGCCGGCTGTCACTCGGCCGGTGTCTTCGCCGTGCAGGTGACAGTCGCCGCCGGGGCGCCGGCCGTTGCCGGGGCGGTGGCGACGAAACCGAACGTGGCGCTCGCGCCGGGGGCCAGCGCGCCGTTCCACGCCGCGTTCGTGACGGTGGCCGTGCCGTCGGCGGCCGTCGTGTGGGTGCCGTTCCAGACCTGGGTGAGACGCGCGCCGCCCGCCGGTACGACGGTCGCGGTCCAGCCCGAGGCTGCGGCGGCGGACGTGTTCGTCACCGTCACCTCGCCCTGGTAGCCGCCCTGCCAGGAGGAGACGGCCCGGAAGCGGGCGGTGCAGGCCGCGGGGTCCTCGCCCGGGTCACCGGGGTCGCCTGGGTCCTGCGGGACGCCCGCGTCGAGGACGGCCGCCAGGGCCGGGTACCAGCGGGCGGCGATCTTGTCGTCGCCGGAGGCGTTGGGGTGCACACCGTCATAGGTGTCGCCGGCCGTGCTGAAGCCCGTCCACTGGTCGACCACGGTGACCGGGGAGCGGTCGGTGCTGGTCGCCCGGGCCCAGGCCGGAATCCGCGCGTTGAAGTCGACGACGCGCTGCGCGCAGGCCGCGCAACTGCTCGGGTTCATCGGGATGAGCTGCGCGACGAGGATCCGCATGTCCGGATCGGAGGCCCTCATCTGCGACACGAGCTTGGTGTAGGCGGCGAGGATGCGGTCGGGGGCGATGCTGCTCCACACGTCGTTCGTGCCGAAGTGCATGACAACGATGTCCGGGCGGGTGGAGGCCAGCCTCCCCGGCAGCAGGTTCTGGTCGGCGACGTTCGTCACCAACTCGCCGCCGTGACCCTCGTTGTCGCCGTCGTGCGCCTGTCCGCACCCCTGCGTGGGGAGGGTGCCGACGAAGTCGATCTCCGTGTATCCGCTGTTCACGAGCCGGTTCCACAACACCGCTCGCCAGCAGCCCGGCGAGCCGGTGATCGAGTCGCCGAGCGGCATGACGCGCACGGGGTCAGCGGCCGGGGCGGCCGTCGCGCGGGGTGCGACGGTCAGGCCGAGGGGGAGGAGCAGGGTGGCCAGGAGGCCGAGAACCGTGACGATCCGTAAGTGAGGGGACGAGCGGCGGGTTCTGCGCATGGTGGTCCCTTCCCTGGGCGAGGTGGGAGCGCTCCCATGACATCAAGCCATTGTTGTCATTGACGCGTCAAGAGGTCGGGCGTGCGGGACACCGCTCGAGGGCGGGCCCGGCACGCCGACCCAGCGGTAGGGGGCGTCGTAGACGAGCCGGTCCAGGGATAGGCCGTCGAGGCCGGAGAGAGCCTGGTCCAGTTCCTCTCGGCCGGGGCGACGACGGCCCGGTGGTCGGGCCCGATGGCCGGGCGAGCACACGGTCGAAGGCCCAGGCCGCCAGCGTGGCGTCGTACGCGGGACCGCTGCCGCCCGCAGCCGGGTCCACGCCGGCCGCCACCGGAGGCTTCGGTCGGTCTTGCCGTGGCCCAGGCTGCGAGGACTTCCACGACGAGGACGAACAGCGTGACTACATCTCCCCGACCGGTGGCGGCTACTTCTTCGTCCTGCCCGCCGTGCGCTCGTCCTCCGACTGGTTCGGCCGGGGGCTGCTCTCAGCGTGAAGGCGTGACGTGGGGCGTGAAGTCCCGGCCGTGTCAGAAGTGTTGACCGCGTTGTGAAAGCGTTTTAACTTTCCTTCACCGGACACGCCGAGGTGAGGGGGAGCCGTGGCAACTGACTTACGGGAACGAGCAGGTGTAGAGGGAGTGAGTCCCTCCCGCCGTGGTTCCGACGGGGTGCAGCGCAAGCGTAAAGGTTTTCAGAGCCGGGCACTGTTCCTGCTCATGTTGCCCGGTGTCGCCTACTTCCTGCTGTTCCACTACGGCGCCCTCGCCGGCAACGTCATCGCGTTCAAGGAGTACGTGCCGTTCGACGGCCTCCTGGGCAGCCCCTGGGTGGGTCTGGGCAACTTCCAGCGCATGTTCGAGGACGCGGCGTTCTGGGACTCGGTCCTCAACACCCTCTGGATCGCCGTCCTCCAGCTGGTCTTCTACTTCCCGGTGCCGCTCGGTCTCGCCCTGCTGCTGCACACCCTCACCTGGAGCTCGGTGCGCCGGTTCGTGCAGTCGGTGGCGTATCTGCCGCACTTCATCTCGTGGGTGATCGTCGTCGCGCTGTTCCAGCAACTGCTCGGGGACACCGGCCTGCTCAACAGCGGCCTGAGCGGGGCCGGTCTGCACACCGTCGACATCATCGGCAACCCGGACGCCTTCCGGCCGCTCGTCGTCGCCCAGGTCATCTGGAAGGACGCCGGCTGGGGCACGATCATCTTCCTCGCCGCGCTCGCCCAGGTCGACGAGCAGCAGTACGAGGCGGCAGCCATCGACGGCGCCGGACCCTGGCGGCGTTTCTGGCACGTCACCCTGCCCGCCATCCGCCCGGTCGTCGTGCTGCTGCTCATCATGCGGCTCGGCGACATCCTCTCCGTCGGCTTCGAGCAGATGCTGCTGCAACGCGACGCGGTCGGACCACAGACCGCCGAGGTCATCGACACCTTCGTCTACTACCAGGGCATCGTCGGCGGCGACTACGGCTTCGCGGCGGCCGCGGGCCTGTTCAAGGGGCTCGTCGGCGCCCTGCTCGTCTACGCGGCCAACAAGGTCGCCCATCGCCTCGGCGAACAGGGGGTCTACAGGTGAGCGCGTCCGCCCGGCCCGGCTGGATGGAGAAACCCCGGCCGCTCACCCAGACCGCGAAGGCGCTCGCCCTGGCCGCGGTTGTGCTGCTGGTGTGCGTGCCGTTCCTGGTGATCGTGTCGACGTCCCTGGCCTCCACCCAGGAGGTCGTCGACAACGGCGGCTGGGTGCTGTGGCCCACCGAGCCCACGCTCGACGCCTACCGCGACATCTTCGACGGCGGCATCGTCACCCACGCCCTCGGCGTCAGCGCGGGCGTGACGATCGCGGGCACCCTGCTCAGCCTCGCCTGCACGGTGACCTTGGCCTACGCGCTGTCCCGCCCGGGGGTCTTCGGCGGCAAACCCGTGCTGCTGCTGGTGCTGTTCACGTTCCTCTTCCCGCCCGGCATGATCCCGAGCTTCCTGCTCGTCAAGGAACTCGGCCTGCTCGACTCGTACGCCTCGCTCGTGCTGCCCGTCCTGGTCAACGTGTTCAACCTGGTCGTGCTGCGCGGCTTCTTCCAGTCGATCCCCGAGGAGCTGTACGAGGCGGCCCGGCTGGACGGGGCGGGGGACTGGCGGGTGCTGGTGTCGGTGGTGCTGCCGCTGTCCAAGGCCGCACTCGCCGTCGTCGGCCTGTTCTACGCCGTCGCCTACTGGAACTCCTGGTTCTACGCCTCGCTGTACCTGGAGAGCGACCACTGGCCGCTCCAGCAGGTCCTGCGCACCTATGTGGTGGCCGGGGCCGGACTCACCGACGCGACCACCGGCGAAGCCACCGTCACCGCTCCGCAGACCGTGCAGATGGCGGTGCTCGTGATCGCCACCGTGCCGATCCTGCTGGTCTACCCGTTCCTGCAGAAGTACTTCACCAAGGGCGTGCTCACCGGCGCCATCAAGAGCTGACCCAAGCCGACACGAGGTGATTCACCCATGCCCAGCATGTCCCGACGCACCCTGCTGCGTACCGTGGCCGCCGGTGGTGCCGCCGTCTCCGTCCCCGGTCTGCTGACCGCCTGCTCCTCGGGATCCGGCGACGGCGACGTCTCCAACGCCGGGAAGAAGCTCGCCCCCTGGCCGGCCCACCGTCCCGCCACCGGCCCGAAGCCCGACCTCGCCCCCACCGAGGAGGGCGTCCAGGCCGGATACACGTCCTACCCCTCCGACCTGGTCAAGTCCGTCTCCCGCACCCCGGGCGACGGCTCCACCGTCCGTGTCATGACCGTCTCGTTCGGTACTCCGCCCAAGCCCGCCTCCGCCAACCGGTTCTGGGCGGCCGTGGAGAAGGCCCTCGGCGTGAAGATCGAGTACACGATCATCTCCCAGGCCGACTACCAGAAGAAGATGGCGACGGTCATGGCGGGCGACGCCGGAGCCCTGCCCGACATCATCAACATGTTCTCCGGCTTCACCCTGCCCCGCGAGGCGCAGTTCGTGCAGCGGCGCGCCCAGGACCTCACGCCCTACCTGTCCGGCGACGCGATCGCCGACTACCCGAACCTCGCCAACATCCCCACCCACGCCTGGCGCGACATGGGCCGCGTCGGCGGCCGCGTCTACGGCATTCCCCTGGAGCGCCCGCTGCCCGGTTCGACCCTGTGGATCAACCAGGACATGTTCGCCGACGCGGGCATGAAGGAGGGCTGGACCGCCGAGGACTTCACCGCCGTGGCGCGGCGGGGCACGCGCGGGAAGACGTACATGCTGGGCGCCGCCGCCCAGTCAGGGTTCGGCAACGGCTACCACTCCGCCGCCCACAACGCGCCCCAGAGCTGGGCCGTCACCGAGAACGGCATCTTCCTCCCGGCGGCGGCCGACGAACGCTACAAGGCGTCGATCGCCTTCCGGGCACAGCTGCGCAAGAACGGCTCCTACCACCCCGACGCCACGTCCATCTCGCAGATCGACCTGACGACCCTCTACTACAACGGCACCGTCGGCTCCATGCAGGACGGGTTCGGCGCCTACCTGCCCAAGTACCGTGAGTCCGAGGGCAAGATGAGCCCGGCGGCCGCCCTCCCGTACAGCGTCGGCGGCGAGCCCGGCGGAATCGTCGCCGCCCGCCGCTCCTTCGGCTACACCATCCTGAAGAAGGCCAAGAAGGAGCGCGTCGAACTGCTGCTGCGCATCCTCGACTACCTCGCCGCGCCCTTCGGCAGCGAGGAGTGGGAACTCGTCCACTACGGCGTCGAAGGCGTCCACTTCACCCGCGCCAAGGACGGCTCGCCCGAGTACACCAAGCTCGGCGAGGTGGAGAACAACACCAACCTGCCGCTGAAGTACCTCGCCGAAGGACCCCAGGTGCTGTTCGTGCCCGGCATGCCCGATGCCGTGCGCGCCCTGCACACCTGGCAGCGGAAGGTCGTACCGCACGCCGTCCGCAACGCCGCGTTCGGGCTTCAGTCCACGACGCACAATGCCCAGGGCGCCACCCTCCAGACCCTTCTCGACGACACCGCCACCGGGATCATCGCCGGGCGGCTGCCGCTGTCCGAGTGGGACGCGACGGTGAAGAAGTGGCGGAGCCGGGGCGGCGACAGAATGGCCGAGGAATACGCGAAGGACTACGCGGCCAACACCTGAACAGCGGTGGGCGGAAGAGGAGACGCGGGGGATGGGGAACGACATGGTGTCCAAGGGGCGGGTCACGATCCGCGAGGTCGCCGAGCGGGCGGGCGTGTCGACGGCCACCGCCTCCCGCGCGCTCAGCGGCAACCACCCGGTGCCCGCCGCGACCCGGGCCCGGGTCCTGCGCGCGGCCCGCGACCTCGACTACGTGGCCAACGCGCACGCCCGCGCCCTGGTGGGCGGCGGCCGCAAGATGGCCGCCGTCGTGGTCCGCCAGGTCACCAGCCCCTTCTACGCCCAGGTCGCCGAGGGCGTGGAGGCGGAGGCCGCCGACCGCGGCTGGCTCTGCGTGGTCGGCGCCACCGGCGGGGACGCCCAGCGTGAGATGGAGTTCGTGCAGCTCATGCGGGAGGAGGGCGCCCGGCTGGTGATCCTGGTCGGCGGAGTCGTCGAGGACGACGCCTACCGCGAGCGCGTCGCCCACTACGCCCATGCCCTGGACTCCTCCGGAGCCCGGCTCGTGCTCTGCGGCCGGCCTGCGCCCGACCCGGAGATCCCGGCGCTCGTCGTCGAGTTCGACAACGAGGCCGGGGCCCGCGCCGTCACCGCCCATCTGCTCTCGGCCGGGCACCGCGGGATCGTCTTCCTCGGCGGACTGCCCGGCAACACCGCCCTCGACGCCCGCGTCGCCGGCTACCGGGCCGCCCTCGCCGAGCACGGGCTGCCGCCCGAGGCCGCCCACGTCGTCGACTGCGGACTCGGCCGCGCCGCCGGACACCGGGCCATGACCGAACTCCTCAAGCGGACACGGGAGTTCACCGCCGTCTTCGCCGGCGACGACATGGTCGCCGCCGGTGCCCTGCGCGCGATCGCCGACAGCGGGCTGAGCGTCCCCCGTGACATCTCCGTCGTCGGCTACAACGACATCCCGCTCGCCGAGGACTTCAACCCGCCCCTCACCACCGTCCGCACCCCCGCGGAGGAACTCGGCCGCGCCGCCGTACGCATCGCGCTGCGCGACCCCGAGCACGCCGCCGGGGCCCACCATCTGCTCGGCACCCACATCGTCGTCCGCGACAGTGTCGGCGCGCCCCCGCCCGGGCGTGCCCTGTGACCAACGGAGGAACCGCACCCGCATGAGCGCGCCGCACGTGTCGCTCCCTGACCCGACGCACCTCCCCCACCTTCCCCAGCTGCCACCCCCCGACCCGCTGGCCTCGCCCGTCACCGGCTGGACCCGCGCCCACTGGGAGGCGATCGCCGACCGCCTCCTGGACGCCCTGCTGCCGTACGCCTCCCCGGGCCTGGCCCAGTACCGGCTCCCCGGACCGCCCAGCCACTCCGGGCCCTGGTCGGACGGTCTCGAGGGCTTCGCCCGCTCCTTTCTGCTGGCGGCCTTCCGTATCGCCGGTTCGGGCGGACAGCAGCCGGGACTCATCGAGCGGTACGCGGCCGGGCTGGCGGCCGGCACCGACCCGCACGGCCCCGACCGCTGGCCGCCCATCACGGACCGGGGCCAGCCCATGGTCGAGGCCGCGTCCCTCGCGATCGCCCTGCACGAGACCCGCCCGTGGATCTGGGACCGGCTCGACGACCGCGTACGGCAACGGATCGCCGACTGGCTGGGCGGCTTCGTCGGAGCGGTGGTGAACGATTCCAACTGGCGGCTGTTCCAGGTCATCACCGAGGAGTTCCTCGCCTCCGTCGGCGCCCCGCACAGCCGCCGCGAGATCGACGCCGGGCTGGCCCGCCTGGAGGACTGGTACCGGGGCGACGGCTGGTACACCGACGGCGACGGCCGCAAGTTCGACTACTACAACGCCTGGGCCCTGCACCTGTATCCGGTGCTCTGGGCCCGTATCGCGGGACCGCGCGCCGACCCGGGGCCGGTGGCGGCCCACCGGGCACGCCTGCGGTCGTTCCTCCACGACCACCAGCACTTCTTCGGCGCCGACGGGGCCCCCGTCCACCAGGGCCGCTCGCTCACCTATCGCTTCGCGACGACCGCGCCCCTGTGGGCGGGTGTTCTCGCCGACGCCACTCCGCTGCCGCCCGGCCGCACCCGCCGCCTCGCCTCCGGCGCGCTGAGGCACTTCGCCGAGCGGGGCGTGCCCGACGAGCACGGGCTGCTCACGCTCGGCTGGTACGGGCCCTTCCTCCCCGTCACCCAGCGGTACTCGGGCCCGGCCTCCCCGTACTGGGCGAGCAAGGCCTTCCTCGGCCTGCTCCTGCCCGCCGACCACCCGGTGTGGACCGCGACCGAGGAACCCGGCCCGGTCGAATCGGCCGACCTACGCCACGCGTTACCCGCCCCGGGCTGGCTGCTGCACTCCACCGCGACCGACGGGATCGTACGGCTCGTCAACCACGGCAGCGACCGCCTGCCGCCCCCACCGGCAACGGCCGAGGACAGTCCGCACTACGCCCGGTTCGCCTACTCCAGCGCCACGGCCCCCGAGACCCCTACGGCTCCGCACCCGGGCCCCGACAACCACATCGCCCTGCTCGCCCCCGACGGCACACCGACCCCGCGCGGTCGTATCCACCCCCTCGGCGTCGAGGGCGGTCATGCCGCCTCCTGGCACCGGGCCCTGCTCCCGGGCAGTGGCGCAGGGCACCGCATCGAGACGGTCAGCGTGGTGCACGGCCCCTGGGAGGTCCGGGTGCACCGCGTCGACGCGCCCCCCGGCACGCCCGTGCGCGAGGGAGGCTGGGCCGTGGCCGACGACACCGCACCGCCGACGGCCCGGACCGGCCCCGGCTGGGCACGCGCCCGGCGCACGGACGGTCTGACCAGCGCGCTCGTCGGCCTGCACGGCTGGAGCGACGACGAGGGCACCGTCGTAGCGGCGGTGGGCGCCAACGCGTACGGGCACCACTCCGCGACACCGCTCCTGACGCTGCCGTCCCACCCCGGCGGCACCCACCTCCTGGTGACGCTGGTCGTGCTCAGCGCCGACCCCGCGAGGCACGCCGTGGTCGAGGGGACCCGGGTACGGGCCGGGGCCGACGGGGGAGTGGAGATCCGGTTCCCGGACGGCACTCGGGAGTCGGTCGCGCCGTGAGAGATGCCGAGAGGGCGTGGCTCGGATGAGCCACGCCCTCAGGCCTTGAAGCGTCTCAGGCCTCCACGCGCCCCCGCGTCACCGCCTTCTTCAGCAGCGGCCAGGCCAGCAGGACCAGGATCACCGCGTACACGGTCACCGCGAACGGCGTGTTGACCAGACCGGACACGCTGCCGTCACTGATCTGCAGGGCGCGCCGCAGCTGCTGCTCGGCGTTCGGGCCGAGGATGACGCCGATGACCGCGGGCAGCACCGGCAGGCCGTAGCGGCGCATGCCGAAGCCGATCAGGCCGATGATCAGCAGGATCACCAGGTCGATCACCTCGCCGCCGACCGCGTACGCGCCGACCGCCGCGAAGAACATGATCCCGGCGTACAGGTACGGCCGCGGAATGCGCAGCAGCTTCGCCCACACCGGCGCCAGCGGGAGGTTGAGCGCGAGCAGCAGCACCATGCCGACGAACAGGGAGGCGATCAGGCCCCACACCAGGTCGGGTTCGCGCTCGAAGAGCAGCGGCCCGGGCTGGATGCCGTACTGCTGGAAGGCGGCCAGCATGACGGCCGCGACCGCCGTGGTCGGCAGGCCCAGGGTCAGCATCGACACCAGGGTGCCCGCCGCCGATGCCGACGCCGCCGACTCCGGCCCCGCGACGCCCTCGATGGCGCCCTTGCCCCACTCGTCCTTGTGCTTGGACAGGCGCTTCTCCGTCACGTACGACAGGAAGGTCGGGATCTCCGCGCCGCCCGCCGGGATCGCGCCGAACGGGAAGCCGATGAACGGCCCGCGCAGCCACGACTTCCAGGTCCGGTTCACATCGCCGCGCCCCAGCCACGGGCGGCCCACCGGGATCGGCTCGGGCGGCCTGCGCCGCAGATGCGCCGCGACCCACAGGGCCTCGCCGATCGCGAAGAGACCGACCGCGACGATCACCACGTCGATGCCGTCGGCCAGTTGGAGCGAGCCGAAGGTCAGGCGCTGCTGGCCGGTCATCTGGTCCAGGCCCACCAGGCCCAGGGTGAGGCCGATGAGCAGGGAGGCGAGGCCACGGATGCGGGACGAGCCCAGCACCGACGTCACCGCGATGAACGCCAGCACCATGATGGCGAAGTAGTCCGGCGCGCCGATGTCCACGGCCAGCTTGGCGACCGTCGGCGCGAGCGCCACGAGAAGGAGCGTGCCGATCAGGCCGCCCGCGAAGTGCCCGACGGCGGCCGCCGCGAGGGCCTGGGCGCCGCGCCCGGACTTGGCCATGGGGTTGCCCTCCATGGCCGCCACCACCGCCGCGCTCTCACCGGGCGTGTTGAGCAGGATGGAGGTGGTCGAACCGCCGAACATCGCGCCGTAGTAGATGCCGGCGAACATGATGAACGCGCCGATCGGGTCGAGCCCGTACGTCACCGGCAGCAGCAGCGCGACCGCCATCGCCGGGCCGATGCCCGGCAGTACGCCGATCGCCGTGCCGAGCAGCACACCGATGACGGCCCAGAGGAGATTGATCGGCGTGAGGGCCGTACCGAAGCCGTCCAGAAGGGAGTTGAAGGCATCCATGTCACAGCACTCCCATCAGCGGACCGCCGGGCAGGGGCACTCCGAGCAGATTGTTGAACACGGTGTAGGTGACGAGGGTCAGCCCGGCCGCGATGAGCGGATCGCGGTCGAGCCTGCGGCTGCCGAGCGCGAACGCGGCGCCCCAGAAGAGCAGCGCGCCCGCTATGGGGAAGCCGAGCGGCTCGATGAGGACGGCCGCGCCGAGGAACACTCCGGCGAGCAGCAGCACCGTGCGCCAGTCGGCGGGCTCGGACAGGTCGACGTCCTCGCCGGTCTCGGCCTGCCCCCGGCCGCCGCGCAGGACGTCCACGGCGAGCAACGCGGCGATCACCAGCAGCCCGGCGCCGACCACGATCGGCACGGTCTTCGGGCCGACGGGACCGCGCTGGGCGATGTCGACGTCCATGGTGAGCGCGTCGGTCAGGACGAGCACGCCCAGTGCCAGCAGCAGCACACACACGCCGAGTTCGGAGTGCTCGCGCAGCCACGAGCGCCGTTCGCCGCCGGTCTCGGCGGGGGGAATGTCGGTCTGCGTCGTCACAGTCCCAGCTCCTTCAGCACCGAAACCACGCGCTTGTCCTCGGCGTCGAGGAACGCGCCGAACTTGTCACCGGTGAGGAAGGCGTCGTCCCAGCCGTTCTGCTTCATGGACTTCCGCCACTCGTCGGAGCCGTGCAGCTCCTCGACGAGCCGCACGAGCTTGTCCCGCTCGCCGTCGGTGAGGCCGGGCGGGGCGACGATGCCGCGCCAGTTGGTGAAGTTCACGTCGTAGCCGGCCTCCTTCAGCGTGGGCCCGTCCAGCCCGTCGACCCGCTTCGGGCCGGTGACCGCGAGGAGGCGCAGCTCGCCCGCCTTGATCTGGTCCAGATACTCGCCGACACCGGAGACACCGAAGGCGACCTTGTTGCCGAGGATGGAGGCGAGCAGTTCGCCGCCGCCGTCGAAGGGGATGTAGTTGACCTGCTTCGGCGGGATACCGGCGGCCCGCGCCATCAGCATCGGCGCGAGATGGTCGGGTCCGCCGGGCGACGAACCGCCGCCGACCGGGAGCTTGCCCGGGTTCTCCTTCCAGGCGCCGATCAGGTCGTCGATCGTCTTGTACGGGGAGTCCTTGGCGACCACGACGACGTCCTGCTCCTCGGTGAGCCGGGCGATCGGTGTGGTGTCGCCGAGCGTCTTCGGCGCGTCGTTGGAACGGACGGCGCCCACGACCCCGAGGCCCATGGACATGGCGAGCTTGCCGTTGCCGTGCTCGCTCACCAGCCGGCTCAGGCCGACGGTGCCGCCCGCGCCGGGCAGGTTGAACACCTCGATGTTGTGGGTCAGTGCGGCGTCCTCGGCGTTCTTCGCGGCCGTACGGGCCGTGATGTCGTAGCCGCCGCCGGGCGTGTTGGGGACCATGAAACGCAGGCCCGGGATCTGTGTGCCGGTCTCGGTGCCGCTGCCGGTGGTCAGCAGCGGCGGTCCGACGAGCACGAGCACGGCGGCCCCGAGCAGGGCCAGGGGAGTGCGCAGGCGCACGAGTGCCACCACCTGTCGGTACGTCGATGCGGGTAGGTAAAGGCCCTGTGGGGGAGGGTGACGTGGGCCACATGCTGCCCCGGGCGCCGACGGCTGTCTCTCTTGCGGAACCAACGGATGTTTTGGTCTTTGCGGTCGCCGGAACAGCCGTGCGCACCCCCGGCCCCGTGGACCGCACCCGTGCACATCTCTTTCCCTCACCGCAGGTGGGCGCCATGATGGGCGGCCCCGGCACGGAAGGAGCGACCCGATGACCAGCGAGCCCCGCACATCCGCCGGCACCGGCACGATCGACGTCCTCGTGGTCGACGACGACTTCATGGTGGCCAAGGTCCACCGCGCCTTCGTCGAGCGCGTCGACTCCTTCCGCGTCGTCGGCGTCGCCGGTTCCGGCGCACAGGCCGTCACCGCCGCCGACGCGCTGCGCCCCGACCTCGTGCTGCTCGACCTGCACCTGCCGGACATCTTCGGCCTCGACGTCATCCCCCGGCTGCGTTCCGCGGGCCACGACTGCGACGTCATGGTCGTCAGCGCCGCCCGGGAGGCCGAGACGGTCCGCGGTGCCGTCCGGCACGGGGTCGTCGACTACCTCCTCAAACCGTTCGAGTCCGAGGAGCTGCGCGCCCGGTTGGAGCGCTACGCCGAACGGCGCGGCCGGCTGCTCGGCACGGTCGTGCGCAGCCAGGCCGACGTCGACCGAGTGCTTGCCGGAGCCGCCGGAGGGGCTACGCCCGTCGCCGCCCTGCCCAAGGGCATGAGCGTGGAGACCGCCGAGCTGGTCGAGCGGGCCCTGCGCGAGACGGACGGCACCCTGTCCGCCAGCGAGTGCGCCGCCCTGACCGGCGTCTCCCGCGTGAGCGCCCGCCGCTACCTGGAGCACTTCCACACCGTCGGCCGCGTGGAGGTCTCCCTGCGCTACGGCGTGGCGGGCCGCCCCGAACGCCGCTACCGCTTCCGCGGCCCCACCGCGCTCCGGCCGGGGGGCGAGGTACGCGCCTAGGTGTGCTGTCCCGGGACGCCTGGCACCTCCCCCCACTCGCCTCACCGGGATCCAATAGGAGGGATTCCGTCCGGCACGCCGAGAGCACGCTCCCCCAGTCTCGGCTGCGCTCGACCGGGAGGTGCCCCCACGACGCCGCGGGCCCCGCCTTCCGGGCGGACGACGGGACCTTGCGGACACGGGCCAGCGTCACAACAGGCCCTTGGACCCACCGCGCCTCGACGAGCCGCAGATTGGCACCCATCGGCCCGAGAACCGCCCGAGCAGCGAGTTCCTACCGTGCGGCGCAGTCGACGTCCTTCGCCGGCAGGCGGCCCGTCGCGAGGTACGCGTTGACCGTGTCGTCGACGCACGGCTCGCCGTAGACGCCGTACACCGCGTGCTGATCGGCCCCGCTCAGCGTGACCAGGCGCGAGGAGGGCCACGTGCCGCGCACCGTCCTGGCGCCCTCGTGGTCGGTGCGCGGGTCCCCGGTGGCGTTGACGAGGAGGGCGGGCAGGTCGTCGCGGATCGTGGTCGGGCGCTCGCGCGGCCGGTCCCAGAACGCGCACGGGTTGATGTTGTGCGTGACGGGCGCGAACAGCGGGTCCTGCGCCCGGCCGCGCTGGACGTCGCGCCAGTAGACCTCCGGGTCACGAGGCGCGGTGCCGTCGCCGCACAGGATCGCCGTCTGCGCGCTGCCGTAGGGGGAGTCGGCGCCCGTGAGCGTGAACTCGAGCACCCCGGCGAGCCAGGGGGACGGTGTGACCCGCTGCCCCTGAGACGCCCGCAGCATGTCCCGCACGCCCTGCGCGAAGTCACCGTAGGCGGCGTCGTTGTGCTGGGAGAGGCCGTTGAAGACGACCATGGGCATCACGTGCTCGTCCAGCCGGTGGTCGCCGAGCCGCAGGGGCGTGCGGGCAGAGGTCTTCCGGACGCGGTCCACGGCGGCCAGTACCTCGCCCCGTGTCCCGCCCAGCCCGTAGGTCGCCTCGCGTGCGGCGGCCCAGGACGCCCACCCCTCCAGCGCGTGCCGGTTGGCCCGCTCGACGCCCCGCAGCAGCCTCGGCCCGTAGCGGTCCGGGTCGATCACACCGTCCAGGACGACCCGGTCCGTGCGGCCGGGGAACATGGTGGTGTACACCTCGCCGAGGTAGCTGCCGTACGAGTAGCCCAGGTAGGAGATCCGCCGCTCGCCCAGCGCGGCCCGGACGACGTCCATGTCGCGCGCGGTGTTGCGGGTCGTGGCGTGGGGCAGGACATCGCCCGCGTTGCCGCGGCAGCGCTCGGCGAGCTCCTTCGCGAACGCGGTCATGCGGTCGAAGCCGGCCCGGTCCGCCCCCGCCCCGCGCCACGCCGAGCCGGTCGGCCAGCGGCAGTCCAGCGGTGTGCTGCGGCCGATGAATCGGGGGTCGACGCCCACCACGTCGTAGCGTGCGGCGACGTCCTTCATCGCCTTGCGCACCCACGGGGGGTCGCCGAGCGACGGCCCGCCGGGGCCGCCGCCGTTGAGCAGCAGCGGCCCGACGCGGCGATCGGTGTCGGTGGCACGGATCCGGGATATCGCGACGGTGATCGTGCGGCCGCCGGGGTCCGAGTAGTCCAGCGGCACCGTCACGTCGGTGCAGCGGGCGCCCGCCTGCCGCAGCTCCTTGCCGGTCGTGTCCTGAGGACCGAGCACGCAGCTCTTCCAGACGAGGCGCTGGTGGTGGTAGCGGGCGAGCGGGTCGGGGGCCGTCCCGGCCGGGCGGGCCGTCGCCGTGGCGGGCAGTGCGGTGAGGGCGAGAGCGGCGGTCGTCAGGGCCAGGGCGGCCCTTCTCACAGATCCCGGGGAGCGGGATAAGCGGAGCACGGGGCTGTCCTCTCTGTCGCGACTGTCCCTCGGCGGTCCGACGTGGACATGCCGAGGGGGATGTGGTGCGACAGAACGGTAGGGGCGGGCCGCTTCCCGATCACTCCGGCTGGCAGCCGGTTCGTGGTGGGGTCAACCCCAGCGGACAGACGGGGGAACGCCGTTTCCGTGAGGCCGACGAAAATCGGAATCCAGGCCCCAAGCTGGGAGAACGCTCGCGCAGACCTTGTGCAGGTCGCCGCAGGGGGGTTGTCCAGACATGGTCCCGCGCCTAGGGTCACCTTCCGAGTGCAAGCGCTTTCCAAGCGCCATTCCACCGGTTGTCCGAGGAGCGCCGCATGTCCGTGTCCCCAGGGTCTCCCACCCGCCGCCGCGTGGCCGTCGTCGGCACCGGAGCCATCGTCAGCGGGAGCCATCTGCCCGCGCTGCGGGCCCACTCCGACCGGGTGGAACTGGTAGCCGCCGTCGACGTGGACCAGGAACGGCTCGACACCTTCCGCGAGCTGGCCGGCGACCAGGTCGCCGGGTACACCTCGGTGGACGCGATGCTGGACGCCGTACGCCCCGACCTGCTCCTGATCGGGACACCGCCCTCCCTGCACCGGGAGCAGACGGTGGCCGCGCTCAAGGCGGGCGCCTGGGTGCTGTGCGAGAAGCCGCTCACCCTGTCGCTCGCCGAGTACGACGAGATCGCCGCCGCCGAGGAGGCCTCCGGGGCGTACGCGGCGGTCGTCTTCCAGCACCGGTACGGCTCCGGCGCCGTGCACGCCCGCGAGCTGATCACCAGCGGCGAGCTGGGCGCCCCGCTGGTCGCGCACTGCCAGACCACCTGGCACCGGGACGCCGCGTACTACGCGGTGCCGTGGCGCGGCAAGTGGGCCAGCGAGGGCGGCGGCCCGACCATGGGCCACGGCATCCACCAGTACGACCTGCTGCTGCACCTGCTCGGCGAGTGGGAGGAGATCCAGGCGATGGCGGCCCGGCTCGTCCACGACACCGAGAGCGAGGACGTCTCCACAGCGCTGGTGCGCTTCCGCGGCGGCGCTCTCGCGACCGTCGTGAACAGCGTGCTGTCCCCGGACGAGGTGAGCCGCATCCGCGTCGACTGCGCGGACGCCACGATCGAGCTCACCCACCTGTACGGCCACAGCAACGACAGCTGGGCCTACACCCCGGCCCCGCACGTCGCCTCCGACCGCGCCACCGCCTGGCGCACCCCCGCGAACGACGTGCCCAGCTCGCACACGGCCCAGCTCGGCGCGCTCCTCGACGCCTACGACACCGGGACCCGACCACCGGGCAGCGGCCAGGACGCCCGTGCCACCCTCGAGTTCGCCGCCGCCCTGTACAAGGCGGCGTTCACCGGCCGCTCCGTGCGGGCGGGGGAGATCGGCCCCGGCGACCCCTTCTACGAGGCGATGCACGGCGAGTACCCCGACTGGGCCCCCAAGGAGCGCGCATGACCATCCGAGTCACCCACACGCACGGCGAGGACATCGCTGTCACGGCGGCCAATGGCACGGAGATCCTCCGCTACGTCTACCGCCCCGACCCGGATCCGTTCGAGGCCCGCAAGCCGTACGCCCATCCCGTGCGCACCCTGTCCGGCCGCACGGTCACCGGCTACCGCCCCAACGACCACCGCTGGCACAAGGGCCTGCAGATGACCGCGAGCCATCTGTCCGGCCAGAACTTCTGGGGCGGCAACTGCTACGTCCACGGCCAGGGGTATCTGCCCCTGCCCGAGCGCGTCGGCTCGATGCGGCACGACGGCTTCTCCGGCTTCACCGTCGAGGACGACCGCCTCGCCTTCACCGAGGAGCTCACCTGGATCGAGAACGGCGGCGAGGAGTGGGCGCGCGAGGTACGCGGCCTGACCGTCCACTCGGTGGACGAGGAGACCGGCGCCTGGGCCCTGGACTGGTCGATCCGCCTCACCAACACGCGTTCCGAGCCGCTGGCCTTCGGCTCCCCGACCACCGCGGGCCGTGAGATGGCCGGCTACACCGGACTCCAGTGGCGCGGCCCGCGGGACTTCACCGGCGGCACGGCATTCGCCCCGGACACCGACGCCGATGCCGGCAAGCTGATGGGCACCCAGGGTCCGTGGCTCGCCTTCACCACCGAGCACGACGACGTCGACGGCCACTCCACCCTCGTCTTCGCGCACGCCCCCGAGAACCTCGACGAGAAGTCCGCGATCCACGAGTCGCACTGGTTCGTCCGCTCCGAGCCCATCCCGACCGTCGCCTTCTCCTGGGCGTTCTTCGAGGAGTTCGAGCTCCCGCCGGGCGAGTCCTTCGCCTACCGCTACCGGCTGGTCGTCGCCGACGGCGCCTGGGACCGCGACCGGGTCGGCACGTACCTGGAGGGCCTGCCGTGGTGAGCGACCCGAAGCCCGCCCTGCCGCACCCGCTGCCCGGCGCGGTCGGCCTGTCCCATCTGAGCGCCTACGACTGGGAGGCCGCCGACGGCGTCTGCGGCGGCAGCCCGCATCTGCACCTGGTGTGCACCGAGGCGTACGTCGTCACCGGCGGCCGGGGCGCGGTCCAGACGCTGAGCCCCGACGGCTACCGGGACATCCCCCTCGCGGCCGGCTCCATCGCCTGGTTCACACCGGGCACCGTGCACCGCATGGTGCAGGGCGGCGACCTGCGCATCACCGTGCTGATGCAGAACAGCGGCCTGCCCGAGGCCGGTGACGCCGTGTTCACCTTCCCGCCCGAGGTGCTCGCCGACCCCGAGAAGTACGCCGCCGCCGCGAAGCTGCCGCCCGGCACGGGACCGGAGACGGCAGCGGCCGCCCGGCGCCGCAGGGACCTCGCCGTCGAGGGCTACCTCGTCCTGCGCGAGGCCCTCGACGCAGGCGACAGCGGCCCGTACCTGGAGTTCCAGCGGGCCGCCGCCCGTCTCGTGCGCGACAAGGTGCCCACCTGGCGCGAGCTGTGGCGGGCGGGTGCGCTGGCCACCGCCGAAGGCACCGGCGCCCAGCTCGACGCGCTGGAGGCGGGTGAGCCCGTCCATCTCGGCGAGGCCACCGCCCACGAGGCCGCGCCCACCCGGCTCGGCGGCTTCGGCATGTGCGGCCGCCGGGACGAGTACAACCTGCCCGGTACGACGCTGCCTTACCAGGGCGAGTAACCGAGCAAGAGGGCCGAGGGGGGCAACAGGCCGAGGGGGGCCAACAGAAAACCCGAGGAGAGGAGAGGTGACCTCGGCATGCCCACACACAGGACAAAGGGGTTCTGCGCGTCGGCCGCCGCACTGGCACTGTGCGCCGTGCTGGCAGGCTGTTCAGGACCCGGGGAAACCGTCGGTGGCGGCAAGGTCGTGCTGCGCTACACGTGGTGGGGCAACCCCGACCGCGCGGAACGCACCGAGCAGGCCGTCGCGCTGTTCGAGAAACAGCACCCGAACATCGACGTGACGACGTCGTTCTCCGGCTACGACGCCTACAAGCAGAAGCTCGCCACCCAGGCCGCCGGCGGTGACGCGCCGGACGTGATGCAGCTGGACTACCGCCAGATCGACCAGTACGCCTCCGGCGGTGTGCTGCTCGACCTGGCGAAGCAGAAGTCCGTACTGCGCACCTCCGAGATCGACCAGGGACTGCTCGGCACCGGCCGCGTGGACGACGTCCAGTACGCGATCCCGCAGGGCCGCGGCACCGAGACCGTCGTCTACGACGTCGCGACCTGGAAGAAGTCGGGCGTCCCGCTCCCCGGCGAGAGCTGGACCTGGAGCCAGTGGGCCGACACCATGCGCGCCTTGGCGAAGAAGACCGGCAAGCCCGGGGCGACCGACCCCGGCTGGAGCGAGGACTCCTTCGAGGTCTGGCTGCGCGGCAGGGGCAAGGCTCTCTACACCGAGGACGGCCGTCTCGGCTTCACCGCCGGCGACCTCACCCGCTGGTGGACCTTCACCGACGGGCTGCGCCGCGAGGGCGCCGTCTCGCCCGCCGAGCAGACCACACAGCTCGACGGTTCCGTCGAGAACACCCCTCTGGGGCGCGGCAAGTCCGTCACCGACGCCAACTGGGACGCCCCGGCGAGCGGTTTCCTCGCCCTCGTCCCGACCGGCGTTGCCCTCGCCCCCATGCCGTCCGGCGAGGACGGCACACCCGGCCAGTACTTCAAGCCGTCCATGTTCCTCGGCGTCTCGGCCAACACCGGTCACCCCAAGGAAGCGGCACAACTGGTCGACTTCATGATCAACGACCGGCAGGCCGCGAAGATCCTCGGCGCGAGCCGCGGCATACCCGTCAACGAGACCATCCGCGACGCGGTCGGCCCGGAGCTGAAGGACTTCGACAAGACCATCGCCGACTTCCAGACGTCCCTCGACGGAAAGCTCAAGGACCCGCCCCAGGCGCCGCCCTCGGGCGACAACGCACTGCAGTCCACCTTCCAGCGCGACTACGACCAGGTGTCCTACGCGCGCATGTCGCCCCGCGAGGCGGCCGAGAACTACGTCACCGAGGCGAAGGCGGAGCTGAGGTCATGACCACCACCGCGATCCCCCCGGAGGCGAAGCCCGCCCCCGCCTCCGCCCCGAAGCGCCGCCCCAAGCGCGAACGCGAGGGCGCCGCCTGGGTGTTCCTGTCCCCGTGGGTGCTCGGCGCGACCGTCCTGACGCTGCTGCCGATGGCCGTGTCGCTGTACCTGTCGTTCACCGACTACGACCTGTTCAACCCGCCGAAGTGGGTCGGTCTGCGCAACTACGTGCAGATGTTCACCGAGGACCCGCGCTACTGGCGCTCGGTCGTGACGACGGTGACGTACGTCGTCATCGCCGTGCCCCTGCAACTGGCCCTCGCCCTCGCCGTGGCGCTGGCCCTGAAGGGCATGAAGCGCGGCAAGGGCTTCTACCGCTCCGCCTTCTACGCGCCCTCTCTGCTCGGCGCGTCGATGTCCATCGCCCTGGTCTGGCGGGCGGTCTTCAACGACGGCGGCACGGTGGACAACCTGTTCGGCACCGGCGGCTGGGTCAACAAGCCCGGCTACGCGCTGCTGGCCGTCGCGCTGCTGACGGTGTGGCAGTTCGGCGCGCCGATGGTCATCTTCCTCGCCGGGCTCCAGCAGATCCCCGCCGAGCTGTACGAGGCGGCGGCGGTGGACGGGGCGAGCAAGTGGCGGCAGTTCCTGTCGGTCACCGTGCCGATGCTGTCCCCGGTGCTGTTCTTCAACCTGGTCCTGCAGACCATCCAGGCATTCCAGGTGTTCACGCCCGCCTTCGCGGTCAGCGCGGGCAAGGGCGGTCCGGCCGACTCGACCCTCGTCTACACCATGTACCTCTACGACCGAGGCTTCGTCGCCTCCCATATGGGCTACGCCTCCGCCATGGCCTGGGTGCTGCTCGTCGTGATCGGCATCGTCACGGCGGTGCTGTTCCGTACCTCGCGATCCTGGGTCTTCTACGCCTCCGAGGGGGACCGATGACCTCTACGACCGTTACACACAGGCCCGTTCGCTGGGGCCGTGTCGCCGTGCACCTCGGCTGCCTGGCCGCGCTGCTGGTCATGCTGTACCCGCTGGCGTGGCTGCTGGCCACCTCGCTCAAGCCCGCCGACGAGGTCATCGCGAGCCTCAACCTGCTGCCCAGCCGCCTGGAGTGGTCGAACTACTCCACCGCCCTGGACGGCGTCAACGACGTCTCCATCTGGCGGCTCCTCGGCAACTCCCTGCTGATCGCGGGCGGCGCGGTCCTCGGCAACGTCATCAGCTGCTCGCTCGCCGCCTACGCCTTCGCCCGCCTCAGGTTCCGCTTCCGCGGGCCGCTGTTCGCCTTCATGATCGCCACGATCATGCTGCCGCACCACGCGGTGCTGATCCCGCAGTACATCATCTTCAACCAGCTCGGTCTGGTGAACACCTACTGGCCGCTGATCCTGCCGAAGTTCCTCGCCACCGAGGCGTTCTTCGTGTTCCTCATCGTGCAGTTCATGCGCGGCCTGCCGCGCGAGCTGGAGGAGGCGGCCCGGATCGACGGCTGCGGTCCCTTCCGCAGCTTCTTCCAGGTCGTGCTGCCGCTCACCCGGCCGGCCCTGATCACCACGGCCATCTTCACCTTCATCTGGACCTGGAACGACTTCTTCACGCAGCTCATCTACCTCTTCGACCCGGACAAGTTCACGATCACCCTCGCGCTGCGCTCCTTCGTGGACGCCTCCAGCACCTCCGCGTTCGGCCCGATGTTCGCGTTGTCGGTGATCGCGCTGCTGCCGATCGTGCTGTTCTTCCTCGCCTTCCAGCGCTTCCTGGTGGAGGGCATGGCCAGCTCCGGAGTCAAGGGGTGAGCGGGATGCCGACACGTGGGGACGGTGAAGTGTTCGGGCCGCGCATGGCCCTGTTCGCCGACGTGCTGAGCGTCGGCCTGGCCACGGCGGCGGCCTGTCTGCCGCTGGTGACCGCACCGGCCGCGCTGTCGACGGCCTGTGCGGTACTGCGCGGCGCGGGACAGGACCGGCCCGTCACGGCGGGGAGGTACTTCGTCCTGCTGCGGCGGCGGCTCCGGGCCGGTGACCTGCTGGCGGGAGGGGCCGCGCTGGCGGGTCTGCTGCTGCTCGCGGCCGACCTAACGCTGGCCGGGGCCGGGCTGCCGGGGGCGCCGATGTTCGCGGTCGCCGCCGCCGCCATCGGCGCCTGCGCGGCGGTCGTCGGCCTGCGGGCCTGCGGACGCCCCGAGTCGCTCACCGACTGGCGCGCGGCGTTGCGCGCGGCCGCCCGGGACGCCGTGGCGGACGTGGGCGGCAGCGCGCTGGTCCTGCTCGCCGTGGCTACGGCCGCGCTGTGCGCCTGGATGCTGCTGCCCCTGGCCTTCCTGGCGCCGGGACCGCTGGCCCTCGCGCTCACGGCCGTCGACGTACGCCGGTCGGCCGCCGTTCTCGTTCAATAGCCAAGAATTAAGGGGCCATTGGGGCACCTCAGGTGTGAGCACCCCGAGGAGGTGGTCATCCTCTTGTCATGGACCTGCGGCTCGATCGGCGGGCCGCGGCCTCATGGAGGTGTGGGATGCACCGAAGACTCGCCACCGGTCTTGCCGCCTCAACCCTGTCCCTCGTCACCGTCGTCGGCACCGCGACCCTCGCGAGTGCCGCCCCCGCCGACAAGCCCCAGGTGCTCGCGAGCTGGACGCAGACCAGTGCGTCGAGTTACAACACCTGGGCAGCCGCCCGCGCGAACCAGGCCGCCTGGGCCGCGTACGCCTTCGACTGGTCGACCGACTACTGCTCCTCGTCGCCGGACAACCCGTTCGGCTTCCCCTTCTCGATGTCCTGCGCCCGCCACGACTTCGGCTACCGCAACTACAAGGCCGCGGGCACCTTCAGTGCCGACAAGTCCCGTCTCGACAGCGCCTTCCACGAGGACCTCAAGCGGATCTGCGCGGCCTACACCGGCGGCACGAAGAACGCCTGCGACAGCACGGCGTGGACGTACTACCAGGCGGTGAAGGCCTTCGGCTGAGGGCCTGCCGGTCGCTCGGAAGCCGGGCGCGGGGCGGCAAGCCTCACGCCCGGCCGACCGCCTCAACGGCCTGCGGAACCGATGCAGATCCGCAGGCCGACGGCCTCAACGGCCTGCGGAACCGATGCTGATCCGCGGCCACGAACGGGCCGCCGTCAGGAGCGCCTGAGTCCGCGCCGACGGAGTGGCCGCTGCCGCGGCCAGGGCCGCTGCGGCGCTCGCGATGCCGAGGACCGCGCCGGCGGCCACGTCGCCCGGATAGTGCACGCCCGTGTGGATGCGGGAGTAGCCGACGGCGCTCGCCAGCGCCCCGAGCGGCACTGCGGCGGGCGGCAGGACCACACCGACGGCGGTGGCGAACGCGACCGCCGACGCCGTGTGCCCGGACGGGAACGAGGCCGACGTGGGCATCCGGACATGCCGGTCCACCGTCACCCGGGCCGCCTCCCGGTCCGGCCGGGCCCGGCGCACCAGGCGCTTGCCGAGCAGGTTGGCGGAGGCCGACGCGACGGCGATCGCCCCGACGCCGACGAGCGCGGCCCGGCGTGGACGCTTCCCGCCCAGCGCCAGGGTGGCGGCGATGCCGAACGAGATCTTGGAGTGGTCGGCCGCGTGCGACAGATGGCGCAGCGTCCGGTCGAGGGTGGGCGTGGGGGTGGCGGCCACCGCCGCGTACAGCGCTCCGTCCACGGCCCTGAGATCGCCGAGTACGGCGGCCAGGAGCCGGCCGGGTCCGCTCGCGGGCTTCCCTCCGCTCGGCAGCGGACGGGGGGCGTCCGCGTCTGTGATCGTCGGATCGGTCATGTGCTTCTCCCCGCAGTGGCCTTTCCCCAGCAAGGTACCGGCTCATGCCGGGCGCACGCTCGGCGCCCCCGCGGGCCGGTACCCGCTGAGTGCCCATGTCGGGCCACTGAACCCGTCTGCTGTACTGAGGGCATGACGTCCCTGTCACGCGGGGTCCTGCGCGCACTCGAACGTTTCCACGCCGCCCATCCCTGGGACCACAACGCCCACTTCCACCGCTGGATCCTGCGGCGGCTCCCCAGGCGTGTCGGGAGCGCCCTGGACGTGGGATGTGGCAGCGGCGATCTCGCCCGGCTGCTGGCCACCCGCGCCGAGCGGGTGCACGGGGTCGATGCCGACCCGGCGATCACGGCCCGGGCACGAGAGCTGACCCCCACGGCGGTCCCGGTGACGTACGCGGTGGCCGACGCGCCGGCCGGGCTTCCCGACGGTCCGTACGACGTCATCACCTGCGTCGCCGTGGTCCACCACCTGCCGTTCACCCGGGCACTCGAAGCCTTCCGCGACCGTCTGGCCCCCGGCGGCACTCTGGTCATCGTCGGTGTGTCCCGGGAGCGGACGCCCGCCGACCACCTGCTCTCGTTCGCGTCCATACCGCTCAACCTCGTCATGGCCCTGCTCAAGAACCGGGGTCGCCCGGCGCCTCACCCGGTCTCGATGACGGCCCGCACACGTCCGGCGGGCATGACCTCCCGGGAGATCGTCCGCGAGGCCCGGACCGTCCTGCCCGGTGCCCGCCTGCGCCGCCGCCTGTTCTGGCGCTACACGCTGGTGTGGCGCAACCGCTGACTCCAGACCGCCTCAGCCCGCGGCGCGGAACGTGCGCAGCCGCAGCGAGTTGCCGACGACGAAGACCGAGGAGAAGGCCATGGCCGCCCCGGCGATCATCGGCGTGAGCAGTCCGGCCGCGGCCAGCGGCAGGGCCGCCACGTTGTAGGCGAAGGCCCAGAACAGATTCGAGCGGATGGTGCCCAGGGTGCGGCGGGAGAGGCGGATGGCGTCCGCCGCGGCCCGCAGGTCGCCCCGCACGAGGGTCAGGTCCCCGGCCTCGATCGCGGCATCCGTCCCGGTGCCCATGGCCAGTCCGAGATCGGCCTGGGCGAGGGCCGCCGCGTCGTTGACACCGTCGCCGACCATCGCCACCGAACGGCCCTCGGCCTGGAGCCGCTTGACGACCTCGACCTTCTCCTGCGGGAGCACCTCGGCGACGACATCCTCCGGAGCGATACCGACCTCGCGGGCGACCGACCGGGCCACCGCCTCGTTGTCGCCGGTCAGCAGGATGGGGGTCAGACCGAGAGCACGCAGCCGGCCGACCGCCTCCGCGCTCGTCTCCTTCACCGCGTCGGCGACCTCCAGCACCGCACGCGCCTCACCGTCCCAGGCGACCGCGATGGCGGTGCGCCCGGCGCCCTCGGCCGCCGCCCTGGCATGGGTCAGGCTCTCCGGCAGCTCCATCGCCCAGTCGGCCAGCAGCCGCTCCCGCCCGACGAGCACGGCGTGGCCCTCGACGACGCCCTGGACGCCGAGCCCGGGCACATTGGCGAAGTCCTCCGGCGTGGGCAGCGCGCCGCCCAGCTTCTCCAGCGCCCCGTCGGCGACGGCACGGGCGATCGGGTGCTCGGAGGAGTGCTCCAGTGCCCCGGCCAGCCGCAGCACCTCGGCCTCGTCGGTGCCCTCGGCGGTGTGCACGGCCAGCAGGGTCATACGGCCGGTGGTGACGGTGCCGGTCTTGTCGAGGACGACGGTGTCGACCCGGCGTGTGGACTCCAGGACCTCCGGGCCCTTGATGAGGATGCCGAGCTGGGCGCCCCGTCCGGTGCCGACCATCAGCGCGGTCGGCGTGGCCAGGCCGAGGGCACACGGGCAGGCGATGACGAGGACGGCGACCGCGGCGGTGAAGGCGGCCGTCAGACCGGAGCCGTTGCCGAGCCAGAAGCCCAGCGTGCCCAGCGCGAGGGCGATCACGACCGGCACGAACACGGCGGAGATCCGGTCCGCGAGCCGCTGCGCGGCGGCCTTGCCGTTCTGCGCGTCCTCCACCAGCCGGGCCATGCGGGCCAGCTGGGTGTCGGCACCGACCCGTGTGGCGCGCACGACGAGCCGCCCACCGACGTTGATCGTGGCGCCCGTGACCGGGACGCCGGTTCCGACCTCCACCGGCACGGACTCGCCGGTGAGCATCGAGGCATCGACGGCGGAGGAGCCCTCGACGACCGTCCCGTCGGTGGCGATCTTTTCGCCGGGCCGGACCAGGAAACGGTCACCGACCCTCAACTCCGTGACAGGCACGGTCTGTTCACTGCCGTCGGCCCGCAGCACGGTGACGTCCTTCGCGCCCAGCTCCAGCAGCGCCCGCAGCGCCGCCCCCGCCTTGCGCTTCGCACGGGCCTCGAAGTGCCGCCCGGCCAGCAGGAAGGCCGTCACGCCCGCGGCGGCCTCCAGGTAGATGTTCCCGGCGCCGTCCGTGCGCTCGATGGTCAGCTCGAAGGGGTGCGTCATGCCCGGCGTGCCCGCGGTGCCGAAGAACAGCGCCCACAGCGACCACAGGAACGCGGCCGAGGTGCCCACCGAGATCAGCGTGTCCATGGTGGCCGCGCCGTGCCGCGCGTTGGTGAAGGCCGCCTTGTGGAAGGGCCACGCCGCGTAGGTCACGACAGGCGCGGCCAGCGTGAGAGACAGCCACTGCCAGTACTCGAACTGCAGCGCCGGGATCATGGCCATGGCCACGACGGGAACCGCCAGCACCACGGCCGTGACCAGCCGCTCGCGCAGCGGACGGAGTTCGTCGGTCTCCTCGGGCTCGGTGTTCCGCTCGGGCGGTGCCGGTTCCTGGGCGGTGTACCCGGTCGCCTCGACGGTGGCGATCAGATCCCCGACCGAGACGTCACCGGAGTAGCTGACCTTCGCCTTCTCCGTCGCGTAGTTGACGGTGGCGGTGACCCCGTCCATGCGGTTGAGCTTCTTCTCGATGCGCGCCGCGCAGGAGGCACAGGTCATGCCTCCGATGGCGAGCTCCACTTCGGCGCCGGTGCCGATCGTCCCGGTGGCCATGGTCAGACCCGCCCGGTCAGCTCGTAGCCGGCCTCGTCGACGGTCTCCGCGATCACGGCGTCGTCGGGCTCGGCGGCACTGGTGACGGTGACGTGTCCGGTGCCGAGATCGACGTCGACGCCGCTGACGCCGTCCAGCTCGCCGATGGCCTTGGTCAGCGTGGCCTTGCAGTGACCGCAGGACATTCCGGCGACGGCGTAGGTGGTGGCGGGCATGGGGTGCCTCCTCTGTGTGCTGCGAAGAATACGGGGCGGGGGTATCCCTTCACCGAGTTCATGTATACCCCTGAGGGGTATAGGATGCAAGCGTGAGAATGACTTGACTTGGTACCCCCCAGGGGTATGGTGAACTGCATGGAGGCCCCGCATCCGAGCGGAAGGCCCGGTATCTGAAGGAGCCGACGGCCATGAACACCGGACTGAGGATCACCGCCTTCGCCGCCGCGCTGGCCGCGACGTTCGGCACGGCCTACGGCGTCGGCCAGGGCATCGACCCCGTCGTCGCCGACACCCCGCCGAAACACGAGGACGAGCACACCCGGCCCGCACCGGAGCCGGAGGAGAGCGGCGGCCACGCCGGACACGAGACACCCCCGGTCGGCGGACTCCAGATCTCCGAGGACGGCTACACCCTCGACCTCGAGACCCCGCGGGTCACCGCCGGGCAGAGGGCCGACCTGCGCTTCACCGTCCGGGACGGCAGCGGCCGTGCCGTCACCGCCTACGAGCGCGAACACGAGAAGGAGCTCCACCTCATCGTGGCCTCACGCGACCTGGTCACCTACCGCCACCTGCACCCGACCCGCGCCGCCGACGGCACCTGGAGCACCCCCGTCGACCTGCCCCGCGCGGGCGGCTACCGCGTCTTCGCCGACTTCACCCCGGCGAAGAAGGACGCCCGGAACCTCACCCTCGGCGCGGACCTCGCCGCTTCCGGCCCGTACCGGCCGAAGGAACTGCCCGCACCGAGCGGCACGGCCAGGACCAGCGGCTACGCGGTCAAGCTGGCCGGCGCCCTGCGCCCGGGCAAGGCGAGTGAACTGAAACTGAAGGTCTCCCAGGCCGGCAAGCCCGTCACCGACCTCCAGCCCTACCTCGGCGCATACGGCCACCTGGTCGCCCTGCGCTCCGGCGATCTCGCCTACCTCCATGTCCACCCGAACGGCGAACCCGGCGACGGCAGCACCAGGCCCGGCCCGGACATCTCGTTCACGGCCACGGCGCCCAGTGCCGGTTCCTACCGCCTGTTCCTCGACTTCAAGCACGAGGGAAAGGTCCACACGGCCGCGTTCACCGTCCGGGCCGGCGGGGCGGCGACTGCCGAATCCGGTACCCCCGCGGGGCATGCGGACAACGGCCACGGGCACTGAGCCCTAGAAGGCTGATGAAGATCTTGGGTTCTGGCCCTGCCGCGTCAGCGGCAGGGCCAGAACCCAAGATCTTCATCAGCCTTCTAGCCGAGCGCCCGGTCCAGGTTGAAGGCCGCGCTGATCAGCGCCAGATGTGTGAACGCCTGCGGGAAGTTGCCCTGCTGTTCTCCGGTGTGGCTGATCTCCTCGGCGTACAGCCCGAGATGGTTGGCGTACGTCAGCATCTTCTCGAAGGCCAGGCGCGCCTCGTCGATCCGGCCGGCGTGCACCATGGCCTCCACGTACCAGAACGAGCAGATGGAGAAGGTGCCCTCGTCACCGCGCACGCCGTCCGGACTGGACTGCGGGTCGTAGCGGTAGACCAGCGAGTCCGACACCAGCTCCTCGGTCAGGACGTCCAGCGTCGAGAGCCACTTGGGATCCGTCGGGGCGATGAACTTCGTCAGCGGCATCATCAGCACGGCCGCGTCCAGCACGTCACCGTCCTCGTGCTGGACGAAGGCCCGACGCTCCTCGGACCAGCCCCGGCTCATGATCCGCCGGTAGATCGTGTCGCGGCACTGCCGCCAGTACGGCAGGTCGGCGGGCAGACCGCGCCGGTTGGCCATCCGGATGGCACGCTCGATCGCCACCCAGCACATCAGCCGCGAGTACAGGAAGTTCTTGCGGCCGCCCCGGGTCTCCCAGACCCCCTCGTCGGGCTGGTCCCAGTGCGCGCACACCCAGTCCACCAGCGCGCACACGTCGTCCCACTGACCGCTGGAGATGGGCTTGGCCCACTTGTCGTAGAGGTAGATGGAGTCGATCAGCGCGCCGTAGATGTCGAGCTGGAGCTGGTCGGCCGCCGCGTTGCCGACCCGTACCGGTGCGGAGCCCTCGTGGCCCTCCAGGTGGTCGAGGGTGCGTTCGGGCAGGTCGGTGCGCCCGTCGATGCCGTACATGATCTGCAGCGGGCCGGAGTGCTTGCCGTCGCCCGGGCTGATGTGCCGGGTCACGAAGTCCATGAACGCCTCGGCCTCGCCGGTGAAGCCCAGCCGCAGCAGGGCGTAGACGCAGAACGCCGCGTCACGTACCCACACGTACCGGTAGTCCCAGTTGCGTTCGCCGCCGAGCCGCTCGGGCAGGCTCGTCGTCGGCGCGGCCACGATCGCCCCGGTCGGCGCGTACGTCAGCAGTTTCAGCGTCAGGGCCGAGCGGTGCACCATCTCCCGCCAGCGGCCCCGGTACCGTGACGCCGCCAGCCAGCGCCGCCAGTACGCCACCGTCGCCGCGAACTGCTCCTCCGCCTCAGTGCGCGCACACCGGCGGGGCGTCACGTCGCCGCCGACCTTGTCCAGCGCGAACACCGCGGACTCGCCCTCGCCGAGCTTGAAGTCGCCCCGTACGTCCGGCCCGTCCACCTCCAACGGCACGGTCGAGGTCAGTGCCAGCGCCAGCGCGTCGGTCTCGAAGACCGCCGTCTCACCGGTCAGCCGGACGGTGTGCGACCGTGCGCCGTAGTCGAACCGGGGAGCCACGCGCGTGCGGAACGGGATGGAGCCGCGCACGCACACCACCCGTCGGATCAGCCGGTGCCGCTCGGCCTCGGCCGACTCGCCGTCCAAGGGCATGAAGTCCTGCACCTCGCCGACGCCGTCCTCGGTGAAGAACCGGGTGATCAGGACGTTGGTGTCGGGGAAGTAGAACTGCTTGGTCCGCGCCGGCACGGTCGCCGCCAGTTCGAAGCAGCCGCCGCGCTCCGCGTCCAGGATCGAGGCGAACACGCTGGGCGCGTCGAAGGCCGGGCAGCAGTACCAGTCGATCGTGCCGTCGGTCCCGACCAGGGCCACGCTGCGCAGGTCGCCGATCAGCCCGTGCTCGGCGATCGGCAGATACCGCCGGCCGTCCGTTGTACCCCGCATGGCAGCCTCCCTGCCCTGGCGAGCGCCTGGGTTTCAGCTTAGGCCCGCGAAAGAAACGGGGCCGGGTGTCACACCGTGACGCCCGCAGCCCGGCCTCCTCGAAGCGCCGCAGTGTCTCCGCCTCGGCCGCCGTGTCCGTGACCAGCGTGTCCACCGCCTCGGCCGCGCAGATCCGGGCGAACCCCCGCTGCCCCGGCTTGCTGGAGTCGGCGGCCACGACCACGTGCTCCGCGCGCTCGCACAGCAGCCGGTTCCGCCACCGCCTTCGCGATGCGCTGCTTCTCGGAGGCGTGCCGGGCCGTCTTGCAGCGCAGCGGCAGCTCGTACGACACGCCGTGCACGACCGCGCCGCCCCGGGGGCGCACCAGCATCTGCTGCTCGGCCAGCGGCCGTCGAAGTCGCGGCGGATCGTAGCGGCCGACACCCCGAGCTCCCCCGCCGCTTCTGGATCTCCGGGCGACCCTAACGCACCCGATCTCGCCTGATGCTTGATGTTGCTTGAAAGGTGGCGATATCTTGCAGGAACAATCAGAGTGAAGGGTGCGGCATGACGCATGTCGAGGATGAGCTGATCAGCCAGCCCGAGTGCTGGACGCGCGCGGCGTCGGATGCGGCGGGGTACGCGGAGGCATTGCCGGCGGCGGGGGAGCGGGTCGCGATCGTCGGCTGCGGCACCTCGTACTTCATGGCGCAGGCCGCCGCGGCCCTGCGCGAGGACGCGGGCCAGGGCGAGACCGACGCGTTCGCCGCCTCGGAATTCCCGTACGGCAGGGGCTACGACCGGGTCGTCGCCCTCACCCGCTCCGGCACCACGACCGAAGTCCTCGGCCTGCTCGGCCGGTTGAAGGGCCGCACCCGCACCACCGCGATCACCGCCGACCCGGACACGCCCGTGATGAAGGCGGCCGACGAGCTCGCGGTGCTCGACTTCGCGGACGAACGCTCCGTCGTACAGACCCGGTTCGCGACCACCGCCCTCACCCTGCTCCGCGCCCATCTGGGACTTCACTCCGACACGGCTGTCACCGACGCGCGCACGGCCCTGGCGGAGCCCCTGCCCGAAGGCCTGGTGGAATGCTCCCAGTTCGCCTTCCTGGGCCGCGGCTGGACCGTCGGCCTGGCCAACGAGGCCGGGCTGAAGATGCGCGAGGCCGCGCTGGCCTGGGCCGAGGCCTACCCGGCGATGGAGTACCGGCACGGGCCGATCAGCGTCACCACCAGCGGCACCGCGACCTGGATGTTCGGGGACGCGCCGGAGGGTCTCGCCGAACAGGTGCGCGGCACGGGCGCGTTGTGGATCGCCGGAGCCCTGGACCCGCTCGCCGAACTCGTCCGCGCCCAGCGGCTCGCCGTGGCGGTCGCCGCCGCACGCGGCCTCGACCCGGACAGCCCACGCCATCTCACCCGCTCGGTGATCCTCGCTCACTGACCTCGGTGATCCTCGTTCACTGACCCTGGAGGCACCGTGCCCCTCACCACCACCGGCGAGCTCGTCACCCGCGCCGCCGCGGCCCGCTCGGCCGTCGCCTCGTTCAACGTCATCACGCTGGAACACGTCGAGGCCGTCATCGCGGGTGCCGAGTCCGTGCATGCCCCCGTCGTGCTCCAGGTCAGCGAGAACGCGGTCAAGTTCCGCGGCGGGCAGCTCCTCCCGCTCGCCCGCGCGGCCGTCGCCGCGGCCGAACGCGCCACCGTACCGGTCGCGTTGCACCTCGACCACGTACAGAGCGACGCCCTGCTGTACCAGGCGGCGGAGGCCGGCTTCAGCTCCGTGATGTACGACGCGGCCCGGCTGCCCTACGCGCAGAACCTCGCCACGACCCGGGCGGCCGTCGACTGGGCACACGCGCAAGGGCTCTGGATCGAGGCCGAGCTGGGGCAGATCGGCGGCAAGAACGGCCGGCCCCCGCTGGACGCGCACGCCCCCGGCGCCCGCACCGACCCCGACGAGGCCCGGGCCTTCGTCGCCGACTCGGGGGTGGACGCCCTGGCCGTCGCCATCGGCAGCGCCCACGCCATGACCACCCGCACCGCGACCCTCGACCACGCCCTCCTCAAACGCCTGTCGGCCGCACTCGACGTCCCGCTCGTCCTGCACGGCTCCTCCGGCGTCCCGGACGACGAACTCACCGCTGCCGTCGCCGGCGGCATCGCCAAGGTCAACATCGGCACGGCCCTGAACATCGCGCTGACCGGCGCCATCCGGGACTTCCTCGCCGAGCGCCCCGAGGCCGTCGACCCGCGCGGTTACCTCACGGTGGCGCGAGAGGCCATGACACGGGCGGTGGCCAGAGCCCTCCGGACCCTAGGGGCCTTCTGATGGATCTCCGCAGGAGAAGGCCCCCTAGGCCCGGCTACCGCTTGACGGCCTTCAGCACCACGAACTTCGGGTCGCCGGCGACCAGTCGGCTGTTGCCGAAGATCCGCCGTAGCGTGACGTGGTAGCCCAGATGCCGGTTCCCGATCACCCACAGCTCGCCGCCCGGCCGCAGCGCGCGCCGCGCCCCGGCGAACATCCGCCGGGCCGTGGCGTCCGTCGTCGCCTGGTGGGAGTGGAACGGCGGGTTGTTGAGGACCAGGTCGACACTGCCCGACGGCACGCCGGCCAGCCCGTCGCCGACCCGGAACTCGGCGTGCCCCGGCACCCCGTTCGCCTTGTACGTCGCCTCCGCCGAGGCCACGGCCTGGAACGACTCGTCCACGAAGAGCACCTCGGCCTCCGGGTCGGCCAGCGCCACCGCCGTACCGACCACGCCGTTGCCGCACCCCAGATCCACCACCCGCCGGCCGCCCCGGCCGCTCGGCAGATGACCGAGGAAGAACCGGGTACCGATGTCGAGCCGGTCGGCGCAGAAGACACCCGCGTGGTTGACGACGGTGCCTCCCGCGGCCGGGCCGATGCCGTCCGGCAGCGTGTAGACGTACGGCCATGGGCTGGCGGGCCGCTCCAGCGCGGGATCCGGCGTGCAGAAGATCAGCCGGGCCTTCTTCTCGGCGAGCGAGGTGCGGGTCGGACCGAGGATCCGCTCGAACAACTGGAGCGTCGAGGTGTGGATCTCCTTCACCATCCCCGTGCCCACGACGACCGTCCCCGCGTGCACGGCCGGCGCCAGCCGCAGCAGCTGGTCCTCCAGCAGCGCAAGGCTCTTCGGTACCCGCACCAGGAGGACGTCGACGCGGTCGGGCGGCGGATCCTGCGTGGTGAGCAGCCGGACCGCGCCGGGCTCGACGCCGTGCCGCGCCAGGTTGGCCCGGGTCGCCTCCTGGGTCAGGTGGGAATCCGTGATCTGCGTCGGCCGGTGCTCCGCGAGTGCCGTCACCAGCGCGCCCCACCGGTCCCCGACGGCCACGACCGTGCCCGACAGCGGGACCCGCTCCCGCGCCAGATGCCTCAGCACGTACTCGTCGGAAGCGTCCCAGGCACGCAGCCTGTCACGCGGATCCTCGGGGAAACGGGTCAGCGCGAACTCGCCCCAGGGCGTCGTCATACGGTCGTTCATCGTGCGTCAAGGCTAGCCGAGCCGCAGCTCAGGCCGTGTCGGGCAGGATGGGAAGCATGGACGGCGAGCTCTTCCCCAGGGCCCGGACGCAGGTGGCGCCCGGCGCGGTGCACATACCGGACTGGCTGGACGCGGAACACCAGCGCACGCTGCTCGACGCCTGCCGCGAGTGGGCCCGCCCACCCGCCGGGCTGCGTACGGTCCGCACACCCGGCGGCGGCACGATGACCGCCCGGCAGGTCTGTCTGGGCTGGCACTGGTACCCGTACGCCTACGCCCGCACGGTGGCCGACGGCGACGGCGCCCCGGTCAAGCCGTTCCCCGAGTGGCTGGGTGAGCTGGGCCGCCGAGCGGTGCGGGACGCGCTGGGCGACCCGGAGACGGTGGAGTACGACATCGCGCTGATCAACTTCTACGACAGTGATGCCCGCATGGGCATGCACCGCGACAGCGACGAGAAGTCGGACGCGCCGGTGGTGTCGCTGAGCCTCGGCGACACCTGCGTCTTCCGTTTCGGCAACACCGGGACCCGCACCCGGCCCTACACCGACGTCGAGCTGCGCAGCGGCGACCTGTTCGTCTTCGGCGGCCCGTCCCGGCTCGCCTACCACGGCGTTCCCCGAGTGCACGGGGGCACGGCACCGCCCGGGCTTGGCCTGTCCGGACGGCTCAACGTCACGCTCCGGGTCAGCGGTCTGTAGGCCGGCGGCCCGGCGGATCATGGGAGACTCGCCCTCATGAGCGGGAAGGCGGACCCCCGGCAGGCGGGGGATGGGAGCACCTCGAGGACGCGGCTGGACCGGGGGCGCGGAGCGCTCGGGCCCGCGCTGGAACTCGTGCACACCGGACGCGCGCCGACCCGGGCCGTCCTCACCGCCGAGCTCGGAGTGACCCGGGCGACGGCCGGCGCGGTCGCCGCCGAGCTCGAGGCGCTCGGACTGATCAGGGTCGACGCCCGGCCCGGTGCGGCGGCCGGATCGCAGGGCAGGCCCTCGCACCGGCTGGCCGTCGCCGAGAACGGCCCCGTCGCGCTCGCCGCGCAGGTGCACGCCGACGGATTCCGGGCGGCACTGGTCGGGCTTGGCGGCCGGATCGTCGCCACCGCGCCCGGCTGCGAGGTCGTCGACGCGGACCCGGCGAAGGTACTCGCCTCCGTGGTCATGGCGGGCGCCGAACTGCTGCGCGAGACGGGACGCCGATGCGTGGGCGCGGGTCTCGCCGTCCCGTCCGCGGTCGCCGAACCCGAGGGACTGGCGCTCAACCCGCTCCACTTGGCCTGGCCCGCGGGCGCGCCCGTCAGGGACATCTTCGCCGAGCAGGTGCGCGCGGCCGGCATCGACGGACCCGCCTTCGCCGCCAACGACGTCAACCTCGCCGCGCTCGCCGAGCACCGGCACGGCGCCGGCCGAGGTGCCCGCGACCTGCTGTGCGTGGCCACCGGCCACCGTGGCGTCGGCGGTGCGCTCGTCCTGGACGGCCGCCTCCACAGGGGCAGTTCAGGCCTCGCACTCGAGGTCGGACACCTCACCGTGCACCCCGAGGGCCGCTCCTGCCACTGCGGCAGCCGCGGCTGCCTGGACGTCGAGACCGATCCGCTGGCCTTCCTCACGGCGGCGGGCCGCGACCCGGGCCCCGAGGTGTCCTTGCTCCAGCAGTCCATCGACCTGGTCCGCCACCACTACGACGACCCCGGCGTACGCACCGCCACCGAGGCCCTCATCGACCGGCTCGGCCTCGGACTCGCCGGCCTGGTCAACATCCTCAACCCGGACCGCATCATCCTCGGCGGCCTCCACCGCACCCTCCTGGCCGCCGACCCCGACCGCCTCCGTGCGGTCGTCGCCGACCGCAGCCTCTGGGGCCAGAGCGGCGGCGTCCCCATCCTCCCGTGCACCCTCGACCACAACAGCCTGGTCGGCGCGGCGGAACTGGCGTGGCAGCCGGTACTGGACGATCCCCTCGGGGCGCTGACCTAGAGGCGCGTTCTGCGGAGGCGTGCCCGCGCCGCTCCCGGGAAGGCGTGACCCGAGCGGGCAGGCTGGCTCGGAGGCAGTACGCCCGCACCGCACCACCGAGGAAGTTGACGCGTAATGACCGACAAGCTCACCGTGAGCGTCCTGGGCACCGGCATCATGGGCGCAGCCATGGCCCGTAACCTCGCCCGCGCCGGACACGCCGTCCGCGCCTGGAACCGCACGCGTGCCAAGGCCGAGCCGCTGGCCGCCGAGGGCGTGCAGATCCTCGACACGCCCGCGCAGGCGGTGCGGGACGCCGACGTCGTCCTGACCATGCTCTATGACGGTCCGGCCGCCCTGGAGACGATGCGCGAGGCCATCCCGGCCCTGCGTCCCGGCATGGTGTGGGTGCAGTCCACCACCGCAGGAATCGAGGGCATCGCCGATCTGGCCGCCTTCGCCCGCGAGCACGGCCTGGTCTTCTACGACGCGCCCGTCCTGGGCACGCGTCAGCCCGCCGAGGCAGGGCAGCTGACCGTGCTCGCCGCCGGCCCCGCCGACGGGCGGGACAGGGTGACGCCGGTCTTCGACGCCGTCGGCGCACGCACCGTTTGGACCGGAGAGGACGGGGCGGCGGGTGGTGCCACCCGGCTGAAGCTGGTCGCCAACAGCTGGGTTCTCGCCGTCACGGCCGCCGCCGGTGAGGCCCTGGCGCTGGCCAAGGCCCTCGATGTCGACCCACACGGTTTCTTCGACCTCGTCGCCGGCGGCCCGCTCGACATGGGCTATCTGCGCGCCAAGTCCGAGCTGGTCCTCGACGGCCGGCTCACGCCGCCCCAGTTCGCGGTGAGCACCGCCGCCAAGGACGCCCGCCTGATCGTCAAGGCCGGTACGGAGAACGGCGTCCGCCTGGACGTCGCCGAGGCGGCCGCCGCCCGTATGGAGCGTGCCGCCGCCCAGGGCCACGGCGACGAGGACATGGTCGCCGCCTACTTCGCCAGCTTCGACGAGAAGCCCAACTCCTAGGAGGTTCCTTTCATGTCCAAGCCGCCGCTGCCGCCCGAGGCCGACGCCCTGCTGAGCCGGCCCAACCCGTGCGTCATGGCCACGCTGCGCTCCGACGGCACTCCCGTCTCCACCGCCACCTGGTACGTGTGGCAGGACGGCCGTGTCCTGATCAACCTCGACGAGGGCCGCGTACGCCTCAAGCACCTGCGCCGCGACCCGCGCGTCACCCTCACCGTCCTCGCTGGCGACGACTGGTACACCCACGTCACCCTCATCGGCCGGGTCACCGAGATGTACGACGACGAGGGCCTGGCCGACATCGACCGCCTCGCCCGGCACTACATCGGAAAGCCCTACCCGGACCGCGCCCGTCCCCGGGTCAGCGCCTGGATCGAGGTCGACCGGTGGCACGGCTGGGGCGAGCTGAAGGACAGTGACCAGGCCGGAGGCTGAGGCCGGCGACCACGCCGGTCAGCGCCACTTCACCGCGAACGCCCGGCCCGGGTTCTCCATGAGGATCCGCCCCACCAGGTCCTCGCCCACGGCGTGGACCAGCCGGGGCCGCACCCGGCGCAGCAGATACGGCATCCCCGGGCCGCCGCCCACCGAGCGGGCGGCGGCCGTGGTGGTGTCCGCGCCCAGCAGCATCCGGTCACCGAACCCGGCATCGGCGAGGGCCCGTACGGCGTCCGGCATCCGCCAGTCCGTGGCGTGATGGGCGTGTGACGGGCCGTCGAAGGCCAGATAGCAGCCGGACTCCGCCACCTGCCGGTGCACCACGAGGTCGGGGGAGCGGTTGAGATGCCCGAGCACCACACGGTGCGGCGGAACCCCCAACTCCCCGCACAGCAGGTCCAGTACGTCGAGCGCGCCCGTGCCCAGCTCCAAGTGCACGGCGATGGCCGCCCCCGTGGCGTGATGCGCCTCGGCCGCCGCCGCCATGGTCCAGCGGGCGTGCGCGTCCAGGGCGTGGAAACCGCCCGCGACCTTGACGAGCCCCGCACGTACCCCCGACGCCCCGATGCCCTCGGTGAGTTCGGAGACGAAGACGTCGGCGAGCCGGCCCCGCAGCCCCGTGAGCGTGTCGTCGTCGTAGTGCACGGCCTGGTGCAGACCCGTCGCGGCGACCACATGCACGCCGGTCTCGCGGGACAGCGGCGGCAGATCGGCGGCCCGCCGCCCGAGCCCGTACGGCGTCCACTGCACCACGGCCCCGCCGCCCTGTTCCCGGAACGCGGCCAGCTCCGCCCGCGCCGCCGTCACGCTGCGCAGCTCCTGGCCGGGCAGCCGGGGACTGCCGAAGAACAGATGGTCGTGGGCGTCGCACACACCCAGGTCTCCAGGGGGCACGTCCCCCAGCACCGTGCGTATCGCGCTCACCACTGGCGCCCCTGGGGCAGCCGGTCCCGGCCGGGCGCCGACAGGTGCAGCACCTCGAACACGTCACCGTCGGCCTTGGGCGTGTCGTGCTCCCAGAGCGAGAAGTGCACCAGCTCCCACCGGCTCGTGTCGACGGCGGTCGCCGCGAGCAGGGCCCCGTCCTCCGCCGCCAGGCGCCGGGCCTCGCCCACCGCGTCCGCCACCACCTCCGCCAACACCCCCTCATCGGGGACCGGTCGGCGGTGCCGCACCGCGCACCGTGCCTGAGACCCGCCTCCTTCCTCGTACGCGAGCCCCGTCCACTGTCGAACGGACGGTCGCCCGAAGTCGTCACCGAGCCGCTGGAACCCACCGCCCCACAGGAAGGAGTTCATGCCTTCCACGGTGTTCCACAGGTAGAAGGGCGCGTACTGATTGACCGGCGAGCCGCGCAGACCGCGCTCGCGCATCAGATAGGCCTTGAGCCCGAGGCCGTCCCAGTCGTCGAGCAGCCGCCCCACACGGGCGACACGGTCGCGGATGACGCCCATGTCGTAGTCGGCCGGCAGGGTGAGTTCGTACTGCATGGCATGCACGGAGACCTCCTCAGGCGGGATGGGGTGCCAGCAGCGAGAGGAGCCCCCGCACCCCCGCGTCGAACGTGGCGGGGGAGCCGGAGGCGCGGGCGAGGACATAACCGCCCTGGACAGTGGCCACGACCGCCGCCGCGATCTCCTGGCCGTCCAGCGAGGGCACGAACTGGCCCTGCTCCTTGCCCTCTTCGACGATTCCCGCGATTTGAGCGCGGATCCAGTCGAGCGTCTCCTCGACCGGCGCCCGAAGCTCGGCGCTGGCGATCACATCCGGGTCCATGGTCAGCCGGCCGATCGGGCAGCCCCGCAGCGCATCCCGCTCGCGCCGCAGATACGCCTCGACGCGCTCGTACGGCGTTCCGGGGCCGTCGAGTACTGCCTCGGCGGTAGCCCGCATCTCCTCGGCGGTCCGCCGGATCGCGGCCAGTGCGAGATCGGGCTTGCCCTTGAAGTGGTGGTACATGCTGCCCTGCCCGGCATCCGCGCGCTCCAGGATCGCCTTGGGGCTGGTGCCCACGTAGCCGCGCTCCCACAGCAGCTCGCGGGTGGACTCGATCAGCCTTTCCGAGGTGCTCATTTCCCTAATGTACATACCAGTAGTTACAGAAGTCGAGGCCGCCGGAAGCCCCCGGGGCGTGCTCGCCTGCTCCCGACGGAGTACGCACAGTGCCGCTGGCTGTACGACGACCGGAGGCCCCTCTCCGGGTGACTCTCGGAAGCGAGACGCATACCTGCGTCGCGGCGACCGAGGAGTTGGACGACATGCAGACCCTGGCGAACTTCGGTGACGGCGGGCCCGGCCCGTGGATCCTGTTCATCCCGTTGATCTGGGCGCTGGTGATCGGCGGCGGCATCATGCTGCTGCGCCGCACCGTGTGGCGCGGACGCCGGGGCGGCCCCTGGCGCCAGCCCGCCGTCGAGAACGGCTCGCCCATCGCCGTGCTCGGCCACCGCTTCGCCTCCGGCGAGATCGACGAGGACGAGTACTGGCGCCGGCTGGCGGTGCTGAATGAGGAGTTCGGGCGCTCGGCCAAGGGCGGTGGTGCCTGAGCGTTCCGACCCCGCACAACCACATCGCCGCAGGGCGGACGTCCTCACCACGGCGGAGGAAGGCGTGACCCTGCCCGGCCTCTTGGTCGCCCGCGTCGGTCTTGAGCGCCGCAACCGGGCGAAGTCTCTGGCCCGTCACATGGCGCCGGAGGACGCGCGGTCGCCGCTCGGCGACCGCACCCCGCCCTGCGGTCTCGCCGCCCTCGCACCGGGACGACGGGCGGACGCAGGACCTCCTCGTGCCCGCCGCCGGCACCGCCGTGGCCGCGCCGCCGAACGCGACTGGTAGGGCATCACGTCGCAGAACGGCCGACCGGTCGTCGACCAGGCGGTCACCCACCGCGTCGAGGGCGCCAACGCCGATGTATCCAGGACTGGGACGCCGCCCCCGGTCAGGGCGCGGGCAGCATCGACGCCTTCGCACCGGCGGCCCGCATCCGCCGCGCGGACAAGGCGGACGCCCGCTGAGCGGGGCCGCGGCCTCGCCACCGAGCGACGTAAGCCCCGGAGCCACGCCCGGCGGCGTACGTCCCGGCGGCAACCGCAGTGCGAAGGCTGGTCACCGCCCGGTCAACCGGCAACGGCGGACCGGGCGGGAGCATGGTCGGGCCGCAGCCCGTCGGCGGAGGGTCCGACCTCCGCGAACCTGCGCGCGGGCTTCTCATGGACCGCGCGGCGCGCCCGGAGCGATGGCGTCGCCACCACGGAGGTCGGCAGGGTGAACCACACGACCTTGCCGGACTCGCCGTCCGGCCGGACGCCCCAGCTCTCGCTCATGGCGGCCACCATCGCCAGCCCGCGCCCGCAGGTCGCCAGCGGCGCGATGTCCTGAGGATCCTCCACCACCGGCATCCGCGGGTCGTGGTCGTGCACCGAGACCATGAGCCGGTCGAGCAGCAGCTCTATCTCCACCGTGCATGTCTTGTCGGGCTGGGCATGCCGGTGGACGTTGGACAACAGCTCCGTCACGCCGAGCGAGGCCCGGTCGATCAGGGCGTCCAGATGCCAGTAGCGCAACTGCGCAGATACGATTCTGCGGACCTGGCCGATCCGCGACGGCAGAGCTTGAAGCTCCACCGTGCAGTGTCTGTTCGGGTAGCTGATCACGGCTGCGACTCCCCGACGTGAGGTCCGGAAGAACACGGAGTTCGGATCCAGCAGGGCGCCTACATGACACTGCCGCCCGCTGTCATGGCCGGCGGGCTGGTTCGCAGCGTTATCGCCGGTAAACCCAGAGTGACGTGAGACCAGAGTGACGCAGGGGGTGAGGTACCGCAACTCGCGGACATCTCAGTCGCCACGCCCCGCCGCTCGGCGCACGGCCTCGATGAATCGCCGTGCCGCGGGCGGCCCCGGCTCGCCCGGGGCGGGGTCGTGATCGCCCAGGGTGAGCAGGTACCGATTGCCGTTGAGATCCGCCGTGGCCCGGCCGTCGGGGCCGAACCAGGGCCTGGAGGCACGCACCGCCTGTACCGGCGCGCTGTCGATCTCACTGCCGTAACTGGTCAGCAGCTCGAGCCGGCCGTCGCTGATCCGGACCTGTCCGGCCCGGGTGAGCGAACGCAGCCGCTTCCCGATCCGCACGCCCGTGGCCCTGAACTCCGGCTCCGCCATGCCACCCGCCCCCTTGTGCGCGTCGGTGTACCGGCCGCGCTCCCCGCGGCGCCCGGTACGGGCTCGTGTCCTGATCCAGTGTGCCTCGGAAGCCTGCTCCGGCGGTGCGTCGTACCCCTGCCGGTACCCCGTGCGGGGCCTCGGTCCCGCGGTGAAGTCTGCCCGCGCCCGGCGTCGAGCACCAGTGCGTGGGACCCTCTCGCCGGGGGGCGCCCGCAGCACACACGCGAATGCGCCCCCGGGACCGCGCGCCCCCTTGCACCGGCCTCTGCCCCTGGGGGCGCTTTGGGGGGCTCAAAGATGCGTTTATGCAGGTGAGAAGCGTGCGGAAGCTGCATATCATCGAGGTGTCGGCCGCGCGACGTGCCGTCGGCGCGCAGCGTTAGGAGCACCCCAGTGAGCACTCCCCAGCAGACCCGGACCGGCGTGACCCTCGACGTCGACCACAGCGACGCCGGCTACCGTGCGTGGCTGAAAGAGGCCGTCCGCAGGGTCCAGGCGGACGCCAACCGCTCGGCCGACACACACCTGCTCCCGTTCCCCCTGCCGGAGCGTTGGGGCATCGACCTGTACCTGAAGGACGAGTCGACCCACCCCACCGGCAGCCTCAAGCACCGGCTCGCCCGCTCCCTCTTCCTCTACGGCCTGTGCAACGGCTGGATCCGGCCGGGCAGACCCGTGATCGAGGCCTCCAGCGGCTCGACGGCGGTCTCCGAGGCGTACTTCGCGAAGCTCATCGGCGTTCCCTTCATCGCCGTCATGCCGCGCACGACGAGCCCCGAGAAGATCCGCCTCATCGAATTCCACTCCGGACGGTGCCACTTCGTGGACGACCCTCGCACGATGTACGAGGAGTCCGCCCGTCTCGCGGCGGAGACCGGCGGCCACTACATGGACCAGTTCACCTACGCCGAACGGGCCACGGACTGGCGCGGGAACAACAACATCGCCGAATCCACCTTCCGTCAGCTGCGCCTGGAGCGGTATCCCGAGCCGGCGTGGATCGTCGCCACCGCGGGCACCGGCGGCACTTCCGCGACCCTCGCGCGCTACATCCACTACATGCAGTACGACACCCGCGTCTGCGTGGCCGACCCGGAGAACTCGTGCTTCTTCGACGGCTGGACCACCGGCGATCCGGATGTCACGTACGACTGCGGCTCCCGTATCGAGGGCATCGGCAGGCCCCGTATGGAACCGAGCTTCGTGACGGGCGCGATCGACCGGATGATGAAGGTGCCCGACGCGGCCAGTGTCGCCGCCGTACGGGCACTGGAGCGCGCCATCGGCCGCAAGGCGGGCGGCTCCACGGGCACGGGACTGTGGAGCGCGCTGAAGATCGTCGCCGAGATGGTGGCCGAGGGCCGGCAGGGGAGTGTCGTGACCTTGCTGTGCGACCCGGGGGACCGGTATCTCGACAAGTACTACTCGGACACCTGGCTGGCCGCCCAAGGGCTGGACATCGCGCCGTACACGGCCGCGATCGACTCGCTGCTGGAGACGGGCGTCTGGGCCGACTGAGACCAGGCCCGCCGCATCAGGCCGCCAGCCGCCGGTCCAGCGCCGAGACGGCATCCCGGAAGGCGCGCGCCTGGGCGGCCCGTATCGGCTTCATGGCGAGCCGGTACGCCGCCGTCCCGTCGGTGGCGAAGGTCCACCGCACCCGGGTGCCGTCGCCGGCCGGCGCGAGCCGCCACTCCTCGACGATCGCGCGCACCCCGGGCACGTTGGTGACGTCGACGCGGTAGGCGTACACCTCGGGTTCCTTCGCCACGATGACGGTCTCGCGGAACCGGACGCCCCCGGTGAGCGTGATGTCGCGGCCCGCACCCCCGTCGACCGGGCGGGCTGCCGTCACCTGGGGAAACCAGTCGACCCAGCCGGGCACGTCCTCGAGCGCACGGTAGACCGCCTCCACCGGAGCCGAGATCACCAGCGCGGAGACATGCCGCACGGGCGCGATCCCGGCGAAGTCGAGCCCGACCGGGCGCAGACGGTGAGCCATGGACGAAGCCCTCCTCGCACGGAACGGGCATGACCGGAAGCGTCACCATAGCTGGCGGCCCGTCAGATGTCTGCCCCTTCCTCGGGCTCCCCGGCCACCACCAGCCGCCGCAGATGCTCCACGACCACACCGCGCGCCTCGTCCGGCAGACCGGCGTCCGTCACCAGCGTGTCGATCCGCTCCAGCGAGGCGAACGAACTCAGGCCCACCTTGCCCCACTTGGTGTGGTCGGCGACCACCACCACCCGCCGGGCCGACTGCACGAGCCGCCGGTTCGTCTCGGCCTCCGCGAGGTTCGGCGTCGACAGACCGGCCTCGACCGATATGCCGTGCACACCGAGGAACAGCAGGTCGAAGTGGAGCGCCGCGATCGCCTGGTCGGCCACCGGCCCCACCAGCGAGTCGGAGGGCGTGCGCACACCGCCGGTCAGCACGACCGTGGCGGCGCCCTGCCGAGGGCCCGAGGTGCGCTGCGCGGCGTGGAAGACGTCCGCCACCCGCACCGAGTTGGTGACCACCGTCAGGTCCGGCACGTCCAGCAGCTGGTGCGCCAGCGCGAACGTCGTCGTTCCGCCCGACAGGGCGATCGCCGCGCCCGGCGCGACCAGCTTGGCCGCGGCCCGCGCGATGTCCTCCTTGGCGGTCAGCTCCAGGCCCGACTTGGCCTCGAAGCCCGGTTCGTGCGTACTCGCCTCGACCACCGGGACCGCACCGCCGTGCACCTTCTCCAGCACGCCCTGGCGGGCCAGCGCGTCGAGATCGCGGCGGACCGTCATGTCCGACACGCCGAGCTTGCGAGTCAGCTCGTTGACCCGGACACCGCCCCGGCGGCGGACCTCGTCGAGGATCAGGGATCGCCGCTGCTCCGCGAGGAGGTTCTGATTCTCGCTCACGTACGCTCCGGTCCTTTCGCCTTCAATGCCGTCCGACTCGCCCAGCACACCCGCCCCGACTAGGACATTCTCCCCGGGCTCCGGTGCGCGGACGTCTCATCCTCGCATGTCGCGGAGCCGCCGGCGCCACCGACCGCTCGTCGCGCACATGTCACTCCCGGCCCTTCTGTCGCTTCCCTGCATCACGGATCGGGGAGATTCCGTGACAGGAGGTGTACGGCGCCGCAGAAGTGGAGATCCTTGTGCCCGCACGGACAGAGCCGACGGCGTGTCACGGGGGAAGTGCGAATCAGTGGAACGTGCGCAGGAACATGTCTCGACCGGCGGGCCGGACCAGCCCGCCCGGCGGCCCGGCGAGACCGGGACCGCCCTGGAACTCCTGGTCCACGGCGTGGGCGGCACCACGCCGCAGGAGATGCTCAACGATCCGCGGACGGTGCGGATCACCGGCGACAACATCGCGGCCGTCTTCCGCCGCGCCGACGACGTCGACGCGGAGACCAGCCCCGACGCCCACCGCCGCGACGGACCGGTGCCCGAGGCCTACGTCTGGTGCAACCTCACCTCCGGCAACGGCACCCGCGCCCTGTGGCTGTTGCTGCTGCCGTTCATGGTCGTCAACCTCGCCCACTGGATGCGCCCCACCGCCCGCGGCCGAAGACGCACGGTGCGCCTCTACGGCCTGCTGGTACGGCTGGCGGGACTGACCCTGACGGTGCTGCTCGTCGCGGCGGCCTGCGAGGTCGCCCTCGACCTCGCGGCCTGGCAGTGCGCGGGCACCCTCGCCTGCGCCGACCGCCACTCCTGGCTGGGCTTCCTCTCGCCCACCGTCTCCGACGGCGGCTGGTGGAGCAGCCCCGGCCGCAGGCTCGCTCTCGCGGCCTTCGTCCCCACCGCCGTGACCGCCCTGCTGTGGTACCTGTCCAAGCGCACCTGGAGCGACTACGAGTCCCAGCAGCCGATCGACCGCGCCCCCGAGCCCGACGAGGACGGCAGCCCGACCGCGCTGGGCCGGCCCGGGTTCTGGTACGGCCGCCGGCTGGTGGCCCGGCTGCGCGCCGCGCACACCGCCGCCGGACTGATCACCGTCGCGGCCGCGGTCGTCAGTGCCGCCGCCGGCCGCGACCGCGAGCCCGGCGGCCCGGCCGTACTGAACATCCTGGGCCTGCTCTTGGAGGCCGCCCTCGCGGCGTGCGCGGTCGCCGTGGTGTGGGTGGTGTGCCGCCGGGGCCGCAGCGAGAACCGCCTCGACCGGGAGCTCGACGAACGTTTTGTACGACGCCTGCCGCTCGCAGCGCTCGTCCTGCTCGGCCTCGCCCTGCTCTACGCCGGGTGGGAGCGCCCCGGCTGGGAGTCGGCCGGGCGGCTGCCGGGCGACATGACCTTCGGCGGTATCGCCCTGGTCCAGGGCCTGCTCGTGGTCGTCCTCGCCGTCGTCGCCCAGACTCTGCACCGCACCGACCCCGACCGGCGGGCCGTGCTGCGCGGCCTCGGCGGACCGGCCGTCGCGATGCTGGCCTGTGCCCTGGGCGGGGTGATGTCCGGCGGCGTGTCCCAGCGCGTGTCCGACTGGCTGGACGGCACCGGCACGTCGATCGACGGCCCGCCGGTCCTGCTGACCTGGCAGGCGTCCGTCATCCCGCCCCTGATCGTGGTGCTCCTGGTGCTCTTCGGCTGGCTGGGCCGGCGCGCCTGGCAGCTCGCCCGCGCCGAGCGCGAGGCCGTGGCACGCGACTACCCGGACGAGGCCCAGGACCGAGCCCGGACCCGCCGTATCGCCTACACCCGCGCGATGGCGGCGCTCACCGACCGAGGACCCCGCGTCGTCGCCGTCACCTCCGGCGTCACCCTGCTGCTCGGCGCCGGTGCACTGGTGGGCGCCCTGACCACCGACGAGACACCGGGGGAGGCCGCGCAGGGCGCCTACCCCGTCGTCCACGGCGCCGCGGAGACCGCCCAGGCCCTCGGCTCCTGGCTGATCGGCCTCGGCTTCATATTGTTCGTCACCTGGGGTCGGCGCGCCTACAAGGACGCGGCGGCCCGCCGCACCATCGGCATCCTCTGGGACGTCGGCACGTTCTGGCCGCGCGCCGCCCACCCCTTCGCCCCGCCCTGCTACGCCGAACGCGCCGTGCCCGACCTGACCTGGCGGATGGCGACCTGGACCCGGACCACCGGCGGACGGCTGGTCATCTCCGGGCACTCGCAGGGCAGCGTGCTCGCCGCCGCAGCGGCCTGGCAACTCGCCCCCTCCGCCCGCAAACGGGTCGCGCTGCTGACCTACGGCTCACCGCTGGAGCGCCTCTACGGCCGCTGGTTCCCGGCGCACTTCGGCCCCGCCGCGCTCAGCTCACTGCACCGGGAGGTCGACTGCTGGCGCAACCTCTACCGGCTCACCGACCCCATCGGCGGACCGATGCGCCTGCCCGGCGACCGCGGCCACCAGGTCGACCACGGCCCTCTGAAGGACCCACTCGCCTACGGCCGCACGGATTCGCTGCCGCTGCCCGCGCCGATCCTCGGCCACTCCGACTACCAGGCAGACCCGGCGTTCGCCGAGGAACGCCGCAAGCTGCTGAACCGGCTGCGGCCGGACCTGCCGGGCCCCCGTCACACCGGCGAGCCGCCCTGCCCGGGCCCGGACGCGGATCCTCAGGGCAGCTCGGGCAGATCCTCGGCATAGAGCAGCGTCAGGTCGTCCGTGCTCGGCTCCGCGACCTGGGCGACCCGGCTCGCGTGCCGCTCCACCATGGCCTCGAACGTCTGCCGCGCGGTACGGCCGTTGCCGAACGCCGGGCCCTTGGGGAGTTCCGTGAAGTACTTCCCCAGGGCCTCGGCCGCGCCCTGCGCCAGCCGGTACTCGTGCTCCTCGGCCTGCTGCTCCACGATCCGCAGCAGGTCCTCCGGGCCGTAGTCGCTGAAGGTGATGGTCCGTGAGAAGCGGGACGCCACACCCGGGTTGACCGACAGGAAGCGCTCCATCTCGGCCGTGTAACCCGCGACGATCACCACGACCGCGTCCCGGTGATCCTCCATCAGCTTCACCAGCGTGTCGATGGCCTCCTTGCCGAAGTCACGGCCGGCGTCCTCGGGGGACAGCGCGTACGCCTCGTCGATGAACAGCACACCGCCGCGCGCCTTCTCGAAGGCCTCCTGCGTGCGGATCGCGGTCGAGCCGATGTGCTCGCCCACCAGATCGACCCGGGACACCTCGACCAGGTGCCCCTTCTCCAGCACACCGAGGGAGGCGAGGATCTCGCCGTACAGCCGCGCGACCGTCGTCTTGCCCGTGCCGGGGGAGCCGGTGAATACCAGGTGCCGCTTGACCGACGCCGCCTTCAGGCCCGCCCGCTGCCGGCGCCGGCCTACCTCGATCATGTCGGTGAGGGCACGCACCTCGCGCTTGACGCTCTCAAGGCCCACCAGCGCGTCCAGTTCACCGAGGACGGCCTTGGAGGTGCGGGACGGCTGCTCGGGCTCCACGGCCGGGGCCGGGGGCGCCGGTTCGGCGCGCTGCTCCGGGAGGGCGCCCAGCAGACCGGGGGAGTGGCTCACCGTCTGCACGGCCGTCGCCGGGGCTGCGGGCGCACCGAGTCCCGCGCTCTCGTCGCTGGTGCAGTCCTCGACCAGGGGGGACGTCCCGGACGCCGCGTCGGCGCCGCTGTCCGCGAACTCGTAGCCGCCGCGCGCACACCGCTCCGTGCGGCACTTCCTGAGTGTCGTACGGCTGCCGTCGATCACATGGAAGCCGTAGCCGCCGCTGCCCGTCACCCGGCAGTTCTGGAAGCTGCCGCGGCCGCCGGCCGAGACATAGACCCCGGCCTCCGCCGGGGAGTCGATCGTGCAGCGCTCCACGGTGGGGTCGGCGCCCTTGGTGACGATGACGCCGGTCTGGGTGCCGTCCAGCGTGCAGTTGCTGAGGGTGCCGCCGCTGCCGTGGTCGCGGAACCAGGCGCCCGTCGCCGCGTCCCGGATCCGGCAGTCGTCGAGCTGGGCGGTCGCGCCGTCGCTCACCGACACGGCCGTGTTGCGCACCTGCGACAGGTCGCTGTCGACGACGTCCGCACGCGAGCCGCGGTCGAGGACGAACAGCGCGTCCGGCACGTCGTGCACCCGGCACGAGTCGAGCACCGCCGTGGCCCCGTCGCTCACCCACACCGCCGGGTAGTCGCCCGTGCTGTCGAAGATCTCGCACTGGTTGGCGTCCACGCGCGTGCCCGGGTCCCACACCGACAGGCCGTTGCGCCCGAACTGCCGCACCGTGGTGCGCGTCAGTGTGAGGACCGAACGCGAGCGCAGGTCGACCGCGTTCTCCGGGATGTCGTGGATACGGCAGTCGGCGAGCGTCAGCACGGCGTCCGTGTCCAGCGTGACGCCGTCGGCCGTCGTCCGGTGCACATCGCAGTCCGTGAGGTGCGCGGTGGCCCGGCCGGTGATCTGCACCCCGCTGCCCCGGACCTCGTAGATCTCGCAGCCCACCGCCTCCAGCGCCGAGTTCTCCCCGGTCGCCGACAGGCCCGAGCCCGAGGTGTGGTGCACCCGGCAGCGCTCCAGACGGGGGTGGGCGCCGCCGCGCACCGCCACGCCCGACTGGCCGGCCGCGACGACCTCGCACTCTTCGAACACCCCGCCCGCGCCGTCGAGTACGGCGATGCCGACGCCCGCCGGATTGTCGACCGCGCACCGCCGGACCGTGGGCCGGGCGTTGCCGCGCACCTCGATCCCCGCCGCCGAGCGCGTGACGACCCGCACGTCCCGCAGCTCCGGTGTGCCCTCCTCCACCAGGACGGCCGGGGCGGCCGAGTCCTGGCCCTCCACATGCAGGTCCTGCACCACCGCCGAGGCACGCACGGTCAGCGGCACCCCGTCCACCGGCGCGATCCGCACCGAGCCGGGGGAGCCCTCCGGGCCTCGCAGGGTCACTGCGCGCTGCACGATGAGGTTCTCCCGGTAGGTGCCGGGGGCGACGGTGAGGACGTCTCCGTCGGCCGCGGCCTCCAGGGCAGCGGCGAGCGATGCGTACTCACCCGTGCGGCGCCGCCACCGCGATGTGCCGGTGTGCGTCACCTGGACCGTGCCCTGTGCCATGGTGTAGCTGTGCCCCCACCTCGGTCGTACTGATGGCTCGTTCGCCTTCGTGGCGCTTCAGCCCGTGTCGTGAGTCGCGGCCGTGCCCGGCCTCTCGGGCCTGCGCGCGCACGCGGCAGCGACACCGGCGCGCCCCTCCTGCTCGCTCGCGCGCGGGTTGTGCCGATCGTCTCGGCCGGACCACCGTAGCGTGCGCGCGGGTGGTGGGTTGACCAGAGTCGGAAGGCCGTCTCAGCTGCCGGTGCCCGTCCTGCCCCAGTCCGGGCCCGCCTTGTCCCATGCCTGGTCCCAACGGGCGTACCTGCGGCGGACCATGCGCCAGACGATCAGCCGCCTGCCGCCCTCGACGAGGCCGCCGGCCGCCAGGGCCGCGCCGATGCCGCCGAGGACCGCGTGCGTCGACGCCGTCGCGGAGTCGAGCGGGCGGGCCACCATCCGGCCGTGCCGGTCGGTCCATATCCGGAACTGGTCGCCCTGCTGCGGGTCCTTGAGGCCCGCCAGGACCGGGCCCTGGTGCGCGGTGCCGTCCGGGGCGGTCCAGTCGGCGAGGACGCGGTTGCGCAGATCCCTGCCCGTCGAGGTCTCCGGGTCGGCGTCGAGCGGGGAGGGGTCCAGCTTGCGGACCACCGTGGCCGTCACCAGACGCCGCGCCTCGTGCTGCGTCCGGACGGACTGCTGCAGTGTGTCCTGGGCGGCACCTCCGACGAGGAATCCGGCCACCGGGGCGACCAGGAGGATCAGCAGCAGGGCGGCCAGAGCCACCCAGGCCTCGGCCAGATCGGTCGCGCGGCACAGCGGATTGCGCCGCCAGCGCCAGAGCCCCTTGATCGCTCGCACCGACTGCACCCCCTTCCCGCTCCGTGATAACCCCCCGCGGAGCCCTCCACGCGCGGACCCGTCGAAGAGAGAGGCACATCACCTCTCACGGGTCTCTCATGAACTTCTCACACAAGCCCAACGCCCGGGTCCGCGACGCGGTTCCCGCCCCGGTCGGAGAGCTTCTGCCCGCGCTGCTCGAGGATCCTGACCGGGTCCCCGACCCGGATCGTGCCCCGGGACAGGGGCACCAGGTTCTGTCCGAAGACCAGCTTGCCGCCGAGCCGCCGGTGCCGCCCCAAGCTGTACAGGGGCTCGCGGCCGCGCTCGCCCGTGCCCTGGTCGGTGGTGGTCACCACGCACCGGCCGCAGGGCTTCGCGACCCGGAAGGACACCTCGCCGATGGCGATGCGCGACCACGCGTCCTCGGCCCAGGCGGCGGTTCCCGCCACGACCACGTTCGGCCGGAAACGGTTCATGGGCAGCGGGCCCTCGTCGGCGTGGTCGCCCTGCCCGATCAGGGTGTTGAGAGCGTCGAGCGAGGCCGTCGTCGCGAGCAGCAGCGGGAAGCCGTCGGCGAAGGAGACGGTCTCGCCGGGCCGCGCGTACTCCGGGTCGACGGGCCGGCGGGTGGCCGGGTCGGGCATGTGCACGAGGCGCACACCGATGCCGAGATAAGCGCTGCACCAGGCGTGCGCGGCTTCGTCCTCGGCCGGGACCGCCTCGACCTTGTCGCGGAAGATCCGCACCGGCACGGTGCCGAGGGCCCGGGGAACGGGCACCGTCAGCTGCTCCATGCCGGGCGCGGACAGCCGGACGCCGCCGTCCGGCAGGAGTTCCGCGGCGGCGGATGCGAGGCGCGGCTGCTGGCGTTGGGTGACGACCTTTCCCCCGTCGTCGATCAGCACCCAGCACCGGTCTCCGGCCAGCCCCCAGGGCTCCACGACGGCCTTCCGGGGCGCCAGGCCCCGGACCGCCTTGACCGGATGGACGTGAATCGAGTGCAGATGTGCGGTCCCCATGGGGTCATCGTGCCAGCCGGCACCGACAACCCCCGGGGGCGCTCAGTAACCGCGGTACTGCTGGTTGTTGTACGGGTCCTGGTAGGGAGCCGGTGCGGGCCGGGGAGCCGCGGGGCGCATCGCCTCGTAGCCCCCACCGGGCGCCGCCGGGCGCGGCTGCTGAGGCTGGGGGCCGGGATAGCCGCGCGGTGCGGAGGCCTGCTGCGGGATGTACGCCGCGGGTGCCTGCTGGAGCGGGGCGGGCTGCTGTGCCTGCGGATAGCCGTAGGCGGGCTGGGAGGGAGCTGCCGGCAGAGCGGGCAGTGCCGACGGGAGGGCGGGCAGGTTGCTGCCGGGCATGTCGTATTGCGCGGGGACCCGGATCGGGGCGATCTGCGGGGTGCCCCGCTCGGCGACGAGCTTGTCGTAGATCGGGGTGTCCGGGAAGGAGGCGGAGTAGTAGCCGCCGCCATAGGTGGAGCGGGGGGAGGTCATGCCACATAAGTTAAGCCAATGATGTGCTGGTTGGGGAGACCGATAAGAGGGTTGTTTTCCGTGTCCGCAGTGACCAGGGATCCCCAAAGCGAGCGAACTCGCCAAAAAGGGGCACCGGACAGGGTTCTGATCGTGTAAAGGCCGAGTTCCGGGCGGGTTACCAGGGGTTGGCCGCCGGTCTCCCGGTGGCGGCGCATGGGAGTTCGCGGCGGGGAGGAATAGGTTGTGCGGACGGAACTCGACGGACGGCCGGGATGTGCCTGGCGCGGTGATACGCGATGGGGGCGGACATGCAAATGCTGAAAGGTTCAAACACTCCTGTGCCGACCGCGGCACTGCGGGTGGAATTGGGCTGGCGGACCGGGCCGGGCGTGCCCGACGCGGACGCCTCCGCTTTGCTGCTGGTAAGCGGGAAGGTGCGTTCCGACGCGGACTTCGTCTTTTACAACCAGCCCGCGCACTCCTCCGGCGCGATCCGTCACGAGGGCAAGCGGAACGCCGACGGCCGGGTGACCGACGCGCTCCTCGTCGACCTCACGGGCGTGGAGCCCGCGATCGAGACGGTCGTCCTCGCCGCCTCCGCCGACGGCGGCACCTTCGGGCAGGTCCCGGACCTGTACATCGAGGTCCAGGACGCCCGGAACACTCCGATGGCCCGCTTCGACAACCCGGGCGCCACGAGTGAAACCGCTTTCGTGCTGGGCGAGTTCTACCGCCGCCAGGGCGCCTGGAAGTTCCGCGCCGTGGGGCAGGGCTACAGCAGCGGGCTCGAAGGGCTGGCCACCGAGTACGGCATCACGGTGGACGAACCGCAGCAGACGGCCCCGGCCGCGGCACCGCCCATGGCCACCCCACCGCCCGCCACGCCCCCGGCGCCCACGCCCCCGCCGGTGACGCGGCCGGCGACCCCGCCCCCGCCCGCATCGCCTCCGGCGGCACCGGCGCCGGTCCGCCTGACCAAGGTGACGCTCACCAAGGCAGCCCCCTCCGTCTCGCTCACCAAGCAGGGCGGCACCTCCGGCGCCCTCCACGTGAACCTCAACTGGGAGGTGCGCAAGCAGTTCTCGGGGTGGAGCAGTAAGTTCGGCCGCCCGGCCGCGATGCACTCCGACCTCGACCTCGACCTGTGCGCGCTGTTCGAACTCACCGACGGCAGCAAGGGCGTCGTACAAGCCCTCGGCAACACCTTCGGAGCGCTGCACCAGCCCCCGTACATCCACCTCGACGGCGACGACCGCACCGGCGCCGTGGCGGCCGGTGAGAACCTCACCGTCAATCTCGACCACAAGAACGCCTTCCGGCGCATCCTCGTCTTCGTCACCATCTACGAAGGCGCCCGCTCCTTCGCCGACCTGAACGCCACCGTCACGCTCCAGCCGCAGTACGGCGCCCCGATCGACTTCTCCCTCGACGAGTGCACGGTCCCCTCGCCCGTGTGCGCGCTCGCGCTGATCACCAACACCGGCGGCGACCTGGTCGTCCAGCGGGAGGCGCGCTACCTGGTGCCCGAGCGCGGGGTCAGCCCGCAGCGCACGGTCGACCACGCCTACGGGTGGGGCATGAACTGGACCCCCGGCAGGAAGTGACCACACTTGTCACCGGCTGCCGTCAGCCCTCGTCGGGCACGGCCTCCGGACGGGCGTAGGTGCGGCCCTTCCAGGCCGCACCGCGTCCCCGGTAGTGCTGCACCGCCGAATCGACCGTCATGAGGAGATAGAGGAACGCGGTGAACGGCAGCAAGGGAGCGAGCCACAGCGGCTGCCGGTAGTAGCGGAGCATCGGGAGGTACGTCCCGGTCATCACGAGCCACGACAGTCCGCCGGTGATCGCCGCCGCCCCGCTCCCCGCGGCCAGGCCGGCCACGACCGCCACCGGCGGCACCAGGTACACCAGCGCCAGCCCCGCCACCGTCCCGGCCAGCAGCAGAGGGCTGTGACGCAGCTGGGCGTACGCACTGCGCGACACCATCCGCCACAGGTCGTGCAGCCGCGGATACGGCCGCACGCTGTCCACCCGGTCGGCGAGCCCCAGCCAGACGCGGCCGCCGCCGCGCTTGACGGCCCGTGCGAGCGCCACGTCGTCGATGACGGCGTGCCGGAACGCGTCCGGGATCCGCACCCGCTCGGCGGTCTCCGCCCGCACCAGGACACAACCACCGGCCGCGGCGGCCGTCCGCGTCCCCACCCCGCCGATCCGGCGGAAGGGGTAGAGCTGCGCGAAGAAGTAGACGAAGGCCGGCACCACGAGCCGTTCCCAGGCGCTCTCCACCCGCAGCCGGGCCATCTGCGAGACCACGTCGAAGTCGCCGGCACGGGCCGCCGCCACCAATTCCCTCAGACTGTCCGGCGCGTGCGCGATGTCGGCGTCCGTCAGGAGCAGATACTCGGGATCACGCGCGCGTGCCAGTCCGATGCCGTGGCGCACCGCCCACAGCTTCCCGGCCCAGCCCGCGGGCGGCTCGCCCGGCGAGCCCACGGTCAGCGGCAGCCCGCCGTGCCGGCGCGCCAGTTCCCGCGCGAGATCACCCGTGCCGTCCGAACTCCCGTCGTCGACGAAGAAGACCTCCGCCCGCCCTGGATAGTCCTGCAGGAGCAGGGACGGCAGCGCGGCGGGCAGCATGGCCACCTCGTCACGGGCCGGGACGACGACGCACACCGACGGCCACGCGTCCGGGTCCCGGCGCGGCGGCAGTCGCACATCCGTGCGCCAGAAGAAGCCCTGACAGAGCAGCAGCCACAGCCAGGCGAGAAGTGATCCAGCGGCAGTCCACACAACGGCGCTCACGCGCGCAGTCTGCCCCACCGGACCCGCCCGAGAAGGCTCATCGTCTATCGTGACCGGGTGAAGATCGCCCTCATGGACTCCGGAATCGGTCTGCTGGCGGCCACCGCCGCGATGCGGCGGCTGCGCCCAGACGCCGATCTCGTACTCTCTCTCGACCCCGACGGCATGCCGTGGGGACCGAGGACCCCGGAGGACCTGACCGGGCGTGCCCTGGCCGTGGCCGAGGCGGCCGCCGCCCGCCGCCCCGACGCCCTGATCGTCGGCTGCAACACCGCGACCGTGCACGCGCTCACCGCCCTGCGCGCCCGCCTCGAACCGGAGCTCCCGGTCGTCGGCACCGTCCCGGCGATCAAGCCCGCCGCGGCCGGCGGCGGACCCATCGCCATCTGGGCCACCCCGGCCACCACAGGCAGCCCGTACCAGCGGAACCTGATCCGGGACTTCGCGGGCGGAGTGCCCGTCGCCGAGGTGCCCTGCTGGGGCCTCGCCGAGGCCGTGGAACACGCGGACGAGGCGGCGATCGACGCCGCCGTGTCCGCGGCCGCCGCGCTGACCCCCGACGAGGTGACGACCGTCGTCCTGGGCTGCACCCACTACGAACTGGTCACCGAGCGCATCCGGGCCGCCGTCCAGCGTCCCGGCCGCCCGCCCCTCGTGCTGCACGGCTCCGCGGGTGCCGTCGCCGCCCAGGCCCTGCGCCGGCTCGGCGAGCAGCCCGCACCGGGAGCCGCGCCCCACGGCACCCTGACCGTGCTGCTGAGCGGGCGCGAGGGCGCGCTGCCCGCGCCGGCCCTGGCGTACGACGAAGGGCGGATGCTCCAGGCGGTCACGCCCGCCCGCTGACCGGCACCGGCCGCCGTCGCCCGGCCTGGAGGGGCCCGCCGCCCGGTCGGCGCAGTCACGCTCCGCCACGAGGTACCGGCGGAGCGAAACCTGAGTAACCTCATATGCATGAGGGACCACCCCCACGGCGAGAACGCCCCCCACTCGCACCCCGATGTCTGGACCGGCCGTGCCACCAACCGGGTCCAGTGGCTGCTGGCGCTCGGCGGCGCCGCCTGTATGGCGCTGGGCATCGAGCTGGCCGTCGACTCGGCGTGGACGTCCGGCGCCCCGCTCGTCATGGCCGTCGTCGGGTGCATCGCCGCCGGGCTGCTGGTCCTCTTCGGAACCCTGGCCTTCGTGCACGTCGCGCTCCGGGTCGACGACGAGCACCTCGAGGTGCGCTGCGGCCACATCGGCCTGCCCCGTCGCCGTATCCCGCTGTCCCATGTGGCGGGCGCCACGTACATCCCGCATGTCACCCCCCGGCACTGGGGCGGCTGGGGCTACCGATGGCGGCCCGAGAAGGGAACCGCGGTGGTCGTGCGACGAGGCGAGGGCGTCGAGCTGGAGATGTGGGACGGACACACCTTCACGGTCACCGTGGACGACGCGGAGGTGGCCGTCCAGGTGATCAAGGCACGGCTGCGACCCAGGAAGCCGGGTGCTCCCGCGCACTGAGGGCTGTGGATCGCCGGCCGTGATCACCGGGGCGGCCGGTCACCAGGCAGGAGTGCGTCCGGCGCCGCGCGGGTGTGTGTCCGGGGCGCGGGTCGACGGTTCGTCGGCCCAGGGGCGTGCCGTGGCCATGCCCGCCAGCAGGCCCGCACCCACCGACACCGCGGTGAAGCTCAGCGCGTTGCCGATCGCGGCGATGGCGGCGAGCGCCGTCAGGGTCGCGCCCGCGGTGAGCACCACCGGCGTCGGGCGCGGGCCGCGCCACAGGGCGTACAGCATCCAGCCGAACGCCGCCGCCAGCAGAGCCACGCCGACGATGCCCTGCTCGGCCGCCTGCTGCAGGGGCGCCGAGTGGGGCTTGCCATCGGACAGCAGTGACTGGGCGGACGTCGTGCTCAGCTCCCCGAAGCGGCCCGGGCCCACTCCCAGGACGGCGTCCTCGCGCAGCAGGTGCCAGGCGTCCTCCCAGAGCCGCACGCGGTGCGGCGTCAGCCGCCCTTCGAGGGCGGTCACGAGCCCGCCCGGTACAGCACGCGCGGCGACCGCCCAGGCCAGGCAGGCCGCCAGGGCGGCGACCGCGGCCAGTACGGCCAGGCCGACGCCGCGGTGACGGGTGCGGCCGGCGGCGAGCGAGCACAACAGCACCGCGACACAGGTGACGCAGCCGGAGGCCGAGCCGAGCACGGCCGCCAGGACCGCGGTCCCGGCGGCCAGCAGGCGCAGGGCGATCCGGGCGGCCGGAGCCGTGGCGGCCCAGGCCGCGCAGCACGCGGCACCGGCCGACAGCGTCAGTACGGCCGCTGTCGCCCCGGCGTGGCCCAGGGGCGCGGTGATCTGCGGGCCCGGAGCAAGGTGCGGAACGGCCACGGTCAGCGCGACACCCGCCAGCGCCCCGGCGCAGGGCGCCCCGACCGGCAGCAGCGCCCCGCCGATCCGCCCCGCGGCGTACCCGGCCGCCACGGCCAGCACCGCGAGGAGCACGCCCTCGGGCCGGCCCTCGTGCACCGCGGCCGTGATCAGGGACCAGCCGGCGCAAGCTCCCAGCACCACCACGCCCGCAGCATCGGAAACGATTCTTCTCTCGCCGTCCGCGTCCAGCCCGGACGCGGACGTCAGCCCACGTGAACCCACCCCGCCACGCCCCCGCACCACGTCGCCCCCGACCTGTGAAGACCCCGGCCGTACGGGCCGCCACGGGCCGCACGACTGAGGCTTCGGCACACCGTAGCCGCTGGTGGGCGGTTTGTGGATGTGTCGTGACGAAATGAGCAGGAACGATGCTGCGGACGCAGGGGCGACGCCGCGTGCGGTCGCCCGCACGGCGTGGTGCCACCGTCTCGTGGACCGCGCTGTCGGCCTCAAGGTCACTCGCCTTAGACTCCGGTAGTGACCGTCACCGCAACCTCCGTCGGCGAGTCGGACCAGTTGGAGCCGCGGAACGCGCCCGGGGCGCGGACCTGGGCCCGGCGTCTCGTTCCGGCCGCCGCAGCCGCGCTCTCCGGCCTGCTCCTTTATGTCAGCTTCCCGCCCCGCACCCTCTGGTGGCTGGCCCTTCCGGCCTTCGCCGTCTTCGGCTGGGTGCTGCGTGGCCGGAGCTGGAAGGCGGGGCTGGGCCTCGGCTATCTCTTCGGCCTCGGCTTTCTGCTGCCGCTGCTGGTGTGGACCGGAGTGGAGGTCGGGCCGGGCCCCTGGCTCGCCCTGGTCGTCATCGAGGCGATCTTCGTCGCACTGGTCGGCGCGGGCGTCGCGGCCGTGTCGAAGCTGCCCGGCTGGCCGGTGTGGGCAGCCGCTGTGTGGATCGCCGGAGAGGCGGCACGCGCGCGCGTGCCGTTCGATGGCTTCCCCTGGGGAAAGATCGCGTTCGGGCAGGCCGACGGGGTGTTCCTCCCGCTCGCGGCGGTGGGCGGTACCCCGGTGCTCGGCTTCGCCGTGGTCCTGTGCGGCTTCGGGCTGTACGAAGTCGTCCGCCTTGCCGTGCAAACCCGGCGGACCGGGACGGTACGACGGACCGCCGCGGCCGTGGGCCTGCTGTGCGTGACCGTCCCGGTCGTGGGCGCCGTGGCGGCCCGGCCGCTGGTCAGCGACAAGGCCGAGGACGGCAGCGTGACCGTCGCCGCCATCCAGGGCAACGTGCCCCGCGCGGGCCTCGACTTCAACTCCCAGCGGCGGGCGGTGCTCGACTACCACGCGCGCGAGACGGAACGCCTGGCCGCGGAGGTCAAGGCCGGCAAGGTCGCCCGTCCCGACTTCGTGCTGTGGCCGGAGAACTCCTCCGACATCGACCCCTTCGCCAACCCCGACGCCCGTGCGGTGATCGACAAGGCGGCCAAGGCCATCGGCGTGCCCGTCTCGGTCGGCGGCGTCGTGGAGCGCGACGGCAAGCTGTACAACGAGCAGATCCTGTGGGACCCGGCGAAGGGGCCCATCGACACCTACGACAAGCGTCAGATCCAGCCGTTCGGCGAGTATCTGCCGCTGCGCTCGTTCATCGGCGCGATCAACAAGAACTGGACGGCGATGGTCCGCCAGGACTTCAGCCGGGGCACCGAGCCGGGCGTGTTCACCATGGACGGCGCCAAGGTCGGTCTCGTCACCTGCTACGAGGCCGCCTTCGACTGGACCGTGCGCTCCGAGGTCACCGACGGCGCCCAGATGATCTCCGTGCCGAGCAACAACGCCACCTTCGACCGCAGCGAGATGACGTACCAGCAGCTCGCCATGTCCCGAGTCCGCGCGGTCGAGCACAGCAGGACCGTGACGGTGCCGGTGACCAGCGGCGTCAGCGCGATGATCATGCCGGACGGGAAGATCACGCAGAAGACCGGCATGTTCGTCGCCGACTCGCTGGTGCAGAAGGTGCCGCTGCGGTCCTCGCAGACCCCCGCCACGCGGCTCGGCGTCCTGCCGGAGATCGCCCTCGTACTGGTCGCGGCCGGCGGACTGGGCTGGGCCGTCGGCACCGGTCTGCGCGGACGACGCGCCGGTGACGTGTAGCCGTACGCCCGTCGCACGCTGCCTGAATCGCGCGGGACACCGCGACCGGCCGATTAGGGTCGTCGCCATGGCTACTCCTGACTTCATCCGGACCCTCCGCGCATCGGCCGGCCATCAGTTGCTCTGGCTTCCCGGAGTCACCGCCATCGTCTTCGACGACGAGGGCAGAGTGCTGCTCAACCGCCGCTCCGACACCGGCAAGTGGTCCGTGATCGGCGGCATCCCGGACCCGGGGGAAGAGCCCGCGGCCTGCGCCGTGCGGGAGGTCCACGAGGAGACGGCCGTGCACTGCGTCGCCGAACGGGTCGTCCTCGTCCAGGCGCTCGACCCCGTCACGTACGAGAACGGCGACACCTGCCAGTACATGGACGTCACCCTCCGCTGCCGGGCCGTCGGGGGCGAGGCGCGGGTCAACGACGACGAGTCGCTGGACGTGGGCTGGTTCGACATCGACGCCCTGCCAGAGCTGGACGAGTTCGGGCTGCTCCGGATCAAGCAGGCTGTGTCGGACGCCCCCACATGGTTCGACCCCACTGCCCCCAGCTGAACTATGGGGCGTGACCACATGGGGCCGGGCAGGGGCGCTTCCTAAGGTCGACGCATGACCGCGCCCCGTGTCTCCCCGGCTCCCCACGCCTCCTCGCTCGACCTCGGCGGCCGCACCGCGCTCGTCACCGGCGCCGCCGGCGGCATCGGCCGTGCCTGCGCGCTGCGGCTGGCGGCCGCCGGGGCCAAGGTGAGAGCCGTCGACCGGGACGCCGCGGGCCTGGAAACGCTCGCCGAACAGGGCCATGACCTCGCGGGCACCGTGGAACCGCACGTCCTCGACCTCACCGACCTGGACGCAGCCGAACTCGCCGCCGCCGGCACCGACGTCCTCGTCAACAACGCCGGGCTCCAGCTGGTGCGCCCCATCGAGGAGTTCCCGCCCGACGCCTTCCACATGGTGCTCTCCGTGATGCTGGAGGCACCGTTCCGGCTCATCCGCGGTGCCCTGCCCCACATGTACGGACAAGGGTGGGGCCGCATCGTGAACGTGTCGTCCGTCCACGGGCTGCGCGCCTCGCCCTACAAGTCGGCCTATGTGGCGGCCAAACACGGCCTGGAGGGACTCTCCAAGACCGCCGCCCTCGAAGGCGCACCCCACGGTGTCACCTCGAACTGTGTGAACCCCGCCTATGTACGCACCCCGCTGGTCGAGCAGCAGCTCGCCGACCAGGCGCAGGCGCACGGCATCCCCGAGGAACGCGTCCTGTCCGAGGTGCTGCTGCAGGACAGCGCCGTCAAGCGGCTCATCGAACCGGAGGAGGTCGCCGAGGCCGTGGCGTATCTGTGCGGTCCGCAGGCGTCCTTCGTGACCGGCACCTCGCTCGTGCTCGACGGCGGCTGGACCGCCCATTGACTTCCGGGCCGCGTCGGTCCCCGAGTTATCCACAGGGCTGACGGGACGGCCCGGTCATGGTGAATCCTGTGAGCATGTCCAGCGATCACGTGCAGTCAGCAGAGCGCTCCGCCGGCGCCGCCGAAGCGCCGCCGGTCGCCGCCGAGACGCCGTTCCTCGAGCTGCTGGCCCGGGGCGCCTCCGCCGACGCCTACGAGCAGCCGGTGCTGCTCGCGCGCGCCGAAGGCCGGTCCGCGGAGTGGATCGCCGCGCTCCAGCGGGCCAAGCCGCTCGCCCTGCGCGTGCGCTCGGAGCTGGAGGGACGGCGTCGGCGCGAGGCCGAGCTGTCCGCACTGTTCGAGACCGCCCACGACCTCGCCGGGCTGCGCGACCTCGACGCCGTACTCCAGGCGATCGTGCAGCGGGCCCGGTCGCTGCTGGGCACGGACGTGGCCTACCTCAGCCTGAACGACCCGGCGAGAGGCGACACCCACATGCGGGTCACCGAGGGCTCGGTCGCGGCCCGGTTCCAGCAGCTGCGGCTCGGCATGGGGGAGGGACTGGGCGGCCTGGTCGCCCAGACCGCGCGCCCGTACGTCACCGACGACTACTTCAAGGACGACCGCTTCCAGCACACCCGCACCATCGACGCGGGCGTGCGGGACGAGGGGCTCGTGGCCATCCTCGGCGTGCCGCTGATGCTCGGGCATCACGTCATCGGCGTGCTGTTCGCCGCGGACCGCCGTGCCCGGGTCTTCGAGCGCGAGCAGATCGCCCTGCTCGGCTCCTTCGCCGCCCTCGCCGCGGCCGCCATCGACACCGCCAACCTGCTCGCCGAGACCCGGTCGGCCCTCGCCGACCTGGAGCTGGCCAACGAGATCATCCGGGACCGCAGCGGCGTCATCGAGCGGGCCTCCGACGTGCACGACCGGCTCGCCGAACTGGTCCTGCGCGGCGGCGGGGTGCACGACGTGGCCGCCGCGGTATCCGAGGTCCTCGACGGCACGGTCGTCTTCGCCGAGGCCGCCGCCACACCGGCCGAGGCCCTGGGATCGTCCCGCGCGGACGGGCACGCCGTGCGGCACGAGGACGACTGGATCGCCGCCGTGGCCGCCGGCGGGGAACTGCTCGGCGCCCTCGTGCTGCGGGGCCACCCGGGGCTCGACCCCGTCGACCAGCGCACCCTGGAGCGTGCCGCCATGGTCACCTCCCTGCTGCTCCTCGCCCGCCGGTCCGCAGCCGAGGCCGAGCAGCGCGTACGCGGCGAACTGCTGGACGACCTGCTGGACGGCCGCGACCGCGACCCGCGCCTGCTGCGGGAGCGCGCGGCCCGCCTGCGCGCCGACCTCGACGCCGTCCACGTGGTGCTTGCCGCGCGTCTCGAAGGCGGCGCGGCCGACGCCGACCAGGAGGCGGACGCCCGCAGACGCCTTGCGGCCGCGGCATCCCACCTCGCCGCGACCCGGCACGGCCTGGCCGCCGCGCGCGACGGCGGCACCGTCCTGCTGCTGCCCCTCGGCCCCGGCGACACCGCCACCGACCTGGCCCGCCGCGCCGCCCGGCATCTGGGCACAGCGGTCCACACGCCGGTCACCGTCGGCGCCTCCGCCCCCGCCGAGGACCTCGCCACTCGCACCGACGCCGTGGCCACGGCCTACGCGGAGGCCCGGCGCTGCCTCGACGCCCTGCGGCTCCTCGGCCGCTCCGGGGACGGGGCCGCCGCCGAGGACTTCGGCTTCCTGGGGCTGCTCCTGGCCGGCGACCGGGACATACCTGGCTTCGTCGACCGCACCATCGGCCAGGTCGTCGCGTACGACCGACGACGCGGCACCGAACTGCTGCGCACCCTCGACGCGTACTTCGCCTGCGGCATGAGCCCCGCCCGCACCAAGGACGAACTGCACGTCCATGTGAACACGGTCGCCCAGCGCCTGGAGCGGGTCGGCCGCCTCCTCGGTGACGACTGGCAGACCCCGGCCCGCGCCCTGGAGATCCAACTCGCCCTGCGTCTGCACCGGTTGTCGGAGCCGGGACAGCACTGACCCCCGTACATGGCCGGCACGTACGGGGGCTGGGCCGGCAGGATCCCTCCTGCTCCCTGACCTGTCGGGACCTGCCGGGGGTCTTTCAGGGCCTTTCGGGGCCTTTCGGATCCGGAGGGTCAGATGGTCCGGGCGTCCGCGGCCGGGGCGGCCGTCGTCCGGTCCGCGTCGGCGGGAAGGGCGACGTCGGCCAGGTCCCGGTGGCGGGTCTCCTTGGCCGCCGCCACCGCGACGACCGTGAGCACGGCGGCGGCGATGACGTACAGGGCGATGGGCGTGGAGCTGCCGTAGTCGGCCAGCAGCGCGGTCGCGATCAGCGGCGCGGGCGCGCCCGCCGCGACCGAGGCGAACTGCGCGCCGATGGACGCTCCGGAGTAGCGCATGCGCGTCGCGAACATCTCGGAGAAGAACGCGGCCTGGGGGGCGTACATCGCCCCGTGCAGCACCAGCCCCACCGTGACGGCGAGGATCAGGTTGCCGAAGCCGCCGGTGTCGATCAGAGAGAAGAACGGGAACATCCACAGCCCGACACCCACGGCACCCATCACATAGACGGGACGGCGACCGATCCGGTCGGAGAGCGCGCCCCACGCCGGGATGACCACGAAGTGCACAGCCGAGGCGATCAACACCGCGTTGAGGGCGGTCTGCTTGGAGACACCGGCCGAGGTGGTGGCGTAGACGAGGATGAACGCGGTGATCACGTAGTAGCTGATGTTCTCCGCCATGCGCGCGCCCATCGCGATCAGGACGTCACGCCAGTGGTGCCGCAGCACAGCGACGAGCGGCAGCTTCTCCGCCTCCGCCGCCCGGTCCGCCTTGCGGGCCTCTGCCTGCGCCAACGCCTGCTTGAAAACCGGCGATTCATCGACAGACAGACGAATCCACAAACCGACGATCACCAGGACCCCGGAGAGCAGGAACGGGATCCGCCAGCCCCAGCTGCCGAACGCGGCGTCCGACAGGACGGCCGTCAGCAGGGACAGCACACCGGTCGCCAGCAACTGCCCCGCCGGCGCGCCGGTCTGCGGCCACGAGGCCCAGAACCCGCGTCGTCGCGCGTCCCCGTGCTCCGACACCAGCAGCACGGCGCCGCCCCACTCGCCGCCGAGCGCGAACCCCTGGACCAGCCGGAGCACGGTGAGCAGGACCGGCGCTGCCGTCCCGATGGTGGCGTGCGTCGGCAGCAGCCCGATCGCGAAGGTCGCCCCGCCCATCATCAGCAGACTCAGCACCAGCAGCTTCTTGCGCCCGATCCGGTCGCCGTAGTGCCCGAACACCAGCGCGCCGAGGGGTCGGGCGGCGAATCCGACCGCGTACGTCAGGAACGACAGCAGCGTGCCGACGAGCGGGTCGGAGCCCGGGAAGAACAGCTTGTTGAACACGAGCGCGGCGGCGGAGCCGTAGAGGAAGAAGTCGTACCACTCGATGGTGGTGCCGATGAGGCTGGCGGTGACGATGCGTTTGAGGCTGGCGGGGGGTGGGGGAGCGGGTGCTGCGGAGGCCATGTGCGCCACTTCCTCATGTGCGGTGGGGACGGGTCGGTGTCGGAACACCGTAGGAACGCGCAGGTCAGGGGCACATGTGGTGGGACTACATAGTTCGCGGGCAGTGTGTGCGTGCCGCCCCTATGTAGGGGTTTCGTGGGCTTGCTCGCTGGCAGATCGGACAGTGTCCGTGTTGCGTCATTCAGGATGATTTAGTGATGGCGTGCTGACTCCCGTGCTGGCAGGTGGTGGCCGATCCCCAGGGCGAGGTTCTGTGGCTCTCGCCCGCTCTCCCGGCCGCGCTCACGACCTGACCGCAGCCGTACTCACGGGGACATCCGGATCTGCGAACGCCAAGGCGTCCCGATCCTGGCCGACCGCGCCTACCTGGGCGCCGGCCCATGGATGACGACACCCCTCCGACGCCCACCAGGCCGTGGCCTCACGCCCACCCAGCAAACCGTCAACCGCGCACTATCCGCGGTGCGGGCACCGTTCGAACGCGGCGTGGCACGGCTCAAAGCCTGGCGGATCTTCCCTCACGCCCGCTGCAGCCCGAACCGCATGACGTCAATCGCCAAAGCCGTCCTCACGCTTGAGCGGCACCGCTGTACCGGCGGGCGACTCAGTCGAGAAGCAAGGCGACTGCTCCGCTGCCCGGTGCGGCGCGGCCTGCTCCGTTCGGTCGGTCGGTGCGGCGGAGAGATGGAGCTCCGGCGGTCCGATCGTGCTGGTGTGGCAGGGCCAACACCCACCCGGCGGTAGGGGATACCTGCGCCGCACCACATGACCGTCACGCTTTCAGGCCACTGCGTGCCTGAGGACGGCAGCCGGGTGGTCAGGTACGGGTGTAGAGATAGCGCATGGTCGGACTCCTGTGCGAGCCTCGCCCTGTGTACCGTCGTAGCAGGCCGCGAGGTCTGGACCGATGAGCGGAATAGGGCGATGGCACTGTCCTCGCTCCTGCTGGGCGAGGCTGACCGGAAGGCACGCTGAACATGACCGGGCAACGCGACCGTTGGGCGGAACTGACCGGCGGACAAGCCGGAGAGGAGTACGCTCAGCGTTTCGCGCGGCTCGCCGAGTCGGGCCAGGACATCCACGGAGAGGCCGCCTTCTGTGCCGCGCTGCTGAAGCCAGCCGCCCGAATACTCGACGCTGGCTGCGGCACTGGCCGGATCGCGATCCGGCTCGCCGAGCTGGGCCACTACTGCACCGGCGTGGATGTTGACCCCTCGATGCTCGCTGTCGCCCGCCGCGACGCGCCCACGCAGGAGTGGCTCCTCGGCGACCTGGCCCGTCTGGATGCCCTCGGCTTGAATCCGGGCTTCGACCTGGCGCTGGCCGCCGGAAACGTCATCCCTCTGCTGGCCCCCGGTACCGAGCCAGCTGTCGTCCGGCAGCTGGCCGCCGCACTGCGCCCCGGCGGTCTGCTGGTCACGGGCATGGGACTGGACGCGGCACACCTGCCACTGCCCGAACCGTCGGTGACCCTTGAAGAGTTCGACCACTGGTGCGCCCAGTCCGGACTGACCCTGCGGCAGCGCTACGCCACCTGGAGCGGCGACCCCTACTACCAAGGCTGCGGTTATGCCGTCAGCGTGCACTCCCGCCCCACCACGTGAGTCCTTGCCTATCGCGACGATGTCGCCTGGTCGGCGATCGCCGACCATCTCGGCGCACGACGGTGTCTGCCCCGGGCACGCGCCCGCGTGGCCCCACACCTCGATCGTCTGCCACGGGACGGGACGCCATCCCAGGCGGCGGAGAAGTGCGCTCTCGACGTGCCCGCGGGCTGAGCAGTGGCCCGCCTTGAGAAGTCCGAGCTGGACGGCCGTGAGCTCATTTGACGCTCGGACCCCTCAAGGCCCGTTCAGCGGGCCGAAAAATGGGGGCCCTGACCTGCAGGTTCTCTCTCGTTCTCCGATCCTGACATGATTCCGATGACTCACCATGTGGAGTGTGTGGCGATCCTCGAACCGGTCGCAAAGGGCTCCTGACCTGCGGTTTCGTGCGTGCGTATTATGTGCGGTGTGGGCGTTACGGGCGATATTTTGACGCTGAAATGACGCTCGTGACGCTCATTTGACGCTCGTCCTGATGGGGTGTCAGCTGCCTTGTCGGCGGGTCAGACACTGTCAAGAGTGGCGAGCATCGATGGGGGTCGAGGGCAGGCGACGCTGAGCGCAGACCTACTGAGTCCTGCTGGTCAGATGTCCCGGAGGAGACCAGCCAGCGCCCGCTCGTGCCCCTTGATCCAGCCGGAAGTCCCAGAAAAGTCCCCGGGGCTCCCAGTGCCGGCCGACGCGCTTTCGGCCTTGGGCGCGCCGTCCTGGTCATTCAAAGATCATCAGGTCGTGGATCACCGTGGGGTGATACGCCGTCATGAAATCACCGACCCGCAGTGGGAGTTGCTGGCTCCGGTGATATCACGGGCGGTTACCGGGCGGCCTAGGGTGGCAGACCGCCAGGTCGTCAACGGGATGGTCTACACGAGCCGTACCGGCATCTCGTGGCGTGATCTGCCGGAACGCTACGGGCCCTGACAGACGGTCTACACCCGCTTCCGCCGCTACGCAATCGGCGGCATGTTCCCCCGGGCCATGCAACAGATACTGCCCGGAGCGGACACCGTCGGTGACATCGACTGGCTGGTCCAGATCTACTCCACCATCGTCCGGGCTCACCAGCACGCTGCCGCGACCGGCTGAAAGGGGGAGACGAACCGATCGGGTCATGCCCTCGGCCGATCCCGGGGAGGACTGACTACCAAGGTCTACCTCGCCTGCGACGGCAGGGGCCGCCCCCTCGCCCTCCTGACCACCACAGGGCCGGCGCCACGACAGCAGCGGTCGACCACACAACGCTGGGGCTCCGAGTGCTGAAGCACCGCCTTCCGAGCACCCCTCGGTGTATCTGTGCCCTCTGTCGGGAACCTGTCCTCTTTCCCGGCAAGTTGCTGGTATGAGTGGAGAGTCCGTTCAGGACAGCCGACGCTATCGGGGGTGCGCGTGTCTCAGGGTGGAAAGGTCGCGGTGCTGGTGGCTGCTGTGGTGGCGATCGCCTCGACCCCGGTGATCTGGCTAATGAATGGCCCAGGTACCGGCCAGTTCGTTGCCGCAACGGTTCAAGGGGCGGCAGGAGTCGTCGCCGTGGTGTGGGCGCTGATCAGCGGGCCGCGAACGCCTGCCCAACCACCGGAGGGGCCCGTGGACGTGGCGGTAGACACCGGGAACGCACGGGCCACCGGCGGGGGTTCCGCGAACACCGGTGTGACCCGCACTGGCGGCGCAGACAGTGGACGGAGCCGGGTAGAACGCACCGGTAACGCGACCGCGGACGGTCCTGGCAGCGACGCCAATTCTGGGATCAAGAGAAGCTGATCTGGCGGAGACTGCTCGGGGCACTCGGGAGGGGCTCGTGCTGTCGTGAGGTGGTGGAAACGCAGCCAAGCGTGCGCTACGCCTGGGACCACCGTGCCTCATGACGCCATGTCCGGTCGGCGGGATCTCGTTGGTGGACAGAAACCATTCCTACCTGGAATTCTCGCGTCGACCGGTGACAGCGGTGCACTCAATGCCGAAGCCCCTCTTCAAGGCGGCGCGCATGCCTCGCATACCGGCGCGGCCACCGCGTCAGAGAACAGCATCGCCATCAGCGGGATCCACATCGGCGATATCCACTACGGCCGTGCGACGCCCTCTTCGGCGGATCCCGACCTTTCCTCCGACAGCCCAGCCAGCGCAGAAATCCCCGCCTACCTGACGGACCCCTCTAACTGGCCGCGCGCGGGTGCGTGGGACCCGCTGACGGCCGGGGTGCACCGCGCACGCCCCGGGGATGGTGGTGCCATACCTGACTACGTACAGCGTGACCGAGACGACCGTCTGCGTGAGCGGCTGCGCGCCGCTGCCGAGGACGGTGGCCTTGTTCTGATCGTCGGGGACTCCACTGCAGGGAAGACACGCAGCGCCTATGAGGCGCTCAGGGACGTCTTACCCGGTCGCCGGGTGCTGGTGCCGCGGGCGGCGACCGATCTGGCCCCGGCGGTCGGGGTGCTCCGCGATGCCGGTGTCTCCGTCGTGGTGTGGCTAGACGATCTGGAGCGCTACCTGCGCACCGGTGGCTTGGAGCCCAGCCTGTTGAACGACTTCAGACAGCTGCGTATACCGATCCTGGCCACGATCCGGACGGCATGGTTTGACGCGGCTGGGGAAGCCAGCGTCCCCGGTAACTGGCCCTCCAGCGCAGACGGTGACCAACGCCTGGATCACGCGGCTGCGCGGGTGCTCGAACTCGCCGAGACCATCGACCTGGACCGCATCTGGTCCGCTGGTGAGGTGGCCGAGGCACTGGACAGTGCAGACGACCGTGTTCGGGACGCTGCCGTGCATCACGGTGTCCACGGGGTCGCCGAGTATCTCGCAGCTGGCCCGCTGCTGTGGGCTGAGTGGCGACGGGCCACACGCGCGGGCGGCCACCCTCGCGGCGCTGCCCTGATCCGAGCGGCCGTTGACCTGGCGCGCACCGGCCTTCCTGCCCCCTATCCCCGGGGCCTGGTCATCGCATTGCATGAGCACTACCTCATCGCAGCGGGAGGGGAGCTCCTGCGGCCCGAGCCGCTTGATGCAGCGATCCTGTGGGCGACTCGAGTGCGTCAAGGCGTCACCAGCATGCTCCTGCCGGTCTCGGCAGATAAGTGGTCCGTCTTTGACTACCTGGTCGACCAGGCCCAGCTCGACACCACACCGGGCTCGGTACCTGCCGTGGTGTGGCATCGAGCCCTGGAGCACGCCGACCGCAAAGACCGTTTTACGATCGGGGTCACGGCATCCCGCATCGGTTTGCTCGACGTCGTCGAGGCCGCGTGGAAGCCACTCGCGGACAGCGACGGCGACGCGGCGTACAACCTCCACATCCTCTTGTCGCGTGCCGGACGGGAGGAGGAAGCGCAGTCGTTTTACCGCAAAGCCGCCAGAGCCGGTCATCCCCATGCCACAGGGACGTTGGAGCGACTGGCCGTCATGGTCATGCGGGCGGAGACACACGCCTATCGGCAGGTGCTGGGTGGCGATCCTGTAGCCGTTGACACGCAGTTCGTCTTCCGGCCAGCCCACACGGGCCCTGTGCCAGAGGGTGAGCTCGTCGGGCAATTCTCAGGCGCCGGGGCTTTCTTCTCCCAGCTGCGACCGCAACGCCTAGTGATCACTGGCGCGCCCGGGTCGGGCAAGACCTTGCTGGCGATCAGGCTGGTCCTCGAACTACTCCGACAGCGCATCGACGAGGGCCCAGTCCCAGTACGGATTTCGCTTGCTTCGTGGAGCGAACTGCGCGATGTCCACAGCTTCTCGGGCGAGGACCCGGCGAAAGTCTTTGAGGCATGGCTGTGCCGGCAGCTGGAGGAGTTGTATTTACTTCCACGTGCAGCGGCCGCTGCCCTCGTGCACGCCAGGATGATCGTGCCCGTCCTTGACGGGCTCGACGAAATGGAGTCTGTCGCGCCCTCCGCGCGCAACTCACGAGCGCGGCATGTCCTACAGGCCCTGAACACCTACCGGGACGGTGTGATGGCACTCCCGATGGTCATCACCTCCAGGAGTGCGGAGTATCAGGAGCTCAGCGCGCTCGGGGCACGGGCTGCGGATGCCGCATTGGTGGAGATGTGCCCTGTCAGTGCACAGCAGACCCGCGCGTTCATTGCAGCCAGGGTCATGGATCCAGAGCGATGGCGCGCAGTCCTAGACCAGCTCGATGCCCACCCATCCGGGCCGCTGGCCCAGGTGTTGTCTAGCCCCTTGTGGTTGACCAGCGCGGTGGCGGCGTACGGACAACGCGACGCCACCGGTAGGTACCCGCTCGACCCCAGGGAACTGCTTGATAACACCAGGTATGGCTCCGAGGAGGATATCCGCGATCATTTGGTCGGCTTGTTGATCGTCGCTAGCTACGGACGATTCGGCGCCCACCGAGCCAACCGGGTGCGGTGGCTGACTGCGCTCGCCGCCTACCTGAACAGCAACGCTGCCACGTCCCGCACTGTTGGGGGTCGAATGCTCTCAGGCACAGACCTGACCCTCCACGAGCTGTGGCCACTTGCTGGCACACGCCTGCCCCGTGTGGTGCACTTCCTCCTGGCGTCGGCGGCGTGGACGGTCCTGACAGCCGTCGGCTTCGCCGCAACCGGCATCGGGCTCCCACCCTGGCATGTCTTGGTCGCAGGCGCTGGCGCCGGTCTTGCCTTGCTCGGTGCGGTGTCAGCCCAGCCCTGGCCGAAGCTCAAACGGACCGGCCGCGGTCGGCCACGCCTTACCGGAGTTTCACGGATGGCAGCCGACGCTCTGAGCAGCGCCATCATCGGGATTCTCGTCGCGTTTCCCGCAGGAGTCCTGTCAGATCCCATGACCGCCGTCTCGGTCGGCCTCGGCACCGCGCTGTGCCTCGGACTTGTGTTCTCCACAGCACAGATGCGATACCTCACCCTACTGCTGTGCACAAGCATCCAAAGGAAACTCCCGTGGAGGCTAGGCCGGTTCCTTCGCCAGGCGGAACAGGCTGGCCTCCTCCGCCGCGCCGGGACCACCTACCAGTTTCGTCACCGCCACTTCCAAGACTGGCTCTCCAGCCCTTGGCGCACCGACCACGTCAAGCGGGGAACCGACGGAATTCGATGACCTTGCCCGGGCATTTCGTTACCCTACGCGCCGGATTTCGTCGGCTCCCCAGAACTCCACCAGCAGGGCGTTGGAGAGCGGCGCGTAGTGCTACGGCAGCGACCCTGACCATCTCTGCCGCCGGCACCATCGCAGCTTCCGCTCCCTCGAGCGGGGCCAGCGGTAGCAACGAGATCACCGTCACTGCGAGCCGGGCGACGTCCGACTTCACTGCCAACAACTTCAAGGCCCAGGCGGTCACGCCGCGTGCGGGCGAGTCGGCCGGGTACTGCAAGCAGCCCAACCCCATGACCACTGCAGTCAACCGCACCATGGACTGCTACCACGCGCCCGTCCAAGTCGACGTGAAGAAAAACGGCCGCAAGGTCGGAACCGTCAAGTTCACCGTGTGGCACGAGATCCATCTCAACCTCAAGAGCGTCAAGTGGTCCGAGAAGATCACCGTCAGCAAGGCCACCATCACCGGGAACGCCAAGGGCATCGTCACCACCTTCACCCCGTCCTGCGGCTCCGGCTGCCAGGTCCGCGTCGGCGGCGGCCTCGCTTCCCCGTTCACGCTGAACGGCTCGGCCCGCACCGGATCGGCCAGCCACACCTTCACGGTCAGCAAGGGCCATCCGCGTTCCAGCCACACCCGCTACGAGTTCGGCTTCAAGAAGCCCGGCTACAGCAGCGGTGAAACCGCCTACGTCGGCTCCACCTACCGCTGCGATGACGAGGACCGCCAGTACGGCGCCGGCTGCGTCTACCCCACCCGTATCTCGGTGGAGAAGGACTGGACGAAGCTGTCCGACATGGCGAACCTGCCTGGGATCGGCGACAACATCCGCAAGGTTCAGCGCGCCGGACTCCACATCGGCCGGCCCGGTTCCACTGTTCCGCTCACCCGGGCCACCAAGGCCAAGGCAGACGAAAACCGCAAGGAGGTCTGCGGCCCCAGCGTCAAGCCCAAGCCGGGCGACATCTGGTGGACCGTCGACCCCAACGACGACGGCACCAAGCCCTCCTGCGACGAGTACCCGTTTGCCGAGACCACGCAGGGCGGCAACACTTACAACCCGCCCAACCGGTCCATCAAGTGGGTGCCGCTGAAGGAGAACCGCCAGCAGGGCGGCATCCTGCGGACCTTCTTCGGCCGCTACCACCTCCTGCCCGGAGACAAGTTCTACGTGCAGGCCGGCCAGTAAGCACCACCGCCCCGGCACCGGCAGGCCCCTCACGCCCCCGCGGCGCGAGGGGCCTGCCCCCGTGACAGAGAAAGCAACGCCCATGCCCCAGATCCCGCCGGTGAACGAATACACCGGAATGGCCACACTGAACCACGCCTTCTACGTCGTGGACATGGGAGAACCCGAGGGCATCGCTCTGCCCTCCATGACCTCCGGCACCCGCATCACTGCCACCGACAGCAACAGCTGCCTGACCATCACCGCAGGGTCCAGCGAGTGGGAGCCGGTCAAGATCAGCTTCCTCGTCTACGACGAGGAGCCCGCGCCGCTGCCGGGACAGTGGAGGCACACCGAGACCTTCACCTGCACCGCCACCGACACCCCGGCCAGTTTCACAACGGGAACCGACCCCGACGACATGTTCCAGGACCCGCCGCCGGATGACCTGTTCAACAGGCCCGACTTCGAGCCTCCCTACCACTGGAAGGGCCGCCTCCTCATCGCTGCCCACAAGGTAGAGGAACACATCCTCCAGTTCTGGCCAGCTTAGGACTCAACTCGTCGGTCGCGATTCTTTCCGACTCCGTTGTGTATGCGGCCGCGGGTTGATGCCGAGCTTGAAGCCTCCGGGCAGCGGCTTGCCGTCCCGGTAGTCGGCCTCCAGGCCGTCCCCGAATAGGCTCATCGTTCGCCTTCTCCTACTCCCCGTTGTCGACGTCGGTGACGGTGCCGTCCTTGATATACCGGGCGAGGTTGAGCTCCGGGGCGTTGGACCGCTCGCGGACCTCTTCGCCCCACAGGACGCTCTGGGTAGGCGGAGACGGGGTCGCTGGCGCTATGGTCGTCCGCGCCGCCACGGCTGCTCCGGTCGCCAGCGACCAAAGGGCTTACGCAGAAGCAGGCAGCCCGCGTGGCTCACCTCCCGGGCGCGGGCTGCGGTGAGCGGCGGTCGCAAAAAACGACAAGACGCCTGTGGACTGGTGCTCAGGAGATGGACCACGTCATCCCCTGGGCGCAGGGCGGAGCTGACCGGTTGACCAACCTGGTACCGGCATGTTCTGCAACGGCAGTTCGGCATAACCGCGCCCAGGCGTTCCGCGACGCACACTCCGCCCGCCTCAGGGCGACACTCGGCCAACCGAGTTGGGAGTCGCCGCAATGCGTGCCGGGCAGCTAATCTCCCCCACCGAATCGGGGCCCGCGCACCCTGCAGCAATGGCTGGCACATCGACGCCCAGCTCAAGGACCACGAGCCAGCACAGCAGCAGTACTGGAGACGGAGCGGCGCCTGCAGAACCTGCTGCGGCAGCAGACCAAGCACCTGCATCTGCAGACCGCGAACTACTGCTGGTTCCGGGATCCTCACAAGGCCCTGTGCCTGAAGGTGGCGGGCACCCCGGACGCTACGAAGCCACTGGGCGGGATGTGCGACTCCGCACGCTGCCCGCAAGCCACCCACCACCCCTGTCACCTGCCTGTTTGGCAGAGTCAGGTCGGCACCGACAAGGTCTTCCTGGCCAACCCGCGCTTCCCCACGGGCGAGAAGAGGCGGCTCGAGCCAGAGGTGGAGCGGGCCCAGCGGGTGGTGGACGAGATCATGACGTCGGCCGGTACGTAGGACGGAGGCGAGTGACATGCCACGGATCAGTGACGCGGACCGTGCCCGCAATGAGGAAGCGATCCGCTCCGGGATGGGCCGGCTGCTGCCGGGTGAACTCCCGGCCGGCGGCAAATGCGGTGTGAAGACCCTGGCCGCCGAAGCGGGGGTGACCAGTACCAGCCCTTACCAGCAGCTGTGCGAGGAGTTCGAGCGTCGCCTGAAGACCCAGCGCGACGAGGGCGAGGCCCCTGACCCCCCGGGCCGCTCAGATCGAACGGCTTAAGGCACAGGTCGCCGAGCTCAAGGAACGAATCGCAAAACGGGACGAGGCGCTGGCCGAGCTCACCGCGTTCAAGACGCTTGCCGTCTCCCGGCTCACGGCCCAGCACGAGGAGATCGAGCGTCTGCGGGAACAAGCCGCCACGGTCGGCAACGTCCGCCGTCTGCCCGCCGCCGGCAGCGGGACGACCCCCAACGGCTCGCGCCGTTGAGGCGACATGAGGGCCACCTCGGTACAGCAAATACGAGTTCAGCGCCACATCCATGCCGCCCGCTGTGAGCAGGTACCGGTGGTCACGCTGGGCCAGCGGGCCAGGGCGACCGCTGCCCTCGCGTCAGCGGCTGACGGGCAAGCCTTCACCGCCAGGACGAACCGTCCCGGACCCCAGGAATCGGGCAGGTGGCCGACAAGGGTGACTTCACCTGTTCGGCAGCCGGCGAGTCCGCATCAGCACGGCATGTGTGCCCACCTCCACAAGATCGGCAATCCCCACGTCGACGAACGTTGCCCGTCCCGCGGCCAAAGCCATCCGCCCGAAGGCGGGCCCCGTTGGCTTCGCTGTCCGCGCCGTGCCAGCAGGGTCCGTCCACGGTCAACAGTTGCAGACCCCGTCAGAGCGCGCCGGGCGTCGCTTCGGTGGCCATCGGCTTGGCGACCCTGGCGAACAGCACCCGCAACGACTCCGATCCCAGCCGGTCGCTCACCCTAAAAAGCGAGGACTTCGCTGGGACATGCGCGTCACCCAGCAGCCCCGCGCCCCGCAGGCCCTCGACCAGGCCGCATCACTACCAGATGGGGGCGCATGGGGCCGCTTGGTGCGGCTCGTCGGCCTGAGGCGTACCAAGCATCGCTGTTAGTGGCAGCGGGTAGTGCATTGTTGGCACCGAAAACTCGCGATGCACGGCATAGTGGGCCTGACTGCCTGCTGGGTGGGGGAGTGACATGTCTAGCGCTTGGAAGATCACGGTTGTCATCGTGGCCACAGTTGCAATTGTGTCAACGCCAGCAGTCTGGCTGCTAGGCAGCGCCGAAACCGGTCAGTTGGTCGGAGCTTCTATCCAGGCTGCTGTTGGCATCGCAGCGTTGATCTGGATGCTGATCCAGCCGACTAACAACCGTATGCGCGATTCGGCAGTCCGAACGGGGCGGGCTGCCGCCAATGGTGGAGCGACAGCCGTTTCGGGTATCAGGCATGGACAGTCACCCGACTGCAGTGGCGCGAAGGTAGAGAGGACCGGAAACGCTACCGCCACTGGGGAGGGAAGCGGCGCTGTAAGCGGCATAGATTTTGGCTAGGTGGCCTTCAAGATTCAGAAGGGACGTGGGCGTGGGCGGGGGAGAGCAGCGCGCAGCGGGGCCTGGGGACATAGCTGAGGCGCGTGTAGTGGTGACCGAAACAGGCACGGCTACAGGCGGTACAGGGGGAATGGCGGTGACCGGCTACCGTGGAGTCTCCCCAGAGCAAAGTGGTGTTGGCGTGCAGGTGTCTGCGACCGGCGATGCAACTGCGGCGGCGGGGGGCCTAGCAATCACTGGCTATCTGCACCAAGTCAGCGCAGAGCAGCTAGTGATCGTACATCAGCAGGGGGCCCGTCTTTCTGCGGCGTGGCCGCACCAGGTTGGTGTCATCCCGCCCAAGGCACAGTCTTATCAGCATCGTGCGGAAATGGACCGTCTGCGAGCTGCCCTAGGAGACGCCGACACCACTGTGCTGCCCCAGGTGCCGGCCGGCCTGGTGTTGTCTGGGATGGGTGGCGTGGGCAAGACTCAGCTTGCCGCCGATTATGCGCGCACTGCCTGGGCTGATGGTGGCTTGGACGTGTTGGTGTGGATCACGGCGAGCAGCCGCTCTGCTGTTGTGACGGGTTACGCTCAAGCTGGAATCGAGCTGTGCCAGGCTAGCTCCGATGCCCCCGAGCAAGCTGCGCGGACGTTCTTGGCTTGGATTTCACCCAAGGCCGAAGCGAAGCCCTGCCGGTGGCTGATTGTCTTGGACGATGTTGGTGATCCTGATGACCTGAAAGGACTATGGCCACCTGCGAGCCCTCTGGGTAGGACACTGATTACCACACGCCGTCGCGATGCAGCGTTGGCCGGGGATGGCCGTCGTTTGGTTGAGGTTGGTCTTTTCACCGAAGCCGAGGCTGTCGCTTACCTCACCTCGTCCCTGGCTGTGGAAGGTCGCAGCGAGCCCCTCCAACATCTCATCGCACTTACCAACGACCTAGATCGTCTCCCACTGGCTCTTGCACAAGCTGCCGCCTACCTCTCTGACTCTGGCGAAAGCGTGGCCGCATACCGAGAGCTGTTTGCCGATCGGACCACCAGGCTGGTTGACACGGCCCCCGACAGGCTTCCCGATGATCAAGATCTTCCGCTAGCTGCTTCCTGGTCGCTTTCCATCGATCGCGCTGATAGCCTTCGCCCGGTCGGCCTGGCCCGCTCCATGCTTTACCTATGTGCACTGCTGGATGCGAATGGAATACCCGAGGCTGTCCTAACGAGTGAGCCCGCGCTTACTCATCTCGCCAAGCTCAGGGGAATGAAACGCAATAGCCATACCGCAAAATCTACGCGCCGGGAAGCTCTCGGCGCACTGCGTGCTCTCCACCGTCTACACCTCGGCAATCACGCACCGCACACGCCACATCTGGCCGTTCGTGTTCACCAGCTAGTCCAGCGTGCGACTCGCGAAACGCTCTCCCCCGATCAGCACGCTTCCTATGCGCGCACTGCAGCCGGTGCCTTGATGGCTGCGTGGCCCGAGGTCGAGCAGGACCCTATCCTGACGCAGACGCTCCAGGCCAACTTCGCAGCTCTTTATCGGGTGGCTGAAAAAGCTCTTTGGTACCCTAATGCACACCCTGTTTTGTTCCATGCTGGGACCAGTCTCGGCACATCGGGTCAGCTCACCGAAGCGCTGGCATATTGGCGACGCATGACTGATGCCGCAGTCTATCACCTCGGTCCTCATCACCCGAACGCACTTTTACCTCGCCAACGGCTAGCACATTGGCAAGGAGTGACAGGAAATCTGGCTACCGCCGTCAGCGCTCTAGAAAATCTATTGCCTATTCAGTGTAGAGTACTGGGAGTCGATGCTCCAGAAACGCTACTCACACGGTATGAACTGGCGCGATGGCGCGGTGCTTCAGGTGACATATCCGGGACCATTCAGGCGTATGAGGAACTCCTCGACGACTCAGTACGTGTGCTCGGAGCAGAACACCGAGATGCGGTTACCATTCGGCAGGACCTCGCCTTTTGGCGAGCAAAGGGCGGAGAACATTTCCGAGCGGTAACCGAGTTGCAAGATATCCTGCGACATTACCGGCAAGCGAGCGGATTCGACCGTGTGCGGAGCCTTAAGATTCGGCACAACATTGCGTTCTTCACGGGGGAAGCCGGCGATGCAGCTGCTGCGGTCGTTTTGTTCGAGGAACTATTGCGGGATTACACCACGCTGTTCGGTCCGCACCACAGCCGCACACTAGGAGACGCAGCGGCGCCGCTCGCCTTATGGCGCGGCAGGGCCGGGGACCCAGCCAGGGCTGTCGCCGATCTCGAACAGCTCATTGCCGACATGCGCCGAGTCCTCGATCCTGCTGATCCCGCCATACCGTACGCCAGCCAGTGGCTCGCCAGTTCCCAGGGGGCAGCCGGGTATCCGGTCGCCGCGGTCGCCACCTTGGAGAGGTCATTGAGCGATCCGCGACGAGGATTTGACTCTGATCACCCTCAGACGCTGACAAGCCGACGCGATCTCGCCCACTGGCGAGGTATGGCGGGAGATCCCTTTGCTGCAGTGAGGGAACTTGAAATGCTTCTATCTGATATGCGCAGAGTCCTGGGTCCTCGTCACCCTGAGACCGGAAAGACTCTAGAGGGCCTTCGCCATTGGCGGCAGAAGGCGGAGCCAATCTAACTCGCAATCGCGTATGGCCGTACAACTGAAAAAAATCATGTCTGCGGAGGCGATACCCCTTCCGCGTCCTCACCTACGTGTCCGCTGTTGATCCAGCCAGCGACGGCTAGCGGATCGACTCGGCGTGAGTGCTCGACCAATTGAAGATAGACGGCCCTCACTAACTCTGGTTGATTCAATAGACCGGCTGCGGAGTTAAGATTTCCACATGCCTTAGCAGCCAGGCCAAGGCCCACCCAAGGGCTTGACGCGTCGGGTCTATGCCGTATCTGTTCCTGGAATTTGCGCAAGGCTGTCCTGGAGTCACCGTCTAACAACGCAAGGTCGCCCGGAGCCGCTCCGAGCGGCTCAGGCTGTCTGCGCAGCCATTCGTATCTCCTTGGGTCCTCCCAGCGTATTCTGACAAGCTCGGACCGTACTGCTCTTTCGCGAGGCAGCACATCGCGGCGTATGGTCGAACTCTTAGTTCCAGGGCGCGTACTTAGGGGGCCCCGCAACCAATGCTCCGACAGCAGTTCGACATCGGGTCTGGCAGGTTCGCTATTCCGCAGTCGCCACATGCTTTGGTGATCTTGGGAGATCAGGGCAGCGTCGGCCTCCTCCTGCAGAGGAATGACCTCTTCGCACCAGCGGTGCAGCGTCTTACGCATGTTTGTTGTAAACCAGATGCCCAGATCGGTCAAGCCGTCAGATGCCAGCAAATCGTCGAGAACGGCGAGAGTGCTACGGCGCCAACGCGCGTAACCAAACCGGGCCCGAAAAACATCATCTGCGTATGCTCTCGGAGAATACTCACGCCAAAAGCTGACTATGCCGAAATAGGCGTATGCACCTTGCAGGAGCCCCGAAATTGGTCGTGGGTCAAGGCGCCATGGGGCATAGTGAAATGCGCCGCTTTCTTCGTGCGTCAAGGAGATCAGGTCGAGGAGCGCTCCTAACTTAACGTGCTGAAACTCGTGAATTAAACTGACAGCCAACGATGTGGCGTCTCTCGGGAGCTCCATCATGGCGCTGCCAAAAGACTCTGGCGATGTCACACTGTAGGGCTCCCCCTCGACACTGGGCACCAGTGGCACGATAGAGAACATTGCTCTGGCTAGGCTGTCGGAAAGATCGGGCTGAATGCGAACGAGTATCTCCCACGCCTGGTCTGCCAAAGACTGCCAATGATTCGTGCTGTGGTCATCCAGAACGACAGGCTCCCGACCTATCTCGAACGATGCGTAGGAGTCGACATCGTCGAGAGCCAGTTCGAGAGTGTGGCTTCCATGCGTGACTCTGATCTGCGGGATCGGGCGCCAATTGGCCATCCCCGAGCTATGCGATATGTGAGGGTCCGGCAGTGACGCCCGAGCCCCCCTCGGAGAAACGATAGCTACTCTGCCGGTGCCTCGCCCCGCCCAGTGTACGGTTGCGGTATACGCTCCTACGTCATCGGCCTCATGCGCAGGTAGAAAAAGTGTTCCCAGTGAAGGAAAATGAAGCCTGCCCCCGTCTGAAACGGGTACGCAGGTAGCAAATCCAATACCTGTACGTATAGCGGCGGCGGTTGCCAGGGTGTGTACATAGCCGACCTCAATCCAAAGTGGAGTACTGCAAGATCTGGTGCCCCGCAAGCGCCCTAAAACGTGCCCTGCCCAAACGCCAGTCGATGGATGCATCAGGACTCTGTCGAAGTCGCTTTCGCTTTTGCGCTGGGCGCGGCTTAGCAGCCGCAATGCGGAGTGGGCTGAAGGTAAGGGCGTCATGCTGCCAGGAGTAGCCGCAATGGCTTCCAGCGTCATACGGATTAGGAGTAGACGTTTGCTCTTTTGTCCCCGCCGGAGCGGTCCGAAACTTTCGCTATCGTCACCCCCTGTTGCCATGGCGATAAGTGAGGTTACTGGAATTTGATGCGTATCGACTGCCTTTCTCTCGGCTTCGGCGAGGTGAGGCAAAAGAGGTAACCTGTTTTTTCTGATCTCTGTCATGCGCAACCTCCGCTATGGTGCAAAAAATCGCTTTTATCGGGATGCTGTCAACTGTCAACAAGCAGTAGCGCAAGCGGATGACGTGCAGGGTGCTGGCATATCGACTTGAAAAAGAATGCGCCGCACGGAGCCATCGAGGTGTTCTGGCGGCCACTGCATCAGTTCCTCTAAAGATAAAGCGGCTACGTTCGCCAACTCTGTCGTGATTACGTGACCGTCGGGTTCCATCTCGCTAACCCCTTGCCCGATGCGACGCCAGTGGAAGTGGGTCTCTCATCATGCCTGTGTGGAGGCAGTGTGAGAAGGCGCCGGCTACCGACCTGACGTACCGTCGTGCTTCCCGATGATTGAAAGTGCCCGTCGGTTGCGTGTCGACCCAGGCAAGGATGCCAGGACCACAGCCCCACCCGCGGACTCCGCACGCCGGTCAGCGCTTCGCAGGGGGCAAACTGGTCCGGCTCCGTCCAACTGTGGGATGTCGCCTTCGGGCGTCGTCTTGGCTCCCCGCTGCCCACATCCGGTCAGCGCGTCAGAAGCGTCGCCTTCTTCGACGGCGCAACACCCTGTGCGTATCCAATGCCAGAGCCCCGTTGAGCGAATCGACCTGAGCCCCACCCATGTCGCCGGCCTCGCCGGACTCGTACGGGGCTGCGCCCACCGTCCGAAGGTGGGGCCGCATGCTCCGGCACCGCCGTCAGCTACCAGCCCGCTTCCTGCGTTCTGTGATCGGGTGGGGCGCTGTCTCGTTGCAGAATCGTGCCGCCCGATCACAGACCGGTCTGACGGCTTAGAGGTCATCTCGATTGGTACATGTGGCTTGAGGTGATGGCCCTGCGGCCCTGGTCCGCCGACCTGCCATGATCATCTGGACGTGTTCCGTGATGGGAGGCAGGAGATGGCGATACCGCTGCCCGATGGGCTGGCTACGCCGGCACTCGTGGTCGATCCGGACGTTCTGGACAGGAACATCTCGCAGATGGCTGAGGCTTCGCGGTCTCAAGGGTTCGCTCTGCGCCCGCACGCCAAGGGCCACAAGTGCGCGCAGATCGCCGACCGCCAGCTTCGAGCCGGCGCGCGCGGGCTCTCGGTGGCCACGATCAGCGAGGCCGAGGCATTCGCTCGGGCCGGCGTGGATGACCTGTTCATCGCTTACCCCGTGTGGCTCGATGCCGACAAGGCGCAGCGGCTGCGCCGGTTGGCGGACGATGTTGCCCTGAGAGTTGGTGTCGAATCGGTCGAAGGCGCGCAGCGGCTGGGCAAGGCCGTGCGCGGCAGCGCCCGGCCGGTCGAGGTGCTCGTCGAGGTCGACAGCGGGAGCCGTCGCACGGGAGTACAGCCTCAGGCTGCCGGTGAGGTCGGGAAGGCTGCCGTCGACGCAGAACTGTATGTTGCCGGCGTGTTCACGTTCCCGGGACACGGCTACGGGCACGACGCACAGGCGCGTGAGCGTGCCGCACGGGACGAGGAGCGCACGCTGGGCCAGGCCGCACAGGCGCTGCGGGACCGTGGGATCGACGTCCGTGTGGTCAGCGGTGGGTCGACTCCGACGGTGGGTCAGTGGCAGCCGGGCGCGGTGAACGAGTTGCGGCCCGGTGTCTACGTCTTCAATGACGCCACCCAGCTGGCCATCGGCACCTGCGGGGTAGGAGACCTCGCGCTGGTCGCCGCCGCGACGGTGATCAGCATTCCCGCCCCGGAGCGCTTTGTGCTCGACGTCGGCAGCAAGGTTCTCGGCTCCGACCGGTCGTCCTGGGTGACGGGCCACGGCTATCTGCCCCAGTTCCCGCAGGGAACCATCACCGGGTTGTGGGAGCACCACGCCGTGGTCCGGCTTCCGGAGGGAGCGCGGGGACCAGGCCTGGGATCGTTGGTCGCTGTCGTCCCCAACCACATATGCACGCCGGTGAATCTCGCCGAGGAGCTGCTGGTCGTCCGAGACCGCGAGGTGATCGACCGCTGGCAGGTAACAGCGCGAGGTGCCAATACCTGAGTGAGCTACGGTGGTGCCGGGTCGATGTCATCTCCGGCCCACATTGACCTGGCACAGGGGCGGTGACGGTGGCGATGCGGGCGGTTCCACTGGTGGGCGGGCCGGTGGAGGTACGGGGCGCGCTGGACCTGGAGGCCACACAGGCAGGGGTGATGCCGCGCCGGTTGCCGGCGTGGACCAAGGAGCAGTACCAGGATCCGTCGGTAGACGGGGTGACCGTGATGCCTTCGGGGGTGCGGCTGGTGTTCCGCACCGATGCGCACACATTGGAGTTCGAGGTACTCACCTCGACCGTCCAGCTCGACTCCGACCCCCACCCTCGCCCGACCGGGATGCTGGAGTTGCTGGTGGACGGCGTCTTGGCCGGGCGTCAGCAGGCGCCGGTGGGCAACGTGCTGCGGATGGCGGACTCCTGGGCCGTACAGCAATTCATCCCGGGCGAGCCAGGGGCCGTACGGTTCGCCGGGCTGCCGGCCGGTATGAAGGACGTCGAGTTGTGGCTGCCACAGCAGACCCCGACGGAACTGGTGGCACTGCGCGCTGACGGCGACGTAGTGGCACCGCTGCCGGACGGGCGGCGCCGCTGGGTGCACCACGGCAGTTCCATCAGCCACTGCATCGAGGCCGACGGCCCGACCGGGACCTGGCCGGTGGTGGCAGCTGCGCTCGGCGGGGTGGAGGTGATCAACCTCAGCCAGGCGGGCAACGCGCTGCTGGATCCCTATGTCGCCCGGACGATCCGCGATACGTCTGCCGACCTGATCAGCCTCAAGGTGGGCATCAACATCGTGAGCCTGTCCGCCTTCCGGCTGCGGACGTTCGGGCCCGCGGTACACGGATTCCTGGACACCATCCGGGACGGGCACCCGGACACCCCACTGCTGTTGATCTCTCCGGTGAGCTGTCCGGCCCTGGAGGAGACCCCCGGCCCGACCGTGACCGGCCCGGACGGCAGGCTCGCTGCCCTGGGCGACCCGGCCGATGCGGCCGGCGGGGCATTGTCGCTGGCGGTGGTCCGTGCCGAGCTGGCCCGTATCGCTGCGGCACGACAGGCGTCCGATCCCCACCTCCACTATCTCGACGGACGCGAACTGCTCGGCCCCAACGAGGCAGACGACCTGGCCGACGGCCTTCACCCCACAGCCGCCGCATACCGTCGCATGGGCAAGCGCTTTGCAGCCCACGCCTTCGCGACCGACGGTCCCTTCCGCTGAGTGAGCTGGGCTCCACCCCCCGCACCAGGTGTGGAGCTTCCACCGACCTCGGGCCGCCCTTGGCCGCATCCAGGGAGGTGCTCGCCCCTCGATCTTGTTGTTGAGCGTCTCCCCATGGCTCGCCCGGCACGACGCCGTTGCGACCGTGATGACCCAGACAGTGAAAGCGCGAGTGCGATCATGACGTTGCCCAGTGGAGTCCGAGGTCGGCGAGCTGCTGGAGCTTGTCGGGGGTGAGCTTGGCGCGGCGCCCTTTCTGGTTCATGATCCACACACCCAGTCAAACCTCTGTGCCGTCCTCGAGCCGTTCTACGTGACCCCTGGGGACGGTCACGGAGCCGGTGCGGGCTATGTACTGCGCCAGGGCCGCGACACCCCGTTCGAAGGCCCCGGAGCCGCTTTTGCGGGCTTTGGCAGGTGTCTCCTGCTCGGGGGGCAGCGGGGTGATGCCGAGCTGTTCCAGGCGCTCGCTCTGCCCGTCCATGAGTCCAGTCCACACCGTGTGCTGGCGGTTCCTGTGGACAAACCGTCCGATGTCCATGCCGTGGACGGTGACGCCGGGTAGGACGTCGGTCTGGTTCTCCTCGCGCAGCAGCTCGCGCACGGTGGCGTAGTGGCGTTGCCAGACGGTCGGCCCGGCCGGGTTCCAGTCCGGGCCGATCTCTGCCAGCGCCGTCTCCCACTCGGGGTGTCCCTCCAGGCCCCCGGGCCGCCGAAGGTTGGACAACCTCGGCCTGTCCAGGGCCACTCGGAGCACAGAGGGTCCAGTGCTGCTCGTAGTACGCCTTGGCGGCTTCCAGGTTCTCCTGGAACCGTTCATCGGCCGGTGACCAGACCATGCCGAGTTTCTCCAGCCGCCGGGCGCGCTGGCCGGTCATCTGTCCGGCCCCGTAGGCCCTTCGCTGTTCGGCGACCCACTGCCCCAGGGGGTAGGCGCCCTCCCGGTGCCGTAGGGCACGCGGGCGTGGCCCTCGCGTTCGGTGAACCGCTTGAGTGCCTGTTTCTGAACCGTCTGGGTGTTGAGGGTCCTTCGGGCTGTCCGATGAGCTGGCGATGTCGGCTCCGGACTGTCTCTGGGGCGCGAACCAGCCTTGTGTCGCCGCCTGATGCAGCGATTGGAGGAAGCGGGACTTTGACCTGGGGTTCGTTGATGAAACGCACGTTGAGCAGCGGAAACTTGGCTCGGAAGTTCTCACGGGGCAACGCCGTTTCCCGGGCTCGTGTGCCCTGGATGTGCTCTCCTGGCGTCTCGCCGGAGGACCCCCTGCTCGCACGATGGGCCGGTAGGGGTGGCTTCGCCACTGCTATCCGGGCACCGTTCGTGCTGGGTGCCTGGAGAGCGGGTAGAGCTTCCTGCCGCGCTCATCGACCACCTCTAGGTGCAACGTGTGCGTGACACCTGCCTGACGCGGCGTGGGCGGGTACTGCTCGCGCAGGAACGTGAACGCGGGCGAGGAAGGAAGGCTGCTGCAATACAGCCCGCTACTCCTGGCGCAGAAGGGTTCGTCGGCGCAGCCGGCTCACTTGCCGATGCGCAGCGCCTCTTTGAGGAACACTTGGGCGTAGTTCGGAGTGCCCTGATTGGTGATCACCTCGATGCAGGCGCCCACGTGCCGGTCCTCCGTGGCCTCGCGCAGCAACACGTCCGCCAGGTCGGTGCGGGAGGTGAACATTCCGGCCAGTCGCTGTGGCGCGACGGCGATGCGGTAGTCCGTGACTGTCGTGGCGTCGAACAGTCCCGATGGGCGCACGATCGTCCAGTCGAGATCGGTGGCCCGCACGATCTCTTCCATGCGGCGTGCGTCCTCGTACAGCGGACGCCCCATCGCCAGCAGGATCGGCCCGACCACCTTACGAAAGAAGAACCTCTCCTCAGGAGCGAGTTCCGGATGCACGCCGATCGAGGTCACGCACACCAGCCGCCGCAGCCCGTGTCTGCTCATGGCCGCCACGATGTTGCGCGCACTCTGGGAAAAGACCGAGACCGGCTCCCGGGTGTACGGGACACCAAGGGTCGAGATGACGCGGTCGTGCCCGGCCACCACATCGTCCACCGCTCCCAGGTCCAGCGCGTCCGCACCCGCCACCCGCAGCCGTAAAGAATCCTTCGGAAAGGTGTCGGGCCGTCGGGTCACTGCCGTCACCGTGTGCCCCTCGGCGAGTGCCTGTCGGGTGACTAGACGTCCGGTGGGGCCGTTCGCCCCGAAAATCACGAGCTTCATGCGCTGCTTCCTCACCATCGTCACTTGATAGAGTCGGGAACGATATTCCATTCACTGGAACAACGTTCTCGTTGGGAGCATACATGTCAGACCTGCCGGGGATCGTCCGGCTCCGCGATCGACGCGAGGCGCTCACGTTGCGCACGATCCTCACCGCCGCGCGCAGGCTGTTCGCCGAACAGGGATACGCCCGCACGCCCGTGCGCGCCATCGCGAAGGAAGCCGGCGTATCGCCCCAGACCATCTACACGCACTTCGGTTCCAAGGCCGGGGTCCTCACTGGACTTGTCGATCTGATGGACGAGGAGGCAGGGCTCCCGGAGGTGATGGCTGAGACGGCGCGGACGTCGGACCCGGTCGAGCTGCTCGGGCTGCTGGCCAGGGCCGGCCGCCAGGTCCGGGAGCGGTGTGGCGACATCGTCACCATGCTGAGTTCCGGCGCCGCGGTCGCCCCGGACATCGAGGCCACTCAGGCAGAAGGAGCGCGACGAAACAGGGCCGGTGTCGACATGGTCATCGAACGCGTCCGCCGCAGCGGCCGCAGCGTTCATCCCCAGGCCGCAGACATCGCCGTCGCGCTGATGAGCGCAGGCGTGCACGACAGCCTCGTCGTGGACTCCGGCTGGTCCCACGACGCCTACGAGGTATGGCTCAAGCACACGCTCGTCACAGCCGTACTTCCCGACGAGGCATCGAGCATCCGGTGAAGCAGGACATGACCGGAGCAGGTCCGGAGATCAGTCGTGGTCGCCCGTCCTCGGCTCGTCCTGGTCGTGCGACGGTGCGACGGTTGGCGGCCACGTCACTGTGGCTCAACCTGGTGCTCCTCGTCTCCGGTGGGGTAGTGCGGCTGACCGACTCCGGGCTCGGCTGCCCGACCTGGCCACGGTGCACCGAGGCCTCCCTGGTCACCACGCCCGCGATGGGCGTCCACGGCTACATCGAGTTCGGCAACCGTCTGCTCGGCGTGGCCTTGATGCTGATAGCCGTCGCGCTGGTCACCGTGACGTTCCGAGCCCGGCCTGCGTTTCCTGCAGCGTGGCGATGTCTGGCCGGGGCGCAAGCGCTGGTGGTACCCGCTCAGGCGTTGATCGGCGGAATTCTGGTCCTTACCGACCTCAACCCCTATGTCAGGAGTCTGCACTTCCTGGTCTCGTTCCCGATCCTGCTCGCCGCCACGGCATTGCTTCGCCGCACACGAGACGGCACCGGCCCACGGGCTGCGACAACTCGCGGTGCATTACGGCTGCTCACCGCCGGCCTGCTGGCCACCGTCAGTGCCGTCCTCGCCGTCGGGGCCCTGGTGACCGGAACCGGACCGCACGCCGGTGACCCGAAGGCAGCCCGGTTGCCCTTCGACCCGGCCGCGCTCACTCGGATACACACCGATTTGGTCTACCTCCTGCTCGGCCTCACACTCGCCACCACCATCACTGCCCGCGCCCTCCGCGCTCCGCAACCGGTGCAGCGCGGCAGCATCGTGCTCGTCGCGCTCATCGCGGCCCAGGGCCTCCTGGGCTATGTCCAGTACCACACCGGGGTGCCCCCGCTGCTGGTCGCACTGCACATGCTGGGCGCGGGACTGATCTTCGTCACAGCAGCCTGGACCCACCTGAGCACCACCGGACCCGTGTCGCCTGTCAGTGTCCTGCCGAGTCAGCCCGAGTCCCGTTGACGAGGCCGCTGATCATCCATGTCAACCATGGGGCATGCTCTGAAAGCGAGTTGGTCGTCGCGTCCCCCGGTATCCTGCGCGGCTCTCGCCCTGGCGGTCGGCTCGACCAGCCTGGCCGCCTCGATGTTCACGCGCTACGCGTTAGGGGCACTTGGCGCCGGCGAACAGGGCATCCGGTCCGCCGGAATCGCTTCGCTGCTGCACCGGAGCTGCCGGTGCTACGCCGTCGCCGGTCTCGCCGTGCCCGTACTCGGAATCGCCACTGGCGCCTGGATGGGCGTCCTCTCCGACACCTGGCTGATCGCGTCACTGGCGTTGACCGTGATTGCCGCGGCATCCCCGCGTTGGCCATCCTGCCCGGCCGGCAACGCCTGCTCGCCCTGGCCCAGAACGTGCCCGCCCAGGAAGAGGCGCGCCCCTGGGCGGACCTGCATGACCATGATCACCGGCATCTTCAATGTCCTCTGGGCGATCGTCGTCGTCTTGATGATCGTCCCCCCGGCTCCACCACGGGCGCGTGACTCCCTTCCGCCCGCTACGGATCACGCCGCAACGCATCCCGAACCGTGCCCGAGTAAGCCAACCCCTCCTCACCGATCCAGGAAGGCTGACTGATGGACGACACCTACGGCGACCTCCCATTCCCCCGTACCGAACTCGCGTTCAAAGCGGTGCGCTACGTGAAAGGCATCGAGGACCCTGCAATTTTCAACCACAGCATGCGCAGTTATCTCTACGGGCGCTTCCTCGGCGAGCAGCAAGGTCTGCAACCCGACCGTGACTATGACGACGAGCTGCTGTTCCTGGGGTGCCTTCTGCATGACTCCGGGCTCAGCGTCGAGGGCAACGGTGATCAACGCTTCGATATCGACGGCGCCGACTTGGCCGCCCGCTTCCTCACCGATCAGGGACTGTCTCCCGAGAAGATCGACGTCGTGTGGGACGCTGTCGCCCTGCACCTGCACTACGAAGTCGCCATCCGTAAGCGTCCGGAAATCGCACTGGTCACTGTCGGAGCCGGATATGACCTCGGCCCCGATGGGACGCACGTCCTCCCGGACGGTTATGTGGACCGCGTCCACGCCGCGTTGCCCCGCCTGCATGGCGCCGCCGTGCTCTACGACGTGATCGTCGGTCAGGCACTCGACAAACCGCACAAGGCCCCGCCCTTCAGCATGCCGGGCGAGCTTGTCCGTCAGAAAACCAAGGAAGAATGGCCCACCTGGGAACAATTGATGACCCAACCGCCCTCCTGGAACGACTACGACGGCTATCAGCCGCGGACATGAGCACGGATCCGGCCCTCGCGGTCAGGCCCGGAGGCGATAACGCCGCCCGAGGGCTACTGGCGGTTGTTCCGCATCGGCGACGGCGGCCCCAGGAATGAGGGGGCTTTTCGGAAGGCAGGGGCCGGCAAGTGACGGCGACGTTGTACACCGTGACGACCGAGACCAGGAGCGGGGCGGTGTGGTTGTTGTCAAGTGCGTGGTACGGCAAGAGCAGGGCGGCTTCCGCGACCAGCATCGGCAGCGGATGGCGCCGCCGCCACACGATCGAGATCTGTCCGGCGAGCAGTAACAGCCAGCCCAGCGCGCCCGATCGCCGGGCCGGGTCGGTGAAGAGGGCGAGGACGACGGCCTGGGCGGTTACAGCGAGGGCGAGCAGGAGGTCGTTGCGGGTGGAGTGCGGGGCGGTGCGCGGGTCGCGGTTGATCACCGCCATGATGCGTTCGCCGATAAGCGGTTCGCGTTCTGCTCCGGGCACGGGCGCATCCTCCGTTCGGTGTGCTCGGGGCACAGGTACACGGCCCGGTCGGCCCGCCCCGGGGCACGAGGGCGCCCCTCCGGTGGGGGAGGGACGCCCAGGGACGTCACGCGGATTGGGAAGGTGTCCTACCTTCACCGGCTCCCGGGCCGGGGTTTGGGAATCCGGCGCCTTCGGCATCGGGTCGGCCACCACACCTTCCCGCCGAGGGCGACGCTGGCACTGGTGACCAGGTAGGTGCGGACGAGGAAGGTGTCGAGGAGCACCCGGACGAGATGACGAAGCCGAGCTGGACCAGCCGGCGTCACTCGCAGCGGCGGTACGGCCCGTACCGCGTCCACGAAGGCAGGCACGACCACCGGCGCAGCGCGCACCTGCGAGGCACGGGCTCACTCGAGGACGTGGCCGCGGAGCGCCTGGCAAGGCAGACGAGCTCGGAGTCACTGGGACGGGACGGTCGCCCCATCCATCGGGGCCCTCGAGTCTCGTCCTCGACGATCTCCACCTACGGTGCGGTGAGGGTCTCGAGGTCTGTCGTCACAGACAGGTCATTGAGACCCTCGCTGCTTTTGAGGCACGGGACTTCGGGTAAGCGAGCTCGAAGGATCTCGTTGTGCGGTAACGGCCTTGTGCACGTTGAGCAGAAAGCGCTGGATCGTTGCCAGCTCCGCGTCGGAGAAGGCCCGCGTCGCAGCGACGATCTCCGTGATCAGGGGTCCGAAGAACGACCGTCCCAGGGCGACTGCCTGTTCATCAACCTCGAGCAGCACACGGCGTCGGTCACGGCTGTCTCGTGTGCGCCGCACGTGGCCGAGCTTCTCGGGTCGACAAGGGCCGTGGTGGCCGCAGAGTTCAGGCCGAGTTGCCGCCCGAGCCAGCCGGGCGTCGCAAGCGTGTGCGCCCGAGCGGCATCCAGCAGGCAGATCAGGGCACGCAGGTCGGTCGGGTGCAGGGTGCTGCGATGGGCGAACTCGGCTGCGGGCAGGTCGAGTGCGACGGTGATGGTACGCAGCTGATGCACAACCCGCAGCCCAGGCTCTCCTTCATGTTCGCCGGGGACAGCAGGGCGCACGACATTCGGCGCGTCGAGGCGGCGGCGCGGCTGCACCTGCCACACGTCGAGACTGCGGTACTCCCCGGCCTGTCGCACCACAGCGTCCCGTTCGCCCGGGCCGTCGCAATCAACAGCATGCTCCTGGACTTCCTTGGCAAGCTTTGAACCGGGATGGGAGGTTACACATCATTCCCGCCACCTGAGGCTAGTGCTGTGACCGGCAAGGTTCGCCGGGGTGGACGGGGGGCGTGAGGGAATGCAGCCTTTGTGGGGGTGAGCCTTTCAGGTGGCGACGGGCCACCGCCGGGCCAGGCCGCGGTAAGGGCGGAAGCGCGCAGTGGTTTCGGCCGGTTCGGCCTCGTGTGCGCTGAGGACGTAGAGGCGCTGCCCGTCCTCGCTGATGTGGAAGTGCTCAGCGATCAGCTCGGATGGTGCGGCGGCGGTGCTCCGAGCGGCCAACTTGTCGGCGAGTTCACGGGCGGTTGCGGAACCTTCGGTGTCGTAGGACGCCGTGGTGAGGTATCGAACGGCGGCCTCGCGCAGGGCGATCGAGCGATGGAGCGTAAAGCGGCCGGGCGGGCCGGCTGTGAACAGGCTCTGGATCGCGTTGCCGAGGGTCTGCTGGTTCTGGGGGTTGGCAGCGAACGCCCGGTGGGCGTCGCTGTTGGTCCACTGGGCGTAGTTGAGGATCGTCCGGCCGTCGGATCCTTCGAGGCAGTAGCGCGAGAGATAGGCGGTGGGAAGCCGGCTGTTCTCCCAGGCGTCCATGACACCGCTCATGACTCTTTCCTGCTCTTCACGGCCCTGGGTGTGCCATTCGGAGATGAGGACGAGACCCGCGTCCGGACGGGTTGGATCGGGCAGAGCAACTGCGGCGAGCTCGAGATCATTGGCCATGGTGACAGTCTTCAACCTCAACTGCGGTAGAGGTCAAGGCCACGGGACTCACTATCGATCTCCCGCACCATGCTGCCGGTCTGCGGGTCGTAGCTGTGGCGTAGCTGACGTGGTTGCTTAATGATCTCGGTTGTGACCTGCTGGCCGGAGCGAGGCGAGGATGCGCGGGTCGCGGTGAGGTAGAGCCGGAAGTCGGCGGGGATGCGGCTGCTGTCGTGGATCGCGGCCCACGGCCGACCAAGATCACCTGACGCTCGGAGGGGGCTGCGCCGCCACCACCTCCGGTAGGCCACGCAGATCGAGGTGCTCCAGCGGCTGGTGGGCGTCCGCGTCCAGCAGCCACCGCCCATGCCGAACACACGCCCGCTCCCACCGGGGCGTGTACCGCACCGCCCGGAGAGCCGTTCCCGTGCGCCGGGCCGTGCACAGCCGGCAGCCGAACGCCACCGGACCGGCCACCGCGCCACCGATCCGCCACAGCCCCACCGGATCGCCGTCCTCGGCACGCAGCTTGGTGCCCTCTTCTTCCCAGGACGGCAACGCCCGTGCCAGCACGTCTTCCTCGACGCCGCACATGCCCGCCAGGAGCTGACGTCCGGCTGCGTTCAGCAGCACCTCGGCTCGGCCCGTGCGTCTCCGCCCTCCTGCCAAGGCTGGTGGTTGCGCCACTTCCAGCACCCCCGCAGCACCTTTGCTTCCATCCCGTAGCGGCTGGCGATGCGGCAGATCAGCGACGAGGTCGTCTCCCTCCGCAGGGGAGCGGTCCGCCGGAGGCCGAGGTTAGGGACCACTCCGCCACGGTCTCGTGTTCACCGCTCCGGGCGGGCGTTTTCGCAACGACTGTGCAGTGGATAAATCAAACCGGATCCGCACGGGGCCGCAGCACGCCCGGTCGGTCAGTCTGGTGGTCGGCGGGCGTGGGGCTGGGTTCCGCCGGGGGGATGGGGCTCGTCGTGTGACCTGGCAGGGCCGCAGTTCGTTACGTCGAGGCGACGCGGCGTGGGCCGGGTGCACGTACGGCGGGCAGGTCGTCTCTGTCTTGGTCGCCGGCGAGAGTGTCGGCTGGCAGGCGACGGTAGTGGTGCAGCAGAGGGGCTAGCTGCTTGGGTTCGACGTCCGCGGCGGCGACTAGGGCGGCCAGGAGTTCTGCGCGGGAGGTGCCCGCGGGCTACTCGTCGCGCTCCGCGACGAAGATGCAGAACGGATGGCCCTCGGGGTCCCGGTAGACACGGAAGCGCTCCTCGTCATCGGGATCCGGCCGGTCCCGGTTGCTGAGCAGGCTGCCGCCGAGGGTGAGCACGCGCTCGTGCTGGTTGTGCAACTCCTCCAGTGAGGCGACACTCAGGTCGAGGTGCATCTGCTGGGGTACCGCGCCGTCGGGCCAGTCCGGCTCGCGCAGGCGCGTCACTTGCTGGAAGGCGAGCTGTGGTGCGCCGTCGGGGGTGCGCAGTACGAGCCAGTCCCTGCCGTGCTCATCCGGCTGACCCACGGGAGGCGGCTCGTCCCCCTCCGCGTAGTCGAGGCCCAGCAGGGACCGGTAGAACTCGGCGAGTTTGCGGGCGTCGGTACTGTCGAGCACGGTCTGCACCAGCCGGATACGGCTTGCGTCGTCGGTCATGGACTCCAGGTGCCCGGCACGACCCCGCCCGAACGACCCACTCGAGGCAACGAGCCGACCCTCTTGGCGACGCCACTGCTTCTCGCCCGCTGGGAGGGAGGCCATGCGGTGTCCGCCACCATGGCTATGTCCAGCTGGCTTTGGAGGTGAGAGCTGACACCGGTTGTCGACGACTTCGGGCAGCACTTGTCGATCACCGGACCGCAAAATGTTGATGAGAACTGACACCACCGCCCTGGGAAGGGGTGTGTTGTCGGTGGGTGAGGCCAGCAGCGTCGTTTGCCGTGGGAAGTGAAATGGCGGCGTCCCGGACGGTCACGTTCGCCGAGCCTTCCGTGCAGTTGACGGCCGGGCGTCACCGTGGAGCCGCTCGCGGTGACGCGCCACGGCGTCGTTGTTGGCGCAGCGCACGGAGCAGTAGACGCGTCGGCCGTTGCGGGAGGTGTCGACGAATGCCAGACCGCAGTCGAGGCGCGCGCAGCGCCCCAGCCGTTCGGCGCCGGCGGAGCACACGACGTAGGCGAGTCCGGCTGCGGTGACAGCTCTGATGTGCGCGGCTGCGTCGGCGCCAGTGGCGCTGTAGTGCAGATGGGGTCGACCGTCGTGCAGGGAGATTCGGGGACTGCTGGAGGCGTCGGCGAGAAGTGTGTTGACTGTCTGGCACCGCTCTTCGAGGTCCTGCCGCCCGAAGCACGCGGCCAGGCGCCGGCTCCATGTCCCGCGACTTGCCGGTGCCCGAGTCGCCGATCAGGCAGAGCGGCATGCCCTTCTTGACCCACTCGCAGGTTGCCAGGGTGTGGATGACCGCCGGGTCGACGCTGGGGTTCGCTTCGAAGTCGAAGGCCCGCAGTGACTTCTCGCGGGAAGGCGGCGGCCTTGATCCGCCGTTGGGAGCGGCGGGCGGGCCCGGTCGTCGCACTCGGCCATCAGCAGTTCGGTGAGGAAGCCGCGATACGACATCTGGTCGCGGGCGGCTGCTTCGGCGAGCTCCGAGAACTGGCCCCGGATGGTGGGCAGCCGCAGCATGCGACATTAAGACCGTGTCCTACATGGCCAGTTAGCGGTTGTGCTGGACATGGGGAGCGGGCGGTGGGGATGGATCGTTCCGGACGGCTTGTGGGAGATCGCGAAGCCGTTGCTGCCGTCGGCGCGGGCGTGGCCGCAAGGGGGCGGGGTCGCGGACATCGATGATGAGGCGGTCTTCGCCGCGATCATCTAAGTGTTGGTCAGCGGCTGCGCCTGGCGGGCACTGCCGCCGTGCTTCGGAGCGTCGAAGTCGACCGTGCACCGCCGCTTCGCCCTCTGGTCTCGTGCGGGAGTCTGGGGACGGCTGCATCAGAAGGTGCTGCAGCTCCTGAACGAGCGGAACCGGACCCCAGCCGCGCCGGGATTCGTTCTCACAACCCGTTCTCACTCAAAAATGGGACGGCCCAGGACGGGCGGTGGCAGCAACGAGGAAATTCCGCGGCGCGAATGTGCCGCACGTCGAGCCCGTCGCCGTTCCGCGAGGTGAAGGTCGATGCCGAGACCGGCGAGACGCGGGTGTCGAGGTGGGTCGGGGTGTTCGACATCGGCAGGCTGATCAAGGCGAAGACGGCGGCCAGCCAGATGCGTGGCCGAATCGTGATGGTCTGGGCCTGGGCCTGGCGATGGCGGAGGAGACGCTCGTCGACCCGCGCAACGGGCGGATCATGAACCCCAGCCTGGCCGAGTACCACGTCCCGGCGCACGCTGACATTCCGCCGATCGACATGTCCTTCCTGGACGACCCGGATCCGAAGATGCCGCTCGGCATTCTCGGCGGCGGCGAGGTGTCCATGACGGGGGTCGGTGCGGCTGTGGCGAACGCCGTGCATCACGCGACCGGCAAGCGAGTGCGGGACCTGCCGATCACCCTGGACAAGCTGCTCTGAGGCAGTGAGGCAACGGCGGTTGCGGGCCGTCGACGCGCACGGCCTGTGGGGCGCCGCGTGCGCGACGACGGCCCGCGCCGTCTCACGGCGGATCGATGGACCTCGGTCTTCACCGACTGTGAGTCCACGACCGCGGCACTCGGCTCAACGAGTGGCGGTACGCGCTTCTCGCGGAGGACGTTGCCCCGCGGTACCGCGCTGGCCTCACTCCTCCGGTATCGAGTGCAGCGCGGTCGGTGTGGATCTCGTGGCCGGTTGTCGCAGCAGTTGTTCGATGAGGCGTTCCTTGGCCAGGGCGAGGTGGCGACGGTAGGTGCCGTAGGGAACCCCCAGTCGCCGGGCGGCGGCCTTGTGGGTGCGGGAGGCAGTGATGTAGGTGGCGGTGAGAGCCTCGTGCGCTTTGACGCCCGCGGGATCGATCTGCAGCGCGTCGAGGGCGGTGATGATGGCGCCGCGCAGATCCGTGGCCGGGTCGGGTGAGCCCGGCGGCACGAGATGGGAGTACAGCAGGACGCTGGTGGCGAATTCGCGGGGGGTCTGCCATGTGCGCAGTGCCTCGAGCACGCCTTCCGCGAATGCGGCGCGCGCCGGCTGGTTGCCCGGGTCACTCGCGGTGGCAGTCGCGGGCCATGTTGCTACGGGCATGACCGCGGTGCGAGCCCGGTGTTGCACCCACTGTTCCACTGTTTGCCGTCGCCAGTCCCGGCCGAAGACGTGCTGTTGCCTCCCGTCGACGTCCACGGCCGCGACCTCCGGCATCCCGGCCTCGGCGAGGTAGTGCCCCCACCGGTCGGCGTCTTCGAAGACGGTGAAGGTCACCGCGCGTTTGTGGGTCCGCATCTCCTCGCCGATGGCGCGCCGGCTGGTGAGCTCCATCAGGGGCGAGGGCCTTTGGTGCCCGCAGGGTTGCACCGCGAAGCGGCGGATGCCCAAGTGCTCGCCCGGCCGCAGGGGAGCGGCCGCCTCCACAAGGTTCCAGACTGCCGCGATCACCGGGTCCTCAGCGCGGTCCTCGGGCAGCGGTGAGTCCAGCCGCAGAATGGCCATGAACGACGCGGGTGCGGAGGAGCCCGCATAGCGATGGACGCGGAAGGCCTCCGGTTGGCGGCGCACCCAGTGCGCGACCGCTGCCGCTGATGCCGGGCCCTCCGCTTCCTCGGCCATGCGCAGCACACCGGGGACGTCTTCGGCCCGGAGCGGAGTGTCTTCGATGTGCGGGTGTGTTCGGTAGTTGTACAGATCATCCGGTGCGCCCCGGTTGCGGAAGAGGAACATCCACTCCGCGACCCGCAGCAGCACGTCCTCCTCGGCGGCGCCGCGCACGGCCTGCAGGCCCGCGAGCGATATGCGGGCGCGGACGTCGTCGTAGCGCTCGGGGTCCCGCCAGCGCAGGTCGGCCTCAAGGGTCGCCCGCACCGCGTCGTGCGGGTGCAGCCCTTCGGGTGTGGCCTCGATGTAGGGCAGCTGGCGCAGCCAGGAGAACACCTTGTCGGGTTCCTCGTCACCCAGCAGTGCGCGCAGCAGGGGCTCGCGGGTGACGTAGGCCTGCGCGACCACCTCGAGGGCGCGCCGGTGGACGGCGCTGGGCAGGTCGCCCACCAGTCGCTCGACGAGGGTCCTCAGGACGTCGCCGGTCGGCTCCCACGGTGCGCCGGGTGCGGCCGGGACGGAGGCGGCCAGCGAGAGGGCGAGCGGGCTGCCTCCGGCGAAGGCGACGAAGGCGCCGCGCTGCTCTGCGGGGACACCCCGGGCAGCGAGCAGGGCGTGGGACTGAGCGGCCTCGAGCGGCCGCACGGCCAGTGCGGTGAACAACTGCGCCCATCCAGGGTCCAGCGACCATTCGGCGTCGGGGGCGACCCTGCTGGCTACCACCACGATCGCGTGGTCGGCGAGCCGCAGTAGAAAGGTCTCGCGCAGCCATGCTTCGAGTGACTGACACTGCTCGAAGGTGTCGATGAGCAGCACCGCACCTGGTTCGGCACACGCCGGGGCCGCAGTCTCCTCGAGCCGGCGCGGATCAGCGTCGAGGAACCGTCCGTCCACGTGCACCACGGGGCGGCCGGTGAGCTCGGCCTGCCGGGCGGCGTAGCGCACCAGCGAGGACTTGCCAATGCCGCCGGGACCGTGCATGTACGCCACGAGCGGAGCGTCCGCCGCGCCCGACAGCATCCGGTCGAGCACCGCCCGCTCCGGCTCCCTGCCCACCAGCGCACCGGCTCGAGCTTCCGCCAACCGGCCCGCCAGGCCCACCGCTTCCAATCCGCGCTCCATTGGTCTTGTCCCGCCTCCACGGTCGGCAGGAGATGGATGGTCAGGGGGAAGCACTTTTCGTGGAGATAGCCAGTCCCGTACCAGGAGAGGGCAATCGCCGCTCTTGGCGCGCTCAGGGGCATGGCGACCACAGAACTCGGCGCGGCCCCGGCGTCACTGGCGCGATCACACCTCGCCAAGGCTGTCGGCGAGGCCGCCCAGGCTCGCTGAGCTTCGGCCGACGGCCGGGCCTGTCGGCCCCTGCGGGCTACAGGAACTCGCTTCGGTAGGTCAAGGCCAGCTCGGCCGCGCGGCGGCGGCGTTCCGCGAGCTCGTCCTCCGACAGCTGCGGCGGCGGTGCGTCCCTGCCCGCGACGACATCGCCGATGCACAGGAAGTACTCGTCCTGGCCGGCGGGGGTGCACATGCACAGCATGCGGGCCGGCGCACCCGAGGCGTTGCGGAAATTGTGCGGCGCGTTGGCCGGGATGTTGATCGTGGACCCGGCCCTTACGGTGTGCTTCTCGCCGCGGAAGGTGAACTCGATCTCGCCTTCGAGGATCGTGAACATCTCCTCGAAGTCATGCCGGTGCGGCGGTGGGCCGCCGCCGTCGGGGATGCGCATGTCGATCAGGCAGTATTGGCCGTTGGTCTGCTCGCCGGTGACCAGCATGGCGTACGTGTTGCCCACCAGCGAGATGTACGTCGTGCCGGGGGCGTCGGGGTTCGCGACGGTCAGCGACCGGGACGGATCGTCGTCGGGGATCATCGTGGTCGTCTCCTCAGATGTCGGTCAGGTGGGAGTCGGTCGCCTGGCGCGACGACGACCTTGCCGCTGGGCAGAGCGCCCGCGGCGTCGGCGTGCAGGGGCGACGGCTCAGCCGGGCGCACCCACGGGCGATTGATTGTTGACGGTTGAAGTGCAGCCAAGAGGAAGTGAAGCCAAGAGTAGGAACGGCTGTGCGTAGTAGGCGTGTACGTGTGCGACACCGGATGGGATTGCGGCGACATCTTCGGCGGCGCGGAGGACACATGAGCAGCAGGGCCCGTTTCCTCGGCCCGGGCGACAGGATGGGTACGTTCACTGTCGACGCCGACTCCACCGGCACCGGCCGGGGGAGGGGGGAGCCGTTCATCGACGCATGGAACACCGCTTGGGGGACCTGTACCCTCGGCCGGAATTCAGCGCTTCCACGAACGACGGCTTCCAGGGAACGATGCGCTGGGTGACCCCGCAGCACACCGCTGTCAACGAGCTCTGGGCTCTTCGCCCTTGGCTGTCTCCGAAGCCGCCGCGCGCCGGCACTTCACCGACAGCAGCCACTTCATCCGCGCATTCAAGAAACACCCGCCCCGTTCACCCGCCGACCAACCTGACGCCTCGGCTTCCCCCGTCCCGGTCGGTTGACCGGCGACTGCCGCGGCCGGCCCGGCGTCTCGCCGCGTCCTGTTCCGCTGCGGTCTGCGGGGCTCCGACGCCTGCCGAGTCCTTATGCTCCGCCTTTGCGGCGGCGAGGCGTGGCCGAGCGGGGCGGTGTGGAGCGCATGTGGTCGCGTACCGGCGCCAGCAGGCTCGCGAGAGCCTTGACGTCGTCGCGCGAAAGCGGCTCGAACAACAGGCCGCTGACCACCTCGACATGCCCCGGCAGCACCTTCGCAAGCAGCTCACGCCCGGCATCGGTGATGGTGACGGTGATGCTCCGCTCGTCGTCCAGCGAGGGAGCGCGGACGACCAGGCCCTCCTTTTCGAGTAGACCTACCTGGTACGTCAGGCCGCTGCGGCTGTAGACGACGCCGTCGGCGAGGTCGGTCATGCGGTGGCTGCCCGTCGGCGAGTCTCCGAGGCGGGCCAGCAGCTGGAACTGCACATAGCTGAGATCACCGGTCTCGCGCAGCTGCTGCTCGACCGCATGCCGGAGCAGGCTGCTCACCTCGACGAGGTCGAAGTAGGCGCCGAGCTGCACACGGTCGAGCGACGGCGGTGAATCAGGCATGTCTGGAGTCTACTGCTTCGAATTCGAAGAGTGTGGAGTGCCGCCGTTCCAGCCACCTTGGCGGTCTCACCGGTCCGATGCGGTGGCCTGGTGAGCGCACGGTGTGGGCAGTGTTGGGCCCGAGTGAGCACCGCGGAAGGTGGAGATCGGGCAGTGGTGCGGTGCAGGGTTGCGGAAGGGAGGACGGCGCCGCCGCCCACGGATCCCGAGGACCGGCCATGAGTATCTCCTATCTCGCGCAACGTGAGGCCCAGCAGCAGCTCGAGTGGATCGGCGGGAGTGTCTTCAGCTTCCTGCTTGACGCCGAGGCGACCGGTGGGCAGCTGACCGTCGGCGGCTTCGACGTCAGCAAGGGCGAGGCGCCGCCGTTCCACGTGCACGACAACGAGGATGAGGTCTTCCTGCTGTCCGGTTCGGCGCTGGTGGGGGCCGGCGAGGAGGAGCACGAGTTGCGGGAGGGCGGCATCGTCTTCCTGCCCCGGCGCATTCCGCACGGCTGCCGCATCGCTTCAGAGGGCTTCGAGATCCCCGCTCAGCTGCTTGCCGAAGCCGCGGAACTGTCCGGCAACGTCGTCCTCGGCCCTCCCCGGTGACGGCACCACAGCCCGGCCGCGGGGAAGCAGCCGAGAACACGATGCCGAGATGAGCACCGCCGCGTGGAGTCCGGTGTCCTTGGCCGTGGTGAGCGCCGGTGCCGGCTGTCCGCGTCCGACTCGCCGGCTCGCGGACTGGGTGGCGGAGGCTGTGTGCCGGTCACTGGCGGCCGGAGGTGCGCGCGCCGATGTGGAGGTGCTGGAGCTGCACTGGCTGGCGCCCGACCTCGCTCGGCACTTTGCCCAGCGCCGCGCCAGCCTCGACCTGCGGGAGGCGATCGCGGCGGTCGTGGCGGCCGACGGGCTCGTGGTGGCGACCCCGGTGCTCGCCGCATCCCCGAGCGAGGTATTCGACTCGTTCTTCGCCGTCCTCGGGGACGGAATCCTCTCCGGCATGCCGGTGCTGCTGGCGCTCAACAGCGGCTCCCGCCGGCAGCCGCCCGACCTCACGCAGGTGATGCGCAGACGCCTGACCGACGTGCACGCCGAACCCGTGCCCACGATCGTCGTCGCCGACCCCGCCGACTGGCAGGCCACGGCGCGCAGCGACGCGGCGCGGCTGCGCGCGTGCATCGACCAGGCCGCCGCCGAACTCGCCGTGGCGATGAGCTCGCACCGGCAGTGACCGACAAACACTTGCTTCGAATTCGAAGCAGAGGTACCGTCATCAACAGTTGCTTCGAATTCGAAGCAACCTCGATCGCAGTGAAGGCGAGAACCGAAATGAAGGCAGTACGTTTCCACGAGTACGGCGACCCCGACGTCCTGAGCTACGAGGACGTGGAGCAGCCCGTCCCCGGTGTCGGTGAGGTCCGGATCCGCGTCGCCGCGACGTCGTTCAACTCCGTCGACGGCAACATCCGCGGCGGCTTCATGCAAGGCCCCATCCCGGTGGTGCTGCCGCACACTCCCGGCCTCGACGTCGCCGGCACGGTCGACGCGCTGGGCGAGGGTGTCGACGGCATCGCGGTCGGCGACCAGGTTGTCGGCTTCCTGCCGATGGACAAGCCCGGCGCCGCAGCGCAGTACGTCATCGCCCCGGCCGAGGCCCTCGCGGCGGCGCCGAAGAGCGTCCCGCTGGCCGACGCCGCGGCGCTGCCGCTGGTGGGCCTGACCGCGTACCAGGCGCTGTTCGACCACGCCAAGCTAACGGGGGGTCAGCGCGTGCTGATCAACGGCGCGGGCGGAGCCGTCGGCGGCTACGCCGTGCAGCTGGCCAAGAACGCCGGCGCGTACGTCATGGCCACCGCCGGCCCGCGCAGCAGCCAGCAGGTCAAGACGGCGGGCGCCGACGAGATCATCGATCACACCACCACCGAGGTGACCGAGGCCGTGACCGAGCCGGTCGACGTCGTGCTCAACCTCGCGCCGATCGACCCGTCGCAGCTGGCCGCGCTGCCCGCCCTGATTCGTCCCGGTGGAGTGCTGGTGAACACCACGGTGTGGATGCCCGCACCCAGCGATGAACAGCGCGGCGTGCGCGGCATCGACCTGTTCGTCCGCAGCGACGCCGACCAGCTGTCGCGGCTGGTGGCACTGATCGACTCCGGCGAGCTGCGCGTCGACGTCGCGCAGCGAGTGCCGCTGGCGGAGCTGCCGGCAGTCCACGCCCAGGCCGCCACGGGCGAGCTGCACGGCAAGGCCGTCATCGTCGCGCCCGCCGCCTGACACCGGCCGACCAGCCTCGAAAGGAAACGACCATGACACTGTCCCTGGATCCCGAGATCGCCGAGGCGCTGGCCCCGATGGCCGGCGCGATGGCCGAGGCCAAGCCGCCGGCTGTGGGCGACATCGCGGGCCGCCGCGCCATGTGGGAACCGATCATCGGGGCCGCGGGAGCCGCGCAGCCGATCCCGGCCGACGTGACGACTCAGGAGCACTACGCGACCGCAGACGACGGCGCACACATCAAAATGCGCTGGTACGTCAAGGACGGCGCCAAGCCCGGCCCGGCCGTGATGTTCTTCCACGGCGGCGGATACGTCTTCGGCCACATCGACCTGTTCGACGGCCCGGTCTCCCGCTACGTGTCCTCCAGCGGCGTGCCGATGCTGTCGGTCGAGTACCGCCGCGCCCCCGAGCACCCCTTCCCGACACCGCTCGAAGACGCCTACGCCGCACTGCGCTGGTTGCACGAACACGCCGCCGAGCTGGATGTCGACGCCAACCGCATCGGCGTGATGGGCGACAGCGCCGGAGGCGGCATGGCAGCGGCCCTGACGATCCTCGCCCGCGAGCGCGGCGGCCCGCGGATCGCCCGGCAGATCCTGCTCATGCCGATGCTCGACGACCGCACCACCACGCCCGACCCGCACATCGAGCCCTACCTGCTGTGGTCCTACGACGACAGCCGCACCGCATGGCCGGCACTGCTCGGCGGGGCCGCCGGCGGCCCCGATGTCCCGCCCACGGCAGCTCCCGCCCGTCTCGAGGATGCGACCGGCCTGCCGCCGGCCTACATCGAGGTCGGCCAACTCGACGTGTTCCGCGACGAGGACACCGCCTACGCGACCAAGCTCAGCCGCGCCGGCGTGCCGGTGGAGTTCCACCTCCACCCCGGCGTCCCGCACGAGTTCGACTCCATCGCCTTCGGCGCCGACGTCGCGCGACGTGCCATCGCCGATCGGGTCCGGGTGCTCAAGTCGATCTGAGCCGTGAACAGCGGCCTGCTGTCACTCACCAACCCACATCTCCAGCCACATATCGCTGCACTTCCTCGACGACTCTCAGTAAAAACGATCGCTGCTGCACCACCGCACGCCGGTTACACAGGGGTGATGAGGAGACGCCTCCGTTTCAGGTGGCGGCGACAAGGCGCGCAATACGGAACTTGAACCGGTCGCCCCTGAAGCGCCTCGGCCTCCGATGCAGCCCGATTTCCTTGACGAACCGCATAGGGGCACCCCCACGTGCACGACGAAAGGCAGCGGCATGAGCACACCCTCCCTCTCTCTTCCCGGCGGCACCTGGACTCTGGGTGACCTGACCGTCACCCGGTTCGGCTACGGCGCCATGCAACTGGCCGGCCCGTGGGTCATGGGGCCGCCCACCGATCGCGAGGGCGCCCTGGCCGTTCTGCGCGAAGCGGTGGTCGACCTCGGTATCACCCACATCGACACCAGCGACGCCTACGGGCCGCGCGTCACCAACGAGTTGATCCGCGAGGCACTGCACCCCTATCCCGAGTCGCTGCACATCGTGACCAAGGTGGGCGCAACCCGCGACGAACGGGGTGGCTGGCCCACGGCCCGGCGACCCGAAGATCTGCGCCGCCAGGTCCACGACAACCTCACGTCCCTCCGGCTCGACGTACTCGACCTGGTCAACCTCCGACTCGGCAACGCCGGAGGTCCCCAGCCAGGCTCGCTCGCCGAGGCGTTCGAGACGCTCGTGGAACTCCAGCAGCAGGGCCTGATCCGCCACCTCGGGGTCAGCAACGCCACCGAGGAGCAGGTCACCGAGGCACAGAGCATCGCGCCGGTCGTGTGCGTGCAGAACATGTACAACCTCGCCCACCGCCACGACGACAAGCTCATCGACCGGCTCGCCACCGAAGGCGTCGCGTACGTGCCCTTCTTCCCCCTCGGGGGCTTCACCCCGCTCCAGTCCTCGGCGCTCTCGGCGGTCGCCGCTCGATTGAAGGCGACACCGATGTCCGTCGCACTGGCCTGGCTGCTGCAGCGATCAGCGAACATCCTGCTCATCCCCGGCACGTCATCGACAGCGCACCTGCGCGAGAACATCACCGGCGCGGGACTGTCCCTCTCGCATGAGGACTTGACCGAGCTGGACGACATCGGCCGCTGAATGCCCCGTAGCTGAACGGCCCACAAGCCACAAGGAGTCGTTGCCGCCGCTGAGGGTCATGTGTCGGACGTATGACCGGGCGCCGCGCGTCGGCAACGACTTGGAGTCGCCGGCAACGCGCCGCTGTCCTCCTCTTTGATCAGAAAGAAGTCATGTCATGACTCCTGAGCCCCTCACCCCCGCCAACACCACCGTCGTTCTCGTCGACTACGCAGTCGGTTTCGCAAACCTTCTGCGCTCCCACAACCTCGCTGAACACATCAACAACGTCGTGGGCCTGGCGAAGACGGCGAAGTGGTACGAAAGCGGTCTGGTCGTGACCAACGGCCAGTCGAGCAAGCCGTCCGGCCCGCTGTACCCGGAGCTGTTGGAGGCCATCGGTGACCAGCCGGTCATCGAGCGTGCCGTCGACTTCAACTCCTTTTTGGACGAGTCGTTCGCCCAGGCGGTCCGGCAGGAAGGCCGGGAGAACCTGGTGGTCGGCGGCATCGCCACGGACGGATGCGTGCTGCAGACGGTGCTGGGCGGCCTGCGCGAGGGCTACCGCGTGCACGTGGCCGTCGACGCCTCCGCCAGCCCCTCGCTCGAGGCACACAACGCGGCGGTGCAGCGAATGGTCCAAGCCGGCGCCGTACCGGTCACCTGGTTCTCCCTGGCCGCCGAGTTCCAGCTCGACCCCAAGTTTCACGACGCCCCGCACCGTATGCGGCTGATGCAGGAGAACGTGCCGTCCATGGGCATGAGTGCCCGGACCTTCTTTCACGCCCTCGAACTGGGCAAGCGCGCCGCCACGGCCGTCTGAGCCCCTGGGGGCGGGCTCCGGGCCCGCCCCACCCTGCGGGGCCCGCCCCCCGGCCTTCAGGAACCAGTTTCCCAGCCGACCTCCAAGAACGGACATCCCACATCCCTCGTGGCGGAAGCATCCGAACTCTACGGCGGTGCCATCCTCGGCCCGCCGCGCTGAAGCGCTCACGGACCCGAGTGCCCGTGCCGGAACAGCCGCCATTCCTGACTGCCGCCCGGTCTCGAAGGCACTGCCTCCGAGCCGACGGCGAGCCCGTTCCCTTTCCCGCTCCCGACCACCGCGGCCGACATCGAGCAAGCGCCGGTCGATCAGGAGACTTTCATGCCCCTCCCTGTCCTGTTCGGCGCGAACGTAGAGCCGAAGGCCCTCCCCGTCGGCCGCTCCAGTGAGCAGGCACTACTCATCGACAGTCTCGGCCTCGACCTTCTCACCGTCCAGGACCACCCGTACCAAGCGGCGTTCGACGACACCTGGACACTGCTCACCTTCCTGGCCGCGCGGACGCGACATGTCACGCTCGTCCCGACCGTCAGTTCCCTGCCGTTGCGTCCGCCGGCGGTGCTGGCGAAGGCTGTGGCGACCTTGGACAGACTGACCGGCTCCCGGGTCCAGCTCGGCCTGGGTGCCGGCGCCTTCTGGGAAGCCATCGAGGCCATGGGCGGCTCCCGTCGCACGCCGAAGGAGGCCGTCGACGCAGTTGACGAGGCGATCACCGTCATCCGGGCCATGTGGAGTGGCGAGCGCAGTGTGCGGACGCACGGCGCGCACTACTCGCTCGCCGGCGTCCACCCCGGCCCGGCGCCGGGCCCCGGTCTGGGGCTGTGGCTGGGCTCGTACGGACCCCGCATGCTGGCCCTGACCGGTGCAAAAGCGGACGGCTGGCTTCCCTCGCATGCCTACCTCGGACTCGACGCACTGCCCACGGCTGTCCGCCGCATCGACGACGCAGCTCTGGCCGCGGGCCGCGATCCGGGCACGATCCGCCGGGTCTACAACATCGCCGGTGTCATCCAACCGGAGTCGGCCGGCCCGTTCCAGGGGCCCGCCGTCCAGTGGACCGAGCACCTTGTCACACTCGTGCGCACCGTCGGAATGAACGGTTTCGTCATCTGGCCCGAACGAGACCACGGCCAGCAGATCCGCGCGTTCGCCGCCGAAGTCGTACCCGCAGTCCGCAAAGCCCTCGCACGGAAGATTTGACCACTCCGTGTCCTCGGGCCGGGCAGCACTCCTGGCACAACGGCACCGGCTGTACCCGTCAGGGTCCTTCCTTCCCCCAGAGCAGCGTCTTGCTTCTCACCGGCCACAAGGGCGGCACGGTGAACTGCCCCCGTCCACCCCGCCCTCAACAACGCCGACCACCCGACGATGCCCGCATCCGCTGCGCCGTCGAGCGCACCGGAGCCCGCGTCACCTCCACCGACCAGGTACTGACCAAGCTCGCCGCTGGCTCGGCCGGCCCTGACGGACAGAAGTTCCTGGTCTTCCTCTTCGCCCCAGCCCCAGGTGATCCCATGAGTGACGAAACACCCCTCCCCGACGGATTCGAGAGCATCACCGTCAGGGCGAACGGCACCCGGCTGCATGCCGTGGTCGGCGGGTCCGGTGCACCCGTACTCCTTCTGCACGGCTGGCCCCAGACATGGCGGGCCTGGCGACACCTCATGCCGGTCCTCGCCGCGCACGGTGACCGCGTCGTCGTACCCGAACTGCGCGGCATGGGTGCCTCTGACCGTCCTCCGAACGGATACGACAAGGACACACAAGCAGAGGACATGCGCGAACTCCTCGCCCAGCTCGGCATCCACGGCGGCGTGCGCATCGTCGGGCACGACATCGGTGGCATGGTGGCCTTCGCCTACGCCCGCCGTCACCCCGAGGAAGTCGAACACCTCGTCCTCGTCGAACTCGCCCTCCCCGGCTTCGGCTTGGAGCAGGCGATGGACGTGGCCTCCGGCGGTCTGTTCCACTTCGGCCTCTTCATGACCGAAGAACTGCCCGAGCTGCTCCTCGAAGGCCGGGAGAGCGACTTCCTCACCTGGTGGTTCGACTGGTTGTCCGCGGTACCCGGAACCTTCCCGCCGGAAGAGGTCGACACCATCGCCTCCTCCTACCGCGGATACGAGGCACTGCGCGCCGGCTTCGCGCACTACCGCACCCTCCTTGACGACGGCCGCGTCAACCGGGCCTGGCACGAAACCGGAGGAACCCTTCCCATGCCCGTACTCGCCGTCGGCGGCGAGCACAGCACCGGTGCCCGACTCGCCGACAGCCTGAACAGGGCCGCGCCGCACCTGACCGGCGCGGTGATCCCGGGCAGTGGCCACTTCGTGCCCGAGGAACGCCCCGATGCCTTTGCCCGCGAGCTGCTCCCCTTCCTGTCTGCCCCGCCCCGGCCCGCCGGGCGCATCTGACCTGACTGGAAAACCGCGACCTGTTTGAGGAAAGCGGCGTTGGGTGTGAGGGGACTGGCGGACAGGCTGGCGGCAGACACGAGCCGATGCGCCGGTGGCCCGGTAACCGGAGCGAGCCATGTTCGACCGGATGCTGTCGGCAGCGGCAGACGCTCCCCTTGTTGCGTACCTGTACACCCGGGGAGGTATCGGTGAGTCCACGTTGCTGCGTCATGCCGCCCGGTCAGGCGGAACTCGCCGGCCGCAACGTGGTGCATCTCGACGTCCGCTTCCTCGGCGCGGAGCCGCGCTGCGTCGAGGAGGCCCGCCGCTCCGGCGTGCGTGCAATCCGGCACTGTCCTGCTCCTTGACTCCTTCGAGCACTGTCAGCAGCTCGAACCGTGGCTGCGCAACACCTTCATGCTGCAGCTCGCGCAGGTGCACTCGTTGTCATCGCAGGCAGGATTGCCCCGATGCCGCATGGTCACTGGATCCCTGTTGAGCGCCGCTCGTCGCCGAAATCGTCGTGCGGCCGTTTGACGCTGCCCAGTCTGACGCCCTGCTCGCAGCGCGAGGCGTCGCCTCGGAGCACCGCAGCGCTGTGGATGACATGGAACGAACATCCGGTGCTGTATGACGAAGGTCATCTCTCCTGCATCGCACGGTTGCCACGGACAACTTGTCCGTGGATAAGTACGGCCTTCATCCGGTTCCTGGTTCACGCGATGCTTGATCAGTCGAGCACAGAAGGGGTACGTGGAAACAGCCATCCACCCGCGCGTGTCCAGTCAGCCGAGAACGTCGGCGTTATCGGTGTGGGCCGTGCTGAGCCCGAGTGAACACTGCACACCGGCTACAGGCCGCCCGGAACCGTCCTCTGACACGTGGTCAGAAGCTGTCCAGCACGGCGCTGGCCGCGGTCCGGGCGCCGGTCGAGCACGGCTTCGCGCACCTGAAGAACCGGCGGGTCCTCCGGAAGGTCCGCACCGACCCGAAGTGGGCGACCGCCTGGTGAGGGCCATGCTGGTCCTGACGAACCGCGAAGTCTCCAACTGACCGGCGATCTTCCCCGAAGTCATCCGCCCGCGACAGCATCCCGAGCCCGGCGCACGCCAGCCCGTGACCTGCAACTTCACGATGCACAGTGCTCATTGGGCTGGGACGCGTCGCGGACGCCAAGTGCCAAACTGGCGTAGCGGCGAACAGCTTTGAGTCCGGGCTCGATTTCATCGTCGCTGAAGTTGTGTTGCACAGCCAGGGGGCGGGAGCGGTCTCGTTGACCCATGGTGACCATGATGGCAAAGCCGCTCCGTAGTACTTTGACTGTCCGAAGAAGCGGGCGGGGTTTTCGTCCATGATCGTCTTCGGTCAGTTCATGTGTCAGGCCCTGCTTCAGGTCGGTTCAGCGTGCGGCCGATCCGGTCGAGCGGGCATATTCAGTGGGCGTTTGGCCGTAGTGTTTCTTGAAGGCGCGGATGAAGTGGCTGCTGTCGACGAAGTGCCAGTGGGCGGCGAGCTCCGAGACGCTCCACCGGCCGGATGGCGATGTGAGGGCGAGCCGGGCTTCTTCCAGCCGCCGGTGGCGGATGTAGGCGGTCACCGACTCTCCTACCGCGGCGAATGCCCGCTGCAGGGTGCGTACGGAGACGTTGAGCTCGCGTGCCAGCATCGTCGGGGACAGCTCGGGATGAGTGAGATGGCTGTTGGTGAGGTCCTTCGCGGCCCGGGTGAGTGCGGGAGCCAACTGTGGTTCCACGTCGTCGAAGCGGCGCACCGCCACGGCCTTGGCCAGTTCGATCAGGGTGCTGTGGGCGGCGTGCACACCGGCCGGGCCGAGGTCGGTGGCCGTCTTCTGGATCATGCTCGTGTGGGCCGTCAGCAGGCGCATCTCGGCCGAGTCCGCCGGCCCGATGACAGTCCGGCTCCCGAGCAGGGATCTGAGCGTCGCGGAGGGCAGGAAAAGGAACTGCGCCGTGGTGTGCGGCGCCGTCTCGAAGGGCATCTGCCGCCCAAAGTGCCGGAAAAGGAACTGCCCGGTCGATATGGTGTGCTCGTCGCGATCGGGCAGGCCGCCCAACGTCCATGCGCCGCGCCGCAATACGTGGATCTCCACGAGGTCCCGATCGCCGCCCGCGGGGTCCGCGATCCGGGTGGCCGAAGCCATGTGGAGATCAGCGATCACCACATCGCGCACCCGGGCGACGGATCCCTTGAGCCGGAAGTCGGCGATCGTGGCCGGGCTGAAGGCCGGCAGGGGGAAGACATCGCCGATCTGCGTCTGCCATCCACGACGGAAGGCATCGAATCCTCGCGGTGCGTCACCCGGGACCCTGGAATCCACGGCGAACGCCCCGGGCGCCAGGTCGGTCACGGATCCAGTGCTGTTCATCTCCGGTGACCCACCTCGTGTTCGATGTTCCGACGCCTTCTTGTGGCGTACATGTTCTGTCCCGGCGCCGCTGTGGTTCAAGTGCCTGCCGTGCCGAGTTCCTCATGCCGTGACCGCGAACGTTCACGGTGTCGGCGGCCATGCCGTCGGCCTGCCGGTGTGGCGGTGGGAGTTCAGCCGACCTCGTTGCGGACGGCGGAGCCGAGGTCGGTGGCGGTCAGGCGGAAGGTGTCGGCTGTCTCCTTCGCGTCCATGGGGAACGGCGCGTACCACTGGTAGTCCATCTCGACCATCTCGCGGGCGATCGGCACGATCAGCCCGGCCGAACCGCTCTCGTCGCGGCGATCACCACGGCTGCCGTGGTGATCGCCGCAGCGCCTGGTCTGTCATCCATCCAGGGATGGGCCCTGGGGCTCAGCCCCAGAACGGGAGGGCGGCGAAGGTGCCGCCCACGGGGCCTCGGACGGCTGCGTCGATGAGCTTCTTGACCCGGTCGGTGGGCACCGGCTCGCCCGGGCCTTCCCGGAACCACCTCTGCGTCTCCTCCTTGGTGGTCCCCTCAGGGCGTTCTCCGAGGTAGGGCCAGACGTAGACGGGTGTTCCGGGCTCGCAGCGCCAGGAGTCGGCGAGTGTGCCGATGTCCACGGCGTCGTAGCCCAGGACGTCCAGAAGCCGGATGATCTCGGTCTTGGCGGCCGGGTCGTCACCGGCCACGGGCAGGGCGCTGCGGTCCGCAGTGCCGGCGGGCTGGCCCGGCTGTACAGGCGGACCCGGTCCATGTTGTGGAGCGTCTTGACGACAGGTGAGTCGGCCAGGTGTCGCTGGAGCAGTTCGCTTGAGGTGATGTCGCCGCTGTCGAGTTCGGCGATGCGGCCGTCGCGCTCCGGGTAGTAGTTCATGGTGTCGATCACGATCTTCCCGGCGAGAGCGCCGGCGGGGAGCTTGTGGTAGGCGCTCATGGGGACGGTCGCCACCACCACATCGCCTGCCTTCGCTGCCTCCTGCGGGGTGGCCGCGCGGGCGTGGTCGCCGAGTTCGGCGACCAGGTCGGCGAGGGTCTCCAGTGAGTAATCACGTGCGGATGCCGTCGGGGGCAATGGAGCGCGTTGCGACGCAGGTCGGCCAGCACCGAATCAGCACGCCACGAACCCCGTGCTGGCTCCGTGCTGACTTCGAGGGCCGGAATCATAGAAAACCGCAGGTCCTAGCCCTGACCGAATGAGTTGTCGTACCACTCGATGGTGGTGCCGATGAGGCTGGCCGTGACGATGCGTTTGAGGTTGGCGGGGGGTGGGGGAGCGGTCGCGGGGGAGGTCATCGGCACCACTTCCAGGCGGTTGGCGGGGACGGTTGTGTGTCGCCATACCGTAGGAATCCGCAGGTCAGTGGCGTATGTGGTGGGACACCATAGTTCTGGGGGCGGGAGTGCGTGGGGGCACCATGACGGAGCGGGCGGAGCGTCTGTGAGGGACTCAGGTGTGTCCCGTCGAACCACAGCTCGGCGTCCTCGGTCTCGGCATGGGCGAAGAGATCCTCCAGGGATCCTCAGCCGCAGGCCCGGCCGGTCGGGCATGGCTGAACCACGTGCCGTCAGCAGCGGGCGGACCTGGCGCATCGCTTCGGAGACGGTGGAACGGTCCACCGCGAACAGCTCGGCGAGCACCGCGTGCGGCAGGGGATGGCGCAGATGGAGCAGGGTGACAAGCAGCCGGTCGAAGAAGACCAGCTGATCGGCTGCGCATGGGTCGGTGGGCTTCCGCTCGGCAGTGTCGGGAGGCGGAAGCCCACCCTGGGGACCCGATCCCTCAGGCCTTGTCCTGCATGTCGCGCCGTGCGGGATTGCCCTGCTCGGCGGCCTTCGGGTCCTTCTCGCCCGCCTTGGCGCGCACCCCCTGGGCGATGCGGTCGCCGATGGTCTTGTCGATGTTCGACCAGTACTCGAAGGCCCGCTTGAGGACGGGTTCCGAGACGCCGTTGAGGAGATGACCGACGACGTTGTCGACCAGACGGTCGCGCGCGGCGTCGTCCAAGACCTCGCGCACCATTGTGCGGGGCTGGCTCCAGTCGTCATCCTCGGGGTGACTGACGTACGCCGCACGGGTGATGGCGCCGTCGGCTTCCCAGCTGGGCGGGGAATGACGTGCGGTGTCGGCCGCGGGACCGCCCTTGGAGTTGGGGGCGTACACCGGGTCGGCGGTCTTCCGGTACGCCATCGCCCCGTCTTTGGAATAGGTATGGACGTCCACGATGGGGGCGTTCACCGGAAGCTGCTGGTAGTTGCCGCCGATCCGGTGTCGGTGCGCGTCCGCGTAGGAGAACAGCCGGGCCAGCAGCATGCGGTCCGGGCTGGGGCCGATGCCGGGGACGAGATTGTTGGGCTGGAAGGCCGCCTGCTCGATCTCTGCGTGGTTGTCGGTCGGGTTGCGGTCGAGTGTCATACGGCCGACCGGGATCAGCGGGTAGTCGCCGTGCGGCCACACCTTGGTGAGGTCGAAGGGGTTGAAGCGGTAGCTTGCTGCCTCCTCGTACGGCATCACCTGCACGTACAGCGTCCAGCTGGGGAAATCACCGTCGCGGATGTGCTCGAACAGGTCACGCGTGTGGTAGTCCGTGTCGGCTGCCGCCATCTGGTCGGCCTCGTGCTGGGTGAAGCACTCGATGCCCTGGTCGGTCTTGAAGTGGTACTTCACCCAGAAACGCTCGCCGGCGGCGTTGATCCACATGTAGGTGTGGGAGGTGTAGCCGTTCATGTGGCGCCAGGTCCGCGGGATGCCGCGGTCGCCCATCAGCCAGGTGACCTGGTGGGCGGACTCGGGGGAGAGTGTCCAGAAGTCCCACTGCATGTCGTGGTCGCGCAGGTTGTTGTCGGCGCGGCGCTTCTGGGAGCGGATGAAGTGCTGGAACTTCATCGGGTCCTTCACGAAGAACACCGGCGTGTTGTTGCCGACCATGTCGTAGTTGCCTTCGCTGGTGTAGAACTTCACCGCGAAGCCGCGCGGGTCGCGCCAGGTGTCCGGGCTGCCGCGCTCACCCGCGACGGTCGAGAAGCGCGCGACCAGATCGGTGCGTGTTGCCGGCTGGAAGACGGCCGCCTTGGTGTAGGCGCTGACATCGTGGGTCACTTCGAAGTGACCGAAAGCGCCGCTCCCTTTGGCGTGCGGCTGGCGCTCGGGGATCCGCTCCCGGTTGAACTGCGCCATCTGCTCGATCAGATAGGCGTCCTGCAACAGAATCGGACCGGCAGGTCCCACGGTGAGTGAATGCTCGTCGCTCTCGACCGGGGCGCCGGAATCGGTCGTGGTGGCAGGTGGGGTCTCTGTCATGAGTCTGCCTTTCGTCGTACGGTGCAGCGGCGTACCGGGCACGTTGCCCCCGCCCAGAGCCTGTCCCGTCCCATCCAGGGCAGGTGACCGTCTTCGGCCGCTACAAACATTGCTTTTGCGACCGATGTGCGGACAATCCGAGAACTACGTCCGTCTCGCTGCCGATCCCACCCCGCAGACCACCGGCACCCGGCGATCAGGCGGGGCGGCGTGCCGAGCCCGTGGGCGGCTGCACGCCCCTCGACGAACCGGGGCCGCGGCGTGCTGACACATCGGTACCAGCATGCGGTGCAGGTACTGATCGGCTTACCTGACGAGGCCGAAGAAGTGCTCTCCCGCGGACATCCTTTCGCTCAGATGGGTGCGGAGCCCGACCATCCGTCGTTGTCCCGACCCAGATGATCCGCGAGTTCCTTCACCGTCGCGGGCGGTTCAGGCTGGTGGCAAGCGTCTCCCTGCTCTTGGCGAGGGAGACGCGTAGTTCCACGCGCTGGTATGACCTCTTCCACAGTCTGCGGTGACCTGCACGGGGTACCCCGTCGCCCGGCAGCCGTGGCGGAACGAGAACGGGAGAGAAGATGGCCGAAGCCGTTGCAGGAGCGCAGCGCATTCGGGCGGCACCCCAGGGCCGGCTGGCCCGGGTGAGGCAGTGGTTCGGCCGGGCGGGTTCGGACGGGCACGAGCGGCACACCCTGGCCCTCATCGGCAAGAGCACCCTCGCGGCCGCCGTCTCCTGGGTGATCGCACAGGATGTCATGGCCGCGCAGTCGCCGGCGTTCGCGCCGTTCTCCGCGGTGCTGATCATGCAGGTCACCGTCTACCAGTCGGTGGTGCAGGCTGTGCGCTACGTCGGCGCGGTCGCCGTGGGCGTGGGGCTGCAGGGGGTGCTGGGCCTGCTGGCCGGACCCCACCTGCTCACGTTCGTGCTGGTGACGCTGGCGGCCCTGGCCATCGGACGCTGGCGGCCACTGGGCTCCCAGGGCACCCAGGTCGCCACGGCGGCGTTCTTCGCCTTCTCCACCTACGTCTCGGCCACCAGCGAGGCACAGCGCTGGTCCCAGCTCGGGCAGATCATCGTGCTCGTGCTGATCGGCTGCGGCATCGGTGTCGTGGTGAACACGCTGGTGCTGCCTCCCCTGCGCTACCGCAGCGCCGAATACGGCATCCACACCCTCGCCCACTCGCTGTACGACCTGATCGGCGACATGTACCCGGCGCTGCGCGAAGGGAAGCTGGAAGAAGAACGCACCCGGCACTGGCGCCAGCGCGCCTCCCACCTGGCACCGATCGTGCAGCAGGCCCAGTCCTCGGTCCGCACCGCCTGGGAGAGCACCCTCTACAACCCCCGACGCCTACGGCCCCGTCATCGCCACCACACGTCCTTCGACGGCTACCAGGCCGTCGTCGACGCCCTGGAACGCGTCTCCCACCAGGTGGCCTCCATGACCCGCAGCCTCGACCAATGGCACGATGCCGACGACAGCCGGGACTACGCCGACTTCGCCCGCGGCTACGGCGACTTCCTGGCCTCCCTCGCCCACATCGCCGAGCTGCTCAGCCAGGTCGACGAAGACCGTCTGCAAGACCAGTCCCGCCAGTTGTGTGAAGCCGCCGCGCAGGCTCAGCAGTGCCGCGACCGGCTGGAGGACGAAGCACGCGCCGGTTCCCTCCCGCTCAGCGACCCCGCCCAGCCGTACGGCATCCTGATGGCCGAGGCCACCCGGCTGACGGACGAGTTCCAGCACACCTGCGATGTGCTCCAGCACGGCGTCGACGAAGCCCGGGCCGCATCCACCGCCCCCGCGACAGGAAGCGAGCACGGCTAGGACCGGCGCGTCCTTCGCATCGGCCTGCTCGCCGGGTGGCTATGTCTCTCACGTGCGAGCGGCAGAGATGCCTCCTGAACTCACGGCTGGAAGAAGCGCAGCAGATCGCGTGAGTCGGAGGGGCCGAGGCGGACGATGCTCTGGGCGAATCCGCCGATGAACAGGCCGCGTTGCCCGGTCTCGACCCAGCACAGACGCAACGGCTGGACCCGGATGTTCGCCGTCACCGGCCCTTGCCCTAGAGCGCGGTCCAGCATCTAGCGTCTCCGCCATGACGACACCTCAGCACAAGATCGGATCGGGCTTCGGCGCCCGGAGCACCGTGGACGAAGTCCTGAGCGGGATCGACCTGTCCGGCAGCACCGCGATCGTCACCGGTGGCTACTCGGGACTCGGTCTGGAGACAACCCGCGCCCTGGCGGGTGCCGGAGCCCGAGTCGTGGTCCCCGCCCGGCGACGGGCGGCCGCTCAGGAGGCGGTCGAGGGCATCGACGGTGTCGAGACCGACGACCTCGACCTGTCCGACCTCGAAAGCGTCCGAGGTTTCGCCGAGCGGTTCCTGGCCTCGGGCCGCAAGGTCGACATCGTGATCAACAACGCTGGGGTCATGGCCTGCCCCGAGACGCGGGTCGGCCCGGGGTGGGAGGCGCAGTTCGCCACCAACCACCTCGGTCACTACGCGCTGATCAACCATCTCTGGCCGGCGATCGCCCGCGGTGGCGCGCGTGTGGTCGCCGTGTCCTCCGGCGCCCACGGCTTCGGCGTGCGCTGGGACGACGTGCAGTTCGAGCGTGGCTACGACAGATGGCAGGCGTACGGGCAGGCCAAGGCGGCGAACGTGCTGTTCGCCGTGCAGCTCGACGCGCTCGGCCGCGACGCCGGAGTCAGGGCGTTCGCCGTGCATCCGGGCAGCATTCTCACCCCGCTGCAGCGCCACCTTGCGAAGGCGGAGATGGTCGACGCGGGCTGGATCGACGAGGACGGCAACCCGACCGATCCCACCTTCAAGACGCCCGGGCAGGGCGCGGCGACGCAGGTATGGGCGGCGACCTCCCCGCAGTTGGCGGGCATGGGCGGCGTGTACTGCGAGGACTGCGACATTGCCGAGCCGGCCGGCGACGGCTCGGAAGGCGGCGTGCACCCACACGCGACCGACCCCGAGCAAGCAGCGCGCCTGTGGGCGCTGTCGGCCGACCTCACGGGCGTCGACGTTTTCGCGGCGGCAACCTAGACCCGGACGTCGCGGGTCACCGGGCCGGTCCGGACGCCCAGGCCCATCGGCCTCCGGGCCGATCAGAGAGAAGCGGGGGAAGGCGTGCCCGTCGACCCGACCCTGCCGCGCCCGCCGGGCAAGTCCTGCGACGAGTACCCCTTCGCCAGCACGTGGCAACGGTGACTGTGCTGACGCCGACCGGGCTTGCCTGTGTGCAGGGGTGGGCTCCTCCTGGTAGTAGGAGGAGCCCACTTCACAGGATGTGTGAGGGGTTATTCCGTGCGCAGGCCCGCTGGGCGCATCATGCGCAGTAGCGGCGGCAGGCTGAGCAGCGTGACCATGCCGACCACGGCCGCGCCCACGCCGGTCATGGTGAGTACGCTCGTCCAGTCCATGGTCACCGGTGTGCGGGTCATCTTCAGCAGTACCGCGCCGAGGGTGACGCCCACCGTCGTGGCCAGTACGAGGCCGAGTCCGACCGGGAGGGCCGTCTGCCACAGGACGGACAGGCTGAGTGTGTGGCGCCGGGTGCCGAAGGCGACCAGTGCGGAGAGCAGCTTCCTGCGTTCGCGCAGCTGTTCCAGCTGGGATACCAGCAGGCTCGCTCCGATCAGTGCCAGCACGAAGGCGGAGCCGACGAACAGGCCGGTGCGGATGGAGGTGTACTTGGCGTCCTCCTGGGTGGCCGACCAGGCGAAGGTCTGTGCCAGGGGGTCGATGCGGGCGGCGACGTTGCGTATGTACTCCCGTGAGTCCGGCACCGAGGGGTCCAGACGCAGGTAGACACCGTCCGAGATCACCGCGGGCGCGGCCTTGTCGGGCAGGGCGGCGGGGGTGACCAGCAGACTGGTGTAGGCCTGCAGTGAGTCCTTGCGCGCGTTCACCTCCCGAATGTTCGCCGGAACGGTCCAGGGCACCTCGAGGCCGCGTTCGGGGCCGTCGTACGACGGTTCGATGTAGAGCTGCCGGCCGGGCTTCACCAGGGCGATTTCGGATGCGTTGCTGGGGTCCGCATAGCCGCTCCGCGTTCGCGTGATGAACACGTCACCGTCCTTGCAGGAGGGCAATGTGGCGAGTTCACGCAGGGCGGCGCAGTTACCCACGGTCAGGCCTTCGCTGTTCTCCGGGTTGCGAGGCGAATCCCCGTACTGGGAGCGGGCCAGGGCCACCGCGGCCCGGACGCCCTTGGTGCCGGTGAATTCGCGCTCGATGCCGGACAACGGCTCGGGGCCGCTGAAGGCGACCTGCATCTGGACCCGGCTGGGGTCCTGGCCGGTGTTCTCGGTGTACTGGCTCTGTGTTCCAGTGAAGAGCATCTGCAGCGCGATGGCCCCGGCCACCGCCACCGCGATGCCGTTGACCATGCGGGCGGCAGTGCCGCTGCTCAGCTGCAGCCGTCGCACGGCCAGTTGCCAGGACAGCGGGCCCTTGCCGAGCCGGACGACCACAGCCTCCACGACCCAGGGCAGCAGGGCGGTGATGCCGATCAGCAACATCAGGACGCCGCCGATGACGAGGTACTGGTTGAAGTCTCCGTTCTTACGGCCTTGGCCGATCATCGGGTAGAGCATCGCGAGGCCGGCCAGAGTCGGCAGCAGCCGCCACCACAGCCGGCGGCGGCGCTGCTTGGCCGCGCGTACGACACCAAGGGGTTCGACGACGACGCCGCGCATCGCGAGCAGCGTGACCAGCACCGCGGCGACCGGCACCGCCACCGCGACCAGCGCGGCAAGCGCGGGAGCGGGGTCGAGGTAGCTGGGCCAGACGCTCACGCCCAGCAACTCGCCGGTACCCAGCTTCTGGCGGCCGAGCAAGAAGAAGCCGCTGCCCACGGCCAGGCCGAGCAGGGATCCGGCCAGCGCCTCGCCTGCCGCGATCCGCCGGGTCATTCCCCGGTCGGAGCCGACCAGGCGCAGCGCGGCGAGGCGGCGGTCGCGGCGTTCGCCGCCGAAGCGGACGGCGGCGGCGATGAACACGGCGACCGGCGTCAGCAGCACCACGAACACGACCAGGACCATGAGCAGCAGCACCGGGTCGGTCTTCTCGGGCGTCGCGTCCGGGTCGCCGAACTTGGCCAGCCGCGTCACCAGGGAGGAGTCCGTGAGCTTCAGCCCCGAGGCGCCCGCGTAGTAAGCCAGTTCGTGCGAGCCGATCAGCCCGCTCTCGCCGATCGTGCCGGTGATCTCGTACGGCAGGCGCTCCCGCAGCAGTTTCGCGCCGCCCGAGTCCAGCAGGTCCTTGAGCGCGGGGGAGACCACCATCTCGCCCTTGCCCGGGAAGCGTTCGAGCCCCGGGGGCAGCGGCGCCCGCCCGCCCTCGGGTTCGACGAGCCGGCCCCGGATGTCGTCGTCGTGCCAGGTGGTGTCGGCGGCGGCGATCAGGAGAGTGCTGTCGGACTTGGGCGGGACCGTCCGGGAGTACATGTTGGCGTAGCGGGCGTCCTCCACCTCGCTGCGGGAGGCGAACACGTTGGGCATCGCGGTGCACAGCAGGAGCAGGGCCACGCCGAGGCCGACGCCGACCGCTGTCAGCGTCATGCGGACCCAGCCCTCGCGGCCGCCGGTGACGGCGAACCGGGCTCCCAGAGCCAGGTCTCTGGACCACTGTTGCGGACTCATATGGCGCGCTCCATGTCCCGGGACTTGCCGTCGCGTACGACGATCTCGCGGTCGGAGTAGGCGGCCACCCGCGTCTCGTGGGTGACCAGGACGACGGCGGCGTTGGTGGAGCGGGCCGCGTCGGTGAGCAGTTCCATCACGCGCTCGCCGTTGAAGGAGTCGAGCGCGCCGGTCGGTTCGTCGGCGAACAGCACCCGGGGGCCGGTGACCAGCGCGCGTGCCACGGCGACACGCTGCCCCTGGCCGCCGGAGACCTCGCCGGGCCGCTTGCCCTTCAGGTCGTCGACCTCCAGGCGTTCCATCCAGCCGAGCGCCGCCCGCTCGGCTTCCTTGCGGGAGGCGCCGTTCAGCCTGAGCGGCAGGGCGACGTTCTCCACGCAGGTCAGTTCCGGCACGAGCTGCCCGAACTGGAACACGAAGCCGAACTCGGAGCGGCGCAACGCGCTGCGCTGGGCGTCGCTCATCGTCGTCACCTCGCGCCCGTTGTAGGTGATCGACCCGGAGTCGGGCGGCAGGATACCCGCGAGGCAGTGCAGCAGCGTCGACTTGCCGGAGCCAGAGGGACCCATGACGGCGACGACCTCGCCGGGGTGGATGGAGAACTCGGCGCCGTCGAGGGCGTGGGTGTGCCCGTAGGTCTTGCGCAGGTCCTGCGCGGTGAGCAGGGAACCAGGGGGAGAAGTCGTCATCGGGCTACAGCCTCACGGAGTCTGTCGAGTCGGGCGGCGGTCAGCTCCAGCCAGCGCAGGTCCGCCTCCAGGTGGAAGAGGGCGTGGTCGCAGATCAGCTGGTCCGCCAGATCGCCCTTGCGCTTGCGGTCGGTCAGGATGCGCATGCTGCGCAGGTGCTCGGAGCGTTGGGTGTCCAGGATGTCGGCGGCGTCCCGGTGGGTGAGCAGCGCGAGGACGACTTTGGTGTAGAGGGCCGACTGGAGGTACTCCTCCGGCTTCTGCGGGGTCGCGAGCCACCGCTCTACGTCGGTGATGCCGGCGTCGGTGATCGCGTAGCGCTTGCGTTCAGGGCCGCCGCCGGCCTCGATCCCGTCGACCTTGACGAGGCCGTTCCTCAGCAGCCGGGACATCGTCGAGTAGACCTGGCCGTAGTGCAGCGGCCGATCGTGACCGAACGTCTCGTCGAAGGCCCGCTTCAGGTCGTAGCCGTGTCGCGGGCCGGACTCCAGGAGCCCTAAAAGGGTGTGACCGATGGACATGAGCACACTCTACACATCGTGTATACACCGCATGTATACGCCGAGTGTGTAGCTCATGGCGGGGCGTACTGCCGTGCAGGTGAGGAAGAGGAAGCCGCCACTCGTCACGATTCCGAAACGGGCCGACCCCGAACCGCCCGGCCATGACAGGGCGCAGTAGACGAGCGGCTACGCCCCGCCAGGCGGGGGGCTGTCGTAGCCCTTGTCCCCCAGCAGGCCTCGGGGCGCCTGCGGGGACGGCCGGGGTTTCCGGTGACGGGCAGGACGCCGTTCCCCCGGACCGGGGCTGACTACGATGGTCCGCCGGTATCCGATGGCACCGTGTCGGTCATGGAGTGACCGACTTCGGCAAAGAAAAAGAAGAGGAGTGGCGCAGCACGATGATGGGTCTTGGCGACGGCGTCGCACTCGACGACCCGGTGGGGGAGTCGCTCCGCGGCCACCACGGGCATCTGGCTCGCCGCCTCGGCGGGGCTGTCACCTACCTACCGGGAGTCGCGACCTTCTCCGCGATATCCGCAGAGGCGGACTCGGCGGGGTGGGGCGACCTCGCCAGGCTGCTGGGGCGAGGCGAGTTCGCTGACATGTTCAGCTGCCCGGCGACGCCGCCGTCGGACTGGGAGCCGGTCTTCGTCCTGGAGGGCCGTCAGATGATCTGGGCCGGCGACAATCGTCCGGATGACTCTCGGGTCGAGCTCGACCCCGCCGTGGTCCAGCTGGGCGCTGGGAGTGTGCCCGGGATGCTCGGCCTCGTCGAGCGGACCCGACCGGGGCCGTTCTGGCCACGTACCCATGAACTCGGCACCTATCTCGGCATCCGCGACGGCGGCTCGTTGGTGGCGATGGTGGGCGAGCGGCTCCGGCCTCCTGGATGGACCGAGATCAGCGCTGTCTGCACCGCTCCAGAGGCACGCGGACGTGGCCACGCCGCCCGTCTGGTGCGCGCGCTCATCGCGCGCATCGTGGGTCGGGGTGAACGTCCCTTCCTGCATGTGGCCGAGGCGAACACCGGCGCGATCGCGCTCTACGAGCGGCTCGGGTTCGAGACCCGGAAGCACGTGACGTTTCGCGGGTTCCGCACTCCGTGAGGTAGGCGCCCGGTGAGTTGCCTGACGCCATGCCCCCGGCGCCGTCAGCTCACCAGGCCGCGTCCTCCCATTGGTCCAGCAGGGCGTCGGCCGACACTCCGTCGGGATCGCTCGGCGGGCTCTGGGTGGACTGTTCCGTCCAGATCACCTTGCCCCGGGCCGTGTAGCGCGTGCCCCACCGCTGTGCGAACTGGGCGACCAGAAACAGCCCTCGTCCGCCTTCGTCGGTTGTCGCGGCCCGGCGCAGGTGTGGCGAGGTGCTGCTGCCGTCGGAGACCTCGCAGATCAAGCTGTCGCGGTCCTGTACCAGCCGTAGCCGGATCGGCCCTATGCCGTAGCGGATGGCGTTGGTGACCAACTCGCTGATGATCAGCTCGGTCGTGAATGCCATCTCCTCCAGACCCCAGGTCTCCAACCGGCGAGTGACATCCGACCGGATGCCGGCGACGACCGCCGGATCGCTGGGCACGTCCCATTCGCCCATGTGGGAGGGGTCCAGCAGGCGGGTGCGGGCCACGAGCAGGGCGATGTCGTCGCTCGACCGAGCGGGTAGCACCGCGTCGAGGACGTCCTGGCAGGTCTCCTCCGGTGTCCGGTCCGGGTGCGCCAGGGCGTGACGCAGTTTCTCGAGACCGGTGTCGAGGCCCCGTTCCCGGTCCTCGACCAGGCGATCTGTGTAAAGCACCAGCCGGGAGCCCTCGGGGAGGGTGAGTTCGGCGGTCTCGAAGGGTTCACCGCCGCCCAGGCCGAGCGGCGGTGAACCGGGCACCCGCAGGTACTCCACGGTGCCGTCGGGGTGCACCAGGGCCGGCTCGGGATGCCCGGACCGTGCCAGTGCGCACTTCCCGGATGCCGGGTCGTAGATCGCGTAGAGACACGTGGCTCCCGAGACGCTCTCGTTGTCCCGCTCGACGTTCTCGTCGCTGTCGATCCGGGCGACCAGTTCGTCCAGATGCCCGAGGAGTTCGTCCGGGGGCAGGTCCAGGGCGGAGAAATTGTGCACCGCGGTGCGCAGTTGGCCCATCGGGCCGCGGCGTGGAGGCCGTGCCCCACCACGTCGCCGACCACCAGGGCGACCCGGGCGCCGGGCAGAGGGATGACGTCGAACCAGTCGCCCCCCACGCCCTCCAGGGCGGGCAGATAGCGGTGGGCGACTTCCACGGCCGAGTGGTCGGGCAGGGAGCTGGGCAGCAGGCTCCGCTGGAGCGTCTCGGCCAGAGTGTGCTCACGGGTGTAGCGGCGGGCGTTGTCGACGGCGACCGCGGCCCGGGCGGCCAGTTCTTCGGCGAAGGCCAGATCCTCTCCGCCGAAGTGAACCGCGTCCGAGCGCCAGAAACTCGCCATGCCCAGCACCACACCGCGGGCCTGGAGCGGCACAGTGATCAGGGAGTGGAAGCCGAGGTCCAGCAGGTGCCGGGCGCGTTCGGGGTCCTGGGCGGTCATCCACTCACTGGATGCGGTCAGGTCGGCGTCCAGGACCGCACGGCCGCGCTCGGCGCCGACGGCCACGGGCGAGGTGGGGACGAAGCGGATCAGCTCCCCCACCGGGGAGAGGAACCGGGCACCGTCGGCGCCGTGTACCGCCAACCGGCGCATCTCGGGGCTGGGGCCGGCCGACACCGCACCCCGCAGGATCGGATCCAGCAGATCGACCGTCGCGGCGTCGGCGAACCGGGGGACCGCCACCTCGGCCAGTTCCTGCGCGGTGCGCACCACGTCCAGCGTGGTGCCGATCCGTATCCCCGCTTCGTACAGCAGCCCCAGCCGCTCCCGGGCCACTTCCGCCCGGCCCGCCAGTACACGCAGCTCTGTCGTGTCGCGCAACGTGACGACACTGCCCGCGGGGCGGCTGCCGGGATCGACCGGCCGTATGTTGACCGCCAGCAGCCGGTCGCCTGCCAGGTGCACCACGCGCGTGGGGCCGGAAGGCCGAGAATCGACCAAGGTGCCTGGCCATACCGACTCTTTACCATGCGTAATCATTTACGGCCATATGGCTGGGGTCGGTCGGTCAGTTGCGCACCCACTCCTGCCAGCGTCTGGTCACGGAGTCCTGGTTCTCCAGCCACCACGCGATGTCCAGATCGAAGCCCGACAACAGGTGACCAGGCGTGCTCGCCAGGTTCAGGGCTGTGGATTCGGTGAGAAATCCGTAGGCGGCGGGCACCACAGGCCCTTCGGGGTATATCCGGGCCATATAGGCCTGCACCTCGGGCCGCAAGGCGAAGTCGATGAGCCGATAGGCGGCGTCGGAATTGGCGGCGCCCTTGGGAATTCCGTAGCCGTTGCTCTGCCTGCGGGCGCCGTTCCACTCGTACGCGAGCAGAGACCCGCCCTTGATCAGGTTCTGGACGCGGCCGGCCAGGTGCTGGAGGCCACGACCCGGTTGCGAGCCAGCAGCTCACCCGGTTCGGCGCCGTACTCCCAGAACGTCCGCACCGAGTCCCTGATCTCGTCGAATACCTTGAAAGCACGGTTCACGTCGAGCGGGTAGAGCCCGTCGAGCGGCACCCCGTCGGCGAGCAGGGCGAACTCCAGTTCCGGCCAGTCCACCGTGCCCTGAAGCGCCCTTCTGCCCCGGAAGGTGCCGAGGTTCCAGAAGTCCGCCCACGAGGTGGGCTTCCTCCCGTCGAAGGCGTCCGCGCCGTAGGCGAGGACACTGGCCCAGTAGCTCTTGCCCACACCGTTGAGGGTGAGCAGGGACTCGGCGATTCCCGCGTTCCTGGTGTTCTTCAATCGGCCGTAGTCCAGTTCCTCGGAGGCGCCCGCGTGCTCGAAGCGCACCAGATTGGACATGTCGATGTCCATGACGTCGAACCGCGGACGCCCTTCCTTGATCTGGGCGAGAATCTGGGTGTCCGAGAAGTTCACCACGTTGATCCGGACGCCGGTTTCCTTGGTGAACGGGTCGTAGATCGCTTTGCGGTTCGCCTCGCCATAAGAGCCGCCGAAGTCACGGACCACGAGCAACTTGCTGCTCTTGGTGGAACTCCGGCCGGTGTGGCTGTCGCACGCGGTGAGCGATGCGGCAGCCGCACCGGCCGCGATGCCGCCGACCCCACTCAGGAAGGCCCTGCGGTCGATCCCGACGTCTCCCACGGGCTGCCTCCACAGTGTCTTCTGGGTGATCCGTGACGGAGGGCGATTCCCGGCCGGTCCTGCTCCGTGCTTTAGTCAGTTCCTATCAGGAAAAGTACTGTCTTCACAGACACAGTTTCGCGCGCCGTGTGGGGCGAGACGATGACGCCTGGCATGTCCCGCAATGGCGATTCCGCAGACAGCGGCTCCTGGACCGCGTCGGTGACGAGCGGCCCGGGGTGGTGCCCCCGTTCCCCTGCCTCTGCTGTGCCCGGCGCGAACCTGCCAGCGCGCGTCAGCGCCTCCATGCAGCCGCCGGTGGCATGTGTGATGTTCCAACGAGGGCCATCGACTACAGCCTCTGTGTCAGTGCCGGACTCATCAAATCGTCAGAGGCATTCCCAGGCGCCCCGAAACGCGCCAGGTAGTGCCACACTTTCTTGATCGCCTGGGGGTCATGGTGGCCGGCACGCGCTGCATCCCCGACGATGCACGGATCGAGTACGCCGTCGACGGCGATCTGTGCACCCAAGTCGACGTACTCCTGACCGCGATAGCCGGGATGACACAGGAGTTCCTCGACCTTGAGCCGGAAGCCGGAGTGCCACTCCACGGGGCAGCCCAGGCGCAGGGCCGCAACCTCGACAGCCGTACCTCGATAGCAGGGGTCCAGGACCAGCGCCTCCACGTGGCGGTTCGGTCGTACAGGCCCGTGGACCTGCGCCTCGATGTAGTCATCAAGGTCGTCCTGACGATCGGCGAGGGCAAGCTCGATGAGCCCCATGCGGGCCGCGACACCGAAATCTGAGGGTTCAAGGAAACTGTCGGGGTAGCAGAACGTGGTCCGCTCCAGCGTCTCGGCTGTCAGCCGGAAGTGGGCAGAGCCGAACCGCGGTGCCCCGCCGACGGGCTTGCGACGGAAGTTCAAGGCCCCGTAGACGGGCCGCTCAGCAGCGGGCGCTTCGTCGTACGCCCCGTCGAAGATCCGGCTCTCCCAGCGCCACCGGTCGCCGCCGGAATAGGCGGTCAGTCCGCCGTTGCTGGTCCCCGTGACGAACTGCGAGCGGTAGACACCGTCCTCGGCCATGGCATCCAGGATCGGCTTGCCGTGCAGCGGGCGGTCTGGGTGGAAGTTGAGGGTCACGCGCAGCGTCGGGTTCAGCGAAGGGCCCGACGCCAGTTCCGCGACATGGCCAAGGGCCCGTTCCTGCGCTGTCTTGGGGGCTGCGGAGCTCATCCGCACAGTGTTCCTCAAGCCGATCAACCGCTGCACGCGGATTGTCTACCGACAGTCCGGCCGTGCGGAAGACGGGACTTGAGCGCCGAAAAGGGATGCCCCTTGCTCGCTTGCCGAGTGGGGCACAGCGCGAGGGGGGAGGGGAGATGCGCCTGCTGAAGGATCAGAATCGTGTGTCGCTGACAGTCCCGTCCCATAACCTCGTCCATGGAGACGTCGGATGCCACATGGATCCGTACAGAGGAGGCCATGGTGCTCGTAAGGGGTACGCGGTTGCTCGCGGGCGCCGTGGTCGTGGCCTGCATGGTGCTGGTCGGACCCAGCGCACCGAGCGGTGCCCTCTTCGGCAGGTCGGTACCCGTCGACGCCGTCAGGGATGTCGTACCGAACCGGGTCATGACGTGGAACATCTGCAACCCCTGTGACGCGAGCAACGTCGGCCGGGCGGCGGAGATCGCCACCTATGCGCCTCAGGTCATCGGCCTGCAGGAAGCGTGCGTGCGTGACGTCGAGAGGATCCGGGACTATCTGAAGAGCCTTCACGGGCTTGAGTATCAGGTCGAGTACGGGACGGTTCTTCGGGACTGGGGCCGCTGCGGGGGAGTGCCGTGGAGTCCGGGAGCCTTCGGTCAGGCGGTCCTCTCCGCGGCACCGATGAAAGACTCCGTCAAGGCGGAATACCCCGACGGAGGATCCGAAGACCGTGGGTACATGGCCGTCACCACCATGGTGGGCGGCCAGCCCGTCCGGGTCTTCAACACCCACCTCGCCCAACGACGTCAAGAAGCAGTCCGAGCGGACCAGGCCCGGGTGCTCGCCGTGGACGTCGCCAGATACGACCGCGCGATCGTTCTCGGCGACTTCAACGCCGTGCCGGAAGCTCCCGAACTCACCCCGATCTGGGCTCTGGCCGCGGATACGGACGCCGAGTGTCGTCCTGCGTCCCCCGGCGCCGCCTGCAAGCCGACCACCGACTGGCACAGCAAGTTCGACTACGTCTTCCTGCGAGGCATCGCCCCGCTCGAGCACCGTGTGCGACCCACCCCGTACTCAGACCACGACCTGCTGCACACCGACGTCGATCCAAGCTTCAGCGCGGGCCCCTGACCAGCCGAGGCCCGACGGGTCGCCGAAGCCGCCGTCGATCGCGTCCGTGACTCAGACGGTGCGAAGGATCCGGAAGCGGTCGGGTTCCGCCGGATCTCGATCAACGACTTGGACGGGTGGCCCAGCCCATTGCCAGACGCTGATGCCTGGCGTGCGGGTGAACTGGATCTGTCCGCGGGTGCCTTCGACTGCGACACACGCCCAGGATTCGGCCATGCGCCGCCGGTCCGGGCCGTGCGAGCGCAGCACGTCGGCCAGGACGGCGACCGCGTCGTAGCCCTCGAAGGCGACGAAGGAGGGCGCTTCGGCCAGCTGATCGCGGAGGGCCGCCCCGACTCGTGCACCGAGGGGGCTGAAGCGCTCGGGCAGGTAGCGCAGGAACGGGATCCCGGCGCCGTCGTCGCCCAGCAGCGTCGCCCATTCGGCGAACTCCGGTTGCCCGGCCGGAGCACCGATCATGATCTCGGCGAGGCGCTGGTCGCGTCGGACGGATCGGACGATCGGCACGGCCGGCTCAGGGTGGCCCACCAGCAGCAGGAGCGCTGTCGCGCGATGGCGGACGAGTGCGTCGCACACGGACGTGGGGGTGAGCGCGCTCATGTCGAGTTCGATGACGGTGCCGCCGCGTGGGGCGAGGTGGTCCCGCAGTATGCGGGTCCCGGATGCCCAGTAGACACTCGGCTGGGTCGCCACGGCGATACGGGTGTGGCCCGCGCCCAGGAGGAAGTCCGCGTAGACCTGCCAGCCGCGGGACTGCGGCGGGGAGAGGCGCGCGACCCAGTCCGTCGGCTGATCGGTGAGCGTGTCGAGAACCGCCGACGAGCAGAGAAACGGCAGGCCGACGGCGTCGGCCCTGGCGGCAGCGGCGCGAGCGACGACGCTGTGATATTCCCCTGCCACGGCCGCCACGCCCAGGCCGGCCAATTCGTCCACGGCCGCCGCGGCCCTCTGCGGATCAGCCGCGGTGTCCCGGACCACCAGCTCGAGCGGTCTCCCGACGATCCCGCCGGCGTCATTGACTTCGGATACGGCCAACTCGAGTCCCGCGAGCAGGTGGTGGCCCGCCTGGGCCCAGCCGGGCCGAGTCAGCGGAGCGAGCGCGCCGATCCGGACAGGTGATCCGTCAGCTCGATCCGCTGCGGGTGGCGATGCCGGCCTGTTCACGTTGACCTCTCCTTTGTGTCGATGCGGTTGCGGCTTGCTGTTGGGCCCGAGCAGCGCGACGACATCGCCGGCGGCGGCGGTGAGATCCGCTGAGCTTCCAGGCCGCGAGAAACCCTCATTCGCCCCTCCTCTGAGGTTCGACCCAGGACAGTCCGTCCTCCGATGGCACCAGGCCGCCCGGCCGCAGCGGCGCCTCGTCCTCCAGCGGGCCGCCGAACAGCCCGCGTTCCTGCAGGACGGTCCCTTCCTGGAACACCTGCCGGAAGGTCGTGGACTCGTAGAGCGGATTGCGCAGGTCGTCGGCGTCGGGAAGGCGGCGCACGGCTCGCTCGAAGTCGTCGGCGACCGCGGTCAGCCGTTCGCCGGCCGGCCCGGCTCCGGTGAGTGACGTGTCGCCGGACGCCAGACCGCCCACCAGCTCGACGAACGCCTCCAGTTCCGTCGTGCCGATACGGGTGACCTTGCGCGCCTTCCAGAAGTACGACCGTTCGTCCTGGTGCATGTCGTAGAAGGAGACCAGGAACTCGTGGAACAGGCTGTACTCGTGCCGGTAGCGGGCCTCGAACTCGGTGAACAGACGGTTCTCGTCCAGGGTTCCGGCGAGGCAGCCGTTGAGGGACCGGGCGGCGAGCAGCCCGCCGTAGGTCGCGAGATGGACTCCGCTGGACAGCACCGGGTCGACGAAGCACGCCGCGTCCCCGACGAGCGCCATGCCGGGCCGCCACAGTTGCGACTTCCAGTACGACCAGTCCTTGCGGACGCGGACCTGGTCGTAGGGCGCCTCCGTGGCCTGCGGGACGCCGTCGAGGAGGTCGCGTATCTCCGGGCAGGCGTCGATCAGCCGGCGCCAGGCGGTCGCCGGGTCCCCCTGGACGGCGTCGGCGTTCTCGCGGGCGACCACGGCTCCGACGCTGGTGAGGTCGTCCCGGAGCGGGATGTACCAGATCCAGCCCTCGTCGAAGGCGGCGCAGAAGATGTTGCCGTCGTTCGGTGCCGGGAGCCGAGCGCCGCCGGCGAAGTAGCCGAACACGGCGATGTTGCGGAAGAAGTCGGAGTAGATCCGCTTTCCGCCGACATGCGCGTGGATCCTGCTGCCGTTGCCGGAGGCGTCCACGACATACCGGGCGCCGGCCTCGCGGATCTCGCCGTCGGGCCCGGTCCAGCGCACCCCGCGGACCCGCTCCTCGTCGGCGAGTACACCGGTCACACGGCAGCCCTCCCGTACGTCCACCCCGACCCGGTGGGCGTTGTCCAGGAGGATCGCGTCGAACCGGGACCGCTCGACCTGGTAGGCGAACGAGGTCGGGTCGGCCAGCCGGGGCGACAGCGCGAAGGAGAACTGCCAGGGATCCCGGTTGCGGCCCCAGCGGAAGGTGCCGCCGCGCTTCGGCTTGAAGCCCGCCCGCGCCATCTCGTCCTCGACGCCGAGGATCCGGCACACGCCGTGCACGGTGGAGGGGAGCAGGGACTCGCCGATCTGGTACCGCGGGAAGGTCTCCTTCTCGACGAGGAGGACGCGATGGCCGTGCAGGGCGACGGCCGCCGAGACGGTGGACCCGGCCGGGCCGCCACCGACCACGATGACGTCGAAATCCTGCGGGGGACGGGCCGGACTCACTGGTCTCCCTTCGTCGTTCGCGCGTCGATCCAGGTGCGGATCGCCGACGCGGTGGTCTCCGCGTGTTCCAGCATCATCGTCAGATGGTCGCCGGGGACGTCCGCGACCTCGTGTGCCGCGGGCCAGGACGTCCGCCAGTGGTCCGTGTCGGCGGAAGCCTCCATGGCGGGCGTGGGCCGCAGCGCGCGTACCAGGAGCGTGGGCGTGGCGATCGGCTCGGGGTCCCAGCCGAGGAAGATCCGGTTGTAGGCGCCGATCGCCGCCAGAGCACTGTCGTCGTCCCCGGTGAAGAGGGGCCGTCCGGTGTCCTGCGGCGGTGGGGCGGCCAGGGACAGCAGCCAGTCCTTGGCGCTGTTCTCCGGCGTGATGTGGTAGGTGTCCAGCAGCACCAGACCGTTCGGTGCCCGGCCCATGTTCTCCAACTGGTGGGCGATCAGGTGCGCCACATTGCCGCCCGCCGACCGCCCTACGACCACCAGGGGCCCGTCCCCGACGTGCCGCAGCACGTTCTCGGCCTGTGTGCGCGCCAGCGCGGCACGGTCCTCCGGTACGGCGGCACCGGCGCCGATCCCGGGATGCGGGAACTCCAGGACGGCCAGGTCGTCTTGGAACGCGCCGTGGAAGCGAGGGAAGTCTCCGCCGTCCGACCCGAGCGAGGGATGGTAGGCCGGGAAGTAGACGACCGTCGGCCTGACGGAGCCGGAGCGGCCGTGGGAGCGGCGGATCGGGGGCAGCGCGTGCTCGCGACCCTGTGCGGCCGGGAACGTGGGCAGTGCCCAGGACGCCGTGACGAGCAGGTGCATCGCCGCCACCGGCTGGCCGGCGGCGCTGACCGTCCGGAACAGCGAGGAGAGGGTGTACGCCTGTTGCTTGGCCCCCGCCGCCCCGGCCACCTCGGTGGCTTCGGGAGCCGCGGTTGCGGCCGGTTCGCCGTCCAGCAGGCCGAGCAGATGGCGGGCCAGCTCCTCGGCCGTACGGTGCTCGAACACCACCGCGGCCGACAGCCGGAGCTTCAGCGCGATGCTGAGCCGGTTGCGGATCTGAACGGCGGTGAGGGAGTCGAACCCCAGGTCGGCGAGGCTCTTGCCGGTCGGGAGCGCGTCGGCGTGCGGGTAGCCGAGCACCGCGGCCACGTCGGCCCGCAGCAGCGCCACGAGCGCCGCCTCCCGCTCACCGGGGGGTAGCGGGGCCAGCCGCTTCCGCCAGGCTCCCGGCTCCAGCATCTGCCCGGAAGACCCGGCGGAACCGGAGGACGTCCCCGCGACGGTCGGCCGGTGCTGACGGACGAGCCCGCGCAACGGCGGTGGCACGTGCCCCGCACCGGACCGAAGCGCTGCCCGGTCCAGCAGGATCGGCGCCAGGACCGGTGCCGTCGAGCGCAGCGCGGCGTCGAACAGGGCCAAGCCCTGCTGTGTCGACAGCGGCACGAGCACGTCACTTCCCTGTGGGTGCTGTGGGTGCTGTGGGTGCTGTGAGGGCAGCCCCGCCGCCATGCCGTCGGCGTGCTCCCACGGGCCCCACGCCAGCGACACCGCCGGGAGCCCCTCGGCGGCGCGGCGCTGGACGAGGGCATCGAGGAACGCGTTCGCTGCCGCGTAGTTGGCCTGGCCCGCCCGGCCCAGCAGACCGGAGACGGAGGAGAACACCACGAACCCCGAAAGATCCATGCCCCGGGTCAGTTCGTGCAGATGCCAGGCCGCGTCGGCCTTCGGCCGCAGCACGGCCGCCATCCGCTCGGGGGTCAGCGAGTCCAGCACGCCGTCGTCGAGGACCCCGGCGGCGTGCACCACTGCGCTCAGCGGTGGCTCACAGCGCTTGACCACCTCGGCCAGCGCGGCACGGTCGGCCGCGTCGCAGGCGACGATGGCGACCCGCGCTCCCGACGTCTCCAGCGAGCTGCGCAGCTCCCCGGCTCCGGGTGCCTGCGGCCCACGGCGTCCGGTCAGCAGCAGATGCCGCACGCCGTGTTCGGCGACCAGGTGACGCGCCAGCTCCGCGCCCAGCGCGCCGGTGCCTCCGGTGATCAGCACCGTGCCGTTCGCGTCGAAGGGAGCCGCGTCGCTCGAGGCATCACCGGCCGCGGCCAGACGCGGGACCGTCACCTGCCCCTCTCGCACGCGCAGCTGCGCCTCACCGGTGGCGATCGCCGACGGCAGCATCCGCAGCGACTCGGGCCGCCCGTCCACATCCACCAGGACCACGCGACCCGGCAGCTCCGACTGCGCCGCACGCACCAGACCCCAGACCGCCGCACCGGCCAGGTCCGGCACCGGCCCGGTGGCATCCCGCGTGACCACCACCAGCCGTGAGCCCGCCGTGCCCGGATCGCCCTGCCAGTCCTGGAGCCCCTTGAGGACGCGGCCGGTCAGCTCGTGTACGGCGCAGAGCGGATCGGTGCCGGTCGCAGGGGCGACGGCAGTCACGGCGACGACTTCGGGGTTCACGGCGCCGGGCAGGAACTCGGCGAGGTTCAGCTCGTCGGGCCCGCGTACCGCCCAGGCGCGCTCATCGGCGTCGCCGGAGACGTCGAGGGCGGCCCACTCGGGGCGGAGCAGAGTCCTTCGTACGATGTCGTCCGTCATGTCAGCCCGCTCGACCGGGAGTTCCCTGGTCGCCAGCGAGTCCACGCGTGCCACGAGCCGGCCGGACGGGTCGGCCAGGGTCAGGGAGACCGTGTCCGGACTCGTCGGCGTCACCCTGACCCGCAACTCCGTCGCTCCCGAGGCGTGCAGACTCACGCCGCTCCAGGCGAACGGCACCCGGACCGTGCCCGTGCCGGTGGACGCGGCCAGCAACGGAGCGTGCAGCGCGGCGTCGAACAGCGCCGGGTGGAGTCCGAAGCGGCCCGCTTGCGAGGTGTGCGAGGCGGGCAGTCCGACCTCCGCGAAGACATCGTCACCGCGCCGCCAGAGCGCGCCGACCCCCTGGAAGGCAGGCCCGTAGGCGAGCCCGGCGTCGGCGAGGGCGGCGTACGCGCCGGTGAGGTCCACCGCCTCGGCTCCCTGGGGCGGCCACTGGGTCAACTCGTCCTGCGTACCGCGGCCCCGGCCCAGCTGTCCCGTGACATTCCTTGTCCATGAGACGTCCTCGGAGGACTCCTCCGGCCGGGAGTAGATGTCGACCGTCCGCCGGCCCGAGTCGTCCCGCGCACCCACCACGACCTGCACCCGCACCCCCGCGTGACCGGGCAGGGTGAGGGGCGCCGACAGCACGAGGTCGTCGACCGTGCCGCAGCCCACCTCGTCGCCCGCCCGCACGGCCATCTCGACGAACACCGTCGCCGGCACGATGACCCTCCCGGCGACGACATGATCCGCGAGCCACGGGTGGGTCGCGAGGGACAACAGCCCGGTCAGCACCGTCCGCCCGGTGTCCGGTACCGGGAACGCCGGGCTCAGCAGGGCCCCGACGTCGGCCGCTGCCGGCGGCGTCGCGTCCAGCCAGTACCGCTGTCGCTGGAAGGCATACGTCGGCAGTTCCACCCGGCGCGCGCCGGAACCCGCGTACACCGCCGCCCAGTCGACAGCGGCCCCGGCCACATGAAGCCGCGCCACGGCCGACAGCAGTGTCTCCGGTTCGTACGCGCCGCTTCGCGTCACCACGGCGAGAACGGAGCCGGTCGTGAGCGCGTCGGGCAGACAGTCGGTGGCCGCCGCGGTGAGGACGGGACCCGGACCGAGTTCCAGGTAGGCGGAGACCCCGTCGCCCGCGAGCCGGCGCACGGCGTCGGCGAAGCGCACGGGCAGCCGGGCGTGCCGCGCCCAGTACTCGGGCGAGCACAGGTCCGCGGGCTCGGCGGGTCGGCCCGTCACGGTGGAGACGATCGGGATGCGAGGAGGCCGGAAGGTCAACTCGCGTGCCACATCGAGGAATTTGTCGAGCATCGGCTCGACCAAGGGCGAGTGGAAGGCGTGACTCACCCGCAACCGTACGGCCCTGCGGCCACGCGCCTCGAAGCCGGCCGCGACGGCGAGCACCGCGTCCCGCGCGCCCGAGATCACCACGGAACGGGGCCCGTTGACGGATGCGACGGCCGCCTGCGCCCCGAACTCCGCGAGCGCTGCCACGACTTCCTCCTCGGTCCCGTCCAGCGCCACCATCGCGCCGCCGTCGGGCAGTGACTGCATCAGGCGGCCGCGAGCGGCGACGAGCCTCGCGGCATCGGGCAGATCGAGTACGCCGGAGACATGCGCGGCCGCCAGCTCGCCGACCGAGTGGCCCAACAGGCGGTCGGCTCGCACGCCCCACGACTCGAGAAGCCGGAACAGCGCCACCTCGAAGGCGAACAGTCCGGCCTGGGTGAAGTCCGTACGGTCCACGAGAGCCGCCTCCGCCGAGCCGGGCTCGGCGGACAGCACAGTGCTGAGCGGCTGGGGGAGCAGATCGTCCAGGTACCGGCAGACCTCGTCGAAGGCGTCGGCGAAGACGGGGAAGGCGGCACGCAGTTCGGCACCCATCCGGGGGCGCTGGGCGCCTTGTCCGGTGAACAGGAAGGCCGTCCGGATCTCCGGGTCCGCCAGTCCTCGTACGACTCCTGGTGCGTCCCGGCCCTGCGCGAACGCGCTCAGCGCGTCCAGCATCCGGGTCCGGTCACCGGTCGGCACGATCGCGCGATGGGAGAGGGCGGTGCGCGACACGGCCAGCGAGTAGGCGACGTCGGCGGGCGACAGACCGGGCCGGTCCGCCACTTCGGCCGCGAGCCGGAGGGCCTGGGTACGCAGGGCGGGTTCGTCGGCGGCGGAGAGCAACCAGGGAACGGCGGCGGAGAGCAGCCACGGGGCGGGCTGCGCCGCCACCGTATCCGGGGAGACCGGCGCCTCCCTTTCCGGCGCCTCCTCCAGAATCACATGTGCGTTGGTCCCGCCGATCCCGAACGCCGACACCCCCGCACGCCGCGACCGGTCCGAGGCGGGCCAGGGCCGGGCATCGGTCAGCAGTTCCACACGGCCCGAGGACCAGTCGACGTGCGGTGAGGGCGAGTCGGCGTGCAGAGTCCGGGGCAGTTCGCCGTGTCGCAGGGCCTGCACCATCTTGATGACACCGGCGACTCCGGCCGCCGCCTGCGTGTGCCCGAGGTTGGACTTGACCGACCCGAGCCACAGCGGATGCTCGCGGTCCTGTCCGTACGCGGCCAGCAGGGCCTGCGCCTCGATGGGGTCGCCCAGCCTGGTGCCGGTGCCGTGGGCCTCCACCGCGTCCACGTCGCCGGCGCGCAGCCCAGCGTCCGCCAGCGCCCCTGTGATCAGCCGCCGCTGTGCCGGCCCGTGGGGCGCGGCGAGCCCGTTGGACGCGCCGTCGGAGTTCACGGCGGAGCCGCGGAGCACGGCCAGGACCGGATGGCCGTTGCGCCGCGCGTCGGACAACCGCTCCAGCAGGACGAGGCCCACGCCCTCGCCCCAGGCCGTGCCGTCGGCCGCCGCCGAGAAGGACTTGCAGCGCCCGTCCGGCGACAGCCCGCGCTGCCGGCTGAACGCGAGGAACGGCTTGGGCGTCGCCATCACCGTGACCCCGCCGGCCAGCGCCAGCGAGCACTCGCCCGAGCGCAGCGCCCGCGCCGCCCAGTGCAGCGCCACCAGCGAGGACGAGCACGCGGTGTCGACCGTGATCGCGGGACCGCGCAGACCGTAGACGTACGAGATCCGCCCGGAGGCCACGCTGCCAGCCGAGCCCAGCCCCAGATGCGCCTCCAAGTCGTGGGAGCGGCTGAAGCGGGCGGAGTAGTCGCCGTACATCACGCCCACGAACACGCCGGTGTCGCTCTCACGCACCGAAGCCGGATCGATTCCGGCCCGCTCCCACACCTCCCAGGACGTCTCCAGGAGCAGCCGCTGCTGCGGATCCATCGCGAGCGCCTCGCGCGGCGAGATCCCGAACAGCCCGGCGTCGAACTCCGCCGCCCGGTGCAGGAATCCCCCGTGTCGTGTGTACGACGTGCCGATCCGGTCGGGATCGGGGTCGTACAGGGCGTCCAGGTCCCAGCCGCGGTCCGTCGGGAACTCCGAGATGGCGTCCCGCCCCTGCGTCACCAACTCCCACAGATCCTCGGGGGAGTTGACGTCACCGGGGTACCGGCACCCCATGGCGACGATCGCGACGGGATCGTCGTCGGGGGAGCGGTCCTGTGCACGGGGCGCACGTGGGTGGTCGTCAGGCTCGCCCTCGAAGAGCGCCACGCGCAGGTACCGGGCGACCTCGGCCGGCGTCGGGTGGTCGAAGACCAGCGTCGACGGCAGGCTTCGGCCGGTCAGCTCGCCGAGCCGGTCCACCAGTTCGACGACGCCGACGGACGTCATACCGAGATCGGCGAAGGGGCTGTCCGCGTCGGGCAGATCGCCGGGCGTGTGCCGGCACACCTCGGCCGTTTCGGCGAGCACCGCTTCGCGCAGCGCACGCTCCTGGTCGTCGGGCGAGAGGGACAGCAGCCGCTCGCGCAGAGCGGTTTGAGCGGTGTCGGCCGTGGCCGGAGCCGGGACGGCCAGCGCGTGCCGGGCGATCTTGCCGGACGCGGTGCGCGGGACGGCGGCGATCTCGTGGATCTCGGTCGGCACCTTGTAGTCGGCCAGCCGGGTCCGGCACTCGGCGAGCACCTGCCGGGCGTCGATCCCCTCAGGACCCGGTACGACGAAGGCGACCGGCACCTCGCCCAGCACGTCGTGCGGCACCCCCACGACGACGGCCTCGGACACGCCCGGACACTGGGCCAGGGCCTGCTCGATCTCCGTGGGGTGGATGTTCTCGCCGCCGCGGATGATCAACTCGCTGACCCGGCCGGTGAGCCGGAGATGGCCGTGCTCGACGCGGCGGCCGAGGTCGCCGGTGCGGTACCAGCCGTCCCGCAGCGCGGCGGCCGTCGCCTCGGGCTGTCCGTGGTACCCGGTCATCAGACTCGGCCCCCGCACCCAGACCTCGCCCTCGGCCCCGTCCGGGACGTCCTCGCCACCGCGCGGGTCGACGAGGCGCACGTCCATGCCGGGGACGGGCGCCCCGCAGGAACCGTCGACTCCGGGCCCGTCGGGGCGGTTCACCGCGATCATGCCGCAGGTCTCGGTACTGCCGTACGCGTCGAGCAGCGGCGAGCCGAGGGTCTCCTCCACGGCCGCGCGCAGAGCGGGACCGCTCGGCGCACCGGCCACGACGCAGATTCGCAGCGCCTGTGGGAGCTCGCCCGCCGAGTCGACCAGTCGGTGATATGTCGTCGGCACACCGGCCAGCATGGTGAAGGGCCCGCCGAGCCCCTCGTGCGCCGTGAGCAGTTCCTGCCGCAGACCTCCCGGCGGGAGCAGCTCACCGGCGATCCGGGCGCTCGCGCCCACAGCGGTCACGCCCAGGATCGCCAGCGAATGGCTGAAGCTGTGGAACAGCGGAAGCGGCCAGAGCAGCCGGTCGTCGGGCGAAAGGCCGAAGATCGGGGCGTAGCAGGCGGCCACGGACCACAACGCGGCCCGCTGCGTGGACAGCACGCCCTTGGGCCGGTGCGTGGTGCCCGAGGTGTAGAGCATCCAGGCCGGATCGTCGAGCCCGAGCAGGTCGATCTCCGCGGACACGTCGCTCTCGACCGCGCTCAGGAACAGCTCGGCGCCGTCCGGGGCCGGGCCGGTCCCCGTGACCAGGACGCCCAGGCGGTCGTACGGCGGTCCCAGGCGGCGCAGTTGTGCGAGATGCGCGGCGTCGGTGATGACGAACCCGGCACCGCTGTCCTGGAGGAAGTGCGCCAGCTCGGCGTCGGAGGACCGCGGATTCAGGGGGACGCCGACCATCCCCGCGCGCAGCACGGCGAGGCAACTCTCCACCGTCTCCACCCGGTTGCCGAGGCAGATCGCGACGCGGTCGCCGCAGCCCAGCGCTGTCCGGGATTTCAGGTACGAGGCCAGCGAGCGTGTGCGGCGCTCCAGCTCTGCGTAGGTGACGCTGCGCGAGGAGTCGGAGTAGGCGACCCGCTGCGGGGCCACCTCGGCGTGCTGCCGCAACAGCTCCGGCACGGGCCGGATCAGCTCGTCACGCCTCATGTCTCCGCCTTCCAAGTCCCTCGCGGTACAACGATGTTGACCCTACGGGACCCGGGAGCGGCGCCCAGGCCGGCGCCCCGGATCAGCCGTGGCGCATCGTGTCGCCGATGATCTGCTCGCGAAGGATCTCGGCGTGGCCGCAGTGCTGGGCCAGCTCGCGCAGCGTGTGGAGGTAGACCCAGCGCAGGGGAAGTGGGCCCCGGCGGTTGCCTCGTACGAGGTCGTCCAGCGTCAGCTTCTCCGTGGCCCGGCGGGACGCCGCGCACGCCTGCTGATGGGCACCCTGGACCGAGGCGACCGTGTCGTCCTCGTGGAGGTCGAACGACTCATCGGGCGAGTCGGGAATGCCGATCTCGCTACGGGGCCGGCAGGTGATCGCCTCATCGAACCAGACCTTCTCGACGAACGTGGCGTGCTTGACCAGGCCGAGCAGCGTGGTCTTGGACGGGACCAGCGACCGGCGCGCCTGCTCTTCGGTCAGCCCGTTGAGACTGTCGTGCAGCGCGGATCGATGCTCATCGAGGAAGATCTCGAACTGATCGCGGAACGCCGCGTGGAAGACGGAGGGTTCCGTCGTCGAGTTGAAGACCATGACCGCAACGATAGGTTGCTCGGCTTCTCGACGTGCGGGGACCTGAACAGGGCGTGCAGTTCGCGCCGGTTTCCCGGCCGGCGCCGGCGATCGCGTGGTTGAACGGTCAGCGCAGTGCGGCCTCGCCCGCGTGGACGGCATGCAGTGCGCGCTCGACCGTTTCCTGGTTCTCGCCGACCGGAGCCACGTAGTCGAGGACGCCGCGTGCGGCGTCCTCCCCGAGCGTGCGGGTGATCACCCACGTCGCGAGGTACTGGGACGCCAGGCATCCGCCCGCCGTGGCGATGTTCCCCTCGGCGTGGAACGGACCGTCCAGCACAGTGACGCCGGAGGCTTCGACGAAGGGCCGGCTCTTGAGGTCCGTGCACGCCGGCCTGCCCTCCAGCAACCCGAGCCGGGCCAGCACCAGGGCGCCGGAGCACTGCGCGCCGATCAGCTGTCGCGAAGGATCGAGCCGCAGCCGGGAGACCAGCCGGTCGTCGGCGACGACCTCTCGGGCCTTCACCCCGCTGCCGATCAGCACGACATCGGCTTCGGTCACGAACTCCATCGGGCGCTGCCCGGTCACCTCGACGTCGTTCATCGATGTGACCACCGGCGTCGGCGTCGTGATGAACGCCTCCAAGCCGTCCTTGCGGCAGCGGTTGATCAGCGCGGAAGCGATGAAACTGTCGAGCTCGTTGAACCCGTCGAAGGTGACCACGGCGACCTGCATCACAACCCCTTCAAGCACGGCATCGCGGATCCGCATTCTTCCCGGCGTGCCGTTCCGGGTCGAGAGCCAATCAGCGGCCGGTGGCTTGTCGCGCGGGTGTAAGACGCCAGCCCCGTTACGAGCGGTTTCCGTCCTACCAGCGGGTCATCGGACTGTCCGGTGGCACCCGGGCCGTCGACCAGGCCGTGATCGGGGACGAGGAGGCGTCTCTGTGACTACCGCGTCAACGAGGCCGCACAGCACGCCGGGCAGGCCGACACCGACGCCGCGGCGCGCCACACCGCCCTCGGCTCCCTCCTCCGGGTCCTGGGCTCACTGGAGTGGCGCCTCGCCGCCCAGGAATTCGTCCTGGGCGATGAACTGACCGCCGCCGACGTGCGGTTGTGGGTGGCCCTGGTCCAGCTCGACACCGTGCACCGACTGCACCTCGACGCCGCCGCGGTCCACCGCATCGCCGACCACCCGCACCTGTGGACCTACGCCCGACGGCTCGCCGCCCACCCCGCCTTCGGCCGCCATCTCGACCTGGACGGCATCGCCCGCAGGCACCACGCGCATTGCCAAGGGCTGGAGGCCGCGGGGGCGGCGGTACAGATCCTCGACTGGGCGGTTCACATCGCGGAGGGGCCCGCTAGACAGGGCCCGAACGGTTTCATGGAACCGCAGTACGCCCTCCACCTCCGTCCGCCCAACTCCGCCTGACCTGTGACGACATGGGGCCTGTCACATACGGCCGACCTGGAGGGGCACCCCTTTCGTGTCCGCACCTCCGCGGTCGGGAGAGCCGTGTCGAGATCAACGTGCGGAGTGAAGTCGCCCGTGACCCGGTCGGTGGACAGGCACCGTCGGTAACGTGACCGCCGTGATGGTGGGCACCGAAGAAACCCGGCTGGTCGTCCTGCGCGGCAACAGCGCCTCGGGCAAGTCGTCCGTCGCAGTCGGCCTCCGCGAGAAGTTCGGCCGCGGCCTGGCCCTGGTCGGCCAGGACAACCTCCGCCGCGTCGTCCTGCGCGAGCGCGACCGGCCCGGTGCCGCGAACATCGGCCTGATCGACCTGACGGCCCGCTACGCGCTGGACGCCGGATTCCACGTCGTGGTCGAAGGCATCCTCTACGCCGACCGCTACGGCGACATGCTCGCCCGGCTGCGCGCCGACCACCGGGGCCCGACCCACGGCTACTACCTGGACGTGCCGTTCGCCGAAACCCTCGCCCGGCACGCCACCAAACCGATCGCCGACGAGGTCGGCGAGGCACAGCTGCGCGACTGGCACCGGCCGCTCGATCTGCTGCCGGGCGGGACCGAGACCGTCATCGGCGCCGGCAGTGCCCTGCACGAGACCGTCGACCGCATCATGCTCGAGACCGGTCTGGACCGGCTGCCCGCACTGGACCGCTGAGCGGCGCGGCTTGGGCCGCCGCCGGACGGATCGAGGCGAACGCCGTGGCGAGGTGGTCGAGCAGGGGCCCCGCGCAGGGGTGCGGGTCGCGGCGTGGGGTGATCGTGTAGATGCCTCGGGCCGGGGGGTCGACGAGGTCCACCGTGGTGACGTCGGTCCGCAGGGCGCGCGTCAGCACGCCGGGTATGAGCGCGATGGCGTGACCGGTCGCGACCAGGGCCAGCTTGCCGGGCAGATCGGCCGCGACGAGGTCGATGCGGGCGCTGACTCCGGCGCGGGCGGCGTGCTGGCGCAGAAGCGCCGCCGAGCCGTCATTGTCCTCGGCCCAGGTCTGGTCGGCCAGGGCGTGGATGTGCACCGGACCGCGCCCGGCCAGCGGATGGTCGACGGGCAGTGCCACGACCATGTCGTCCAGCCCGAGGAACCGTCGTTCGACCCGTGGGTCCTGGGGCAGCCCCGGTGGTGCGTCGGTGACGACGGCGATGTCGAGATCGCCGTCGAGCACGCGGTGGTGCAGTTCCGGGCTCAGGGCGGGGAGCAGGCTCCACCGGACGGATCCGGTCTCCCGCAGCAACGCCCGGACGGCTTCGGGCACGATCCCCGTGGCCAGAGAAGGCGTCGCACCGACGGCCAGCGGCCGGTTGAAGGCCCCGTCATGAGCGTCTCGCGCGGCGCGAACGGCACGGTCGGCCTCGTTGAGCGTGGTCAGGGCGTGGCGCCGGAACACCTCGCCGGCGGGCGTCGGACGGACGCCACGCGCATGGCGTTCCATCAGGGGCACGCCGAGTTGCCGTTCAAGTCCGGCGATCTGCCGGGAGACGGCCGACTGCGTGTGATTGAGCTCGGCGGCCGCCGCCGACAGCGACCCGAGTCGGCACACGGTCACGAAGGTTCGCCACACCGTCAACTCCATGGCGCCAGTATGACCAGCAGGTATGCGAGCTCCGCAGGGCAGGGCTGCGAAATCTGCGCTTGTCGCAGTCGACGCGGTGCACGATTGTGGCGCGCATGACCACACCACACACGATCGCCGTCCTGGGCCTGGGGCGCATGGGCGACGCGATGGCGACGCGCCTGACGGCCGAGGGCCGGCACGTCGTCGGCTGGACCCGCTCAGGGCGCACGGCAGGCGCTGTCGAGACGACCGCCGATCCGAACGAGGCCGTGGCGAAGGCGGGCCTCGTGCTCCTGGCGTTGTTCGACGGCCCGGCCTGCCGGCAGGTCCTCGACGAGGTCCGTGACGCGCTGCGCACGGACACGATCGTGCTGAACACCAGCACCGTCGCCCCCGCCGAAGCGGCGAAGCTGGCCCGGCGACTCGGCCCCTCCTACGTCCACGCGCCCGTGCTCGGATCCGTGCCGGCCGCCGCCGCGGGCGCGCTGCGGATTCTCGCCGCCGGTGACCCGGACGCGCTCGACCGCGCCCGGCCGGTTCTAAAAACGCTGGGCACCGTGCGACGCGTGGACGACGCCTCCACTGCCGCCGCGCTCAAGCTGATCGCCAACCACAGCCTCGCCGGGGCCGTCCTCGCGCTGCGCGACTCGCTGCGGCAGGCCGACGCCCTCGGCCTGCCCCGCGCCCAGGTGCTGGACGTCCTCGAACTCGGCCGGCTCGGCGGACTCGTGACCGCCAAGAGGCCCTTCCTCGTCGGCGAATCGGCCGCTGTCACGGCCGAATTCACGATCGGTGCGCTGGCCAAGGACATGGCTCTGCTGGCCGCCGCGTCGAACACCCCGCTGCGCGGCGCAGCCGGACTGGCCGACACTCCCGCCGACCCCGAGGCCGACATCGCCGTCGCCGCCACGGCCCCCGCCGTGGCGGACGCCGTGCTCGAACCGCTGCGCGGCTACATGCGCGGGCACGCCACCGGCGACCCCACCCAGTTTCGCGAGGCGTTCCTGCCGACCGCGCACATCGAGGGAATCCGGGACGGGGTGTTCGTCTCCTGGCGCCTGGACGAGTACTGCGCTCTCTTCCCGGGCCGCCCGGCCCCGGACGAACCGGCCCGCTCCCGTCGTATCGATGCCGTGGACGTCCACGGCACGGTCGCGACCGCCACCATGACACTGCGACACGGAGCTGACACCTTCACCGACATCTTCCTGCTGGTCCGCGCCGGCGACAGCTGGCGCATCGCCAACAAGGCCTATCACCGACACTCGTGAGGATCCTTTCGGTACCGACGAGGCAGCCCTCGGCGTCGCCGTCGCGGAACAGGACCTGACGAAAGCGGAGAAGATGACCACGCAGACGCACCACGTCGACCACGAACTCATCGAGGCGGCGGCTCATGTCGCCCGCACTCGTTGCCGGGGCGACCAGCACACCATGGCGGCCGCGGCCCGCGCTCGGGACGGGCGGATCGTCACGGCGGTGAACGTCTACCACTTCACCGGAGGCCCCTGCGCCGAGCTGGCTCTCATCGGCGCGGCAGCCGCCCAGGGGGTCCACGAGCTGGACACGATCGTCGCCGTGGGAGATCGCGACCGGGGGGTCGTCCCTCCGTGCGGCCGGTGCCGTCAGGTCCTTCTCGACTACTTTCCCGCCCTCGAGGTCATCGTGGGCGGGGACGACCGCGTCCGAACCGTCCGTATCACCGACCTGCTCCCCGAAAGCTATGTCTGGGCCGACCACCAGGGCGACGCCGAGTAGAGAGCTGTCCGGCGCGAGTTGACGCAGGTCTCAGGGCCAGACCCCGGAGAAGTCGATCGCGCGGGCCCACTCGGGATGGTCTATCAGCGGATTCCGGTTGCCCTGCAGCTCCGCGATGGCCGCGTTGCGGTGCAGTTCGTACTCGGTGACTGCCTCGCCCTCGTGCCACCGCAGCAGGACGGGCAGCCGGTCTTCGGGGAACTCTTGCGCGACGTCGCCGATCTGCCCCGGATAGCGCAACAGGAAGTACAGGGTGGCGCGGGCGACCACACCCCTGCACTTCTCAGGCTCGAATCCCACGCTCTCGCGCTTTCCGCACGCGTCCCGGACGGTTTCCTCGTAGTCGGGGAAGTCGAAGTACGGGAAGTTGCTGCGGTAGCTGTTGCAGCCGGACTCGCACGTGAACAGATGATGCAGGTCGCCCCGCATGGGCTCCTTCTCGTGGAACCACGACTGCGGCACCACGTGCTCGCAGTTGAACGGCAGGGAGGCTTCCAGCGCGCGGAACTCGGCCTCGAATTCCGCCGGTCCCGCCGTGCGCTCCCGCAACAGCAGTTCCTGCTCGCGGGCCAGCCGGGCCTCCTCCACGGCCGCGTCGGCCCGTATGAGCTCCTCGGCGGAGAACTCCTGGCCGGAGTAGATGCTACGCAGCCGTCCGTCCTTGTGCAGATCGACCCACGGGTAGACCAGCCGCATCGGCTTGTACCTGGGCTTGGGCGCATGGGTCTCGGTCAGCAGCGTCGTCAGCGCGCGGCGCAGTGCGTCGCCGTCGTCGGTGCGGACGTTCGCGTAGTACGCGGCGCGTGCGGCGGCGTCCGCGGACCGGTTGTAGTAGGGACGTTCCCGGGCGAACCGGTGGTTGACCAGGGCCGCGTCGACGTCCTTCCCGACCGCTGTGACGATGTCCGGCCGTCCGGCCGAGGGCGGCTGCGGGGTCGGCGCGAGTGCGGGCAGGGGAGCCGAGAGGGTGGCCGAAGGGAGCGAGGAGGTGTCGAAGTCGAGGGTGATCCGCAGCGGGAGGACGAGCTGAGCGGAACCGTCGGCCGCGTGAGACTGAACCCCGGCCTGTGAACCGTTGGTACTCGCCAGGGTGGGCCTGCCGGTGAAGGACGGCATCGGCGGCGTGTTCTTCTCGGGAGACGGGTCGAGCCCCGTGGTGAACACCTCGTCCCGCAGCACTGCCGCCTCACCGGTCAGCGGCGCCTCGTGCAGGGACCGCAGCACACGGCTGATCCGCACCCCTTCGTTGGCCCGCCAGGCGAGTTGCTGCTCGCCCATCTCCGGCCGCCACACCGTGCCGTCGACGCTCAGCGGCCGGCCCTCGGCATCGGTCTTCGGAACGGCGGAGTGATGCAGCGCGACGACTTCCCACTGGTCGTTGAAGACCGGAGAACCCGAGGACCCCTCACGGGTGTCGGACTCGTAGTGCAGGAACCGCTCCAGTACGTCGACGATCTGGTTCTCGCGCAGCGCGATCTGCTTGGGCTCGCCTCTCGGGTGCTGGATGATGTTGACGAACTCCCCTATGACGGCCTTGCCTTGTGCCTCACTGAGGATCAGCCGGCCGTACGACGACAGCGCCTCTCCCTGCGCACCGCGTGGGGCCACCGCGACGAGGGTGTAGTCCAGCGCCCGGTCGGTGACGAAGCACCGGAGCGGCTCCAGCTGGAAGACAGCCGGTACGAGCGGGTTGCCGTCGGCGCCGTCCTGGAAGGCGAACGCGACCTTGCTGCGGCCGGCCTCCTGAGTGTCGCCCAGGACGTGGTTGTTGGTGAGGAGCAGGGAGGGGGAGACCATGAAACCGGTGCCGTGTCCGCCCCCCGGCCCGCTGATGGTGATCCGGCCGACCGAGCGCGAGACCTGGACCCCCTCCTCCAGGAACGCGACCGGGGTGAGGTTGTTGCGCCCGATGAGGCGCTCCAGCCCCAGCGCCTCACTGGTGAAGCCCTCCGGGGGCAGGCCCAGGGTGCTCCCCGCACCGCTGGCGGGTTCGGTCGGTGTCCGCTCGATCGCCCGTGCCATGGCCCAGTCGGCGCCGAGACGTGCCAGCCGCTTCTCGACCCGCTCGGGGGTGTCCGCGTACAGCACGCCACGCGTCTCGAGGACGGACTGGTTTCTTGCACGCTGTTCGGCGCGGTTCGCATAGCGTGCCGCGGCCATCGTCAGTTGCGACAGATAGTCCGACTCTCGTTCGGAAGCGAGTTCCGCCGTGGCCATGATCCGCCTCCTGGCCTGACTTGATCGGGGCGGTGGTGTCCGAGACGCGCTGCTTCTCGGCAAGCCTTACTGCTACCGATGGTTTCAGACGTGAGATACATGCGCAAAAGGGGCAAAAGGTGCGCGCGTTCAGCCCGCGGTGATACGGCTGTTCACCCGCCGCATCCACTCCTGGTCGGTCTGCCACATGGGGTGGTGAGGGGCCGCGTTGGACGTCAGGACGACGCCTCGGAAGCCCGCCGCGAGGCAGCGGTCCACGACGAACTCCGCGATGTCCTTGCCGACGGCGTCCTCCTCGAAGCGCGTCAGAAGAGGGGTGTACCCCACCACGCCCTCGCCGAGGACGGCGGGGATGCCGCGGCGACGGGCGAAGCCGGCGACGGAGTCGACCCACTGGGCGAGCGTCTCGCGCATGGCGTCCCGGTGGGCCGAATAGTTCTCGTAGAGCCACAGGTCCCAGCGGTCAGGGTCCACCCAGTCGTGCGCGTAGAAGAGTTCGCGCGGGATTCCGGTCGCCGTCAGTCGCCAGGGCTCGTCCGGCTGGTGGTCGGCGAAGGCGGGGGCGTCAGGGCGCAGCATGGCGGCCAGTGCGGGAGTGGGCCAGGAGGCCGTCGGGGGCGCCGGTTCGGTGCCGTGGCCGAGCCCCGCCTCCCGGTACAGCGCGCCGAGCACGCCGTAGACGTAGAAGTGGAAGTGCGCGATCTGTGCCTGCTCCGGCAGGTCGTCGAGTTCGTCCGGCCAGGGCTCGCCGAGCGAGTACGTGACGGGGATGCCGGGGTGGCGAGCCCGCAGCAGCTTCACGGCGCGTTCGAGGGGGCCGCGCAGCCGGGCGTAGTGGGCGGAGGTGCCGTCGCCCGGTACCAGGGAGCAGTTGTCGACCTCGTTGTGCACCTCGACGTAGGCGACGCGGTCGGCAAGGCCGCGCTCGGCGAGGAAGTCCAGCAGCCCGGCGAGCGCTTCGGCCACCGCCTCGGCCCGGTCCGGGCCGGGCACCTCCGCCAGGGCGCGGTGCCAGGCGTCGGTGTCGGCGAAGCTGGGGGACTGCTGGTACTCCCACGACGACACGATCACCTGGCAGTCGTGCCGGGCGGCCGCCTCGAACAGCTCGACGAGCCGCCGCCGGCCGTCCAGCGGATAGCCGCCGCGCACGTTGTACCAGCGGGTGCGCTGTCCGAACCGCTCGCCCAGGCCGCGGACCTGCGGTGACTCAGGGGCGTCGACGCGCCCGGAGAACAGCAGGAAGGGCATGGCGCAGACGCGCACGGTGTTGAAGCCCCGCTCCACGGCCTCGGCGAAGGCGCGGTCGAGGTCGGCGAAGGGCTCTCCGGGGCCCGCCTGCGTGTACCAGCTGAAGTCCCACAGGGTGATGGCGAGTCGGTCCGTTTGGGCCTGTCGGTGTGAGGTCATGGGAGCCACGCTAACCCACAATTCATTAATTATGAATAATCCTTGACAGGGGTGGTGGGGCTGTCCAGGCTCAGGGGGCGAACGAACGCCTGCGCCCTCTGAGGAGCCCTGCCAATGACCCCACCCACCCACCCGTCCCGGCGAACCGTCGTCACGGCACTCGGCGCGGCAGGCTTCGTCGCCCTGCCGGCCTGGCCGGGCACGGCGCACGCCGCCGACGGCCCGGTCCTCGACACCCACCCCGCCACCGAGCCCTCCGGCACCCATGTGCGCGATGTCGGCGGCACCAACGTCGTCTTCCGGTACGGCGTCGTGCTCCCCGCCTTCGACGGCTGGCGCACCCATGAGCCGACCCGGGAGTACCTGTCCCTGGACCGGCGATGGCGCTTCCGCTTCGACCCCCGCGACCAAGGGCTCGACGAAAGCTGGCAGTACCCGGACCTCGACGACCGGGCGTGGGGCCTCATCGACGTGCCGTCGGCCTGGGACCTGCTGGACACGCCCGGATTCGGCTCCCAGACCGGCCCGTTCGGCAAGGGCACGGCGTTCGCCGACGGCTATGCCTGGTACCGCACCGTCGTCGACGTTCCCGCGTCCTGGCGTGCCCGGCACGTGCGCATCGCCTTCCTGGCCGCCGGCTACAGCGCCGAGGTCTGGCTCGACGGCGTGCACCTCGGCAAGCACGAGGGCGCCAACTCGCCCTTCGCCCTTCCGGTGGGCGGGGCGCTCCGGCCCGGCACGCGCCAGACGCTCGCGGTGCGGGTCTTCCGCCGGGCGAGCTACACCGACTACACGGCGACGACTTTCCGGCCGGTCACCGACGACCACGAGATCCCGTACAAGCCCGTCGACTACTGGCCCTACGCGGGCCTGACCCGCTCGGCCTGGATCGAGGCGGTTCCGCGGGTCACCGTCGCCAAGCTGCTCGTGGCCGGAGCGAACGGGCGCCTCGAGGCCCGCGCGATCGTCGAGAACCACGGTGACTCCGACTTCGACGGATGGCTCACCCTGGATCCCGGCCGGGAGAGCGGTGCCCGGCCGGCCGTGGTCCCGGCCCGGATCGCGGCCCGCTCCGCCGGCGTCGTACGCGTCTCGGTCGGCGTGCCCCGCGCCCCGCGATGGAGCCCGGCCGCGCCGCACACCCTCACCGCCCGCGCCACTCTGACCGCCAGGAGGCCCTCGGGCCCCCGGGTGGACACGCTCTCCACCCGCTACGGCATACGCGAACTGACCACCGAAGATGCGCAGTTGCGGCTGAACGGCAAGCCCCTCTTCCTCAAGGGCCTCAACTGGCATGAGGAGACCGCCGCGCACGGCAGGGCGATGACGCCCGCCGAGTACGACCGGGAACTGGCCCACATCACGGCAGTGGGCGCCAACTACATCCGCAACTGCGTCTACAACCGTCACCCGTACGTCTACGACTGGGCGGACGAGCACGGGGTGCTGGTGATGGACGACATCGACACCATGTGGCTCAACACCGCCCAGGAGAAGCTCCAGACCGAGCGCTACGGCCTCGCCCGTGCCCTGGCCCTGACCATGGCGTGGAACCAGCACAACCACCCGTCGGTGATCCTCTGGTGCCTGCAGAACGAGTCGGAGATCGACCCCGAGGGCGCGCCGGTCTACCGCGCCTGGCTCGCCGACATGAAGGCGGCGGTGAAGGCGGTCGACCTCACCGCCCGGCCCGTGACCTGGGCCTCCAGCACGAGCAACGACCCCGCCTTCGACCTCGCCGACGTGATCGGGTTCAACGAGTACTTCGGCTACTTCTACGGCAAGGACGCCGACCTCGGCCCGACGCTGGACGCGGTGCACGCGAAGTATCCCGGCAAGCCGATCCTGATCACCGAGAACGGCACCTGGTCGGTGGCCGGCACCCACGGCCCCGACACCACCGAGGGCACGGAGGAGTGGCAGGCGGCCCGCTTCACCGCCCACTGGACCCAGGTGGCCGAGCGCAGCGAGTTCGTCGCCGGTTTCACCTACTGGGTCCTCAAGGACTACAAGCAGCGGGCCGGTTACAACCAGTCCTACAACGGCATCTCCGTCATGGGCCTGCTCACCTTCGCCGAGGAGCGGCCCAAGCTCGTCCACGAAGCGTTCCGCAAGGCGGTCAATCCCAGGTCGTAGGCGCCTGGCAAGACCGTGGCCCGTGTCCGGCGTTCCCCGCCGGACACGGGCCACGGTGTGTGTCAGCCCTTGACGCTGCCCTGGGTCAGACCCGACCGCCAGTAACGCTGCAGGACGAGCATCGCCGCGGCCAGCGGAAGGATCGAGAGGAACGCCCCGCCCACCGTGAGCTGGTTGAGCTCGGGAATGCGGTTGGCCGCGGCCTGCCAGGTCGTCAGGCCCAGGGTGATCGGGTACTTGCGGTCGTCCGAGAGCATGACCAGCGGCAGGAAGTAGTTGTTCCAGATGCCGACGAACTGGAAGAGGAAGACGGTCACGAGCGCGGGCGTCATGGTGCGCAGCACGAGGGTGCCGAAGATCCGCCACTCGCCGGCGCCGTCGACGCGGGCCGCCTCCAGCATCTCGGCCGGCACCGCGGCCTCCGCGTAGATCCGGCACAGATACACCCCGAACGGGCTGACGATGCTGGGAATCAGCACCGCCCAGTAGGTGTTGGCCAGGCCCACCTTGCTGAACAGGAGGTACAGCGGCAGGGCGAGCGCGGTACTGGGGAGCAGCACACCGGCGAGTACGACTTTGAAGACCGCCTCCCGGCCGCGGAACCGGTACACGGCGAGGGCGTAGCCGGCGGCGCCCGCGAGCAGGGTGGCGAGCGCACCGCCCACCCCCGCGTACAGGACGCTGTTGAAGGTCCAGCTCCAGAAGATGCCGTCGCCGTAGGAGAAGACCTTCGACAGGTTGTCCAGCCACCGCGGATCGGAGAACCAGAGTCCGAAGCTGCCGAAGAGGTCGGCACTGCTCTTGGTGGAGGCCACCACCAGCCAGTAGACGGGCAGCAGGAAGTAGAGCGCCGCGACGGTCAGCAGGGCGACCAGCAGGATCCGCGTGGGCTTCAGGCCACGGCGCGGACCGCTGTCACGGCCTCGCCCGGCCGGCTGTGGAACGTGGGCGGAGGCGGCTGCCGGCTCCTTGGTACGGGGTGTGGACACGCTCACCGTGCATCCCTTCCTTCCCTGCGGTTCACCAGGCTGAGGAAGCCGAAGGACAGCACGCTCGCCACCAGCGCGAGGATCACCGACTCGGCAGCGGCGAGGTAGATGTTGTTGTTGGCGAACGCCTCGTTGTACGCGCTCAGGTTCGGTGTGTACGAGTTGGTGACTGCCGGGGTCAGCGGTTTGATGACCAGCGGTTCGGCGAACAGCTGGAGCGTTCCGATGATGGAGAACACGCCGGTCAGCACCAGGGCCGGCCGGGCGAGCGGCAGCTTGATCCGCATCGCCGTCTGCCACGCACCGGCCCCGTCGATGCGGGCGGCCTCGTAGAGCTCCTGGGGGATCGCCTTGAGCTGGGCGACGATCACCAGCATGTTGTAGCCGGCGAACTCCCAGATCACGATGTTGGCGATGGACCACAGCGCGGTGTCGTAGCCGAGGAAGTCGGGCGCGAGCCCGACCCTGCCGAGCAGGTCGGTGATCGGGCTCACGCCGGGCACGTACAGGAAGCCCCACAGAATCGAGGCGATGACGCCGGGCACGCCGTACGGCAGGAAGTAGGCGGCACGCAGGATGCCCGCCCAGCGGTGGGAGAGCGTGTCCAGGGCCAGTGCCAGCGCGGTGGCCAGCAGCAGCATCACCGGGATCTGCACCACGCCGAAGAGCAGCACCCGCGCGAAGCTCTCCAGGAAGGCCGACTGCTGAAGGGCGAGGGCGTAGTTGTCCAGTCCGGCGAAGCCGAGGGTGGCCGGGCCCAGGCCCAGAGCGCCGGAGCGGACCGGTGTGAGCAGGCTCTGGTAGACCGCGTAGCCGAGGGGAAGGACGAAGGTGAACAGGAAGAGGGCGACGAAGGGGAGCAGGAACCCCCATGCCGCCCGGTCGGGGCGGGCGGAGCGCCGGCTGCCCGGCACGGACTTCTTCGTGCGGTCGATCGTGGTGCTCATCGCGCGCTCCTCGCCTTCAGGCCCTTCGCCCGCAGGTTGTCCACGGTGCTTCTCTGGGCGTCGGCCAGAGCACCGGTGAGGCTGCCCTCTCCGTCGATGGCGGCGCCGAAGGCGTCCTGGACCTGGGCGAAGTCGGCATCCGTGGTGGGGGACCACTTCCAGGAGGTGTCGATCGCCCGGTCGGACACCGTGAACACGTCGTTGTACCGCTGCCCGCCGAAGAACGGGTCGGGCTTGTCGAGCGCCGATCCGCGGAAGATTCCGGCTGCCGCGGGCCAGCCGTAGCCGACGGAGACGTTCAGGTCGACGGCCCGGCGGTCGGTGTTGATCCAGTGCGCGAACTCCAGCGCCTCACGCGGGTGCTGGCTGCCCTGGAGGATGGCGGTGGACGACCCGCCCCAGTTGGCGGAGGCCTTCTGTCCCGCCTTCCACTGGGGCAGCAGGGCGACCCGCCACTTTCCGGCGGTGCCCGGCGCGTTGCCGCGCAGCAGAGCGTCGCCCCACTGCGGACCGATCCAGGCGGAGATCTGTCCGGTCTGGACGTGCTTGTACCAGGCGTTGGACATGTCGGGTTCGACAAAGACCAGGCCGTCGCGGACCATCCTCTCCCAGTACTCCGCGACCTCATGGGAGAGATCGTCGTCCATGTCGACGACCCAGGTGTCGCCCTCGGTACGCACCCACCGGGCGCCGCGCTGCCAGCACATCGCGGCGAACCAGGTGGGCTGGTTGGGCGCGAAAGCGCACAGCCTGGCCCCGTTGCCGCGGGCCTTGACCACGCGGGCGGCCTGTTCGAACTCGGCCCAGGTGGCGGGCGTTTCGATGCCCCACTTCGCGAAGAGGTCCCGGCGGTAGAAGAGTCCCATCGGTCCGGACGCCTGAGGAACGGTGTACACCTTGCCGTCGAAGACGCCCTGCTGCCACTGCCACGGGACATAGTTGTCGCGCAGTTCGTCGGCACCGTACTCGCTCAGGTTCGTCAGGCCGTTGACCAGCATGAAGCTGGGAAGCTCGTGGTACTCGACCTGCGCCAGGTCGGGAGGGTTCCCGGCCGTCAGCGAGGCGTGCATCTTCTGGTAGCCGCCCGTCACGTTCTGGGGGATGGTCTGCATCTCGACCTGGATGCCGGGGTGCGTGCGGTTCCACAGGTCGACGGTCTTCTGCATCGGCACCCAGGTCCAGAAGACGAGCTTGACCTTCTGGCCGCGGCGCGTGGGTGCCTGTTGGGTGGTGCGGGCGGCTCCGACGGTCTGGCCGCAGGCGGTCAGCGCGGGGGCTGCGGTGAGCGCCGCGGCCGTCCCGGCGCCCCACCGGAGAACGGCTCTCCTTGATGGTGTTGAGGTGTCCATGTGTGTCCCTTTGGTTCTACGGTGTGCCCAGTGCGGCTCGGCAGGTGTTCATGGCTTGTTCAGTACGGCCACTCCGGCTGCCGGCAGCGTGAGGCGGTCGGCGGGGGGCGCCCCCGGAGCCAGGGCGTCGGTCATCGGCTCGGGCAGCTGGATCTCGGCTTCTTCCTGGCCGTGGTTGAGCAGGAAGACGAACCGTCCGCCGTCGCCCTCGCGCACGGCCGCCTGGACGTGCTCGGGAAGTCCGGGGAGCAGGGGGCCGACGGACGCCGTACGGCACACGTCGTCGGTCAGTGCGCGCATGGCCTCCGGTGCGAGGCGCGTCGCGACGTACCACGCCTGTCCCTCGCCGAAGGAGTGGCGCGTGACGGCCGGCCGCCCAGCCAGCGGGCCGGAGCCGAACTCGGCCACCGCCCGCGCCCCTTCGGGCACGACGGCCTCCGACCACAGGTCGGCGCGGCTGACCGTGCCGTCCGGGTGCCGGACGTCCACCGTGTCCTGCTCCGCCAGCGGCCAGAACTCCTCGACGCGCAGGCCCAGCACCTCGCGCAGGGGCGCGGGGTATCCTCCCGAGTGCACCCGGTCGCAGTCGTCGACGATGCCGGAGAAGAACGACACCAGCAGATGGCCGCCGCCGCGTACGAAATCGGTGAGGCGTGCGGCGTCCCGCTCCTTGAGCAGGTAGAGGTTGGGTGCGATGACCAGGCGGTAGCCGGACAGGTCGCGGTCGGGTGGTACGACGTCGCAGTTGACGCCGGCTTCGAACAGCGGCCGGTAATGGGCGAGCGCGATCTCCATCTGGTTCAGTGCGGTGGACGGGTGCGAGTCCAGTTCCAGCGCCCACCAGCTGTTCCAGTCCAGCACCAGGGCGACGTCCGCGGTGGACCGGGTGCCGGCGATCCGCGGCACGGATGCCAACTCGTGGCCCAGCTCGCTCACTTCACGGAAGACGCGGGTGTCGGTGCCGCCGTGCGGGACCATCGCCGAGTGGTACTTCTCGGCGCCGCCCCGGGACTGGCGCCACTGGAAGTACAGCACCGCGTCGGCGCCCTGGGCGACCGCCTGCCAGCTCCACAGCCGCATCCGCCCCGGCGGCTTGGGACCGTTGCGGTTCCGCCAGTTGACCGCGCCGGGGGCCTGCTCCAGCAGCAGCCACGGCTGACCGCCGCGGGCGGACCGCGTGACGTCGAAGATGAAACCCGCCGAGACATGCGTGTTGTCGTCGTGCGGGTCCTGGTAGACGTCGACCGAGACGGCGTCCTCCTCGGCCGCCCAGCGGAAGGCGTCGACGGGCTTGTGCACACCGATGAAGTTCGTCGTGACGGGAACGTCCGGGGTGATCCGCCGCAGAACCTCCTTCTCCGCCAGGAAGCACCGCAGCAGCGCGTCGTCGCAGAACCGGGCGAAGTCCAGCTGCTGGGCGGGGTTGGGGAAGGTCGGCGCGAGCCGGGGCGGCAGCACCTCGTCGAAGCTGTCGTAGCGCTGTGCCCAGAAGGCCGTGGACCAGGCGTCGTTGAGGGCGTCGACGCCGCCGTACCGCTCGGACAGCCAGCGCCGGAAGTCGGCCGCCGACTCGTCGCACCAGCACATCGGGGTGTGGCAGCCGTACTCGTTGCCGATGTGCCACATCTCCAGCGCGGGGTGGTCGGCATACCGGGCGGCCAGTCGCTCGACCAGGCGCACGGCGTGCTCGCGGTAGACGCGGCTGGAAGGGCAGTAGTGCTGGCGTCCGCCGGGCCACATCCGGCGCCCGTCGGCGGTCTCGGGGAGGATCTCGGGGTGCAGCCGGGACAGCCACGGCGGCGGGGACGCCGTCATCGTGGCCAGGCACACGGCCACGCCCGCGCCGGCGAGGTTGTCCATCACCCGGTCGAACCAGTCGAAGTCGTATTCACCGGGCCTCGGTTCCACCCTGGCCCAGGAGAAGATCCCGGCCGTCACCAGGGAGACGCCCGCCTCCTTCATCAGCGCGACGTCCTCCGCCCACACCTCCTCGGGCCACTGCTCGGGGTTGTAGTCGCCGCCGAAGGCGATGCCGGCCGGGCGCAGGCGCCGTCGGGCGTCGATCGCCACTGAGTCTGTCTGTCGCATGGCGGTCAGTCTCGGAGCGCCATCACCGCCCCGTCAAGATATATCCATTATTAATTGAAACAGCTATGATGGTGTGAGTACCGGGACCGGTGCAGGCAGCAGACGGGTGCAGGCGAGCAAGGGGAGAGGCGCACGATGGCGGAATGCCACAGGATGGCGGGGTGCGTGGCGGTGATCACCGGCGCGGCGCACGGGATCGGCGCGGCCACGGCGCGCAGACTCGCGGCCGAGGGGGCGACGGTCGTGGTCACCGACGTGGACGACACCGCCGGCAAGACGGTGGTGTCGGACATCGAGGCCGGCGGGGGATGCGCGGAGTACCTGCGCTGCGACGTCACCTCGGCCGCCGACTGGGAGCGTCTGGGCCGCCATGTCGAGGAGCGCCACGGACGGCTGGACGTCCTGCACAGCAACGCCTTCGCCCAGCTGAACAAGCCCGCCCACGAACTGAGCGAGGCCGAGTGGGACGGCCAGATGGCCGTGCTGCTCAAACCGGCCTGGCGGGCGATGAAGACCTTCGCGGCGCTGCTGCGGGAGTCGTCGGGGTCGGTCGTCCTCACCTCCTCGGTGCACGCGGTCATCGGGCTGCCGGGCCACGCCGCCTACGCCGCGGCGAAGGGCGCCCTGTGCTCGCTGGGGCGTCAACTGGCCGTCGAGTACGGGCCGGACATCCGGGTCAACACCGTGCTGCCCGGACCCATCCTCACCGCCGCCTGGGAGGGGATACCGGAGTCCGACCGGGCGCGCAGCGTGGCGGCCACGGCGGCCAAGCGGTTCGGGCAGCCGGAGGAGGTGGCCGCCGCGGTCGCCTTCCTGGCGTCGGCGGACGCCTCCTTCGTGACCGGGGCCGCTCTGGTGGTCGATGGAGGATGGAGCGTCATGAAGGAGTCCTCGTGAGCGGCGCGTACGGTGCGCGGTATCAGCGACAAGGACCGGAGCGGAAACGGAGAACGTGGTGACCCATCCCGGTAAGGGGCTGCACGGCCAGGCCGTGGAGGAGCTGGGCCGGCGCATCATCCGCGGCGACTACCCTCCGGGCTCCGTGGTGGACCCGGTCAGGTTCGAGACGGAGCTCGGGGTCAGCAAGACCGTGGTCCGCGAGGCGATGCGCGTGCTGGCGTCCAAGGGCCTGCTCGAGTCGAAGCAGAAGCGCGGCACGACCATCCGGCCCCGGTCCGACTGGAACCTCCTCGACAGCGACCTGCTGCGCTGGCAGGGCAGCAGCGCTCCGACCGACGGCTTCCTGGAGGACCTCGCCGAGGTGCGCGCGATAGTCGAGCCCGCCGGAGCCCGGCTCGCCGCGGCCCGCCGCACGCCGTCGGACCTGGACGCCATGCGGCAGGCGCTCGAGGCGATGGCGGCGGCGGGGACGGACGCGGACGCCATGGTCGAGGCGGACCTGGCCTTCCACCGCGCCCTGCTGGACGCCGCCCACAACGAACTGCTGAGCCGCATGGAGGTCGTCATCGAGGCCGGGCTGCGGGTCCGCGACCGGATCGTGCACGGCGCCCGGCACTTCTCCGACTCCATACCCGTACACCAGGAACTGCTGGAGGCGGTCGAAGCGGGCGACCCGGACGCCGCCGTGGCCGCCGTCGCGTCGCTCCTGGCCCAGGCCTCCGACGACCTGGCGGCCGTGCGGGCGGGGGAAGACCACGACGACGCGGCGACCGACACGCTGCCGAAGGAAACTCCTTGAAGATAACCGGACTTGAGACGTTCCTGGTGGCTCCGCGCTGGCTGTTCCTGCGCATCGCCACCGACGAGGGCATCACCGGCTGGGGCGAGCCCGTGGTCGAGGGACGCGCCGACACCGTGCGCGCCGCCGTCCACGAACTGGCCGACTACCTCGTCGGCCGCGACCCGCTGCGCATCGAGGACCACTGGCAGGTCCTCACCAAGGGCGGCTTCTACCGCGGCGGCCCCATCCTCTCCAGCGCCGTCGCCGGAATCGACCAGGCACTGTGGGACATCGCAGGCAAGACCTACGGCGCCCCCGTGCACCGCCTCCTCGGCGGCCCGGTGCGGGACCGCGTCCGGATGTACGCCTGGATCGGCGGCGACCGGCCGAGCGACGTGGCGGAGCTCGCCGAGGAACAGATGAAGGCCGGCTTCACCGCCGTGAAGATGAACGCCTCGGCCGAACTCGCCCCCATCGACACCCCGGCACGCACCGCCGAGGTCGTCGAACGCGTCGCGGCCGTCCGGGAGGTGCTCGGCGACGAGCGGGACATCGCGGTCGACTTCCACGGCCGCGTCTCCACCGCCATGTCGCGTCGCCTGCTGCCCCTCCTCGAACCACTGCACCCGCTGTTCGTCGAGGAACCCGTCCTGCCGGAACACTCGGGCCACCTGCGCAGCCTGGTCGAGTCCACGAACATCCCGATCGCGACCGGCGAACGCCTCTACTCCCGCTGGGACTTCCGCGAGGTACTGGCCAGCGGCATCGCCGTCGCCCAGCCCGACCTGTCGCACGCCGGCGGCATCTCCGAGGTCCGCCGCATCGCGGCCCTGGCAGAGACGCACGACGTCGCCATGGCCCCCCACTGCCCCCTCGGCCCGATCGCCCTGGCCGCCAGCCTGCAGATCGCCTTCTCCGTGCCGAACTTCCTCATCCAGGAACAGAGCATGGGCATCCACTACAACCAGCAGTGCGACCTGCTGGAGTACGTGATGGACCCCGAACCCTTCCGTTTCGAGGGCGGTTACGCCGCCCTCGGGTCCCGTCCCGGCCTGGGCGTCGAGATCGACGAGAAGGCCGTACGCCGCGCCGCCGAGACCGGACACCGCTGGCGCAACCCCGTATGGCGCGGCCCCGACGGGGCGTTCACCGAGTGGTGACCACCGTCAGGCCCCCGCATCCCACGCACAAGGAGAGCCCGCTCCCATGAACCTGGTGGAATCGCTCCGCGCCCACCGCCTGCTGGCGATCGTCCGCGGCAAGGATTGCGCCGCGGCCCTGCGCACCGTACGCACCCTTGCCGAGGAAGGCGTCGCCGCCATCGAGGTCTCACTGACCACCGCCGACGCCCTGACGGTGATCAGGCAGGCGCGCACCGACCTGGGCCCCGACGCCCTGCTGGGCGCCGGCACCGTGCGCTCGGCAGCGGACGCCGCCCGCGCGGTCGACTCCGGTGCCTCCTACCTCGTCACTCCGGCGCTGGTCGACGGGCTCGAGGCATACGGCGTGCCCGTGCTGATGGGTGCCCTGACCCCGAGCGAGATCGAAGTGGCCCTGGCACGGGGAGCCGACGCGATCAAACTCTTCCCCGGCTCCCTCGGCGGACCGGACTATCTGCGGGCCCTGCGCGACCCGTTCCCCGACGTGCCCTTCGTCCCTGTGGGGGGAGTGGACGCACCGGCCGCCCGTGCGTACCTGGACCGGGGCGCCATCGCCGTCGGCGTCGGCTCACCGCTCGTCGGGGACGCGGCCGACGGCGGCGACGCAGGGCAACTCCGTGTCCGCGCGGCCGAGTTCCGCAAGGTGGTCGCGGGGGAGAGGCCGTGACGGCATCGGCCGCACCGGAAGTGGTGACCTTCGGCGAGACGATGGCGGCCCTCCGGGCCCAGGGCGCGCTGCGGCTGGGCGGCAGTCTCGGACTGTCCGTGGCGGGAGCCGAGTCCAACGTCGCCATCGGCCTCGCCCGGCTCGGGCACCGGGTGCGCTGGGCCGGCCGGGTCGGTGCGGACGAACTCGGCGCACTGGTGCTGCGCACGCTGCGCGCCGAGGGCGTCGACACCGAGCACGCGGCCGTCGACGACACCGGCCGGCCCACGGGACTGCTGCTGACCGAACCCCGCCTGGGCACACTCACACGTGTCAGTTACTACCGCGCCGGTTCGGCGGGTTCGGCCGTCTCACCGGCCGACGTCCTGCCCGCACTGGCCCCCGGAACCCGCGTCCTGCATCTGACCGGCATCACCCCCGCCCTCGGCCCGTCGGCGGCCGAGGCGGTCCAGGCCGCCGCCGAGGCGGCTCACGACGCCGGCACGACCGTCTGCCTCGACGTCAACTACCGCTCCCGGCTGTGGTCCCATGACCGTGCCCGCACCGCCCTCAGGCCGCTGCTGGCTCACACCGACCTGCTCATAGCCTCCGAGGACGAGCTGCCGCTGGTGCTGGAACGGCCCGATACGGGCGAGTCGGAGGCCGTGCACAGCCTCCTGTCCGCAGGTGTCGACGAGGTGGTCGTCAAACGCGGCGCACACGGCGCGACCAGCTTCACCGCCCAAGGGGCGACCGACCGTGCGGCTCGCCGGGTCGACGCCGTCGATCTGGTCGGCGCGGGCGACGCCTTCGTGGCCGGATATCTGTCCGGACTCCTCGACGGCGCGGACATCTCCGCCCGGCTGCACCGGGCCGTCACCACCGCGGCCTTCGCCGTCGCCACCCGGGGCGACTGGGAAGGCCTGCCGACACAGGACGAACTCGGTCTGTTCGACCAGCCCGACGGCACGACCATCCGCTGAACCAGGAGGCCGGACATGACATCCACAGCAGCGCCCACGGTGGTCGTGGTGGACGGGGGATACGAACTCGCCGAGGGCGGCCGCTGGGTCGACGGCCGGTACGTGTACGTCGACATCCTCAGCGGCCGGCTCTTCGAGTTGCGCGACGACGACGGGCCGGCCGTGCGCCAACTGGCCGCCCTCGAGGTGCCGTTGGGTGCCGTCGCGCCCGTGGCCGACCGGCCGGGTACCTGGATCGCCGCCGCGGGCACCGGCATCGCGCTGCTCACCCCCGACGGCGCGCTGGAGTGGCTGGACCGCCCCGAGGACCGCACTCCTCTCCCCAGCCGGATGAACGACGGAGTCGCGGACCCCGCCGGACGCTTCTGGGCCGGCAGCATGGCCTACGACGGCACCCATGGCGCGGGCTCGCTCTACCGAACGGACCCCGACGGCACGGTGGCACGCGTCCTCGACGGCCTGACCATCGCCAACGGTCCGGCCTTCACCGCCGACGGCACGACCCTGTACCTCGCCGACACGGCCGCGGGAACGATCCTCCGCTGCCGGATCGACCTGGTCTCGGGCGACCTTTCGGGCGGCCCGGAGGCCTTTGCCCGTCTGAGTGAGGCCGAGGGCAGCCCCGACGGAATGACCGTCGACGACGAGGGCTGCCTGTGGGTCGCGATGTGGGGCGCCGGCACGGTCCGCCGGTACCGCCCGGACGGCCGTCTGCTCCAGACCCTGACGGTGCCCGCCCCGCACCCCACCTCGGTCTGCCTGCACCCCGGCGGCAACCGCCTCTTCGTCACCACGGCCCGGTACGGGGTCACGAGACCGACCCCGGCCTCCGGTGCGGTGCTCAGTGTCCCCGTACCGGCGAGGGCGACCGCGGCCTGCTTCTGGCGGGGCCGGAGCTGAAGGCGGCGGCCGCCCTGTTCAGGCGGGCGCGGCTTCCGTGAACTGGTTGGTGTCGAAGAGCTGGTTGATGTGGCCGCCGAGCTCCGACCAGTGCTGTCCGGAGAGTTCGGCGGCGGCTCGCGCGTCGCCGCCGGCGCAGACGTCGATGAGCTGGTCGTGGTGCTCGATGGTGTTGCGGCCGCCGAGGAGCGTGGAGAACTTGCGGTAGAGGATGCGGTGGATCTGCGGGTGGAGCTGCTCGACGATCCGGCTGAGGACGGGGTTGTCCGCCGCCGCGATGGGGACGGCGTGGAAGCGGTCGTCGGCGGCGAGGGCGGCGTCGGTGTCGTTGGCGGCGACGGCCCGTTCGAAGTCCCGGTTGGCCTGGCGCATGCGCTGCCGGTCCTGCTCGGTCATGACCGGCACGGCCGTCTCGATGGCGAGCTGGTCGAGGGAGCGCAGGACGGCGAGGGTCTTCTCGACGTCGCGGCGGTTGAGGGTGGTGATCCGGGTGTAGACGCCGGGCTTGGCCTCGACCAGACCGATGTCGGCGAGCCGGGCGAGTGCCTCGCGCACCGGGGTGCGGCTGAGACCGAGACGCTCGGCGAGTTCGCCGTCCTTGACCTTTTCCCCGGGAGCGAGTTCTCCGCGCACGATGGAGTCGCGCAGACGGTGGAAGACCTCGTCGCTGAGGAGACGGCGGGAGACAGGACTGTCGAGTGACATATTGCGTACAGTACATCGCTCGCTCCTCGGCATTCCCGCCCACCCGCCTTCGTCCTCATACGGCGCGCATCCGGCGGACCAGGGCCTGAGCCAGGACGACGGCCGGATCGATGAGGGGGACCTCGACCGTCGCGGTGGACAGCCCGAGAGGGATCTCCGTGCAGCCCGCGATGATCACCTGCGCCCCCTGGGCCGTGAGTCCGCGCGCGGCACGCGCCAGCGGCTCGCCGGCCGTGGCGTCCCGCCGGCCGGCCTTCACCGCGTGGATGGCGGCCATGACCTCCTCCCGCTGGCTGTCGGGTCCGGGCAGCACGAGGCTGATCCCGAAGCGGTCCAGCCACTCCTGATAGAGGCCCGCACGGACGGTTCCGGTGGTGGCGAGCAGCCCGGCGGTGTGCACATGGGGCCGCAGGGCGGACAGGTGACGTGCGACCTCGCCGATCATGTGGACGATGGGCAGGCCCACATGGCCGGCGATGCGGGGGACGAACGCGTGGGCGGTGTTGCAGGGGATGGCGATGACGGTGGCGCCCGCCTCGCGCAGGACGCGCCCGCCGTGGAGGAGCCAGGGGGTCGGGTCGGGGCCGTCGCCGATCAGGGCCGCGGTGCGGTCGGGGATGGTGGGGTCGGACCAGATGACCGTCCTGAGGTGGTCCTGGTCGCTGCTGCCCGGCGTCATCGACACCAGTTTGGCGTAGAAGTCGGCGGTGGCGGCCGGGCCCATGCCGCCGAGGATGCCGATGATCTCCGAGGGGGAGGCGGTCACTGGACGGGTTCCTTCTGGAAGGCCGTGGCCTCGGTCTCGGCCGGTGTGCGGGGGAGGTCGTCGGCGCCGCGCTTGGCCTCGCGCCGTTTCTCGGAGCTGTCGACGACGGCGGCGGCGAGCGAGTTGCCGATGACGTTCACGCCGGTGCGGGCCATGTCGACGATGAAGTCGACGCCGAGGAGCAGGGCGATGCCTTCGGCGGGCAGGCCGATGGAGTTGCCGGCGGCGATGAGTACGACGATGGAGGCGGAAGCGACACCGGCCATGCCCTTGGAGAGGATCACCAGCACGCCGACCATGAGGAGCAGGGCGGGCAACGAGGTGTCGGCCCCGTAGGCGTTGGCGAGGAAGACCAGGGCGGCGGCCTGGTAGAGGACCGAGCCGTCGGTGTTGAAGGAGTACCCCAGAGGGACGACGAACGAGGTCGTCGACCGGCTGAGACCGAACGCCTCGAGCCTGCCCATCAGCGGGGCCAGCACCGATTCGGAGCTGCGGGTGACGAAGGCGATCCCGGCCAGCCCGGCGATCGACTTCATCAACTCGACGTAGCGGATGCGGTAGACCGCGGCGATGAGAGGGAAGAGCACGCCGACGACGATGGCCAGGCCCGCGTAGACCACGGCGATGAAGCCCAGCAGGCTGCGCAGGTTGCCGAAGCCGTAGTGGGCGACGTCGTAGGAGATGAAGCCGAGGACACCCAGGGGCGCGATGCGGATGACGTAGCCGACGACCTTGAACATCACCGAGGCGACGGACTCCAGGACGGCGGCGAAGGGCTCGGACTTCTCCCCGATCGCGGCCATGGCGACGCCCACCAGCAGGGCGAAGGTGATGGCGCCGAGCAGATTGCCCTCGCCGAACGCGGCGAAGATGTTCTTCGGGAAGGCGTGCAGGACCAGTTCGTGGAAGTCGATGCCCTGGCTCATGCCGTCCAGGTCCTTGGCGTCTGCCCCCTGGACGGGGGCGCCCTTGCCGATGCCCGTGAACTTGGCCAGGCCCACCGCGATCAGCAGGATGACCGTGGTGACGATCTCGAAGTAGAGGATGGCCTTGCCGGCGATCCGGCCGACCTTCTTGACCGACTCCATGCGGGCGATGCCCAGCACGATGAGCGGGAAGACCAGCGGCAGGACCACGACCTGCACCAGGTTCAGGAACAGCTCCCCGAGGATCTTCATCTGCTCGCCGGCCGACGGCGCGAGAGATCCGATGAGGGCTCCGAGGCCGACGGCGATGATCGACTGGACGCCGATCGGCATCTTCCGAAGACGCCGCCAGAACCCTGTGCGCCGGGCCGGTGGGGTGTCTGTGCTGGTGGGACGGGGGTGTTCGGTGCCCATGAGACCTCCTGCCATATGCAATATATTGCGTTCTGCGTGTTGGCGGGTAACACTGGGGCCGGAAGAGGGGGCCTGTCAAGGGGCCCGCACGGACGAGGAGCATCAGATGGCGCGGACCACACGCATCGAGCACGACCTGGTGGGAGACAAGGAGGTCCCCGCCGACGCCTACTACGGCGTGCACACCGTGCGGGCCGTGGAGAACTTCGCGATCACCGGCTCGACCATCGCCCGGTTCCCCGACCTGATCGCCGCACTGGCCGCCGTAAAACAGGCCGCCGCGCAGGCCAACCGTGATCTCGGCCTGCTGCCCCTGGACATCGCCGGAGCGATCATCGGCGCGTGCGAGGAGATCCGCGCCGGACGGCTGCACGAGCAGTTCGTCGTCGACCCCGTCCAGGGCGGGGCCGGCACGTCGACGAACATGAACGCCAACGAGGTCATCGCCAACCGGGCCCTGGAGATCCTCGGCCATCCGCGCGGCCTCTACGACGTGATCCACCCGCTCGACCACGTCAACGTCGGACAGAGCACCAACGACGTCTATCCCACCGCCGTACGTCTGGCCCTGGTCACCTCACTGCGCCGGCTCGGCGCCTCCCTGGGCGCGCTGGCCACCGCCTTCACCGACAAGGCGACGGACTTCGGCGACGTACTGAAGATGGGCCGGACCCAGCTCCAGGACGCGGTCCCCATGACGCTGGGTCAGGAGTTCACCACCTACGCCGTCATGATCGAAGAGGACCGCCAGCGGCTCACCGAGGCCGCCGCACTGCTGCTGGAGTCCCACCTCGGCGGCACCGCGATCGGCACTGGCATCAACGGCCACCCCCGCTACGCCGAACTCGCCTGCGCGTATCTCGCGGAGATCAGCGGTGAACCCGTCCGGCCCGCGGGCGACTTCATCGAAGCCACCCAGGACTGCGGTGCCTTCGTCCAGCTCTCCGGGGTCCTCAAGCGCGTCGCGGTGAAGCTCTCCAAGACGTGCAACGACCTGCGCCTGATGTCCTCCGGCCCCACCGCCGGGCTCGGCGAGATCAACCTGCCGCCGGTGCAGGCCGGTTCGTCCATCATGCCCGGCAAGGTCAACCCGGTGGTCCCCGAGGTCGTCAACCAGGTCGCCTTCGAGGTCATCGGCAACGACCTGACCGTCACCATGGCCGCCGAAGCCGGACAGCTCCAGCTCAACGCGTTCGAACCCGTCATCGCCTACAGCCTGCTGCGCTCCCTGACCCATCTGCACGCCGCCTGCGACACGCTCGCCGTCCGCTGCGTCCCCGGCATCACCGCCAACCGCGAACACCTCCGCGACACGGTCCACCGCTCCATCGGTCTCGTGACCGCCCTCGCCCCGCACATCGGCTACGCTGCCGCCACCACGCTGGCCCGCCAGGCCCTCGTCACGGGCCGTGGCGTCAAGGACCTGGCCGCGGAAGCGGGTCTGCTCACCGCCGAGCAACTGGAAACGATCCTGCGCCCCGAGAACCTCACCGGGCAGGCGCCCACGCTCCGGCCGTGCTGCGTGCCTAGAAATGGATAGGTCATACCGGTAGCTAGACTGGCCCGTATGACCCGCCGCGCCCAGCAATCCGATGGCCCCGCCGCACAGCCCCTGCGCAGCGACGCCGAGCGCAACCGGGAGCGGATCATCGCCGCCGCGCGCCTGGTGTTCGCGCGGGACGGCCTGAACGCCTCCATGGCGTCCGTGGCCCGTGAGGCGGGGGTGGGGATCGCCACCATGTTCCGGCGCTTTCCGACGAAGGAGGAGCTGGTCGCCGCCGTCTTCTCCGACCGCATGGACGCCTACGCCGAGGCGGTCGCGGTCGCCCTGGAGGACCCGGACCCCTGGCACGGTTTCGTCGGCTACATCGAGACGGCCTGCGCCATGCAGGCCGCCGACTACGGCTTCGCCGACGTCCTGACCATGACCTTCCCCACCGCCAAGGCGCTGGAGCGGCGCCGCGACGAGGCGTACGCGTCCATGGTCGAGCTCATCGGCCGTGCCAAGGCCACCGGCCGGCTGCGCGAGGACTTCGACCCCTCGGACCTGGTGCTGATTCACATGGCCAACGCCGGTGTCGTCAACGCCACCGGCGAGGCCGCCCCGGACTCCTGGCGTCGCGTCGTCGCCCTGCTGATCCAGTCTCTTGAGGCCCCGGCCCGCGGCCCGCTGCCCGACTCGCCCGAGCATGACGCCCTCTACAAGGCCATGCTCCGCGCCGGCCCCGGGACTCCTCCCGCTGCGGTCCCGGACGAGAGCGGCTGACCTCCGGACCGGATCGGCCCACAGACACAAAGGAGTTGACCGACATGGCATTGGTCCTGGTGACCGGCGCGGCCGGCGGACTCGGGCGCGACACGGCGAACGCGCTGTCCGACGACGGGCACGACGTGGTCGTCCACGCCCGTGACCCGGCCCGTCTCACCGAGGTGGGTGACACGGCCCGGTGGAGGGGCGTCGTCACCGGGGACCTCGCCGAGCCGGACGAGATCCGCGGTGTCGTCCGGCAGGCCTCCGGGTTCGGCCGTTTCGACGCAGTCATCCACAACGCCGGCGTCATGAACCGCCCGGAGGATGTCACCGTCAACACCGTCGCGCCCTACCTGCTGACGGCCCTGATGGAGAAGCCGGCCAGGCTCGTCTACCTCAGCAGCTCCATGCACCGGACCGGCTCCACCGACCTGCGAAAGCTGACCTCCGGCACCGCCTCCTACGACGACACCAAGCTGTGGGTCACCGCACTCGCGCTCGCCTTCGCGTCCCGCTGGGAAGGAACGTCCAGCCATGCGGTCGACCCGGGGTGGGTCCCCACCCGCATGGGCGGTCGCGGTGCCCCGGACGACCTGACCGCCGGGCATCAGACCCAGGTCCGGCTCGCCACGCATCCCGACGTGACGCCGAGCACCGGCGGCTACTGGTACCACCAGCAGGTACAGACACCACACCCCGCCGCGCAGGACGAAGAGTTCCAGGCTCGCCTCATCCAAGCCCTGGAGCACCACACGGGCGTCCCGCTCGACTGACCGCGTCCCTCACCGCAGCGGATGCAGCGCCGTCAATTCGGGCGCCCGGCGGCCCGTGACGATCGACTCGGCCAGCAGCTTGCCGCTGAGGGGCCCGAGGGCGATGCCCCACATGCCGTGGCCGCCGCAGACGTGGACGCGGGGCGACCGGGTGGGGCCGACCAGGGGCAGGCCGTCGGGTGTGCACGGGCGCGGGCCGGCCCATACGTCGGTGCGGCGGGTGAGGTCGGCCGAAGGGAGCAGGGTCCGGGCCGCGTTCACGATGGCCTGGACGCGGCGGGGATCCGCGGGGCGGTCGGGTGCCGTGAACTCCATCATGCCCGCCACCCGCACCCGGTCGCCTAGGGGAGTGCAGACCACGCGCTGCTCGGCGAAGTAGGTGGGCCGGGTGGGCAGTCCGTCCGGGGGCAGGCTGAAGCTGTACCCGCGCCCGGACTGCACCGGAGTGCGCACCCCGAAGGGCGCGGCCAGCCCCCCGAGCCACGCCCCGGAAGCGAGGACGGCCGCGTCGGCCCGCACGGACGCGCCGTCCGAGGCGAGAGCGACGACACCGGCGCCCACGTCCCGGATCCGGGTGACCTCCAGGCCGGTGACGATCTTCCCGCCCCGGTCACGGACCGCGTCGGCCAGCGCCGTGACATACGCCCCAGGGTTCAGCTGACGCTGGCCGTGCAGTCGCACGGCCGCGTCCACCCGAACCGAGAGCGTCGGCTCCGACTCGCGTGCCTCGGCGCCGGTGAGCAGGTCGTAGTCGACCTCCTGGCCCGCCGCGCGCACCGCGTCCAGCTCCGCCACGAGCGGGGCACGTCCGGCCTCGGAGGTGAAGGCGAGCAGACATGCCTCGCCCGTGCGCGTGGGCTCGGCGACCCCGCCCCGGGCCAGGTCGTCGTAGGCCGAGAGCGCGCCGCGGTTCAGCGCGGCGAGAGCGGCCATGGCCACCTGCCAGCTCCGGCGGGTGCAGTTCCGGGTGAACGCCAGCAGAAAGCGGGCCAGCCGTGGATCCGGGCGCGGAGGTATGTAGAGCGGGGAGGCGGGGGAGAGGAGCGTGCGCAACCCCAGCTTCAGGGCGGCCGGTTCGGGCAGCGGGACGGTCAGCGCGGGGGAGAGCCAGCCCGCGTTGCCCCACGAAGCGCCGGCCGCCACGCCCCGGCGGTCGACCACGGTGACCTCGGCACCGGCCTCCTGGAGGAACCAGGCGGTGGCCAGCCCCGCCATGCCCGCGCCCACGACCACGACACTGCGGGGGCTCATGGCCGACCGCCTTCCGCCGTGCCCGCGGCAACGACCTCGGGCCGCCGTTCCCCCACCCGCGTCGCCTGCTCGAAGGCGTGCCCCGCCCTCAGCACGGCCGCGTCCCCCCGGTGCGGCCCCACCACCTGGAGCCCGACCGGCAGCCCGGCCGGGGTGAAGCCGGCCGGGACCGACAGAGCCGGGCAGCCGGTCATCGTGATCAGGTAGGCCGAGCGCATCCAGTCCAGATACGTCTCCATGCCGGTGCCGTCCACAGAGGCCGGGTAGGAGAGACCGACGTCGAAGGGCGCGACCTGGCTGACCGGCAGCAGCAGGACGTCGTACGACTCGAAGAACTCACGCACCCGGTGGAAGAGCGCGGCCTGCAGCACCTGGGCCCGGCCGAGGTCGGGGCCCGTGAGCTTGCGGCCCTCCTCGATGTTCCACACGACGTCCGGGGCCAAGCGGTGCCGGTGCTCGTCCAGCAGGGGCCCGTGGGCGAGCTCCATCTGCCACGCGCGCTGGATGAGGAAGGCCTCGTCGGCGCCGGACAGGTCGGGGCAGACCTCCTCGACCTCGCAGCCCAGCGTGCCGAACACCTCCACCGCGCTCCGCACCACGTCCCGGACCTCCGGGTCGACGGGCACGCTCCCGCCGAGGTCGGGCGACCAGGCGACCCGCCATCCGCGGATGTCGCCGTCGAGCGGGCCGGCGAATGCGGAACCCGGAGTGTCGAGGGCGAGCGGGCTGCGCGGATCAGGCCCGGCCAGGACGGACAGCATCAGCGCGACGTCCCGCACGGTCCGTGCCATGGGGCCCTTCACCGACAACTGGCCCCAGGGCGCCTTGTCGGGCCAGGAGGGGACCCGGCCGGGGGAGGGCCGCAGTCCGACCACGTTGTTGAAGGACGCCGGGTTGCGCAGGGAGCCGCCCGTGTCGCTGCCGTCGGCGAGCGGCTGCATGCCGCAGGCGAGGGCGGCTCCCGCGCCGCCGCTGCTGCCGCCCGCGCTGCGCGAGAGGTCGTAGGGATTGCGGGTCGCGCCGAAGACGGGGTTGACGGTGTGGGAACCCATGCCGAGTTCGGGCACGTTGGTCTTGCCGAGCGTGATGGCCCCGGCACCCTTGAGGCGTTCGACGACCAGATGGTCCCGGGCGGGGACGTGGTCGGCGAAGACGGGTGAGCCGTACGTCGTGCGGATGCCCGCCGTGTCGTGGAGGTCCTTGTGCGCGACGGGCAGCCCGTGCAGGGGGCCGGCCTCGGCGCCCGAGGCGAGCCGCTCGTCCGCCGCGGCAGCCTGCTCCAGGGCCCGGTCGGCGACGAGCGTGACGATCGCGTTCACCGACGGATTGACCCGGTCGACGCGTTCGAGGTGGGCGGTGACGACCTCACGCGCGGACACCTCACGCCGGCGCAGGGCGGCGGCGAGCTCGGTCGCGGTGCTGAAGCACAGGTCGGCGGGGTTCACAGTCCTCCCAGGGTTTCCTTGATCTGGACTGCGGCGAGCACTCCGAACAGGACGAAGGAGCTCGACAGCAGCACGTTCGAGACGGCCTTGTTGCGGTACGGCGGCATCAGGTCGCGCCGGTTGAGGAGCACCAGCAGCGCCCCGGACAACAGCGGCAGGACGAGGGAGCCCACGGCGGCGTAGGTGAGCACCAGGGGGACCGGCTGTCCCACGAAGGTCACGGCCACGGACGTGACCGCGCAGTACAGCACGAACAGGCGGAACGGACGGCTGCGCTGGCCCATGTGCCGCTCGGCCTCGGTGTCCGGCACCCCGCGCAGGGTGCGCAGCGAGTCGGCCAGCAGATAGCACAGGGCGTTGAAGCCGCCGACCAGGGCGCTCAGGGTCACCAGGAAGAAGGTGCCCAGGAACAGCACCCGTGCCACCGACCCGAGGTCCGCGCCGAGCGGTTCGGCCAGCGCGGCCAGCCCGTCGTTGCCGGTGATCGTCCGGCCGCTGCCGTACAGCAGGCCGGTGCCCACGATCGACGTGCAGACCACGAACAGGAAGGTGACTCCGTAGCTCACCGCCGAGTCGGCCCGCATGACGGGCAGCCAGCTCCGGTGCTGCCAGCCCTTCTCCCGCAGCCAGTAGCTGTACGAGGCCACCCCGGCCGTGCCGCCCACTCCGCCGACCAGTGCCAGCACGGTGACCACATCGCCCTCCGGCAGCCGCGGCCGCAGCGAGGACACCAGAGCGGAAGGGTCGTCCAAGGTGACGAGCGTGACCACGGCCAGTACGACCATGCCGACGAACTTGGCCAGCATGAACCCGCTCATCACCCGCTCGAACAGCGCGTACCGGCCCACGTACACGAGTCCGGCCGACGCCAGCGCGATCACCACGGCCAGCGGCCTCAGCGGCAGCGCGGGGAACAGCGTCGTCAGCGCGAGCGAGGCCACCGAGCTCAGGGCCGCCCCGTACAGCAGCCCGATGACCAGCACGAACGCGAAGAAGGCGGACGGCAGCCAGCGGGCGGCCGCGCGCAGGCTCGCGATCACGGTCAGACCGCTCCCGAGATACAGACGACCCACCGCCTCGGTCAGCGCGTACTTGAGGACGACACCGACGAGGATCGCCCACAGCAGGGCCATGCCGTAGCCGGCGGCGCCCGCCAGTGAGGTCACCATGTCGCCGGCGCCCACGCTGGTGGCGGCGAGGACGAGGCCCGGGCCGAGGACGGCCAGCCGCCCGCGCCGGGAGCCGGGGGCGAGCAAGGGCGCAGTCGTCTCGTGTCGAGGGGGACTTCCAGGAGTCGCGGTCACGTCGGCCACCTCCGTATGCGATCCGGCTTCCCGGCAGAGTGGGGCAGGCTGACGGAAGGGAACAACGATCCCTGTGAAATCGACGGAATCGGCCATACGCTCAGGCCGATGGACGCACCGCACTCCGGCTTCGTGGCCGATTCGCTGGACCGGCGCATCATCAGCGCACTGCAGATCGACGGCCGTGCCACCTGGCACCGCATCGCGACGGCCCTCGGCGAACCGGAACGCACCGTCGTCCGCCGGGGCACCCGCCTGCTGGACTCCGGGCTCGTCCGGATCGGTGCCATGGTGGTGCGCGGCCGCAGCACCGTGATCGGCGTGCGCTGCGCACCCGGCCAGGCCCGCGTCGTCGCCACCGCGCTGGCGCGGCGCCCCGACTGCGCCTTCGCCCATGTCCTGACCGGGTCCTGGGACTGCGTCGCGGAAGTGCAGTGCCCCCGCGACCGGCTCGCGGGACTCGTGATGGATGAGCTCCCGGGCCTGCCGGGGGTCGTACGGACGCTGACGCTGCCAGTGCTGCGCCATGTGCGGACGATTCGCGAGTGGCACGCCGGCCTGCTCACCGAGACCGAGATCGCCGCACTGGCCGGGGAGACGCCCGCGAGCACCGCCGCCGCGTCGGCAGATCTGTTGCCCGCGTTCGACGGCGCCGAACTCGCCCGCTCCGACCGCCTGCTGGTGAACACCCTGGCCGAGGACGGGCGGTGCACCTACGACGAACTGGCCCGGGTTTCCGGGGTGTCCGAGGCCACCGCCCGACGCCGGCTGGGCGTCCTGCGCCGGGAGGGGCGTGTCCGCGTCCGGGCCGTCATCGAACCGGTGCTGCTCGGACTGCCGGTGGAGGCCGTGCTGTGGGTGCGAGCCGTCCCGGCGGCGGTCGACAGGGTGGCCGCGGCGCTAGCCGAGTCCCCGCACGTCCGGTACGTCAGCTTCGTCACCGGAGAACGTCAACTGCTCACCCTGACCGCCTTCCCGGACGAGGCGGCCCTCCACGACTTCGTGACGCGCTCCCCGTGGCTGGACGAGGCGGCGTCCGTGGAGGTGTCGATGGTCCTCGGATCTCTGAAGCGGGGCGGGATGCTCGCGCCGTGGCTGCGCGGCTGACGTCCCACTCCGGGGAGATACATCGGATGAGTCGTGCCACTGGAGTCATTGACAGGTGCACGAGTGCTGCTAGGTTCCGCGATACACCCGATGTATTGATGATCCGTCAGCTCTGGAGGACGCATGACCTCACAGCCGGAGCACCATTCGCAGGTGGCCCGCAGAGCCGTACTGGGCACCGCCCTCTCGGGCGCGGCAGCAGCCGCCCTGCCCGGAAACAGCGCACGCGGAAGAGCCCGGACGGACGGTGCCGTCCGCCGCTGACGAGGGCGGCAGACGCCCCTGGAGACTGCGCGACACCATGACCACCGACGGTGCCTGGGAGACGTTCCTGCGCGGACAGGACCTGCTGTGGACCAGGCTGCCCACCCGCTGGTACGAGGGCCCCTTCCTCGGCGACGGGCTGCTCGGCAGCATGATCTACCGGGAGCCCGAGGCCAACCGCATCCGCTTCACCGTCCAGCACGGCCGGGTCCAGGACCACCGCCCCGAGTTCGGCAGCGGCTGGGGCACCTGCCGCCTGCCGGTCGGGCACTTGACGCTCGACCCGGTCGGCACCATCACCGCCGTCGACTGGCGGCTGAGCCTGTGGAACGCCGAACTCACCGGCTCCGTCACCACCACCGCCGGCACGCTCACCCTCTCCGCCATCGTCCACGACGAGGTACTCGCCGTCCGGGTACGGGCCTCCGGCGGCGAACGCGCCGTCTGGTCCTTCCACCCCGAGGAGGCCATCAGCCCCCGGAAGATCCAGGAGGCCCCGCCCGCCGGCTACACCCCCAGCCCGCCCTGGACCAGGCGGACCGCCGCCGACGGCACGGAGCAGGTGCTCCAGCCCCTCACCGGCGGCCAGACCGCCACCGCCTACCGGCACGACGGCGAAGAACTGCTGCTCAGCGTCGGGCACAGCGCCCCCTCCACCACCGCCGCCGAGTCCGACTCGCTCCGCACCCTGCGGCGAGCGACCTCGTACGGCGATCTCAGACGACGGCACACCCGCTGGTGGCACGCCTTCTACAAGAAGAGCTTCGTCTCGTTCCCCGACCAGCGGCTGCAGAGCTTCCACTGGATCCAGCTCTACAAGGTCGCCTCCGCCAGCCGCGCGGACGGCCCCGTCATGGCCACCTGCGGGCCGTGGCTGGAGCCCACGCCCTGGCCCGCGGTCTGGTGGAACCTCAACATCCAGCTGGAGTACTGGCTCATCCACGGCTCCAACCACCTGGAACTCGACGCGCTCGCCACCACCCTGCGCCGCAACCAGGAACAGCTCATCGCCAACGTGCCCGCCGCCTACCGCGCCGACAGCTCCGGCGTCGGACGCAGCTCCGACATGTTCGCCAACCGGGAGGTCGGCAGGCCCGGCTCCGGCTCCGAGGTCGGCAACCTCACCTGGGCGCTGCACAACGTGTGGCTGTCCTACCGGCACTCCATGGACAAGGCCCTCCTGCGCGACACGGTCTTCCCGCTGCTCCGCCGGGCCGTCGCCTACTACCTGCACTTCCTCACCCCGGGCAGCGACGGCAAGCTCCACCTGCCGAGCACGCTCTCGCCCGAGTACCCCGTCGTACCACCGCAGGACACCACCTACGACCTGGCCCTGATCCGCTGGGCCTGCCAAACCCTCATCGAGTCCGCCGAACTCCTCGGCATCGACGACGAGTCGGCTCCGCGCTGGCACGAGGTGCTCGCCAAGCTCACGCCCTACCCGGTCGACGGCAACGGCTACATGATCGGCGCCGGCACCCCGTACGCCCAGTCCCACCGCCACTACTCGCACCTGCTGATGGTGTACCCGCTGTACCTCGTCAACTGGGACCAGCCCGAGAGCCGCGGCCTGATCACCAAGTCGATCCGGCACTGGCACGCGCTGACCGGCGCCCACCGCGGCTACAGCTACACCGGCGCCGCCTCGATGTACGCGATGACCGGCGACGGCGACACCGCGATCACGTATCTGCGGGAGTTCTTCGACACCTCCACCCGCTACCCCTGCCAGGCCAACACCCACTACACCGAGGCCGGTCCGGTCATCGAGACGCCGCTGTCCGCCTCGCAGTCCCTGCACGACATGTTCTGCCAGAGCTGGGGCGGGGTGATCCGCGTCTTCCCGGCCGTCCCCAGCGCGTGGGCGGACCTCACCCTGCACGACTTCCGCACTCAGGGCGCCTTCCTGGTCAGCGCCGTCCGCACGGCCGGGAAGACCCGGTTCATCCGGATCAGGAGCCTGGCGGGCGAGCCGCTCAAGCTGAAGCACGGCCTCGGCGGCCGGCTCACCGTGCTCCTCGACGACGGCCGCCCGGCCCGCGCCCGCGACCTCGGCGACGGGGTGCTCTCCATCGACCTGCCCAAGGGCCGCGAGGTGCTCGTCCACTCCGGCTCCCGCCCCGACCTCGTCATCGCGCCCGTCACCGTCAGCGAACCGGGCCCCGCCTGGGGGCTGCCCTAAAGCCCACACTCCTCGGAGGGTTCCATGGCTGTTCCGATCAGAACCGCGGTCGCCGCGCTGTGCACCGGCCTCGCGGCCACACTCCTCATGACCGCGCCCGCCCGGGCCGAGAAGCAGGAGCACACCTGGGCGGTGTCCGCCTCCGCACACGCGCCCCGCGCACGGATATCCCTGGACGACGGCACCGGCACGCTGAGCCTGTCCGTGACCCGCGCCGGCCGTACGGTCATCGAGCCGTCGCCCGTCGGCATCGTCACCGAACAGGCCGATCTATCCCAGGACTTGCGCTTCCTGCGCCAGAAGAACCGGACGGTCGACGAGCGGTACCGCACGAAGTCCGGCAAACGACTGGACCGCAGGGTCCGGATGAACGAGACCCGTCTGTCGTTCGCCACTCCGACGGGCGCCCGGCTCGACCTCGTCGTCCGCGCCTCCGCCGACGGCGTCGCCTACCGGTACGTCCTGCCCGCCGCGTCCGGCGACGTACTCGGCGAGACCTCCGCCTTCCACCTGCCGCCAGACGCGAGCGCGTGGCTGGGCACCTACCGGGCCGACAACGAGGGACAGTTCGTCCAGTACACGGCCGCCACGGCACCCACCGGCGAGTACGCGGACCAGGCGCTGTTCGCGACCGACGGCGGCTACACCCTGCTCGCCGAGTCCGACCTCACCGGCACCTACTCCGGCGCCCGGCTCGCCCACGACCAGGGCACCGGCACCTACCGCGTCAAGCTCGCCGACGACCGGGTCCGCACCGACGGCCCTCTCGCCACGCCCTGGCGGGCCATGGTCACCGGTGACCTCGCCACCGTCACCCGCTCCACCTTCACCGACGACCTCGCCCCCGCCTCCAGGGCCGGCGACACCTCCTGGATCAAGCCCGGCACCGCACTGTGGACCTGGCTCGCCGGCGGCCGCCGGGCCGGGCAGAGCCTCGCCGTGCAGAAGGCCTACGTCGACTACGCCGCCGAACGCGGCTGGCCCTACGAGGCCGTCGACGCGGGCTGGTACTTCAAGGCCGACGCCTGGGACACCACCGACCCGGACTGGCAGACCAACAGCTGGATGCCCGAACTCGTCGAGTACGCGCGCGCCAAGGGCGTCGGCATCATCGTCTGGATCCACCAGCGCGACCTCGACACGGCCGAGGAACGCGCCCGCTGGCTGCCCACCCTGGAGCGCTGGGGCGTGCAGGGCGTCAAGATCGACTTCATGGACTCCGAGGAACAGGCCACACTGAAGTGGTACGACGCGATCCTCCCGGAGACCGCCGCCCACCACCTCCTGGTCAACTTCCACGGCTCCACGATCCCCAAGGGCATCCAGCGCACCTGGCCGCACGTCATGACCCTGGAGGGCGTCGCCGGCGAGGAGAAGCGCACCAACACCGCCGCCCACCTCACCACCCTGCCCTTCACCCGCAACGTCATCGGCTCCATGGACTTCACCCCCGGCGCCTTCCAGCGCGTCGGCCTGCGCCCCAACTCCGACGCTGCCGAGGCCGGGCTCGCCGTCGCCTACGAGTCGGGCCTGCAGATGTTCGCCGGCACTCCCGAGTCGTACGACGCCCGGCCGCCGGCCCGGGACTTCTTCGACCAGGTCCCCGCGGCCTGGGACGATACCCGGCTGCTCGCCGGCCGTCCGGGCCAGGAAGCCGTGCTCGCCCGCCGCAGCGGTGACCGCTGGTTCCTGGGCGGGGTGTACGCCGGCGCCGCCCGCAGGGCCGAGGTGCCGCTGACCATAGGCCCGGGGCGGTGGCTGGTCGAGACGATCGAGGACGGTACCGGCGGTCTCGTCCAGAGGCGTCAGGTACTGCGCGGCGGCGACACGCTCGCCGTGGATGTCGTGGCCAACGGAGGCTTCGCCGGCATCGCCTGCGCGTGGCGCCCGGGCCTGACCAGCTGTCACCGCTGAGCTTTCTGGAGGATCAGCATGACTGTTTCCCGACGTACGGTGCTGGCCACGGCGTCCGGTGCCGTGGCGACAGGCGCATCCTCGGCACCGGCCGCGGCAACGGCCGCCGACAAGACCCCGGCACCGACCCTGCGGAAGCTCCGCGCGGCCGCCGACTACGCCATCGAGAAGCTCCACGCCGTCGCACCGAGCGTGACCGCCTTCCCCGTCGGCACGAAGTTCGAGAAGTGGGTCTACTCGCAGAACGGCGACTGGGTCGGCGGGTTCTGGCCGGGCACGCTGTGGATGGCATGGCTCTACAGCGAGGACGAGGCCTTCCGCACGCTGGCATCGGCCTCGGCGCGGAAGCTGGCCCCGCGCCAGTACGACACCGGCACCCACGACCTCGGTTTCCTCTTCTACCCGTCCTGGGTCACCGCCTGGCGGCTGACGGGCGACGAAGCCTGGCGGGCGGGCGCATTGCGGGCGGCCGACTCCCTGATCCAGCGGTACAACCCGCGCGGGCGCTTCATCAGAGCGTGGGGCGCGCTGAATGACGAGAAGAACGCCGGCCGGGTCATCATCGACACGATGATGAACCTCGACCTGCTGGCGTTCGCGAGTCGCCAGACCGGCGATGTGAAGTACCTGGACATCGCCGTGGAGCATGCGAAGACGACCCGGCGGGTCTTCCCCCGCCCGGACGGATCGCCCCCGCACGTCTACGACTTCGACCCGGACAGCGGCACGCCGGTCGGCCCGAACACCGTGCAGGGGTACAGCCCCACGTCGTGCTGGTCGCGCGGGCAGGCGTGGGGACTGTACGGATTCACCACGATGTACCGGAGGACCGGGAACCGGGACTTCCTGGCGACCGCCCGCAAGCTCGCGGACTTCGCGGTCGGAGCACTGACCCCGGACCACGTCCCGGTCTGGGACTACCGGGCGCCGCAGCAGCCGCACGACATCAAGGACGCGTCGGCCGGAGCGATCACGGCCTGCGGCCTCCTCGACCTGTCCGCCGCCACCGGCGGACAGGCCTATCGCGAGGTGGCGTTACGGCTGCTCACCGCACTGTCGGAAACCTGCCTGACGCGGAACTCGGCCCGAGCGGAGGCGGTGGTGGCCCGCTGCACCCGCCACCGCCCGAACGAGGACGGCATCGAGATCTCGCTCCCGTACGCCGACTACTACCTGCTGGAGGGCATCCTTCGGGTCTTGCGGCCGCAGGACGTCGACCGAGCGATCGACCTCTCCTCGGTCTGACCGGCAGGCGGGCCGGTCAGCCCGCGATGGAGTCCAGCTGTTCCGCTGCCGGGCGCAGGGCCCACAGGCCGCCATCGGGCGGCTCCTACAGCAGCGGAACGGCCCGGTGCTGCGCCGTGCCGACCGGGCCACGTTGATCGCCGGACGGGTGGTGATCTTCGCCAGGAACGCCCTGTGATCCAGCACCGCGCTCCGGTCGGCGTGTCGGGGGCCGCCGGCGCACCCACACGTCCTGCACCACGCCCTCGGCCTCGGCCACGCTGCCCAGGACGCGGTAGGCGATACCGAACAGCCGCGGACGCAAGCGCTCGAAGACGTCCGCCGTCGCGTCCAGCGCGTCGTCGAGGGGCTGCGGCCGGTCCACGCTGCCGATGCCTCCGGGGCCGACCGTCGTGTCTCCGACAGTACGGCGCCCGGAGTGCTCGGATACGTTCCTAGTCCTCGTAACGGGGTGTCCACTGCGCCTGCGCGACCGCCTTGCGCAGCTCCTCCTCCGTCGCCCGCGGGGCCACCCCGTCCTCGACGGCGGCGAGGGCCGCGGCCAGGGCGATCTCGCGGGCGGAATCCCGCATCCCGGTCAGGGGCGGCAGCAGCGGCACGGGCCCGTCGTCGCCGTCCGCCGCCCGTACCGCGCACTCGGCGACGGCACGGGCGGCGGCCACCAGCATGTGGTCGGTGACGCGCGTGGCGCGGCTCGCGGTCACCGCGAGCCCCATGGCCGGGAAGACGTACACGTTGTTCGACTGCGCCACCGGCACCTCGCGCCCGTCCACCGTCAGCGGCGGGAAAGGCGAGCCGGTGGCGATCAGCGCCCGGCCGTCGGTCCAGCGGGTGAGGTCCGCCGGGTCGGCCTCGGAGTGGGAGGTGGGGTTGGACAACGGGAAGACGACGGGCCGTTCGCAGGTCGAGGCCATCTGCCGCACGATCTCCTCGGTGAACGCGCCATGAGCCGTCGACAGCCCGATGAGCGCCGTCGGCTCGACGCGGCGCACCACCTCGGCGAGCCCGGTACCGTCCCAGCCGGCCACCTCGCTGTTGTCGCGGGCGAACCTCCGCTGCTGCGGCGTCAGTTCGCCGCGGGAGCGCACCAGCAGGCCGTCGACGTCGAGGATCCAGAACCGTGCCGTCGCCTCGTCCTCCGGCAGCCCCTCGTCGACCATGGCCGTGCGGATCATGTCGGCGACGCCGATGGCCGCCGACCCCGCGCCCAGGATCACCAGCCGCTGATCGGGCAGCGGGGTGCCCGCCACGTTCGCCGCGGTGGACAGGGCGCCGAGCGTGACGGCCGCGGTGCCCTGGATGTCGTCGTTGAACGTGAGCAGCCGGTCGCGGTAGCGGGCCAGGATCGGATGGGCGTGGGCGGTGGCGAAGTCCTCCCACTGGAGCAGCGTCCCGGGCAGCTCCGCCTCGACCGCCGACACGAAGGCCTCGATCATCTCGTCGTACTCGGCGCCCGTCAGCCTGCGGTCACGCCGGCCCAGGTAGCGCGGGTTGTCCAGCAGGGCCTCGTTGTCCGTGCCGACGTCCAGCAGGATCGGCAGCGTACGGGCGGGGTGGATGCCGCCGATCGCCGTGTAGAGGCTGAGCTTGCCGATCGGGATGCCCATGCCGCCGACGCCCTGGTCGCCCAGTCCCAGGATGCGCTGTCCGTCGGTGACCACGATGACGTCCACGTCGTGGTCCGGGTACGGGCGGTTGCGCAGGATGTCCCGGAAGCGGTGCCGGTCCTCCCAGCTCAGGAACAGCCCGCGCGGCCGTCGGTAGATCTCGCTGAAACGCTGACAGGCCTCACCCACCGTCGGCGTGTAGACGACGGGCAGCAGCTCCTCCAGGTACTCGGTGACCAGACGGTAGAAGAGCACCTCGTTGGTGTCCTGCAACTGCCGCAGGTAGATGTGCCGGTTGAGGGGCTTGTCGTAGCCGTGGAACGCCTCGTAGGCGCGGGCGACCTGCTCGTCGAGGGTCTCCACAGCGGGCGGCAGCAGCCCGTCTAGCCCGAGCTTCGCGCGCTCTTGCCGGCTGAAGGCGGTGCCCTTGTTGACCAGCGGGTCGGCCAGGGTCGTGACGGCGGGGCTCGTGGTCGTGCGGGGGTGGTGATTCATGGGCTGGTCCATGAGGTGACGACTTCCCCACCCCGAACGGCCCAACCGAATGGGCCGGAGGAGGCGGGGGTGAGTGAGCGATGTGACCGTGGTGGAAGGGATGCGTGTGCACACACGGACGAGGAGGCGCGATGGCGGAGGGACTGGTCGAGGGCGGCAGCGAGTGCGCTGCCACGACGGGCTCGGCGGAACAGCCGCCGGAACGGTCCCCGGGCGCCTTCGAGCAGCTGAGCGCCGTCGCCGACGCCGTCCTCTACGAGGGCTACCTCCTCTACCCCTACCGCCGGTCCTCGGCCAAGAACCGCGTCCGATGGCAGTTCGGGGTGCTGTTCCCCCAGGACTGGGTGGAGTCGGACGGCCCCGTCGTCCCCGGCGTGTCGGGCTCCGCCGACTCCTGGTACCAGCAGACCGAGTGCCTCCTGCGGATCCGGCGGCCCGGCGACGCCTCCGTCCGCGTGCGGGTCCGCTACCTGCAGATGCAGCGCAAGCAGGTGGAGGACACCGGTCACCGTCCCGTCGCGTCGCTGCGCACCGACGACGGCACGGTGCATCTGACCTTCGACGAGGCGGTACCGCGTGCCTGCGAGGTCGTGGTCCCCCTCGACGAACTCCTCGACACGGGACGCACCGTTCCCGTGGGAGCGGCGGCCGGCGTGGACGTCGAACCGCTGCCCGCGGGCGGGCGGGTGGTACGGAACCGCGACGAGGTACGGGCCGAGACCACCGTCACCGCCGAGCGCCTCACCGACGACCTCTGCCGGCTTCGCGTCCGGACGGCCAACACCGGGCCAGCACCGGCATCAGGGACCGCGCGTGACGAGGCCCTGCGCCGCGCCCTCATCGCCACCCACACCCTCATCGGCGGCGACGGGGTGGAGTTCGTCTCGCTGACCGACCCGCCGACGGACCTGGCAGCACCCGCGCGCTCGTGCCGCAACGAGTTCACCTTCCCCGTCCTCGGCGGCGCGGCCGAGGACGCCGGGCACCTCCTGCTGTCCGCGCCGATCATCCTGCCCGACCACCCTCAAGTCGCCCCCGAAAGCCCGGGCGACCTGCACGACGCCGGGGAGATCGACGAGATCCTCACGCTGCGCACGATGCTGCTGACCGACGAGGAGAAGCGCGAGGCGCGGGCCACCGACCCGAGGGCGGCCGCGATCCTCGACCGGGTCGACACCATGCCGCAGGAGGTCTTCGAACGGCTGCACGGCGCCATCCGCTCCCTGGCACCGGTCACCCCGGCGACCGCTCCGGCAACCGCCGAACGCCCCGCCTGGTGGCAGGAGGGCGCCGACGGCGGTCTCTCGCCGACCACCGACACCGTGCTCGTCGACGGCGTGCCCCTCGGCGGCGGCAGCCGCGTCCGGCTCCGCCCCCGCGGACGGGGCGCCGACGCCCAGGACATGTTCCTGGCCGGCCGGACCGCCGAGGTCGCCGCCGTCTTCCACGACGTGGACGGCAGCGTGCACCTGGCCGTCACCCTCGACGACGACCCCGCGTCCGAACTGCACACCTGGTACGGGCGCTTCCACTACTTCCGGCCCGACGAGCTCGAACCACTCGAGCCCGCCGGAACCCCGGACGAGCCGTCGGCACCGGCTCCCGTCGCGGCGAAGGCGCCGCTGACGACCGACTCCGAGACCCCCGCAGCGGAGGCCGAGTGACATGACAACGAACAGCAGTACAGCCGAGGTCAGCAAGGAACCCGATCGCGCCGAGGACCGTCAGGGCTTCGACGAGATCACCATCCTCTGGATCTCCGAGGGCATGAGCTGCGACGGCGACACCGTCTCGCTGACCGCCGCCGACCAGCCCTCCATCGAGGACCTGGTGCTCGGTCTGATCCCGGGCCTGCCGAAGGTGAACCTGGTCAACAAGGTGCTCTCCCCGAGCCTGGGCGGCGAGGACTTCCTCGCTCCCTACCGGGCCGCCGTACGCGGCGAACTGGCCCCGTTCATCCTCGTCATCGAGGGCTCGGTCCCCAACCAGAACATCATCGAGGGCGACGGCTACTGGACGTCCTTCGGCAACGACCCGGAGACCGGCGAACCGCAGCCCCTGAACTGGTGGATCGACCAGCTGGCCCCCAAGGCCTGGGCGGTGGTGGCCGCCGGCACCTGTGCCACCTTCGGCGGCATCCACGCCATGTCCGGCAACCCCACCGGCTGCATGGGGCTCGCCGACTACCTGGGCTGGGACTACACCTCGCAGGGCGGGCTGCCCATCGTCAACGTGCCCGGCTGTCCCATCCAGCCCGAGAACTTCATGGAGACCCTGGTCTGGGTCCTCTACCACGCGGCCGGTTCCGCACCCCCGCCTCCGCTGGACCACATGCTGCGCCCGCAGTGGCTGTTCGGGAAGACGGTCCACGAGGGCTGCGACCGCGGCTCGTACTACGAGCAGGCCAGCTTCGCCAAGGACTACAACTCGCCCAAGTGCCTGGTCAAAACAGGCTGTTGGGGTCCGGTCGTGAACTGTAACGTGCCCAAGCGCGGCTGGATGGCCGGCATCGGCGGCTGCCCGAACGTCGGCGGCATCTGCATCGGATGCACGATGCCCGGCTTCCCCGACGCGTTCATGCCGTTCATGGACGAGCCCCCGGGCGGAACCCTGTCGTCCCTGGCCATCAAGCCCTACGGGGCCGTCATCCGCCGGCTGCGCGGCGTGACGAACGAACTGGTCAACCACGAGCCCAGGTGGCGCCACAACAAGCGCAAGCTGACCAGCGGCTACGACCCGCGCTGGCGGCCCTCGTGACGCGCGCCGCGCGCCCGGGCGCGCACCCCACCACCACTCATCGGAACACCTACAGCGAGGGGCAGTACCGCAGATGACCACCACCGAGGCCCGGCCCACGGAGCGCAAGCCGCCACAACTCGTGGACATGTCCTGGGATCCGATCACCCGGATCATCGGGAACCTGGGCATCTACACGAAGATCGACTTCGCCAACCGGGAAGTCGTCGAATGCCACAGCACCTCGTCGCTGTTCCGCGGCTACTCGGTGTTCATGAAGGGCAAGGACCCGCGCGACGCGGGCTTCATCACGTCCCGGATCTGCGGCATCTGCGGCGACAACCACACCACCTGCTCCGACTACGCCCAGCAGATGGCCTACGGCGTCAAGCCGCCCCCGCTGGCCGAGCACATCGTCAACCTCGGCGAAGCGGCCGAGTACATGTTCGACCACACGATCTTCCAGGACAACCTGGTCTTCGTGGACTTCTGCGAGGCGATGGTCAAGGCCACCAACCCCGGCCTGCTGGCCCGCGCCGAACGCACCGACGCGCCCCGCGGCGAGATCCACGGCTACCGCACCATCGCCGACATCATGAAGGCCTTCAACCCCTTCGAGGGCGAGGTCTACAAGGAGGCCCTGAAGGTCAGCCGGGTCACCCGCGAGATGTTCTGCCTGATGGAGGGGCGGCACGTCCACCCGTCCACGCTGTACCCGGGCGGTGTCGGCACGATGCCGCAGCCGACCGTCTTCACCGACTACCTCAGCCGGCTCATGCGGGTCATCGACTTCGTGAAGAAGGCCGTCGCCATGAACGACGACGTCTTCGACTTCTTCTACGAGGCGCTGCCCGGCTACGAGGAGGTCGGCCGCCGCCGCGTCCTGCTGGGCTGCTGGGGCGCCTTCCAGAACCCCCAGACCGTCGACTACCGCTACGAGACGATGAACTCCTGGGGCAAGGACATGTACGTCACCCCCGGCATCATCGTCGACGGCGAGCTGGTCACCAACAACCTCGTCGACATCAACCTCGGCCTGCGCATCATGCTGGGCAGCTCGTACTACGAGGACTGGGTGAACGAATCGCCCTTCGTCACGCACGACCCGCTCGGCAACCCCGTCGACATGCGCCACCCGTGGAACCAGACCACGGTCCCGGTACCGCAGAAGCGCGACTTCGACGACAAGTACAGCTGGGTGATGAGCCCGCGCTGGTTCGACAAGCGAACCGACCAGCACCTCGCCCTCGACACCGGCGGCGGCCCGCTCGCCCGGCTGTGGTCGACCGCGCTGAGCGGCATCGTCGACACCCCGTACGTCAAGGCCACCGGCCACAGCGTGCGCATCTCGCTGCCCAAGGGCGAGTCGCTGCCGGAGACCACCCTGGAGTGGCGCATCCCGCAGTGGAGCAACACCATCGAACGCGACCGCGCCCGGCCGTACTTCGTCGCCTACGCGGCCGCCATGGCCCTGCAGTTCATCGAAGAGGCCATGGGGATGGTGCGCGCGGGCGAGACCAAGGTGTTCGAGAACTACGAGGTGCCCGACGAGGCGATCGGCTGCGGCTTCCACGAGGCGGTGCGCGGCGTCCTCTCCCACCACCTGGTGATCAAGGACAAGAAGATCGCCAACTACCACCCGTACCCGCCCACTCCGTGGAACGCCAGCCCTCGCGACATCTACGGCACCCCCGGCCCGTACGAGGACGCCGTCCAGGGCCAGCCCATCTTCGAGGAGAACGGGCCGGACGACTTCAAGGGCGTCGACATCATGCGCACGGTCCGCAGCTTCGACCCCTGTCTGCCCTGCGGTGTGCACATGTACGTCGGCAAGGGCAAGACGCTCACCACCCTGCACTCGCCGACCTACGGGGCGAACCGTGGCTGAGGCCGCCGGCGCACGACTGGCCGACCCGGACGTCGAGGCCCGGCTCGCCCGGCTCGACGGCCTGCTGGAAGGCCTGGAGTCCGCGCCCGGCCCCACCACCCGCTCCGCCACCGAGGCGGTCGCCATCCTGACCGAGGTCTACGGCGAGGCGCTGGCCCGCGTCATGGACCACGCGGACGGGCCGCTGGCCGAGAACCTGGCCGGCGACGAGCTGCTGGGCCATCTGCTGGTCCTGCACGACATCCATCCCGAGCCCGCCGAGCGCCGGGCGGCCCGCGCGGTCGAGCGGCTGCGGCCCGCCGTCCAGGAGCGCGGCGGGGACGTGGAGTGGGCCGGCGTGGAGGGGCAGGTCGCCCGGGTGCGCCTGACGGCGGGCGGCGGCTGCGGCTCCGGCTGCGGTGGCGGTGGCGGCACATCCGAGGTCACCGACGCGGTCAGTGCGGCGGTCCTCGCCGTGGCTCCCGAGCTGACGGCGGTGGAACCACTGCCGAGCACGCCGGCCCCCGCGTTCGTACCGCTGACGACCCTGAGACACCGGGACGCACGGTGACCACCGACGGGGCACTGGCACGCCTCATCCGCTCCTCGGCCGACCGTACGGCGGCGGCCGAGAGGGAGGTGTGCGACCTGTGCGCCGCGCCTCTCGCCGAGGAGCACGCCCATCTCCACGACAGCGGGCAGGACGAGGTGCGCTGCGCCTGCCGCCCCTGCTCGGTGCTGTTCGCCGAGGCCGGGGCGGGGGACGGCCAGTACCGGCTCGTGCCCCGGCGCCGGGTCCGGCTGCCGCATGTCGACACGGCGGTGCTGGGCGTACCGGTCGGCCTGGTCTTCTTCGTGCCCCGGGCGGACGGCACCGTCACCGCGCAGGGCCCGAGCCCGGCGGGGGCCATGCGGTGGGAGGTGGAGGCGGCGGCCTGGCAGGAACTAACCGGCACGGTTCCGCAGCTCGCCACCGTGGAACCCGAGGTGGAGGCCCTGCTGGTGAACACCGTCCACGGTCTCGATCACCACTGGATCGTGCCGGTCGACGACTGCTACCGGATGGTCGCCGTCGTACGCCGGGAGTGGCGCGGCCTGTCCGGCGGCGGACGGGTCTGGCCTGCCGTCGAACGGTTCTTCGAGGACCTCACCGAGCGGCCATGAGCACGCACTCCGCAGGTCGGAGGCGAGGAAGGAGAGCACACCATGGGCAGCATCAGAGTGGGCCGGCCCCAGGCCAGGCCCGACACCCCCGGGCACGTCGCCGGCCTGCACCAGGGCAACAAGGGACGGTACGCGCAGCAGAAGGGGCACCACGCGGACGGCACCGCCGACGCGCGCCGCTCCACGGGGATCCACTGGAAGCGGCATGACGCCCTCGTGGAGAGCATGCCGAACATCTCGCCGGGATGAGAGCCGTTCTCGGACAGAGCAGGGAGTCGCCGCAATGAAGGTCAAACGAGTACGCAGACCCGTCGCCCGCAGGCGCGGCGGGATGAGCGGACAGCGGGTGCTGAAGGCCGAGGCCGTCCTGGTGGGCGGCGTGGCGCTGGCCATGCTGTGCTGGGAGTGGCCCAGCCTGAGGCGGGAGATGCGGATCTGGCGGATGTCCGGCGGTTTCCGCGCGGGCAACCGCTATCCGTGATCGGACGTGCACGAGCTGTCGATCGCGACCGCGATCATCGAGCGGGCCGACGAGCTGGCCCGGGCGGACGGGACGGACGCCGTCTCGACGGTGACCGTCCGGGTTGGCGAGCTGGCGGGCGTCGTCCCCGACGCCCTCGGTTTCGCCTTCGAGGTGGCCCGCGACGGCACCGCCCTCGCCGGGGCCAGGCTCGTGGTCGAGCAGGTCCCCGCGCAGGCCTGGTGCGGCCCGTGCGCCGAGGAGTTCCCGGTGGGCATGCCGCCGTTCTTCTGGTGCCCGCGCTGTGACCAGCCCTCCAACGACCTGCGCTGCGGCCGGGAGCTGGAGATCACGGGCATCGAGCCGTTACCGGCCTCCGCATAGCGCGAGGGGCCCCGCCGACACCTTCGGCGGGGCCCCTCGCATGCCCGGTCAGCAGATGCGTGGCAACTGCTCGCCGAGCGGCAGATCCACTACCCGGGTTCCGCCGAGGCCGGTGGCGACCACGACCATCCCCGGGTGATCGGCGACGCACTCGCCGATCAGGGTGGCCCCGGCGCCCTGCGGATGGGCACGCATCGCCGCGAGCACCTCGTCCGCCGCCGACGGGGGCACGAAGGCGACCAGCCGGCCCTCGTTGGCGACGTACAGAGGATCGAGGCCGAGGAAGCCGCAGGCGTTCACCACGGCGTCCGGCACCGGAACGGCCCGCTCCTGAAGCCGGACCCCGGTCCCGGAAGCGCGGGCGATCTCGTTGAGGGACGCCGCCAGACCACCCCGGGTGGGGTCGCGCAGCACATGGATGTCCGGGGTGACGGCCAGCATCGCCGCCACCAGATCCGCCAGCGGCGCGGTGTCGCTGGCGACCTCGACCCCGAACTCCAACCCCTCCCGCACACTCATGATCGCCACCCCGTGCAGACCGATCGGCCCGCTGACGATCACGGCGTCACCCGGCCGCGCACGCTGAGGCCGGATGTCCACGCCGTCGGGCACGAGCCCCACCCCGGCGGTGGTGACGTACACCCCGTCGCCGTGTCCGGACTCGACGACCTTGGTGTCACCGGTGGCGATCGTGACGCCGGCCGCTTCGGCCGCGGCTCCCATGGCGCGCGCGATCCGTCCGACGACGGTCAGCTCCACGCCCTCCTCCAGTACGAAGGCGGCGGAGAGGTAGGCCGGCCTGGCACCGCTCATCGCGAGGTCGTTGACCGTGCCGTTGACCGCGAGGTCACCCAGGCTGCCGCCGGGGAAGAACAGCGGCCTGACCACATAGGAGTCGGTGGAGAACGCCAGCCGCGCGCCGCCCAGTTCGAGGACGGCGGAGTCGGCGAGACCCGCCAGGGTGGCGTTGCCGTAGGCGGGGACGAAGACCTGCTCCATCAGCTCCGCCGACAGCGCGCCTCCGCCGCCGTGCCCCATCACCACGACCGGCTGGTCGCGCAGGGGAGCGGGGCAGGTCCAGTTCGCCGGGTCGACGGTGTCGGCGAGTTGTTCAGGCAACGGGGTTCATCTCCTCTCGCTCGGCCCGCGGTGTCGCGGCGTTCATCCGGCGGTACAGGTAGTAGGCCGCGCAGGCGCCCTCGCTGGAGACCATGGTGGCGCCGAGCGGGTTGCGCGGGGTGCAGGTGGTACCGAACGCCTCGCACTCGGTCGGCTTGATCAGCCCCTGGAGCACCTCGCCGCTGCGGCACTCGGCGGGCTCCTCGGTGCGGATGCCCGTGACGTCGAAGCGGTGCTCGGCGTCGTACGAGCGGAAGGCGTCGGTCAGCCGCCAGCCGCTCAGCGGGATCGGCCCGATGCCGCGCCAGTTCCGGTCGGTGACCTCGAACACCTCCTCGATCATGCGCACCGCGGCCGGATTGCCCTCCTCGCGCACGGCACGCGGATACGCGTTCTCCACGCGGTGCTCACCGCGCTCCAGCTGCCGGACCGCCAGGCGGATGCCCTCCAGGATGTCCAGCGGCTCGAAGCCGGTCACCACCATCGGCACGCGGAACCGCTCGGCCAGCTCCGGGTACTCCGCCATTCCCATCACGCTGCACACGTGCCCGGCTGCCAGAAAACCCTGCACCCGGCAGGCGGGCGCCGTCATGATCGCCTCGACGGCCGGGGGCACCCGCACATGCGAGACCAGAAGGCTGAAGTTGGTCAGGCCGAGGCGCCTCGCCTGGTGCACGGCCATCGCGTTGGCGGGGGCCGTGGTCTCGAAGCCGATCGCGAAGAACACCACCTCCCGGTCCGGGTGGCGGCGGGCCAGTTCCAGGGCGTCGAGCGGCGAGTAGACCACCCGTACGTCGCCGCCTTCGCCCTTGACCCGGAACAGGTCGCGGTCGGTGCCCGGCACGCGGAGCATGTCGCCGAAGGAGCAGAAGATCACTCCGGGCCGCGAGGCGATCTCCAGTGCCTTGTCGATGACCTCCAGCGGAGTGACACAGACGGGGCAGCCGGGGCCGTGGATCAACTCCACCTGCTCGGGCAACAGTTGGTCGATCCCGTGCCGGATGATCGAGTGGGTCTGCCCGCCGCACACCTCCATCAGGGCCCACGGCCGGGTGGCGGTGGAGCGGATCTCGTCCAGCAGCCGCCGGGCCAGATCGGGGTCGTTGAACTCGTCGATGTACTTCACGCTGTTCCCGCCTCCTTCGCCGCCTGCTCCCAGGCGTCCCCGAACTCCTCTTCCAGCAGCCCCAGTTCCTCGAAGAGCTTCAGCGAGGCCAGGGCCGACTCCTCGTCCAGGCGCTGGAGCGCGAAACCGACGTGCACGATGACGTACTCACCCACCCGCACATCGGACACGTACTCCAGGCACGCCTGCTTCTGCACTCCGCCGAAATCGATCAGCCCGGTGAGCGGATCCGCGCTGTCGTCGATGGCCACGACCTTGCCGGGCACTGCCAAACACATGGGTCACTCCTCCTGTCGTAGGTGCGCCGCGACCACCAGCTGGCCGAGGGCCAACCCGCCGTCGTTCGGCGGGACTTCGCCGTGGCGGAGCACCGCGAAGCTGTCTTCGGACAGCAGCCGCGCGCACTCCTCCTCCAGCAGCGCGTTGGCGAAGACCCCGCCGCTGAGGGCGACGGCGGCCAGGCCGGTGTCCTGACGCGCACGCCGGCAGATCTCCGCGACGGCCCTCGCCACCGCACGGTGGAAGCGAGCGGCGAGCAGGGGGACCGGGGTGCCGCGCCGCAGATCGGCGACGAGTGCGTTCAGCACGGGTGCCGGGTCGTACGTACCGGCGGTGAAGCCGAAGTCGTAGGCCGAGGTGCCCTCGCCCCAGGCCGAAGCGGCGGCGGCCTCCAGCTCCAGGGCGGCCTGGGCCTCGTACCCCGCGCGATGGCACACGCCCACCAGGGACGACACGGCGTCGAAGAGCCGGCCCATGCTGGAGGTCGCCACACAGGCCACCCCTCGCGTCAACTGCTGTTTGACAACGGCCAGTTCGCCGGCCGCGCAGGCAGTCACACTGGGCAGATCCGCGTCCCACGCCAGACCCGCCGCCCACAGCCGGGCCAGGGCCAGGCGGCACGGGTTGGCCACGCCCGCGTCCCCGCCGGGCAGCGGGGCGGGGGCCAGATGGGCGAAGCGCCGGTAGCCGGTGTAGTCGGCGAGCAGGATCTCGCCGCCCCAGACGGTCCCGTCGTCGCCGTAGCCGGTGCCGTCGAAGGCGACGCCGATCACGGGTGCGGTGCCGTCGAGACCGTGCTGGGCCATCGCCGAGGCGATGTGCGCGTGGTGGTGCTGGACGAAGACGGGTGCGAGCCGGTGGGCCCGTCGACGAGCCCACCGCGCGGAGTGGTATCCCGGGTGCCGGTCGGCGGCGACGAGCTCGGGATCGACGCCGGTCAGGGACCGCATGTGCGCCTCGGCCCGCCGGGCCGCCTCCAGGGTGGCCAGATCGCCCATGTCGCCGATGTGCGGGCCGAACCAGGCATGGTCGCCCTCGCCCAGGCACAGGGCGTTCTTCAGGTCCCCGCCCACGGCGAGCGTCGGCCGCACCGGGACCGGCAGCCGCAGCGGGCGGGGCACGTACCCCCGGGACCGGCGCAGCACCTGCTCGGTGCCGTCGGGGCGGACCCGCAGCAGCGAGTCGTCACACGGCGAGGAGACGGGCCGGTCGTGGGCGAGCCAGGCATCGGCCAGACCGGCCAGCCGGGTCAGTGCCTCGTCGTCGTCCGTGACGATCGGTTCGCCGGAGCGGTTGCCGCTCGTCATGACCAGTACGCGCGAGCCCGGCGGATCGCCGGGCAGGCCGAACAGCAGGGTGTGCACGGGTGTGTAGGGCAGCATGACGCCGAGGTGCGGGCTGCCGGGACAGACGCCGGGCGCGAGGCCTGCCTGCTCCGCTCGCCGCCGCAGCAGGACGATGGGGCGCCGGGCACTGGTGAGGGCGGCCAGTTCAGCCGCGGAGGGGTCGGCGATCCGCCGTACGGCGCCGAGGTCCGCGCACATCACCGCGAACGGTTTACCGCCGCGCGCCTTGCGGGTGCGCAGCGTCTCGACGGCCCGTGCGTCGGTGGCGTCGCACGCCAGGTGGTAGCCGCCGAGGCCCTTGACGGCGACGATCCGCCCGGCGGTCAGCAGCGCCCGCGCCGCGGCCAGGGCGTCGGCGTCCCGCGCCGGGCGGACACCGCTCCCGTCGGCGGGCACCAGGCGCAGCCGGGGGCCGCAGTCGGGGCAGGCCACGGGCTGGGCGTGGAAGCGCCGGTCGCCGGGATCGCCGTACTCCCGGCCGCAGTCGGCACACATCGGGAAACCGGCCATGGTCGTGACCGCCCGGTCGTACGGCATGTCCGTGGCGATGGTGAAGCGGGGCCCGCAATGGGTGCACGTGACGAACGGGTGCCGGTGCCGGCGGTCGGCCGGATCGGCCAGTTCCCGCAGGCAGTCGGGGCAGGTCGCGGTGTCGGGCGGGAGGAGGGTGCGGCCGGGGGAGCGGTCGGTGGAACGGATGCTGAAGGTGTCGTCGGCGCCGCTGACGGGCAGGTCCTCGAACCCGACGCCGGTGACCGTGGCCAACGGCGGCGGCTCCTGGGCCAGCCGGTCGCAGAAGTCGGCGATACCCTGCGGCGGTCCCTCCACCTCGATGAGGACGCCGCTCGCCGTGTTGCTCACGAACCCGGCGAGCGCGAGATCGGTGGCCAGGCGGTGCACGAAGGGGCGGAACCCCACGCCCTGCACCGTGCCGCGCACGGTGACGCGGCGGCGCACCGCCTGAGTGGCGGGCGCCGTCACGAGACGAGGCCGGCTTCGGTGCCCTCGTGGGAGTGGGTGTGGGTGTGCGGGCGGGGCGCCAGGGGAGGCCGGTGGACAGGGGCGCCGTCCCGAACGGCGAGCACCCGCTCCAGGAGGGTGTCGACACCGTCGTCGGTCCGGGCGCAGGAGAACTGGAGCTCCACCCCGGGGTTGACCCGCTGGACGTTGGCGGCGAAGGCGGCCTGGTCGAACCCGGCGGGCCCGGCCAGATCGACCTTGGTGAGCACCACCAGATGGGCGGACCCGAAGGCGGTGGGGTACTTGAGCGGCTTGTCCTCGCCCTCCGTCACCGCCATGAGCACGATCCGCAGGCTCTCGCCGAGGTCGTAGGAGGCCGGGCAGACGAGGTTGCCGACGTTCTCGACGAACAGCAGCGAGGTGCCCTCGGGCAGCCAGCTCTCCACATGGCCGCGCAGCTGCCGCGCCTCCAGGTGGCACAGCCCGTCCGTCAGCAACTGCTTCACCGGGGCTCCCGACCGGGCGAGCCGGTGGGCGTCGTTCTCGGTGGCCAGATCGGCGGTGAGCGCGGCCACCGGAAGACCCCGCTCCACCGCCCTGGCCAGCACCCGCCCGAGCAGTTCCGTCTTTCCGCTGCCCGGGCTGGACAGCAGGTTGACCACGCTCACGCCACGCCGGGCCAGCTCCTCGCGCAGGCCCGCGGCCAGGGAGTCGTTCTTCGCCAGGACGGCCTGGGTGACCTCGTCCACGGAATCGCACATGGGCCGCTCCTCGCGGTCGGTAAGGACATCGGTAGGGAAATCGGTCCGCTACCGATCCTCCGCGCCGCCGCTCACCGTGCCCGGCAGCCCGGCCGACGACAGGGCGGCGGATTCGTCCGGGCGGCTCAACGCAGGCGTGGCAGCCGGGTCGGCGAGCAGCACCGGAACCATGGTGTGCAGTGCCGCGACGGCCCGCCCGACCGCCTCGCGCACCGTCGCGCTGATGCCCGGCGCGATGTCCTCGTCGGCGGGTGCCCGCAGCTCGGGCTCGCAGGCGAGGACGAGGACACGCGGCAGTGGCTCGTCGCCCAGGTGGGCGGCCAGGGCGAGGACCTTCGCCGGGTCCATGCCGTGCGCCTCGGGCGGCGCGCCCCCCTGAGCCTCGTCGGGCAGGTCCGGCTCGACCAGCGACAGGGTGCCCGGCTCGTGTCCCCGTACCGCCGCGTCGACCAGGACGGCCGTGTCGTAGCCGTCGAGCAGTTCGTACGCCAGATCCATCCCGCGGATGCCGAAGTCCCGCACCCGCACCTCGGGCGGCAGCGGGTTCCGCTCCAGGGCACGGATCACCTCGGGGCCGAAGGCGTCGTCCGCGAGGAAGATGTTGCCGACACCGGCGACGAGCAGCCGCGCACTCATCGCGCACCCCCCAGGGGCCTCGGGGAGCCGGTCGGGAGCTTGCGGACGAAGGCGGACCGCAGCGCGTGGTACGGGGCCTGCCGGTCGAAGAAGATGGCGCGCATGCGGGCGAGTTCGGTCCGCCGGTATTCGGCGAGGGGGCGCTGGAGCTCGTCCGCGTGACGCGCCGTGGTCTTGGTGGTGATCCTGCGTGGGAGGTCCGGGTCGTCGGCGAGTGCGGCAGCCAGTCGCCCGACCTCGGTCGTGAACTCCCCTGCCTGCGCGGGCACCAGACGATCCACCAGCCCGATCCGCGCAGCCGTCGCCGCGCTCACCGGCAACGCCTCGCTCGTCAGCCGCTCGGCCGTCTCGGCGCCCACCCGGCGCGGCAGCGAGTACGTCCAGTACTCCGAGCCGTACAGGCCCATGTTGCGGTAGTGCGGGTTGAGGACGCTGCCCGTGCGGCACCAGACCTCGTCCGCGGCCAGTGCGAGCATGACGCCGCCGGCCGCCGCGTTGCCGCCGAGCGCCGCGACCACCAGTCGGTCGGTGGTGCGCAGCACGGCCTCGACCACGTCGTTCATGGCGTTGAGGTTGGACCAGGACTCGCCGGCCGGGTCGCTCGACGCCTCGATGACATTGAGGTGGATGCCGTTGGAGAAGAAGTCGCGGGCGCCGCCGAGCACCAGCACCGATGTGGGGCGGCTGAGCGCGTACCGGTAGGCGGCCAGCAGCCTGCGGCAGTGGTTGGTGCTCATCGCCCCGCCGGGGAACGAGAAGGTCACGAAGCCGACCGGACCCTGCTGCCGGTAGCGGATGTCGGCCCAGGTGGTGCGGTCCGGGGGCAGTTCGAGCGGGGCGGCGATCTCGGGCAGCCAGTGCGGGCGTTCGCTCGAGCTCGGCATGCCATGGGATCCGGGCGGGGCCGGAAAGCCGGCGAGGACCGAGGCAGCCGGGCGGCGGAACGGCGCCGGGTCGCCGGAGCTCTTGCGGGGGCGCAGCTCCGGGATCCACACCGCGCCGTCCCGGGTGGCCCGGCAGACCGCGCCGGACCGGGTCGCGAGCAGCTCCCCGGGCTCCCCCCGCAGCCGGTCCTCGGGGTGCCCGCCGTGCAGGAACACCTCCCGGCCGCAGATCTCGTCCCGGACGCCGGGCTGCGAGTCGGCCCCGCGCAGCTTGCGCAGCACCGTCTCCGTGCTGTCCCGCTCCCAGTCGATCCGCCGCTGCTCCTGGCGGAAGAAGTCCCGCCACACCACGTTCATCCCGGGCTCGCTCTGCGGGCGCGGTTTGTACGAGCCGTCCGCGTATCGCCGCACGGCCTGGAGGACCGCGGCTGTCGCGGCGTCGGCGACCTCGTTGCGGTACACGCTGCTCTTGCCCGCCGGCGGCACGGGGAAGGACCCGTCCGCCCACACGTCGCCCGCGTCCATCGCCGCCTCGGCCTGAAGCACCGTCACGCCCCACTCGGGCGCCTCCTGGGCGATCGCCCAGTCCAGGGAGGACGGCCCCCGGTCGCCGGGTGGTCCGGGGTGCACGATCAGGCAGGTGTGCTGCTGCCACACGTCCTCCGGCAGGGCCGTCTTCAGCATCGGGGCCACGACCAGGTCCGGGCGCACCTCCTGTACGGCGACCCGGACCGCGTCGGCGCCGTGCGAGGCGAGGACGACGTCGACCCGGTGCCCCTCGTCGGACAGTTCCGCGTACACACGCTGGGACAGGCTGTTGAACGCGCTGGCGACAAGCAAGATGTCCATGACATGGCATGCTCGCCGTTCCGACGAGGGCCGAGAAGGACCACCGCGGCGTTTCGCGGCCCTCGTCCGCTTCCGGGCTATTATCCCGACGGTGCGGTCAGCGGGACGCCCAGGCCCACCGGCGTGCCGAAGTTCGGCGTCCCGTCGGCGTTCCAGGTGAACTTCTGTGCTCTGGTGGAGCGGTTCATGTCGCAGCCGCCGCTCGCGGAGCTGTTGGCGTGGTACACCATCCAGTCCTCCGTGCCGTCGGGCGACTTGAAGAAGCCGTTGTGGCCGGGGCCGTACACCCCGTTGGCGTTGGACCGCTGGAACACCGGGTTCGGTGACTTGGTCCAGGAGGAGGAGCTGAGCGGGTCGCCGCCGTTGTACGTGAGCATGCCCAGCTTGTAGTCGGGGGTGGAGCAGTGGCTGGCCGAGTAGACGATGAAGGTCTTCCCGTTCCGCTGCAGGACCTCGGCGCCCTCGTTGACCGCGCCGCCCACCGTCTCCCAGCCGTAGGTGGGAGTGGAGAGGATCCGGCGCGTGCCGCTCGCGGTCCACGGGTCGGACAGCGGCCGGATGAACATCGGCTGCGAGCCGTTGTAGAAGGTGCCGAGCAGATACAGCTTGCCGTTCAGCTGGAGGATGCCCGGGTCCAGCTCCCAGGTGTTGTCCTGGGACGGGTCGAGCAGATCGGCCTTGAAGCTGTAGGGGCCCATGGGGTCCTGGCCGGCGCTCTCCAGGACATGGATCCGCTGGGTGTCCAGGTCGAACGGCTCCCGCCCGGCCGTGTAGTAGAAGTACCACCGCTTGCCGTTCGGGCCGTCGAGCAGATGGAACTCCGGGGCCCACATCGTGCCGGCGCCATTGGGCCTGGTCAGATTGAAGATCACCTGTTCGGAGGCAGTGGCGAGGCCTCCCAGTGTGCGGGACTTGCGCATGGTGACCGTCGAGTTCCAGGTCGTGGTGGCGAGATAGTAGTAACCGTCGTGGTAGGTCAGCCAGGGGTCGGGGCCGCGCTGGGCGATCGGGTTGGCGAAGGTGTTCGGGCTCGTGCCGCCGCCGGTGAAGCCGGACAGCCGCCACACCCTGCCGTTCGCGGCGGAGCACGGCAGCTGCACCAGGCCGGTGTTCGACGCCGACGAACCTCCGCTCGGCGTCACGCACTTGCCGGAGCTCGTGGAGACCAGGTTGAAGGTCTTGTCGGCGTCGCCCACCGGCACCAGCCGCCACTGCTGGTTGGTGCCACCGTGGCAGGGCCACTGGATGACCGTGGCGTTGTCCGCGGTGGACGCACCGGAGACGTCGACGCACTGGCCGGACTGGGTGGTGATCGTGTACGTGTCACCCGAACCGGAAACCGGCGCGAAGCGGAAACTCTGGCCGGCGCCGGAGCCGCACGAGAAGGCACGCAACTGCGTCCCGTTCGTCGGTGAACCACCCGGCAGGTCCAGGCAGTTGCCACCGTTCTGGTTCACCCCCGTCGACGTGAACGCGACGGCGGCGGCAGCGGGCCGCGGCGCGGCCAGGAAGGCGACCACCATGGTGAGGACGCCGATGAGCGCGGACAGACATCTGAAACGGATCACGGTCCGTACACCTTCGCTTCGAGGAGGCCGACGGAGTTGCTGCCGTTGCTGGTGAGCTGCACACGCAGTCGTGTGGTGTTCGTCGCGGTGAACGTGACCGCGTTGTACTGGTTCTTCGCCACCGGGTAGCCGCCCGCGCCGGGCACGTCGACGTAGGCGCTGCCGTTCCAGTACTGGAGCTTCCACGAGGCGGGCATGTCGATGCCCTGGTCGTCGTCGAAGAAGTACACCTCGGCCCGGCTGACGCTCTTCGCCGACGGCCAGGTCAGCTCGGCCCACTGCTTCCCGGTCTCCGGCCAGGTGCCCCAGCGCGGGTTGACGGTGTCGTTGGACGAGGGCGGGTCGACCCCGTCGTTGACCGCGGTGACGCTCTCCCAGGAGGAGGTGTACGAGGCGGACGCCGTGGCCGACGGCGCCAGGTTGGCGGGTGGCTGGACGCCGCCCCGGTGGTGGACCTTGATCTCGGTGAGGCCCGTCTTGGCCCCGGAGGCGTGGGTGGCCAGGACCCGAATGCGCTGGGCGCTGATCGCCGGGAACCGCACCAGGTTGTAGTTGGCGCGGGGCGCGGCCGGGCTCTTGGTCTGGCCCTCGGCGTTCACCCAGGACGTGCCGTTGTGGTACTGGACCGAGTACGAGGACGGCGCCCGGTACGTCGTACTCGCGGGGCGGCTGTCCTTGAAGTACAGGCGCACCTCGTTGAGCGTCCGGGTGGTACCGAAGTTCAGCTCGTACCAGTCCTGGCTGTTCGGGGAGCCGCCCGCGCCCCAGAACGGCTCGTTGGTGGGAAGCCCGTCCACCGCGCCGGCGACGCTCCCGCCCGACCCGGTGTGGGAGGCGGACGCGGTCGCCCCGGAGGCGAGGTTGGCCGGGTCGCCGGTCAGGTCGACACCGGCCTTGGCGAGCATGTCGACCATGCGCGGGCTGTCCTGCACGACCTGGTTGGGGGCCTTGAGCCCGGGGACGGCCGTGCGGTGGGTGACCGTGCCCTTCGTGGTGACCTCGCCGGTGGCCGGGTCCCAGGTGAAGGGCACCAGGGAGCTCACGGTGGCGGCCCGGGTGCGTTGACGTAGATCGAGTAGCCCTCCGGGATGCCGGGGTAGCGCACCACGCCGTCGGCCGGGTCGTCCCAGACGACGGACAGGTCGGCGCCCCGGTAGCGCAGGTTGTTGACCGTGAAGTGGGACCAGCCGATGTCGATGGGGGAGAGCTCCACCTTCGCGTCGTTGCGCGCCCGCAGCCCGGCCACGTCCTCGATCACCGTCCAGTTGCTGCTGCCCAGGATGTTGTGGTGGATCCAGGAGCGGTAGTCGATGGAGCTGCCGTCCCAGTCGGCCCAGAACTCGTTCGCGTCCGGCCACTGGGTGTTGCCGCCGACGTACTGCGCCCAGGTGTTCCAGTACAGGAGCTTCTTGTAGTCGGTGGCCTTCGTCCAGGAGTTGGGGTAGTTGCGCAGCACCGAGGAGTACAGCCGGAACTGGACGGTGGAGTTGATGGTGGAGAAGTTGTTGGAGCCCGGCTCCCCGGCCTCGGCCGCCGCCTTCTTGTCGACCTGGTTGGCCGTGTAGAAGGGGAAGACCGGGTACTGCGCCGGGTCGTCGAACAGCCGCAGGGCCTGCTTGTACGTCGCCGTGTCGGGGACGGCGCCGACCGAGAACGGGTAGTAGTTGTTGATCTCCTTCCAGGGCACCCACTCGTCGGTCGACTTCAGCCGGTGCTCGAAGAGCTGCCGGTCGGGGTTCCACAGGACGTTGACGATGGCGTCCTTGATCTGGTTCGCCAGCGTGCGCATCTCGCTCGCCTTGGCGGTGTTGCCGGTCGCCTCGTAGGCCTGGGCGGCGGCGAGGGCGCCGCTGTACTGGTAGGCGGACTCGGCGCGGTCCATGTTTCCGGGCTTCCAGTGGAAGGAGACGGCGTCGGCGTCGTTGCCCGTCAGAGCGCCCCAGTCGTACTCGATGAGCTTGTTGTTGTCGCGGTCGTAGTGGGCGAGCTGGCCCTTGACATCGCCCTCCGCGTAGTGGGCGAGGCTGGCGGCGATGCCCGGCTGGCCGCCGTGGATCTGGTAGCTCTTCCACGCCGCCTCGGCGATGTACTGGGTGTAGCTGTTGGACCAGTTCTCCGGGTCGCCCGGGTTGTCCAGGAAGCGGCCGCCCTTGGAGGTCTGGCCGACGCTCAGCCAGTCGCCGTAGGCGTAGGACGGGTCGCGCAGGTACTTCAGGTCGTCGATGTGCATCGGCTGGGTGAGCGCGATGGCGTTGTTGTAGCCGAGGACGCCCTCGGTCGAGGTCGGGAACTGGAAGGTCTGCCCGGGGATGTCGGCGTCGAGGTGGTTGAAGCGCATCAGCCACCAGCGGTAGTAGATGTTCTTCTTGATCGCGGGCTCGGGCACGTCGATGTACGGCACGTTCTGCGCCCACCACCGGTTGTAGGCCCTGACGTGGGTGGCGAACGCGGTGGTGGGCGAGTAACCCGCGTAAGCGTCGTACTCGATCCGCGACTCGGGGATCTCGTCGGTGACGAAACCCATCACGACCTTCGCGGTCACCGTGGCACCGGCCGCGACCGTCACGGACCGGTTGAGGCCACCGTTCGAGACGGCGAATCCGTCCCCCGTGAGCCGGGGGCGGAGGGTCGTGAGGTTGTTGTAGGCGTTGACCTGCCCGGTCAGCTCGCTGCCGGTGCCCGAGGTGGCGTAGGGCGAGGTCGCCCGTAACTGGAGCGTGGTGGAGGACGAGCCGTTGTTCTTGATCGACAGATTGGTCACGGCCACGTTGTTGTCCGTGATGAACTTCGTCTGGTCGACCGTGACCGAGCCGCCGGTGTGCACGCTCTTCCAGTGGCTGGGCGTCTGCCGGCGCTGTGCGACCTGCTCGGTGAAGGTCCCCGGGGTGACCGCGACGGTGTAGGCGTTGTTGCCGTTGATGTTCTCCCAGTAGGCGACCTTGCCGCCGAAACCGAACCGGGCCGGGTCGTGCTCCTTCATGAACAGAGCGCGTCCCCGGCTCATCAGCCAGGGACCGGCCGGATCGTTGCCCGAGCGGGCCAGCAGGCGGTCCATCCAGAAGTCGGTCCCCGAACTCTCCGCGTCGTAGATCGCCCGCATCATGTCGCCCGGTGTGTGGGCGACGGGCGGGGCGGGGATCGCGGGGCCGCCGAAGCTGGGGAACCCTATGGTCTGCGCCGCCGCGGCCGGGGTGGCGGGGACGACGCAACAGACGGCGAGTACCAGTGCGGCCAGGAGGATCTGCGGTCTTCTCATCGGAGCTCCCTGTCCGGACCTGCAGAAACGGAAACGACCTAAAAGGTTTTCGCAAGGTAAGAGCGAGCTGATGAGGTGTCAATAGAGCTGTGTGATAACGGAGTTGATCGCCCGGATGAGAGATGCGTCCGGAGAGTGAGTGAACGGCGCGGTGAGAGCCCCGGAAAACCTTTCAGGTCCGCGTTGCTCGCGAACGTATTCGACATCCGGACTCTCGGCTTCACCGGCGCCTTCGCCGGTCTGTGGGCCTGGGACGTCACCGGGGGCGGGCATCACGCGGACTTCGACGGGTGAGGTACCGGGCGGGTCTTGACCTGGCCCGCTCGGCTGCGAACCTATGACTGCGCAGTCGTATCCGGACCGGGGGAGACACCTTGACTCGAGTGGGAGCACGGACCGGTGGTTCCGCGCCGCGCAGTGTGGACGTGGCCCGGCTGGCCGGCGTCTCGCAGAAGACGGTGTCGAGGGTCCTCAACGGGGAGCGGTACGTCTCCGACGAGGTGCGCCGGCGGGTGCTCGAAGCGGCCGACCAGCTCGGCTACCGGCTGAACAGCGCGGCCCGTGCGCTGGCCTCCGGGCGGACCCGCTCCATCGGCGTGGTCACGCTCGGAACCGCGCTCTACGGGCCCGCGTCACTCCTGATCGGCATCGAGCGGGCCGCTCGGGACGCGGGATACGCCCTCCGGGTGGTCAACACGCTGGAAGGCGACGTGGGAGGTGCCGCCGGCGCCGTGGAGTCCCTCCTGGAACAGGGCGTGGACGGCATCGTCGTCTCGGAGCCGATCGACGAGGGAGCGGTCTCCCTCAGCGTCGACGTTCCGGTCCTGGTCCTCGGCGCCCCCGCTGTCTTCGGCGGCACCCGGACCGTGTCCGCGGGGGTAGGGGCCGAACTCCTCGCCCGGACGGCCACCGAGTATCTGCTGGACCTCGGCCACACGACGGTCCACCACGTCGCCGGCCCCGGCCGGTGGTTCGCCGCTCGGGACCGCCTGGAGGGCTGGCGAACCGCCCTCGCCGCGCGGGGCAGGGAACAGCCGCCCGTGCTCACCGGCGACTGGTCGGCCGCGTCGGGCTACGAGGCGGGACGGGAGCTCGCCGCCGCCGATGACGTCACCGCCGTGTTCGCCGCCAACGACGACATGGCCATCGGCGTGATCCGCGCCCTGACGGAAGCCGGGCGGCACGTGCCGGACGACGTCAGCGTGGCCGGCTTCGACGACATCCCCGTCGCCGCCTACGTGACCCCACCGCTGACCACGATGCGCCAGCCCTTCGACGCGGTGGCGCGGGAGGGGCTCCGGCTCCTGGTGCGGGCGATCGAGACACCCGGCACGGACCTGCCACCGCCGGACGACCCACCGGTCGAACTCGTCGTCCGCGCCTCGACCGCACCGCCACGGCTGCGAGCTCCATCACGTGGGTGATCGCGGAACGAGTTCCCGTTCGATGAACCGGTTGAGGTGGTGCCGTGCCTCTTGAGTGGTCAGAGGAGGTGCCTGGCGCAGTCGTTGCAGGGCCAGGCCGTCGGCGAGGGCGGCGAAACGGGCCGTGAAGCCGTCGAGGTCGTCACTGCTGAACTCGCCGTCGGCGACGCCCCGTTCGGCCAGGGCGCGGATCTGCCGGTGCCAGGCCGCGTACCGGTCGGCCTGCCCCCGTGCGAAGGTCTCGTCCGTGCTCTGCTCGCCCGCGTGCCAGAAGTCGAACCACATCCGCCAGTGCCGGTCGGTGTCCTCGGTGAACAGCGCGTCGACGAGCAGCCTGAGCGCCTCGGCCCCGCTGGTCGCGTGCTCGGCGGCCTCGCTGAGCGCCGCGTAGTACTGCTCGATGTGCAGCACCATGGCCTCGGAGAGGACCTCCTGCACGCTGTCGAAGTGGTAGGTGACCGTGCCGACGGACACCCCGGCCGCGGCTGCCACGTCGCGCACGCCGACCGACTTGTAGCCGCGCTCCGCGATCAGCGGGACGGCCGCGTCGACGATGAGACGCCGTCGCACCTCGGTGGGCTGCCGGGTCCGGTCGCGGGCGGCGACGGCCCGGCGCGGGCCCTTCCCGCCCTGCCGCGGCTGCTCGGCGCCCGTCATCCCGACGTCCTCGGGGTGGTGCGGTGCCATGCGCGCTCGGCCACTGTCTCTCCGTTCCCCCGTGCCTCGATACGGCTGTCCATGATGAACTCCGCGGCCGTGGCGCGCAGCTCGGTCCGGGCCATGATCTCAGCGTCCCAGTCGTCCCCGCGCCGCAGCCGGATGCGCCACTCGGAGACGGCGCGCGCCGACAGCGGGTCGTCGGTGCGGATGGTGTACGTCTCGCGGGCGCTCTCCTCGTAGCGCAGCCCGTCCGGGTACGTCCGGGACCCCCCGTATCCGGGGTCGACCTCCAGGGTCCACTCGCCCTTGGCGACGTCGTGCGTGACCAGCCGCTCGGGGCGGGGGTCCGGGGGAGTGTCGTAGGTGACCGGCAGCGGCACCGCCTGCTCCGGTTCCTCGAAGCGGACGGAGACCTCGTCGGCGGCTTCGCGCACGGGCAGCAGGACCGCGCTGTCGGCGGGAACGACGTGCAGCGCCCCGCGTTCGCCGTGCGGCCACACCCAGGGCCAGTACGCGTCGGAGACGGCGACACGGACGCGGTGGCCGGGCGGGAAGGCGTAGCCGATGCCGTTGAGCTCGAACTCGACGTCCTCGTACGTCCCCGGAGTCCATTCGACGGCGTGTTCACGGCCCTCCCTGCTGAGCAGGTTGAGCACGCCCCGGGTGACGAGCGTGGACGAGCCGTCGGGAGCGACGTCGCACACGCGGGCGATGACATGGGCCCGCGGGGTGTCGCTGTCGAGGCGGAGCCGGACACGAGGCCGGCCGAGGATCTCCACGCGCCGGTCCAGGGGCGCGGAGTCGAAGCAGACGGACCGCCCGTCCTCCTCGCGTTGGTCGGGCGGCAGGTCGGCGGCGTTGCCGAACGGGAAGAAACGGCCGGCGTCGAGGCCGGTGTGCTGCGGAGAGCGCACGAGGACCGGGTCGCGGCTCTCTCCGAGCGGACGGGTGTCCCAGGTGACGTCGGGGCTGGGCCACTCGGCGTCGCTCACCCAGCGGCCGGGCATCTCCTCGTGCGACGGGGCGGGCGGTACGGGGTCGCCCAGCCAGGCGCGCAGCAGGGGCTCCGCCATGACGCCCGTGTCGACGCCCTTGAGGTGCTGGTCCCACCAGCGCAGGGTCTCCTGGAGGAACCCGATGGCCGGGCCTGGTGGCAGTCCGCGGTCGGGGTACTGGTGCGACCAGGGGCCTATGATGCCCCGCACCTGGTCGCCGGGGAGGTGCTCCACGAGCCGCAGCACGGTGTCCCGGTACGGGTCGTTCCAGCCGCCGACCGCGAGGACGGCCGCGTCGATCGCCGTGTAGTCCTCGCAGACGCTGCCGTGCCGCCAGTAGTCGTCCCGCTGCTGATGCTCCAGCCAGGTGTGCAGGAAGGGTTCGAGCGCCTCGAGGCGCTCGCGCCACAGGGGCAGCCAGCGGTCCGCACCCACGTTCGCGGGGTCCGGCGTGCGTGCGGTGAAGGCGAGCATGGTGCCGGCCCACGCGAGCATGTCGATGCCGAGGACGGCACCGCCCGTGTAGTGCACGTCGTTGTCGTAGCGGTCGTCGGTGGAGCAGACCGTCACGATCGCCTTGAGCGGTTCGGGGGCGAGGGCGGCGATCTGGAGGGAGTTGAAGCCGCCCCAGGAGATGCCGAACATGCCGACCTTGCCGGTGCACCAGGGTTGTGCGGCGAGCCAGTTGACGACGTCCACGCCGTCCGCGAGTTCCTGGGCGTCGTACTCGTCGCCGGGCGTGCCCTCACTGTCGCCGTGACCGCGGACGTCGACCCGGACGGAGGCGTAGCCGTGACCGGCGTACCAGGGGTGGCGCTGGGCGTCGCGCGGGGCGGTCCAGTCGCTCTTGCGGTACGGCAGGTACTCGAGCAGCGCGGGGACGGGATCCGACTCGGCGTCGGCCGGGCGCCAGACGCGGGCGTGCAGGCGGGTCGTGCCGTCCCGGGTGGGGATCCACACGTCCTCGCGGACGACCTGGCGTTCGAACCGGTCGCGGTACTTCACGAAACTCCTTCTGCGACGGGAGCGGTCGGGTTGTCGTCGGGGGCGCCGGCGGGCCGCCAGCGGCGCACGCGGTGGCCGTCGCCGTGATCGGTCCACGCCTCGCCCTCCTGGGCGGCGTCGGTCCAGTCGGGGGCCGCCTCGACCGGCGGCTGCGCGTCGGGGTCGGGTTCGAGGGCGGCCGCCATCAACTGGCACGTGTAGGGGTGCCGAGGAGCCGAGAAGACGGCTTCCGTCGGGCCCTCCTCGACGACGACACCGCCGCGCAGGACGACGACGCGGTCCGCGATGCCGCGCACGACGGCCAGGTCATGGCTGATGAACAGACAGGCCAGGTCGCGTTCCCGGCGCAGGTCGTCGACCAGGTGCAGCACGTCGGCCTGGACGGAGACGTCCAGCGCGGTGGTGATCTCGTCGGCGATGAGGACGTCCGGCTCGCCCGCCAGCGCCCGTGCGATGCCGATGCGCTGCCGCTGGCCGCCGGAGAGCTGGGCGGGCAGCCGGTCGGCGAAAGCCGGGTCCAGGCGTACGTCGGCGATGAGCCGCCGGGCGCGCTCGGCCGACTCCGCCCGGCCGCCGGCCGTGCCGAAGAACCGCAGCGGACGCCGGATGGCGTCGCCCACCGAGCGCCGGGGGTTGAGCGAGGTGTCCGCGTTCTGGAAGACCAGTTGCACCCGTCGCCGCAGGGACATCGGCCGCCGCTGCGCGGGCCGGGCCAGATCGCCCGACTCGTGGGTCATGGCGCCGCCGGACGGGGTGCGCAGCCCCGCGAGGGTCCAGGCCAGCGTGGACTTGCCGCTGCCCGATTCGCCGACGAGGGCCAGGACCTCACCGCGCCGGACCTCGAAGGAGACCCCGTCCACGGCACGGGAGCTGCCGTAGTCGACCGTGACGTCGCGGGCCGAGACGGCGACCGGCGCGTCCTCGGGCACGACGGCCCTCGGGCGGATCTCGCGCTCGCCCGTCTCGCGCACGAGGGCGAGACCGGTGTCGTCCAGCCGCGGCACGCTCGCCAGCAGCCGCTTCGTGTACGGCTCCTGGGGCGTCTCGAACAACCGCCGGGTGGGCGCCGACTCCACCACGCGGCCCGACTTCAGCACACACACCTCGTCGGCCAGGTGCGCGACGACGCCGAGGTCGTGACTCACCAGCACGGCCGCCAGGCCCAGTTCGTCGCGCAGGGCGGCGATCAGGTCCAGCACGCCCCGCTGGGTGACGACGTCCAGGCCGGTCGTCGGCTCGTCGAGGACCAGCACCTTGGGGCGGGCGGCGATGGCCATGGCGAGGGCGACGCGCTGCTGCTGGCCGCCGGACAGCTCGTGCGGATAGCGGCGGGCCAACTCGGCGGGGCGCGGCAGCCGGACCTGGTCGAGCAGATCGGTGACGGGGATGTCGCCGCCCGCCTCCGCGATCTGCCGGCCGACGCGCATGGAGGGGGTCAGCGCCTGGCCCGCGTTCTGGGCGACCATGGCGACCGTCCGGCCGCGCAGCCGCCGCAGCTCGGGCGCGGACAGGGCGAAGACGTCCCGGCCGTCCACCGTCACCGAACCGCCGGTGACGTGGGAGCCGTGCCGCAGATGCCCGAGCAGGGCCGCGGCGAGGGTCGACTTGCCGCTGCCGGACTCGCCGACCAGCGCGAGCGTCCGGCCCGCGGCGGCCTCGACCGACACCTCGTGCACCACGGATATCCGACGACCGCCGGAGCGGTACGCCACGGACAGGGAGTCGACGGAGACGAGCGGGGTCATCACAGGCCCTCCCTGATCCGGTCGACGCCCCAGGCCTTGGAGAGGCCGTCGGCCGCGAGGTTGAGTCCGATCACGAGCGTGGCCAGGGCGACGATCGGCGCGACGCTCGCCATCGGCACGACGGTGATGGCGGTGCGGTTCTCGGCGACCATCAGGCCCCAGTCCGGCGTCGGCGGGTCGGCGCCGAAGCCGAGGAAGGACAGCGAGGAGATCAGCAGCACGACCCAGGAGGCGCGCATCGCGAACTCGACGCACACCACGTCGACGATGTTCGGCAGGACCTCCCGCCGCAGGATCGGCCAGGTGCCCTCCCCGCGGGCCCGGGCGGCGGTCACATAGTCGGCCGGCACCACCGCCAGGGCGGCGCCGCGCACCACCCGCACCACCTGGGGGACGAAGACCACCGCGACGGCGAGGACGATGACGGCCGGTCCGGTGCCGAGCGCGGTCACGACCACGAGCAGCGCCAGCACCGCCGGAATGGCCAGCACGGCGTCCAGCACCCGCCCGATCAGGTCGTCGAACCAGCCGCCGCGCAGGGCCGTAGCGCAGCCGATGACCGTGCCGAGGGCGACGCTCACGACGGTGGCGGCGACGGACACCCCGAGCGCGTACCGGCCGCCGTACAGGACACGCGCGAGGACGTCACGGCCGTACTGGTCGGTGCCCGCCCAGTGTTCCCCGCCCGGACCGAGCAGGGCCTGCGAGGCGTTGCCCGCGATCGGGTCGTACGAGGTGAGCAGGGGGGCCAGCAGCGCGATCACGACATGGGCGGCGACGATCGCGAGCCCCACGACGGCCGCGCGCGAGGAGCGCAGGGTGCGCCACGCACGGGCGGCGCGCGGGGCCGGTGCGTCGGCCCGGACGGTGTCGACCGTGGTCATCGGGTCCTCCTTCGGGTGCGGAGCCTGGGATTGAGGGCCATGGCGCCGAGGTCGGCGGCGAGGTTGCACGCGACGTAGACGACGGCGCTGATCAGGGCGATGGCCTGGATGACGGGCAGGTCCCGGTTCTGCACCGAGGAGAGCATCAGCTTGCCGATGCCCGGGTAGTTGAAGACGTTCTCGACGACGGCGACACCGCCCAGCAGCCAGGCCACGTTGAGCGCGATCACGTGCAGGACGGGCAGCAGGGCGCTGGGCAGGGCGTGCCGGGTGACGACCCGCCAGGTGGACAGGCCCTTGAGCCGGGCGGTGGTGACGTACTCGCTCGCCATCACGTCGATCACCGAGGTGCGGGCCATGCGGACGATGTAGGCGGCCATCACCACCGCGAGGGCGAGCGCCGGGAGCCAGACGGCGGGCAGGAGCTGGCCCACGGTGGCGTCGGGGCCGTAGAGGACGACCGCGGGGAACCACGGCAGCGCGACCGAGAAGCACAGCACGAGGACGGTGGCCACGACGAACTCGGGGACACTCATGCCGACGAGGCTGACCGTCGAGATGAGGTGGTCGGGCCAGCGCTCGCGGTAGAGCCCGGCGAGGATGCCCAGCAGCAGCGAACCGGTCACCGCGAACAGGATCGTGATGGCGGCGATCAGCGCGGAGTTGCCCAGGTACTGGGCGACGTCACCGCCGACCGCCTGCCCGGAGACCAGGGACGTGCCGAAGTCGCCGTGCAGGGCGCCCCACATCCAGTCGCCGTAGCGTTCGAAGGCGGGCCGGTCCAGTCCGAGGCTGCCGCGCAGCTCGGCCACGGCCTGCGGGGTCGCGTCCTTGCCGAGGACCTGGGTGGCGACGTCCCCGGGCAGGGCCTGGACGGCGAGGAAGACCAGCAGCGAGGAGAGCAGCAGCGTGCCGAGCGCTGCCGCGATCCGGCGGGCGACGAAGGAGAGCATGGTCAGGCCCCCTTCAGGCCGATGCCGAGGTAGTCGAACTCGAAGCCGTGCTCGGCGTAGCCGCGCACCTTGCGCGAGATGCCCACGAGCCGGTCGGCGAACATCGGTGTCATCGCGCCGCCCTTGTCGATCACCCAGCTCTGCGCCTCGCCGTAGAGGTCCCGGCGCCTGGCGTAGTCGGTCTCGGCACGCGCCCGGTCGAGCAGGGCGTCGAAGCCCTTGTCGGACCAGGCGGTCTCGTTGTACGAGGAGCCGCTGCGGAAGACCTGGTTGAAGAGCTGGTCCACGGGCCGGCCGGTGTACCAGTAAGTGGCCATCAACGGCTGCTTCATCCAGATCTGTGTGTAGTACGAGTCCGCCGACGCCGTCTTGACGCGGATCCGGACGCCCGCCCGCTTCGCCGACTCCTGGTAGGCGAGCGCCATGGGTGTGAAGAGGGGGTCGTACGCGGAGGTGTACAGATCGACGGCCAAGTCCTCGTGACCGGCCTTCTTCAGCAGGAACCGCGCCTGCTCCGGATCGTGCTCGGGGTGCGCGGAGATGTGCGCCGGGTCGTCCGGGGGCACCGGGTTGTCCCAGCCGGCCTTGCCCGCGCCCTGCAGCGCGGCTTTCACGATGTGCTCGGGGTCGTAGGCGAGCTTCATGGCCCGGCGGACGCGGACGTCGGTGAAGGGCTTGTCGGTGGTGAGCATCGGCAGCACGTACCACTGGGCGTTCTTCACCCGGGCGATGGTGGCGCGGTCGGAGGCGGCCACGACGCGGGCGGTGGCGAAGTCCAGGTTGGTCTGGGACAGCAGGTCGACCTGCCCGGCGAGCAGGGCGTTCGAGCGGGCGGACATGTCCGCGACCGAGTAGAAGGCGATCGCGTCGAGCACGGGGCGGCCCGCCCAGTGGTCCTTGTACGCGGTGACGCGGCCGGGGCCGGCCGGTGCGAAGGACTCCAGCCGGAACGGGCCGGTGCCGATGCCGGTGCGGCCGATGGACTTCCCGCTGCCCTCGGGGACGACGTAGCAGTTGTAGTGCGTGAGCAGGCTCGGGAACTCGGCGTTCGGGGCCTTCAGCGGCACGACGAGGGTGTGGGTGTCGGGTGTGCGCAGCCGCCCGGGGTCGACGAGCGGGGCGAGGACGCCGGCCTGCGGGGACGCCGTCGCCTTGTCCAGGATGTGCCGCAGCGTGTAGGCGGCGTCGGCGGAGGTGAAGGCCCGGCCGTTGTGGAAGGTGACGCCCTTGCGGAGCCGGAAGGTCCAGGTGCGCGCCGCGCTGTCCGGCTCCCAGGACTCGGCGAGGTCGGGCGCCACCTGGCCGTCGGCGCCGATGCGGACCAGCCGGTTGTACAGGGCGCCCAGGTACTCGTAGGCGGACAGGGAGCTCGCCGGGTCGAGGGTCTCGGCGTCGGAGGCGGGCGGACGGGCGATCCGCAGGGTGCCGCCGCGGTCGGGCGTGCCCTGCCGGGCGGCGTCCGGCAGTACGGGAGCGGCGGTGGCGCCCGAACAGCCGGACAGCAGCCAGGACGCGCCGAGCGAGGCCGCACCGGCGGCGCCCATGGCGAGCACCGAGCGGCGCCCCGGGTGGTGGATGTCGGACATGAACCGACCTTCCCTGTCGCTATTCGTTCGCTGAACGATTGAGTGAAGTCCGTGAACGATAGCGAGCAGGCGGTTTCAAGCCAACCCTTCGGCTGTGAAGAAGTCGTTACAAACGCAATGACGGCTCGGGGCCGAGGGTGGGTCGAGGCGGGACGGCCGGCCGCCTTGCCCCCTCCGTACGGCTGACGCACGCTGGTCCTATGGCTGAGCAAGCCGGCCCTACGCTGATCACGTCCGTCCAGCGGGCCATGCGCCTGCTGGAGGCGGTCAGCGCGCACGAGAACGGCGCGCCGGCGAAGCAGCTGGCACGGGAGACGGGCCTGCCCCTGGCCACCGCCTATCACCTGCTGCGGACACTCGTCCACGACGGGTACGTGCGGAAGCTGGACGACGGCGGGTTCGTCCTGGGCGACAAGCTGCAGACGCTGCGGACCACCGGCCGGGCGCAGGCGCTGCTCAGCCGTGTCCGGCCCACGCTCGGCGCGCTGCGGGACGAGCTCGCGTCCGCCGCCTACCTCACCTTCTACGAGGAGGGCGAGATCCGGGTCGCCGAGATCGTCGACGGCCCCGGGACGCCCCGCGTCGATCTCTGGGTGGGCTTCGAGGACGCGGGACACGCGACCGCCTTGGGCAAGACCGTGCTGCGGGAACTGGACGACGAGGCCCGTAATGACTACCTCTCCCGTCACCAGCTCGCCGACCTCACCCCGCGGACGATCACCAGCCTGCCGGAACTGCTCCGGCGGCTGGACACCGCGCCCATGGCTCCGGCCGTCACGGACCTCGAGGAGTACGCCCTCGGCACGGTCTGTGTCGCCGTCCCGGTCTACAGCGGGGACATGCTCGGTTCCCTCGGCGTCTCCCTGCCGGTGAACCGGCTCTCCCGGCTCCAGGATGTCCGGGAGCGGCTGCTCCCGACCGCGAGCCGGGTGACCCGGAGCCTCTCGCTCACTATCTGAAAATCCGCTCCTTGCCGGTGCCCCAGGTCACCCCTTTTTCTGGATTAATCAGACATTTCAGGGGTGTGCTCCCAGACTCGCACCCCGCACACAGGTGAGGGACACGGATAAGAACATGAGCCATGCGCGTGACCTTGGTGCCGACCACCGGCCCGCGGGGCCGTCCACGAGCCGAGTGGCCGGTGCCGGGGATTCGGCCCGCAGACGCGCCCTTGCGCAGCTGGCCGCCGGTGTGCCCGTCCTGCCCGTCCTGGTCGTCACAGCCGTTCTGCTGGCCGACCTCGCCGACGGCGCGGGGATGATCTGGCTGCCGCTGCTCGCCGCCGGGCCCGCCCTCGCGGCCACGACCAACGGGCCGCGAGGCGTCGTCTGCGTGGGCCTCCTCGCGGCGGTGCTCGGCGCGCTGCTCGGGGTCCGGGACGGCGTTCCGGGCCGTGAACTGGCCGCCGTGCTGTCGGCCCTGATGGCCGTCACGCTCGCGAGCGGCCTGGCCAGTGTGCTGCGCGGGCGCCGCGAACGGGTGCTCGCGGCCGTCCGCTCGGTCGCGGAGACCGCCCAGCACGCGCTGCTCAGGCCCGTACCGGCGAACGTCGGTCCCTTCCAGGTGGCCGTCCGCTACAGCGCCGCGGCGGCCGAGGCCCGCATCGGCGGGGATCTCTACGCGCTGATACCCACCCGGCACGGGGTGCGGCTGATCGTCGGTGATGTGCGTGGCAAGGGCCTGCCCGCCGTGGGGACGGCCGCGCTGGTGCTGGGTGTCTTCCGCGAGGCCGCCCATGACGAGCCCGACCTGCTCGCCGTGGTCGAAAGGATCGAGCGCAGCCTGACGCGCAATCTCGGCCACGACGACTTCGTCACCGCCGTGGTCGCCGGATATCCGCCGGGCGGCCATCTGGAGGTGGTGAACTGCGGGCACACGCCTCCGCTCCTGGTGAGCGCCTCGGGCAGCGTCACACCGGTCGAGCCCGATCTGCCGTCCCCGCCCCTCGGACTGCGCGCCCTGGCCGGCCACGCGCCCGGCCTCCAGGCGCTCCCGTTCGCCGACGGCGACCAGCTGCTGCTCTACACCGACGGTGTCACCGAGGCCCGCGACCACGGCCGCGCCTTCTACCCGCTCGCCGAAGGACTGGAGCGCCATACCTCCCACGAGCCGGCACGCACCCTCGGCGCACTCCACGACGAGCTGCTGGCCCACGTCGGCGGCCGACTGCACGACGACGCGGCCCTGCTCCTGATCCGCAAGCCGGCCGCATCCGAAGCAGCCGTTGCCGCAGCGATCGATCCCGGCGCCGCGGCTCACGCTCCGGCCTGCGAGGCGGGGTGCCGCTGACGCTCGTCGCGTGGCCGCACGCGGCGAGCCCACCTGCGGCCCCAGGTCTGGCCGGGCACTTCGACGCCACGGTAGGTCAGCAGGCACAGGGGCAGCAGCACGGCGAAGAACACCACTTCCAGCACGAGACTGTCCTGCCGCCGTCGGCCCATCGTGCTGTCGATCACCGCCAGCAGCACCGGATGCACCAGATAGACCGAGTAACTGATCGTTCCCAGTCCGGCCGGCACCCGGGGTATGCGCAGGCGGCGCGACCACAGTCCGGCGCCGAAGGTGAGCACAGCCAGCACGAACGCGGCGATCCAGCCGCGTCGCGTGAAATGGTCACCGTCGCCGTACCAGTACGCACTCCCCACGGCACAGGCGACCACCAAGACGGCGGTGCCGGCCGCGTCGCGCCATGCGATCTGACCGTTCTCGGCACGGTAGACGGCCGTGCCGAGGAACATCACGGCGAGAATCACCAGGCCCTCCCACAGCGGGACCGTCCCGTTGAACGGGACCAGGATGAGCGCCAGCACCCCGCCCAGCACACCCCCGAACACCCGCAGCACGGGTGACCCGGCGCTCGCGCAACAGATGGCCGCCACCATGGCGATCGACGCGAACGCGATCAGCGGGCGGGTGCCGACCAGGCCGGACAGAGCGGAGACCGGCAGCACCACCCCTGCCGTCACGCTCACGGCGGCGAGCCCGGCCAGGACGACCGAGACCGCCGCGGACCGCTGGTGCAGGCGGACCGTGAACAGAGCGACGACCAGCAGGTAGAAGGACATCTCGTACGACAGCGTCCACAGGACGAGCAGGAGATTGGGCGTCCCCAGTAACTCCTGGAGCATCGTCCCGTGGGCGACCGCCACGGCGACGGCGCCCTGCCCACCGAAGTCACGCAGCTCCGCGACGCCTGCGAAGTCGAGGACGAGAAGCACGGTGACCACAGCCGCCCACAGCGGATACACGCGGAAGATCCGTCCGGCCCAGAACGTCCGGACGCAGCCCCGGCGCTCCAGCGAGGCGGGGATGATGTAGCCGCTCACCAGGAAGAACACCATGATGCCGTAGCGGCTGGTGTTGAACTCCGGCATCAGCTCACGCCGGAACTCCGGCATGAAGGTGTACGACGAGTGGTCGAACACCACGACGAGTGCGGCGATGCCGCGCAACGCGTCAAGCCAGGCCAGCCGCGAGGGATGCGTCGGGAAGGCGGGGACGGGGGGTGGGGATTCCATGCGGCCGAGTTCAGCGGCTGGATCATTGTCCGGCAGTACCGTTCTGGCGGCCTGACAATGAAGGCGGGCCGGAGGGGGGGAAGGCATGGCGGGGCGTCATGAGGTGCCGGTGGATCCGGCGGCGGGACCGGTGCAGCGGTTCGCGTTCGAGTTGCGCAAGCTGAGGGCGGAGGCGGACGGGATCACCTACCGGGCGCTGGCCCGGAGGGCGGGCTACTCGGTGACCACGCTGGCGCAGGCGGCGGGAGGCGAGCGGCTGCCGACGCTGCCGGTGGCCCTCGCCTATGCGGAGGCGTGCGGCGGAGACCCGGCCGCATGGGAGGCCCGGTGGAGGGAGGCGGTGGAGGAGTCCGCCGCCGACGACTCCCGGGACGACGGTGAATCCCTCCCGCCGTACCGGGGCCTGGCACGGTTCGAGACCGGGGACAGCGGCCTGTTCTTCGGCCGGGACCAGCTCACCGCCGACCTGGTCGACCTGTTGCGCCGACGGCGGTTCGCCGCGGTCTTCGGCCCCTCAGGCAGCGGCAAGTCCTCCCTGTTACGGGCCGGCCTGATACCCGTCCTCCAGCACGCTCAGGAACCGGACCTGCGCCCGGCCGCGATCCGGATCCTGACACCGGGCGAACGCCCCGCCCGCAACCACGCACCCCTCCTCACCCCGGCAACGCCCCACGACGGCAGCGCCGGAGCGGACACGTTCGTGATCGTCGACCAGTTCGAGGAGGTCTTCACGCTCTGCCACGACGCGGCCGAACGCGCCCGCTTCATCGACCTGTTGCTGACAGCCCGCCAGCCGGAGAGCCACCTGCGGGTGCTGCTGGCGGTGCGCGGCGACTTCTACGGCCGCTGCGCCGAGCACCGCGAGCTGGCCGACGCACTGCGCGATGCCAACCTCCTGGCCGGAGCGATGAGCCAGGCCGAACTGCGGGCCGCAGTCGTCAAACCGGCCAAGGCCGCCGGACTGACCGTGGAACGCGCCCTCACCGCCCGGCTGGTCAAGGAGGTCGCCGACGCGCCGGGCGGACTGCCGCTGCTGTCCCACGCGCTGCTGGAGACCTGGCGCCGTCGCCGCGGCAAGACACTGACCCTGGCGGGCTACGAGGCGGCCGGATGCCTGCACGGCGCGATCGCCAGGACCGCCGAGGAGGTCTACGGCCGGTTCACCGACGGCCAGGCGGCTGCCGCCCGCCGGGTGTTGCTGCGTCTGGTCGCCCCCGGTGACGGCACCCCCGACACGCGTCGTCCCGTCGAGCGTGCGGAACTGCCCGGCACCGGCCGGGACGACACCGCCCGGGTGGTCGACGCACTCGCCGCGGCGCGGCTGCTCACCCTCGACGGCGACACGGTCGACATGGCCCACGAGGCCCTGATCACGGCCTGGCCCCGGCTGCGCGGGTGGATCGAGGACGATCGCGAACGCCTTCGTGTGCACCGGGACCTGACCGAAGCGGCCCACGCCTGGCAGGAACTGGGTCGCGAAGAGGGCGCGTTGTGCCGGGGGAGCCGGCTCGCCGCCGCCCGGGAACACTTCGGCGGCGCACCGCGCGAGGAGCTGACCGACCTGGAGCACGCCTTCCTCGACGCCAGCCGTGCCCATGAGCAGAAGGGCCGTCGCCGGTACCGCCTGGTGCTCACCGCGGTCACCGCCGCGCTGTGCCTCGCGCTCGTCGCCGCGGGTCTTGCCGTGGGGCAGTGGGAGAGCGCGGTGAGTGCCCAGCACGTGGCTCAGTCACGGCAGTTGGCCGCGCAGTCCGGTGTACTGCTGGATTCTGAACCCGATCTCGCCTCGCTGCTCGCTGTTCATGCCTACCGCACCAGTCCGACGCGGGAAGCCGCCGCCGCTCTGTATGACGCTGCGGCGTTACCGCTGCGAAAGCGTCTGGTCGGCGGAAAGAAACCCGTGCAATCCCTTGCCGTCAGCCCGGACGGACGTACCGTCGCCACCCACGGCAAAGACGGCAAGGTGCGGATCTGGGAACTGCCCGGGGGACGGCTCCGGCATACGTTCACTGGCCCTGGAACCAGTGAAGTCGTGGCGCTCAACGCCGACGGACGCACCTTCGCAGCCGTGACCTCCGGTGACGCCGGCGCGGTGATCGGCCTGTGGGATCCGGCCACCGGCAGGAGAAGCGGTACCTTCACCGTCCCCGACGGTGCGGTAAGGGGAATGGCCTTCAGCCCTGACGGGCGTACCGTGGCGGCCGCATCCGGGTCGGCTGTACGGATGTGGGACGTGGCCACCGGCCGCACGCGGCGCAGCTTCACCAGCGACGCCCCACGGGCGGTCGCCTTCGGCCCCGACGGGCACACCGTCGTCGCGGCAGGCTACAACGGACAGGTGCGGGTGTGGGACGTGGTCACCGGCCGCACCCGGACCTCCCACGAGAGCCCGATCGATGGCTATGCCGTTGCTATCAGCCCTGACGGCCGGACCTACGCTGTGGTCCGCCCCGACAGGTCGTCGGTGCAGTTGCGGGAGGTAGCCACCGGCAAAGTCCGGCGCACCATCAGTGACCGTCCCATCGGCGTGAATGACGTGACTTTCGCGCCGGACGGGCGCACCCTCGCCATCCGGGGCGGTGCGGACACCGTGCGACTGTGGGACACCGTGTCCGGCGCGGCGCGAGGCACCGTGATCGTTGGTCATCGTGTTCGAGGGCTGACGAACGTGGCCCTCGGTATGGACGGCCGCACCCTGGTGACCAGCAGCAGTCGGGACCCCGCCATCCGTGTCTACCGCCTGTCTGCCGATCGCCCGCAACTCACGCTGCCAGGCGATGCCGCCACGTTCATCTCTGACATCGCATTCAGCCCGGACGGACATACGGCGGCGACGGTTCGCCAAGCACCACCCGGCCGTGGGGCGGTAGAGCTGTGGGATGCCAGGACCGGCGATCGCGACGACACACTGAGACTCGACACCGAACCGGCACCGCCGAGAGAGCAACTGCCGTTCATGGTTCACCGCTTCGGAGCTGTGGGGTTCAGCCCGACCGGACGCGCCCTGGCTGCCCGGGCCACCAAGAACGAGGTGAACGAAGTCCGGGAGGTCACCACGGGCCGCCTTCTTCAAAGGCGTGCCCTGCGCAACATCGACACGGCGGTTTTCAGTCCCGACGGGACACGGCTCGCCCTTGTCGGCCACGACGGATCGGTTCGGATCTGGCACCTGTCGACCGGCGCACTACACGCCGCCTACCCGGGCCACGGCGAACCCGTCAGGACGCTGGTGTTCTCCCCGGACGGCCGCACACTAGCCGTCGTGCATGTCAGGGCCGGTGACGAACAGATCAGACTGCTCGACGTCACGACCGGCCGGACCCAGCGCACTATCAAACCGAGCGCCCGAATGGTGCTGTCCCTCGCCTTCAGCCCGAACGGCCACACCCTGGCCAGCGCGAGCAGCGCCAAGGGAGCCGTGAAGACGTGGAACGCACGCACCGGTCAGCTCCAGGACAGCTTCAGTCTCAGCGGTGAGGTGGCGGCGCTGGCCTTCAGCCCCGATAGCCGCACCCTGGCCGCGAGCAACGAACGAGGAGTCCACCTCTGGGACCTCGCCACCAGCCAGATCAGACGCACCCTGCCGACCCGTTCCCGCGCAGCAGCCGTGACGTTCGGCCCGGACGGGCACACCCTAGCCATCAGCGCGGGCACCTCCGTCGAGCTGTGGAACATCGACCTGCCCGACCCGGCCCGCGCGATACGCGACATCTGCGGGGCCATCGACACCACGCTCACCTCACTGGAACAGTCCCGCTATCTGCCTGACCAGTCCACTGAAACCGGCTGCCCGGCGACCGAGCGATAGGGCCTCAACTCGCGCGCAGATCCTTCACGCGACGAAGCTTGCCGACGGACCGCTCCAGCGTCTCCGGCTCGACGATCGCCACGTCGACGGTGACGCCGACGCCGTCCTTGACGTCCTGCGCGATCGCGCGGGCGGCGGCCTCGTGCCGGTCGGCGGGCGTGCCCGGGCGGCTTTCGACGTGGACGGTCATATGGTCCATGCGGCCACGCCGGGTCAGCTGGATCTGGAAGTGCGGGGCGACGCCGGGCGTGCGCAGGACGATCTCCTCGATCTGGCTGGGGAAGACGTTCACCCCGCGCAGGATGATCATGTCGTCGCAGCGGCCGGTGATCTTCTGGATGCGGCGGAAGGCGGGCCGGGCCGTGCCGGGCAGCAGCCGGGTCAGGTCCCGGGTGCGGTAGCGGACGACCGGCAACGCCTCCTTGGTCAGGGATGTGAAGACCAGCTCACCCTCCTCGCCTTCGGGTAGCACCTCACCCGTGATCGGGTCGACGACCTCGGGAAGGAAATGGTCCTCCCACACGTGCAGCCCGTCCTTGGTCTCCACGCACTCCTGCGCGACCCCCGGGCCGATCACCTCGGACAGGCCGTATATGTCGACCGCGTGGATGTCCATGCGGTCCTCGATCTCGCGGCGCATCTCCTCCGTCCACGGTTCGGCGCCAAAGATGCCCACCCGCAGGGAGGTGGAGCGAGGGTCGACGCCCTGACGCTCGAACTCGTCGAGGAGCGTCAGCATGTAGGACGGTGTGACCATGATGATCTCGGGCTCGAAGTCCTGGATGATCTGCACCTGGCGTGCGGTCATGCCCCCGGAGGCCGGGATCACCAGACACCCGGCGCGCTCTGCCCCGTAGTGCGCGCCGAGACCTCCGGTGAACAGCCCGTAGCCGTAGGAGATGTGCACCTTGTGCCCCGGTCGCCCGCCGGCGGCCCGGATCGAGCGGGCCACCAGGTCCGCCCACATCGACACGTCGTTCTCCGTGTAGCCGACGACCGTGGGGCGGCCGGTGGTGCCGCTGGAGGCGTGGACGCGGCGTACTTGGTCCATGGGGACGGCGAACATGCCGAACGGGTAGGTGTCGCGCAGATCGGCCTTGGTCGTGAAGGGGAACCGGGACAGGTCCTCCAGCGAGCGGCAGTCCTCCGGCGTGACCCCGGCGGCGTCGAACTTCTTGCGGTACGTCTCCACGTTGTCGTAGACCTGCCGCAGACTTCGGCGCAGCCGGTCGAGCTGGAGCTCGCGCAGCTGCTCGCGGGTGAGGCGCTCGACGTCGTCCAGCAGATCGTGGGGGAGGGGCTCACCTCGCCGCTGCCCGGTCATCGCGACTCCTTCGACGTCATACTCGCGCTCGTGCTCCCGATGGTGCGGCTGCGGCCTCGGAATTCCGCGATCACCCCGTCGCCCCGCGGCACGCTCACGTCGTAGCAGCCGGAGGCCTTGTCCGCGGCGAACATCGCCTCCGCGGCCGGCGTCGCGTCAGCGGTATGGGTCACCTCTCGCACCACCTTGTCTACCGACCGAACATTCGGTTAGCTTCGACGCTGCCAAGTAATCCCACCGACTCCGTGCATGTCAAGGGTCGAGGGCTTACCAAGGCGCCCGGGCCTGTCATATCATGTACCGAACGAATGGTCGGTTGGGAAGTGAGACGGATGGATACGACACGCTCCAGCCCCGCGGGGGCGGACGGCGCCGAGCCGGTTCTCCAGCAGCACTTCGACGCGACGATCGCGCGGGACCAGCGGATCGAGCCGCGCGACTGGATGCCGGAGGGCTACCGGAAGACACTGATCCGTCAGATCGCGCAGCACGCGCACTCGGAGATCATCGGCATGCAGCCGGAGGGCGAGTGGATCACACGCGCCCCGTCGCTGCGCCGCAAGGCCATTCTGTTCGCGAAGGTCCAGGACGAGGCCGGTCACGGCCTGTACCTGTACTCGGCGGCGGAGACGCTGGGCGCGGACCGTGCGGATCTCACGGACCGGCTGATCGAGGGCCGCCAGAAGTACTCGTCGATCTTCAATTACCCCACGCTGAGCTTCGCGGACGTCGGGGTGATCGGCTGGTTCGTGGACGGTGCCGCGATCTGCAACCAGGTGCCGCTGTGCAGGTCGTCGTACGGGCCGTACGCGCGCGCGATGGTGCGGATCTGCAAGGAGGAGTCGTTCCACCAGCGGCAGGGCTACGAGCTGCTGATGACGATGATGCGCGGCACCGCGGCGCAGCGGGAGATGGTGCAGGACGCGGTGGACCGCTGGTGGTGGCCGTCGCTGATGATGTTCGGCCCGCCCGACGACGCCTCGCCCAACTCCGCGCAGTCGATGGCCTGGAAGATCAAGCGGCACAGCAACGACGAACTGCGTCAGCGCTTCGTCGACATGACCGTCCCGCAGGCCGAGAAGCTCGGCGTGACGCTCCCGGACCCGGAGCTGCACTGGAACGAGGAGCGGGGGCACCACGACTTCGGCACCCCCGACTGGGACGAGCTGATGCGGGTCATCAAGGGCGACGGCCCGTGCAACGCCCAGCGGACGGAGCGACGCCGCACGGCCCACGAGGAGGGCACCTGGGTGCGCGAGGCGGCCACCGCCCACGCCGCCAAGCAGGCGGCCCGCGCACAGAAGGGAGCGGTGGCATGACCCCCGAGAAGCCGTCCGAGAAGCCGTCCGAGAAGCAGGACTGGCCGCTGTACGAGGTGTTCGTGCGCGGCAAGCGCGGCCTGAACCACGTCCACGTGGGCTCGCTGCACGCCGCCGACGACCGCATGGCGCTCACCCACGCCCGCGACCTGTACACACGGCGCAACGAGGGCGTGAGCATCTGGGTGGTGCGCTCGGAGCACATCGCCGCCTCCACCCGCGACGAGAAGGACCCGTTCTTCGCACCCAGCGCCGACAAGGTCTACCGGCACCCGACCTTCTACGACATCCCCGCCGACGTCCCACACATCTGAAGGAGAGGGCATGAGTGACGACCACGTCTACATGACCCTCGCCGAGGGACACGAGGACGACACCCGCTGGGCCTACGGCACCGGCTTCGAGGACCCCCTGCACGGCGTGGACACGGCCGTGCCCGACGGTGTCGACGCAGGTGAACTGGCCGCCCTCTGCGTCACCCTGGCCGACGACGCCCTGGTCTCGGCCCAACGCCTCGCCGAGTGGACCACCCGGGCCCCCGAGCTGGAGGAGGAGGTGGCGCTGGCCAACATCGGACTCGATCTGCTCGGCCAGGCCCGCCTGCTCTACGCCCGCGCGGGCCAGATCGACGGCACCGGCCGCGGCGAGGACGCCTACGCCTACTTCCGGGACGCCGGCGACTTCCGCAACGTACGCCTGGCCGAACTGCCCAACGGCGACTTCGCGTTCTCGACCGTACGGCTGCTGGTGTTCGCGAGCTGGCGCCTCGCGTACTTCGAGCGCCTCAACGCCCACCGGGACCCGGTGCTCGCCGCGATCGCCGCCAAGGGTGTGAAGGAGCTGGCGTACCACCGGCAGTACGCGGCGGAGTGGGTGGTGCGTCTCGGTGACGGCACCGAGGAGTCGCACCGCCGGACGCGCAGGGCGCTGGAACAGGTGTCGCCCTATCTGGGCGAGCTGTTCACGGCGTACGACGTACGGGACGAGGTCGTCGCCGTCCTGCGCCAGGTCACCGAGGCGGCCGGACTGCCCATGCCCGTCTACCGGCCGCTGCCCGGCTCGGGCCGCACCGGGGAACACACCGAGCATCTCGCCCCGCTGCTGGCCGAGTTGCAGGGCATCGCCCGCGCCCACCCGGAGGCGACATGGTGACGACGCTCCTGGACGCGCGGCGGGCCCGGCGCATCGCCGAGCAGGTGCCCGACCCCGAGCTGCCCATGCTCACCCTGGCCGACCTCGGAGTGCTGCGCGACGTGTCCCTGACCCCGGACGGGACGGTGGTCGCGAGCCTGACCCCGACCTACTCGGGCTGCCCGGCGATGGCGGAGATGCGCGCCGGAGTGGCCGTCCGGCTCAGGGACGCGGGCTACGCGCGCGTGGAGATCCGCACCGTCCTCGACCCGCCGTGGACCAGCGACTGGATCACGGCGGACGGCCGGCGCAAGCTCGCCGAGCACGGCATCGCCCCGCCCGGGGCCGCACCCGTGCGCGCCTCGGGCCCGGTCCCGCTCGTGCTGTCGCCGACCCGCCGCTCGGTGCCCTGTCCCCGCTGCGGTTTCCACGACACCGAGGAGACCTCCCGCTTCGCCGCCACGTCCTGCAAGTCCCTGTGGCGCTGCCTCGCCTGCCGCGAGCCGTTCGAGTACGTCAAGGAGATCTGATGGACGACCTGATGGAGCCGGCCCCCGCCCCGGCGGCACGCGCGCGTGCCCGCCGACGTCCGGTCTTCCACCCCCTGCGGCTCGCCGCCGTGCAGCCGCTGTGCGAGGACGCGGCAGCCGTCAGCTTCGACATCCCGGCCGAGCTGGCCGAGGAGTTCGCCTTCGAGCCCGGCCAGTCGCTCACCCTGCGGCGCGAGATCGACGGCCGGGACGAGCGCCGCTCGTACTCGATCTGCTCACCCGCCGGCACCGCCCCGCGCATCGGCGTACGCGTCGTACCGGGCGGCCTGTTCTCCTCCTGGCTGGTGCGCGACGTACGCCCCGGCGACACCGTCGAGGTGATGGCACCCACCGGCGCCTTCACGCCCGACCTCAGCGCCCCCGGCCACCACGTCCTGATCGCGGCCGGCTCCGGCATCACGCCCATGGTCTCCATCGCCGAGTCCGTCCTGGCCGCCGACTCCCGCTCGACGGTCACCCTCCTCTACGGCAACCGCCGCACCGGCACCGTGATGTTCGCCGACGAGCTCGCCGACCTGAAGGACCTTTACCCGACGCGGTTCCAGCTCGCCCACGTCCTCTCCCGCGAGCCCCGCGAGGCCGAGGTGCTCTCCGGCCGTCTCGACGCCGACCGGCTGTCGGCCCTCATCGACGCGTTGGTGGACGCGCCCTCCGCCGACCACTGGTGGCTGTGCGGCCCGCACGGCATGGTCCGCGCCGCCCAGCAGGTCCTGGCCGGACTCGGCGTGCCCGCCGACCGCGTCCACCAGGAGCTGTTCTACGCCGACGACGAGCCCGTGCGCGAGGTCCATCACGCCGAGACCGGCCCGACCGGCCCGGTCAGCCAGGTCACCGTCACCCTCGACGGCCGCTCCACCACCTCCGCCCTCCCCCGGGAACGGAGCATCCTCGAAGGCGCCCAGCAGACCCGCCCGGACCTGCCGTTCGCCTGCAAGGGCGGCGTCTGCGGCACCTGCCGCGCCCTGGTCACCGACGGCAAGGCCGACATGCGGCGCAACTTCGCCCTCGAACCGGCCGAGGTCGACGCGGGCTACGTCCTCACCTGCCAGTCATTCCCGGTCTCCGACGCCCTGACGGTGGATTACGACACCTGAGTTCCGCGACGGCGATCTGCTCCTCGGCGCCCGCGCTCAGGGTGTTTCCCCACCGAGATCCTCGAGTTCGTCCGCGCACTCCTCCGGCACGGCCACGTCCCCGACGATGACCGACTGGTACGCCGCGGTCGGCGACGAGTCGACCGCGTCCCGCCGCTCGCGACCGGCCTCGGCACGGGCCTCTTCGATGAAGGCGGCGATCTCCTGGCAGTCGAAGGCCTGTGTGCCGGTCGGCATCGGCTCGCCGGCGGGGGACTCCGACTCGTCCGTGGACGCAGGGCCATTGAGGGCGAGGGTGGCACCGAGACCGGCCAGGCACAGCCCCGCCCATACGGCGACGATCCGCCCACGGGCGTTCAAGAGCCGCCCCCTTCACCGCACACGACCGTCATCGGAGCCCTCCCTCACCAGATGTCGCCGGAGTCTTGACTGCGGCGTCACGCCCCCACAGACTCCCCTCTGACTGCGCAGTCATACGACAACGCCGAAGGTGGAGGGGCCATGTACGGAGGAAGACCGGCCAAGGTGCTCGGCAGCATCACAGCGGCCGCCGCGCTGCTGGCGATACCCATGGCCACCGCCCAGGCCTACAACCCGACGGGCGGCATCCTGTACCAGCTCGGGGACGAGCCGTGCCTGAAGGGCCGGGGCAACTGCGCGGTCTATCCGAAGTCGGCGCAACTGCCGAGCGGACGTCTCGTCGCCTCGTTCGAGAAGGCCACGGTCGTACCGGAGACGGGCAGCGCCGACGGCGAGACGCTCCCGGTCCACAGGAGCGACGACCACGGCACGTCCTGGCAGCCGCTGTCGGAGGTCAAGGCCCCGGCATACCTCTCCAGCGACCCCAAGTACGCCAAGTACACGAGCAATTGGACCAACCCGTACCTCTACGTGCTGCCGCAGGCCGTCGGGAAGCTGAAGAAGGGCACGCTGCTCCTCGCGAGCGTCGTGTCGGGCGACGACCACTACTACAAGGAGCACAAGGCAGCCGACCCGAACTGGACGCCGTCCAACGACGGGGACCGCAAGGACCTGGCGATCGCCCTGTACTCCAGCACGGACGAGGGCCGCACGTGGAAGGTCGTCAACGTCATCGCGACCGGCGGCTGGCAGGGCGGCAGCGCCGGCGCGGTCGGCCGGAACGTCGCCGCCGCGAACACGCACCGGCAGGTGGACCCCCTCTGGGAGCCGTACCTGATGGTCCACAAGGGCCGGCTCGTCTGCTACTACTCCGACGAGAACGACTACCTCGGCTTTGATCCCGTCACCGGTGTGCCGACACCGGACCCGGCGAACGGCACGGCCCCGGATTCGCACGGTCAGATCCTCGTCCACAAGACCTGGGACGGCCGCGACGCCAAGTGGAGCGATCCCGTCGTCGACATCGCCGGACTCACCCAGGACATGGGCGGCGGCAAGACGGAGATCGGGGGCGGGCGGCCGGGCATGACGAACGTCGTCCGGACCTCGGACGGCAAGTGGCTGCTCACCTTCGAGTACTGGGGCGGCGGAACCAACACCAGGTACGTGCTCGCCGACGACCCGCTGAAGTTCTACCGGGGCTCGCCCAGTGGGGAAGGCGTGACCTCCCTGCCGGTCGACACCGGTTCCCGCCCGCTCGGCACGAACGGCAGCCCCGTGGTCATCCGGCTACCCGACGGGCGCCTGGTCTACAACGCGGCGGGCAGCGGCAACGTGTGGGTCAACGAGAGCGGACGCGGTGACGGCGTGTGGAAGGAGTACCAGACGACCTCGCGGGCCGGATACAGCCGCAACCTGCAGTACGTCGAGGGCACCGGCCGCATCGTGATCCTCAACAACCAGGACACGTCGGTGATCGCCCACGCCGAGGTCGACCTCGGCCGCTCGGAGGGCGCCTACCACCGGCTCGTGAACCGCAGGACCGGGCAGGTGATCGGCACCGGGGGCAGGACCAACGACGCGAACATCGGCAACGGCGACGTCCCCGACGTCCGTCTGGAGGACGCCGGTTCGGCCGCGAACAAGGACACCCAGTACTGGCACGTGGTGAGCGAACCGCGGGGCGGTACGACCCTGCTGAACAAGTCGGGCGGCCGGGCGGCGGCGATCTGGACCGGTACCGCTTCCGCCGGGCAGCGGATCGGCCAGTGGGTCGACGACAGCGCCGCGGGCAGCTGGAATCTCATCAGAACCACCGGTGGGTACTACAGGCTCCAAGCGGTGAAGAACAAGGACCTGTATCTGACGGGAGCTTCCCGGGGGGCGCCGCTGACCCTGCAGAACGAGGTCGCGGACGGCTCACAGGAGTGGCGGCTGGTCCGCGGCTGAGGCCCCGTCACCCCTCGCGCAGGACACGCAACGCCGTGAGTGCCACGTGGAGCTCGGTGCGTCGTTCGCCGGACTCGAGGTCGGAGTCCAGGAGGCGTTCGATGGTGCGCAGGCGCTGGTACATGGTCTCCCTGGACAGACCGCCGCGACGGGCCGCGGTGGTCTTGTTGCCGGCGGCGTCGAGGTAGTGGCCCAGGGTCGTGAGCAGGTCGGTGCCATGCCGGGTGTCGTGGTCGATGAGCCGGCCCAGCCGGCGCTCGGTGTAGTCCTGGATGCGCGTGTCCTCGCGCAGGGCGTACAGCAGGCGGCGAAGATCGATGTCCGGCAGCTCGTGAAAGGAGCGGTCCGGGGGAAGGGGCTGGGCGGGTGGGGTGGCCTCTATGACACGGGCCGCCTCCCGGAAGGAGCGTGCCGTGTCGGCGAGGTCCGCCACCTCCGAGCCGACGCCGACGATCGCCCCCGGGACCAGCCCCAGCGCGATGCGGCACAGCCGTTCCGCCACGGGGCGCCAGGGCCGGTCAGGACGCAGGGCCGGCAGGATGCCGAGGCGGCCGGGGGAGAGCTCGCCGACGAGGGCCGGGACCCCCGCCGATCGGAGTTCGCCGTGCAGCCGGGTCTCCAGCTCGCCTCCCTCGGCACCCGGGCCCAGGTCGACGAGGATCGCCAGGTAGCGGCTGCCCTCCGTGGGCAGGCCCAGCGCGGCGCAGCGGGCACGGGCGTCCTCGGGGGAGTGGTGGCGCTGCTCGGCCAGCTCTCGCAGGGCGGTGCGGTGGGCCGTGTGTTCCCAGGGCGTGGAGTGGATGAGCCGGGCGACGGTCAGGGCCATCGCGGTCCGCTCAAGGACGGTGATGTGCTCCGGCCCGAAGGCCGGGCCGTCGGCGGGGGCCCGGAGCATGGCCAGGCGGCCCCAGCGTTCGCCCTGGTAGGAGACGGGCGCCGTGAGCCAGCCCTCCGGGCCGCCCGCCTCGGTGTGGTCACCGGGCTCGGTGGCCCGGGAGCGCTGCTCCCAGTCGCCGAGCGCCTCCTCCACCGTGCTCCCCGACGGTTCGCAGGTCAGCGCCTGGTGCCCCAGGTTCTCCAGGACGACCGTGCGGCCGCTCATCTCCGCCGCCGCGCGCACCACGTCCTCGGGTCCCGCGCCGCGCAGCGTCAACGCGGTGAACGCCTCGTGGATCCGCTGGGTCCGGCGCATCGCGTCGGCCTGGCTGCCGAGGATGAGGGCGTGGACGACCTGCGTGACCTCCAGGAAGTTGACGTCCCGGGCAAGAGTGACCAGGGGCAGACCCCGGGCGCGGCAGGCCTGGACGAGGGCGTCGGGCGGCCGGTGGTAGCGCCGTACCAGCTCGATGACCAGGGCGGCAGCGCCCACCTCGGTGAGTTCGTCGACGTACCGGCGGACACCCGCGGCGTCGTCGGGCAGGGGCATGCCCGTGGTCAGGACCAGTTCGCCGCCCTTGAGGAAGGACGCCGGGTCCGTCAGCTCGGTGATGTGCACCCAGCGCACCGGCCGGTCCAGCTCGGCCAGCCCGGTGACGACCTGGGGCTGCCCGGCGGCCAGGACCGGCAGGGCCAGGACGTCGGCGACGCTCGGCGGGTGTGGGTTCATGGTGGCTCCCTGCATGCCTGGTCACTCTGACAAGCGGCACTGACCTGCGCAAGAGCTGTCCACGGGAGGGGCGGGCGGTACCAGGGGGGTCCGGTGGTTGACACAACGTCCGAACAACGCGTTCCGGCTGGACAGATCACGCGTTGTCGCGTGGCGCGGCGGCCCGGATGCTCGGGGTGTCGGACCAGCACCGCAGATCACCGCAAGCAGAACTCGACGTACGGCCGGGAGACGAACATGACCGCACTGTCGCCGCACCTTCGCCAGGCCACGCCCGTGGTGGCTGCCCGGGGCGAGGGCGTCCATCTCTACGGTGAGGACGGCCGCCGCTACCTCGACTTCACCGCCGGTATCGGCGTCACCAGCACCGGGCACTGCCACCCCAAGGTCGTGGCGGCGGCGCAGGAACAGGTGGGCACGCTGATCCACGGCCAGTACACCACCGTCATGCACCAGCCGCTGCGCCGCCTCGTCGACAAGCTCGGCGAGGTGCTGCCGGCCGGCCTGGACAGCCTGTTCTTCTCGAACTCCGGCAGCGAGGCCGTCGAGTCGGCGCTGCGGCTGGCCCGCCAGGCCACCGGCCGGCCCAACGTCCTGGTCTGCCACGGCGGTTTCCACGGCCGTACGGTCGCCGCCGCCTCCATGACGACCTCCGGGATCCGCTTCCGGTCCGGTTTCTCCCCGCTGATGAGCGGTGTGGTCGTCACGCCGTTCCCGACGGCCTACCGGTACGGCTGGGACGAGGAGACCGCCACCCGCTTCGCGCTGAAGGAACTCGACTACACCCTCCAGACGATCTCGTCGCCCGCCGACACGGCCGCGATCATCGTCGAGCCGGTGCTCGGCGAGGGCGGCTACGTGCCCGCGAACCGCGCCTTCCTGGAAGGGCTGCGCGAGCGGGCGGACCGGCACGGCTTCCTGCTGATCTTCGACGAGGTGCAGACCGGCGTCGGCCGCACCGGACGCTTCTGGGGCCACGACCACTTCGGCGTCACCCCGGACATCCTCGTCACCGCCAAGGGCCTGGCCAGCGGCTTCCCGATCTCCGGCATCGCCGCCTCCGAGGAACTGATGGCCAAGGCGTGGCCCGGCTCGCAGGGCGGCACCTACGGCGCCAACGCCGTCGCCTGCGCCGCTGCCTGCGCCACCCTCGACGTCGTACGCGACGAGAAGCTCGTCGAGAACGCCGAGGCGATGGGCAAGCGGCTGCGCCAGGGCCTGGAGGCGGTGGCCGACCGGACCCCGGGCATCGGCGACGTCCGCGGTCTCGGCCTCATGCTCGCCACCGAGTTCGTCACCGAGGACGGCAGCCCCGACCCCGAGACCGCCGCACGGGTGCAGCGCGCCGCCGTCGACGAGGGGCTGCTCCTGCTGCTGTGCGGCGCCTGGAACCAGGTGGTCCGTATGATCCCGGCGCTCGTCATCGACGAGGCGGGCGTGGACGAGGGTCTCCAGGCCTGGGCGAACGCGGTTGAGGCCGGTACGTCGGGGGCCGGAGACCGATGAGCACCGCCACCCGCGACCTGGCGGGTCTGACGGCCCGGATGGCCGAGATCGCGCCCGGCCTGCGGGTGGAGACCGGCCCGGGGGCGACGGGCCCGTACGCCTACGACGCCTCCAACTACCGGGTGCTGCCGTGGGCCGTGGCCTTCCCGCGCACCGCCGACGACGTGGTCGCGGTGCTGCGGGCCTGCCGCGAGGCGGGTGTCCCGGTCACGGCCCGGGGCGGCGGCACCAGCATGGCGGGCAACGCCGTCGGACTCGGTGTCGTCCTGGACTTCTCCCGGCACATGAACCGGATCCTGGACATCGACCCCGAGGCCCGCACCGCGCGGGTCGAGACCGGTGTCGTCCTCGACGCGCTGCGCGGCGCGACCGCGTTGCACGGGCTCGACTTCGGCCCTGACCCGTCCTCGCACAGCCGCTGCACCCTCGGCGGCATGATCGGCAACGACGCGTGCGGCAACCGGTCGGTGCGCGACGGGCGGACCAGCGGCCACGTCGAGGCCCTGGAGATCGTGACGGCCGACGGCGTGCGGGCCGTCGCCGACCGCTCCGGACTGCATCCGGTCGATCCTCAGGACGCCGGACTCGTCGCCCGCCTGGAGGCGGACGTACGCCGTCTGATCGCGGACAACCTGGAGCCGATCCGTACCGAACTGGGCCGGATCCCGCGCCAGGTCTCCGGTTACCAGCTGCATCGCCTGCTGCCGGAGAACGGCTTCGACATGGCCCGCGCGCTCGTGGGCACCGAAGGCACCTGTGCGGTCGTCACCGCCGCGACGGTCCGCCTGGTGGCGACCGCACAGGCATCCGCGCTGCTGACCCTCGGCTACGACGACGTCGTCGACGCGGCCGAGGACGTGCCCGAGATCCTGCGCTTCTCGCCCAGCGCCGTGGAGGGCATGGACGAGGCGATCGTCGCCACCATGCGCGCCCGCCGCGGCCCCGACTCCGTCACCGGCCTGCCCGAGGGCCGTGCCTGGCTCTACGTCGAACTCGAGGGCGAGGACCAGGCCGCGGTCGACGGCCGTGCCGCCGAACTGCTCGACGTGCTGAAGGCACAGGGCCGGCTGACCGGCGGGCGGGTCGTCGAGAGCCCGGCCGAGCGGCGCTCGCTGTGGCGGGTCCGCGAGGACGGGGCCGGGCTCGCCGCCCGTCTCGTCGACGGCGGGGAGTCCTGGCCCGGCTGGGAGGACGCGGCCGTCGCCCCCGAGAACCTCGCCGCCTACCTGCGCGACTTCCGCAAGCTGCTGGCCTCGCACGGGCTGACCGGTGTGCTGTACGGGCACTTCGGCGCGGGCTGCGTCCACGTACGGGTCGACTTCGACCCGGCCACGGACACCGGCCGGGCCGTCATGCGGCGGTTCCTGTCCGAGGCGGCCACGCTCGTCGTCTCGCACGGCGGCACCCTGTCGGGCGAGCACGGTGACGGGCGCGCCCGCAGCGAACTGCTGGAGGTCATGTACAGCCACCGCATGATCCGGACGTTCGCCGCCTTCAAGCGGATCTTCGATCCGGACGGGCTGCTCAACCCCGGGGTCATCGTCGACCCGGCCCCGCTGGACGCCGACCTCGCGCTGCGTGAACTCCCGCTCCTCGACACGTCGTTCACCTTCCCGCACGACACGGACGGTTTCACGGGCGCGGTGCGCCGCTGTGTCGGCATCGGCCGCTGCCGCAGTGACTCCGGCGGCGTGATGTGCCCGAGCTACCGGGCCACGGGGGAGGAGAACGACTCCACCCGCGGCCGGGCCCGCATGCTCCAGGAGATGGTGCGCGGCGAGGCCGTCCAGGACGGCTGGCGCTCGACCGAGGTCAAGGACGCCCTCGATCTGTGCCTGTCCTGCAAGGCGTGCTCCAGCGACTGCCCGGTCGGCGTCGACATGGCGACGTACAAGGCGGAGTTCCTGCACCAGCACTACAAGGGCAGGCTCAGGCCCCGTTCCCACTACTCGCTCGGCTGGCTGCCCAGGACCTCCGCCCTCGCCGGATACGCGGCCCGACCGGTCAATCTGTTGCTGCGCGGGCCGCTCGGCAGGCTCCTCGCCCGCCTCGGCGGCGTGACGACGAAGCGCAGGATCCCCGCCTTCGCCTCCCGGCGTGCCCTGCGGAAGACCCTGCGTGCGGCGAAGACCCCGGGGCCGGCGAAGGCCCTGCTCTTCGTCGACAGCTTCACCCGCGCCTTCCGCCCCCAGGTCGCGGGAGCGGCGAGCCGGGTGCTCGCCGACGCCGGCATCCCCTGCACACCACGGGACGGCCTGTGCTGCGGACTGACCTGGGTCAGCACCGGGCAGCTGTCCGTGGCCCGCAGGATCATGGCCCGTACGGTCGCCCACCTCGACGACGGCGACGACCGGCCGATCATCGTCGCCGAGCCCAGCTGCGCCGCCGCCCTCAAACGCGACGTGCCCGAACTGCTCGGCACCGAAGCCGCACAGCGCGTCGCGGACCGCGTCCACACCTTCACCGGCGCCCTCACCGACCTCGCGGAGCAGGGCTGGACCCCGCCACCGCTGCCCGAGGACGTCGTCCTGCAGACCCACTGCCACGAGTACGCCACCTTCAAGGGTCGCCGCCCCGCCGACCTGCTGCGCCGCCTCGGCGTACGCACGGTCGACGAGGCCGAGGGCTGCTGCGGACTCGCCGGGAACTTCGGCTTCGAGGCGGAGCACTACGACACCTCGATGGCCGTCGCGGACCTGGCCCTCAAGCCCCGCCTCGACGCCCTCGACGGACGACCCGTCGTGGCCGACGGCTTCAGCTGCGCCACCCAGATCGACCACCTCGCCGGTGACCGGAGCATCCGCGCCCTGCACCTCGCGGAGCTCCTCGACCCCGCCGCCGATCAACCAGGAGAGACATCATGACCGAGGTACTGAACCAGTTGTTCATCGGCGGTGCCTGGGTGGACGCCGCGGACGGCGCCACCATGCCTGTCGACGACCCCGCGACCGGCGAGATCCTCTGCCACGTCGCCGACGCCGGTCCGAAGGACGCCAAGCTCGCGGAGGAAGCGGCCGTCCAGGCCCAGCGGGAGTGGGCCCGTACCGCGCCCAGGGCCCGCAGCGAGATCCTGCGCCGCGCCTACGAGATCATCATCGAGCGCACCGACGAGCTCGCCCACCTGATGACGTCCGAGATGGGCAAGCCGCTCGCCGAGGCCAAGGGAGAGGTGGCCTACGCCGCCGAGTTCTTCCGCTGGTTCTCCGAGGAGGCCGTCCGCATCGACGGCGGCTGTGCCACCCTGCCCGACGGGCGCAACCGCATGCTGCTCTCCCGCCGCCCGGTGGGCCCCTGTCTGCTGATCACACCGTGGAACTTCCCGCTGGCCATGGGCACCCGCAAGATCGGCCCGGCGATCGCGGCAGGCTGCACGATGATCCTCAAGCCGGCCCCGCAGACCCCGCTCTCCAGCCTCGCCCTGGCCGGGATCCTCAAGGAGGCCGGGCTCCCGGACGGTGTGCTGAATATCGTGACCACCTCCCGCGCCGGCGAGGTCTGCGAACCTCTCCTGCGCGGCGGCCGGATCCGCAAGCTGTCCTTCACCGGCTCGACGGGCGTCGGCCGCATCCTGCTCGCCCAGTGCGCCGACACCGTCGTACGGACGTCGATGGAGCTGGGCGGCAACGCGCCGTTCATCGTCTTCGACGACGCCGATCTGGACGTGGCCGTGGACGGGGCGATGGTCGCCAAGATGCGCAACATGGGCGAGGCGTGCACCGCCGCGAACCGTTTCTTCGTGCACCGGTCGGTCGCGGAGGAGTTCGGCCGGCGGCTCGCCGAGCGGATGGGCGCGCTCGTCGTGGGTCCCGGTACCCGTGACGGAGTCGATGTCGGCCCGCTGATCGACAGGACCGGACGCGGCAAGGTCGAGGAACTCGTCGCCGACGCAGTGGAGCGCGGCGCCCGGGTCCTCGTCGGGGGCCGCACGCCCGAAGGACCGGGCTGCTTCTACCCGCCGACCGTGCTCACGGATGTCTCCGCCGAGAGCCGCCTGATGGACACGGAGATCTTTGGCCCCGTCGCGGCGATCCTCACCTTCGACGACGAGGACGAGGTCCTGAGCCGGGCCAACGACACGCAGTGGGGTCTGGTCGGCTACGTCTTCACCCAGGGTCTGGACCGCGGGCTGCGCGTCAGCGAGGGTCTGGAGGTGGGCATGGTGGGCCTGAACACCGGCCTCGTCTCCAACCCGGCCGCACCCTTCGGCGGGGTCAAACAGTCCGGTCTCGGCCGCGAGGGCGGCCGCGTCGGGATCGACGAGTTCCTGGAGTACCAGTACGTCGCGGTGCCCGTGCGATGACGGGGTTTCCGTCCTGACACACGCCCCATCGCGCACCGCGCGGGAAGCCCCCGCGTACTCGGCCGGCCCCCCGGGGGCCACCCGCGGGTCGCCCCGTGCCCGGCCTCCCCCCCCGGCCCGGGCACGGGGCACACTTCCGAGGCGCCCGGCGCACCGGCGACCCCATGACATCGGAGAAGAGCACCATGGCGAGCCCCACCCCCGGCCAGGACGACTTCTGGGAGCACGTCCGCGCGGCATACCCGGAGCAGCAGCCCCTGCTCAACCGGAATCCCGACCGCACCATGTGGAGCAATGGGACGCTCACCGTGGTGGACGGCGCCCAGACCTTCGCGCAGATGCCGGTGAGCTTCCCTTACCTGGACTGCGACTTCTTCATTACAGTCTGCACAAGGGGATGGGCGCGCCGGTCGGCAACGGCATGCTGGTCGTCAGGGAGTGAGCCATCGATCGTACGTGGCCCCTGCCGGCCCCCTTCGATCCGCCTCCGCTGCGCGTCGACAAGTTCGACCACTGGAACCTCGGCACCTACAACTCGGCCCTGCAGGCCGGCATCCTGCCGGCGGCGCGCTTCCACCGGGAGATCGGGGCCCGGGCCGTCCACGCGCGCGTACGGGAGCTGACCCGGTACCGGGGTGGAGCGCGCCGCCGCGATCCCCGGGTTCAGGCTGCATACGCCGCTGGACACGGAGACCCTGGGCGCTGTGAACCTGTTCTCCGTCGACGGCCTGGACGCCAGAGCCGTGGAACAGGAGCTCCGGGACGCGCACCAGGTGCAGGTGAAGCACCGGGAGGTACGGCACCTGAGCAGCATGCGCGTGTCGCCCCACATCTACATGCGCGAGAGCGAGCTCGACCGTTTCGTGGACGCTCTCGCGGAAGTGGTCGACAATCAGAGCGCCGGCCGCTCCTGACCCGAAAACGCGTCACGCCCCCTGCCGGCCGTCGGCAGCAGGGGGCGCAGTCATGCGCGCCGGGCTGTCACGCGCCCAGTCGGCGGTCGCTGATGCCGGACGCCGTGTCGGCGACCAGGCGGCCCCACTCGGGCAGCCGGTCGGCGTCGTAGCGGGAGTCGGGCATGGAGACGGCCACGGAGGCGAGCGGTGTGCCGTCCTCGTCGAGGACGGGTGCGGCGATCGCGCAGACATCGGGGCGGTACTGGTTGCGGTTGACGGCGTAGCCGTCCGTGCGCACCCGCTTCAGCTCGGCGCGCAGCTCGGCCGGGTCGACCGTCGTCGCGTCGCTGTAGCGCTCCAGCCTCTGGGTGGCCAGTTCGTCCACGTCGGCGGGCGGCAGATGGGCCAGGATCGCGCGCCCGGTGGCGGTGGCGTGCAGGGGAGAGGTGTCGCCGATCGCGTAGTACGTCCGTACCGCGTGAGCGCAGTCCACGCGGTCGACGACGACCATGCACTGCAAGGCGTCCGGCACCGACAGGTGGATCGTCTCGTTCAGCGCGTCCCGCAGCCGGATCATGGGCTCCCTCGCCGCCGCGAACAGGCTGGAGCCCTGAAGGGCCGCCGGACGTACGGCGAGCACCCGGGCGCCGATCTCCCAGCGGGTGGTGTCCTGGCGGTTGGCCCGCAGCCATCCCGCCTCGTTCAGGCTGACCAGCGTGCGCTGCACCGTCGACTTGGGCAGACCGAAGAGCTTCGTCAACTCGCCCACTGTCACGGGCTGGTGGTGGGCGACCGCCTCCAGGATGCGCAGCGACCTGGTCACGCTCTTCATTTCCATCGGGGCCCCGTCAGTTTTCGTTCGTCGGTCTCGGCCTCTTGACTCCCTCCCGGAGTCGAAGGGGTGATCGTGTCGGATTCTAGCATGGCGTTCCACGATACGGCACGCATGCTGACCCCCCGCGGTGATGGACGGTGGTAGCGCCCTGGCCGCGCTTGCCCCCGCGGGGCAGCCCCCTGCGCCCGGCCATTTCCCCGGCCGGGCGCAGGGCGGCGACTGTTGCCCGATGTGAGAAAAGGGCCGGCCCCACGCTGATGCGTGAGGGCCGGCCCATCATCGGAGGTGCTCGTTCAGGCGCCCATGCGACGCCCCGTGATCTCCGCGGCGGTGTCGGCGACCAGGCGGCCCCACTCGGGCAGCCGGTCCGCGTCGTAGCGCGAGTCGGGCATGGAGATGGCCACGGTGGCCAGTGGCGTGCCCTCCTCGTCGCGGACGGGCGCGGCGATCGCGCAGACGTCCGGCCGGTACTGGTTGCGGTTGACCGCGTATCCGTCGATGCGGATCCGGTCCAGCTCGGCGCGCAGTTCGTCCGGGTCGGTGGGCGTCGTGTCGCTGTAGCGCTCCAGCCCCTGCGCGATGAACTCCTCGACGTCCTGCTTCGGCAGATGGGCCAGGACGGCGCGTCCGGTCGCGGTGGCGTGCAGGGGTGAGGTGTCGCCGACGGTGTGGAACGTCCGTACGGCGTGAGCGCAGTCCACGCGGTCGACGACGACCATGCACTGCAGGGCGTCCGGGACCGACAGGTGGATCGTCTCGTTCACCGTGTCCCTCAGGCGGACCATGGGCTCGCGCGCCGCGGCGAACAGGCTGGACCCCTGGAGCGCGGCGGGCCGTACGGCCAGGACGCGGGCGCCGATCTCCCAGCGGGTGGTGTCCTTGCGGTTGGCCCGCAGCCAGCCGGCCTCGGCCAGCGTGACCAGGGTGCGCTGCACCGTCGACTTCGGCAGGCCGAAGAGCTTCGTCAGTTCCCCCACGGTGACCGGCTGATGCTGGGCGACCGCCTCCAGGATGCGCAGCGACCTGGTGACGCTCTTCATTTCCATCCGGTTTCCCCCTGTTAATCCTCAGAATCTCTCGCGGACACCTCTTGACTCCCCTGGGAGCCACTGTCATTCTCTGTGCCAGATACTAGCACAGCATTCCACAATGTGGCACGGCTCGCCGGAAGATCCCGAGAACGCAGCCGGCATTCCGAGACACGGCGCCCGTGAGCCGAGGTCCCTCGAAGGACCCGCCCCCTCCGCCCGCAAGCCACCTCGAATCGAACAGCCTCACGCAGGGGCTCAGCATGCGCCCCGGCGATACGAAAGGAAAGCCCCGTGTCAGCTGCCAGGAAGCGAGTCGCCGTCGTCGGCGTGGGAACCATGGGCAGCCAGGCCGCCTGGCGCCTCGCCGCCCGTGGTGCGGAGGTCGTCGCCTATGACCGCTTCGCCCCCGGCCACGACCGCAGCGCCGCCGGCGGCGAGACCCGTATCTTCCGCAGCGCACACTTCGAGGACTCCCGGTACGTCCCGCTCCTCAAGCACGCCGACACCCTGTGGGGGCAGCTCCAGCAGGAGACCGGCCGCGAGCTGCGCCGCCTGACCGGCTGCCTGCTGATGGGTTCCACCGAGCACCAGCAGATGGCCACGGTCCTGGAGTCCATCGCCGAACACGGCCTCGACCACGAGGTGCTCGACGCCGAGGCCATGGCCAAGCGCTTCCCGCAGTACCGGCTGGAGGACGGCGACGCGGCCGTGCTCGACCGCCGTGCCGGCTTCATCCGGCCCGAGCTGACCGTCCAGACCGCAGCCCGGCGCGCCGGGCAGTTGGGTGCCCGTATCGAGCGCTACACGCCGGTGCGCGAGATCACCGAGGCCGGCGGCGGGGTGGAGGTACGTACCGACGCCGGCAGCGAGCGCTTCGACGCGGTCGTCGTCACCGTCGGCCCCTGGGTGAACGACCTGCTTCCCGACCTGCCGTGGGAGGTGGACATCCGCCGCCTGATCAGCGCCTGGTACGTCCCCACGACCGACGCCTGGTTCGGTGAGGAGCGCCCCGCGTTCATCCGCACGACCCCCACGCACTGCTACGGACTGCCCTCCCCGGACGGCGTCTCCGTCAAGCTCGGCCTGTCCCGCGCGCTGCACAGGCCCGCCGGCGACCCCAACGCGCTGGACCGCACCGTCCAGCCGGAGGAGCTGGACATCTTCACCGAGCAGATCCGCCGCCACCTGCCGGACCTGCACCCGGACCCGACCCGCCTGGCCGTCTACATGGAGGGCTACACCGAGAGCAGCCGCCCGCTGATCGGCCCGCTGCCCGGCGCCGGCAACGTCGTACTGCTCGCGGGCTTCTCCGGTCACGGCTTCAAACTCTCGCCCGCCTTCGGGGACATCGCAGCCGACCTGGCGCTGGACGGCACCTCCTCCCAGCCCATCGACTTCCTGTCGACCGTCGGCCGCACCACGTCCTGAACCGGCCCCGACCACCATCCGGCTACACCGGCACGTCCGGCCATCCGGCAAGGAGAACCACATGGCGAGGAAACGCGTCGCGGTCGTCGGCACCGGCACGGTCGGCAGCCAGGCCGCCTGGCGGCTGGCGGCCCGCGGAGCCGAGGTCGTCGCCTACGACCGCTTCGCCCCCGGTCGCGACCGCGGCGCCGCCGGCGGTGAGACCCGGGTCTTCCGCAGCGTGCAGACCGACGACGGCCGGTACGTGCCGTTCGTGCGGCACGCCGACGCCCTCTGGAAGCAGCTCCAGACGGAGACCGGTCGCGAACTGCGGCGGCTCACCGGGTGCCTGTTCATGGGACCGGCCGACGACCCCGAGACGCGTACCGTCCTGGACGTCGTCGCCGAACACGGCCTCGACCACCAGGTCATCGACGCCGAGTCCGTGGCGAAACGTTTCCCTCAATTCCGTGTCGACGACGGAGACCTGGCGGTCCTCGACCCGCATGCGGGGTTCGTCCGCCCGGAGCTGACGGTCCAGACCGCGGCCCGCCGTGCCGAGGAGCTGGGTGCGCGGATCCGCCGCTACACCCCCGTGCGCGTGTTCGTCCCGCCGCAGGGGGAGGCGTGGAGATCCGTACGGACAGCGACATCGAGCGCTTCGACGCCGCGGTGGTCACACCGGGGCCCTGGGTGGGCGACCTGCTGCCCGATCTGCCGTGGGAAGTGCGCGTCCACCGTGCGATCAGCGCCTGGTTCCTGCCCCACGAGGACCATCAGGCCGGTGAGGAGCGCCCCGCCTTCATCCGCCGAGGAGGCCCTGTCCCCTTCTACGGGATCCCGTCCCCGGACGGCCTCTCCGTCAAGCTCGGCGTGTCCCAGGCCCACCACCGGCCCGTGGACGACCCGAACCGGCTGGAGAGGACCGTCGTGCCCGAGGAACTGGAGATGTTCAGCGAGATCGCGCGGCGCCACCTGCCCGGTCTGAACCCCGACCCGGTCCGCGTCTCCGCCTGCATGGAGGGCTACACCGGCAGCACCCGTCCGCTGGTCGGCCCCCTGCCGGGATCGGAAGTCATCATCCTGCTGGCCGGCTTCTCCGGGCAGGGCTTCAAACTCTCGCCCGCCATGGGCGACATCGCCGCGGACCTCGCCTTGGAGGACCGCACCGCCCAGCCGATCGACTTCATCAGCACGCTCGGCCGCACCACCGCCTGAATGAGGAACGACATGACACTCACCGTAGGCCCGCTGCGGGCCGAGCCGGGCCGCAAGACCCGCGGGGTGATCCCCGTGGACCTCGGACTCACGACCGTCGAGATCCCCCTCGTCCTCGTCAACGGCTCCCGCCCCGGACCCCGGGTCGTCATCACCGGCGGCGTCCACGGCGGCGAGTTCGTCGGCATCGACGCGGCCACCCGCCTGGCCGGGTTCCTGGAGCCGGATGACGTCACCGGCCAGGTGGTGATCTGTCCCGTGGCCAACCCGCCGGCCGTGTACGACGGCCGCCTGGGCAAGTCCCCGCTGGACGACGTCAACATCAACCGCGTCTTTCCCGGCGACCCCGCCGGTGGGCCCACCGAGCGGCTGGCGGCCTGGCTGTTCGAGCACGTCATCTCCGGTGCCGACGCCTACGCGGACCTGCACAGCGGCGGCATCGACGAGACCCTGCTCGACTTCGTCGGCTACCGTCTGACCTCCGACGCGGAACTGGACGCCAGAACGCGGGCCATGGCCCACGCCGTCGGCTACGAACGCGTACTGTTCGGCCGCAACGCCGAAGGCGGCAACAGCCACGCCGCGGCCGCCCGGCAGGGCATCCCCGCCATCCTGATCGAGACCGGGCAGCTCGGCGAACGCGACCCCGCCCAGGCACGGGCTCTGCTCGACGGCCTGTACCGGCTGCTGCACCACCTCGGTGTCATCGACGCGCCGCAGCACGTCGCACCGGTGACCGTGCCGCCGCGCGACTGGGTCTGGACCGGCTCCGTCGTCTCACCGGCCACCGGCCTGTGGTACCCGGACGCCGCGACCGGTGACGAGGTGACCGCGGGGCAGCCCGTCGGCCGCGTCATCGACCCGGCCGACGGCAGCGAACACAAGGTCACCGCCACAGCCACCGGACAGATCCTCTACGGCATGAACGGGCTCACCGTCGCCCCCGGCGCGGAACTCGCCGCCATCGCGGTGCCGCACGACTGACCGGCACCGCCCACAGATCCGCCCCCCCGTACCACCACTCCCCTCGAACAGCTGGTCCCCACGCGCCATTTCAGGAGATTTGTCATGAGTGATCCCATTATCGGCCGCAGAGCGCTCCTGCGCGGAGCAGGCGGCCTCGCCGCCCTCGCCGCCGTGCCCTCCCTCGCCGCCTGCGGCACCGGCACCAGCCGGGCCTCGTCCGGCAGCGCCAAGGGCGGCGGCAAGTCGGTGGTCGTCCGCGACAGCGGCGGCACCTTCGGGGAGGCTCTCCAGAAGGCGGTCTACACACCGTTCACCCAGGAGACCGGCATCAGCGTCCAGGTCGTCAACCTCCAGGGCACCCAGATGCTGGCCCAGATCAAGCAGGGCCGCCCCCAGTTCGACCTCATCAACAACTCGATGATGGACCACCTCAAATTCGCCGCCCAGGACGCCCTGGAGACGCTGGACCCCGACCGGATCAAGAGCCTCAAGAGCGCCAAGATCCCGCAGAACCAGATCACCGACCATGCCGTCGGCAACAGCTTCTACGGCCAGTGCATGGCGTACCGCACCGATGCCTTCGGCGGCCGCAAGCCGGAGTCGTGGGCGGACTTCTGGGACGTCAAGGCGTTCAAGGGCAGCCGCTCGATGTGCAACCCGGACGCCGACCTGCCCGAGCTGGAGTTCGCGCTGCTGGCCGACGGCGTCCCGATGGACAAGCTGTACCCGCTCGACCTGGACCGCGCCTTCAAGTCGCTGACCCGGCTCCGGCCCGACATCAAGAAGTTCTGGGACAGCGGCCCGCTCCCCGGTGTGCTGCTCAGCCGCCAGGAGGTGACGATGTCCACCGTCTGGGACGGCCGGATCGCCGACCTGCAGAAGCAGGGCGTCCCCGTCGTGCGGCAGCTGGGCGGCATGCGCCGCCAGTTCCAGGGCTACGGCATCGCCAAGGGCGCCGCCCATGTGGACGCCGCCTACCAGCTCATGGACTACTCGCTGCAGCCCGAGGTCCAGGCCCGCCTGGCGAAGACCTTCCCGTCGAACCCGTCTTCTCCGGTGGCCTACGAGAAGCTCACCAAGGAGGAGCGCAACGCTCTCGCGGGTGCGCCGCAGTACTACGACAAGGGCTTCGACGCGGACATCAACTGGTGGATCAAGAACGAAGCGACCGTCACCAAGCGTTGGTTGGAGTGGGCTCGTGGCTGAATTCGGTGTAGTCGCACCGTCCTTCGAGGTGGCCGGTGGCAAGCTGCCCACCGCGACCGGCAAAGCGCTGTCGGTCGTGGCCCTGCGCAAGACGTACGGGGACGTCGTCGCTGTCGACGAGGCGTCCATGGAGATCGCCGCCGGGGAGTTCGTCACCTTCCTCGGCGCCTCCGGGTCGGGCAAGACCACGACCCTGATGATGATCGCGGGCTTCTGCGAACCCGACTCCGGCACCATCACCGTCGGGGACCGCGACGTCACCCGGCTCGCTCCGCAGAAGCGCAACCTCGGCTTCGTCTTCCAGCAGTACCTGCTCTTCCCGCACCTGACGGTCAGCGAGAACGTCGCCTTCCCCCTCACCCTGCGCGGGGTGCCGAAGGGCGAGATCCGCAAGCGCGTCGGGGAGACGCTGGAGATCGCGGGCCTGTCCGGCTTCGGCGGCCGCAAGCCGCGTGAGCTGTCCGGCGGGCAGCAGCAGCGCGTGGCCCTGTGCCGGGCGCTGGTCTACCGGCCACCGGTGATCCTCATGGACGAGCCGCTCGGTGCTCTGGACAAGAAGCTCCGCGACCAGCTCCAGATCGAGATCAAGGCCATCCAGCAGGAACTCGGCCTGACCGTCATCTATGTGACGCACGATCAGGAAGAGGCGCTGGTGCTGTCGGACCGGATCGCGGTGATGCGCAACGGCCTGATAGAGCAGTTCGACACGCCCCGCGAGTTGTTCGAGCGGCCCAGGACACCGTTCGTGGCGGACTTCCTCGGCGCGGCGAACTTCCTGCCCGGCCGCGTGCTGCAGAACACTGATGAACACACCGTGGTCCGCCTCGACCAGTCCGGCGGTCTGCTGAAGGCGCGGCGCCACGAGCTGGCCTCCGGCACGCCGGTCAAGGTCGCCGTCCAGCCGGGCCGTCTGCGGGCCTGCGCCCCGGACGACGGTTTCTGTACCGGCACGGTGGAGACCGCCACCTACGTCGGCACCCTGGTCCGCGCCGGCGTACGCATCGACGGCGGTGACGCACCGCTGCTGCGCCTCGAAGTACCGGCCGGCCGCGGACCCGTGACCGGCGAGCGGATCGGCATCACCGTCGACCCGGACGACGTCAACCTCTTCCCCGTCGAACAGGGCGGGTGAGCCATGACCGCCACACTGACCGCCAACGCCCCGGCTCGTCCGCGCAAGCTGCTGACCTCCCGCCGGACAAGGGTCGGGATCCTCTACGCTCTGCCCGTCGTCGTCTATCTGCTGGTGCTGTTCGTCTACCCGATCCTCAGCACGCTGTTCCTCAGCCTCAAGAACGCCGACGGCTCCCTCACCCTGCACTGGTACGCCGAAGCGCTGACGGGCGTCAACCTCTCCGTCCTGTTCACCACGCTGCGGATCTCCGCCGAGACGGCGCTGTTCAGTCTCCTCTTCGGGTTCATCCTGGCCAACGCGATCTCCCGGCTGAAGCCCTTGTGGGCGGGTGTGGCGATGCTGATCGTGATCGTGCCGCACTTCATCAGCGCCCTGGTGCGCACCTACGGCTGGATCATCCTGCTCGGTGACAAGGGCCTGGTCAACGAGACCCTGGTGTGGGTGCCCGGAGCGCCTTTCCAGCTGTTGTACAACGAGATCGGCGTGGTCATCGGCACCACCTCGGTGATGCTTCCGTACACCGTGCTGCTGCTCTACGGGGTGATGCGCGGCGTGGACCGCCGCCTGCTCGCGGCGGCGGCCAGCATGGGCGCGGGTCGTGTGACCATCTTCCGCCGGGTCTACCTGCCGCTGGTCGCCCCTGGTCTTGCCAGTGCCGGACTGCTCAGCTTCATCCTGTCGCTGGGCTACTACATCACCCCGGCCCTGATGGGCGGCCCGCAGCAGACGATGATCGCCTCGCTCATCAACCAGCAAGTGATGAAACAGAACCAGTGGAACGGCGCGGCCGCCGAGGGCGTCATCCTGCTGCTGCTCACCTTCGCCGGACTGCTGCTCGTCAAGCTCATCACCTCCCTCGGCGCCAGCCGTAAGAAGAGGAGCGCGTCATGATGGAGCTGCGCAGAACCCTCGCCGGACGGATCACCCTGACAGCGGTCGCCACCGTCATCCTGCTGTTCCTGGCGCTGCCGATCATCGTCATCATCGTCACCTCCTTCAGCGACAACGCCTTCGCCGCGTTCCCGCCCAAAGCGTGGACGCTGGGCTGGTACAAGGCGCTGTTCGCCGACGGCAGCAAATGGCCAGCCGCCCTGTCACTGAGCGCGCTCGTTGCCTGCCTGAGCACCGTGTTCTCGCTGATCATCGGCGTGACCGCGGCGACCGCACTGACCCGCAGCGAACTGCCGCTGCGCTCCGCGGTCTACGCCCTGGTGCTCGGACCGCTGCTCATTCCGCAGATCGTCACCGCGCTGGGCCTGTTCCTGCTCTTCGAGCCGGCCGCGATGCTGGGCAGCCCGCTCGCCATCGCCCTCGGGCACACCGTGCTGGCCTCACCGATCGCGGTGCTGATCCTGATCGCGACCCTGCGCGGGATCGACGAACGCCTCGAGGACGCCGCCGCCAGCATGGGCGCCGGACGCCTGACCATCGCCCGGCGGATCACCTTCCCCCTCGCCGCCCCCGGCATGATCGCCGCCGCGATCTTCTCCTTCATCACCAGCTTCGACGAGTTCTACATCTCCCAGTTCCTGTCCTCGGTCGGCACCGTCACCCTGCCGGTGCAGATCTACAACTCCCTGACCTTCGACATCGATCCCAGCGTGACCGCGATCAGCGCGATCCTGATCGCCTTCGCGATCCTCGCCCTCGCCCTGGTGGCCCTGGTGCGCTGGCTCGGCTCAGGACGGCAGGACTCCCTGCTGTCGGTCGAGAACACGGCAGGGATCGCCGCGCCCGGAGGTGAGGCCGTATGACCGCCACCGCTCAGCGGCACCTGCTGCTGAACATGACCGCCAACGGATCGCTCGCTAAACCCGGCAAGGACCTCTTCGTCGTGCGCCACGGCGAGGGCCCCTACGTCGACGACGCGGCCGGCAACCGCTTCATCGACGGCCTGTCCGGGCTGTACTGCTGCCAGATCGGCTACTCCTACGCCGACGAGATCGCCGAAGCGGCCCAGAAGCAGCTGCGCGAACTGTGCTACAGCCCTCTGTGGTCGGATTCCGCGCACCCCACCGGCCTGGCTCTCGCGGAGCGCCTCGCCGACCTGGCCCCCCACGGCATCGAGCACGTGTTCTTCAGCGGCGGCGGTGCCGAGGCGGTGGAGACCGCGTGGAAGATCGCCCGCAGGTACCACACCCTGCGCGGCGAGACGGGCCGGATCAAGGCGATCGCCCGGCGCGGTGCCTACCACGGGCTCACCCTCGGGGCGCTGTCCTTCACCGACGACCCCGGCCTCACCGAGCCGTACGGGCCGCCCGCAGTGGAGACCCACTTCGTCGCCAACACCAACCACGCGGCCCTGCAACAGCCGCTCGACGAGGCGGCCTTCACCGATTACCTGCTCGCGGACGTCGAGGCCACGGTCCTCGCGGCGGGACCGGAGTCGGTCGGGATACTCATCGCGGAACCGGTGCAGAACCGGGGCGGTTGCATCACCCCGCCCGCCGGCTACTGGGAGGGCCTGCGCCGACTGGCCGACCGGTACGGCTTCCTGCTGGTCGCCGACGAGGTGATCACCGCGTTCGGCCGACTGGGGGAGTGGTTCGGCGGCGAGTGCTACGGCGCCCGGCCGGACATCGTCACCGTCGCCAAGGGCATCACCGCCGGCTACGCCCCCATGGGCGCGACCCTGGTCTCGGACCGCGTCGCCGAGGTGATCAACCAGCCCGGCGAGGTCCTCAACCACGGCTACACCTTCAGCGGCCACCCGCTGAGCGCGGCCATCGCCCTGCGCAGCCTGGAGATCATGGAACGGGACCGCATCCTGGAGAACGTCCGCGGCCACCAGGACCACTTGGCCCAGCGCATGACCTCTCTCGGGGACCTGCCGATCGTGGGTGACGTCCGCGGCGCCGGATACTTCTACGCCCTCGAACTCGTCGGCGACCTCGACGACGGCGGCTTCAGCGACACCGCGCGCGCCGCGCTCGTCGCCGACCTGATCCCGCGCCGGCTGCGCGAGGCCGGGCTGCTCGCCCGCGTCTACAACCGTGCCGCCCCGCTGGTGCAGATCGCGCCCCCGCTGATCAGCGACCGCGCACTTCTGGACCGTATCGCCGACATCATCGCGGACACCCTCGACGAGGCCTCCGCCCGCCTCTGACCCCCTTCCGACAGCGTTTCTGAAAGGAACGACATGTACTCCATAGGTCCCCTGACCGTCGCCCCCGGCGAGCGCGCCCAGGGTCTGATCCCGGTCGGCACCAGCTCCTACGGCGTGGAGCTCGGCATCCCGCTGATCGTCGTCAACGGCACCGAGGACGGCCCGGTGCTGTGCGTGGACGCCGGTGTCCACGGTGACGAGTACGACGGCCAGGAGGCCATCCGCCGCGTCCTCGCCGCGATCGACCCGGCCGGCCTGCGCGGCACCCTCGTCGGCATCCCGTGCATGAACACCCCCGCCTTCGAGGCGGCGGCCCGCACCAGCGGCCTGGACTACCTGAACCTCAACCGGATCTTCCCGGGTGACGCGGACGGCTCGTACTCGCTGCGCCTGGCCGCCACCTTCGTCGAGCAGGTCGTCCCCGCCATCGACGCCCTGGTCGACCTGCACACCGGCGGCACCTTCGGCGAGATCGCCCCGCTCGTCATCCTTCAGGGCGGCTACGAGGACCTGGCGACCGACCTCGCCCTCGCGGCCGGTCACGAGCTGGTCTGGAAGGGTGGCAAGTGGGGCGGCACGGTCCGCCACCCCACCCTCGCGGCCGGCAAGCCCGCCGTCACCATCGAGGCGGGCGGCGGCACCTACCGCGAGCAGAACGTCGCCCTGCACGTCCACTCGATCCGCAACATCATGCGCCGACTCGGCATGATCGACGGCGAGGCGGACCTGCGCGACAGCTACACGACCGTCTCCGGCACCTTCGCCCGGTCCGCCGCCGGCGGCTTCTTCCTCGGCCACGCCGAGCCGGGTGAGACCTGCAAGGAAGGCGACCTGATCGCCCAGATCGTCGACCACTACGGCAACACGCTGGAGGAGGTCCGCGCCCCGCAGGACGGCATCGTGCTCTGGGTGCGCCGGATCCGCACCGTGCGTCCGGGCGACGAGGTGGTCATCTTCGGTGAGGTGCAGGGAGAGATCCAGCCATGAGCGGCGAACTCCCGCTGACCGAACTGCTGCTGATCGAGGGCAAGCAGGTCTCCGCCGCCGACGGCCGGAGCTTCACGGTCCTCGACCCGTCGGACGGCACGGCCCTCGCCGAGGTCGCCCACGCCGGCCCGGCCGACGTCGACCAGGCGGTGGCGGCGGCGCGCGCGGCGTTCACCTCGTCCGAGTGGGCCCGGATGCGCGCCGCGGACCGGGGCAGGCTCCTCGTCCGCATCGCGGAGGCGATCCGGCGCGAGGGCGAGTGGCTGGCGCGCCTGGAGTGCCAGGACGTCGGCAAGCCGCTCAGCCAGGCGAAGGCCGATGTCGAGTCCGCCGCCCGCTACTTCGAGTTCTACGCGGGCATCGCCGACAAGCTCGGCGGCTCCACGATCCCCCTCGGACCCGGCCTGATCGACTACACCGTCCGCGAGCCGATCGGGGTCTCCGGCCAGATCATCCCGTTCAACTACCCGCTCCAGAACACCGCTCGGGGGTCCGCCCCCGCCCTGGCCGCAGGCTGCACGGTGGTGCTCAAACCCTCCCCGGAGGCGCCGCTCACCCCGCTGGAGATCGGCCGTATCGCACTGGAGTGCGGGCTGCCGCCGGGCGTGCTGAACGTCGTACCCGGTGACGGCGAGACCGGCGCGGCCCTCGCCGGGCACCCCGGTATCGACCAGGTCACCTTCACCGGCTCGGTGCCGACCGGGATCAAGGTCGCCCAGGCGGCCGCCGCCAATGTGGTGCCCTCCGTGACCGAGCTGGGCGGCAAGTCGCCGTTCGTCGTCTTCGCGGACGCCGACTTCGACCTGGCGCTGAAGGCCATCCTGGGCGCGTCGTTCAGCAACGCCGGGCAGATGTGCTCGGCGGGCACCCGGCTGCTGCTCCAGCGCGGCGCCGAGGAGTTCCTGGACCGGCTGGCCGAGAAGATCGCGGGCCTGCGCGTCGGGCCGGGTCTCACCGACCCGGACATCGGCCCGCTGGTCGCCGCCCGGCAGCGCGACCGGGTCCTCGGATACCTGGAACTGGCCCGTCAGGAAGGCGCCGTGGCGCGGGTCGGGGGAGGCGCACCCGCCGCCCCCGAACTCGCCGACGGCTACTACGTCGAGCCGACCGTCCTGACCGGTCTTACCAACCAGGCCCGGTGCGCCCGCGAGGAGATCTTCGGCCCCGTCGTCACCGTCATCGACTTCGACGACGCCGACGACGCCCTCGCGATCGCCAACGACAGCCCGTACGGCCTGTCCTCCTACGTCTGGACGCGCGACATCGACAAGGCGATGCGCCTGGCCGAAGGCATCCGGGCCGGACAGGTCTACGTCAACGCCACCGGTGTCGGCACCGGCGTCGAGTTGCCCTTCGGCGGCTACAAGCACAGCGGCTGGGGCCGCGAGAAGGGCCTCGAAGCGCTGGCGAGCTACACGCAGACGAAGAACGTCTGCATCGGATTCGGGAGCCGGTCATGAGATACCGCACCCTGGGCGAACGCGGCCCGGCCGTCTCCGTCGTCGGCGTCGGCGGCAACAACTTCGGCTCCCGCCTCGACGAGGACGGCACGAAGGCCGTCGTCCACGCGGCCCTCGACGCGGGGATCACCCTGTTCGACACCGCCGACATGTACGGCGGGTTCGGCGAGAGCGGCGGTGCCCGCGGCGACGGTGAACGCCTCCTCGGCGTCGCCCTCAAGGGCCGTCGTGACGACGTCGTCCTCGCCACCAAGTTCGGCATGGAGATGGGGCCGGAGGCCGACCAGTACGGTCGGCGCGGCGCCCGCGCGTACATCCGGTACGCCGTCGAGTCCTCCCTGCGCCGGCTCGGCACCGACCGGATCGACCTGTACCAGTACCACGAGCCGGACGGCGTCACCCCGCTGGAGGAGACGGTCGCCGCCCTGCGGGAACTCGTGGACGAGGGCAAGATCGGGTACATCGGCTGCTCCAACCTCCAGGCCGAGCAGCTCACGGACGCCTTCGTCAGCACCCAGGCCCGCTACCACCTGCTCGACCGCAGCGTGGAGAACGACCTGATCCCGGCCTGCCTGCGCCACGGCATGGGTCTCCTGCCGTACTACCCGCTGGCCAACGGCCTGCTCAGCGGCAAGTACCGCCGGGGTCAGCAGCCCCCGCCCGGCAGCCGGCTCTCCTGGCGTGAGGGCTGGCTCACCGACGCGGCCCTCGACCGCGTCGAGGCGCTCACCGCGTACGCCGCCGAGCGCGGCCTGACCCTCCTCCAGGTCGCCGTGGGCGGACTGGCCGCACTGCCCGCGGTCGGCTCTGTCATCTGCGGCGCCATGAACCCAGCCCAGGTCACCGCCAACGCGGCGGCGGCCGACTGGATCCCCGACACGGCCGACCTGGCCGCCCTCGACGCGATCGTCACGCCCGCCGAACGCGTCGTCTGAAGCCACCGCATCCCCGTCCGAATCCGCGAAATGAGGCTAGACATCATGCGAGAGATCGTCACCTTCGACGCCTATGGCACCCTTGTCGACTTCCAGCTCGGCCCCACCACCCTGAAGGTCCTTGAGGACCGGCTGGATCTGGACAACCTCGACGTCGACGAGTTCCTCGACGACTTCCGCGTCATGCGCTTCCAGGCCGTCCTGGAGGCCTACCGCCCGTACCACGAGATCCTGCACTCCAGCCTGCGCAACGCCATGCGCCTGCACGGCCTGGAGTACCGCGAGTCCGACGGCGACGCCCTGGTCGAGGCCGTCCCCACCTTCGGCCCGTTCCCGGAGGTCCCGGACGCCCTGCGGCAGCTGAAGACCAAGTACGAGATCGCCATCATCTCCAACACCGACGACAACCTGATCGCGCGCAACGTCGAGAACATCGGCGTGGAGTTCGACCACGTCATCACCGCCCAGCAGGCCGGCGCCTACAAGCCGGACCGGCAGACCTTCGAGCACGCCTTCAAGACCATGGGTGTCGAGCCGTCCCAGGTCATCCACACCGCCCAGGGCTGGGAGTACGACCACATCCCGACCCGCGACCTCGGCCTGAAGCGCCGCGTGTGGATCAACCGCTTCGGCCGCCCCGGCAGCGCCCACTACCAGCCGTACGACGAACTGCCCGACATGACGGGCCTGCCGAAGCTGCTCGGCTGCTGACGGGCCCGGAGACACGGCGACACAGGACCCAGAACACGACAGGACGCACGCCATGAAGCAGATCCCCTACTGGCTCGACACCGCTCCCGCCCTGCCCGACCGTTCCGGGAAGGACCTGCCCGACGAGGCGGACGTGGTGGTCATCGGCGGCGGCCTCACCGGCCTGTCCACCGCCTACCACACCGCCCGCAAGGGAGCCCGGGTCGTCCTCGTCGAGAAGGACAAGGTCGGCTCGGGCGCCTCCGGCCGCAACGGCAGTATGTGCACCCAGGGCCTCACCATCGGCGTCGGAGAGGCCCGCAAACGCTACGGCCAGGAGCGCGCCCGCGAGCTGTACGACTCCTTCCGCGACGCGGTCGACGTCGTCGAGGACATCACCCGCACCGAGAAGATCGACTGCGACTTCAACCGTGCGGGACGCCTCGGAGTCGCCTTCAAGGCCCAGCACTTCGAGTCGATGAAGGCCACCCAGCGCGACCTGGCCGACAACTTCGGCCACGAGACGCAGTTGCTGACCCGCGGCGACCTGAAGGCCGAGCTGGGCTCGGACTACTACCACGGCGCCCTGCTCGACCCGCTCAGCGCCGCCCTGCACGTCGGCAAGTACGTCCATGGCATGGCTGAGGCCGCCGAGCGCGCCGGCGCGGAGATCCACGAACGGAACGCCGCCACCGGCCTCACCCGTCTGCACGGCGGCGGGTTCGTGGTCGAGACCCTCAACGGCAGCATCCGTGCCAAGCAGGTCATGGCCGCGACCGACGCCTACACCGACAAGGCGCTGCCGTGGTTCCGCAAGCGGCTCATCAACGTCGGCAGCTTCATCATCGTCACCGAGCCCCTCGGTGAGGAGCGCGCCAAGCAACTGATCCCCAGCGGCCGCCTGGTCGTCGACTCCAAGAACATCGGCCACTACATCCGCCTCACCCCCGACAACCGTCTCGCCTTCGGCGGCCGGGCCCGTTTCGCCCCCTCGGACCCGGCCTCCGACGTCAAGAGCGGCGACATCCTGAAGCGGGAGATGACGGAGATCTTCCCGCAGCTCGCCGGGGTGCGCATCGACTACGTGTGGGGCGGCATGGTCGGCTTCTCCTGGGACCGGCTCCCGCACGCGGGCGAAGCGAACGGCCTGTACTACTCGATGGGCTACTGCGGCCACGGGGTCCAGATGGCCACCTACATGGGCCGTGCGGTCGCCGAGATGATGGACGGCAAGCCGGAGGCCAACCCGCTGCGCGGCCTCGGCTTCCCCAAGGTCCCGGTCCCCTTCTACAACGGAACGCCCTGGTTCCTGCCGTTCGGCGGCGCCTACTACAAGGCCAAGGACAAGCTGCGCTGACGCTCGTCCCCGGCTACATGAAGGTATGAATGAGTCTTCATGTGTTCCTGTAAGGTGAGGAGTCTACGCGTTCCTGCCAGAAGGACCACTGATGACTTCCACCCTCACGCCGCGGCCGGTCGAACGGGCGGAGCACGCACGCCCCGGGACCGTGCCGCGGCGGCGCACCCGTGTCCTCGCGCTCCCCGAGGCGCGCTGGGCCGCGGCGGCCACCGCCTTCTTCCTGCTCGCGCTGCCGCTCCAGCTGACCGGCGCCCCCGCCTGGGCCTGGGGCCCGCTGTACGCGGTGTCGTACGCCACGGGCGGCTGGGAGCCGGGCTGGGAGGGGCTGAAGGCGCTCAAGGACCGCACCCTCGACGTCGACCTGCTGATGGTGGTCGCCGCACTGGGTGCGGCCGCGATCGGGCAGGTCATGGATGGCGCCCTGCTCATCGTCATCTTCGCCACCTCCGGCGCCCTGGAGGCGCTGGCCACGGCCCGCACCGCCGACTCCGTCCGCGGCCTGCTCGACCTGGCCCCCGCCACGGCCACCCGGCTCTCTCCCGACGGCGGCGAACAGGTCGTCCCCGTCGAGGAGCTGACAGTCGGCGACATCGTCCTCGTCCGTCCGGGAGAGCGCGTCGGCGCCGACGGCCGGGTGCTGGACGGGGCGAGCGAGGTGGACCAGGCGACCATCACCGGCGAGCCGCTCCCCGTGCCGAAGGAGCCGGGCGACAAGGTCTTCGCGGGCACCCTCAACGGCACCGGAGCCCTGCGGGTCCGCGTCGAGCGCGACGCGTCCGACTCGGTGATCGCCCGGATCGTCCGGATGGTGCAGGAGGCGTCCGAGACGAAGGCGCCCACGCAGCTCTTCATCGAGAAGGTCGAACAGCGCTATTCGCTCGGCATGGTGGCCGCGACCCTGGCTGTCTTCCTGGTGCCGCTCGGCTTCGGCGAGCGGCTCACCGACGCACTGCTGCGCGCCATGACGTTCATGATCGTGGCCTCGCCGTGCGCGGTCGTGCTGGCCACCATGCCGCCCCTGCTCTCGGCCATCGCCAACGCCGGACGGCACGGTGTGCTGGTGAAGTCGGCCGTGGTGATGGAGCGGCTCGGCCAGGTGGACGCGGTCGCACTGGACAAGACCGGCACACTGACCGAAGGCAGCCCGCGCGTCACCGACGTCCGGCCGCTGCCGGAATCCGGCTTGGACGAGGGCGAGTTGCTGACCCTTGCGGCAGCCGCCGAGCGGCCCAGCGAGCATCCGCTGGCCCGGGCGGTCGTCGAAGCGGCCCGTGAGCGCGGCCTCGACCTGCCCGATGCGGAGGACTTCGCCTCCGCGCCGGGCGTGGGAGTGACCGCCGTCGTCGACGGCCACGCGGTCGCGGTGGGTGCCCCGGCCCGGCTGACGGACGACGCCCTCGAAAGGGTCGCGGAACTGGAGGAGTCAGGCCGCACCGCCGTCCTGGTCGTCGTCGACGGCGCCTCGGCCGGACTGCTCGGCATCGCCGACCGACTGCGCCCGGACGCCGCCGCCACGGTCGCCGCCCTCGCCACGCTCACCGGCACCGCCCCGGCACTCCTCACCGGCGACAACCCCCGGGCCGCCGCACACCTCGCCGCCGAGGCCGGCATCCACGACGTGCGCGCCGGGCTGCTGCCGCAGGACAAGCTGGCCGCCGTCCAGGAGATGGAGCGCGCGGGCCGCAAGGTGCTGGTCGTCGGGGACGGTGTCAACGACGCACCCGCCCTTGCCGCCGCCCACACCGGGGTCGCCATGGGCCGGGCGGGCTCCGACCTCGCCCTGGAGACCGCCGACGCCGTGATCGTGCGCGACGAACTCGCCGCCGTCCCCGCCACCATCGCCCTCTCCCGCCGCGCCCGCGGGCTGGTCGTCCAGAACCTCGTGATCGCCGGGGTGTTCATCGCCGGCCTCGTCGTCTGGGACCTGGCAGGCGACCTGCCGCTGCCCCTGGGCGTCGCCGGCCACGAGGGCTCCACGGTCCTCGTCGGACTGAACGGCCTGCGGCTGCTGAGGAAGACGGCCTGGCAGAAGGCCGCCGCCGAGGGGAGCGCCTGAGCCCGTCAGCCCACCGGTGGCGGACCGCTGCTCGCGCGCACGACGAGGTCCACGGGGACGAGGGTGTCCACGCGGGGCCCCTCGCCCGGGCCGTCGATGCGGTCCAGGAGAAGACGCAGGGAACGCGTGCCGATCTCGGCGAAGTCGGTGCGGACGGTGGTCAGCGGGGGCAGCAGATGCGCGGCCTCGGGGATGTCGTCGTAGCCGACGACACTGACCTCCCCGGGGACGGACCGCCCGGACTCGTGCAGGGCGTGCAGCAGGCCCAGCGCCATCTGGTCGTTGGAGGCGAACACGGCCGTCACCTCCGGGCGCCGGGCCAGCCGACGGCCCAGTTCGTAACCGGAGTCGGCACCCCAGTCCCCGACGAGGGGTGCCGGGACGTCGGCACCGGCCGCCTGGAGCGTCGCCTGCCAGCTCGCCAGCCGGTGGTCGGCGGAGGTCCAGCCGGTCGGGCCCGCGATGTGCCAGACGGTGGCGTGCCCCAGGCCGAGGAGATGCTCGATGGCCTTGCGGGCGCCGGTGCGGGAATCACCCGTGACCAGGGGAGTGCTGGCGTCGAGGGCACTCTCCAGCACGACCAGCGGAGTGCCGAGGTCGGTCTCCGCCAGTGCCTGGCCCACCCACTGCTGCGGGGCGATCGCGATGACGCCGTCCGCGCCCTCGGCCGACAGCCGGTTCACGGCCTCGACGACGGTGCTCTGGTCGGCCGTGTCCAGGGCGATGGAGCTGACGAGGTAACCGGCCTCCTGGGCCGCCGTGTTGATCGCGGTCAGGATGGAGGCGGGCCCGTACCGTGCGGCGTCGAAGGAGATCACCCCGAGCATCCGGGTCCTGCCGCTGGCCAGGGACCGCGCGCTGCGGCTGGGCCGGTAGCCGAGCGTGCGCATGGCGTCCAGGACCGCCTCGCGCGTCTCGGGGCGGACGGCCGGGTGGTCGTTGAGCACGCGGGAGACGGTCTGCTTGGAGACGCCCGACAGCCGGGCCACGTCGGCCATCACCGGCCGCGTCCCCGCGAAATTGCGCCTGCTGCGGCCCTTGGGAACCGGGCCGTCGGTGGCGCTCGGTGTCATGGCGGGTGATTCCTCGACGTCGGATACGGCGGTCCTGAACCCGCCCGGCAGGAGCACAGCATAGGCCGCGCGGTGCCCACAACGGCCTCAGCCGGTCCGGACCGGCCACACGCGCGTGACCACCCACTCGGCATGGCCCACCCCGGCCGCCCGCCAGGCATCGCCCACCTGCCCCGGCACATGCACCGGCGCCTCCGCCGCCAGCGGCAGCACCCTCAGCCGCAGCCTGCGGGCACGCAACTCCCCGGCGGGCAGCCGGTCCAGGCCGATGTGCCAGACCCGCCCGGAGTAGAACTGGTCGGCGACCAGGACATCCCCCACGTAGGCCCGTGCCAGATCACCGGTCCAGCGCAGCCGCAGCAGCACACCGGCGGGCGCCCGCAGCAGTTCCTCCGGTACGTCGACCCGGTACTCGGCGGCCACGGTGTCCACGGACTTGTCGGCGGGCACGCTCGCCCGGCCCTGTATCCCGGTCACGGGCTCGGGGGCCGGGCCGGCGGGCCTGACCAGGGTGACGCGGGCGGCGGTGTCGCCGAGGTCCCCGGCCCCGACGGTGTAGCGCGTGCACACCCCGTCCGCCTCCTCCCGCACCCGTTCCCCCTCCACCACCAGGGCGGAACCGGGCGCGGGCAGCACCGCGAACGACGGCTCGGCGCCCGGGCTGTGCAGCCGTACCTCGTCACCGTCGAAGACCACCCCGTCCGCGCAGAGCACCAGCCGCTCGGCTCCCCACGCGACACCCCGGTAGGCGGTACGGGCCGTCGCCGCGTCCAGGACCAGCAGGCCGACGCGGGAACCGTCGGCCGCGTCCACCTCGACCAGGGCGTCGGTGCCCGGCCGCAGACCGGTGACCAGGACCCGGCCGTTGACGGGGGTGAAGTCCCCGTTCCCGGACGGCACGACGACGGCCGCCACGGTGTCCGCGTCCAGGGCGAGTTCGGGCGCGATGCCGTCGGTCGCGGCCAGCACCAGGACCGTACGGCCGTCCGCCTCGACCGTGCACACCGGCTGCGCGGTGGCCCACTCCAGCCGCAGCCCGGCCACGTCCAGCCGCAGCGGCCAGCAGAAAAAGGCGCCGGAGGGCACCGTGACGGGAGCGCTCGGCAGAGTGAGCGCGGGCGTGCTCGGGAAGTCGACCCTGAACGTCGTGTCCGGGTGGTCCGGCAGCGGCTCGTGCGGCTGGTGGTTGGTCACGAACAGGAAGCCCGAGGTGCCGTCGGTGCGGACGGCCCAGCGCAGGGTGTCACGGTCGTGCTGCCCGGCCGGCAGCCGTTCGGGCAGCACGGACTCCATGGGCGCGATCCGGTGCCCGAATTCGGCCAGCAGCAGGTGCTGGAGCCGCAGTTCGTGGTACGAGGGCCGCACCTGGCCGTACTCGCCGAGCGGGGCCTGGAAGTCGTAGCTCAGGACCGGCAGGTCGTTGGGGTAGCCGGTGACGTGGGACTCCTGAAGGGTGGTCAGCTCTCCCGGCGGGTTCGTGCCGCCGTGGAACATGTAGTAGCCCTGCCACACCGAACCGCAGCCGATCTTGGTCAGCCCGAGCGCGCCCACGTCGGCGGCCTCCACCCGAGGCCGCCGGTGATAGGCCACCGCCATACCCCCTCCCAACTCGCAGGTGGCCCAGGGGAACCGGTCCGTCGGGGCCGGATCGGCGCCGCGCTCGGTCGTGGGCCGCAGATCGGCGCCGATGCCCTCGTCATCGCGTTCGTGCGTGAAGAAGAAGTGCTTGCGGCAGGTGTCGGGCCAGCCTCCGTCCGCCTCCGTCCAGAACGCCTCGGGATAGCCGCCGTACAGCGGAAGCAGTTCCTGGTCCGGGAGTCGCACCCCGCCCCATGCGGTCGACGTCCACAGCGGTGCGCTCAGCCCGGCCTCCTGGGCCAGGCGCTTGAGCGTGCGCAGGTGGCCGGGCCGGTCGTAGAGCTCGTTCTCGATCTGGATCGCGACGATCGGACCGCCGTGTGCCCGGTCCAGGCCGCGCAGTTGCTCCGCGACGGCCGTGAACCAGGTGCGTACGGGCTCCAGATAGGCCGGATCGTCGGTACGCGGCGTGCAGGCGCGGGCGAGCAGCCAGTCGGGGAGGCCGCCGTTGCGCACCTCCGCGTGTGACCAGGGGCCGATGCGCGGGACGAAGTCCAGGCCGTGGCGGGCGCACAGCCCGGCGAAACGCCTGAGGTCGCGGTCGCCGTCGAAGCGGACCCGGCCCTCGACCTCCTCGTGGTGGATCCAGATGACGTAGGAGGCGACGGCGGTCACCCCGCCCGCCTTCATCTTCAGCAGCTCCTCCTCCCACTCCCCGTTCGGGTAGCGGGAGTAGTGGAACTCGCCGGAGACCGGGAACCAGGGCCGGCCGCCACGGGTGAGCCAGCGGCTGGTCACGTCGATCCGGTCGGGCACGCCCGGCGCGTCGGCCAGGGGCAGATGGCCGGTGAGCGGGGGAGCGGGGGGTGCGGGAACGCGCAGTCGGTGCGGGGTCAGGGTCACCAGGTGTTCTCCGGGCCGAGGTCGGGGCTGTCGGTGAGCTGGGCGCGGGTGGTGGTGGTGCCGTGCAGCTCCAGCAGGACCAGCTCGTTGGTGCCCCGCCGCAGCACCGGGGCGGGGAGGTACAGGGTGTGCTGCGGGCCCCGGTTCCAGTAGCGGCCCAGATGGAAGCCGTTGACCCACGCCTGGCCCTTCGTCCAGCCGGGCAGGGAGAGGAAGGCGTCGGCGGGCGTGTCCACCTCGAAGGTGCCGCGGTGGAAGGCCGGCGTGACGGCCGCCTCGCCGGCCGGTGCGAACGGCAGCGTCCCCAGGTCGTCCAGCGGCAGCGGGCGGCAGTCCCAGCCTCGCAGGACGGTGCCGCTGAAAGTGACGGGTCCGAGCAGGCCCTTGGGCGCGCCGATACGAGGCCCGTAGTTGACGCCGCCCATGTTCTCGACGAGGACCTCCAGCGTCGCGCCGGAGCGTGGGACGCGCACGGGCAGTGTCTCGTCGTGGCGTTCGCGCTCCAGCACACCGACCGGGGCGCCGTCGACGAAGACCTGGGCCCGGTCTCCGACACCGCCGGAGAAGTGCAGCAGGCCGTCACCGGCAGCGGGAAGGGTGGTGCGGTAGAGCGCGTAGCCGGTGCGCTGCCCGAGTTCGTCCATGGTCACCGGGTCGTCGGCGTGCACGGGTGCGCCGAGCGTTCCGGCCAGGGGAAGCAGAGCCGCACGCCCGTCCAACTCGACGCAGGTGGGCGGAAGTTTGGGCCCCGCCCCGGGGACGGGCTCGTCGGGCACGCCGGCATGGCGGGCGATGACCTCGCGGAAGGCGTGATACTTCGGCCCCGGGTCGCCGCACTCGGTGAGCGCGGCGTCGTAGTCGTAGGACGTGACGGTCGGTGTGTAGGCGTGCTTGTGGTTGGCGCCGTTGGTGAAGCCGAAGTTGGTGCCGCCGTGGAACATGTAGATGTTGACGGACGCCCCGGCGGACAGCAGCCGGTCCAGGTCCGCCGCGGCGTCGGCCGCGTCCCGCACATGGTGCGGACCGCCCCAGTGGTCGAACCAGCCGATCCAGAACTCCGCGCAGAACAGCGGCCCTTCGCTCTGGTGCTCGTGCAGCCGCCCGAGGCACTGCTCGACGCGGCTGCCGAAGGTGCTGGCCGCCAGGACGCCCGGCACACTTCCGGCGGCCAGATGTTCCGGGTCGGCCTGGTCGCAGGTGAACAGCAGCTCCTCGACCCCCCGGGAACGGAACGCGTCGGCCAGGTGCTTCAGATACGCGCTGTCGTCGCCGTAGGCCCCGTACTCGTTCTCCACCTGCACCGCAATGACGGGTCCGCCCGCCGCGGCCATGTGCGGGCGGAGGGCGGGCAGCAGCAGGTCGAGGTAGCGGTCGACAGCCCCGGTGAAGCGCGGATCGCTGGTCCGCAGCCGGATGTCGGTGTCCGAGGTCAGCCAGTCGGGCAGGCCGCCTCCGTCCCACTCGGCGCAGATGAACGGACCCGGACGCAGCAGCACGCGCAGCCCCTCGTCCTGGGCCAGCCGGAGAAACCGGGGCAGGTCGAGGAAACCGTCGAGCACGAGGGGCCCGTCGGGATCCGGCTGGTGGTGGTTCCACGGAAGGTACGTCTCCACCGTGTTGAGGCCCATCAGACGGGCCTTGCGCAACCGGTCGGCCCACAGGTCGGGGTGGACACGGAAGTAGTGCAGCGCGCCGGAGAGGATGCGGAACGGATCGCCGTGCAGCAGGAATCCGTCGGACGTCGTCGTCAGAGCGGGCATGCGGAGGCTTCCCTTCGAGGTAGGGGGGAGTCAGTGGGATCGGGTGGCGCGGATCAGCCAGAGCGTGGCGGCCAGGCACAGCGCCGAGACACCGCACAGCAGGAGCGGCACCGCGCGGATCCCGGACCACTCGATGGCCTTGCCCAGCGCCGGCCCGGCGGCGACACCGCCGACCATGGAGGCCGCGATGACCACGGCACCGGCCCGCCGGGCGCGCGGCGCGGCCCGGTTCAGCCAGGGCAGTCCGGTGGGGAAGACCGGCGCGATGAACAGACCGACACCGGCGTACGCGTAGGGAGCCAGCGCAGGCACGGACGCGGCCAGCAGACACACCGTCATGCCCGCGCACGAGACGGTGATGATGGCCTGGGCGGAGAACCGCAGCGCGAGCGGGGCGACCAGGAAACGCCCGACGGTCATCATCAGCCAGTACACCGAGGTGGCGGTGGCCGCGACGCCCGCGCCGTAGCCGACGGTCTCCAGATGCGTGGGCTCCCAGCCGCCGACACCGGCCTCGACGGCGACGTGCAGGACGTACAGCGCGACGAAGACGGCGAGCACGGAGCCGAGGCTGCGGCCCAGAACCTGCCCACGACTGTCCTCGGTCCCGCCCGGCAGGGGCACGTCGTTCCGAACTCCCCTCAGGCACAGCAGCAAGGGCAGATTGGCGAGGGCGAAGCAGAGGAAGACGGCCGGGTAGTGCTCCGAGCCGACCACACCGATCAGGGCGGGGCCGAGGATGGCGCCGATGCCGAAGTGGGCGTTCAGAATGTTCAGCATCGCGGTCGAACGGTGGCCGAAGCCCACGGCGAACAGCTGGTTGAGGCCGTAGTCGATGCCACCGAAGCCGAGCCCCGCGAGCAGGGCCGCCGCGAGGGCGGTGGGCCAGTCGGGCGCCAGCGCGAAGCCCGCCGCGCCGACGGCCATCAGCAGATAGGAGCTGCCGAGGATGTGCCGGTTGCCGACCCGGCCGTAGAGCCGGTCGAACAGCAGCACACCGGCCACACCGCCGACGAAGTGGGCGCTCAGCCCCAGCCCCGCGGCGGAGGGCGACAGCCCGAACTCCTCACGGAAGGCGGGGATCGCGGGCCCGTACAGGGCCTGCAACGCACCGATGAGCACGAAGCCGACGCAGGACGCCACCACGGCGGCCCTTCTGAAGACCGGGGCGGGGGAGGTGACGGAAGGGTGAGGGGCGAGCTGCTCGGTCACGCGGACTCCGGAGGACGGCCCACCGGGGTGGGGTGGGTGGAGGACAGTCGCGTACGGCTGAACCAGAGGCGATGTTACCGGTAACATCACGCGCGTCAACACGTATGCTGCGTGTTCTCACGGCTCGCATCGACCCAAGGGGGAGGGGATCGGCATGGCCGTCATCCACCACACCACGCTGACACCGACCAAGCTGGAACTGCTCACCTCCTGGCTGCCCTCCCGCCCCTGGTACCGCGGTGACGCGGCCGAACCGAAGCTGGTCAAGGCCGGCGGGTTCCGGCTGGACGACCCGCGAGGCGAGGTCGGGGTCGAGTTCCTCGTCGTCACCGACACCTCCGGCCCCCGCCCGACCAGCTACCTGGTGCCGTTCGCCTATCGAGGCGCCCCGCTCGACGGTGCGGAGCACGCCCTCGTCGGCACCATGGAGCACGGCGTGCTCGGGCGGCGCTGGGCCTACGACGGCTGCCACGACCCCGTCTCGCTCGCCCAGTTGTCGGCCTTGATCGAGGGGCGGGTGCAGGCCCAGGACCAGAACATCAGCGACGTCCCCGACCGTGAAGTCACCGCCTCCTGCACCGGCGAAGGGCCCCTGCCCACGAACTTCACCGCCACCGACGACCGGGACGGCACCCGGCTGACCACGCCCCAGGGCACGACCCTCCACCTGCACCGGGTCCTCCAGCCCGCCCCGGCCGGCCCGTTGACTCCCGCGCGGGGAGCGACCGGCCACGTCACCGGTTCCTGGCAACTGCCGGACGGCACCCGCGCCCGGGGGATGCTGGCCGTTCTGCATGGTGGTCCCAGAACCTAGAGAGTGTCTCCTTGACCTGCTCATCAGTTGATGAGTCTGTCCGGTTGGTGATCACCGATGCGATGTGGGCCCGGATCGCGCCGTTCATGCCGGCTAACCCGGTCCGCGGCCGGCGGTGGGCCGACCATCGCCGCGCCCTTGAGGCCATCGCGTGGAAGTACCGCACCGGCTCGTGTGCAGCGTGCCGGGCTGTACGCGTGTTCCGAGCCATACCGCATGGGCCCGGATCCGCTCGGACGACCGGTCTTGTTACCTTCTCCCGTCGGCATTCGTCATGGGTGTGACGACCGGATGCGAACGGGCGTCGCACCAACGAGTGAATCGAGAACCGGATGCTGACCGACCTCATGTACGTGACGATCTACGTCACCGATCAGGACCGCGCACTGGGCTTCTACGCCGAGGGACTCGGCCTGGAAAAGCGGATCGACTTCCCGGGTCCTGACGGGCGTTTCCTCACCGTCGGCGTTCCCGACAGCCCGGTGCAGATCATCTTGTGGCCGCAGGCGGCGGGCGCGGGACAGCCGGCCGACGCAGGCAGGCATGCCGCGCCCGGTCCGCTGATCCTCGAATCCGACGATTTGCGGAAGGACTTCGAGATCATGCGCCGGCGCGGCGTCACCTTCGAAGAGTCCGAACCCCAGGACTATCCGTTCGGGCTCCGCATCGAGGCGGTGGACCCGGACGGCAACCGGGTCTCGCTCCGGCAGCCGCGAAAGCCGTGACCGCCCACCCGTCCGGACTCGTGACCGTAGCGTTCGAAGCCCAGCGCGATCGGTTGCGCGCCGTCGCGTACCGCGTGCTGGGCTCGCACGCCGATGCCGAGGACGTGGTCCAGGAAGCCTGGATGCGCCTGGTCCGCCAGGATGAGGCGACCATCGGCAATCTGGCAGGCTGGCTGACCACCGTGGTCGGCCGGATCAGCCTGGACCTCTTGAGGTCCCGCCGAGCCCACCCCGAAACCGCCTACGAGCACGAGTTCGCGAACCTCGCGGTGACGCCCGACGATGACCCCGCGCCGGACGAGCAGGTGGTGCTGGCCGATTCGGTCGGCCTCGCCCTGCTCGTCGTGCTCGACTCGCTCACCCCGAGCGAACGCCTGGCGTTCGTCCTGCACGACATGTTCGCGGTCCCGTTCCAAGAGATCGGCCAGATCCTGGGCAAATCCGCCGACGCCACCAAGATGGTCGCCAGCCGCGCCCGCCGCAAGGTCCAAGCCACGGACCGGTCGGCGGGCTCCGGCCGTGAGCACCGAGAGGTCGTCCAGGCCTTCGGTGCCGCCGCTCTCAGGGGCGACTTCGAAGCGCTCCTGCGTATCCTCGATCCGAACGTGAAGCTGACCGTCGACACCCCTGACGGCGTGGTCGTCACTCTCGGCGCCACCAAGGTCGCCGCCGGCGCCCGCATGTTCTCCGGTGAGGTCGCCCGCCAACGACCCGTACTGGTCAACGGCATCCCCGGCCACATGTCCTGGAGTACCGACGGAAGCCCGCTCTCCATCATCGCCTTCACCGTCACCGAAGGCCGGATCACCGGCATCCACATCGTCGTCGACCCGGCCAAACTCGCCTCGATCCATCTACCCACCCCGGACTGAGCCGGTGTCGTCAGGGGCTGCCCGTGTGTGCGAGTCGTCCCGGGCCGACCGAGCACGACGAGCAGGCGGCTCGGATTCGGGTCGGTCCTCGGCGGACCCAGCTCACCTCGTCGAGGTCATCGGATGGAGGTGATCAGACTCCGAACGTCACGGGCTTGGGCGGAGAAGGCGACCACGATGCGCAGGTCCGCGATCGCCTCGTCGTAGCGGCCCGGCGCGGAGTGCGCGGTGCTTGGCACATCCAGCGCCGCAGCCTCTCCGGACGGACGAACTGGAGCAGATGCAGCGGCAACTGAGCCAGCTGGACACGAAGGTGGTCGTGTCACAGTGGTGCCAGGCCCCCAGCGGCCCGACGGGGCGCGGCACCATCTTCCACACAGCGGCGGACGAGCGCTGTCGGCCGACGAACAAGCCGGACGAAGTCACCCTGTACGAAGCCTTGCGGGCGGGGCTGGTCCCGTGCGGCAGGTGCCGGCCGACGAGCGCTTAGCGGGGCAACGCGCTCGCTGGCTCCAGTCAATGTTCCTAGACCGCAGCTGGGGAACAGCGCGGGAACGATCGTGGGACGGTTGGGACCATGACCGCTCCCGCCGGCGCTCCGTTCCCTCCTTGTGGGCTGGAACGCCGAACTCAAGCAGCACCACCCGGCGGCCCGCATCGGCGAGCTTCAGGGATCCCGGGTGCAGGAGGTTCGCGATGTCTTGGACCAGTGGGTGCCTGAGGAGGCACCCCGATGTACGAGCTGTGGCTTCAGGTGAAGCGCGCGACCGAGAAGTACGAGGACGAGATCAACGCGATCCGCGAGGAGAGCTACCGGGCGATCCCCGGCGTCGTCGACCCGGATCACCGGACCGACTGACGACGATTTCCTGCACGACGACCAGGGCCCAAGCATCGAGGTCGGCTTCAGGCTCGAGTTCACTCCGGAAGAAGGGAGCCGGTGAGCACTGGTCACCCAGCTGGCCAGAACTGCGGTACCGCCGGTGAGCGCGGCGATCAAGAACGTATTGTCAGCCACGCTCAGCAGTGTCGAGGGACCGGCCTTACTGCGGCCAGAGCGCGTCAAGGCACTCGTAAGTGGTCTGTCCAGCGACCATCACCCCAGTGAGATCGCGCCGTCGGGCTTTCAGCGGTGGTCGATCTGCGAACCTGCCAGGAACAGAGATCTGCGACGTTCCGCACGAGATCTATGCACGCCTGCTGCATCAATGTCTCCCGCCCCGGTCGGGCCACAGGAGGGAACGAAGCCGCCCGCCCCTACTTGGCACAGTGGACCCTGCCAGAGTGGCGAGGACGGTAGGCCATGGACGAGGAACCGGAGCGCTACCGGGTCGAGTTCGAGAGTGGTACTGCCGACTCGGTGGCGAAGCGGCGCTCGTTTCGCGACCACGAGCGCAACGACATTGAGCCCGACTTGCCCGGATGGCCTTCTGGACAGGCCTTCGCGGTGCGCGGGTTCTTCGGCAAGCTCGGCCAGCACGTCCAGACTGTCGTTACCGGGCTCCTGATGTTGCCGCTGCGAAGATTTCGATCATTCGCCTGCCGGGAGAGTGAAGGCACGCCGAGACCTTCACCTGCACCGCCACCGATACCCCTTTCAGTTTCACCACGGGGACCGACTCCGACGACAAGACGGTCCCGGTCGCCGACAGGCGGCTGCTCCTTCAGCTTTTCCTGCGTGCCCCGACGGGCGCCGGCCCGGCCGCGTAGTTGGCCGAGGGCCCGGTGCCCTACCGAGTCCCGCCCCGGGCCCGTGCAGGGTGTTAGATGCGCGAGTTGCGCAGCGACTGCCACGCAGCGCCGGCCAGCGCCCGCGTCGCCCGCAGGACCGACAGTTGCTCGTGCTCGCGGTACAAGGTCCAGTTGTAAGGGATGAGCGACAGCTTGTTGGAGGACAGCGATCCCGCCTGGTGGGCCCTGTACACCGCAAGCGGCTCAGCCAGGCCCCGGGCGTCAGCGCCGTTCCTCATGATCGACAGCCAGAGGGCGTAGTCCTGGCGCTTGCGCATCTCGGGCATCAGCCTCGTGCCGAGGACCGTGCGGTCGTACATGGCTGTGAGAGCACCGATGTGGTCCTGAACCAGCATTGCGCGGTAGTCCACATGCTCCCGCGCACGGATCACCCGCCCGTTCGGAACCCAGTCGGTGCTCTCGCCGTCGTGGTCGGCGTCCATCTTGAAGTACGAGGTGAACGTCAGCGGCGCATCACCTTCTGCGGCGAAGGCGAGCTGCTTCTCGGTCTTCTCCGGAAGCCACATGTCGTCGCTGTCGAGAAAGGCGATGTAGTCCCCGCGGGCCCGCTCGATCGCGAGGTTGCGGGCCCGGCCCGCACCACCCCGTTCGGGTGCCGACTCCGGCAGGACGCGTTCGTCCTGCTCGGCGAACTCGCGGAGCAGGTCCATGGAACCATCGGAGGACTGGTCGTCGGTGACCAGTAGCTCCAGGTCGCTGTGGGTCTGTGTGAGCACCGACCGGACGGCTGTGCCGAGGGTGGCAGCCGAGTTGTACACGGGCATCACGACGGACACCAGGGGCACAGCGCTTCTCCTTGCCAGACCAGGAACGACGGTCCATTCAAGCACCGCGCTCGAGTAGGAGTTGCCATGCGATTAGTTGTCGCTGGTCAGGGCCATGTAGGTCTTCCCCTGGCCGTACGCGCCGCACAGGTGGGTCACCGTGTCGTCGGCTATGACGTGCATCCGCACCGCGTCCAGCAGCTCACCGCCGGCCAGTCATACGTGAGGGACGTGGCATCCGAACGGCTGCGCGCTGTGCTGGACGCCGGGGTCTACTCCCGACCGCCGACGCTGCCGCCCTGGCCGGCTAGGACATCGCGGTCATCACCGTGCTGACCCCGCTGCGGGACGGCGTGCCCGACCTGACCTACATCGAGTCCTGTGCCCGAACGCTGGGCGAGCACCTTCGCCCCGGAGCGACGGTGGTCCTGGAGTCCACGACCTCTGGCCCGCAAGTACGACCTGCACCGCCGGACGGTGCGGGAGACGGGAGACGTTCGGACGCCGTCGCTGGATCCACTACATGCCGCACGCCGGCGCGATCAAGGTCCGTGACATCGGCTGGGCTGGCAGACCGGCAGGTTCGCCCTGCCTACGATCGGCGCATGAGTGCGTGGAATCAAAGCTTGGATGCTGCGGGGATAAGGGAGCCGGAGCTCCGGCGGGATTACAGCGCCCAGCGGGAGTCAGTCGCGCGTTTTAGACGTGCCTCATACCTCGCGGCCCGTCTGCTGCTGCCGAGAGCGATGCTGCCCCATGTGGTGGCGGCAACGGCAGTGATGCATCACGGGGACAACCTGCTGGACACCGGTCCGAAGCCACAGCGCGTCGCGGCGTGGGCGTCGTGGGAGCAGGAGATGCGTAAGGCGCTGGACAGCGGGGTGAGCGACGATCCGCTGATCCGTACCCTGCTGCACACCACGGCGGCGTACCCGCGGCTCCGGGAGGTGGTGGAGGAATACTTGGCCACCGCCACCGCCGAGCTGGAGTTCGCCGGCTTCGCCACCGAGGCCGACTACCAGGCGTATGTGGACGCCTACTCACTGCCCGCGTTCATGCTGGTCGCGTCTCTGCTGAGGCCAGAGCACGAAGACGGGGACTTCCGGGCCGGGTGCCGGATGCTCATCGACGGCAGTCAGCGGCTGGACTTCATCAACGACCTCGCCGAGGACCTGGCAGAAGGGCGGCTGGGCATCCCGACGGAAACGCTGGCACGCTTCTCGGTGACGGAGAAGGACCTCGCAGAGGGGCGCGAATCACCAGGCGTACGGGAATTGCTGGAGCACCAGATCGAAGCGGCGCGCACCTCCCTGCTGACGGCCAAGGAACTGCCCGACCTGACCGCGAACCGCAACGGCGTGTTGTTGGAGGCAGTCGTCGAGATCGAGCTGCTCACTGCGGACGCGGCGCTCGCGCATGGCGCCCGGCTGCTGCGCGGGTCCGTATCGCCGCCGATGGTGGGCTCGCTACGAGTGATGCTGGGCGCTCGTCGAAGGGTTCGCAGGCAGGGCTGAACAGCCCTGTTTCCTTAGGACTTCGGATTGGACGTCAGCAGGAGAATGCCCAGGTGAGCGGCTTAGTTCGAGAACCGTTTCGACACTGGAAGGTCGCGTTGGCTCGCTACGCGGGTGCCAGTCGATGAGTTTGGGCTGCGATAGGAGTCTGACGGAGGACACCCGATCTCTGGAGGTTGCCCTATGGCTGAACCACACGTTCTGGAAACCCGAGAAGCTCTGGAAAGGGCGATCCACGTAGAGCGGTCCGCGCTCGCTCAAGACATCACCGGGCTCAGCGAGGCCCAGTGGGCGAAAGCATCACTGTGCAAACGTTGGACCGTGGAGGAGGTCGTAGCCCATCTGACGGCAGGTGCCAGCACGAGGATGTGGCGCTGGCTGCTGAGCATGCTGGCCGCTCGATTCGACTCCGACCTGCACAACGACCGACGACTCGCAAAGCACCGTGGTGCTACACCTGAAGAGACCTTGCGGCGATTTCGCGATGTTGTCGCCGGTCCTGCCGGACCGACAGGACATACTGCGGCCTGGCTGGGCGAAATAGTCGTCCACAGCGAGGACATCCGTCGGCCATTGGGTCTTGTGCGGACACCCCCGGTGGCCACGACGACCGCCGTGGCCCGGTTCTTCGCCAGCCGCGATTTCACCGTCGCGAGCAACACTGCAATCGCGGGCTTGCGGGTCGAGGCCACTGACGGACCGTTCAGCACCGGCTCGGGGGATCTGCTCCGGGGGCCGACCCTCTCGCTGGTGATGGGGATGGCAGGCCGCGTAGCGGCCTGCGAGGACCTGGAGGGGGACGGTGCGGCAGTCCTTCGCGCCCGACTGAGCTCAGGTTAAAGAACAAGCTGAGGGGCGTTGCTGGTGATCCTCTCCAACGCCGACGACTCCTTCCTCGCGGAGAGCGTGCCCCGTCTCGGCGCGGACTTCCACGCGGTCTTCACCGCGCAGCAGGCCGGCTTCTACAAGCCCCGCTACGCGGCGTTCGAGTACATGCTCGACCAGCTCGACGCGTCCCCCGAGGACTTCGTGCACGTCGCCTCGCACACCCGCTACGACCACCGGTCGATGCACGACATGGGCTTCCGCAACCTGATCCTGCTGGACCGCGGCTGCGACCCGGTGACCCACGGCTACGACTACGTGACGGTGAGGTCCCTGGACGAGCTCAACAAGATGCTCGGTATCTGACGCGCGACGCACACCGTCCCGCACGGGCGGGCCCGAAAGACCCCCTATGAGGTCGCGGTCGGCGGCCAGGAGGGCATCGGTGGATGCCGCAGAAGAAGCTGGTTCGACAACTAAGGCACTGACGCCGCACAGCTCGCCCGAACTAGCGCGTGCCCCTTTGATGGGTGGTCAGTTGATCGGATGTGTCCGTCCGATCAGTGATCACTGATGCGATGTGGGACCGGATCGAGCCGGTGATGCCGGCCGATCCGGTCCGCGGGCGACGATGGGCCGGCCAGCGCCGCACTCTTGAAGCCATCGCGTGGAAGTACCGCACCAACTCGCCCTGGCGGGACCTGCCCGCTGAACTGGGCTCATTTCAGATCGCCCACAAACGCCTGATCCGATGGGCCGCCGTCGGCACCTGGGAGAAGATCCTCGCTGCCGTCCTGGCGGCGGCGGACGGCGACGACGACGTTGACTGGACCGTGTCGGTGGACCCCACCGTCGTGCGGGCGCACCAGCACGCTGCCGGAGCACTCAAGAGGGGCCGTCCCGCTCCGGCGAGCCCGTCGATCACGCGCTCGGACGTTCCCGCGGCGGGTTGAGCACCAAGGTCCACCTGCCGCAGACGGCCGCGCACGGCCCCTCGCCTTTCGTCACCGTCGGCCAGGCGACTCTGACCAAAGAGACAGAACCCAGCCTCCTCGCGGTCTGGCGCACCCACGGCCTGGACCGGCTGCTGCGGGAGGCTTACGACCTCGGCACGCTGCTGTGCGGCATCAGCGCCGGTGCCAACTGCTGGGCCGAGGGCTCGCGCACCGACTCCTTCGGGCCGCTGACCTGCCTCCCCGACGGCCTGGGGCCGCTGCCCGGCTCCGTCTGCCCGCACTACGACAGTGAACCGGGCCGGCAGCCCTCATACCGTGCGGCCGTGATGGCGGGGCGGCTGCCGGCGGGCTGGGCGGTGGAGGACGGGGCCGGAGCGCTCTTCGAAAAGGGCGTACTCACGGAGGCCGTCACCCGGGCGCCCGGAGCAGGGCTGTACCGCGTGGAACCGGACGGAAGCGGCGGGGTGCGCGAGCAGGGGCTGCCCTGCCGGGCCCTCACACCTTCCCGTTCCCTTGAACGCCCCGAGCAGTGATCGGCCCGGCCGCATCCCACTGATCCCCTGAACCTCAGTGATCCACCAGGATTGCCCCGGGCACGATCGGGTACGCGAGCAGGACCGTGCCCGGGGCGGATCATGTCCCGGGTGGGCCGCAAGACCGCCGCTACCAGGGAATCTGCCATGGAGACACCCGCGAACAACCCCACGCCCACGCCCGCCCAGCGGGCTCTGGACGTCCTCGCCGAGAACACCGAGGACGCGGCGGCTCTGAACGCGCTCGCCGACAGCGACGTGCTCATCCCCGTGCCCGACGACGCGAACGATGCCGACGCCGCCAACCCCTCGGCGGTGGCGCTGCCGGTGCTGGAGCAGCCGGGCGGCGAACCGGTGGTGCCCGTGTTCACCTCCGAGGTGGAGATGGCCGGGCTGCTGCCGTTCGTCTCCCGCTACCGCATGGTGCCGCTCGGCGCCCTCGCCGCGCAGTGGCCCGCCGACGACCTGTCGCTCACCATCGACGGCAGCTCCGAGCACCGCCTGACGCTCACCTCGGAGGGAGTCCGCACCCTGCTGGCACGTCCGTAGGGCGACCGGCCCGGTCCGGGCCTGGGCCGCTTACGCGCCCAGCGTCCGGGCCAGCGCCGCCCGCTGCAACGGCAGCACCTCGGCGTGCAGGTCACGGCCCCTGGAGGTCAGAGCGACCCACACGCCGCGCCGGTCCTCCACGCACACGGAGCGCGTCACAAGACCGTCCTTCTCCAGCCGGGCGATCAGCCGCGACAGCGCGCTCTGGCTGAGGTGGACCCGCCCGACCAGGTTCTGCACCCGGCACTGCTCGCCCTCCTCGGGCGCCGCGGTCGCGAGCATGTCCAGGACCTCGAAATCGGATGCTCCGAGACCGTGCGGATGCAGCGCCCGGTCGATCTCGCACATCGTGCGCGCGTGCGCCGACAGGATGTCCCGCCACCGTTCCTCGAGCCGCGCACCAGCCGTTTTCGCTGCCATAACCGAACGGTACACCGGTCCGAGGTTCAATGACTGTGCATGGAGTGGTGGCTTGGAGTGGTGGCTTTTACGGGGAGCCGGCTCCTACGTCGACTCCCGCTTCACCAACTCCGTCGGAAGGATCACCGCTGCCGGATCCTCGCCCCCGATCTGCGCGAGCAGCACCCGCACCATCTCGCTGCTGATGCGGTCCCACGGCTGCCGGATGGTCGTCAGCTCGGGGCTGGACGCCAGCGCGGCCGGTGAGTCGTCGAAGCCGCCGACCGCGACGTCCCGCGGCACGCTCCGCCCCGCCCGCTGCAGGGCCGCCAGCACGCCCTGCGCCATCAGGTCCGAGGCGACGAACACCGCGTCCATGTCCGGGGCCCGCTCCAGCAGCCGCTCGGCGCCCGCCTCGCCGCTGGCCCGGCTGTAGTCGCCGGAGACGACGAGCCGCTCGTCGAACTCCAGGTCCGCGTCCGCGAGCACCTCCTTGTAGCCGGCGAGACGCTCGACACCGCCCGGTGTGTCCAGCGGACCGGTCACCATGCCCACCCGGTGCCGCCCGAGCGACAGCAGGTGGCGCACCATGTCGCGGGCGCCGTCGCGGTCGTCGGCGGCCACGTAGCTCACCTTCGAGCCCAGCCCGATCGGCTTCCCGCACGCGACCAGGGGCACACCTGCCCCGCGCAGCTGCTCGGCGACCGGATCGCCGGAGTGGCTGGAGACCAGCAGCACCCCGTCGACGTGCCCGGCGGTGATGTACCGCGCGATGCGGCGCCGTTCGTCCTCGGTGCCCGCCAGCATCAGCAGCAGCGGGATGTCGTGCGCGGCGAGCGCCTGGGTGCAGCCGCGCAGCAGGACATTGAAGTTGGGGTCCTCGAAGAACCGCTCCTGCGGCTCCGTGAGCAGGAAGCCGATCGAGTCGGACCGCCCGGTGATCAGGGAGCGGGCGTGCCGGTTGACGACGTAACCCGTCCTGCGGATGGCCGCGTTGACCGCTTCCTGGGCGGCCGGGCTGACGTAGTGGCCGCCGTTGAGCACGCGCGAGACGGTGCCGCGCGAGACCCCCGCCTCGCGCGCCACGTCGTGGATCGTGGGCGGCCTGCGCCTGCCTCCCGCAGCGTTCATGGTCATGACTTTACGGCTCCGGAGAGCAGATCCAGACTCCAGAAGCGCTGGATGACCAGGAAGAGCGCGACCAGCGGGAGCACCGCGAGAAACGCGCCCGTGATCACCAGTGTGTACAGCGCCGGGGTGTTGGCGCCCTGCTCCAGCAACGTGAACAGACCGAGTGTGATCGGGAACTTCTCGTCGTCGCTGAGCATGATGTACGGCAGCAGGAAGTTGTTCCAGATCGCCACGAACTGGAACAGGAACACCGTCACCATGCCGGGGATCATCATCGGCAGCGCGACCCGCGTGAAGATCCGCCACTCGCTCGCCCCGTCCATGCGCCCGGCCTCGACCACGTCAGCGGGCACAGCGGCGGCGGCGTAGATCCGCGCGAGGTAGACACCGTACGGGAAGAGGATCTGCGGCAGCAGTACGGACAGGTAGGAGTCGGTGAGGTCGACCTTGGCCAGCAGCAGGTACTGGGGGACGGCCAGGATCACCGGCGGCATCAGCACGCCCGCGAGCAGCACGTTGAAGATCGTCTCGCGGCCCCGGAAGCGGTAGGTCGCCAAGGCGTAGCCGCTGATCGCGGACACGCAGGTCGACAGCAGGGCACCCAGCCCGGCGTACAGGGCGGAGTTGCCCATCCACGCCCAGTACACGCCGTCGCGGTAGGCGCTCAGGTCCCGGACGTTGTCGGCGAATCCCGAGCCCGGCAGGAACGTGAATGTGGAGAACAGCTCACGTCCGGACTTGGTGGCCGCGATGACCACCCAGGCCACCGGCAGCAGGCAGTAGATCGCCCCCAGGAGCAGGGTGACCGTCGGGATCAGGGCGATCCGCCGGCGCAGTGGCGGGCGGCCCTGGTCGGTGGCGGGCGTGCTGCCCGCCACCGGATCGGCCTTCGGGACGGTAAGGGAACTCATCGAGCTGCCTCCTGCTTCTGACGACGGTTCGCGGCTCGCAGGAAGCCGAAGGACAGCAGGAGCGTGGCGAAGGCGATGATCACGGCCTGCGCCGCGGCGCCGTAGATGTCACCCTCGCCGAACGCGTCCCGGTACACCTTCATCAGCGGACTCCACGTCGTGGACACGGAGTTGGTGAGCGGCTTGAGAGTGGTCGGCTCGTTGAACATCTGGAGCGTGGCGATGATCGAGAAGAAGAAGGTCAGCACCAGTGAGGGAGCCACCATCGGGATCTTGATCCGCAGCGCGATCTGCGACGGAGTCGCCCCGTCCAGTTTCGCCGCCTCGTACACCTCCGCCGGGATCGCCTGGAGCGAGGTGTAGATGACGATCATGTTGAAGCCGGTGCCGCCCCACACCGCGATGTTGGAGAGAGCGAGATACAGCGGCCCACCGTCCAGCAGGTCCGGCTGCGGCATGCCCAGCTTGTCGAGCACGAAGTAGAAGGGGCTCACGTCCGGCAGGTACAGGAAGCCCCACAGCAGCGCCGCCACCACACCGGGGATGGCGTACGGCAGGAAGATCGCGAGCCGGGTGAAGGGCGCGAGCCGCACCTTCTCGGAGTCGAGCATCAGCGCGAACAGCAGGGCGAGGCCGAGCATGACCGGTACGACGATGCAGCCGTAGCCCAGCACGCGCAGCGCCCCGCGCAGCAGCTCGCTGTCGGTCAGGGCGTCGGTGTAGTTCTCCAGACCGGCCCAGACCTCCTTGCGGGCACCGGAGCCGAGGCCGAGGCCCGACACCTTCACCTTGCGGAAGCTGAGCCAGACCGCGTAGCCGATGGGCAGTGCGAAGAACAGGGTGAAGAGGAGTGCCGCAGGGAGGAGGAAGGCGTACGGGGCGCCCTTGACCCCGTACGACTGCCGGCGTGCCGTGCTTTTCACCGAGCGACCCCGAAGCCCTGCTTCTTCATGTCGGCGACGGTGTCGTCCTGCATCTTCTTCAGGGCGGCGCCGAAGTCGGACTTGTTCTTCGCGGCGGCGCCGAAGGCGTCCTTGAAGGTGGTGTAGGCGACGTTGACGTTCGGACCCCAGGTGGACGGTGCCGTGGTCTCCGCGATGTCGGCGGCCTTGGTGTAGAAGTCGGCCTGGTTCGAGAAGTAGGCCGGCGGCTTGAGGAAGGCGCCGCTGGTCTGGGCGTTCTTGGCGGCCGGGTAGATGCCGCTCTCCGTCGCCAGCGCGTTGAGGGCGTCGCTGTCGGTGTTCAGCCAGGCGGCGAATTTGGCCGCGGCCGCCTGGTGCTCGGAGTCCGTGGTGACGCCGGTGGAGGAGCCGCCCCAGCTGCCGGTGCGGTTCTCGCTCGCGGACCACTGGGGGAGCGGGGCCATGGCCCACTTGCCCTTGGTGTCGGGAGCCGCCGTGGTCAGCGTGCCGGGAGCCCACACGGCGCTGACCCAGGCGATCTGCTTGCCGGTGTTGAGCGCCTTGTTCCAGGCCGGGGTGTACATCGGCTGATTGTCGATCGCGCCCTCCTCGACCAGGCCGCCCCAGAACTTCGCGACCTTCTGCGTGGCCGCGTCGTCGATGGAGACCTTCCACTGGTCGCCCGAGGTCGTCCACCACTTGGCGCCCGCCTGCTGGGCGAGGCCCGCGAAGAGGCCGGAGTCGTTGGCGGAGAAGGTGGTGAGGTCCTTGCCGGGGGCCGCCTTCTTGAGCTTGCGGGCGGTCTCGGCGAACTCGTCCCAGGTCGTCGGCACCGTCAGGCCGTACTCCTTGAACAGGTCCTCGCGGTAGTAGAACATCATCGGCCCGATGTCCTGCGGGACCGCGTAGACCGCGTCCGTGCCCAGCGTCGTCTGCTGCCAGACGCCGTCGGCGAAGCGGCCCTTCGCGTCGCTCACGTTCTTCGATATGTCAGCGAGCGCGTCATTGCTGACCAGGGTGGGCAGCGCCTGGTACTCCGCCTGCACCAGGTCGGGGGCCTTGCCCGCCTTGTGCGCGGTGAGGATCTTGGTGACCAGTGTGTCGCCGGACGCCTGCTTCTTCACCGTGACCGTGATCTGGTCCTTCTTGCCCGGCCCCTTGTTCCACAGGTCCACGACCTTGTCCATGCCGGGCGTCCAGGTCCAGTACGTCAGCGATGCCGGCCCCGACTCGGTCTCGCTGTCCCCGGACTCCGTGCCGCAGGCGGCGAGGGTGGTGGCGCCGAGCGCTAGGGCGACGGCGGTTCTCACGAGGCGGCGGCGCTTCGTGTACGGCATGGATCTCTCCCCTGACCTGGGGTCCTCGCCTGCTGCGAGGACCTGCCATGCTTCTGTGAGCGTTCACAGTAGAGAAACATCCCGGACACTTGTCAATGGTTGTTGCTGTGCGGTTATGTTGGCCTCCGCACGGCGTCATTGTGTGTGCACGTTCCCATTTGATCGAGCGACCGGGAGACCATCCATGCCGGAGACCACCCCCAGGGGCCTCACCAGGCTCGCCTTCGGCGGGGACTACAACCCGGAACAGTGGCCAGAGAGCGTCTGGCAGGAGGACGTCCGGCTGATGCGGGAGGCCGGCGTCACGATGGTGAGCGTCGGGATCTTCTCCTGGGCTCTGCTGGAGCCGTCGCCGGGCGTGTACGACTTCGGCTGGCTCGACCGCGTGGTCGACCTGCTGCACGAGCACGGCATCCGCGTCGACCTCGGTACGCCCACCGTCTGCCCGCCGGTCTGGTTCTACCGCGCCCACCCCGAGGCCCTGCCCGTGACGCCGGAGGGCGTGCGCCACGAGTTCGGCTCCCGCGCCGCGATCTGCCACAGCAACGCCGACTACCGCTCGGCCGCGGCGGCCATCACCACCAAGCTCGCCGAGCGCTACGGCGACCACCCGGCCCTGGCGATGTGGCACGTGCACAACGAGTACGGCGTCCCCGTCTCGGCCTGCTACTGCGACGCGTGCGCCGCGCACTTCCGCCGCTGGCTCGCGACGACGTACGGCACGGTCGACGCCGTCAACGAGGTCTGGGGCACGGCCTTCTGGGGTCAGCGCTACGCGGACCTCGAGCAGATCAACCCGCCCCGGCTCACCCCGACGTCCGTCAACCCGGGCCAGGCGCTGGACTACAAGCGGTTCGCCGACGCCACCATGCGCGAGAACTTCGTGACGGAGAGGGATATCCTGCACCGCCTCTCACCGGGCGTCCCGGTCACCACCAACTTCATGACGGCCCTGAGCCAGTGCGACTCCGTCGACTACTGGGCCTGGGGCCGCGAGGTCGACATCGTCACCAACGACCACTATCTGATCACCGACGGCCGCCGCACCCACGTCAACCTCGCGATGGCCGCCGACCTCACCCGCTCCGTGGCGGGCGGTGCCCCCTGGCTGCTCCTGGAGCACTCCACCTCGGGCGTCAACTGGCAGCCCCGCAACCCCGCCAAGGCCCCCGGCCAGATGGCCCGCAACTCCCTCGCCCATGTGGCGCGCGGCTCCGACGGCGCCATGTTCTTCCAGTGGCGCCAGTCCCGGCGCGGCGCCGAGAAGTTCCACTCGGCGATGCTCCCGCACGGCGGCACCGACACCCGCGTCTGGCGCGAGGTCACCGAACTTGGCGCGGCCGTCGAGACGTTGAGCGAGATCCGCGGCACCCGCACCGAGGCCGACGTGGCCGTGCTGTGGGACTGGCACTCCTGGTGGGCGCAGAACCTCGACTGGCGCCCCAGTGGGGACCACGACGCCCGCGAACGCGCCGACGCCTTCTACGAGGCCCTCTACGACCGCCACCTCACCGTCGACTTCGCCCACCCGGAAGCCGACTTGTCGAGGTATCCCCTTGTCGTCGTACCGGCCCTGTACCTGATGACGGAGGCGGCCGGGAACAACCTCAAGGCCTACGTCGAGAACGGCGGCACGCTGGTCGTCTCGTACTTCTCCGGCATCGTCGACGAGCACGACGCCGTCCACGAGGGCGCCTACCCGGGCCCGCTCCGGGACGTCCTCGGCCTCACGGTCGAGGAGTTCTCGCCGCTGCTGCCCGGCGAACGGGTCCGCGTCACAGGACCCGACGGATCCGAACTGGGCGCCGACGTGTGGACCGAGTTCGTGGTGCCGCGCGGCGCCGAGACCGTCTGGACCTACGGCGACGGTCTCACCGCGGGCCACCCGGCCGTCACCCGGCACCGCCTCGGCGAGGGGACCGCCTGGTACGTCTCCACCCGGCTCGGCGTCGACGGCCTCGACGCGCTGCTCGGATGGGCGATCGAGGACGCGCGGCTCGCCCCGCGCGCCGACCTGCCCCGGGACGTCGAAGTGGTGCGCCGCACCGGCGAGACGGGCACCTACCTGTTCGCCGTCAACCACACCGGCTCGGACACCAAGGTGCCGCTGGAGACCCCGGGCACCGAGCTGCTGACCGGTGAACGCGCGGCGGGCCGCCTGGCGGTCCCGGCCGGAGCGGTCCGGGTCGTCCGGCTCGACGGCTGAACCGACTCCCTCCGCCCGTGCGAGCCGCACGAGCCGCGGGCGGAGGGGCCCCTCACCGGCCTCCCGGCGAGGGGCACCCCCATCCCCGACGTCGAAGGGACGACGGACGACGATGTTCCATCCCAGACGCACCCTCAGGGCCCTGCTGCTCCCGCTCGCCGCGGGGCTCGCCCTCACCGCCCTGCCCGCCCAGGCCGCGAGCACTCTCACCAACGGAGGCTTCGAGACCGACGGTTCGGGCGCGGCCACGCCGGGCGGCTGGTCCGAGTACGGCGACACCGGCGCCTCGTTCGTCGAGTCCGGCGGCCACGGCGGGAGCTACCGCCTGAGCCACTGGGCCTCCACCGCCTACAAGGCGGAGACCTGGCAGTACCTGTCCGGGCTCACCAACGGCAATTACAAGCTCACCGCCTGGGTGCGCTCCGGCGGTGGGCAGAAGTCCGCGTACATAGCGCTGAAGAACTGCGGCGGCGCCGAGCAGCGCACTGATCTGCCGGTCTCGGCCAGTGGGTGGATCCGGATCGTCGTGCCGGTCAAGGTGACCGGCAATCAGTGCACCATCAGCATCAACAGTGACGCGAACGCGGGCAACTGGATCAATGTTGACGACCTGACCTTCACATCGGGCACGTCCGGTACGTCGATCAAGGGTGCCGACATCTCGTCCCTGGCCAAGAGCGAGGCCAAGGGGGGTGTCTACCGCAACAGCTCCGGGACGGCCGGCGACGCCCTGGCCGTCCTCAAGTCGTCCGGCATGAACTACGCGCGCCTCAAGGTGTGGGTCAACCCGGCCGACGGCTACAACAACAAGGCACGAGTCCTGGCCACGGCCAAGCGCGTCAAGGCACAGGGCATGAAGCTGCTGGTCGACTTCCACTACTCGGACTTCTGGGCCGACCCCGGCCGCCAGGACAAGCCCGCCGCCTGGGCCGGACACTCGTACAGCCAACTCAGGACGGACGTGTACAACCACACGTACGACGTGCTGAACGCCTTGAAGGCGCAGGGCACCACCGCCGACATGGTCCAGGTGGGCAATGAGATCAACGGCGGCATGCTGTGGAACGAGGGATCGACCTCCAACTGGACGCAGCTGGCCGGACTGCTCAACTCCGGCTACGACGCCGTCAAGGCGGTCAACTCGTCCACCACCGTCGCCCTGCACCTCGCGGAGGGCGGTGACCTGTCCGGCACCCGCTGGTGGTTCGACAGCGCGCGGTCCAACGGCGTGAAGTTCGACGCGATCGGCCTGTCGTACTACGGCTACTGGCACGGCACACTGGCCGACTTCCAGACGACCCTCGACGACGCGGCCTCCCGCTACGGCAAGCCGGTGTACGTCGCCGAGACCGCCTACCCGTTCCGCCTGGACAGCGAGGACGCGCACGAGAACATCATCGACACCGGTGCCGAGCTGGTCTCCGGCTATCCGGCGAGCGTGGCCGGTCAGACCCGGTGGATGAACGACGTGGCGAGCATCGTGGAGGCCGTCCCGAACGGCCGCGGTCTCGGCATCTTCTACTGGGAGGCCACCTGGACCGCGGTGGGAGGCAACGGCTGGGATCCGACCGACGCCTCCTCCGGCAACGGCTGGGAGAACCAGGCGCTCTTCGGCTACGACGACCGGGCACTCTCGTCGATGTCCTGGTTCCGCCACCGCTGATCTCACCGGGGCAGAGCGACGGGCCGGCCCCGAACTTCGCCAGAGCGTACGGCAGTTCGGTATCGGTCAACGATACCGACTGCCGGACGCGGCGGCTTGAGCCGCGGGACAGTGGGAAGAAACGCGGTAAGAGGGCGAGAGCCGCGAGGCGGGGGCACGACATGCTGAGGACTCCCACGGACGAGACGCGGTTGCGCATCCTGGCCTGGCTGAAGGAACCCGGCCCCGCCGGGAGTGGGGCCACCGCGGACGCTGTCGCCGAGAAGTTCTCGCTGCCCCGTCCAGTCGCCGTCACCCACCTCCGGCTGCTCGAAGCCACCGGCATGCTGCGCACCAGCCGGTCCGCGGGCCGTGTTCACTATCACCGCGACGAGGTGCGGATCGCCGAGGTCGCCCGCATGTTTGAAAAGGGCTGGTAGGCCACTCGGTAGAGCGGTATCTCCCCCTGAGGACGAAGGGCATGCGCATCATGGACCATCCCTCGGCACTTGTCCCACGCCACTACATCGCGATGGGCCACGGCCCCGAGGACGTGGCCGCCGACCCGCGCGGCCGTGTGCTGGCCGGCGTGGCGGACGGCCGCATCCTGCGTCTGGACGGTCCGGCGGACCCGGTCACGGCCCGTACTGAGGTGATCGCCGAGACCGGCGGCAGGCCGCTGGGGCTCGAACTCCTCCCGGACGGCGACCTGTTGGTGTGCGACGCCGAACGCGGCCTGCTGCGCGTCGGCACCGGCGACGGCACGGTCCGCATCCTCGCCGACTCGGTGGCGGGGGAGCCGCTGCGGTTCTGCAGCAACGTCGTGTCCCTCTCCGACGGCACCGTCTACTTCACCGTCTCCAGTCGCCGCCACCCCCTGGAGCACTGGATCGGCGACATCGTCGAGCACATCGGAACGGGTCGGCTGCTGCGCCTGTCTCCGGGCGACGACACTCCCGAGGTGGTGCTGGACGGCCTGCAGTTCGCCAACGGGCTCGCCGTCGGCGCCGACGAGTCCTTCCTCGTCGTCGCCGAGACCGGCGCCTGCCGGCTCATCCGCTACTGGCTCACCGGGCCCGAGGCCGGACGGAGCGAGCCCTTCGCCGAGGACCTCCCGGGCATGCCCGACAACCTCTGGCGCGGCGCCCCGGACGGACCGGTCTGGGTCGCCCTGGCCGGACCCCGCGTCCCGCCCCTCGACCTCCTCCACCGCAGCGCACCCTCGGTCCGCCGTGCGGCCGCCCGCGTGGCCGTACACGCCCCGTTCCGCCCCACCGGCACGATCGCCGTGCTGGCCCTCGACGACGAGGGGAGTGTCCTCCACCACCTCGCCCGCCGCCGCTCCGGCTACCGCATGGTCACCAGCGTGTGCGAAGCGGACGGGCACCTGGTGCTGGGCAGCCTCTGGGAGCCCGGCGTGGCCGTCTGCGAGCCGCCCGCACCGAAGTGACCCGAGCCACCCCCTCGGAACCGACACCGGCACACCGCCCGGGGTTAACCTGAACCCCGGCCGCGATCCCCTCTCGCGGCGCGGCGGTGGGGCCCGCCGTACCCGAACCGCGGCGAGGACGCCGCCAACGGTCCCTACTTGCGACGGCACACGCCCGCATGATCCCGGGCTCCGGCGAGTAGGAGACGTACCCCCATGACAGCCCCCGAGAGCCTCCGCGTTCAGGCCTCCCCGCCACGTCCGCCTTCCTGGCGTGTCCAGGCGCCCGTCGTCACCGTGGTGTCGGTCGGCGGGGGAGCGGGGGCGGCCGCCCGGTACGCGGCCTCCCTGTGGTGGCCCGCCGCCGCGGGCGGTTTCCCCTGGACGACCCTCTGGGTCAACGTCGCCGGCTGTGCCGTGATCGGCGTGTTCATGGTGATCATCACCGAGATCCGGGCCGTTCACCCCCTTGTCCGGCCCTTGATCGGCACGGGCTTCCTCGGCGGTTTCACGACCTTCTCGACGTACGCCGTCGACATCCAGAAGATGATCGACCGCGGCCACGCCGGCACCGGCCTGGCCTACCTCGCCGCGACGCCGCTCGCGGCACTCACTGCGGTGTGGCTCGCGGCCCGGGCGACCCGCAGGGTCCTGGGCACGACGGACACGAAGGGTAAGAAGTCGTCGTGAACTGGCTGCTGGTCATCGGCGGCGCGATGGTCGGCGCACCGCTCCGCTACCTCACCGACCGGGCGGTCCAGGCCCGGCACGGCTCGGGCTTCCCCTGGGGTACCTTCACGGTGAACGTCACCGGCTGCCTGGTCCTCGGCCTGCTCACCGGTGTCGCCTCGCACCTCCAGCTGCTGCTCGGCACCGGTCTGTGCGGGGCCCTGACGACGTACTCGACGTTCTCCTACGAGACGCTGCGGCTGGCGGAGACGGGGGTCCGCCTCCAGGCGGCCGTCAATGTGGCGGCGAGTGTGGCGGCCGGCCTCGGGGCGGCGTTCGCGGGGGCCGCGCTCGCACGCATGTGAGCCGCGCGTATGTGAACAGCGCGCAGGTGAACAGGACGCAGGTGAGCCGCGTGGATGAGACCCGTTCTCGCCCGCGTGTAGTAAGACGGTCCTCTCCGCTCCCGCCCCCCGAGCAGAACTGGATCCCATGAGCGTCATCAGCGTCGGTCAGGCCGTCGTCCTCGGAGCCGTCGAGGGGGTGACCGAGTTCCTGCCCGTCTCCTCCACCGGCCATCTGAAGATCGTCGAGGGGCTCATGGGCATCCCCGTCGACGACCACGCCGTGGTCGGGTTCTCGGCCGTCATCCAGGTCGGCGCGATCGCCGCGGTGCTCGTGTACTTCTTCAAGGACATCGTGCGGATCGTCTCCGCCTGGGGACGGGGCCTGCGCGACCGCGAGGAGCGGTACCACCACGACTACAAGTTCGCCTGGTGGGTCATCTACGCCACCATCCCGATCGTCGCCGTCGGACTCGCCGCCAAGCCACTCATCCAGGGACCGCTCGCCTCGCTGTGGGTGGTGGCCGGCTCGCTGATCGCCGGCAGCGGGGTGATGTGGGCGGCGGACCAGCTGGGCCGGCACAAGCGTGGCGAGGACGACACCTCCTTCAAGGACGCCATGCTGGTCGGCAGCTCCCAGATCCTCGCCCTGCTCTTCCCCGGCTTCTCCCGCTCCGGCGCCACCATGTCCACCGCGCTGCTCCTCGACCTGGACCGCCTCGCCGCCACCCGGCTCTCGTTCTTCCTGGGCATCCCCGCCCTGACCGGCGCCGGCCTCTACGAGCTCAAGGACGCCCTGGGCACCGGGGTGGGCGCGGCCCCGCTCGCGGCCGGCACGCTCGTGTCCTTCGTCGTGGCGTACGCCTCCATCGCCTGGCTGCTGAAGTTCGTCGCCAAGCACTCCTTCAACGCCTTCGTGATCTACCGGATCGTCGTGGGAGTGCTGCTGTTCGGCCTGCTCGGAACGGGTGTGCTCAGCAGCTGACCGCCCGCGCGAGCACAGCCGACCGTCCGCACGGACGAGGGGCCGGGAGCCTGAACGCAGGCTTCCGGCCCTCTGAACGTTTCTTTTCGGCCTCTTGACAGGTACCTCCCCCGCCCCGCAGGATCGCCACCGTGAACCTGTCAGACAGCCGGACAGCCGGACAGCCCGTTCGTCGCGTCAGTGCCATGGAAGCGGTGCTGGCGTACCTGCGCGGCGCCATCGAACGAGGCGAGTACGCCATCGGCGACAAGCTCCCCTCCGAGGCGGAGCTGTGCCGCACCCTGGAGGTCTCCCGGCCCGTGCTGCGCGAGGCCCTGCGGGCCCTGCAGACCATGGGCCTGACCGTGTCCAGGACCGGCAAGGGCACCTTCGTCGTCGCCAGCACCGTCGAGGACCCCACCTTCGGCGACTACGCGGCGAGCGACCTGCTGGAGGTGCGCCGCCACGTCGAGATCCCGGTCGCGGGGTACGCGGCCCGGCGCCGCACCCCGGAGAACCTCGACCACCTGGCCCACCTTCTGGACCGGATGGAACGGGAGACGGACACCACCGCGTGGGTCGCCATGGACACGCTGTTCCACCTCGCCGTGGCCGAGGCAGCCCAGAACCCGGTCTTCCGCCGGGTCATCGAGGAGATCCGGGACGCACTGGCGCGCCAGTCGGCCTTCCTCAACGAGCTGGGCGGCCGTCGCGAGCAGTCCAACCGCGAGCACCGCGCGATCGTCGAGGCGCTGATCGACGGTTCCGAGAACGACGCGGTGGAGGCCATGTCCCACCACCTCGACCGCGTCGAGACCACCCTCACCGACATCGTGCGTTCCCCGCGCACGGACTCGGACCTCCCCACGGAAGGCGACCCCCAGGCGTGAGTGAGCAGTCCCTGCACGACGATGTGCAGAAACGTTCCAGCCATGTCGATGCCGGAGACGAGGGCTACAGCAAGTCCCTGAAGTCCCGGCACGTCAACATGATCGCCATCGGCGGTGCCATCGGCACCGGCCTCTTCCTCGGTGCCGGCGGCCGCCTCGCCGACGCCGGCCCGTCCCTCTTCATCGCCTACGCGGTCTGCGGCCTCTTCGCCTTCCTCGTCGTGCGCGCCCTCGGCGAACTCGTGCTGTACCGGCCCTCCTCCGGCGCCTTCGTGTCGTACGCCCGTGAGTTCATGGGGGAGAAGGGCGCCTACACCGCGGGCTGGATGTACTTCCTCAACTGGGCGACCACCGGCATCGCCGACATCACGGCCGTGGCCACCTACACCCACTACTGGGGCATGTTCTCCGACATCCCGCAGTGGGTGATCGCGCTCATCGCGCTGGCCGTGGTGCTCACCGTGAACCTGATCTCGGTGAAGATCTTCGGTGAGCTGGAGTTCTGGTTCGCGATCATCAAGGTCGGCGCGCTCGTCCTCTTCATGTGCATCGGCATCTTCCTGCTGGTCACCCAGCACCCCGTCGACGGCCACAGCCCCGGCCCCTCCCTCATCAGCGACAGCGGCGGCGTTTTCCCGCACGGCCTGCTGCCCATGCTGCTGATCATCCAGGGCGTCGTCTTCGCCTACGCCTCCGTCGAGCTGGTCGGCGTCGCCGCAGGTGAGACCGAGAACCCCGAGAAGATCATGCCGAAGGCGATCAACTCGATCATGTGGCGCGTCGGCCTGTTCTATGTCGGCTCGGTCGTCCTGCTGTCGATGCTGCTGCCCTGGAACAAGTACACCGCCGGCGAGAGCCCCTTCGTGACCGTGCTGGGCAACATCGGCATCCCGGCGGCCGGTGACGTGATGAACCTCGTCGTCCTCACCGCGGCGATGTCCTCCCTCAACTCCGGCCTCTACTCCACCGGCCGCATCCTGCGCTCCATGGCCATGGCCGGATCCGCGCCCAAGTTCACCTCCGTGATGAGCCGCAGCCAGGTCCCCTACGGCGGCATCCTGCTCACCAGCGGCATCTGTGTCCTGGGCGTCGGCCTCAACTTCGTCGTGCCCGCCGAGGCGTTCGAGATCGTGCTGAACTTCGCCGCGATCGGCATCCTCGCCACCTGGGGCCTGATCATGATCTGTCACCTCCTCTTCTGGCAGAAGACCCAGAAGGGCGAGCTGACCCGCCCGGACTACCGGCTCCCGGGTTCCCCCTGGACCGAGATCGTGACGCTGGCGTTCCTCGCCTCCGTCCTGGTCCTCATGTACGCCGACGGCGGCGCGGGACGCACCACCGTGCTGTGCCTGCCGCTGATCGTCGGGGCACTGGTCGCCGGATGGTTCGCCGTCCGAGGCCGTGTCGCGCGCAAGTCCACCACCGGAGCCGACGCGTGACCCACGCGCCGCTCCCCGAGAAGCAGGCAGTGATGTACAGCAGTTCCCCAGCGGACGCACCCCTTGTCCGTGAACCCGTCCACGCCCCCGTCGCCCACCTCATCCGCGGTGGAATCGTCGAAGGCATCCACTACGGCTCCGTCGTCGTCCTCGGCGCCGACGGAGAGGTACAGCTCCAGCTCGGCGACATCGAGGTCGCTTTCTACCCGCGCTCCGCGCTCAAGCCCCTCCAGGCCGTGGCCATGGCGCGCGCCGGGCTGCCGCTCGACGGCGAGCTGCTGTCGCTGACCGCGGCCAGCCACTCCGGCGAGGAACGCCACCTCGCCGGCTCCCGGCGCATCCTCGAACTCGCCGGGCTCACCGAGGGCCAGCTGCGCAACGTCCCGGACCTGCCGTACGACCCGGTCGTCCGGGACGCCTGGGTGCGTGAGGGCCGGATGCCCTCACGGCTCGCGCAGAACTGCTCCGGCAAGCACGCGGCCATGCTCTACACCTGCCTGCTCAACGGCTGGTCCCTGGAGGACTACCTCGACCCGGGCCACCCGCTCCAGCAGGCCATCGCCGAGATCGTCGAGGACCTCACCGGGCAGCGCATCGCCCGGGTGACCGTCGACGGCTGCGGCGCACCCCTGTTCTCCGTCTCCCTGCATGGCCTCGCCCGCGCGACCGCCCGCATCACCACCGCGGCGCCGGGCACGCCCGAGGCCCGGGTGGCCGACGCGATGCGCGAGCACGCCGAGATGGCCTCCGGCTCCGGCCGGGACGTCGCCGCGCTGATGCGGGCCGTGCCCGGGCTGCTCACCAAGGACGGCTTCGAGGGCGTGCAGGTCGCCGCGCTGCCTGACGGGCGGGCCGTTGCGGTGAAGATCGCCGATGGTGCGAACCGGGCGCGGGTGCCGGTCGCCGCGGCGGCGCTCGCGTGGGCCGGTGTCGATCCCGAACTGCTCACCGAGTTCCAGGGAGAGGCACTTCTCGGAGGCGGTCGGGAGGTCGGGCGGGTGCGGCCCGTTCGCTCCTTGGAGCCGGTCGCCGCATCGGCCCGCGCCTGAGGACGTACCGGAGCTCTCCATCGGCGACCGCGGATCCGATGTGGCTGGTCGCGCAGTCCCCCCCGCCCCTTTGAGGGGCGTTTCCCCCCCGTACCTCAGAGAAGAGGACCCGCACGCTCATGACCGCCGCCACCCGCTCCGAGCACGACCTGCTCGGTGACCGTGACGTCCCCGCCGACGCCTACTGGGGTGTCCACACCCTGCGCGCCACGGAGAACTTCCCCATCACGGGTACGCCCATCTCCGCCTACCCGCATCTGATCGACGCCCTCGCCGCTGTCAAGGAGGCCGCCGCCCTCGCCAACGAGAAACTCGGCCTGCTGGACCCGAAGAAGGCCGCCGCCATCGTCGCCGCCTGCCGCGAGATCCGTGACGGCGAGCTGCACGACCAGTTCGTGGTCGATGTCGTCCAGGGCGGCGCCGGCACGTCCACCAACATGAACGCCAACGAGGTCGTGGCGAACCGGGCGCTGGAACTGCTGGGCCACGCCAAGGGCGAGTACCAGTACCTGCACCCGAACGAGGACGTCAACCTCGGCCAGTCCACCAATGACGTCTACCCGACCGCCGTCAAGATCGCCACGGTGTTCGCGGTGCGCGGGCTGCTCACGGCGATGTCCGTCCTGCAGGACACGTTCGCCCGCAAGGCCGTCGAGTTCCACGACGTGCTCAAGATGGGCCGCACACAGTTGCAGGACGCGGTCCCGATGACGCTCGGCCAGGAGTTCTCCGCGTACGCCGTCATGATCGACGAGGACCGGTCCCGTCTTGCCGAGGCCGTCGAGCTGATCCATGAGATCAACCTCGGCGCCACGGCGATCGGCACCGGCCTCAACGCCCCCGCCGGATACGCGGAGTCGGCCCGCCGCCACCTCGCGGCCCTCACCGGCCTGCCCCTGGTGACCGCGGCCAACCTGGTCGAGGCGACCCAGGACTGCGGCGCCTTCGTCCAGATGTCCGGCGTGCTCAAGCGCATCGCGGTCAAGCTCTCCAAGAGCTGCAACGACCTGCGGCTGCTGTCCTCCGGCCCGCGCGCCGGGCTCGGCGAGATCAACCTGCCGCCGGTGCAGGCCGGTTCGTCCATCATGCCCGGCAAGGTCAACCCGGTGGTCCCCGAGGTCGTCAACCAGGTCGCCTTCGAGGTCATCGGCAACGACGTCACCATCACCATGGCCGCCGAAGCCGGACAGCTCCAGCTCAACGCCTTCGAGCCGATCATCCTGCACTCCCTGTCGGAGTCCATCACCCATCTGCGCGCGGCCTGCCTCACCCTCGCCGACCGCTGCGTGGCCGGCATCACCGCCAACACCGAGGCGCTGCGCGCCACCGTCGAGAACTCCATCGGCCTGGTCACAGCCCTCAACCCGCACATCGGCTACACGGCGGCCACCGACATCGCCAAGGAGGCCCTCGTCTCCGGCCGGGGCGTGGCCGAACTCGTCCTGGAGAAGGGCCTGCTGCCCGCCGAGACACTCGCCGGGCTGCTGCGCCCGGAGGTCCTGGCGGGCAGCGGCCCGGCTCCGACGGCCTGACGCGAACCGCGCACCGGGACCGGCACGGAGGGACAATGGTGATCATGACAGCGTCGACGACCTTCCAGCCGGTCCTGGAACGCATCGCCGAGGAGATCGAGCGGACCCCAGGCCGCGGCCGGCCCGCCGACTACATCCCGGCGCTCGCGGCCCGCGACCCGCGCCGGTTCGGCATGGCCGTCGCCGAACCCGACGGCACCGTGTACGGCGTGGGGGACTGGCGGGAGCCGTTCTCCGCGCAGTCCCTCACCAAGGTCTTCACCCTCGCCCTCGATCTGGCCCGCGAGGGCGACGCCCTGTGGGAGCACGTGGGCCGCGAGCCCTCCGGCAACCCCTTCAACTCCCTCGTCCAGCTGGAGTACGAGAACGGCATCCCGCGCAACCCGTTCATCAACGCGGGCGCCCTGGTCGTCACCGACCGGCTGCACACCCGTACCGGCGACGCGTCGGGCGAACTGCTGGCGTTCCTGCGGGCGGAGAGCGGCAACCCCGACCTGGGCTTCGACGAGGAGGTCGCCGCCTCCGAGACGGCGCACGGCGACCGCAACGCCGCCCTCGGCCATTTCATGGCCTCCTACGGCAACATCGACAACCCGGTGCCGGTCCTGCTCGACGAGTACTTCCGGCAGTGCTCGATCACGGCGTCCTGCGCCGACCTCGCCCTCGCCACGACCTTCCTGGCCCGCCACGGCGTCCGCGCCGACGGCACCCGACTGCTCACCCGCAGTCAGGCCAAGCAGATCAACGCGATCATGCTGACCTGCGGCACGTACGACGCGGCGGGCGACTTCGCCTACCGCGTCGGGCTGCCCGGCAAGAGCGGTGTGGGCGGCGGCATCATCGCTGTCGTTCCGGGCCGTTGCGCGCTGTGCGTGTGGAGCCCGGGCCTGGACGAGCGCGGCAATTCGGTGGCGGGCATGGCGGCCCTCGACCGATTCACGACGCTGACAGGCCTCTCTGTCTTCTGAAGGCGGTTGTCCCGCGCCCCTCAGGGGCGCGGGGCTGTGTCGATGTGCGGCTCCGCCGCGTGGGCGCGACAAGCCCCCACCGGCCCGCGCCTGATCACCGACCGGTCACACCGCCGCTTCCTCCTGGAACAGACCCCGTCAGCTTCCGGCCATCCGACGTCGACACCCTGACTGAGTGTTGGCCATGGCTTTCCCCGTCGATCTCCGCCGCTGCCAGATGCTCGGTCTGGCCGGTACCGCCTTCCTCGCGGCGGGCGGTGAGACGGCCGGAGCCCTGCCCGTACGGGACCTCCTGCACCCGGCCTCCGCCGGCGCGGCCCTCGGTCTGGTCGGTGCGTACTTCGGCGTCGTCCTGCTGATCGCGGCCTGGGCGCTGCTGGGCCGGCTGGTGCGCGGACCTCGGCCGCCCACCCCCCGTGCCCTGCTGCTCGTCCTCGCCGTCTGGGCGGCACCGTTGCTGCTCGCCCCGCCGCTGTTCAGCCGGGACGTCTACAGCTACCTCGCCCAGGGGGCGATGGTCGACGCGCACATGGACGTGTACGCGCACGGGCCGTCCCAGCTCGGCGGCCCGCTCGCCGACGAGGTCGCCCCGCTCTGGCGGCACACCGGAGCCCCGTACGGCCCGGTGTTCCTCGCCGTCGCGGCGGCTCTGTCCGGTCTGACGCGGGGTGAACTGCCCGCCGGTCTGTTCGGGATGCGGCTCGTCGCGCTCGCCGGCGTGGCCCTGATGGCGGCCGCACTGCCCCGGCTCGCCCGCCACAGCGGCGCCGACCCGTCCGCCGCGCTGTGGCTGGGCGCCCTCAACCCACTTGTCCTGCTGCACTTGGTCGCGGGCGCCCACAACGACGCCGTCATGCTCGGCCTGCTCGGCGTCGGCCTGGTGGCGGCGCTCGGCCGGTGGCCGGTCCTCGGCGCCGTCCTCGTCACGCTCGCCGCCCTGGTCAAGGCGCCCGCCGTGCTCGGTCTCGCCGCCGTCGTCGTCCTCCAGATCCGCGCGGGCCGCAGTCCGGCGAAGGCCCTCGTGACCACCACCGTCGCCGCCGCGGGGACGACCGTCGCCGCCACGGCAGCGGCCGGCACCGGCTACGGCTGGATCGGCGCCCTGAACACCCCCGTCTCACCCCAGAACTGGGCCCTGACCACCCTGCTCGGCCGCGCCACCCGGGCCCTGCTGGAACACCTGGGAAGCGACCTCGCGCCCCTGGCGATCCCCGCCTGGCACGCGCTCGGCATCGCGGCTGCCGTGGTCGCGATCGTGCTGATATGGCTCCGGCTGCGCCCACGACCGGTCTACGCGCTGGGCCTGAGCCTCGCGGCGGTGGCCGCGCTCGGCCCCGCGATCCGCCCCTGGTACGCCCTGTGGGGCCTGTTCCTCATCGCCGCCGCCACGCCCAGCACGTCCGTACGTCACCGGCTGGCGGCCGTGACCGGTGTGCTCGCGCTCAGCGTCCTGCCCAGCGGTGGAGCGGCGGACACGGGGCAACTCGTCCTCGCCGTCTCCGGCGGCGCACTCGCGGTCGTCGTGCTGTGGCAGGCCCGCCAGGCCGAACTCGCCCCGGCGCTCGGACGTGCGGCATGACCCCGGCCCTGCCGTGCACGGCCCGCGGACGGCTGCTGCTCCTGCTCGCCCTCGCCACCGTGGTGACCGTCTTCACCGCCACCGTGCCCCTGCTGCGCGACTGGTTCGACCTGCGCGTCTACTACGGCAGCATCGACACCTGGGTCCATCACGGCGGCCGCATCTACGACTACCGGGTGCCCGGCACGACGTACGGCTTCACCTACCCGCCGTTCGCCGCGGTCGCCATGCTGCCGATGGCGCTGCTGGACCTGCGCACCGCGATCGCCGCCGCCCTGCTGCTCAACCTGGCGGCCCTGGCCGTGATCCTGCGCCTGCTCACCGGCCCCGAATGGCGACGTCACGGATGGTACGGCTGGGCCCTGATCGCCTGCCTGCTCGCACTGTTCGAACCGCTCCGCGACACCTTCAGCTTCGGTCAGGTCAACCTGCTTCTGCTGGCTCTCGTGCTCACCGACGCGGCGCTGCTCGCCACCGGACGCGGACGCCTGGCCGGCATCGGCATCGGGCTCGCGGCCGCGATCAAGCTCACGCCGGCGCTGTTCATCGGGCTGCTGCTGGTGGCCCGGCGGTGGCGCGCGGCGGCTCTCGCCACGGCCGTCGCCCTCGGGGCCACGGCCCTCGCGGCCTGGGTCGACGCGGACGCCTCGCGCTTCTACTGGACCGACGCGCTGTGGGACACCAGCCGAATCGGGCGCCTCGGCTATGTCTCGAACCAGTCGGTGCAGGGCATCCTGGCCCGGCTGGGCGAACCGGACCGGGCGGTGTGGGCGGCGGCGGTTCTGCTGATCCTCGGCGTGTGGGCGGTGCGGGTGCGGCGGGCGGTCGCCGCGGGGGACTGGACGGCCGCGTTCGCCCTGACCGGCCTCGCCGCCTGTCTCGTCAGCCCGATCACCTGGGTGCACCATCTGGTGTGGCTGCTGCCGTCCTTCGCTGTGCTGATCCGTACGGGGCACCCACGGATCGCGGGCGCCCTGTACGCCGTGCTGTGCACCAGCGTGGTGTGGCTGTGGTTCGACGACGCGTCCGGCGTCGACGGGTTCCTGGGCAGCAACACCTACGCCTGGATCACCCTGGGCCTGTTGCTGTGGCTGCCGGTCGGTCACCTCCCTTCGGACCGGCGGACCGGCAGCCGCAGCACCAGCACCACGACCGCCGCGCCCAGCCCGACGGCACCCACGATCAGCCCCGCCTCGGTCCATGCGGAGCCGGGTTCTTCCGGGACGGCCGCAGCGGCGGCCGCGGGCAGTGTCGTCGAACCCGGCCGCGCGGGGGCCCGCGAGGGCTCGAGCGAGCCCACCGGTTCAACCCTCGCGGCTGACCGGAACCCCCAGTCGAGCAGTGAGCGTGCCTCCTCGTAGACGGCGGCCCCGCCGCCCTGCTGAGGGTTCATCACCGTCACGACGAGGGTGCGCCCGTCCCGGCGCGCCGCGGCGACGAGCGTGCTGCCCGCCTTGCTGGTGTAGCCGTTCTTGATGCCGATCAGACCCCGGTACGGCTTCACGCCGCGGGTGCCGCTCAGCAGCCGGTTGGTGTTGCGGATCGCGTACGACCAGCCGCCGCCGCCCGGGAATCTGGCCTCGACCGTGGCGCAGTACCGAGCGAAGTCCGGGTTGCGCAGCCCCACCCGGCCGAAGATCGCCAGGTCGAACGCCGACGACACCTGGCCCGGTGTGTCGTAGCCGTCCGGCGACAGCACGCGCGTGTCGTGGGCGCCCAGGGAGCGGGCCTCGGCCTGCATCCGCCGGGCCGTGGCCCGCCAGCCGCCGTTCAGTTCGGCCAGGACGTGCACGGCGTCGTTGCCGGAGTTGAGGAAGACACCGCGCCAGAGGTCGGCGATCCGGTAGGTACGGCCCTCCGCGACCCCGACCAGGCTGCTGCCGGCACCGATGCCCCGGAGTTCCTCCGCACGGACCGTGTGCCGGATGCTCGCCGGCAGCGCGGGCAGCACCGTGAGGGCGAACAGGGTCTTCAGGGTGCTCGCCGGGGGCAGCCTGCGGTGCGCGTTGTGGGCGGCGAGCACCTCGCCGCTGCGGGCGTCGGCCACCAGCCACGACAGGGCGGAGACCTCCGGGAGACGGAGCGCCCCGGCACGGGGGCGGACATGGGTACCGGGGCGGTGCAGCAGCGAGGGGTGCGGGACCGACGCCCTCGGCCCCGCGGGCGCACTGGGCTCCGCCCTGCCGGAGACGTCCGCCGCGGCGGGCACCACCGCCAGGAGCCCCACCGCACAGAGCACACCGGCCGAGACGGCCATCCGGAAAGAGAATCCGAGGATCATATGATTAACGTAGAAACGGATGTGCTCCGCACGGCGACGACCGGGCCGAACAGCGTCCGCGAGCACCCGGATGCCACACCGGCGGCGTCCCGGCACGGGTGGTCGAGGCATGTCCGTCAGCCCGCGGGCAGGGTCGGCTGGATGCGCCGCAGGAACGTCGCGTTGTCCGGTGTCTCGCGCATCCGCTCCAGGAGGGTCTCCAGACCGCCCTGGCCGTCCCGGTTCTGCAGCACGCGCCGCAGGCCGTACATGGCCGCCAACTCGGCCGGGGGCAGCAGGAGTTCCTCACGGCGGGTGCCGGAGGGGGTGATGTCGACGGCTGGGAACACGCGACGGGACGCCGGGTCGCGGCTCAGACGCAGCTCCATGTTGCCGGTGCTCTTCAGCTCCTCGAAGTAGAAGTCGTCGGCCCGGGAACCGGTCTCCACCAGGGCGGTGGCGAGGATCGTGAGGGAGCCGCCCTCCTCGGCGGCCCGGGCGGCGCCGAAGAACCGCTTGGGGCCGGTCAGCGCGGACGCGTCGACGCCCCCGGTGAGGATGCGGCCACCGGATGCGGCCGCGTTGTTGTGCGCCCGGCACAGCCGGGTCAGCGAGTCGAGAAGGATGACGACGTCCTCGCCGGCCTCGACGAGCCGCTTGGCCCGTTCGATCACGAGATCGGCGAGCGCGATGTGCTGCTTGGCACTGCGGTCGAAGGTCGAGGCGTACACCTCGCCCCGCACACTGCGCCGCATGTCGGTGACCTCCTCGGGCCGCTCGTCGAGCAGCAGCACCATCAGTCGGCTCTCGGGATGGTTGCCGGCGACGGCGGCCGCGAGCTGCTGGAGGATGACGGTCTTGCCGGTCTTGGGCGGGGCCACGAGGAGCCCGCGCTGGCCCTTGCCGACGGGCGCGATCAGGTCGACGACCCGTCCGGCCAGTCCGGCGGCCGGGTGTTCCAGACGCAGCCGCTCGTGCGGATGCAGCGGTGTCAGGTCGCGGAAGTGACGCCGGCCGCGCGGTTCCCCGGGCTCGCGGCCGTCGACCCGTACGACGTCGGTCAGGCCTCGCCGGTCGCCGCGCACGCCCTCGACGAGGTCGCCCTTGCGCAGGCCGTACCGGCGGATCAGCGCGGGGGAGACCGGAGGGTCGGCGGGTGTGGGCAGGTAGTCCTCGGCGCGCAGATGCCCCTTCCCGGCCGTGTCGATGTCGAGGACGCCGGTTGCCGTCTGGGCGGTCTCGGCGCTCCGGGCCTGGGGCTGCCGCTGTACGGGTGGGTTTTCGAGAGTGGTGGTCATGGTGGTGTGTCCTTTCAAGGACGGAAGGCATGGGGCATGCGAAGGAAGGGGGAGAGAGCCGCGATGGGAGGGCCTTGGGCACGCCTCCGGGCGGCGAGAACAGCACAGCACCTTGGCTACGACGAAGAACGTCCTGCTCAGCGAGGTGATGCTGGAATCAGAGAGAAAGAGAAGAAATGAACTGGCACCGGCGCCCGAAACCCGGGCGTGCACGAGTGCTGATCAGACTGTACCACGGGACGCGATGCCGGGGGAGTGGCGGGTCCCTCAGTCGCCTCAGCGGCCGGCCAACAGCCCGTACAGCAGCGGGATCCGCGGCTCGGGCAGCCGCCACCAGCCGGACTCCGTACGGACCATCTGCGGCCAGCGAGGCCAGGGAAGTTCGTCGCCTTCCCGCAGCCGCCGCACGGTGAGTCCCGCTCCGGTCAACGCGTTGACGACCTCACCCATTCCGTGCATCCACTCGTAACTGTCCGTGGCGCCCTCGACGGCCGGGCCGTCCGTGTAGGTGCGGGTGGCGTCCCGGCGCACCGGACCGCCGCCGCCCAGGTAGTCATGGCGCAGAAGCAGCTCGGGGCCTTCGCCCGGAGCGGGCTTCGGGCCGAGGGAGTTGAGCAATGGATGGAACTCGACGACGTACAACCGCCCGCCCGGCCGCAGGAGCCGGCCGACAACCTCCGCCCAACGGTCCAGGTCGGGTAGATAGCACAGGGCGCCCTTGCCGGTGTAGACGACGTCGAACAGCCGCCCGTCCAAGGCCTCGACGGCGTCGTACACGTTCGCCTGAACGTACGTCACGTCCGCCCCGGCCTTCGCGGCGATGCCGGTCGCGGCCGCCACCGACGCCTCGGAGAAGTCGAGGCCGACGGCACGGGCTCCGCGCCGGGCCAAGGCGATGGTCTCCGTGCCGAGGTGACACTGCAGGTGCAGCACGTCACGCCCGGCCAGCTCGCCGAGGTCCTCCCACTCGAAGGGGGCGAACCAGCGCTCGGGGTCGAGGTCCTGGTCGAGGCCGTAGAACCGGCTGGCGAGATGGACGGGCGTGCGGGCGTCCCAGTTGGCCTGGTTGGCCCGCATCAGCGCGTCGTGCTCGGCGGACGTCATGGGGCCATCCAACCAGACGAGTTGCTCACACCGAGCGTGCTTGTGCCTCCTCGGCGATCCGCGCGAACTGCGCGCCCATGGCCGCCGCGAGCGCCTGCGCCCCCGACAACGGGCGCACCATCACGGTCAGTTCGTCGATGAGCCCGTTGTCGTCGACATGGATGAAGTCGCAGCCGTTGATCTCCCGGTCGCCCACCCGCGCGGTGAAGACGAGGGCGTGGTCGCGGCCGTCCGCGTCGTTGATCTCGCGCACGTAGCGGAAGTCCTCGAAGACGCCGGAGACGGCGCGCAGGATCGCCGCCGTGATCGCCTTCCCGGCGTACGGCTTGAACACGACCGGGCTGGTGAACACGACGTCCGGCGCCAGGAGCGCCTCGGCGGCGTCGAGGTCCAGCGCCTCGACGGCCTCACGGAATGCACGCATCGAACCTGCCTTAATCAACTAGTTGAGTAGGTGCGGATGAGATTAGTCAACTGCTGTTACCGTGTCCATATGTCGCTGAAGTACGCCGTTCTGGCCGCCCTCCTGGAAGGAGAGGCCTCGGGTTACGAGCTCTCCAAGGTGTTCGACGTGTCGCTCGCGAATTTCTGGGCCTCGACGCCGCAGCAGCTCTACCGGGAACTGGAGCGCCTTGCACAGGACGGGCTGATCGAGGCCAGGGTCGTCCGCCAGGAGCGGCGGCCCGACAAGCGGATGTTCACGCTCACCGAGGCGGGCCGTGAGGATCTGTGCACGTTCGCCGCCGCACCGCCCCGGCGGCCCGCCGCCATCAGGGACGAACTCCTCATCAAGATCCAGGCCATGGACGGCGCGGACCCCGAGGCCACCCGCGCACTGGTCGAGGAGCGCGAGGCGTGGGCCCGCGGCAAGCTCGCCCGCTACCGGCGCGTCCGCGAGCGCCTGCTGGCCGGCCGCGGCGAGGAGGAGTACCTGCGGGAGGCCGATCGCGTCGGCCCGTACCTCACCCTGATGGGAGGCATCGGCTTCGAGGAGGAGAACCTCCGCTGGTGCGAGCGCGTACTCACGGTCCTCGAACAGCGAGCTCCCCTAGGCTGAGCCGATGTTCAGCCCCGAAGGTCCCACGCTGCGCGAGCTCGCCGTCCAGGCGCTGTCGTCCGTCGAGCACGGCTACGACCTCCTCGCGCCGAAGTTCGACCGCACCCCCTTCCGGACGCCCGACGCGGTCCTCGACGCCGTCGGGTCGGCTTTGCGGCGCATGGGGCCCTTCGGCGCGGGCCTCGACCTGTGCTGCGGTACCGGCGCGGGCGTCGGCGTGCTGGCGGGGGTGTGCCGGGAGCGGGTCACCGGCGTCGACTTCAGCGCGGGCATGCTCGATATCGCGCGGGCGCAGGTCAGATCCGCGGGGCCGCCGGTCTCCTGGGTCAGGGCGGACGCCCGCGCCCTGCCCTTCGCGCCCGACTTCGACCTGGTGGTCAGCTTCGGGGCCTTCGGGCACTTCCTCCCCCGTGAGCTGCCCGCCCTGTTCGCGCAGGTCCGATCGGTCCTGCGGCCGGGTGGCTGCTTCGCGTTTCCGCTGGTCGCCCCGCCCCGCCCGGGCTCGCTCGGCTACTGGATGCTGCTCGGCTTCGACACGGTGATGCGGGTGCGCAACGCGCTGTGGCGGCCTCCGTTCGTCATGTACTACCGCGCGTTCCGCTTCGGGGACGTAGGGCGCGAGCTGGCACGCGCCGGTTTCCGGGTGGACCTCCACGCCCTGCCGGAGTTCGGACCGCGACGGGACGGCAGTCCGCGGGTACGGCTCGTAGTGGCCCGGCTGCCGGTTTAGTCGGCCCGGCCCGGCAGGGTGAACTCGTAGACCAGCGCGTCCTGTTGGGCGTCGACCACGAGGTCGGTGATCTCCAGCGGGCGCGCGTACTGGTCGTGCACCTGCCGGGTGACCCGCACCGATCGCGTGCTCGCGAGGCGGGTGATGGCGTCGCGGTGGTGCAGGGTCAGACCGGCCCGGCGCATCCAGTCGTAGGCCCGCCGCAGATGGGCGGTCGCCGTTCCGTCGGCACGGTCGCGGTAGCGGCCCAGCTCCTCCACCTCCGCGAGTGCCACTGCGGAGAAGGACGTCACGGCGGTCCGTAGTCCGCGTCCGTCGGTGGTCGCGTACCGGTAGTTGTGGACGAGGGTGGGCCGGCCCGGGGCCAGCCCCAGAGCCTCGGCGTGGTCCGGCGGGGGCGGCTCCCAGGTGACGGTGGCGCGGGCGACCGTGCCCGGAGTGGCGGCCGTCGCGCCGACCGGGAAGGCGAGCGAAGCCGGGGTTTCCACCGACAGGCCGGGCAGGGTGGCGTGGCTGCCGCGCCGGTCGGTGGCGACCAGACCGTCACGGCGCAGCAACTCCAGCGCCTGCCGTACGGTCTCCCGGCTGACCCCGAAGTGCTCGGCCAGCCGCCGTTCGCCCGGCAGCCGTTCACCGGGCGGGATGCGGCCGTCGCGCAGTTCGCCGATCAACCGCGTCGCGATCCGCCGGTACAGAGGCTCTTCCTCGGCCGGCGGGTGGTCGTGCGGGGTGGTGCGGGCCATGCCGCGCCTCCTGGTGGTGACGTGCGGTAGTGGTACGGGCTCGGTGCGCCACCAGATCTAGCATTGGTCTAAACCAGACGGGAAGGGTGGCCGGGCGGTTCGGCCGAAACCGCCCCGCCCGGGCCCGCCGTCACAGCGAGCTGTACAGGGCGTCGACGAGGGCCATCTTCCGTGGGTCGTCCGCGATATGAGGCCCCATACGGTTCATCACATACCCAAGGGACACCTCCGCCTCCGGGTCGGCGAGCCCGCAGGAGCCGCCGAAGCCGTCGTGACCGAAAGCGCGCGGGTTGGGTCCGTAGGAACCGTTGGATCCGCTGAGCCACAGCCCGAGCCCCACCTCCGTCTCGTTCTCGAACCCGGCGCCGAGCACCAGGTCCCGGCAGCTGCCCTGCCCCTCGCGCACCCGCTCGGCCGCCTCGGGGGACAGGACGCGGTGGTCACCGTACGACCCGCGCCCCGCGAAGACGCCGTAGAGGGCGGCGACCGCGAGCGCGGTGCCGTGCCCGTTCGCCGCGGGAATCTCGGCGGCCCGCCACCCGGGGGTGTTGGCCCCGGCGGCGGCCACCGGCGGGTTCGTCAGCGCCGCGATCGCCGCCGGGGCCAACTGGGCGAAGACAGCGGCCTGTTCACTGCTCGCCGCCACCGGCGGCTGGACCAGCTCGGCCACCCGGCCGGAGTCCTTCTCCGGCAGTCCGATACGGAAGTCGATCCCGAGCGGTGTGGTCACCTCCCGCTCAAGGAAGGCCCCGGGGCGCAGCCCCGAGACCCGCCGTACGACCTCGCCGACCAGATGGCCGTAGGTCAGCGCGTGATAGCCGGACCGGCTTCCCGGTTCCCACCAGGGCTGCGTCGCCGCGAGCCGCTGCGTGGTCAGCTCCCAGTCGCAAAGCTGCTCCAGCGAGTGCGGTTCGCGCAGCCCGGCCAGACCGGCGCGGTGGGACAGCAGGTGCCGTACGAGGACCTTCTCCTTGCCCGCCGAGCCGAACTCGGGCCAGTACTCGGCGACCGGCGCGTCGAAGTCCAGCAGCCCCCGGTCGGCGAGGATGTGCGCGCACAGCGCCACCGGGCCCTTGGTCGTGGACCACACGTTGACCAGCGTGTCCCGCTCCCATGGCCGGGAGCGCTCCGCGTCGGCCCAGCCGCCCCACAGATCCACCACCGTCGCGCCGCCGACGGTGACGGCCACCGCGGCGCCCAGCTCGCCCCGCTCCCGGAAGTTCTCCTCGAACGCCCTGCGCACCGCCGTGAATCGCGCGTCGCAGTGCCCGCGCACCTGTGTCTCGTTCTCGGACATGAGCCCCTCCGCCGACCGTCCTGGGGCCGGGCCGCCGTGGAGCGGCCCGGCCGCGAAGAACGTACCGACTGGTCGGGACCGTGCGGAAGCCCGCCGGCGGTGAACGGCCGGATCAGATGTACGAGCGCACCCAGCGCAGCTTGGCCGCCTCCTGGAACGGGCCGCCGCCCTCGTGGTCGTTGAAGTCGTAGACCTCGATCTCCTTGTCCTCGTGACTCCAGGCGTTGAAGGCCGCGAAAACGGTGGAGGGCGGGCAGGTCTGGTCCTCCAGGGCGGCCGAGAAGAGTGCCGGGGCCCGGCCGCGGGAGGCGAAGTGGACGGAGTCGAAGTAGGAGAGCGTGCGCAGGGCGTCCGCGGCGCGACCGCGGTGCGTCTTGAGGTACAGGCCGATCTCCCGGTACGGGTGCCGGTCCGTGAGCGTGGCCGCGCGCGGGTAGTCGCACAGGAACGGCACGTCCGGCGCGACGGCCGCCAGGTCAGGGACCAGTCCGCCCACCGCGATCGTGATGCCGCCGCCCTGGCTCGCGCCGATGGCCACCGTGCGCGTGGCGTCGGTCAGGGGGTGCGAACGGGCCGCCTCCACGGCCCGCACGGCGTCCGTGAACACCCGGCGGTAGTAGTAGTTCTCCGGCGCGTCGATACCGCGTGTCATGAAGCCCGGGAACGCCGGCGCGCCGCCCACCGGGTCCGCCGTGCCGCCGCCCGCGCCCCAGGCGCTGCCCTGCCCGCGGGTGTCCATCACGAAGTGCGCCCGGCCCGAGGACGCCCACAGCAGGTGCTCGTGCGGCAGTCCGCGGCCTCCGCCGTAGCCGATGAACTCCACGACGAGCGGCAGCGGTCCGTCCGCCCCGGCCGGCAGCGTCAGCCAGCCCTTGACCGGATGACCACCGAAGCCGGCGAACGTCACGTCGAACACCTGCACGGTGGACAGGCCTGTGTCGACCGGTTCGTAACGGGCGTCCAGATCGTGCTGACGTGCCTCCTGGAGCGTCTTGGACCAGAACGCGTCGAAGTCCTCCGGCTCGATGGACGCGCTGCGGTACTCGCGGAGTTCGTCGAGAGGAAGGTCGAACAGGGCCATGCAGGACCGCCTTGGGTGAGGAACAGCTGCGGAGACAGAGCGGATGATCACACTACGTGGGCGGTCGGAGGACTCGCCAGGCATTTTGTCCGTCACGCGCGGCGGTGCGTCCACTCCGGCTCCGTACGGGCCCACGCCCGGTCCCACTCGGCCAGCCTGCGGCGCAGCGCCACCCGGCGCACGACGACGTGGCCGAGAAGCACCACGAGCACCGCACCGCCCGCGGCGCACATGCCGATGGTGAGGGTGTGCTGCCAGACCGCGGTGCCGTCCACCGGCGGGGGCACGTTCCGCCCCCGGGAGTCGAACCAGACGTCCACGACCTCGCCCTGCCGGGTGCCCGCGGCGACCGGTGCCGTCGTGGTGCGCGTCCCCTCGCCCGGCTCCGTCCAGCGCACGGTCGCGCGGAACGCGTGCTGCCCGCCGGCCTCCACCGACGGCAGCGAGTCGCCTTTCCTGCCGACCACCTCGGCACGGACACGATGCCGCTCGGCGCGCTGCTCCACCGAGACCGAGGTCGCCTCGTCATGGGCCCACCAGGCTGCCGCCGCCCCGGCCAGCGGCGCGCCCACGAGCAGCAGGACGGCGACCGCCAGCGCCGTCCACGCCTCGACGACATCGGACCGGCGCCGCAGCGGACTGCGCCGCCAACGCCAGCCGCGCACCCGGGTTCGCATGTCGACCTCCTCGCCGTCACCGCGGCCGGAGGGCCGGGCCGGCCGTGCGGTGGCGGTGCCGCTCCCTCCGCGTCATGCCACGTCTGCGAGTGCCCACACGGACCGGGTACCCCCTCCGACGCGTATCGATCGCTCGTCGTGGCTCCGGTACGGGGCGCCGGCACGGCAAGCCGCACGGGAGAACCGCACCGTACGGAGAGCCGGGCCGTCGGTCCCCTCCCCGGCAAGGTCGTCGCGGGCGCGGGGGGAGCGGTCGCGTGCCGAAGCCCTCCGGCTGGGTGCCCGGGCCGACCGGGGCGAAACACCGGGGGGAGGGGGCGTCGTCGAGGTCAGCGCGCCGGCGAGATCAGCCGAAACGCTCGATCCGAATGCGGTCCACGGGCTGACCGGCCGTCACGAGCAGCCGGGAGGCGTGCTCGGCGAAGGAGTTGGAGCCGCACACATAGGCTTCCCACCCACCGGACGGCTGCTCGGCCAGGAGAGGCGCCACATGTGCTGCGGCCATACGTCCCACGGGCACACCCTCCGGTGCGCCGCGGGTGAAGACGGGCGTCGCCTCCGCGCCGAACTCCCGGGCGTAGATGAGCTCCTCGGGGCTGCGCGCGGACACCACCAGCCGCAGCGGCACGGTCAGGTTCCGCGCCCGGTGGTGCCGGACCATCGACATCAGCGGTACGAAGCCGGAGCCGGCGCCGATCAGCAGCGCGGGCCGGTCGCCGGGCCAGGCGAAGAAACCGCTCACCGGGCCCCGCACCTCGACCCGGTCGCCGGGCCGGGCGACGGTGTGGAACCAGCCCGAGACCTCGCCGCCGTCGACGTGATCCAGGGTCAGCTCGATGTGCCCGGAGTCGTCCGGGGCGGACGCGATCGAGTAGTGGCGCTGGGCCGCATAGCCGTCCTCGGCGGTCAGCCGCACCATCAGGTGCTGGCCGGGCAGGTGACCCGGCCAGCCGGGCACGGCGAACCGGAAGGTGGCGGCACGCGCGGTCTCGCGGCGGATCTCGGTCAGCGTGGCGGTCTGCCACACGGAGGCGGCCTGCTCGCTCACGGCGATGCGCCCCGGCACGGCGAACCGCGTGGGAGGCACGAAGGTCTCAGTCACCGGAGTACCTCTGCTCCTCCCAGGGGTTGCCCCGCTCGTGGTAACCGTTCCGCTCCCAGAAGCCGGGCTCCTCGTGGTCGAGGATCCGCAGGCCCGCGATCCACTTGGCGCTCTTCCAGAAGTACAGGTGCGGCACCAGCAGTCGCGCCGGGCCGCCGTGCTCGGGGGCGAGCGCGCCGCCGTCGTACTCCCAGGCGATCCAGGCACGCCCGCCCGTCAGGTCGGCGAGCGGAAGGTTCGTGGTGTAGCCGGTGTGCGAGTAGGCCACGGCATGGGTCGCCGACCCATGGGGCCGGACCACATCGAGGAAGGCGTCCAGGGACACGCCCGAGAACCGCACCCCGAACTTCGACCAGCTCGTCACGCAGTGGATGGCGCCCTCGTACGCCGACGGCGGCAGCCGGTGCGCCTGCTCCCAGTCCCAGGTGCGGGGCTCGGCCACCAGGCCGTCGACGCGGAAGGTCCAGTCGGCGGGTGCCAGGTCGGGAGTGACCTCGGCGGACAGGACGGGCCAGTCGTCGCCGGCGTCGTACTGGCCGGGCGGCAGACCGGGGTCGGCGCCGCGCGGGCGCCCGGTGAAGCCTCTGGTGATGTGCATGGGGTGCTGCCTCCGGGCCGGGCCGACGGTGCCCCGCCGGGCCGGGATGATCAGTGATTGCGTATTCCACGGTACGTGCGGTGCGCTCAGTCGTGCCGACCGGGCCCGGAGCCCGCGTTGTAGCGCACGAGACAGTCGGCGAACAGCGACAGATCCTCGGCCGGCCAGTCCGCCAGCCGCTCCCGGAAGGCGGCACGACGGCTATCGGTGACCTGGGCCAGGATGCGCCGGCCCGCCTCCGTCAGCTGCAGCACCAGAACGCGCTGGTCCTCCGCGGCGGGGCGGCGTTCGATGAGACCGGCACGTTCCAGGGCGGCCACCTGGCGGCTGACGGTGGACTTGTCCAGGGCGTAGTGGGCGGCCAGATCGGTGGCACGGCAGCCGCCGCTCTCCTCCAGATGCCCGAGCAGCGTGTACGACACCAGCGACAGCTCGGGGTGCATCCGCCCCGCCGCGGCACGGGCACGGCGGGCGAAGACCGTCATCTCCCGCTGGATGGTCTCCACGGCGTCGGCTTCGTTCACCTGACCTCCCGCACGGCGCTTGCTGCCTGGCCTTTCCATGGTTGCATAGCCCAACCACTTGGCGACCGGGATGCCGATCGCTGTGCCGTACAGGGTGGCCGGTCCGTCAGGTAATGTTGCCGTCCGGCTGCGGACCACCCCAGCCATCGGAAGCCGAGGAGGTGAGACCCATTACCGCTGTGTCAGCTCGGGTGCTCACTCCTCGATGTCGCGCGGATCGCCGCCCGTAGGCGACCGCTGGAGCGCCCTTCGGCTCTCGAAAGGCTCTTGGCTTCCATGCCGTCTCTGTCTTCTGTCCCGCCCTCCATGCCGTTGTCCCGTGTCTCCGTGGCCGACGCCCTGCGCACCGCGGGGTGCGTCTTCGCCGAGGACGAGGCCGAGTTGATCCTCTCCACCGCGCGCACCCCGGCCGAAGCGGCCGCCATGGTCGAGCGCCGCGTCGAGGGTCTGCCCCTTGAACTCGTCGTCGGCTGGGCCGAGTTCAGGGGCCTGCGCATCACCGTCGCCCCCGGCGTCTTCGTGCCGCGCCGCCGCACGGAGTTCCTGGTGGAGCAGGCCCTCGCCCAGGCGCCCGGCTCCACCGTCGTCGTGGACCTGTGCTGCGGCTCGGGTGCCGTAGGCGCGGCGCTGGCCGCAGGGCTGAGCCGCGTCGAACTGCACGCCGCCGACATCGATCCCGTCGCCGTGGGCTGCGCCCGCGGCAACGTCGCCGCCGCCGGTGGTCACGTCCACCAGGGCGACCTGTTCGAGGCGCTGCCAGGTGAGCTGCTCGGCCGCGTCGACATCCTCGCGGCCAACGTTCCGTACGTACCCAGCGACGAGATAGGCCTGCTGCCCCTCGAGGCCCGCGACCACGAGCCACTGGTCGCCCTCGACGGCGGCACGGACGGCCTCGACGTCCTGCGCCGGGTCGCGACCGAGGCCCCCCGCTGGCTCGCCCCCGGCGGCTGCGTCCTGGTGGAGACCAGCCGACACCAGGCGCCGACCGCCGTCGCCGCTTTCGAACGCAACGGCCTGACGTCCCGCCTGGCCGTCTCGGAGGAGCTGTACGCGCATGTGGTGATCGGGGTGAGGCAGTAGGTGCCGCTCAGTCCGGAGCCGTCGCCCGTGCGATGAGCAAGGCCACGTCGTCGAAGTTTTCCGGCTCGTGGAGTGTGCGCAGGAGCAGGTCGCAGACCTCCTCCAAGGGGCGGTCGGGGCCGTCGAGGAGGGACAGGAGGGTGTCGAGGCGTTCGTCCAGCGGGTCCCGGCGGGTCTCGACGAGGCCGTCGGTGTAGAAGACCAGGCGGTCGCCCGGTTCGAGGTCGACGGTGGTCGTGGAGAAGGGGACGCCGCCCACGCCGAGCGGCACCCCGGTCGGCAGGTCGAGCAGCTCCGGGGGGTGGCCGGTCCGGACGCGTACCGGTGGCAGATGCCCGGCGTTGGCGATCCGGCACTGTCGCAGATGCGGGTCGTGGACGGCGTAGACGCAGGTGGCGATGGCCTGCTCCAGCCCTTCGGTGATCTTGTCGAGATGCTCCAGGAGCCGGGCCGGGTCGAGGTCGAGGGAGGCCAGCGTGGTGGTCGCCGTACGCAGCCGGCCCATGGTCGCCGCCGCGGGGATGCCGCTGCCCATCACGTCGCCCACGACGAGCGCGGTCGTGCCGCCGTCCAGCGGGATGACGTCGAACCAGTCGCCGCCGACCTCGCTCGTGGCCCCGGCCGGCTGGTAGCGGGAGGCGACCTCGAGACCGCCCGTCACCGGCGGATGGCTGGGCAGCAGGCTGCGCTGGAGGGTGAGCGCGGTGTCCCGGGCGCTCTGGTACCAGCGGGCGTTGTCGATCTGCACGGCCGCCCGGGCGGCCAGCTCGCGCGCCAGCAGCAGGTCGTCCTCGGTGAACGGAAGCGGATTGCGGGTGCGCTTGAGATCCAGGGCACCCAGCACCTCACCCCGCGCGATCAGCGGTACCGCCAGATAGGAGTGCACCCCGGCCCGGCCCAGCAGCTTCGCCGCCTCCGCGGAGCGGGCGATGCGGGGCAGGTCCTCGTCCTTGACCTGCGGCAGCATCACGGGGCGGGCCGTACGTACGCACTGGGTGACGAGCCGGTCGGGCGCGTACCGGGCCACCTGCCCCGGAGAGTCGGCCGCCTCCAGCGCCTCGGCCGAGTCGTACCCCTGGACCGCCAGCGCGCGGATCACGGCCGACTCGGCGGGGCCGAGGCTGGTGCGCCGCCCCTGCACCACCGCGTCCAGCAGGTCGACGGCCGCGATGTCGGCGAGTTCCGGCACGGCCACGTCGGCGAGCTCGCGGGCCGTGCGGTCCAGGTCCAGCGAGGTGCCGATCCGGCCGGAGGCGTCCGCGATCAGGGCCAGACGCCGGCGCGCGGCCTCGGCCTCGATGCCCGCCCGGTACTGCTCGGTGACGTCGACGATCGAGACGGCCACGCCCAGCACGGTCTCGAACGCGTTCTCCAGCCGGTACAGCGAGATCGACCAGGCGTGGTCCTGGTCCGGGTCGGCCGGGGTGCGGCCGATCGTGGACTGGTCGACGACCGGCGTGCCGGTGTCCAGGACCCCGCGCGCCGCTGCCTCCAGGGCCTCGACGTCCATCTGCGGCACCACTTCGTGGACCGCGCGGCCCAGGTGCTGCTCGGCCGGCACGCCGTTGATCTCCTCCAGTGCCGCGTTGACCGAGACGTACCGCAGTTCGGTGTCCAGCACGGCCAGCCCGATCGGGGACTGCGCGATCATCCGCGTCGACAGCGCCACCTCCCGCTCCAGCCGGTGCACGGTCGACTGGTCGGCGCACAGCCCCAGTGCGTAGACATCCCCCTGATCGTCCAGCAGCCGCATGTTCCGGAACTCCACGAGCCGTGTGCTGCCGTCCTTGCGGCGGATGGGGAAAGCCCCCGCCCAGCTCTGCCCGGTGCCCATGACGTCCGCGAACAGTTTGACCACGAGGTCGACATGCTGCTCGTGGACCATGATCCGGGCGGCGTACTCCCCGAGCGCCTCCCGCGCCTCGTACCCGAACAGCTCCTCGGCCTGAGGGCTCCACAGCACGATGCGGCCCTCGGCGTCGAGGACCACCGAGGCCACGCGCAGGACGTCGAGCAGCCCGCTCGGTCGCGCCGACCCGCGCGCCGGCTCGTCGCCCTCGGCCACGGGAGACCCGGCTGCACTCATCCCATGCCCCGCCTTCGCCGATCCTCGCGGCATGCCGTCATGGTGCCGACACCCCATGTTCTACCGCGCGGAGCCGTTCCCTCGAGGCCCCTCACGTCACCTTCCACCATCTCCCAACACGGCGCGTACCGCCCCGCAAAACCGGTCAGCACAGCAGAGGCTCTGCCAGTAGTGCTCGTCGGAAGGTGGTGCTTTGCTGGGGTAGGGGCGGATATGGCAGCGTGGCCAGAAGAGGAGCGTCACGATGGACCTTGAGCGACCGCACCCCCACTCCGTCTCGGTGGAGATCAGCGGATGCAGCAAGCACGACGCCCGGATCGTGTTCGACACGTTGTGCGCCTGCTTCGAGTCGGACCGGTGCGCCGAGGACGTGCCCGAGGAACTGCACGAGACCCGTCCGACCGTGTGGCTCGGCACCTTCGATGTCGCCGACACGCACGAGGGCGCGCGGCCGGCCCGGCTGTCGTCCTCCGTCGACGCGGACCTGCACGGCGGGTACTGGGCGATCGAACAGTTCCGCATGAGGCTGGACTCCCTGTTCGCCGTGCAGGACCTGACCACGGTCCCCGGCGACCAGGAGGAGGAACTGCACGTGCGCCTCGAGAGCCGCTGACCGCCACTCACGCCCCCAGCAGACCGAAGGCCAAGGCCCCTGGTCATGGCCCTGCTGTGCCCTCCATCACCTTGTGCAACTAGTTGCATAAACCGTCGGTAGTCGTCTACAACTACAGGCACGACACCGCGCACGGAGGGCCCGATGAGCCGTTACCCGCACCTGCTGACCCCCCTCGACCTGGGCTTCACGACCCTGCCCAACCGGGTCCTCATGGGCTCCATGCATGTCGGTCTGGAGGAGGCCGAGGGCGGTTTCGAGCGCATGGCCGCCTTCTACGCCGCCCGCGCCCGCGGGGGAGTGGGCCTGATCGTCACCGGTGGCATCGCCCCCAACGACGAGGGGCGTCCCTACGAGGGCGGCGCGAAGCTCACCACCGAGACGGAGGCCGAGCAGCACCGGGTCATCACCGACGCCGTGCACCAGGCGGGCGGGCGGATCGCGATGCAGATCCTGCACTTCGGCCGGTACGCCTACCACCAGGACCTGGTCGCGCCCAGCCCGATCCAGGCGCCGATCAGCCCCTTCCCGCCCCGCGAGCTGAGCGACGCCGACGTCGAGCGGACCATCGACGACTACGTCCGCGCCGCCCGCCTGGCCCGTCAGGCCGGCTACGACGGCGTCGAGATCATGGGCTCCGAGGGCTACCTCATCAACGAGTTCATCGCCCGGCACACCAACCAGCGCACCGACCGCTGGGGCGGCTCGTACGAGAACCGCACGCGTTTCCCGCTCGAGATCGTGCGGCGGGTGCGCGAGGCGGTCGGCGAGGACTTCATCGTCGTCTACCGGCTGTCCATGCTCGACCTCGTCCCGGGCGGCTCGACGCTCGACGAGGTGATCACCCTCGCCAAGGCCGTCGAGGCCGCCGGGGCGACGATCATCAACACCGGCATCGGCTGGCACGAGGCCCGCATCCCCACCATCGCGACCTCCGTGCCGCGCGGCGCGTACACCTGGGTGACCAAGCGGCTCATGGGCGAGGTGTCCGTCCCGCTCGTCACCACCAACCGCATCAACACCCCCGAGCTCGCCGAGGAGCTGCTCGCCGAGGGCGCGGCCGACATGGTGTCGATGGCCCGCCCGATGCTCGCCGACCCGGACTTCGTCACCAAGGCCGCCGCAGGCCGGCCCGAGGCGATCAACACCTGCATCGGCTGCAACCAGGCCTGCCTCGACCACACCTTCAGCGGCCTGATCACCTCCTGCCTGGTCAACCCGCGCGCCTGCCACGAGACGGAACTCGTGCTCTCCCCGACCCGGCTGCGCAAACGCGTCGCGGTCGTCGGAGCCGGACCGGCCGGCCTCGCCTGCGCGGTCTCCGCAGCCGAGCGCGGCCACGACGTCACCCTCTTCGACGCCGCGAGCGAGATCGGCGGGCAGCTCAACGTCGCCCGCAAGGTCCCCGGCAAGCAGGAGTTCGACGAGACGCTCCGCTACTTCCGCACCCAGCTCGACTGGCACGGCGTCGACGTACGGCTGAACACGCCCGTCACGGTCGCGGACGTCGACGGCTACGACGAGGTCGTCGTCGCCACCGGCGTCAGCCCGCGCACCCCCGACATCCCCGGCGTCGACCACCCGAGCGTCCTCGGCTACCTCGACGTCCTGCGCGACGGCGCCCCCGTCGGCGACCGCGTCGCGATCCTCGGCGCGGGCGGCATCGGCTTCGACGTCGCCGAGTACCTCACGGACGGCGGCGACAAGGCCCACGAGGACCCGGCGACGTACTTCCGCCAGTGGGGCGTCGACCTCGACTACCGCGGCCCCGGCGGCCTCGCCGCGCCCGAGCGGCCCGCCCCGCCGCGCACCGTCCATCTGCTCCAGCGCAAGACGTCCAAGGTCGGCGCCGGCCTCGGCAAGACCACGGGCTGGATCCACCGCGCCGAACTCAAGCACCGCGGCGTCACCATGGTCCCGGGGGTGCGGTACGACCGGATCGACGACGCGGGACTGCACGTCACGGTCGACGGCGCGAGCACGGTGCTGGAGGTCGACACGGTCGTGCTGTGCACGGGCCAGGAGGCGCGCCGCGGTCTGTACGAGGAGCTGGTCGCCGCCGGGCGCAGCACGCACCTCATCGGCGGCGCCGACGTGGCCGCGGAACTGGACGCCAAGCGCGCCATCAAGCAGGGCACCGAGCTGGCGGCGGCGCTGTAGGGGGTCTGCCGCCCGTCCCTAGGATGACTGGTATGTCACTCCCGCACGCGATCCTCACCGCCCTGCTCGAGAAGCCGTCGTCGGGCCTGGAGCTGACCCGCCGGTTCGACCGGTCGATCGGCTACTTCTGGTCCGCGACGCACCAGCAGATCTATCGCGAGCTGGGAAAACTGGAGGCCGACGGCCTGATCCGGGCCCTGCCGTCCGAGCAGCCGGCGCGCGGGCAGAAGAAGAGCTACGAGGTCCTGCACGCGGGCCGCGCCGAACTGGCCCGCTGGACCGCCGCCTCCCAGGACCCCAAGCCGCACCGCGACACGCTGCTGCTGCGGCTGAGGGCGGCGGCCGTGGTCGGCACGGCGGGCCTGGAGGCCGATCTGCGACGCCATCTGCAGCTCCACGAGCGGCAGTTGGCGGAGTACCAGGAGATCGAGCAGCGCGACTTCCCGCCCGGCCGGGACGGCACCGAGGACCGGCTGCGGCATCTGGTGCTGCGGGCCGGCATCGACCTGGAGACCTTCTGGACCCAGTGGCTCAGCCGCGCCCTGGCGGAATTCGACGGGCTTCCGGACGGCGAGCCGACCCGCCCGGCCTGATTCGGGGTGTGACGGTGGCCCGCCCGACCGGAGCGCTTCGGGAGGGCGGGCCGCCGTCCGTACCGGGTCAGAACCGGTACGGCTTGTTGCGGCGGCGCAGGTACCAGGCCGTCCCGAGCAGGCCGGCCCCGACCAGCGTGCCGCCAGCCACCAGCGTGACGGTCCCGTAGTCCGTAGCGCTTCCGCCGGTACCGCCCATGACGCCGCGGGACGGCGAGGCCGACGGGGACGGGGATCTCGTGGGGGAGGGGGTCGGGGAGACGACGACGGACTGGGTGCCCGCGGTCGTGCCGTCCGAGCAGATGACGATGACGGTGTACGTCCCCGCGCTGACGCTCGACCAGGCGGCGGACTGACTGGTGGACGTCCCCGACAGGGTCACCTGGCGCCCCTGGGCGAAGCTGCCCTGGCTGCTGGTGAGCAGTGAGGCGGTGCCCCAGCTGCCGCTGATCTGGGTGCACGCGCTGGTAGTGACCGACACCGTGGAACCCGTGGTGCTCACGGAGATGCCCGGGCCGGCGGCAGCGGGCACCGCGGCCAGGGCGAGGGGCAGAGCGGCGGCTGCCACGGTCAGGCCGGTGCGGAGAACTGGCGATGAGTTACGCATGTGGACTGCCCTCCGGCGGCACGGTTGGCGGTACATCCCTAGCGCCGCCGAGGGTCGGGAAACGCCCGTGCTGCCTCAGGGGTCAGCCAAAGCTCCCCAGGCCCCGGGCGCACGCCGGGTTCCCCCGTGCAGGTGACGCCGTCCAGTGGCCGGCCGACGCGGGCACGACATCGCCGTGGCCCGGCGTCGCCGCGTCATGGCCTCCGTGTCACCGCCGCGCGCCCGTCGTCACCGTCCGCTCCGCCGAGAAGCCGCCCCAGGTGCCGTCCGGCAGCATCGCCCGGATCCGGACGCGGTGCGTGACACCGGCGACCTGCCCCACGTAGAAACGGTGCGTCGCCCGGTCGCGCGGGGCGCTCCCGCCGTACACGAGGGACGTGGCCGGGCGGCCGTCCAGCTGGATCTGGTACTCGGTGATCTCGCCGTCCAGGCGGGGCGGCACCCAGCTCAGGTCCACGTGGTACGCCCCGTCCTCGCGGTGGCTCGTCGCCCGGAAGGCGGTGGGGGCCGTGGCGCGGCCGTCGTCCGTGCCCGGGGTGGTGAGCCGGACGGCGGGACCGGCGGGAGAGACGTTGCCTGCCGCGTCCCTGGCCCGGACGGTGAACGCGTAGGACGTGCCGGGACGCAGCCCCGTGACCACGGCGGCCGTCTGGCCTCCGCTCACGCTGTGGATCTTCGTGGCTCCCTGGTGGATGTCGTACGACACCACGTCCCGGTCGTCCGTCGAGGCGGACCAGGACAGCTGGACCACCCGGCTTCCGGCCGCCCGTCCGCTGGGCGCCGAGGGGCGGGTCGGCGCCGAGTGGTCGTCCGCCACGGCCGCGGGTGTCCGCGCCCGGACCTGACGGCTGGGCGGCCCGAGCCGCCCGTCGGCGTCCCGCGCCCGTACGGTGAAGACGTACAGCGTGGACGGCCGGAGCCTGGTGACGTCCACCATGTGCTTCGAACCCGGTACTTCCCTGACCTTCGTGGTGCCCCGATACACCTCGTAGACATCGGCCCGCGCGGTCACATTCCACATGACGTGCACGCTCGTCGCGCTGCCCGCCGCCGCGGTGACGCCCGTCGGCGCCCCGGGCACACCGCCGACGTCCTTTTCCTCCGCTCCGGCCCAGCCGCAGGCGGTGACCAGCGCGAGGACCCCGCAGAGCGCGACGCGCCGGAGGAGAAGGGCGGGAGCGGAAAACGAGACGAGAACGCGTCGCACGACACTGCCTCCCGGGACGGCACTCGGGAATGGTCCGGACCAATATGGCGCGGCTGACGCGATCACATCAAGAGGGCGGTGGTGGAGGGTGACAAGGTGAGCCGAGGTGGTCGTGCGTCACCCCCGCCGTTCGTGGCCACTCGGGAGGGTTACGTATGCTGAAGTTCCTCACGGCCGAACTCCTGGCGGACACCCGGGAGTTCGGGCCTGTCGCGCGGACCGCTGTCGTCGCAGATCCCGCGCCGGCGCGGGTGGCCGGGCGGCCCGAGTCCCCCACGGACTCAGGTCCCCGGCCCCTGCCGGTGGTTCGGAGTGTGGGCCGTCCGGCCCTTTGACGGTGACCGGATCAACAGCCCGGGGGAACAGATTGGCCTGAGTGCCCGTCAGGTTTCCTCAGGAGAGGCTCACCCATCGTGCGTGTCCAGTCGCTCACACTGGCCGCGGCCAGCGCCGCCCTGCTCGTCCCGACGACACCGCCCGCCACGCCGGCGCAGCCGCGCACACAGCCGGTGGTGTGGCGCCCGGTGGTGTGGCGCGAGGCCCCCGTCAGCGCCGCCGACCTGCTGGCCAGAGCACGGGACTGCACTCCCGTCTCCCGCGGCCGGTACCGCAGCGACAACGGCGCCTCCGCGAAGATCCCGGTCTGCGGCACCCGCGACGCCGTCTTCTGGAAGGCCGACATGGACATCGACTGCGACGGCCGCCCCGGACTCCGCTGCAACCGCCGCAGCGACCCGTATTTCGCCGCCGCCACGGCCTACTCCCAGTCCGACGGCCGCCCCTTGAGCGCCGAACGTCTCCCTTTCATCGTCGTGCCCGCCCCGAGCCGCATCTGGGACTACCGGGACCACGGCGTGGGCGGCGGTTCGGTCGTGGCCGTGGTGTACCGCGACCAGGTGCAGTACGCGGTCGTCGGCGACACGGGCCCGCGGGGCGTCATCGGAGAGGCCTCCTACGCGACGGCCGAGGCCCTCGGTATCCGCCCCCACCCGCTCCGGGGCGGCGCGGCCTCGGGCGTCACCTACATCGTCTTCAAGAACACCCGGGTGTCGCCCATCGAGGACCGCGCGGCGGCCGTGACGACGGGGCAGCGGGTGGCGAGGCGGTTCGCCGACGGGAGCTGAGTGAGTGACGGGACGTCGGCTGTCGCTCGCGGTGGCCGGGCACGCCGCCGTCCGGCGTGCCCGGGCCCGGTCTCACACCTTCCGGTACGTGTACGCCTCCGCGGCGGCGGACTCCACCGCCGCCAGATCGGCCCCGGTGCCCGCCGTGACGACAGCGGCCACGGCTCCCTCCACGAACGGGGCGTCCACCAGCCGCGTCCGCTCCGGCAGTTCGTCGCCCTCCGCGAGCAGCGCCTTCACGGTGAGCACCGCGCTGCCCAGGTCGGTGAGGACGGCGACGCCCGCACCGCGATCGACGGACGCGGCCGCCGCGGCGATCAATTCGGCGCTGGTGCCGAGCCCACCTGCCTCGTTGCCGCCCGCCGGAGCGACGGGCACCACCGGGCCACCGCCGGCGAGCCCCTTCGCCAGCGCGGCGACCGAGGCGGCCACCTCCGCGCTGTGCGACACCAGCACGATTCCCACAAGCCGCTTGTCACTCATCGGCGGCCTCCGCGAGCGCGGCGACGAGCAGCGCCGACGACGTGGCGCCCGGGTCCTGGTGCCCGATGCTGCGCTCACCCAGATAGCTCGCCCGGCCCTTGCGCGCCTGGAGGGGCGTCGTCGCCACGGCGCCCTCATCCGCCGCGGCCCGCGCCGCCGCGAACGAGTCACCGAGCGCGTCGACCGCGGGCACCAGCGCGTCGATCATGGTCTTGTCGCCCGGGGCGGCACCGCCGAGCGTCATGACCGCGTCCACCCCGGTCCGCAGCGCCTCGGCCAGCTGCTCCGCACTGACCTCGGCGGCATCCCCGAGCGCCTTGCCGGTACGGCGCAGCAGCGTGCCGTACAGCGGCCCCGAGGCGCCGCCGACCGTCGAGATGAGCTGGCGCCCGGCCAGCGTCAGGACCCCGCCCGGCGTGCCGGGGGCCTCCTTCTCCAGGGCGGCCGCCACGGCCTTGAACCCGCGCTGGAGGTTGCTGCCGTGGTCGGCGTCCCCGATGGGGGAGTCGAGGGCGGTGAGCCGTTCCGCCTCACGGTCGACGGACGCGGCGGTCGCCGTCATCCAACGGCGGAAGAAATCGGCGTCGAGCACTGGATCTCCTTGCCTGGTAGGTACGGGGTGATCCTTTCCCCCGCGCGTCACATGCCCCAGCGCAGACCCGCCGTCTTCACCGGCGCGTCCCACAGCCGCAGCATCTCCTCGTCGACCTGGCACAGGGTGAGCGAGGCCCCCGCCATGTCGAGGGAGGTGACGTAGTTGCCCACGAGGACACGGGCCACGGGTACGCCGCGCTGGGCCAGCACCCGGTGCACCTCGGCGTTGAAGCCGTACAGCTCGAGCAGGGGCGTCGCACCCATGCCATTGACGAGGACCAGCACGGGATTGCGCGGCTGAAGGTCCTCCACCACCGCCTCGACGGCGACCTCGGCGATCTCGCCGGAGGTCATCATCGCCCGCCGCTCCCGGCCGGGCTCGCCATGGATGCCGATGCCCAACTCCAGCTCACCGGACGGCAGATCGAAGGTGGGGCTGCCCTTGGCCGGCGTGCTGCAGGCGCTCAGCGCGATACCGAAACTGCGGGAGTTCTCGTTGACCTGCCGGGCGATGGCCTCCACCCGCTCCAGCGGCATGCCCTCGTCAGCGGCGGCACCCGCGATCTTCTCCACGAACAGAGTCGCGCCGGTGCCACGCCGGCCGGCCGTGTAAAGACTGTCGGTCACCGCCACGTCATCGTTGACCAGCACTTTCGCGACCTGGATGCCCTCGTCCTCGGCCAGCTCGGCGGCCATGTCGAAGTTGAGCACGTCGCCGGTGTAGTTCTTCACGATGAACAGCACCCCGGCCCCGCTGTCCACGGCGGCGGCCGCACGCAGCATCTGGTCGGGCACCGGGGAGGTGAACACCTCGCCCGGACAGGCCGCCGACAGCATGCCGGGACCCACGAAACCCCCGTGCAACGGCTCGTGCCCCGAGCCTCCGCCCGAGACCAGCCCCACTTTTCCGGCCACGGGAGCGTCCCGCCGCACGATCACCCGGTTCTCCACGTCCACGGTCAGCTCCGGGTGGGCAGCCGCCAGACCGCGCAGCGCGTCCGCGACCACGGTCTCCGGGACGTTGATCAGCATCTTCACGGGTACCTCCTAGGGAGACTAGTAGATGAGCCCTTGACTTCCAGCTTCGCAGGCCAGGTTACGTTTGACCAGTTGCCGATCTTGGCGGTCGGCGGCGGTCGGAAGCGGGTTCTCGCGGTGCTGATGCTGACTCAATGCTGACTTTCATGACCATGTGTCAGGTAGGTGGCTGCGGGTCGGATACGCGTCGGCGAGAGCCTCATGTCTGCAGTATCGACCTTGCGGATGCGAAGGTCACGTGGGGCTGTGCTCGGACGTGCTGGGGCGGGTCGATCTTGGTGCGAGATCCAAGCCGTGGTGCTCAAGGGCACGCTGATGGTCCGGAGCGGTGGTGCGCGGCGGAGCAGGCCACTGCCGAGCCCGGCGGCGGGCAGCTTGCGGTGGTGATGCCCCCTCAGGGCGGTGCTGTTTAGCGCGGTGCTGTGCGTCGGCTCGCGTAAGGGAGCTTCTCAATGCGCCCTATGTCATAATGCGTGCATACTGCCACTAAAAGGGACATGCGGACGTGCCATGACAGGGCTGCGCATCGCGGTGAGGGCAGCCGTCGCCTTGGCGCTGGCCGGGACGCTGGTTATGGCGTGTGGTGCCGACGGTGGCGGTTCGAGGACGTTGACCTGGTCGATGTGGGCCGACGGCGGTGAGGAACAGCAGGTCTGGCATGAACTCGCGGACCGTGTGTCCCGCGAAGATCCGCGGATCACGATCAAGCTCGAGACCTCGTCCTTCAATGACTACTTCGCCAAGCTCGGCACCCGTTTCCAAAGCGGCAACGCGCCCTGCATCGTCTCGATGCAGGCGCTCCGCACCACGGGCTACACCCAGGGCATGCTGCCGCTCGACGATCTGATCGACAAGAACAAGTTCGATGTGACGGACTTCGACAAGTCCATCATGGAGGGGCTGAGTGCCGACGGGAAGCAGTACGCGCTGCCGTACGACGTCGGCCCGGTGATCCTCACGTACAACAAGGACATGTTCCGGAACGCGGGGGTGTCGGAGCCCAAGCCGGGGTGGACTCTGGCCGAGTTCGAGTCGGTCGCCCGCAAGCTGACCGGGGGCCGGACCTACGGGTTCGCGGCGGGGCCTCAGGATGTGTGGATGTTTCCCATGGTGCTGACCAAGACCGGGGCGCAGCCCACCGACGGGGCGGGCAATCTGCGACTCACCACCCCTGCCATGACCAAGGGCGTGCAGTGGTACGCCGACCTGGCGGCCAGGAAGAAGGTTGCCCCCCGCCTGCCCGGAGTTGATCCCGCCTTCGTCGAGAAGCAGTTCCTCAGCGGCCACGTGGCCATGGGCACCAGCGGGCCGTGGGCGTTGCTGAATCTGAAGAACCAGGCCGGCTTCTCGGTGGGCCTGGCCACGATTCCCGCTGGCCCGGACGGCAGCAGGACGTACTCGTCCGGTTCCGGGTTCGGCATCTCCAAGTCCTGCCCGGACCCGGAGCGGGCGTTCAAGGCGATCACGCTGATGACCGCCAAGAACCAACTGGAGTGGCTCGGCGAGGTGGGACGTGCCTATCCGTCACGTGAGTCGGCGCAGCACGCGTGGTACGAGAACGCGCGCCTTGCCGGTGCCCGACAGGTTCTTGAAGCCGCCAACGCCACGGCGATTCCGCTGCGTACGACGAAAAACTGGGAGCGGGTCAACGAACTGTTCAACCGGTACGGAGTCAACCTCTTCAGCGGAGCGAGCTCCGCGAAACAGGTCCTGGAGCAGGTGCAAAGAGAGGCCGGGCAGGATTGATCGGGCGTGGCCCCCCTCGGCGGTGGAACAGTCGGGCCGGTCGGCTGGGGCAGCGGTCACCGTGGCTCCGACGGCCGCAGTCGCCAGGAACCCGCAGCCGATGACACTCAGGAGCCTGGGCGATGCGGGGTTGTGGTCGAGATCCAGCCGTGTACTTGCGCAGGTAGGCGGTGAGTTTGTGGATCGACCAGCGGCCTCAGGACCGGCCGAGCTCGACCGGGCGGGTGGAGGCCCGTCTTCACGAGGAAGTCCTCCTCGTCATCGCTGAGTTGGCAGGGGTGGTCTCTCGGCCCCTGAGAGTCCGGGCAGGCCAGGTCGAGCTCGTTGAGCTGGTGGATCGCGTCCCGGCCGGTGTTCTCGTCGTGCCTGCACTGGCTGGGCAAAGCACCACGACCGCCTACCCCGAACCTTCGCGATCACAGCTCTGGAGGTCGGTGTACAGGGGGTTGACGCACCGGGACGCGACAGGAACTGTGTTGCACATCGAGCTCTAAGTTGCGTGTTGCGCACCGCTGTGTGCGGTGCTCTCGCAGGGATGCAGACCGGCCACCCCTGTCCCCCGTCGGAAGGCTGCGGATGAGTACCGCGACGACGAAGAAGACGACATCGGCCCGCGCACGAGTGGATCCGGCTGTCCTCCATATATCTGTCACGCTGTCCGCCCTGTTCGTCGGTTGGGGGGTGTTCTTCACCGACAATCTCGCCACGGTCGCCGAAACGACGCTGGGCCGGATCATCGACAACTTCGGCTGGCTGTTCGTCCTGACGAGCTCCGGGTTCGTGGTGCTGGCAGCGGTGCTCGCGTTCAGCCGGTTCGGCTCCGTCCGGCTCGGCAGAGACGGCGAGCGTCCGGAGTTCAGCACCGCGTCCTGGGTGGCGATGATGTTCAGCGCCGGCATGGGGATCGGCCTCATGTTCTACGGGGCGAGCGAGCCGATCATGCATATGTCCAGCCCGCCGCCCGGCTCCGCGAAGGCGGGCAGCGAGGACGCCGCCCGCCTGGCGTTGGAGTACTCGTACTTCCACTGGGCGACCCATCCCTGGGCGATGTATGCCGTCGCCGGGCTGGCGCTCGCCTATTTCGGTTTCCGCAAGAGCGGCAACAGTCTGGTCAGCTCCGCCTTCCGCCCGCTGCTGGGCGACCGGGGGGACGGGCCGCTCGGAAAGTCCATCGACATTCTGGCGATCTTCGCCACCCTCTTCGGTTCCGCCGTCTCCCTTGGCTTGGGCGCACTGCAGGTCAACCGGGGTCTGAAAGAGGTCTGGGGCATCCCTGACTCCACCGCGCTGGCCGTATCGATCATCGCGGTCCTCACCGTCCTGTTCGTGCTCTCCGCCCTATCCGGCGTGCACCGCGGCATCCAGTGGCTGAGCAACGGCAACATGATTCTCGCCGCCGTCCTGCTGCTCTTCGTCTTCGTGGTGGGCCCCACGGTGTTCATCCTGGAGAGCCAGACCGAGGCGCTGGGCGGCTATCTGGCCTCTCTGCCGAAGATGAGTTTCACGACGGGTGCCTTCGGCGGCGGCGAGTGGCTCTCCAGTTGGACGGTCTTCTACTGGGCGTGGTGGATCTCCTGGACGCCGTTCGTCGGGACCTTCATAGCCCGGATCTCCCGCGGGCGCACGATTCGGGAGTTCATCGTCGGTGTGATCATCGCGCCGAGTCTGGTGAGTGTCGCGTGGTTCGCGATCCTCGGCGGGACCGCAGGTGGCCATCATCGCCGCGTTCCCGTTCCTCTTCGTGATGCTCGGCCTGTGCGTCTCACTCGTGAAGGCCCTGCGCGCTGAGCCGATCCTCGCCCCGTCGGCGGAACAGGAAGCCGTCGCCGACGCCGCCGGAGAGCCGGGACCTGACGACGGTGCGCTGCCGTCCGACGTCATGGCGGATTCACAGCCCACGGGCTGAGCTGCCCAACCGGATGAACCGGAGGAGCGCGACTCGGCCGGAACCAAGCCCTTGACCCTCGGCCTGCTCCTCCGCGATGCTCGGTTGCGTATAGCGGTGCGTGTATCGAATGAGGCAACGCATTCGCGAGGCTTTCCCGCTTGAGGAGCAGCTCATGGCCCACGAGGTTCGTGCCGTCGTCGCCCGGAAGAAGGGCGCACCGGTCTCCGTCGAAACGATCGTCGTCCCCGACCCCGGCCCGGGTGAGGCGCTGGTCAAGGTCGAGGCGTGCGGCGTCTGTCATACCGATCTCCACTACCGCGAGGGCGGGATCAACGACGATTTCCCCTTCCTTCTGGGGCATGAGGCGGCTGGCCGCGTCGAGGCGGTCGGAGAGGGAGTCACCGGCGTCGAGCCCGGCGACTTCGTCATCCTCAACTGGCGTGCGGTGTGCGGCCAGTGCCGGGCTTGCAGCAAGGGCAGGCCCTGGTACTGCTTCGCCACCCACAACGCGACACAGCCGATGACGCTGCTCGACGGCACCCCGCTCTCGCCGGCGCTCGGCATCGGAGCGTTCGCGGAGAAGACGCTGGTTGCCGCCGGGCAGTGCACCAAGGTGGATCCGGCGGCCCCGGCGGCGGCAGCCGGGCTGCTCGGGTGCGGCGTCATGGCGGGCTTCGGCGCGGCCGTGAACACCGGTGCCGTCGGCCGGGGCGACTCTGTCGCCGTCATCGGCTGCGGCGGCGTCGGCATGGCCGCCGTGGCCGGGGCGCGGCTGGCCGGAGCGAGCAAGGTCATCGCCGTCGACATCGACCCGCGCAAGCTGGACCGGGCCATGACCATGGGAGCCACGCACACGGTCGACGGGTCGAAGGGCGACGTCGTGGAAGCGGTGCGCGAGCTGACGGGCGGCTTCGGCGCAGACGTCGTCGTGGAAGCGGTCGGCCGCCCCGAGACGTACCGGCAGGCCTTCTACGCCCGCGACCTGGCCGGCACGGTCGTGCTGGTCGGCGTGCCCACCCCGGAGATGAAGGTGGAGCTGCCCCTGCTCGACGTCTTCGGGCGGGGCGGCTCCCTGAAGTCCAGCTGGTACGGCGACTGCCTGCCCTCGCGCGACTTCCCGGCCCTCATCGACCTGTATCTGGGAGGTCGTTTCGACCTGGACGCGTTCGTCTCCGAGACCATCGGCCTCGGTGAGGTGGAGGAGGCCTTCGAGAAAATGCACCGCGGCGACGTGCTGCGCTCGGTGGTGGTGCTGTGATGGCCGGCGCACCGCGTATCGAACACCTCGTCACCAGCGGGACCTTCAGTCTCGACGGCGGGACCTGGGACGTCGACAACAACGTCTGGATCATCGGTGACGACGACGAAGTGGTCGTCATCGACGCGGCACACGACTCCGACGCCGTCGTGGCGGCCGTCGGTGACCGTCGTCTGTCGGCCATCGTGTGCACTCATGCCCACGACGACCATGTGCGTGCTGCGCCGGACGTGGCTCTCGCCACGGGCGCGCCCATGCTCCTGCACCCTGATGACCAGGTGCTGTGGAAGATGGTGCACCCCAGCCGACGGCCCGACGGCCCGCTCGCCGACGGTGACGAACTCGTGGTGGCGGGCATCGGCCTGCGTGTCCTCCATACGCCCGGGCACGCTCCGGGAGCCGTGTGCCTGTACGCCCCCGATCTGGGTGCTCTGTTCAGCGGCGACACGCTGTTCGCGGGAGGCCCCGGCGCGACCGGGCGCTCGTACAGCGACTTCGGCACGATCATCGGCTCCATCGGTGACCGGCTGCTGACCCTCCCGGGGGAGACGGTCGTCCACACCGGACACGGTGAGGCGACGTCCGTCGAGGCGGAAGCACCGCATCTGGAGGAGTGGGCCGCCCGCGGCTGGTGACAGGTGAGCCGCCACGCCGGCCGGGGCGATCGAGTGCCCGCCCCGGCCGGTCAAGGACCATCCGCCCCGTCGGCCCTGGACGAACCGCCGTGTACGACCCCGCCCCGATGGCACACTTCGGCGGCCTGGTCGCCGCTGATCTGCGTGATGTCACCAGCGATCCCGCCGCCCTGGACTCCGCCGGTTTCTGGGCGGTCGTCGCGGACTTCGAAGGCGGGGCCGATCAAGGGCACGGGCCGTACGGCGGACGACCTGCTGGAGCGCCCTGGAGACCGCGCCCCGCGGCCCGTACTGCGGCGCCATCGGCTGGGTCGACGCCGACCGGGGGACCGGTGAACTGGCCGTGGGCATCCGCACCTTCTGGATCGACCGTGTCGCCCCGTCGGAGCCGGTGCTGCGTTTCGGTACGGGCGCCGGCATCACCTGGGGGTCGGATCCCGGGCGGGAGTGGGAGGAGACCGAATTGAAGGCCTCTCGGCTGGTCACTCTGGCGTCGAGGCCGCGTGGGGCGGCCAAGGCCTTCCACCTGCCTTGACAGTGCCGTGAGGCCGTCCTCAGACTCGTTGCCCAGATCGCACAAGGTTCCTCTGTGCGCAACGAGGTAACAGGTTCCATGATGCTTACCGCACGCCCCCTCGCCGACCCGCCCCGAGTCGCATGAGCACCGCCGCCCGGCCCGAGCGAGCCGCTCCCGCACTCCATCCGCGAGGTCTTCCCCGGCCCGACCGGACCCTGGTGATGGGCATCGTGAACGTCACGCCCGACTCGTTCTCCGACGGCGGGCGGTGGTTCGACCCGGAACGGGCCGTCGCGCACGGCCTCGCGCTGCTCGACGAGGGGGCGGACATTCTGGACGTGGGTGGCGAGTCGACCCGCCCCGGCGCCGCGCGCCCGGCCGTCGAGGAGGAGTTGCGGAGGGTGCTGCCGGTCGTCCGCGAACTTGCCGGTGCAGGCGCGACGGTCAGCGTCGACACCATGCGCGCCGAGGTCGCCGCCCACGCCATCGAGGCCGGCGCCGCTCTGGTCAACGACGTCTCCGGCGGGCTCGCCGACCCGGCGATGCTGCCGCTGATGGCGCGGTCCGGCACCCCCTACGTGCTCATGCACTGGCGTGGGCATTCCACGGGGATGCAGGCGAACGCCGTGTACGACGACGTCGTCACCGACGTGGTCCACGAGTTGCGGGCGCGAGTCGACGCGGCCCTGCACGCCGGGGTTCCGGCGGACTGTCTCATCGTCGACCCGGGGCTCGGGTTCGCCAAGCGCGTCGAGCACAACTGGCGGCTGCTCGGCCGTCTCCGGGAGGTCGTCGCGCTGGGCCGGCCGGTCCTCGTCGGTGCGGCGCGGAAATCCTTTCTGGGTCACTTGCTGGCGGACCCGGAGACGGGGCGGCCCCGGCCGGCGCACCTGCGGGACGCGGCCACTTCCGCGGTGTCGGTCCTGGCAGCCGCGCAGGGTGCCTGGTGCGTGCGCGTCCACGACGTCGCCTCGACGGCCGACGTGGTGCGCGTGACCGCTCGGTGGGGCCTCGAATCCGCGGCGACGCCGCTGCCGGTACCCCGGTTCTGAGAGGCGCACCGCTCTGACCTGCGTTTCCTATGGCGCAGGACGTTGCGTATCAAGCAACAAAAATAGTGGCGTCGACCGTCCCGCGAACTTCTTGACAAGGATTCGCGGGCGCCTTCAAACTGGCGTTGCGTTCACCGCAATCCGTTTCGCTATACGCACCGAGGTGTCATGATGATTGCCGCGTGCCGTCTCGTGGATCTGCCCCGAGGCGAGGCCCACAGGCTCGAAACCGACCCGCCGGTCTCGGTGTTCCACACCGATGACGGCGAACTCTTCGCCATCGACGACACATGCACCCACCAGGACGCCTCGCTCGCCGACGGCTGGCTGGAGGGCTGCGAGGTCGAATGCCCGCTGCACGCCTCGAAGTTCAACCTCAAGACCGGAGCCGTCGACTCCCCGCCGGCCAGGCTCCCGGTGCGCACGCACGAGGTCTTCGTCGAGGACGGCATGATCTACGTCCGGCTGTCCACGGCAGCCCCGAACCTGCCTCCCTGCATCGCCGCCCGGCTCGCCGGGGGCGTCGCGTGAGGACCGTGGCCGTGGTGGGCGCGTCGCTGGCCGGTCTGTCGGCGGCGCGCTCGTTGCGCAAACAGGGGTACGACGGACGGCTGGTCGTCATCGGCGACGAAGCCCATCGCCCGTACGACAGGCCGCCCCTGTCCAAGGAGTTCCTGGCCGGCGGCATCGGCGAGGCCGAACTCGCGCTGGAGCCGGACGGCGAGGACCTGCAAGCGGAGTGGCTGCTCGGAGCCCGCGCCGCCGGACTCGACGCCACGCCCCGGGTCGTGCGGCTCACCGACGGCCGGGAGGTGCGGGCCGACGGCATCGTCATCGCCACCGGCGCCGCCGCCCGGACCTTGCCCGGCATGGACGGACTGGCCGGTGTGCACACCCTGCGCACCCTGGACGACGCCCGCGCCCTGCGGGACGAACTGGCCCGGGGCGGACGCCTGGTCGTGATCGGCGGCGGCTTCATCGGTGCCGAGGTCGCTTCCACCGCCCGCGCCCTCGGCCTGGACGTGACCATCGTCGAGGCGGCGCCCACACCACTGGCCGGACCGCTCGGCCCGGCCATGGGGCGCATCGTCTCCGCCCTCCACGTGGACCACGGTGTACGCCTGTTGTGCGGCGTGGGCGTCAAGGGGCTGAGCGGCGAGAGGCGCGTCGACGCGGTCCTGATGGAGGACGGCCGGAGCATCCCCGCCGACATCGTGGTCGTGGGTGTCGGGGCCCGTCCCTGTGTCGAGTGGCTGGCCGGATCCGGCGTCGAACTCGACGACGGTGTCAAGTGCGGTGCGGACGGCCGTACCAGTCTGGCCGGGGTGGTCTCGGTCGGCGACTGTGCCTCCTGGTACGACCCGCGCGCGGGCATCCACCGCCGCGTCGAGCACTGGACCGGCGCCCGGGAACGACCGGACGCGGCGGTCGCCGCCCTGCTGTCCTGGGGCGAGTCCGAACCCGGGCTGCCCCGGCCGCCGTACTTCTGGTCCGACCAGTACGGCGTGAAGATCCAGTTCGTCGGCAACGCGGCCCGCGCCGACAGCGTGACGATCGAGGAGGGCAGCGCGGACGATCGCAACGTCCTGGCCGTCTACCGGCGTGCCGGACACCCGGTCGCCGTCCTCGGGATGAACCAGCCGAAGCTGTTCATGCGCTGGCGCAAGCACCTCGCGGCCACGACGCCCTGACAGGGCCGCAGACCTCGCTCTCACAGCCGCTGCTGCGCACAAAGGCGGCGCTGCTCCTTACCCGACGACGTCCGGTGTCACTCGTCCCGGCGCGTGCATGCCCGATCCACGACGTTCCCCGAGGAGTGCACTGTGACCTCGACCGGCCTGCCGGAAAGCCTCATCGCCACCCTCCCCGGCTCCTCCTACACGGATCCCGAGACCTTCGCCCAGGAGCAGGAACACATCTTCGAGACGATGTGGTTCTGCGCCGTGCGCTCCGCCGACCTGGTCAGGCCCGGTGCCTTCCGGACCGTCGAGGTGGGCCGCGAGAGCATCCTGATCACCCGCGCACGGGACAACTCCATACGCGCCTTCCTCAACGTCTGCCGGCACCGCGGAGCCAAGCTCTGCACGGCGGAGAGCGGCGAGGTCAAACGAGCCTTCCAATGCCCCTATCACGCCTGGACGTATGACTTGACGGGCAAACTCGTCGCGGCACCCAACCTCACCAAGATGCCCGACATCGGCCGCACCGAATACGGCCTGGCCGCAGTGGCCGCGCGGGAATGGCTCGGCTACGTGTGGGTGTGCCTCGCGGAGAACCCGCCCCCCTTCGACGAGGTCGTGAGGGATGTGGTCGCGCGCCTGGGCGACACGGAGTCGATCGAGCACTACGACATCGACAACCTCGAAGTCGGTCGACGGATCGTCTACGACGTGAAGGCGAACTGGAAACTCATCGTCGAGAACTTCATGGAGTGCTACCACTGCGCGACGATCCACCCCGAGCTGACCGAGGTGCTCCCTGAGTTCGCCGACGGGTACGCCGCCCAGTACTACGTGGGACACGGCGCGGAGTTCGGCTCCGAGGTCAAGGGTTTCACCGTCGACGGCTCCGAAGGCCTCGACCGCATTCCGGGTATCGCCGAGGACCAGGATCGCCGCTACTACGCGATCACCGTCCGGCCGCAGGTCTTCATCAACCTCGTGCCCGACCATGTGATCTTCCATCGGATGTATCCGGTCGCCGTGGATCGCACCATCGTCGAATGCGACTGGCTCTACCTCAAGCACGTCGTCGAGGGCGGCAAGGACGTCAGCCGGTCGGTGGAGCTCTTCGACCGCGTCAACCGGCAGGACTTCGACGCGTGTGAGCGCTGTCAGCCCGCGATGAACTCCCGGCTGTACGCCAAGGGCGGGGTCCTCGTGCCCAGCGAGCATCACATCGGTGAGTTCCACGCCTTCGTCCAGGAGCGGCTGGGCGTGGGGCAGCCACAGTAGCGGCGGGTTCACGGGCGGGCCGCACCTGGAGTGCGGGGCGCCCGTCGAAGGCGGCGCGGCGGGGTCAGCCCAGATAGCCCATGCGACGGCTGATCTCGTCCGCGCCCTTGACCAGCACCGGAGCGAGGTCGTGCATACGGTCCTCGGTGAGCCGGTACGCCGGTCCGGAGGCGCTGAGCGCCGCGATGACCTCTCCGTCCCTGTTGCGGACCGGGGCGGCCATGGCGTGCAGTCCGATCTCGAACTCCTCCAGGGTCCAGGAGTAACCACGCTCGAGCGCCTCGACAAGGTTCTTCTCGAGCTTGGTCTTCGCCGTCAGGGTGCGGGCGGTCACCTTCTTCAGACCGCCCGCCGACAGCAGCGCGGCACGCTCCTTCGCCGGCATGTGGGCCAGCAGGATCTTGCCGCTGGAGGTGGCGTGCAGCGGCGTCAGCTGGCCGACCCAGTTGAACGCCGTGACAGCACCGGGACCGCGCACCTGGTACAGGTTGATCGCGTACTGCTCCTGCATCACGGCGAGGTTCACAGTCTCGCCGATCTCCTCGGCGAGACGCTCGCAGACCGGGCGGCTCTGCTGGGTGATGTCGATGCGGCCGGTGACCGCGCCGGCAAGGCGGACGAGGCCGAAACCGAGGCGGTACTTGCCGCGCTCGCCTGCCTGTTCCACCAAGCCGCGCACCTCCAGGGCGCCGAGCAGCCGGAACGCGGTGGACTTGTGGACATCGATCTCGGCGGCCACCTCGCTGACCCCGGCCTCGCCGCGCCGGGCCAGGATCTCCAGCACGGTGATGGCGCGGTCGACGGACTGCACCCCACCGGTCGGCGCAGTTGTCGTTTCGGTATCTGCATGGTAGTTGCTCACAACGCAACTATACGGGCGTTAAACATAGCCGACAGCGGTGCAGGTCACGGGCCTGGTGCCAACGTTGGGCAAGTTGCGCTGTTCGCAACCTGGTGCGTATGGCGATACGAGCACTAGCATGCCGCGCATTCTCAACGGCACGAGCGAGACGAGGCCTCATGGCTCACTTGCAGTACGACTTCGTCATCGTAGGTGGTGGATCGGCCGGCAGTGCACTGGCCAACCGGCTCTCCACGGACCCCGGCAACCGGGTGCTGGTCCTGGAGGCGGGCAGGCCCGACCACCCCTGGGATGTCTTCATCCACATGCCCGCGGCACTGACCTACCCGATCGGCAGCCGCTTCTACGACTGGAAGTACGAGTCCGAACCGGAGCCCCACATGGGCGGTCGGCGCGTCTACCACGCGCGAGGCAAGGTGCTGGGCGGTTCCAGCAGCATCAACGGCATGATCTTCCAGCGCGGCAACCCCATGGACTACGAGCGCTGGGCGGCCGAGCCGGGCATGAAGACCTGGGACTACGCGCACTGCCTGCCGTACTTCCGGCGGATGGAGAACTGCCTAGCCGCCGACCCGGACGACGAGTTCCGCGGTCACGACGGCCCCCTCGTCCTGGAGCGTGGCCCGGGGACCAGCCCGCTCTTCGAGGCCTTCCTGAAGGCCACCGAGGAGGCGGGCCACGCCCCCACCGACGACGTGAACGGCTATCGGCAGGAAGGTTTCGCCAGGTTCGACCGCAATGTCCACCGCGGCCGCCGCCTGTCGGCGTCCAAGGCCTACCTCAAGCCCGTACGAAAGCGCCCCAACCTCACGGTCAGGACGCGCACTCTGGTCACCCGCGTCCTCTTCGAAGGCAAGCGGGCCGTCGGCGTCGAGTACCGGCGTGGCCGCGGCAGACCCCAGCGGGTGCGTGCCCGCGAAATCATTCTCTGCTCAGGCGCGATCAACTCCCCGCAGCTGCTCCAGCTCTCGGGAGTCGGCAACGCCGCGGAACTGCGCGCGCTCGGCATCGACGTCGTACACGATCTGCCGGGTGTCGGCGAGAACCTCCAGGACCACCTGGAGGTGTACATCCAGTACGCCTGCAAGCGGCCCGTCTCCATGCAGCCGTACCTGGCGAAGTGGCGCGCCCCCTTCATCGGCCTGCAGTGGCTCTTCCGCACGGGCCCCGCCGCGACCAATCACTTCGAAGCGGGTGGCTTCGTCCGCGGCAACGAGGACGTGCCCTACCCCAACCTGATGTTCCACTTCCTGCCCGTCGCGGTCCGCTACGACGGTTCCGTGCCCGCCGGCGGACACGGCTACCAGGTGCACGTCGGGCCCATGTACTCCGACGCCATCGGCTCGGTGAAGATCAAGAGCAGGGACCCGGCCGAGCACCCCGCGCTGCGCTTCAACTACCTGTCCACCGAACAGGACCGCCGCGAGTGGGTCGAGGCCGTCAGGGTCGCCCGCGAGCTGCTCAACCAGCCCGCCATGGCGCCGTACAACGCGGGGGAGGTCTCACCGGGACCGTCCGTCGGGACCGACGAGGAGATCCTCGCCTGGGTCGCCAAGGACGGCGAGACCGCGCTGCATCCGTCATGCACCTGCAAGATGGGCACGGACGAGATGGCCGTCGTGGACCCGGCCAGCATGCGGGTGCACGGGGTGGAGGGGCTGCGTGTCGTCGACGCGTCGGTGATGCCGTACATTACCAACGGCAACATCTACGCACCGGTGATGATGATCGCGGAAAAGGCGGCCGACCTCATCCTCGGGAAGGATCCGCTGCCGCCGTCCACCGCCGCCTATTACCGGCACCGCCCCCTGCCGTAACCAGCAGTTTTCAGACAGCCGACCGGCTCGGAGGCGAGGGGTTCCGGGCTTGTCGGCGCTGCACCCTCGTGGCTGTCCCCGTGGCGAAACCGTCACCGGTCAAACCCTTGACGTGGGTTGCCGCCTTCTCCAGAGTGTTCCACCACAAGCAATTCGATGCACGATGCGCAACGCCATTCGCTCGAAGGGCTCGACGTGGCAGACCTGTACGTGGACGGAAAATGGCGGGATCCCGTGGCCGGCGGCCACCGGGACATCCGCTGCCCCGCCGACGGCACGCACTCCGTGACCGTGTCGGAAGGCACACGTCCCGACGCCGAGGCGGCCATCGCCGCAGCCCGCCGGGCCTTCGACGAAGGGCCCTGGCCGCGCACCTCCGAGCGCGAGCGCGGCGCGTTCCTCCTGCGCACCGCCGACCTCCTCGAACGCGACGCCGACGCGTTCGCCCGCGCCGAATCGCTGGACACCGGCAAACGGCTGGTGGAGAGCCAGTACGACATCGCCGACGTCGTCTCCTGCCTCCGCTACTACGGCGGGCTCGGCGGCACCCACGCGGGCCGGGTGATCGACACCGGCCGCGACGACGCCGTCAGTCGCGTCGAGTACGAGCCGATCGGCGTGTGCGGACTGATCACCCCCTGGAACTACCCGCTGCTCCAGGCGAGCTGGAAGCTCGCGCCGGCTCTCCTCGCGGGCAACACCATCGTCCTCAAGCCCAGTGAGCTCACCCCCTCGACGTCCATCCTGCTGATGAGGGCGTTCGAGGAGGCCGGGCTTCCGGCCGGTGCCGCCAACCTCGTCCTGGGGACCGGGCCAGAGGTGGGCGCACCCCTCGCCGAGGGCCCCGCCGTCGACATGGTCTCCTTCACCGGCGGTCTGGACACCGGCAGACGCATCATGGCCGCCGCCGCCGCGACCGTGAAGAAGGTAGCGCTGGAACTGGGCGGCAAGAACCCCAATGTCGTCTTCGACGACGCCGACTTCGAGACGGCCGTGGACTTCGCTCTCACGGCCGTCTTCCTGCATTCCGGCCAGGTCTGCTCGGCCGGTGCCCGGCTGATCGTCCAGGACTCGCTGCACGAGCGGTTCGTCGACGAGGTGGTCCGCCGCGCCCGGCGGATCCGGCTCGGCGGCCCCTTCGACCCGCAGGCCGAGACCGGCCCGCTGATCTCCGCGCAGCACCTGGCGAAGGTCGAGGCGTATGTCGCGGCGGGCCTCGCCGAAGGCGCCGTTCTGCGCTGCGGTGGCGAACGCCCCGATGACCCGGACCTGGCCGACGGTCACTACTACCCGCCCACCGTGCTCGACGAGTGCGGTCAGGACATGCGGGTGGTGCACGAGGAGTCCTTCGGACCCGTGCTCACCGTGGAGCGCTTCACCGACGAGGACGACGCCGTACGCATCGCCAACGACACCGAGTACGGACTCGCCGGCGCCGTCTGGACGCAGGACGCCGGGAAGGCCCAGCGGGTCGCCCGACGGCTGCGCCACGGCACGGTGTGGATCAACGACTACCACCCCTATGTGCCGCAGGCGGAATGGGGTGGGTTCGGGCGCTCCGGGGTGGGCCGGGAACTGGGCCCCACCGGCCTGGACGAGTACCGGGAGCCCAAACACATCTGGCAGAACATCCAACCCCGGCCGCAGCACTGGTTCCGCGGCTGAACGCCGAAAAGAGGTCGAACATGACCCCAGCAACGACCGAGGTGCCGCAGCGGCGCGGCATGCCCCAGGACTCGGCACCCGACCCGGTCATATCCGTACGCGAGCTGTGGAAGGTGTTCGGGCCGAAGGCGGACCAGGTACCGGGTTCCGAGGAGCTTCGCGGGCTCACCCGCCGCGAACTGATGGACCGCACCGGATGCACAGCCGCCGTGCGCGACGTTGACTTCGAGGTCTCGCCCGGCGAGGTGTTCGTCGTCATGGGCCTGTCAGGCTCCGGCAAGTCCACCCTGGTGCGCTGTCTGACCCGGCTCATCGAACCCACCGCCGGCGAGATCCTCTTCGAGGGCGAGAACATCCGCGACGCGGACGCGGGCCGCCTGCGCGAACTGCGCCGCAGCAAGTTCTCCATGGTCTTCCAGCACTTCGGGCTGCTGCCGCACCGCCGGGTCGTCGAAAACGTGGCGTTCGGTCTGGAGATCCGCGGCATGAGCCGGGCCGACCGCACGAGACGGGCGCTGGAGGTCGTCGAACTCGTCGGGCTCTCCGGGTACGAGAGCTCCTACCCGGACCAGCTCTCCGGCGGTATGCAGCAACGCGTGGGTCTCGCCCGCGCACTGGCCGGCGACCCGGACATACTCCTCTTCGACGAGCCGTTCTCCGCGCTCGACCCGCTGATCCGCCGTGACATGCAGAACGAGGTCGTCCGGCTGCATCACGAGGTCGGCAAGACGATGGTGTTCATCACCCACGATCTGTCGGAGGCGCTGCGGCTGGGCGACCGCATCCTCATCATGCGCGACGGCAAAATGGTCCAGTGCGGCACCGGCGACGAACTGGTCGGGGCCCCCGCCGACGACTACGTACGCGACTTCGTCAGGGACGTGCCCCGCGGTGACGTACTGACCCTGCGGTGGATCATGCGCCCGGCGGAGCCCGACGACCCCCTGGACGGCCCCGAGCTCGGCCCGGACGTCGTGGTGAAGGAGGCCACGCGGGCGGTGCTCGCGGCCGAGAAGCCGGTCAAGGTCGTGGAGGACGGCAAGCTGCTCGGCATCGTCGGCGACGAGGAGATCCTCGCGGTGGTCGCCGGGCAGGAAGGCGACGTGTGATGACCGTCGTGATGGAGAAACCGGAGAAGACCGGGACGGTGGAGCCGCCCGCTCTCGCCCGGCGCGTGCGCACGGTCAACCGCGGCGTGGTGGTGGGCGGGATCCTGCTGGTCTGGCTGGTGCTCTTCGCCGTGCTGCGTGGCAAGCAGACACTGTCCCTCGCGGCGGCCGACCTGACCGATCTGCACCGGTGGTTCAACGACGTCAACGACTCGATCGGCGCGAACCGCAATTCCAACCCGCTCTTCCTCTACTTCTTCAACGAGATCCGCCTGGTCATCGACTCCCTGGTGACCTTCGTGCAGGATCTGATCTCGCAGCCGACCCCGGGCCGCCCGGTTCCGCAAGTCGGCTGGCTCGGTGTCGTCGGCGTCGTCGGCTACGTCTCCTGGGCCATGGGCAACTGGCGGGTCGCGCTGCTGGCCGTGGCCGGCTTCACCTTCCTCGGCCTGCAAGGGCTCTGGCAGGAGAGCATGGACACTCTGGCGCTGACCCTCTCAGCGGTCTTCGTGGCGCTGCTGTTCGCCATCCCGCTGGGTGTGTGGGCCGGGTTGTCGGACCGGGTCAACCGGATCGTGACACCGTTCCTGGACTTTATGCAGACGATGCCGACCTTCGTCTACCTGGCGCCGCTGACCCTGTTCTTCCTGATCGGTCCCGCCTCCGCCACGATCGCCACCACGATCTACGCGGCACCGCCGGCGATCCGCATCACCGCGCACGCCATCCGCTCCGTACCACAGGCCACGGTCGAGGCGGCGGACTCGATGGGCGCGACACGGCGGCAGGCGCTGCTGAAGGTCCTGCTGCCGATGTCCAAGCGGACCGTGGTGATGGGCATCAACCAGACCATCATGGCCGCCCTGGCCATGGTGACCATCGCGGCCCTGATCAACGCGCCCGGCCTTGGCGCGACCGTCATCCAGGCCCTGCAGTCGCTGGACGTCGGCACGGCCTTCAACGCCGGTCTGGCCATCGTCGTCCTGGCCATCGTGCTGGACCGGGTCACCACCGCGGCGAGCGCTCGGGCGGAGACGGCCCGGGGCTCGGACAGCCCGTTCCTCAAGTGGCGGCGGCAGCTGCTCGCGGCAGGCGCGGTGGTGGCGGCGGTGCTGGTGTATCTGTCGCACACCTATATATGGGCGGCCGAGTTCCCCGGCGAGGGCGGCATCGGCAGCGGCATCGCCAGGACGGCGGACGATGTGACCACCTGGGCCCAGGACAATCTGTCGGGCCTGACCAACGCCTTTCGTGACGTCCTCACCAACGGCCTGCTCAATCCGTTCCAGGCCCTGCTGACCGACTCCCCGTGGTGGCTCGTCGGCGCCGCCCTCGTCGCGGTCGGCGCGGTGCTCGGCGGCTGGCTCGCCGGGGCCACCACCGTCGTCTGCGTGGGCCTGCTGGTCGCTACCGGTCTCTGGTCGGACGCCATGACCACACTGGCGTCCACCGCGGTGGCCACGGTGCTGGTGATGCTGCTCGGCGTGGCCCTCGGCGTGTGGATGGGACGCAGCGCGCTCGTGGACCGGCTGCTGAGGCCCACCCTGGACGCGGCCCAGGTCATGCCGCCGTTCGTCTATCTCGTGCCGTTCCTCGCGCTGTTCGGCGCGACACGGTTCACGGCCATCGTGGCCGCCGTCGTCTACGCGGCGCCGGTCGCCATCAAGATCATCGCCGACGGGGTGCGGGCCGTGCCCGAGGCCACCGTCGAGGCGGCGACGTCCACCGGGTGCAACACCTGGCAGATCATCACCAAGGTTCAACTGCCCATGTCGAAGGGCGCCCTGACCCTCGCGACCAACCAGGGCCTGATCTACGTGCTGTCCATGGTCGTCGTGGGCGGCCTGGTGGGCGCGGGTGCCCTCGGCTACGACGTCGTGGCCGGGTTCTCGCAGGGACAGCTGTACGGCAAGGGACTCGCGGCCGGGCTGGCCATCGTCCTGCTCGGAGTCATGTTCGACCGGATCACTCAGGCAGCGGCTCGCCGCGCCGGCGCATAAGGAGCAACCACACCATGGCACGACACTGGAGAGCCGGCGCGGCCGGCCTGGCCGTCCTCGGCCTCACCCTCACGGCCTGCGGCGGCGCGAAGGTCGGCGACGACAGCGCGGGCGGATCGGGCAGCTCGGGCAAGTGCAGCACCTTCAACCTCGCGATCAACCCCTGGGTGGGCTACGAGGCGAACGCGGCGGTCCTCGCGTACGTCGCCGAGCATGACCTCGGCTGCAAGGTCGAGAAGAAGAACCTGAAGGAGGAGATCGCCTGGCAGGGCTTCGGGACGGGCGAGGTCGACGCCGTCGTCGAGAACTGGGGTCACGACGATCTGAAGAAGAAGTACATCACCGACCAGAAGACCGCCATCAACGCGGGCCCGACCGGTAACAAGGGTCTCATCGGCTGGTACGTGCCGCCGTGGCTGGCGAAGGCGCACCCGGACATCACCGACTGGAAGAACCTGAACAAGTACGCGTCGAAGTTCAAGACCTCGGAGTCGGGCGGCAAGGGGCAGCTCCTCGACGGCGATCCGTCGTTCGTCACCAACGACGAGGCGCTGGTGAAGAACCTCAAGCTGGACTTCAAGGTGGTGTACGCGGGCAGCGAGACCGCGCTCATCCAGGCGTACCGCAACGCCGAGAAGAACAAGGAATGGGTGATCGGCTACTTCTACGAGCCGCAGTGGTTCATGTCCGAGGTGCCGTTGAAGAAGGTCAGCCTGCCCGAGTACAAGACGGGCTGCGACGCCGATACCGAGAAGGTCGCCTGCGACTACCCGGTATACGAACTCGACAAGATCGTCAGCGCCAAGTTCGCCAAGTCGGGCAGCCCGGCCTATGACCTGGTGAAGAACTTCACCTGGACGAACGACGACCAGAACACCGTCGCCAAGTACATCGCGGTGGACAAGATGTCGCCCGACGCGGCGGCGAAGAAGTGGGTCGAGGCCAACCGCGACAAGGTCGACGCCTGGATCAAGTAGGGCCCACGACCGCCCTGGTGAACCCCGCCGGAAAGGCCCGGCAGGCTGTGTCCTCAGCCTGCCGGGCCTCGTCGTTTTCCGGTGATTCCTCCCTGCCGCTCCCGGGGGCTTTTCGGGCGTCGCGGACCCCTTGACACGTCTGTCCTCGGCGGGCACATTGAGTTGCGCAACCTGAACCTTGTTGCGCAGACAGCAACTGGATCGTCTTCAACGTCGGAGGTGCGGCGATGGCGGGACCCCGGGTGGTCATCATCGGAGCGGGCGTCGTGGGAGCAGCGCTCGCCGATGAGATCTCCGCGCGAGGCTGGACCGAAGTGACCGTGGTCGACCAGGGCCCACTGCCCGCCACCGGGGGATCGTCGTCGCACGCCCCGGGCCTGGTTTTCCAGACCAACCCCTCCAAGACCATGACGGAGATGGCCCGTTACACCGTCGAGAAATTCTGCTCGCTCGACGTGGACGGTCAGCCCTGCTTCCTCCAGGTCGGCGGCCTGGAGGTGGCGACCAGCCCGGAGCGCGTCACGGAGCTGCAGCGGCGCCACGGCTGGCTCGCCTCCTGGGGCATCGAGTCCCGGCTGCTGAGCACCGAGGAGTGCGTCGCGCAGCACCCGCTGGTCAACCCGGACAAGGTCCTCGCCGGCCTCCTCGTGCCCACGGACGGCCTCGCGAAGGCGGTCCTCGCCGTCGAGGCGCAGATCCGCCGGGCCACCGAGCGCGGCGTGCGCTTCCTCGCCCGTCACGAAGTCCTCGACGTCCAGCGATCCGACGGCGCGGTGACCGGCGTCCTCACCGACCAGGGCGAGATCCCCGCCGACATCGTCGTGTGCTGCGCCGGCATCTGGGGCCCGAAGATCGCCCGCATGGCCGGCATGAACCTCCCCCTCACGCCGCTCGGCCACCAACTCGCCTGGACGGGCCCGGTACCGGCCCTGGCGGGCCAGACGCAGGAGGCGGTCCGCCCGATCCTGCGCCACCAGGACGCCGACCTCTACTACCGCGACCGCTTCGACGGCCTGGGCATCGGCTACTACGGCCACCGCCCGATGCCGATCTCGGCCGACGACATCCTCTCGGTGGACGAGGCCGAGGAGATGCCGTCCGTCCTGAAGTTCACCGAGGAGGACTTCGAGGCGGCCTGGAGCGAGACCCAGTCGCTGCTCCCCGCGACGAAGGACGCCAAGGTCGAAGAGGGCATCAACGGCCTGTTCTCCTTCACCACCGACGGCCTGCCACTGCTCGGCCAATCCCCGGACGTCAAGGGCTTCTGGGTCGCCGAGGCCGTCTGGGTAACCCACTCCGCGGGCGTCGGACGGGCCCTGGCCGAATGGCTGGTCGACGGCTACTGCTCCTCGTTCGACCTGCACGAGTGCGACGTCAACCGCTTTGAACCGCACCAGCTCTCGCCGGAGTACGTGCTGGCCCGCGACTGCCAGAACTTCGTCGAGGTCTACGACATCCTCCACCCCCTCCAGCCGTCGGGGGACCCGCGCCCGATCCGCACGAGCCCGTTCCACGCCCGCCAGCAGGAGCTGGGTGCCTTCTTCCTGGAGGCGAACGGCTGGGAGCGCCCCCAGTGGTACGAGGCCAACGCGGGCCTGGTGGAAGGCCGTTCCATCGTCACCCCCAACGACTGGGCCGCGCGGTACTGGTCTCCCATCGTCGCCGCCGAGGCCCAGACCACCCGCGAGACCGTCGCGATGTACGACATGACGGCCCTCAAGCGGCTCGAGGTCAGCGGACGCGGTGCCGGAGAGTTCCTGGAGCGGCTGTGCACCGGCAAGGTCGCCAAGTCCGTCGGCTCGGTGACGTACACGCTGCTCCTCGACCACGACGGCGGCATCCGCAGCGACGTCACCGTCGCCCGGCTCGCCCCCGACCTCTTCCAGATCGGCGCCAACGGCAACCTGGACCTCGACTGGTTCACCCGCCACCTCCCCGCCGACGGCACGGTCCAGGTCCGCGACATCACCCCCGGCACCTGCTGCATCGGCCTGTGGGGGCCGCTCGCCCGCGACGTCCTCCAGCCGCTCACCGACGCCGACTTCTCGGCGACCGGGCTGAAGTACTTCCGAGCCAAGCGCGCGCACATCGGCTCCGTGCCCGTCACCGCGATGCGCCTGTCGTACGTCGGTGAACTCGGCTGGGAGCTGTACACCACCGCGGACCTGGGCCAGAAGCTGTGGGACACGCTCTGGCGCTCGGCCGAGCCGCTGGGTGGGATCGTGGCCGGGCGGGGCGCGTTCAACAGCCTCCGTCTGGAGAAGGGATACCGGTCCTTCGGTACGGACATGACGTACGAGCACGACCCGTACGAGGCCGGTGTCGGCTTCGCCGTGAAGCTCGACAAGGACGACTTCGTCGGGAAGGCGGCGTTGGAGCGGCGCAAGGCCGATGTCCGGCGGAAGCTGACCTGTCTCACGATCGACGACCCTGAAGCCGTCGTCATGGGCAAGGAGCCGGTGTACGACGGTGACTGTGCGGTCGGGTACGTCACGAGTGCCGCGTATGGATACACGATCGGCAAGGGCATCGCCTATGCGTGGTTGCCGGTGGAGTTGGCCGCTCCGGGGACCGTTGTGCACATCGGGTACTTCGATCAGTCCGTCGAGGCGGTAGTGGCTGAGGAGCCTTTGTTCGATCCGACGATGTCCCGGCTTCGTGGCTGAGTCTTCGTCTGCGGGCGCGTCGTGGCTTGTCGCGCAGTTCCCCGCGCCCCTAGAGGGCGTTCAAGCTCGGCCTCGTTGGAAGGAACTCACCAGGTTGACCGCACAACTGCTCGACGGTAAGGCCACCGCCGCTGTCATTCGCCGCGAACTCTCCGAGCGCGTCGCCAAGCTGACCGCGACCACCGGCCGTGCACCGGGCCTCGGCACCGTCCTGGTCGGCGACGACCCCGGCAGCCACGCCTACGTCGGCGGCAAGCACCGTGACTGCGCCCAGGTGGGCATCGCCTCCATCCGCCGGGAGCTGCCCGCCGGCGCCTCGCAGCAGCAGGTCGAGGAGACGGTCGACGAACTCAACGCCGACCCCGCCTGCACCGGCTACATCGTCCAGCTGCCGCTGCCGCGCCAACTCGACGCCAACGCCGTACTGGAGCGCATGGACCCGGCCAAGGACGCCGACGGACTGCACCCCGTCAACCTCGGCCGGCTCGTCCTCGGCGTCGAGGCCCCGCTGCCGTGCACCCCGCGCGGCATCGTCGAACTGCTCCGTCGGCACGATGTGCCGCTCGCCGGAGCGCGGGTGTGTGTGATCGGGCGGGGCATCACGGTCGGACGGCCGATCGGGCTCCTGCTCACCCGCCGCTCCGAGAACGCCACCGTCACCCTCTGCCACACCGGCACCAAGGGCATGGCCTGGCACGTACGCGAGGCGGACATCGTCGTCGCGGCCGCCGGCTCACCCGGGCTGATCACCAAGGACATGCTGCGCCCCGGCGCGGCCGTCCTGGACGTCGGCATCACCCGCACCGACCAGGGCCTGGTCGGAGACATCCACCCGGACGCCGCCCAGGTCGCCGGATGGCTGGCGCCGATGCCCGGGGGCGTGGGTCCCATGACCCGGGCCATGCTGCTCGCCAATGTCGTCGAGTCCGCCGAGAGGAACGCGAACGCCGTATGAACGCGCTGAACACCCCCCTGGCGGAGCTGGACCCCGAGGTCCACGCCGCGCTCCGCGCCGAACTGCACCGCCAGCAGTCCACCCTGGAGATGATCGCCTCCGAGAACTTCGCGCCCTCCGCCGTGATGGAGGCCCAGGGCTCGGTCGCGACCAACAAGTACGCCGAGGGTTACCCTGGCCGCCGGTACTACGGCGGCTGCGAACACGTCGACGTCACCGAGCGGCTGGCCATCGAGCGGGTCAAGTCCCTCTTCGCCGCCGACTTCGCCAACGTGCAGCCGCACTCGGGCGCCCAGGCCAACACCGCCGTCTACTTCGCCCTGCTCCAGCCCGGCGACACCGTCCTCGGACTCGACCTCGCGCACGGCGGGCACCTCACGCACGGCATGCGCATCAACTACAGCGGCAAGATGCTGAACATCGTGCCGTACCACGTGTCCGAGGCGGACAACCTCGTCGACATGGACGAGGTCGAACGCCTCGCCAAGGAACACCGCCCCAAGATGATCATCGCGGGCTGGTCGGCGTATCCGAGGCAGCTGGACTTCGCGGAATTCCGCAGGATCGCCGACGAGGTGGACGCCCTGCTGATGGTCGACATGGCGCACTTCGCCGGGCTCGTGGCGGCGGGGCTGCACCCCAACCCCGTACCGCACGCCCACGTCACGACCACGACGACGCACAAGACACTCGGCGGCCCGCGGGGCGGAGTCATCCTCACCAACGAGGCCGCTCTCGCCAAGAAGATCAACTCGGCGGTGTTCCCCGGCATGCAGGGCGGCCCTCTGGAGCACGTCATCGCGGCGAAGGCGGTGTCGTTCAAGGTCGCCGCGTCACCGGAGTTCGCCGAACGCCAGGCCCGCACGCTCGCCGGCTCCCGCATCCTCGCCGAACGCCTGACCCGGGCGGACGCGGCTTCAGCAGGGGTGAAGGTGCTGACCGGAGGCACGGACGTGCACCTGGTTCTGGTCGACCTGCGCGACTCGGAGCTGGACGGCCGACAGGCCGAGGACCTGCTCCACGAGATCGGCATCACCGTCAACCGCAACGCCGTGCCCTTCGACCCACGCCCGCCCATGGTCACCTCGGGCCTGCGCATCGGCACCCCGGCCCTGGCCACCCGCGGCCTCACCGAGGCGGACTTCGCCGAGGTCGCGGACGTGATCGCCCTCGCCCTCCAGCCGGAGCCGGACGTGCCCGCCCTGCGCGCCCGCACGGAGGCCCTGGCCGCCAAGCACCCGCTCTACCCGCACCTGTCCGAAAACGGAGACGTCCGATGAGCCCCCGCACCCCAGGCGCCGAGCTCCCCGAACACCCCGACTGGCTGTGGCGCAACCCCGAGCCGAAGCGCTCGTACGACGTCGTCATCGTGGGCGGCGGTGGCCACGGTCTGGCCACCGCCCACTACCTGGCGAAGAACCACGGCATCACCAACGTCGCCGTGCTGGAGAAGGGCTGGCTGGCGGGCGGCAACATGGCCCGCAACACCACGATCATCCGCTCCAACTACCTGTGGGACGAGAGCGCCGGCATCTACGAGCACGCGCTCAAGCTGTGGGAGGGACTGGCGGACGAGCTCGACTACCCGATCCTGTTCTCCCAGCGTGGCGTACTGAACCTCGCCCACAGCCTCCAGGATGTCCGCGACAGCGTGCGCCGCGTCGAGGCCAACCGGCTCAACGGCGTGGACGCCGAGTGGCTCGACGCGGACGGCGTCAAGGAAGTCTGCCCGATCGTCAACATCTCCCCGGACGTGCGCTATCCGGTTTTGGGCGCGACCTACCAACCGCGCGCGGGCATCGCCAAGCACGACCACGTCGCATGGGGCCTCGCCCGCTCCGCCGACGCCGCCGGGATCGACATCATCCAGAACTGCGAGGTCACCGGCCTCGACGTCGTCGGCAACCGGGTGGTGGGAGTCCAGACCACCCGAGGCCCGATCGCGGCGGGCAAGGTCGCGCTCTGCTCGGCGGGCCACACCTCGGTACTGGCGGCGATGGCGGGCATCGACCTCCCCGTCCAGAGCCACCCCCTGCAGGCCCTGGTGTCGGAGCTGCTGGAGCCGGTGCACCCGACGGTCGTCATGTCCAACGCGGTCCACGTGTACGTCAGTCAGGCGCACAAGGGCGAGCTGGTGATGGGCGCGGGCATCGACGCGTACAACTCCTACACCCAGCGCGGCGCCTTCCACATCATCGAAGAGCAGATGTCGGCGGCGCTGGAGCTCTTCCCGGTCTTCGCCCGCGCCCACGTCCTGCGCACCTGGGGCGGCATCGTCGACGTCAGCCCCGACGCCTCACCGATCATCGGCCTCAGCCCGGTCGACAACCTCTACCTCAACTGCGGCTGGGGGACCGGCGGTTTCAAGGCAACTCCCGGTGTCGGCTGGGTCTACGCCCACACCATCGCGCACGACACACCGCATCCGCTGAACGCCCCCTTCTCACTCGACCGTTTCACCACCGGCGCGCTCGTCGACGAGCACGGCGCGGCCGCGGTGGCCCACTAGGACCACTAGGGAGCCGACCCATGCTGCTGATCCCCTGCCCGTGGTGCGGGCCCCGCGACGAGGCCGAGTTCCACTACGGCGGCCAGGCCCACGTGCCCTACCCGGAGGACCAGGCGTCCCTCACCGACGAGGTATGGGCCCGGTACCTCTTCTTCCGCGACAACCCCAGGGGCCCCTTCGCCGAGCGCTGGAGCCACGCGGCGGGCTGCCGCCGCTGGTTCAACGCGGTGCGGGACACCTCCACGAACGAGATCCTGACGGTTTACCGGGCGGGGGAGGAACGCCCGGGAACGGTTGAACCGCGCGCGGGCGCTCTCGAGCCGCGTCCGGCTCCACCAGCCCGTCCGGCGATTGAGGACGAGGCCGTCCGGGCCGAAGCGGGGCCCGGGGCCGCAGCCCCGGTGGGGGTGCAGGGGGCGATGCCCTCGCGGGGGCCTGGGGGTGCGGCCCCCAGCGGGGTCGAAGGGGCGGAGCCTGTGGAGGACGGGAAGGGTAGGGGCGGCTGGGGCGAGGAAACCCAGCCGTTCCGCCACCCCACCCGCGGCCGAATCCACCGCGACACCCCGATCACCTTCACCTTCGACGGCACCGCATATCAGGGCTACAAGGGCGACACCCTGGCCTCCGCCCTCCTCGCCAACGGCGTCATCCAGACCGGCACCAGCATCAAACTGGGCCGCCCGCGGGGCATCTTCTCGGCCGGCGTCGAGGAACCCAACGCGGTCATCCAGATCGAGGCCCCGTTCCCCGAGCCCATGCTCCCCGCCACCACCGTCGAGCTCTACGAAGGCCTCGTCGCGACCAGCCTCCCCGGCCAGGGCCGCCTCGCCACCGACCCTGATCCGGCCCGCTACGACGCTGTACACGCCCACTGCGACCTCCTGGTCGTCGGCGCGGGCCCGGCCGGCCTCGCCGCAGCAGCCGCCGCCGCCCACTCAGGTGCCCGCGTCATCCTCGCCGACGACCGGCCGGATCCCGGCGGCAGCCTCCTCGGCACGGGCGAACTGCTCGACTGGGTGGATGAAACGACCGCACGGCTGGACGCTGCCCCCGACGTACGCGTCCTGCGTCGCACCACCGTCTTCGGCTACTACGACGACAACCACCTCCTCGCCGTGGAGCGCCGCACCAACCACCTCGGGGCAGCGGCCCCCGACCGTGTCTCCCGTGAACGCGTCTGGCGCATCCGCGCTCGTCGCGTCGTCCTCGCCACCGGCGCGCACGAACGCTCGCTGGCCTTCGCGGACAACGACCGCCCCGGTGTGATGCTGGCCGCCTCGGCCCGCGCCTACGCCAACCGCCACGGCGTCCTGCCCGGCCGCCACGCGCTCGTCTTCACCACCAACGACAGCGCCTACGCGGCAGCGCTGGACCTCGCCGCGGCGGGCGTGGCGGTCGACGCCGTCGTCGACACCCGCACCGAGCCGGGGGAGTGGGCGGAGCGTGCCCGGCAGGCCGGTATCGAGGTGCTGGCGGGCCACGCCGTCACGGGAACGGAAGGCGCCCCCCGGCTCACCTCCGTGACCGTCGCCCCGTACGGACAGTCCGCGGGACAGCGGGAGTTCGCCGCCGACCTGCTCCTGGTCTCCGGTGGCTGGAACCCGGTCGCGCACCTGTTCAGCCAGGCCGGAGGCAAGCTGCGCTACGACGAGGTACTCGGCACCTTCGTCCCCGACACCTGTCGCCAGGCGGTCGAGGTCGCGGGCGGCGCGAGCGGGGTCTTCGACCTGGCCCGGGTTCTCGCGCAGGGAGCGGCCGCCGGAGCCCGCGCGCTCGAGGCCGAGGGCTACACCTGCGAAGCCCCGCCCTTGCCACAGGTGGCCACACCGCCGCGGACGCCGCCCATGCGGGTCTTCACCGTCCCGGGCCGGGAAGGCGCCCCGCACTTCGTCGACCTGCAACGCGACGTCACCGTCGACGACCTGGCCCGGGCGACCGGTGCCGGCATGCGCTCCGTCGAGCACACCAAGCGTTACACCACGGCCGGCACCGCCAACGACCAGGGCAAGACCTCAGGCGTCCTGGCCGGCGGCGTCGTCGCGGAACTGCTCGGCGTGGACATCTCCGCGCTCGGCACGACCACGTTCCGTCCGCCGTACACTCCCGTCTCCTTCGCTGCCCTCGCCGGCCGCGACCGTGGTGCCCTGCACGACCCGATCCGCACCACCGGGCTCCACGAGTGGCACGTCGCGCATGGCGCCCTGTTCGAGAACGTCGGCCAGTGGAAGCGCCCCTGGTACTACCCGCAGGACGGCGAGGACATGGAGGCGGCGGTGCTGCGCGAGTGCGCCGCCGCCCGCGAGGGCGTCGCTTTCATGGACGCCTCCACCCTCGGCAAGATCGACGTTCAGGGCCTTGACGCCGCCGCCTTCCTCGACCTGCTCTACACCAACATGATGAGCACCCTGAAGGTCGGCATGATCCGCTACGGCGTGATGTGCCGCCCGGACGGGATGATCTTCGACGACGGTACCGTCATCCGGCTCGCCCAGGACCGCTTCCTTGTCACCACCACCACGGGCAACGCCGCCGCCGTCCTGGACTGGATGGAGGAGTGGCAGCAGACGGAATGGCCCGAACTGCGCGTGCACTGCACGTCAGTGACCGAACAGTGGGCCACCGTCGCCCTGGTCGGGCCGCGTTCCCGCGAGGTCCTCGGTTCGCTCGCACCTCAACTGGCCGTGAGCAACGACGACTTCCCGTTCATGGCGTGGCGCGAGACGACGGTCGCCGGTGTCGACGCGCGGGTGTGCCGGATCAGCTTCTCCGGCGAACTCGCCTATGAGATCAACGTGTCACCGTGGGAGGCCCTCGCCCTGTGGAAGGCGCTGTACGAGGCCGGCGCCCCGTATGGCATCACCCCGTACGGCACGGAGACGATGCACGTCCTGCGAGCGGAGAAGGGCTATCCGATCGTCGGCCAGGACACCGACGGCACGGTCACACCCCAGGATCTGGGCATGAGCTGGGTGGTGTCGAAGAAGAAGGCGGACTTCGTGGGCAAGCGTTCCCACGCCCGCGCCGACACCGCCCGCCCCGACCGCAAGCACCTGGTCGGTCTGCTCCCGGAGGACCCGGGCACGTTCCTCCCCGAGGGCACGCACCTGGTCGCCTGCAGTGTGCTGCCCGCGCCGCCCGTCCCGATGCTCGGCCACGTCACGTCCAGCTACCGCAGCGCGGCCCTCGGCCGGACCTTCGCCCTCGCCCTGGTCAAGGGCGGCCGGGACCGCATCGGTGAGCGACTCTATGCCCCCGTGGGCGACCGGCTGGTCCCGGTGACCGTCGCGAGCCCCGTCCTCTACGACCCCGAGGGAGCCCGCCGCGATGGCTGACACCGCCGTTACCACCCCGCTCCGCAGCCCCCTGTCGCATGCCGCCGACCGGCTGGCCGCCGCGACCCGCACCTCCGGGGGCGCGATCCGGCTGGCGGAACTCCCCTTCCTGACCCAGATCAACGTACGTCTCGACCCCAAGGGAGCAGCGGCGGACGCCGTCGGGCTCACGCTCGGCCTCCAACTGCCCGTCGAACCCGACACCGTCGTGCGCGCCGGAAAGCTGACCGCTCTGTGGCTCGGCCCCGACGAGTGGCTCGTGGTGGGCCCGCCGGGCGGTCAGCAGGACCTGGAGAGCCGGATCCGTGAGGCCGCCGGCGACGAGCCCGTCTCCGTCATCGATGTCTCGGCTCAGCGCACCACGCTCCTCGTCGCGGGTTCCCGGGCCCGCGACGTGCTGGCCCACGGCTGTTCGCTGGATCTTCACCCGCGGGTCTTCGGCCCGGGACGCTGCGCCCAGACGAACATGGGCCGCACCCAGGTCGTCCTGGTCGCCCGTGACGATCCCAGGGCCGGATTCTGGGTGCTGGTCCGTTCGTCCTTCGCCCAATACCTGACGGACTGGCTGCTGGACGCGGCTGTGGAGTGGACGGGCTGACGCGGGCAGCATGCAAGCGGCGGTCGGTGATCCGGTGTCCGGGATCACCGACCGCCGCTTGTCATGAGGGTCTTGCCCTGGTCAGCAGGGTCTTGTCCTGGTCAGCGACCGAGTCGGGCCTTGCGGGTCTCAGCCCGTGTAACCGAGACGGCGGCTGAGCTCCTCCGCTGCCGCGACCATCAGCGGCGCGAGTTCACGCAACCGCTCGTCGGTCATCCGGAAGGCCGGCCCCGAAGCGCTGAGGGCGGCGACCACCTCGCCGTCATCCGAACGCACGGGAGCTGACAGGGCGTTGAGCCCCTCCTCGTATTCCTCCACCGTGATGGCATAGCCCTGCTCACGGGCTACGGACAGGTCCGCCTCGAGCTTCTTCCTGGACGTCACCGTGCGTGGTGTCAGACGGGGGAGGCCGGCTTCGGCGAGGAGCTCGTCGCGGTCCTCGCGGTCGAGGTGGGCCAGGAGGATCTTGCCGCTCGACGTGCAGTGCAGCGGCGTCAGCCGTCCCACCCAGTTCTGCGCGGCGATGGCCGACGAGCCGCGCACCTGATAGAGGTTGATCGCGTGGTGGGACTCGAGCACGGCGATGTTCAGCGTCTCACCCACGTCGTCGACGAGACGCTCGCAGATCCCGCGTCCGTGTCTGGTGACCGCTATGCGTCCGGTGACCGCACCGGCCAGACGTACGACTCCGAAGCCGAGGCGGTACTTGCCGCGCTCGCTCTCCTGCTCGACCATCCCGTGCGCCTCCAGCGCGCCGAGCAGGCGAAAGGCGGTGGACTTGTGGACATCGATCGCCGCCGCCACCTCGCTCACCCCTGCCTCGCCGTGCTGGGCGAGAATCTCCAGCACGGCAACGGCGCGGTCGACGGACTGCACTCCGCCACTGGGAGGCCCTGCGGACTCAGTGCCGTGGTTGCTCATGGCGAAACCCTAGGCGAAATGGTCAACAGACGTGAGGGGCCGGAGGTCATTTTCCTCAACGGAAGACGACCGTACGGTTGCCGTTGACCATGATGCGGCTCTGGCTGTGCCATTCCACCGCCCGGGCCAGGACCTGCGCTTCCACGTCGCGCCCCAGGGCGACCAGGCTGTCGGGGCCCTGCGAGTGGTTCACACGGACGACGTCCTGCTCGATGATGGGCCCCTCGTCGAGGTCCGGGGTGACGTAGTGCGCCGTCGCTCCGACGAGTTTGACGCCGCGCTCGTGCGCCTGGACGTACGGCCGGGCGCCCTTGAAGCTCGGCAGGAACGAGTGGTGGATGTTGATCGCACGGCCTTCGAGCTGCTTGCACAGGTCGTTGGAGAGGATCTGCATGTAGCGGGCGAGGATCACGAGGTCCACGTCCAGCTCGTCGACGAGTCGGAGCAGCCGTGCCTCCGCTTCGGGCTTCGTCTCCGGGGTCACGGGCACGTGGTGGAACGGGATCCCGTAGCTCTCGGCGAGCGGCTCGAAGTCCCGGTGGTTGGAGACGATCGCCGCTACCTCGATGTTCAGCGCGCCGGCACGCCACCGGAAGAGCAGATCGTTCAGGCAGTGCCCGAATTTGGACACCATGATCAGGGCGCGGGTCGGAGTCGACGCGTCGTACAGCTGCCAGGAGATCCGGTAGGCCTCCGCCACCGGGGCGAAGCCGGACTTCAGGTCCTCCAGTGACGTGCCGGGATCCGAGACGTCGAAGTGGACCCGCATGAAGAAGCGGTCCTGCAGCCGGTCGTCGAACTGCTGGCTCTCCTGGATGTTCCCGGAGTGCCGGACCAGGAAGCCGGTGACGGCGTGGACGAGGCCGGAGCGGTCGGGGCACGACAGGGTGAGGACGAATTCGCGGTCGGATTTCGGCCCAAGAGACACTGAGCCCTCCCTGGGGGATGCGCATTACGCAACAGTCGGACTGATACGCAACATGCTCCTGTCTGTGACCCTCTGCGGTCAAGGGCTTGACAGTGCTCCGGGTGGATTGCACTGTGTGTTGCGTAGCAAGAAGTGCGTTGCGCATGAGGCAACCCATCGCCCGCTCAAGACGCTTCTCTTCGAGGTGAACCATGACTACGACCGGCCTGCCGGAGAGCCTGATCGCGACCCTCCCCGGTGACCACTACACGGACCCGGAGATATTCCGCCTGGAGCAGGAGCACATCTTTGAGTCCATGTGGTTCTGCGCGGCACGCTCCTCGGAGCTGGCCAAGCCGGGAGCCTTCAGGACCCTCGACGTCGGGCGGGAGAGCGTCCTGCTGACCCGGTCTCGGGACAACTCCCTCCGGGCGTTCTTCAACGTGTGTCGGCACCGGGGCGCGAAGCTGTGCACGCAGGAGTCCGGCGAGGTGAAGAGAACGTTCCAGTGCCCGTACCACGCCTGGACCTACGACCTCAACGGCAAGCTCGTGGCGGCCCCGAACCTGACGAAGATGCCGGACATCGGCCGGAGCGAGTACGGCCTGGCGAGCGTGGCGGTACGCGAGTGGCTGGGCTATGTGTGGGTGTGCCTGGCCGAGAACCCGCCCCCGTTCGAGGATTCGGTGATCGCGGACGTCGTGGCGCGCCTGGGGGACGTGGAGTTCATCGACCGTTACGACGTCGAGAGCCTGGAGGTCGGCAGGCGGATCGTCTACGACGTCAAGGCGAACTGGAAGCTGATCATCGAGAACTTCATGGAGTGCTACCACTGCGCGACGATCCACCCGGAACTGACCGAGGTGCTTCCGGAGTTCGCCGACGGCTACGCGGCGCAGTTCTACGTGGGGCACGGCGCCGAGTTCGGCTCGGACGTCAGGGGCTTCACCGTCGACGGCTCGGAGGGCCTGGACCGGATCCCCACGGTCTCCGAGGAGCAGGACCGCCGGTACTACGCGATCACGGTGAGGCCGCAGGTGTTCATCAACCTGGTCCCCGACCACGTGGTCTTTCACCGGATGTTCCCGGTGGCGGTCGACCGGACGATCGTGGAGTGCGACTGGCTGTATCTGAAGGGCGTGATCGAGAGCGACCGGGACGTCAGCCGCTCGGTGGAGCTGTTCGACCGGGTCAACCGGCAGGACTTCGGCGCCTGTGAGCGCTGCCAGCCGGCGATGAGCTCCCGCCTCTACGCCAAGGGCGGCGTCCTGGTGCCCAGCGAGCACCACATCGGAGAGTTCCACACCTGGGTCCAGGATCGCCTCGGCACCCACTCGACCGTCGCGGAGCGCTAGCCGATGACCCGCGAGGCACCTACGCCGAACCCGCCACCCCGGAGCACGACGCCGCGGCCCTGCTGGACCTGCTCGGCCAGGAGCCCGCCGCTGAGCCAGCCGGGCCTCCCCTCCGCGGTTCGAACGAGAGGTCCGGCACGGCAGGTTCCTGATACCGAGCGAATCACCGGTATTCGGCAACGGCATCATCTGGCGTGACAGGATTCTTGCGGCGCCGAACATATCGTGAGAACTCCACCGCACCGGTTACCGCGAACGCGAGACCGACGCCGACGGCGATAGCAAGGAGCGGGTTCTCCTGGAAGAAGACGCCACCGAGGTATCCCGACAGGGCGGTATAGATGCTCCAGGTGGAGGTGGAAATCGCAACGTACAGCATGAATGTGCGCAGCGGGTATCTCACCACCCCGCCGTTACTGTGGCGAGATAGCGTCCGACCGGAATGAATCGCGTGGATACGAGTACAAAACCGCCGCGTGATGCAAGCTCGCGCTCGAACCAGTCATACGCCCTCCGGCGCTTGGTGCCAACCGGCAGGCGTTTGGCCGCTGGCCACGGGCGAGTGGTGGCTCATCGACCCGGTCGGTGGCAACGTCAACGCCGTGCACGGCATGCCCGACTGGAACATCGGCGTGAGCCTCGTCCGTGACGGCCGCCCGGTGCTGGCGGTGGTCTACTTCCCGGTCCTCGACGAGATGTTCACCGCGACAGAGGGCGGCGGGGCGTTCCTCAACGGTGTACGGCCGCGGGTTTCGGCCCTGTACTCCCGAAGCTGCCGCGAAGTGACAAGTAGCCCTCTGTAGCGGATCAGGGGTGGGCTTGTCCGGGTTTTCGATCTCCTCGTCTTCGTCCGCGTACTGCTCGGTCACGGTGGTCGGGTCATGACGACCGGAGGGAGACCCGGGGTGCGGCAGGAGTGGGAGCCGGAGGACCTGATCGAGATTTGGACGCTGCTGGAGGAGGACCAGGAGCGGCTGCGGAACAAGTCGGGGGCGAACCGGTTGGGGTTCGCGCTGTTGCTGAAGTTCTTCGAGGTGGAGGCCCGGTTTCCGGAGGACGCCGGGGAGATCCCGGCGCCGCCGGTGTCGTACGTTGCCCACCAGGTGAAGGTGCCCACGGAGCAATGGGCCGCGTACGACTGGTCGGGACGAGCGATCAAGCGGCACCGGATGGAAATCCGGCGCGCGTTCGGGTTCCGTGAGTGCACAGAGGAGGACCAGGCCCAGCTTGCCGAGTGGCTGGCGGTCGAGCTGTGTGGGGTGGAGCTGTCCCGCGACCGAACTCGCGGAGGCGGTGGTGGCCCGCTGCCGCAAGGACCGGCGGGAGCCGCCGACGCCGGGGCGTATCGCCCGGCTGGTGGGCTCGGCGGTCAGCACCTTCGAGGAGCGGTTCTGCGCGTCCACGGTGGGCCGGCTGTCGGCGGCGACTCGGTCCCGGCTGGATGACCTGATCGCCGAGGACGCTGGCGTCGGTGAGGACAGCGCGGGTGGCGGGGGCACGTTCTTCACCGAGCTGAAGGCGGACCCGGGGGCGCTGGGGCTGGACAGCCTGTTGGCGGAGGTGAACAAGCTCCAGCGAGTGCGCGGGCTTCAGCTTCCGCCGGAGCTGTTCGGGGACGTGTCGGAGAAGCTGGTGGCGGCCTGGCGGGCGCGGGCGGCGAAGGAGTACCTCTCGGACCTGCGGGCGGCAGCCGGGCTGGTGCGGTACACGCTGCTGTCGACGCTGTGCCACGTGCGGGAGACGGAGATCACCGACTCGCTGGTTGAGCTGTTCATCCAGCTCGTGCAGAAGATCAACACGCGGGCGGAGAAGAAGGTCGAGGGCGAGTTCAACAAGGAGCTCAAGCGGGTCCGCGGCAAGGAGGGCATCCTGCTGCGGCTGGCGGAGGCGGCCGTCGCGGAGCCGGGCGGCACGGTGCGCAAGGTGATCTATCCGGTAGCCGGGGAGACCACGCTGAAGGCGCTGGCGGCGGAGGCCGCTGCGAACGAGGCCCGCTACCGGGCACGGGTGCGCACGTGCTGCGCTCGTCGTACTCGAACCACTGGAGGCGGATGCTCTCCCCGTTGCTGAACGCGCTGGAGCTGAAGTGCAACAACACTGCCTACCGGCCGGTGATGGACGCCATCGACCTGCTCAAGCGGTATCTGGACCAGCCCATCGCCAAGGAGGGTGCGTTCTTCGACGAGGCGGAGAAGATCCCGCTGGGCGGGGTGGTGCGTGAGGAGTGGCGCAAGGCGGTCGTGGACGAGCGCGGCAGGGTCGAGCGCATCCCGTACGAGCTGTGCGTGCTGGTCAGCCTGCGGGACGCGCTGCGGCGGCGGGAGATCTGGGTGCCGGGGGCGAACCGGTGGCGGAATCCGGAGGACGATCTGCCGCCGGACTTCGAGGACAACCGCGATGTGCACTACGACGCGATCCGCCAGCCGCAGGACCCGGAGAAGTTCATCGGGGCCCTTCAGAAGCGGCTGCGGGAGGCCCTGACCCGCTTCGACACCGCGCTGGAGCTGGGCACCACGGGTGGGGTGGACATCGTCAAGAAGCACGGCGAGCCGTGGATCAAGGTCTCACCGCTGGGCAAGCAGGAGGAGCCGGAGAACCTGGTCGCGCTGAAGGCGGAGATCGAGCGCCGCTGGGGCACTATCGACCTGATCGACATCCTCAAGGAGGCCGAGTTCGCCACCGGCTTCACCAGTGAGTTCACCTCGGTCGCCACCCGGGAGGCGGTACCGAAGGCCGTGTTGCGGCGCCGACTGCTGCTGGTGCTGTTCGCGCTCGGGACGAACATGGGCATCAAGCGGGTCGCGGTCACCGGCAAGCACGGTGAGACGGAAGCCGTCCTGCGCCGGGTGCGGCACCTGTTCGTCAACCGGACCAACCTGCGCTCAGCGCTGGTGCGGCTGGTCAACGCCACCTTCGCCTCGCGCGATGCGGCATGGTGGGGCGAGGGCACCGCGTGCGCCTCGGACAGCAAGAAGTTCGGCTCCTGGTCGAGCAACTTCATGACCGAGTGGCACCAGCGGTACCGCGGCCCCGGAGTGATGATCTACTGGCACGTCGAGAAGAAGTCGCTGTGCGTCTACAGCCAGCTCAAGTCCTGCTCGGCCTCCGAGGTCGCCGCGATGATCGAGGGCGTGCTGCGGCACTGCACGGACGTGGAGATCGACCGCCAGTACACCGACACGCACGGCGCCTCCATCGTGGGGTTCGCCTTCGCCCACATGCTCGGCTTCAACCTGCTCCCCAGGCTGAAGAACGTCGGGGCGGCGCGGCTGTACCGGCCGGCGGCCGGGGAGGACGACACCTGGCCCCGCCTGGCACCGGTGCTGTCGACCAAGACGATCGACTGGGACCTGATCCGCCAGCAGTACGACCAGATCGTCAAGTACACCACCGCCCTGCGCCTGGGCACCGCCGAGGCCGAGCAGGTCCTGCGCCGCTTAACCCGCGGCGCCCGAAGCACCCGACCTACCGGGCGATCGAGGAACTTGGGCGGGCGGTGCGTACGGCGTTCATCTGCGACTACCTCGCCGATGCCGACCTGCGCCGTGAGATCAACGACGGCCTCCAGGTCGTGGAGAACTGGAACTCCGCCAACCACGATTTGTTCTACGGCAAGGACGGCGACCTGACCGGGCAGGACAAGGAGAGCCAGGAGGTCTCCATGCTCGCCCTGCATCTGCTCCAGTCCGCGCTGGTTCACGTCAACACTCTGCTCCTCCAAGACATCCTGAGCGAGGAGAAGTGGCAGAAGAGGCTCACCGACGCTGACCGGAGGGCCCTGTCCCCATTGTTCTGGACGCACGTGAACCCCTACGGCCGGTTCGAGTTGGACATGAACTCCCACCTCGATCCCGCCCTCGCCGCCAAGGCCACGGTGCCCGGCCCCCGCGCCGCGCCCGAGGCAGCGGACCGTACGGCCGAGACGGCGCCCTGAGACCTGGCGAGCCGGCGGCGCTCCCAGTCTGCCGGGAGCCGGTGAACAATGCGCAGGTCACAGGCTCGACGGTTCCGGCGGATCGGCAGGAACCCGTAGATCGGGGAGCGATCAGCCTGAGAAGGTAGTCCACTGTCCTCTCACGGGGCCCGGACCTGCCGAAACGATGAGCGACCGGGCATGAAGCCCGGCTCCCGTTTTCGACCACGTCTCGAGCTGGTCAACCGTTATTGCATCCGCATCAGCACACGTTGGCTCTCTCCCGCGCTGCGCGGTCGCTCCCCCGGCACGTTAGTTGCCCGTGGTGGCGAGCTTTGCCGCGAACCCGAGGAAGAGGGCGCCGGCTCCGCTGGTCAGCCCGGCCGACAGTCGCCGCCGACGGCGGAACTGGGCCGAGAGGTACGTGCCGCCGAGGATCAGCAGGGTCACGTAGCTGATGCTGATCACCTGGTAGATCAGCGCGAGCAGCCCGAAGGACAGCACCGGGTGCGGATAGGACGGGTCGACGAACTGCACGAAGAAGGAGATGAAGAACAGGATGGCCTTCGGGTTGAGCAGAGTGATCAGCAGCGACCGACGAAACGGCCGCTCGCCGTCCTGGGCGCCCTCCGGCCCCTCCGCCGGTGCTTCCACCTTGCGGGTGCGCCACATCTCCCATGCCCCGCGGATCATTCCGAACGCGATCCAGGCCAGATAACCGGCCCCCGCGTACTTGATGACGGAGAAAACGAGTTCGTTGGCACGCAGCAGCGAAGAGAGCCCCGCGGCGGTGAGCAGCATCAGCAGGGCCTCGCCGATGAACACCCCCGCCGCGGCCTGGTACCCGGTCCGCACACCGCGCCGCGCCGCCACCGACAGCGTGTAGAGGGAACTGGGCCCCGGCAGCAGAATAATGAGGAGCGTCCCCAGGGCGTAGGTGGAAAGGTTGGACACTCCCAGCATCTGCTTCTCCCTCCGTGGCGGCTACGGCTGCCCGGCGTCGTCGCCAGTAACTAGCCGACGTTGTTGCCGGTGCGTACGTTGTGTGACATGACCAACTGATCGACATCTGCGACCCGTTGAAGAGCGTAGTCCTCGGTGATGTGGGTGAAGTTCTCGGCCCATGCGGCCGCGAGTTCGTCGATGTCGAGCAGATCCTGCTCGCCGAACCTCTTGTAGAGCTCCGCTCGCTTCTCGGGGGTGATGGCGATGTCGAGCTCGGCCAGGTACGCGTCGATCTCCGCGCTGCTCTTGAAGAACGACGGCTGCTCGTAGTCGACGAGCAGGTCCCACGCCGGACTGTTGGGCAGTGGGATGAACCGGGAGAACTCGACGGACGACAGCTCGACCTCGCCCAACATTTGCCGAATGCCCTCGATCGTCCGGTCCAGCGTCCGCGGGCGTTCGCCCGGTGCCCCCGCGATGTACGAGGCGTGTACGGAGATCCCTGCCTTGTTGAGCAGACGGATCGCCTCAAGGTTCGTCGCGTCGGTGGTCTTGTTCTTCCGCTGTGCCTCCAGCATCTCGGGGTCGGCGGCGTCGAGCCCGATGTTCGCCCGGGTCACGCCGAGGCGGCGGCACTTGTCTACGTTGTTGCGTTTGGTCAGACCCAGCGCTCGCGCGTACACCATGATCTCCAGCTCACCGTTGTCGATGCGGCGACGGAGGTGCGGGGGTGTGGCGTCGATGAGAGCGTCGACATAGCGTGGGCTGGCGGTGAAGCTGTCGTACACCTCGAAGAAGAGGTTGATGCCGAATTCTCGGTTGTAGATGTCCACCGCCTTCCAGAATCCGCTCGGTTCGCCCGTGTTGACGGTGAGATCAGCAATGCTGCAATAAGTGCAGCGCTTGTATCCATTCTCACAGCCGCGGGCGTTGTTCACGGTGATGGGTATGACCGTGTGGTCATGCAGATGTCCGAACTGCTCTCGGTAGTTCCGGGCGTACATGTCGAGTTCGTCGCGTATGAATGCCAGATCCGGAATCGTGTTGCGCTCGGCGAGCGCGTATCGGGGCGCGGGGTTGGAGACGACCGTTTCACCCTGACGGTGGACGAGCGAGGAGACGTCCATCAAGGGGGTGCCGGACAGCAGTGCGCCCACCAGCTCCACGAATGGCGTCTCGCCCACGTCGTTGGCGACTATGTAGTCGATGGCGGGCCGGTTGGCGAGGATGAGCCCGGGGAAGAAGCCGGCGTGGTCGTCGCCGAGAACCACCTTGGCGCCAGCCTGCTTCGCAGTGTCAGCGATCTTGAGGGCCTCGCTGTAGGTGGGGGTCAGGGCGCTCACTCCGACGAGGTCCGGCCCGAATTCCTGCACCTTCTTCTGCACTTCGACGGTGTTGCTGATGCCTCCGTCGACGACACACACCTCCACCTGGTCGCGGAAGGCGTCGCGTATCGCCGTGGCCAGCTGGATGATGCCGATATGTGGATAGCAGGCGTAGTTGGACGCGTTTCCGTTCGCGGTGGGGTTCGGGGCGTTCGCGAGCAGCACCTTGAGCGGCATTCGTTTCCCTTCACCATGAAGATCGGCCCTCGATCGTGACGGTGAAGATGACTCGTGTCAGCTCCATTTGGTGTTTTTCGGCCATCCGCCAGGCCGATCCCCTTCGGACATATTCCGGAATCTTGAAGGGCGCCGACGCGTGGCCGTTACAGGCACTCCCCAGTTGCCCCAACAGGGCGAGCGGATGCACTCCGATGGGGACCGTGTGAAATCGGCCAGTCACACACCGCTCCCTAGTGGGTCAACCTTCAACCAAGACGACTGAAAGGCGTCGAGGATCAAGCCCAACTTGTCCGAGCTTGCGCGAGAGTCGTGAACGTCATGCCCCCTTGATGCCGAAGCTTTCAAGAGTGCAGGCATGTCATGGCAGGACTTGGTTGCGGCCGCTACCGCCACCGAAAGGGCTTCATAAGCGTACAAATATGGCCGGAATCCGGTGCTAGGTGACAGTCCTGTCGCTGTCGCGGAGCCGTGTCAATGACCAAGCTGGGAACCATGAACAACACATTCGACACCGCCGTCCAGACGGTCATCTCTCTGGCCGTGCTGACCATCGTGGTACTCCCCGCGATCATCGGGACCATCCGTGACCGCCGTATCGATGTCCATTTACGGGACATGAAGGAGGGCCGGGACCGCCGCACCGGCGTCCTGGTCGTGTTCGACCTCGCTTACGGCAGGCATGAGGACAGGGTCTTCCGCGCGAATGCGAGCCGAAGCACCAAGTGAGCCTGTTTCAACCTGAAGTTGTTGGTCGTGCGAGGTTCGTGAGGTGGCTCAATGGTGTCGGCCAGCGTGCGGCGGCCGTGGCTTGGGCGTAGTCGATTCGGGCAAGACCTGCAGCGTGCCCGTGGCTGACGGCGGTGTTGGTAAGAACGCTGTGACCAGCCGCAAACGAAGGGTGTCATGTCCGGCGACGTGCGGCGGGGGCGCGCTCAGCAACGTGTCGGGCGACCGCGTCGACGCCGGGGCGGGCGTACCGCTCCAGGGAGCGGACGGATGCGTGGCGGGAGCGGGCCAGCAGCATCGGGGTGGAGGTGCCGCCCTCGGCGTCGTGCGTGAGTGCGGTGTGCCGCAGCCGGTGCAGGGTCCAGCCGTCCAGGTCCTCGATGTCCTCGGGCGAGGCCAGCGGGTTGGCCAGCAGCCGGGTGTTCTCCTCGAAGATCTCCTCTGCCCGGCGGTAGGAGAGGCGGGCCCGGCCGGTCTCCTCGCACACGTCCAGCGTCGCGGTCCCGGCCGGGGCCCTGCGGCCGGTGAGGAACAGCGGGCCGCAGGTGCGGCGGGCGATGAGGCGGGGCAGCAGCTGGGCGGTGCCGGACTGCCAGTGGATCCACTCGGTCGCCCCGCCCTTGGCGGTGATCTTGCCGCGCTTGTCCGCCGGGTAGAGGTCCTCCACGTTCAGGCACAGCACCTCCTCCGCCCGGGCGGCGGACTCGTAGAGCATCTTCCACAGCGTCTTCTCCCGCAGGGCGACGTCCAGGCGCCACAGGGCGGCGATCTGGTTCTCGGCCAGGGCCTTGGTGCGGTCCGGCGGTGCCGGCCGCCGCTCGATCCCGATCGTCGGATCGACGGCGATCCAGCCCTGCCGCTGCCACCAGCCGATCGCCTTGCGCGCGATGGACAGTTCCCGGTTGACGGTGTCGGCGTCCATCTCGTCCGCCCGCGCCGCCGCCAGTTCCGCCAGCACCTCCGGCAGCGCCGGGTCGTCGATCGCGGCGACGGGGAAGACGGGCGGCTTCGCGCTCCGCCGAGCCGGTCCGGTCGGCGCGGGCTCGCCGGCGAACATCCATCCCCACGTCGTCAGCGAGATCCGGTAGATCCGCGCGGAGGACTTCGCGATGCCCGCGCCGGTGAGGTACCGCTCGACCGCCGCGGTGTACGACGCGGGCGGGGCGGACAGGGGCACCACCCGGGCGCGCGGCAGCCGGAGCGCGCCCCCGGCCCCGAGTTCAGTCACTGGTTCGATCGTCATGCCCGCCCCACCCTTCCGGCCCTGACGCAGTAAATGCGTACACCTCGCCCCGGCGGCCGGAATGCCCCGCCGCAGGTAGCGATGATCACGGTAGGCGGTCCGTCGCAGTAAATCCGGCATTTACTGCGGCACCACCCGGATGAGCCATCAGGCAACAGAAGTCCGATAAACCGACCTGAATCGGACTCGCTACTACCGCTATCCACTATCCCGTCGGCCCTCACCCCTGACTCAAGGCCAGAACATCACACTGAGTTACTTGTCACTTCGCGGCAGCTTCGGGAGTACAGGGCCGTTTCGGTCAAGACGTCGTTGGACGGCGCACTGGCCGGGACCGGCCAGGCCCAGCCGGGCCACGACCCCGAGCTCGCGAAGCGAATGGGCTCCGCCTTCGCCGCGATGACGAACTCCACCCTGTATGTGCGGGTCTCCGTACCGGTGACCCACCAGCTCGCCCAGGTCGCCGCGGGCCGCATGGACCTGCACTGGCAGTTCGACAACGTCCGCTCCCACGCGGCAGGTGTGCTGCTGGTCCAGGAGGCCGGAGGCGTCGTGACCGACATCGAGGGCAAACCGTGGGAACTGGCCGGCGAGAGCTACCTCGCCGCCGCGCCGGGTGTGCACGCCGCCGCGCTGGAAGTCCTTTCCGCCTGGGCGGTGGGCTGACGGCTGAGGAGCGGACGCGGCGTCGGTGGGTGGTAGTTGGGCATCTTGATCCCGTCCTTGCCCGCGTTGGATGGTGCACACCTATAGACATCCGATCTATTCCCTGGCGACGATGTTCGCGCCCTCGACTGGTGTCGATGCGGCTTTCAGTGCCTCCGCGAAAGAGCCGATGAATGGGCCGGGAGATCTCACCGTGGTCAATGAATCCCAACCGCAGCGACGGAGCGTTCTCAAGGTCGGCGGCGGCCTCGCCTTCGCACCTCTGCTCGCTCAGCTGACCGGCGGAACTCCCGTGGGGCAGGCCGTTGCCGCCGGGGCCGACGCACCGGCGGCCGTCAAGTCGCCGGCCCTGTCGCGCGAGGCACTGACGTACTCCGTACCCGCCCTGGACTGGCAGTCGCAGGCCCTGCCGATCGGCAACGGCCGGCTCGGCGCCATGCTCTTCGCCGATCCCTGCGAGGAGCGCATCCAGTTCAACGAACAGAGCCTGTGGGGCGGCGTCAACAACTACGACAACGCCCTCGCGGGCAAGCCGGACAGCGAGTTCGACACCGGCATGACCGGCTTCGGCTCGTACCGGAACTTCGGTGACGTCGTCGTCACCTTCGCTCCCCGTACGAGTCCGAAGGTCACGGCTCCGGGGGGACCGTACAGCAGCTCGTCCTCGGAGGGTGTCGACAAGACGTACGACGGCGACTCGGGCACCAAGTGGTGCATCGAGGGGCCCGGTTCGAAGGTGCGGTGGCAGGTAGAGCTTCCCGAACCCGTCGCGGTCGCGTCCTACCGTCTGACGAGTGCCGAGGACGTGCCGCAGCGCGACCCGCGGGAGTGGGCGTTCGCCGGTTCCGCCGACGGCGCCACCTGGACCACGCTCGACAGACGCACTCTGGAAGCGCCCTTCGAAAGCCGCTTCCAGACGAAGGAATTCACCTGTGCCGACCCCGCGGCCTACCGCTTCTACCGGTTCGACTTCGTCCCCAAGGCCGGTGTCAGCCACTTTCAGGTGAGCGAGATCGGTCTGTCCGGCGTCGACCTCGGCGCGGGCGGCGCGCTGTACCTGTCGTCGCCGAGCGGGCATTCCAAGGGCTCCGGCGTCGGGACCGGGTCCCGGGCCACGGACATCTCGAGTTCGGTGGACGGGAATCCGGCCACGGTCTGGCGGGTCGACGCCCCCGCACCAGCGGTCGTCTGGCAGGCCGAGCTGCCCCGCGCGGTCGTCGTCACCTCGTACGCGCTGACGGCGGCAGCGGGACGTCCCAAGGACGACCCCCGGCGATGGCGGCTCGAGGCATCGCGGGACGGGACTGCCTGGACGCCCCTCGACACGCAGAACCCCTCAGCGCCCTTCGCCGGCCGCGGCGAGACCCGGACGTTCCGGATCACCAACAGCACGGCATACCGCGTCTACCGGCTCACCCTGACCCCCGGCGCGTCGTCCACCGGCTTCCAGATCGCGGGGATCGCGCTGGAAGGCAAGGGCTTCGACACGCGCACCCAGCGGACGGTCGTCGACTACCGGCGCACCCTCGACTTCGTCGAGGGAGTGCACGTCACCCGCTTCGGCGCGCCGGGACGACGCGTCCTGCGGGAGGCTTTCGCGAGCCGTTCCGCGGACGTCATGGTCTTCCGCTACACGTCGGACCGCGCCCATGGACTCTCCGGAGCGATATCGCTGACGTCCGGACAGGACAACACTCCGACGACCGTCGACGCCGGTGCCCGCCGGATCGCCTTCAGCGGTGTCATGGGCAACGGCCTCAAGCACGCGTGCATCGTCCAGGCCCTACACACCGACGGCGACGTCCGGGCCGACGGATCGATGCTCCGCTTCAGCGGCTGCACCACCCTGACCCTGCTCCTGGACGCCCGCACCGACTACAAGCTCGACGCCGCCGCCGGGTGGCGCGGACCCGATCCGGAAACGGTCATCGCCAGGGCGCTCGGCAAGGCTGCCTCCCGGTCCTACGACAAGCTGCGCGAGAAGCACATCGCCGAGACGCGCGCCCTCATGAACCGCGTCTCGGTGGACTGGGGCACCTCCGACGCCGCCGTCGTCGCTCTGCCGACCGACGCCCGGCTGGCGCGCTACGCGGCGGGCGGGGCGGACCCGACGCTCGAGCAGGGGATGTTCGACTACGGCCGCTATCTGCTGGTCAGTTCCTCGCGCCCGAACGGTCTGCCCGCCAACCTCCAGGGCCTCTGGAACGACAGCAACCAGCCGGCGTGGGCCTCCGACTACCACACCAACATCAATGTCCAGATGAACTACTGGGGAGCCGAGACGACGAACCTGCCGGAGTGCCATGAGGCACTCGTCCGGTTCATCGAGCAGGTGGCGGTGCCCAGCCGCGTGGCGACCCGCAACGCCTTCGGCGAGGACACGCGCGGCTGGACCGCCCGCACCAGCCAGAGCGTCTTCGGCGGCAACGCGTGGGAGTGGAACACCGTCGCGAGCGCCTGGTACGCCCAACACCTCTACGAACACTGGGCGTTCAGCCAGGACCTGGGCTACCTCCGCACCCTCGCCTACCCGATGATCAAGGAGATCTGCGAGTTCTGGGAGGACCATCTCAAGGAGCGCGAGGACGGACTCCTCGTCGCACCGAACGGCTGGTCACCCGAGCACGGGCCGCGCGAAGACGGCGTCATGTACGACCAGCAGATCATCTGGGACTTGTTCCAGAACTACCTCGACTGCGAGGCGGTGCTCGAGGCGGACCCCGTCTACCGGGCCAAGGTCGCGGACCTGCAGGCGCGCCTCGCGCCGAACAAGATAGGCAAGTGGGGTCAGCTGCAGGAGTGGCAGGAGGACATCGACAGCCCCACCGACATCCACCGCCACACCTCGCACCTCTTCGCGGTCTACCCGGGGCGCCAGATCACCCCGACAAATCCCGAGTTCACGGCCGCCGCCCTCGTCTCCCTCAAGGCGCGGTGCGGTGAGAAGAAGGGCGTGCCCTTCACGGCCGCGACGGTGTCGGGCGACAGCCGCCGCTCGTGGACCTGGCCCTGGCGGGCGGCTCTGTTCGCCCGACTGGGGGATGGGCATCGCGCCCAGATCATGCTGCGCGGACTGTTGACCTACAACACGCTGCCCAACCTGTTCTGCAACCACCCGCCCTTCCAGATGGACGGCAACTTCGGTATCTCGGGCGCTGTCGCCGAGATGCTCCTGCAGAGCCACGACGGCGTTATCCACCTGCTGCCCGCCCTGCCGGACGACTGGAAGCCCAAGGGCTCCTTCAGCGGACTCCGTGCCCGTGGCGGCTACGAGGTCAGCTGCGAGTGGCGGGACGGGAAGGTCACGTCGTACCGCATCACGGCCGACCGGGCGCGGAACCGGAGGAAGGTCACCCTGCGGGTGAACGGCATCGACAAGAAGGTGAAGCCGAGCAGGCCCTGACGACGGCACCGGCTCACTGCCGCAGCAGCCGGGCCGGCGGTCGGTCACACGAGACGAGGGACGCGGGGGTCGTGAAGCCCGACCCCCGCGTCCGGTTCTGCCCGGTCAGAGAGCGTGAGGCGCTTCGCCTACGGCCCGTCCACCACCGTGCCGTCGAGCACCGGGCCCTCCACCTGGCCGCGGTCCTCCGTCCAGACGGACATCCGGATCCGCAGTGACTCCTCCGGCTCACTCGCCCCGTCCACGGCGGTGGGTACGGTCACCTCGGTGCTCAGCTCCCCCGCGGGTATGGCGAGGCCCAGGTAGAACCCTTCCACCTCGGACAGCGGCCGGGCGGGGCTCGGCGACTCGCCGGTGTTCTCCTCGAACCATCGCGGGTCGACGTCGGTGCTGGACAGTTCGGCGCGGCCGTCGACCGGTGCGAACGCGGCCTCGAGCCAGATCTCCGTGTCGGCGGCCGCGGACTGGTCGATCCGCCACTGCAGGCTCTGGCCCTCGGTGACCCGGCCCGCGACCGGTGTCGCGCTGAACGTGGGCATCGGGTCGTCGTCCTTCACGGACAGGCCGCCGAGGTGGTTGCCGACCACGGCACCCCGGACGGCCTTCGCGAACACGTGGTGCGACGTGCCGTAGCTGAAGCGGGTGTTGCCGCGCACGTCGACAGGCACGTCCACGCTGCCGCTGCCGGGGCGCACCGTCACCAACCGGGATGTGACCTCACTGGTCTCGGGGTCCGCGACGAAGAGCCTGATCTGACCACCGCCCTGCCCGGAGAGCCGCACCGGCACCTTGTGGGTCCGGACTCCGGAGTCGCCCTCGTCGGCCGTCAACAGGCCGATGTCGACGCGGGGCAGCGCGACCGGCCGTACCGCCGCCATACCGGGACGCCAGCCCCAGGCGTCCATCAGCCACGCCTGTCCCGAACCGCTGCGCGGGGTCAGTGCCAGGGACTTCACCCGCTTCAGGTCCAGCCCGGCCGCCGTCGCCGCGGTCAGCGGTACGCGCACCTCCTGCCCCCAGTACGAGGCCGTCCGTTCGGAGCCGGGCAGCCCGTCGAGACGGATGGCACCGAGCGTCGCGTGCCGGCCCGCGGTGTCCGTGAGAGACACGTCCATGCGGGTGCCGGTGGTGTTCGGCGGCACGATGACCCGCAGGGCCAGCGACTTGGCTCCGCTCAAGGAGACCGGCCGCCCGGGACGCACCCGTACCGCGGAACCCGGCGTCGACCAGTCGAGCGCCACGGCGTTGCGGCCCGGTTCCCGCTCCGTCTCCCACCCGGCGAAGTGCGGTGACCCGCCGGGGTTCTGGGGGCTCAGGCAGGCGGTGGCGGGGTCGGGGTCCACCTGCGCGCACAGCCGGCCGCCGTCCACCGTGACCGGGGCGTCCGGCAGGAACGCGGCGGTGCGACGGGCACCGACGGCGTGGGTCAGGATCCGCGCGGGACCCGCGGACGCCGCGCGGACGCCCGAGCCGTCGAGCAGCGGCCGGACCCGGTCGTCGCCCGCGACGAACAGCCGGGCCGCGGCGGCTATGTACGTCGAACCGGCGGCCTGCTGCCGCTCGGCCGTCAGCCGGGTCGCGGTGCCCGGCGCGCACACCGGGTCCGGCTCCTCCCCGTCGTTCCAGAAGTCGTCCCAGGCCGGGGCCTCGGCCTGTCCCGGCGTCCACTCGGTGTTGAAGTAGTTGTGGTTGGCGCCGACCATATAGACCGCGCTGTGCAGGGCGGCACCACGGCTCACGCCGCGTGTCCCGTCCACGTAGATCTCGCCCTGCAGGTCGGACACGTCACCGTCGCAACCCGGCAGGATCGTCATGGACGGCACATCGGGAGCCGGGTTCTGCCCGAAGACGGTGGGGCCGATGAGGACGGTCCCCCGGATCTTCCAGCGCACCGGACCTCGGTAGCCGTCCTTGTCCGCGGGCGGCTTGGAGAGGCTGTCCATCGCGGCCCGGTTCACGCCCTCGCCGCCGCGCGAGTGACCGACGAGGAGGACGCGCGACAGGTCGGCCCGGGCCGCCTTCCGTACGATCGCCGGTGCCTTGGTCCGTCCGGCGCCCGACCAGTCGGCCCAGCGGGCGAGGTGCTGCCGTACCAGGGAGGAGCGGGCCTGGGTTCCGGCGTCCTGCGCCGCGTAGTCCTGCCCGTTGACGCCGTTGGCGGATATGGACACCGTCACATACCCCTGGGACGCCAGGAGTTTCTGGTCGTGCAGATAGCCGCGATGGCTGGGTATCGGCTTCGAGCCGGTAGGGCAGGGCCACTCGCCGAGTGCCTCACCGTCCGCGCCTCCGGTGAAGCAGGTGGAGTGGCGGCCGTGCAGGAAGAGGGCCAGCGGCCGTTTGCCCTTGGCACCGGCGGGTGCGGTGACGGTCGCGCGCATCTCCACCGGGGCGGGAAAATCGGGCAGTTGCACCGACTTCAGCGCGTACTCGCCGCTGACCGTGCGGTAGGGTCCCGGGACACCGGGGTCCACGGGGTTGGCCGGCGGCAGGGCCGACGGCTCCACCGGCTTCACGGGCTTCACCGGCTTCTTGGCGGACCGGCGCTTCGAGTCGGCCTTGACGCCGGCCTCGTCGAGGCGGCGCCCCGCGGCCCGCACCTGCAGATCCTTCGCAGCCCCGAGCGTAACGCCTTCGAGGCCGAGGCGGAACGTGTGCCCGTCCTTGCCGGCCATGGGCCGGCCCAGGAGCCGGTCTCCCGAGTAGAACTCGACGGCGGCGTCGCCCATGGGTACGGGTCTGTTCGAGCGCCAGGTCAGCTGCTGACCGGCTCTCTTGCCGGTGATCTGCCAGCCGGCCGGCAGGCCCCGGTCGGGGCCGGGACCTGCGGATGGGGCGGACGGCGTGGAATCGGCGGCCGGTTGGGCGTGCGCCAGGCCTGGCGACCCCACCACCACCGCGAACAAGGCCGCGGCGGCGACCAATGTGCGCCGAGCATGGATCAACGTGCTTCTCCTCCGGATCGGCTCCTGACGCCCGGACATCACAGGTGTCCCAGGTGCCCCGAGCGCCTCTTTCGTTCCTGAGGAGAAGATGAGAAAAGAGGTTGCAGGGTTGCTCGGAATTGATCTGTTGCGCAGTCAAATGCAGTCAGCCACAAGGGAGTTGTCCGGGCAGCGACGCAGGTCGGCGGCCCTCTGCACAACGTGAGGTCGGTCAGGGCAGGATCTCGATGTACCCGTCGGTTCCGTGCACTCGGATTCGCTGCCCGTCCCGGATCAGCCGGGTGGCCTGCTCCACGCCCACGACGGCCGGCAAGCCGTACTCCCGGGCGATCACCGCGCCATGGGTCATCAAGCCGCCCACCTCCGTCACCAGGCCCGCGATTCCGACGAACAGCGGCGACCAGCTGGGGTCCGTGAAGGCCGTGACCAGGATGTCGCCCGCTTCGAGATCGGCCTCCGCCATGTCGAGGATGACGCGGGCCCTCCCCTCGATGGTCCCGGCGGAAACCGGGAGGCCGATCAGTGCACCGGTCGGCACGTCATCGCGCCGGTACGCCCCGGTGAGGGCCTCACCGTCCGATGTGAGCACCCGGGGCGGTGTGAGCGCGTGGTACGACCGGAACGCATCCTTGCGCTGCTGGATGAGCCGGCCATCCACCTGGTTCGAGCGCACGGCGTCATGGAACTCCTGAAACGTGAGGTAGAAGACGTCCTCCCGCTCAGGAAGCACGTTGGCCCGCACGAGGCGCTCGGCTTCCTCCAGCAAGGCCCGCTTGTAGACGAAGTAGCGGCTGACGATTCCGTACTTCGGGTACTCCCGATACCCGATGAAGGTTCTGACCCGGTCGATCATCCGCTTGGTCTCGTCGGCTTTCCGCTCCCCGCCCGGCAGGGCCCGCAAGCGTGACAGCACCTCCTGTTCCTTCTTGCGCGCCTTCTGCCTGCCTTCCTCGAAACGCCGCTCGGCGGCGCCCGGCTCGAAGTTCCTGACGTTGTCGAGGATCACGGGCACGAGCGTGGTGGGGCGCTCTCGCCAGCGCGGCCTCGTGATGTCGATCTCGCCGACGCAGCGCATGCCGTACCGCTCGAGGTAGGCCTCGATGGCGTCGCGTGCTTCGGTTCCGCCCGCGAGCTTCGCCAGCTCGTCCAGGAAGGCGTAGTCCTCGACGTACTCGACGCCCCGCAGGAACGCCACCAGCTCCGGATGCGGGCGGATCACGTCCGCGACGTCGAGCAGCGCCAGTCCCATCTCCGACGTGACGTTGTCGGGGGCGGACAGCGTGAGCGTGTCAGCCGCGTTCTTCTCGCCCAGCCACTCCTGCAGCTTGTCGTTGAGCCACCACGTGGCCTCCATCCCCGCCATGATCGCCTGCATGCTCAGCGGATCACTGAGGACTCGCTTGTGTTCCTCGAAGGCCTCCAGCAGGAAGTCGAAGAGCGCCGGTCCGGTCTTCGTCCGGATGTCCCGCTCCAGGGCGGCGATGGACGCCTGGCTGCGCTCGATCAGCTCGGTGACTACGGCCGGATCGGTCTCGATCGGGGCGGACGCGCCGCCGCCCGGCGGCCCGCCGGGCCCCGCGTCCGGGAGCGACGGGACGAAGCCGTCGCGGTCGAGGACGGTCTCCAGAGCGTCCCTGGTCAGCGGATCGCCCTTCCCGATGACGTCCAGGAGGCCGGCGCGGCTCGCGGGCGAGGCCAGGCGCCGGGTGACGTCGACGAACAGCCTCCCGGCGGCCTCATGCATCGGCACCATCGCCGTCAGCTGCCACATGGAGAGCCCCAGGGGCTTCATGGGGTCGGTCATCATCTGCTGATGTCCGACGGACACGTAGACGTGATTCTCCTTATCGCCGGTCTCGGGGATGGGGAACAGCGTCGTGATCGGCCGGCTCTGCACGATCTGGAAGTCATCGTCGACCAGGCACCATTCGATGTCCTGCGGGCGGCCGAAGTGCGCTTCGATCCGCCGCCCGAGCCGCACGAGCCGCACCACCTGCGCATCCGTCAGCGCCGGCTGCTTCTGCCGCTGTCCGTCGACCGCCACTTCCTGCGTACCGCCGGCCGACAGGGCCTGAACGGCACGCTCTTTGGCGGCGGTCTCCTTGGCGACGACTTCGCCGTCCCGCACCTTGAAGACGTCCGGGTTCACCAGGCCGGAGACGAGAGCCTCGCCGAGGCCGAAGCCGGCGTCCACGGTGGCGACCTGCCGGTTGCCCGTGACGGGGTCGGCCGTGAACAGGATGCCGGCCGCATGCGGGAAGACCATGCGCTGCACGACCACGGCCATGTGGACCGTACGGTGGTCGATGCCGTTCCGCTGGCGGTAGGTCACGGCCCGCTCGGTGAACAGCGAGGCCCAGCACCGGCTGACGTGCTGGAGGATCGCCGTCGGCCCCACGACGTTCAAATACGTGTCCTGCTGGCCGGCGAAGGAGGCCGTAGGCAGGTCCTCTGCCGTCGCGCTGGATCGGACGGCGTAGGCGGCCTGCTCGCCGTGCTGGGCGAGTGCGCGGGTGATCGCCGCCGCGAGATCGCCCGGGATGGCGATCCCTTCGACGGTCCGACGAATCTCCGCGCTGAGTGTGCGGGTCGCCTCCCGGTCGTCCGGGTTCAGGCGCGACAGCTGATCGAGCCGATCGGCGAGCGACGGTGATCCCGCCACGATCCGCCTGAAGGCGTCCGTCGTCACGCAGAAGCCGGCCGGCACGCGGATGCCTTCGATCCGCGACAGCCCGCCCAGGTGCGCGCCCTTGCCGCCGACCACCGCGACCTGCGCCCCGTCAACCTCTTGAAGGTCTCGCACGTACTGCTCGATCATCGCGATACCTCCAGCTCTGCCGAACCTCTTGGCCGCCGGTCCCGCCAATGGTTCGCCGTCACCGCGTCCCCCATACATCGACAACACACGCACACCGTGCTCTCCATATCCGCAGGTTGTGGCCTCGGCCGACGATTCTGTGCCACCACCCGGGTCTTGCCGCAAGCCCCCCGGTGCGCTATACGTTGAGAGTGGCAAGGAGAGAGATCTCCTTGCCTTTTCTGTGTGGCCGGTGCGGCTGCTGGTCCGATGCGAGGGTGGAGATCATTCCGAACGAGGAAGCCCCACGCGCCGACCCGTGGCCCGCACGCTTCCGTGACCGTGGGCACACGGATGTCCGCCGAATCGGCGCTGGTGTCGAGGGCGTCGTCTACCCGACGCCATGCGTCAGTTGACCGTCCAAGGCGACGACCGTCCACTGTGGCGGGATCACGACCGCTTCCAGAACGCGCTCGTGGCCCTGGTCGGCCGGGCCGTGGCCAGGCACGGTGCCGCCCTGGCTGTCCATGTGCCGGACTTCGACGGGGGAGTCGAACGCACGCAAGAGGCGCTGCGGTCGCTCCCCGACGCCCCGGTGAGCGCGATCCACGGCGACCTCGTCCCGCCCAACATCCACATCGACGCGGTCGGCCGGCCCGTCGCCGTACTCGACTTCGGCTTCTACACGACCGCGGGCGACCCGGCCTTCGAAGCCGCTGTCACCGCTGCCATCTGGGACATGTACGGGCCGTACGCCGAGGAGCACACCGCGGAACTCACCCGGCTCTTCGCACACGAGCTCGGGTACACGTCGGCGGCCCTCACCACCTATCAGGCCGCATACGTCCTCACCACCTACGACCTCTTCGGCCTGGACGACAGCGACGGGCACTTCCGGTGGTGCCTCGAACAGCTTTGCCGCAACGCCGTGTTCAGCGCCTAGAGCGGGGCCTCTGCCCCGGTTGTGGGAGGGGGGCGTCATGGCCCGTCCCCCCATTGGCCGGGACCGGATCAGATTGACGGATTCATCTTCCTCCCCACTGGGCAGTGGGCCAGGGAATGTCATGAGCACGACTGCCTTCCCCCACAAGGAGGTCGATCATGCACGTCCGTACGCTGACCGGTGGCCTGGCCGCTGCCTTGGTGGTGTCCTTCTCCCTGGCCGGTGGCCAGGCCGTGGCCGCTCCCCCCGACGCGGAGGGTGCTTCCCTCGCCGCCCGTGTCCTCATCTACGACGCCAGTGGCTCCGCGGAGTTCAGGAGCGCGGTCGACCGGGGCGCGGCGATCTGGAACGAGAGTGTCGACGCCGTCGAGCTGCGGCCGGCCGGCGCCGGGCAACGCGCGAACATACGGGTCCTCGCGGACAACGGCTGGCCGCGCGCCCTGCCCACCACCCTGGGCAACGGCACCGTCTACATCGGACGGCAGGCCGTGGACCAGGGCTACGACACGATCCGTATCTCCGCCCACGAACTCGGACACATCCTGGGCCTGCCCGATCGCAAGCCCGGACCGTGCTCGAGCCTGATGTCCGGCTCCACCGCGGGCACCGCGTGCACGAACCCGTATCCGAACGCGGCGGAGAAGACAGAGGTCGAGGGGAACTTCGGCGGTGCGCTCGCAGGTCCGGCCCCGGCGGCACGTGCCGAGGTGATCGTGGACTGACGCGTGCCGCACCACACGTGAGGATGCCCGTACGGCCCGTGTCCCGCTCCCGCCGGGCAGGTTCGGCCCGGGCGGGCTCACGGCCGAACGCCCGCCTGCCCGCCCGGGGCGGGCGTTCGCGCGTCGAGCCTCCTCCTTCAGCCGAGCTTCTCGGCCGGTCGGCGATGGGGCCACGGTCCACCGGGCGTGCGAGACCTACGGCACCAGCCCATGCGAATGGCGACGGCACTCCCGAGACGACCTGTCCCGCCGTGTGGCGCCTCCACTTTGATCAGTGGCCGGTAGGTGGCCGTGTCCGGGGGTTCACCGACGGGGCCGATCACCCGCCTCTACCCAGGCGGGGGCGGCGAAGGGCGATGTGCGTACCCCGGAGCACCAGGTGGGCCAGGGGCCGTGCATCCGGCACGGCAGGGGTGTGGCCAGGGAGCGTTGGAGGCAGTAGCGGCCCGCGCACAGGGTGCTGACGGCAGTCACGTCCTCCGGGCGCGGAGCGCTTCGTCGTAGCGGGCGGGTCGGGCGCCGCGGCGGCTCACCGGCGGCCGGATGCCGCCGGTGTCCAGGACCTGGTTCACGAGGCGGTCACCAGCGCTTCCTCGCGAAGGTGGTCGAGGAGGGCGGTGGCGTCGGCGGCGGCGCGCTCACGGGTCACCGGGCGGGTCGCGGCGAGGCGGTCGGCCACCTGGTCCGGCGCCCTCGGGCTCCCCGCCTCCCTCGCCCTGGGTGAGGTCGGCGTAGGCGCCGGCCTCGGCCAGCAGCGGCGGCTCGTAGAAGTCCACGGTCTCCACGGTCATGAGCCCTTCGTTCACAGCGGTCACCTTCGGTCGCGGAGGCGGAACTCCCGCCCCCGATCAAGCAGTTACGCATCCCGGAACCGGACGAGGCCAGGGGAACCCGGACAAACCCATCGTGTGAGGGATGAGAGACCGACACCCGCGCGCGCCGGGGAGGTGCACCGGCGGCGTTCGTGCCGGACTCCCGAACGAGTCCCGAACGAGCTGCCGGAGGCGTCAGGAAAGTCCGTGACGGGCGACGTGGGTGCCGGAGCCGCGCCGTGCTCGGCGGGGTCTGTCGATCCGTCGACCGGCTGCTTATGCTTCATGACGTTCCGGAACTCAGACCTCCGTACCGTCTATCGGAAGGGCTCCATGGAGAGGCTCCGCAGCGCGCAGTGGTACGAGGGACAGGACCGTAACGCCTACATACACCGGGCGTGGATGCGACGCGGAGTGCCGGGCGACGCCTTCACAGGCCGGCCTCAGATCGCGATCGCCAACACCGCTTCGGACCTGACTCCCTGTAACGCGCACCTGAACGAGGTCGCGGCCTCGGTCCGCAACGGCGTGTACGAGGCGGGTGGCATCCCGCTGGACCTGCCCGTGGTGTCGCTGGGGGAGACGCAGGTGCGGCCCACCGCCATGCTGTGGCGGAACATGGCCGCGATGGCCACGGAGGAGATGCTCAGGGCCAACCCCGTCGACGGTGTGGTCCTGCTCGGCGGCTGTGACAAGACGATCCCGTCGCTGCTCATGGCCGCGGCCTCGGTGGATCTGCCCGCCGTCGTTCTTCCCGGCGGTCCGATGCTCAACGGCACCTTCCGCGGCGGCCTGCTGGGCTGCGGCACCGGTGTGTGGAAGCTGTCGGAGGAGGTCCGGGCGGGCACGCTCTCCCAGGAACAGTTCATCCGCTCCGAGTCGGCGATGATCCGTAGCCGCGGCCACTGCAACACGATGGGCACGGCCTCGACGATGGCGCTGGTGGCGGAGGCGTTGGGCACGGTCGTGCCGGGTACCGCGGGCACCCCCGCCCCCGACAGCCGTCTGCTGGAGGCCGCGCACCACACCGGTCGACTGGCGGTGGACATGGTGGGCGCCGATCGGCGTCCCGGGACGTTCCTGACCGAGGCGTCCTTCCGGAACGCGATCGTGGCGCTGGCCGCGATCGGCGGCTCGACCAACGCCGTCGTCCATCTCCTGGCCATCGCGGGCCGGTTGGGCATCGACCTGTCGCTGGACGACTTCGACCGCGTCGGCTCGCGGGTACCGGTCCTGGTGGACCTCCAGCCGGCCGGGCGTTTCCTCATGGAGGACTTCCACCGCGCCGGCGGTCTGCTCGCCGTCCTGCGCGAGGTACGCGACCTGCTGGATCCCGACGCGCTGACCGTCACCGGCAGGCCGTTGGCCGACTTCCTCGACGACGCCGAGATCTGGGACGGCGAGGTCATCCGTACCCGTGCCGCACCACTGGTCGAAGAGGGCGGCATCGCCGTCCTGCGCGGCAACCTCGCCCCCGACGGCGCGCTCGTCAAACCGGCCGCCGCCTCCCCGCACCTGCTCCGTCACCGGGGCCGGGCCGTCGTCTTCGACTCCATCGAGGACTTCCACGCTCGTATCGACGACCCCGAACTCGACGTCGACGCCGACTCCGTCCTCGTCCTGCGCGGCTGCGGTCCCAAGGGCTACCCGGGCATGCCCGAGGTGTCGAACATGCCCCTGCCGAAGAAGCTGCTGGAAAAGGGAGTTCGTGACATGGTCCGCGTCTGCGACGGCCGGATGAGCGGCACGGCGTACGGCACGGTCGTCCTGCACGTGGCACCCGAGGCCGCGGCCGGCGGCCCGCTCGCCGTCGTACGGACCGGCGACTTCATCACCCTCGACGTCGAGGCCCGCCGTATCGACGTCGACGTACCCGCCGACGAACTCGCCCGCAGAAGCCCCGGCAAGGCCACCGTCACGGGCTTCGCCAATCCCCGGCGCGGCTGGGAACGCCTCTACGTCGACCATGTCCTGCAGGCCGACACCGGCGCCGATCTCGACTTCCTCGTGGGCTCCAGCGGCTCCGAGGTGACCCGTGAGTCGCACTGACACCGGGTCACCTCAGGGGATCACCAGGTCACGGGCAACTCGGTGACACCGCCGGTGAGGGTGGTACGGACCTCCAGCTCGTCCAGCTCCTTGGCGAGCCGCAGACCGGGCAGCCGGCGCGCCAGGGTGGCGAACACGATGCGCAGTTCGACACGGGCCAGGCTCGCGCCGATGCAGAAGTGCACGCCGTGGCCGAAACCGAGGTGGTTGCGTTCGGGGCGGTCGGGATCGAAGGTCTCGGCGTCGGAGTAGACGGCGGAGTCGCGGTTGGCGGCGTTGATCGACAGGATGACGGCGTCGCCGCGCTGGATGGTGACACCGGCGACGTCGACATCGGTGTGGGCGTAGCGCAGCAGGCCGAGGTCGCCGGGGGCGCCCAGGCGCATGATCTCCTCGACGGTGGCGTTGACCCGGCCGTCGGGGTCGGCGGTCAGCGTCTGCCACTGGTCGGGACGCGTGAGCAGGAAGAGCGTGCCCAGGCCGATGCGGTTGACCGTGGTCTCGTGCCCGGCGAACAGCAGCCCGACGCAGAGCTGGATCATGTCGGCGTAGTCGTAGTCCGCGTCGGTGCTCTGCGCATGGACCAGGTCGGAGATCACGTCCTCGCCCGGCTGCGCGCGTTTCGTCTCGGCGAGTCCCGTCATGTACTCGTTGAACTCGTCCCGCGCCTGGTGGGCCGCGTCGCCGATGGCGTAGTTGGACATGCGCTCCGACAGTGAGGCGAAGCGCTCGCGGTCGGTCTCGGGCACCCCGAGCAGCCGGCAGATGACCGCGACCGGCAGCGGGAAGGCCAGCCCGGCCTGCAGGTCGACGACCCCGGCGGGGGCGGCGGCATGCTGGGTGATCAGCTGGTCGACGCACGAGTCGACCAGGTGCTGGACATGGTCGGTGAGCATCCGCATCCGCTTGGCCGAGAACGCCGGGGTCAGCAGCCGGCGCATCCGCGTGTGGTCGGCCTCCTCGGTGTCGTAGTTGCCCGTGGGCCCGTCCAGTACGGCGGCGGACGTCAGGCGTGAGGCACGTTCCGGTTCGGGATGGGAGCGGCCCAGTCGTTTGTCGCTGAGCAGGTCGCGGACCTCCTCGAAGCGGGTGACCAGCCAGGCGGGGTCCCCGGCCGGGGTGGTGACCGGGGTGACGGGCGCCTCCCGGCGCAGCACGTCGTACAGAGGTGCGAGGTCGAGCACGTTCGGCCTCGGGAAGGGCAGTTGCTGACGCTCGGCGGTAACGCTCATGGCGCTCCTCCTGTGATCTCCGCATGCGATCTTCGAGCCGCCCCGACCGTAGCAGTTTGTTGGCAGTAACTGTCATTAAAGTTTCGGACAGTCCTCCCATGTCGCGGGCATGTTTAGATCGCCTGATGGAGGACTTTGTGGCGGACAGCGGGCGCGTGCCCCGCCGGGGACGGCCGCCGGTGAGCGACGAGCAGCGCGGGCGGCAACGCCTGGACATCTCCCGCCACGCCGTCCGGCTGTTCGCCGAGCAAGGTGTCGCCGCCACGTCAGGCGAGCAGATCGCGAAAGCCGCCGGGGTCTCCGAACGCACGCTGTGGCGCTGCTTCCCCACCAAGGAGAGCTGTGTCGAGCCGCTGCTCACCCAGATGATCGACGCCTTCCGGACGGTGCTGCACGCGTGGCCGCCCGAACTCGGCCTGATCGAGCACCTGCGTGAGGCCTACCAGCCCGTCATCGACTCGCCGTCCGGCGCGGACGTCGAGACGGTACTCGCGGTGGTCCGGCTGACCCACGACGAACCCGCGCTGCGCGCCGCTTATCTGGTGCTCCGGGAGCGTGCGGAGGGGACGTTCACCGAGGTGCTCGCCGAACGCATGGGCATGCGCCCCGATACGTTCGACGTCCGCGTACAGGCCGCCGTGATGAGCGCCGTGCTCAAGGTCGCGGCCGACGATCTCGCCCGTGAAACAGCCGGCCGAGGCATCACCCCGGAAGCGCTGGAGGGACATCGCGACCGCCTCGCCGACGCACTCGGGTTGGTCACCCGGGGGCTCTCGGGGCGGTAGGGCCACGCACTAGCGAGCCGGGTCGCCGTCGTACTCGCGGCGGGCCCGGTCGACCTTGTCCAGGTTGCCGGTCGCCCACTCGGAGAGATGCGCGAAGAGCGGGGCGAGGCTACGGCCGAGTTCGCTGATCTCGTACTCGACGCGAGGGGGCACCTCCGGGTGGTACGTGCGCACGACCAGCCCGTCGCGTTCCAACTGCCGCAGCCGCTGGGTCAGCACCTTCGGAGTGATGCGGGAGACGCGCCGTTGCAGCTCCACGAAGCGCTGCCGGCCGTGTGCGTGCAGGGTCCACAGGACCGGCGTGGTCCACCGGCTGAAGACGATGTCGACGACCGGCGAGATCGGGCAGGCGGCTTCCGGGTCGGTCCTCGTATCGGATGCCGTCCGCGTGGCGTTGTCGCCCATGCGCTTCCCTTCTCGAAAGCCACTTTCCTGTAGGTACCTACTTTACCTCCGGTGTTAGCGTCCCCCTGTCTCGCCCGACCTTCGGGCGGCGTCAACCACCGTGCAAAAAAGGGGAGTTACTCATGATCGTAGTGACGGGGGCGACGGGTAACGTCGGCAGTCGGCTCGTCCGGACGCTCGCGGCGGCCGGTGAACGGGTGACCGCGACGTCTCGGAGCATCACCGACGCGGATGTTCCGGAGGGTGTCCGGCATCGCGGGGCGGACCTGACCGACGCCGAGAGTCTTCGCCCGCTTCTCGACGGCGCCGACGCGCTGTTCCTGCAGAACGGCGGGCCCAGCGCCCACCTGCTGAACCCCCGGCACATCCTGGACGTCGCCAAGGCCGGCGGAGTCGAGCGCGTCGTGCTGCTGTCCTCGCAAGGAGTCGCCACGCGGCCGGAGTCGGCCTCGCACGGTGGAACGGCACGCGCCATCGAGGACGCCGTGCGGCAGTCGGGCCTGGACTGGACCGTCCTGCGCCCCGGCGGTTTCCACTCCAACATGTTCGCCTGGGCCGAGTCGGTACGCACCCGGAGGTCCGTCGCCGCACCGTTCGCCGATGTCGGCCTGCCCACGGTCGATCCGGGCGACATCGCCGAGTTGGCCGCCGTGACGCTGCGCGAGAGCGGGCACGCCCGCCAGATGTACGAGTTGACCGGGCCCGCGCTCAGCACGCCGAGGCAACGAGCCGAATCGATCGCGGACGCGCTCGGCGAACCGGTCCGCTTCATCGAGCAGACCCGTGACGAGGCCCGGGCTCAGATGCTCCGGTTCATGCCCGAGGAGGTGATCGAGACGACGCTGGCCATCCTCGGCGAGCCCACACCCGCCGAGCAGCGGATCAGCACCGCCATCGAACGGATCCTCGGCCGCGCCCCCAGCACCTTCGCGGCGTGGGCTCGACAGCACGTCGCCGCCTTTCGCTGAAGCTGACGGGCCCCTGCCGGCCCGCTGCGTCCGCCGCTGCCGCCCCTGGTTCGCGTCAGGCGTCGGTCCGTTCGTAGGCGCTGATGATGTAGCGGGCCTCGTCGTCAATCGCCTTCCGCCCGGGGAACGTTCGGCTGTGCCGACAGCACGCGGCGCGCCAGCCGGGCAGCCCCTAGGAGAGGGTCGTGACGACCACGGCGGCGCCGGCGGCGGAGAACGACGCGGCGATCTGCGTCCCGCGCTGTTCACCGCCGCGGCTCCCCAGTTGCCCTGCTCGAGTTCCTTCGCGCGGGTCGCGACTGTAGCCGTCGTGGCCATGGAAAGGTCCTGTTCGAAAGCGAGGGAGAGGGCCTGAATGCCTTCTGGGGTACCTGGGCAGGAAATGCAGGCGAGGAATCAGTCGACGACGAGGACGGCGAAACGGCCGTGGTGGTCGACTGTCAGAGGGAGCGGGGACAGCGCGCTGTCACAATCGCCGTCGAGCCGGCCCGGTGATGGTTACACGGGGAGGACGAACGGGGGGTGCGCGCCGTTGAGGAAGTAGTCCCCGACATCACGGAGCCGGTGGGCGACCGGCTCGTACAGGGTGTGGGTCCGGGCATTGCGCCAGAAGCGGTCGAAGCCCAGCCGCGCGGACGCGGAGCGGACACCGATGATGTCGAGAGCGCGAGCGGTGGACTCCTGCACGGCCCTGGACGCGGCGGCTTCGGCCATGGCCACGAGCACGGAGATCTCCGCGTACTCCTCGTAGTCGAGGTCCTCGCCGCGTGCCAGCCCGCCGTGCACGGCATCCCGCGCCTGGTCGGCGAGTGCGGACGCGGAGCGGGTGAGCACGGTGAGCTCCCCGTACGCGGTCAGCACCTGCGGGTCCTGGGGCGAGCCGACCGGCCAGTCCGGGTGCCAGTGGGAGTGGCCGGTCCTGCTGTACTCACGGGCTTCGGCGAGCACGCCCTCGGCCATGCCGAGCCGGAGCTGCACCGAAAGGAGTCGCCCGACCGGTGACACCAGAGCGGTCAGGGGCGACAGGACGTCCTCGTCCGCGGCCAGGGAGCCCAGCACATCGTCGGCGGAGACCGGTACGGCGTCGAACTCCACGCTTCCGCCCGCCGCTAGCCGCTGTCCGAAAGGGTCGGCGTCGCCGTCGATCACCACGCCTTGGAGGTCGGGATCGACCACGACGGCGAGCGGCTCGCCGCTGTCGGCCCGTACGGCCCGCACGGCGAGGCGGTCGGCGACCAGGACACCGGCGGCGTAGCTCTGCCGGCCGTTGAGCACATACCCCCGCGCGTTCCTGGCGAGTGACAGAACCGGTTCCTGACGCGCCAGACCACCGCCCCAACACCACTGCTCCGACGCGGAGCGCTGCTCCAGCCGGGCGGCGAGGGCGGGGTCGGTGAAGAACCGGGCGCTCCATGACATGAAGTAGTGACAGCCGAGCAGTTGGGCGATGGCGCCGTCGGCCGCCGCGATCTCCCGTACCACGGCGTACGCCGTGGGCCAGTCCTCGCCGCCGCCTCCGAGCCCGGCCGGTATGAGGAGCGTCAGCAGGCCCGACTCGCGCAGCCGGGACACCTCGTCGAAGGGGGGCTTGCCGGCCTGGTCCCTGGCCACCGCGTCCGTGGCCAGATCGTCCGCCGTCTCACGGGCCACGTGCAGCCAGTGCGTACGTCCGGGCCCGGTCGGCGCAGCGGCTGGGCCCATGGCAGAGGTCTCCTCAACGTGTGTGGGGCATGCGTCATCCTGCGCAGTGGCCCGAGGCGCCGTCAATACTTTCCTAGTAATTCTATAGGGAACGTAGGGAACGCAGGGAACGGCGGTATGCGGCCAGCCGGGCCCTCAGCCTCTGCACGGGTGTGGGCGGCAGGGCCCGCGCCGCGCCCCGCGCGTAGTGGCGCTCGACATGGAACTGGCCCACGCTGAGCACGGTGGTGACGGCGATGTACCAGAGCGTGGCGACCATCAGCAGCGGGATGACCTGGTAGGTCTGGTTGTGGACCAGTTGCGCCGAGTACAGCAGGTCGTGCACGGTCAGCACGCTGACGATGCTCGTGCCCTTCAGGGTGCCGATCAGCATATTGCCGGCGGTCGGCACGATGGAGCGCATCGCCTGCGGCACCACGATCCGGCGCAGGGTACGAGCCCTGCCGATGCCCAGTGCCTGGGCCGCCTCCGTCTGGCCGGCGTCCACCGAGAGGATGCCGCCACGCACCACCTCCGCGGCATAGGCGGCCTCGTGCAGCGTCAGGCCGATGACGGCGGTGAGGGCAGGGCCCAGCAGGTTCACCGTCTTGACGGTGACGAACTGCGGGCCGAACGGAACGCCGACTTCCGAGCGTCGGATAGAGGGCGCCGATGTTGAACCAGAACAGCAGCTGCACCAGCAGCGGAGTGGACCGGAAGATCCACACGAAGCCCCAACTCAACGTGGCCGGCACGGGGTTGCAGGACAACCGCATCACGGCCAGCGGAATGCCGAGCAGGAAGCCGAGCACCATCACCACGCCCACGCCTGGACGGAGCAGGACCGCGCCCTGGTCGCCGACCGCGTCGACACCCAGTTCGCCGGCTCGCCGGGGCGCGTCGCCGACCAGCTCGAACAACTCCAGGAGGCCACCGGCGCCGACGAGCTGATCATCACCACCATCACACACGACCACGCCGACCGCGTGCGCTCCTACCGACTCCTCGCGGAGGAATGGCAACGCCGGTGAGCCGGTCGCGACCCGGCCCCGTCCGGCGAACGGGGCCGGGCGCGAACCCCTGTTACAGCGCGGCCGCCGCGCCGTGCAGGATCTTCGCGGCCAGGGCCGGGCCCTCGGTCTGCGAGTAGGCGGCGTCCTCGTGCTCGATGTTCACCGCCAAGTGCGGGTCGACTTCGGCGAGAGCGCGCAGGAACTTGGTCCACCCGGGAGGAGATCACCGACCTCATGGCCGGCGGTGAGGCCAAGGCCGACCTCCAAGCCGAGCCGGCCCTGCTGCAGTCCGGGTCCTGAGGGCCGCGACACCTCGGCACGACGCCGGATGCGGTCAGGACCTGACCGCATCTCGTGCGACGGTGACCGGGCAAGCCGCCCGGACCTCTCGAACCACGGGTCGGCACACGACTCGAAGGCCGAGGTGTTCCCTTGACCGTTCTCGACGCCCGGGCGCTCAACCGTGCCACCCTCGCGCGGCAGTTGCTCCTCGACCGGGCCGACATGCCGGTGCTCGACGCCGTCGCGCATCTGTGCGGTCTCCAGGCGCAGGAGCCGCAGGAGCCGTTCATCGGGCTCTGGTCCCGGTTGCGGGGCTTCGCGCCGACCGTGCTGTCGGACCTGCTGACCGGGCGGCGCGTGGTGCGGACCCACCTCATGCGCCGCACCGTCCACCTCGTCACCGCCGACGACCTGGTGGCCTGGCGGGCGCGCCACGACGGCATGCTGCGCCAGCGGGTTCTCGGCACCTACCGTCGCGAGCTGGAAGGGGTGGATCTCGGCGAACTCGCGGCGGCCGGGCGGTCCGTCATGGCCGACGGCGAACCCCGCGCGATGGGCGACCTCGCGCGGGCAGTCGTCGACCGCTGGCCGGCGGCGGGGCCCCGGCCCCTGGGCGAAATGCTGATCGCCGGCCTGCTCCCGACGGTGCAGCTGCCGCCGCGCGGGCTGTGGCGCACGACGGGGGGAGCGCGCTACGAGCTGGTCTCCTCCTGGCTGGGGCGCGAGATCGACCCACCGGACCCCGACGGCTCCGACCCCGGGGGGCAGACACTGGTACGGCGCTACCTGGCCGCGTTCGGCCCTGCCGCCTCGGCCGACCTGCGCGCCTGGTGCGGCCTGGCCGGACTCCCCGCCGCCGTCTCCGCCCTGCGCGAGGAACTGGTCGCCTTCCGCGACGAGCGCGGCCGGGAACTGCTGGACCTCCCTGACGCGCCGCGCCCCGACCCCGACACCCCCGCCCCGGTGCGGTTCCTGCCGGCCTTCGACAACGCGGTCCTCGGCTACCACGACCGAGGGCGGATCATCGACGACGCCCACCGCGGCCTGTCGGTCGCCGGCGCCCGTGTCGTCCTGGTCGACGGCCGGGTCGCCGCGACCTGGAGCGTCGAGGCGGACACCGTCCTGATCACCCCGCTGGACCGCTTCACCCGGGCCGACCGGACCTTTGTCGCCGAGGAGGGACGGGCGCTGGCGTCCTTCCTCTCCGACGGAGACAGCGACCGCGTACGGATCGCCGCGTCCCCCGGCTGAGCGCCACGCCGACAGGGGCACCGATCAGGCGCACACTGGAAGGGTCCTGCCGGTGCTCACGAGGGGGTGTCGGCCGATGGAAGCATCAGAGCGTACGGCCATGCGGTGGTGGCGGTGGCGACGCAACGCGCTCAAGCGGCGCGTCGACGTCGTCGAAGCCTGGGTCGTGCTCGCCGGCTGGGTGTTCGCCCTGCTGGGCGGGCTGGCCGGGGGGCTGATGGCGGCGGGTGCGGTCGAGCAGGCCGTCGAACGGCAGCGGGCCGGGAGCCACCAGGTCTCGGCGGTCGTCGTCAAGGACGCGCCGGGCCCGTCGCCGGCCCGAGCGGCGAGTGACCACCGGGTGTGGGGCGAGGTGCGGTGGACCGCGCCGGACGGTTCGACGCACAAGGACGAGGCGCGGGTGCCGCCCCGGGCTCCAGCCGGGAGCACGGTCCCCGTGTGGGTGAACAAGAGCGGTGACATCACAACCCCACCGGTGTCCGAAGGAGAGGCCTGGCTCCACACGACCATGGGCGGCGCACTGGCCGGGGCCCTGGCGGGCGGGGCGGTGCTGGGAGCAGCCTGGCTGATACGGCTGTCCCTGGACCGGCGGCGTATGGCGCAGTGGGACGCGGAGTGGGAGCGGATCGACGCGCGGCGGGGGTGGAAGACCGGCTGACCTGGCCGTGGCTCGCCGCGGCTCGCCGGGAGCCGCTGCCGACAGGGCAGTGGGGCTGACGGTGTGCCGCGGCTGTACGGGGTGTGCTGCGAGTAGGGGACCGGCTGGGCGATGTCGTGCTCAGGGGAGGTGCCGCGGCTTTCTCGCGGCAGCTCCCCTGATGCCCGCTGCCCGGGCCGCGCGTCAGGTGCGGCCGACCGGGTCCTGACCCTCGATGCTCTCGTGAGCGCCGGGAGCAACCGGCGCCGTCTCGCCGGGCGCCTCGGCCCTCCTCCGGCGCACCCGTCCCGCCAGCCGCGTGGCCACGGGCTCGGTCCAGCGGGCGGTCAGCGGGCCGAGGAGGACCAGGATGAGGACGTACGCCGTGGCCAGAGGGCCCAGGGACGGCTCGATGCCGGCCGTGACGGCGAGCCCCGCGATGACGATGGAGAACTCGCCGCGGGCCACGAGCGTGCCGCCCGCCCGCCAGCGGCCCTTGGGCCCGATCCCGGCCCGGCGCGCGGCCCAGTAGCCGGTGGCGATCTTCGTCGCGGTGGTGACGGCCGCCAGGGCGAGGGCGGGCAGCAGGACGGGCGGGATGCTGGCGGGGTCGGTGTGCAGGCCGAAGAAGACGAAGAACACCGCGGCGAACAGGTCCCGCAGCGGCGCGAGCAGGCTCGTCGCGCCCTCGGCGACCTCGCCGGACAGCGCGATGCCGACCAGGAAGGCGCCCACGGCGGCGGACACCTGGAGCTGCTGGGCGAGCCCGGCGACCACGAGGGTGACGCCGAGCACCACCAGCAGCAGCTTCTCGGGGTCGTCGCTGGAGACGAAGCGGGAGACATGGCGGCCGTAACGCACCGCGAGGACGAGGACGACCGTGGCCACGCCCAGGGCGATGGCCAGTGTGACGGCGCCCGCGGCCAGGCCCACCCCTGCCAGCAGGGCCGTGACGATGGGCAGGTAGACCGCCATGGAGAGGTCCTCGAGGACCAGGATGCTCAGGATGGCGGGGGTCTCCCGGTTGCCGAGCCGCCCCAGATCACCGAGCACCTTGGCGATGACGCCGGAGGAGGACACCCAGGTAACGCCGGCCAGCACGACGGCGGCGACCGGGCCCCAGCCCAGCAACAGGGCCAGTACGGCCCCGGGCAGGGCGTTGAGGACGGCGTCGACGAGCCCCGCGGCATAGTGGGTTCTGAGGTTGGAGACCAGGTCGGCGGCCGTGTACTCAAGGCCCAGCATGAGCAGCAGCAGGATGACGCCGATCTCGGCGCCGATGGCGACGAAGTCCTCGCTGGCGCCCAGTGGCAGCAGCCCTCCCTTGCCGAAGGCGAGCCCGGCCAGCAGGTAGAGGGGGATCGGCGAGAAGCGGAAACGCCCGGCGAGCCGGCCGAGCAGCCCCAGCCCGAGGATGAGACAGCCGAACTCGATCAGGAAGACAGCGGAGGAGTGCATGGCGGGTCACTCCCGCCCGAGTATCGCGGCGGCCGCCTCCACGCCCTCGCGGGTCCCGATGACGATGAGGGTGTCCCCGCCTGCGAGCCGGAAGGACGGAGTGGGGGAGGGTATCGCCTCGGCCCGGCGCAGCACCGCCACGACGGACGCTCCGGCGTCGGTGCGGATCCGGGACTCGCCCAGCAGCCGGCCGTTCCAGTGCGAGGAGCCGGGCAGTTCGATCCGCTCGGCGACGAGCCCCAGGTCGGTGGTGGACAGCAGGTTCGGCGTGTGGTGCGCGGGCATCAGCGCGTCGATGAGCGTGGCGGCCTCCTCCGTCGTCAGGCGCACCGAGAGGTCGCAGGCGTCCGGGTCGTCCCTGCGGTAGGCGCTGATCGTCCGGTGCCCGTCGCGGTGGGCGACCACCGAGAGACGGCGGCTTTCCCGTGTCGTCAGGTCGTAGCGGACCCCGATGCCCGGCAACGGCGTACTGCTGAGGCGTGGCGCGCTCATCCCTGTCCCCCTTCGGTCGGCGTGCGCGTTGTGATGACTCGCCTGCGGGGGCCGCGCCCGGACGAGCGCCCAGAACCGGCCTGTGGGCTCATCCTAGGCGGCCGGGAGGGACGGCACCCGTCCTGCCTGTGCTACCTGGGCGGCTCCGGGAAGGGCGATCCGGAAGGGAAAGGAGTGGCCGAGGGCAGCCTCGCGGTCGCCCCCTCCACCTGCCGCACGGTGCCCGTTCCCGGCTGGTTGCCCGTGCCCGCGCCGGTGGACAGCTGGGACCAGGCCCCGAGGGCCACGGCCACGGCGGCCGCGGTGGCGACGACACGTCCCACGCGCCGGGCCTTGGCACGGCGGTCCAGGTCCCGCCAGGCCACACGGACCCACAGTGCTTCCGGCTGCCACAGGTCGCCGACGGTGTGCGGGGGCTGGAGCTGCCGCCCCGCCGCGCGCTCCCTCGCGGAAGGCTCCCTGAGGGCGGAGGCCCGTATGGCGTCCTCGGTGTCCGAGAGGAACTGCCGCCACACTTCTTCCGCGATCGAGGGAACGCCGTCCGGCTCGTCGGGCGTTCCCCGCTCGCCCGGTCCTTCGGTGGTCATGTCCGTCATCCCCTCTCCGACCCTTGGCCCGATCACTGCACAGCGCAAGATCAGTATGCCGCCCAACGATGCGGAAGGCCTCGTCGGAGAGGGAGAAAACGACGGGCGGGCCGAATTCCCTCTCGGCCCGCTTTCGGCACAGGGGCGTCACGCCCCGGCGGGCGCCGCCGGCAGGACGTGGTCGCCGACCTTGTCGGTGCTCAGGCAGAGCGAGCAGACCACGGCGTCGTGCGTCTGGCAGGCGGCCACGTCCGGCCGCTCGAACTGCTGCCGGCACACATGGCACTCGTACGTGACGGCGCTGGGGTTGCCGTCCTCGTCCAGGAGCGGCTCGGTGATGCCGTCGTCCGTGCGGCGCAGGTAGTACTTGCCCTTGGTGACGACGGCCATCAGCGGGGTGAGAACGAAGGCGATCAGGGCCGCGGCGACGGGGGAGTACGGCTGCAGTGTGCCGCCCAGCGCGTGGAAGTACATGGCGATGGACAGCCCGGAGGCGGCCACGAAGGCCACGACACCGACCGGGTTGACGGCGTAGAGCATGCCGCGGCGGAACTCGGGGGCGTGCGGGGACAGTTTCAGCACGTACTTGTTGATGCCGATGTCGGTGGCCACGGTGACCACCCAGGCGATCGCGCAGTTCGAGTAGAAGCCCAGGATGCTGTTGAGGAAGCTGAACATGTCGGCCTCCATCAGGGCCAGCGCGAAGCCCAGGTTGACCAGGACGAAGACCATCCGGCCCGGGTAGCGCTTCGTGACCCGGGTGAAGGAGTTGGTCCAGGCGAGGGAGCCGGAGTACGCGTTCGTCACGTTGATCTTGATCTGGCTGATCACGACGAGGACCACGGCCAGCGGGAGCACGATCCAGGACGGCATCATCGCGTCGAAGGCGTGCTTGAACTGCTGGATCGGCTCGGGTGCGGCGATGGGGCCGACCTCGGCGATGATGTAGACCGCGAGGAACACACCGATGGCCTGCTTCAGCGCGCCGAGCACCACCCAGCCCGGGCCGGCCATCACCACGGCCGTCCACCAACTCCGCTTGTTCGCCTCGGTCTTGGGCGGCATGAAGCGCAGGTAGTCGATCTGCTCGCCGATCTGCGCGATCAGTGACAGGCATACGCCCGCCCCCAGCAGCACGGAGGCGGTGTTGACTCCGCCGTCCCCGTCGGTGCCCGCGTAGGCGATGAAGCGGTCGACGGACCCCGGGTCGGTGGCGACCAGGTAGACCAGCGGGCCGACCATCAGCAGCAGCCAGATCGGGGTGGTCCACACCTGGAGCTTGCTCAGCGCCGTCATGCCGTAGATCACCAGCGGGATCACCATGACGGTGGAGACGAGATAGCCCAGCCACAACGGCAGTCCGAGGCCCAGCTTCAGGCCCTGGGCCATGATCGAGCCTTCGAGGGCGAAGAAGATGAAGGTGAAGCTGGCGAAGATGACGCTGGTGAGGACCGAGCCGAAGTAGCCGAACCCGGAGCCGCGCGTGATCAGGTCCAGGTCGATGTTGTAGCGGGCCCCGTAGTAGGCGAGCGGGAAGCCGGTCACGAAGATGACGACGGCGGCGACGGCGATCGCCAGGAGCGCGTTGCCGGTGCCGTGGGCCAGGCCGATGCCGGCGCCGATGGAGAAGTCGGCCATGTAGGCGATGCCGCCGAGCGCGGTCGTCGCCACCACCATCGGAGTCCAGCGCCGGTAACTGCGCGGCGCGAAGCGGAGGGTGTAGTCCTCCAGGGTCTCCTTGACGGCCTGGTCGGAACCCGGCGCCGCCTGCTGCGCCGGGTCCGGATCGGTGACTTCTGCCAGTCGTGGCTCGGTACTCATGCCACGCCTCCTCGCTGCGGGTTGGGGACGACAAGGCAGGCACGGTAGGCAGCGGGCGTTACCCCTAAATACTTCCTGCGTGAAGGGAATGTTTCGGAGGTGTCTGACGCGTCGACAGCGGCGGTCTACGGCACTCCGAGTTCGAAGAGCACGTACCCCGCGTACGACCCGGAGGCCAGCGCCGCCGTGCCGAGGACCGAGGCCAGGGACGGCCATCCGAGCCGGCGCATCGCGAGGGCGAGGGGGACGAACAGCGGGAAGAGGGGCAGCAGATAGCGCGAGACGTTGCCGAAGATCTGCTGGGTGGTCATCACCATGAGATACGACAGCACCGTGTAGACGACGAGTACCGCCGGCGGGCGCAGACGCAGCAGCAGCACCGTCAGCACCGGCACCGCCAGCACGACGCAGACGCCGATGACGTCCTCGAACGCCCTGGCGAAGAGATAGTCGAAGTGCCCGACGGGGATGGACGTCAGCACCTTGAACGTGTGGACTCCCCAGTCGAACTTGTGGGCCCACGCGCCGTCCTGGAGCTTGGAGTAGCCGTTGATGTCGCCCATGCGGTAGTTGACCCAGGCGAGATAGCCGAACAGCCCCAGCGGTGCGATCGCCACGGCGGCCAGCGGACGCAGGACACCGTCCGCACGCCGGCGCAGGGACAGCAGCGCGGCGACAGCGAGGGCGGCGATCAGCGCGGCGGCGGTGGGCCGGCAGAGCCCGGCCGCACAGGTCAGCAGGCCGGCGGTCAGCCAGCGGCGGGACATGACGGCATGGCAGGCCCACGTGGCGAGAGCCGTGTAGAGGGATTCCGAGTAGCCCGACCACTCCGTGCCCGAACCGGGCCAGACCGCCCACAGCCCGGCCGCGACCAGACCGGCCCGGTGGCCGCCCAGCCGCCGCGTCACGGCGTAGATGCCGAGCGCCGCGACGAACGAGGCGATCACGGACACCGTCAGGCCGGCGCCGAACAGCCCGAGCCCGGTGCACTCCGAGACCAGGCGCATCAGCGCCGGGTACAGCGGGAAGAACGCCGCCGAGTTGCCCTCGAGGGTGATCAGACCGGTCGCGCCCGGGACCGGTTCCAGGGCCGGGTCGTATCCGTGCTCGGCTATCTGCTGGTACCACCAGCCGTCCCAGCTCGCCAGGACGTCCCAGGGGTGCTCGCCGCCGCCGAAGCGGGGGTTCTTCTTCCGGAAGTCGCCGGCGGAATCCAGCAGGTACATGAAGACGGCGAAGCCGGCCAGCTTCAGCACGCCGTACGTCAGCAACACGGGACCGTAGCGCACGGCGGCCCAGCGCAGCCGCCGGCGGAACTCCCGCGATCCGCGGGGGACTTCAGGAGGCTCGTGGCCGGACAACGGTCGGCCCAGCTCGACGGTGCTCATGACGATCCTGTCGTACGGCCGGCGGGAAACACCCAGGCCCGGAAGAGGAGGAAGCGCAGCAGCGTCGCGGCCAAGTTGGCGGCGACGAGGGTCACGAGTTCGACCTCGCGGTCGGCCCCGGGCGCGGTGTGGTGCAGGGCGGCCAGAGAACCGCTGGTCAGGGCCAGCCCGACCAGGAACGCCGCCAGGCCCTTGAGATGATGACGCACCACACCGCCGCGGCCCCGCACCCCGAAGGTGAGCCGCCGGTTGGCCGCGGTGTTGGCGACCGCGCTGGCGAGCAGGGCGAGCGCGTTGGCGGCCTGCGCCCCCGTCGCCGGTCTGAGCCCGAGGTAGAGCAGCAGGTAGCAGAGGGTGCTGGCGACACCGACCGCGGCGAAGCGCACCACCTGCCGGGCCAGGCCCGCCGGCAGTTCCCCGGAGAGGCCGCCGTCGCTGCGGCGCAGCGCGCTCAGCGGCAGCCTCCCGCAGGCCAGAGCACGCCCCAGCCTCGCCATGCCCCGCAGATCGGCCAGCGCCGTGGAGACGATGCGCACCCGGCTGTCGGGGTCGTCCACCCAGTCCACCGGCACCTCGTGGATCCGCAGCCCCGCGCGCTCGGCGATGACCAGTAACTCGGTGTCGAAGAACCACCCGCGGTCCTCCACCAGCGGCAGCAGCCGCTCGGCGACGTCGCGCCGCACCGCCTTGAACCCGCACTGCGCGTCGGAGAAACCCACGGCGAGCGTGGAGCGCAACAGGCCGTTGTAGCAACGGGAGACGATCTCCCGCTTCGGCCCGCGCACCACCCGCGAACCACGCGCCAGCCGGGTGCCGATGGCGATGTCCGAGTGCCCCGAGATCAACGGTGCGACCAGCGGCAGCAGCGCCGCGAGGTCGGTGGACAGATCCACGTCCAGATACGCCAGCACCGGTGCACGCGACCGCGACCAGGCGGCGTGCAGCGCACGGCCCCGGCCCTTCTCGGCCAGCCGGATCCAGTCCGTGCCGGGCAGTTCGGCGGCCAGCCGCGCGGCGATCCGCGGGGTCCGGTCGGTGCTGGCGTTGTCGGCGATGGTGATCCGGAACGAATAGGGGAACGTCTCGCCGAGGTGCGCGTGCAGGCGCCGGACGCACGGCTCCAGATCGTTCTCCTCGTTGTACACGGGCACGACCACGTCGAGGACGGGGTCCGGGTGGTGCGCGGGCAGGGGCGCCCGGCGCGGCAACGCGGCGAGCTCTGAGGTCGGGCGGTCGATCAGGGCCGGCCGCCGTTCGGTTCTCATGGCTGCTTACCGGTCTCTTTCTGGCGCGCGGCATACGCGAGCGCCGGTTCAGGGCAGGCCGAAGGCGCCCGTGTCGGTGGTGCGGTGACGGGAGTCCGGGGCGATGACGCCCCTGGCGGGAATCGCCTCTCAGGCGGCTACTCGGTACTGACCGATGCGGAGGGCTCCTGTGTCGTCTCCAGGGCGGACGGCGGCGCCGTCGTACGGGTCGGGGAAGGGGGCGGCGAGGGGAAAGCCGTCGTGGTCCGGCTCTCGGAGGGCGTGGTGGTCGGTGCGGGGCCGGTGGGCGTGCTGGTGGCCCCGGTCGGCGTGCTGCTGCCGGGCGAGGTCGCGGGCACCGACGCCGCCGACCGGGTCGGAGTCGGGCTCGGATCCGAGGTGTCGGTCGTGGGCCCGTTGTCGTGCGTCGGAGTCGGGCTCGTCGCGGGCCGCGGCCGGGGATCGGCGGGCTGGGCCTTGGTGAACATGCTGGGCAGCAGGGCGAGCCCGACGCTGAGCCCGGCCACCGCCACGGCGGAGCCGCCCGCCTTCCACAGCATCCGCGACCGGCGGCGGGCCCGGATGCCCTGGTGCAGCCGCTGCCGCTGCGCCGGCTCGTAGGGAGTGTGCTGTTGGGTGTCGCGCATCAGGCGCGACAGGTCCCGCTCGAAGTCGTCCATCGTTTCTCCCTTCACCCCACGGGCCTGACGGCGTCGGACAGGATCTGGCGGAGCCGTGCGACTCCACGTGACGCGTGGGACCGTGCGGTGCCCACGGGGCAGCCCAGCGCCTGGGCGACCTGGGCCTCGGGCAGGTCCTCGTAGTAGCGCAGCACCACCGCCGCCCGTTGCTTCGGCGACAGCAGCGCCAACGCGGCCTCCAGTCGCGAGCGTTCCGCCACGGTGGACGACACATCGCCCGGGTCGGCCCGGTCCGGCAGCTGCTCCACCGGGCGCTCACCCCGCCAGCGCCGTCGCGCCGAGCGTGCCGCCATCCGCACCAGCACCGTGCGGACGTACGCCTCCGGGGCCTGCTCCGCGACCTTCGGCCAGGCGAACCACAGCTTCACCAGGGCCTCCTGCACCAGGTCCTCGGCCCGTTGCCGGTCGCCCCCCGTGAGCAGCCGCGCGACATGGAGCAGCGCCGACCAACGGGCGGCCACGAACTCGTCGAAGCTGTCCGCCCGAACCTGCTCCATCCTCACCGTCCCGCGTCTCAGTGGCCTCCTACACCTCTGAAAAGACGCTGGACCCCGCCCCACGCTGCACCCGGAACCTGTGATCCACCTCACTCCGTCCGGACCCGGGCATGGAAAAGGGCCCGTGCGCAGGCACGAGCCCTTCCGTTGTACGCCCGGGGACGGCGATGCCGCGCGGGATCACCCGCCGCCCGGGCCGCCGCTGCCGAACGAACCGCTGCTGCCCTCGTTCCACCGGGGGCGCTCCTGCGACGCGCTCCTCCGGTCGCTCACGTTGCCGTGGCCCTTCAGCCGGTGCGGCGTCAGGCGATCCTGGCTTCTCGGCACCTCCTCGGGCTCCCGGCGCTCACTGACCTCGCGGACCGGGCCGCCGTCGGGCAGCCGCGGCTGCTCCTCGGGGCGCGGCGTGGGCAGCTCCCTGCGTTTGATGCGAACGCCGAGGACGAAGGCCCCCAGCAGCAGGGCCACGACCACCACACCTGCTACGACCAGCCCGATGCCGAGGGCGCCACGGCCCGCGGCCATCTCCATCCATGCGGTATGCATGGCACGCGAGTACCCCTGGTCCTCACCATGAACCCGGTCGCCTCGAAACGCACCCCTTGGGAACACCGGGTTTGACGGGCATCGACCGGGGCTACCCGCGCGGTGTGACTCCGACGACATCCCAGCAGGAGCTGTTCCGGTTCTTGGAGGACCGCTTCGCCTGCGCGCAGGCGTGTACAGAGTGCGCGCGGGCGTGCGCGCTGCGCGCGAGCCTTGTGGATCCGGACGGCACCGAGAACCAGGAACTCGTACGACGCAAGGGCATCATGTGCGCGGAGGTCTGCGACGCGACCTGCCGTGTGCTGTCTGAGCAGAACCAGGTGGACGAGGGCAGCATCCGCACCCAGGTGGAGTGGTGCCGGACCGTGTGTCTGGAGGCCGCCCACGCCTTCGACCGGCAGCCGGGGGCGGAGGACTCGGCGGCGGCATGCCGCGCCTGCGCACGCGCCTGCACGGACTTCCTCGCCACGCTGAACTGAGCCCGCACTGAGACCACGCTGAACCGAGCCGACCGACACCGAGGTGACATGGCCATTCCCAATTTCTGAAACACGTTCTACGGTGTGCGCCGACAGGACCGGCCTTGGGGAGCCTGGAGGCGCCGTGCACCTCGAATACACGCCCGAGCAGCAGCGGCTGCGCACCGAACTGCGCGCCTACTTCGCCGAACTGGTCCCGGACCACATGTACGCCCGGCACGGCGACCCCGCCGACCAGAAGCGGTTCTACCGCGAGACCATCCGGCGGCTCGGCGCGGACGGCTGGCTCGGCGTGGGCTGGCCCGAGGAGTACGGCGGGCGGGGCCTGACGGCCATGGAACAGTTCATCTTCTTCGACGAGGCCGCCCAGGCCGGCGTCCCGCTGCCCCTGATGGCGCTGAACACCGTCGGTCCGACGATCATGCGCTACGGCACCGACGAGCAGAAGGCCTGCTTCCTGCCGAAGATCCTCTCCGGCGAGATCGACTTCGCCATCGGCTACAGCGAGCCCGGCGCGGGCACGGACCTCGCGTCACTGCGGACCCGTGCGATACGGGAGGGCGACGAATACGTCGTCGACGGGCAGAAGATCTGGACCACCAACGGCGACACCGCCGACTGGGTGTGGCTGGCCGTGCGCACCGACCCCGACGCCCCGCCGCACAAGGGCATCACGATGCTGCTGGTGCCGACCACCGACCCCGGCTACTCCTGCACCCTGATCAACACCCTCGCCTCGCACGACACCACGGCCAGCTACTACGAGAACGTCCGCGTCCCCGTCTCCCGCCGGGTCGGCGCCGAGAACCAGGGCTGGCGGCTGATCACCAACCAGCTCAACCATGAGCGCGTGACCCTGGCCGCCCACGGCACCATGGCGATCCGTGCCCTGCACGACGTGCAGCGCTGGTCGACGGAGACCAAGCTCGCCGACGGCCGCCGGGTCGCGGACCTGCCCTGGGTACGCCGCCTCCTGGCCCGCACCCACACCCGGCTGGACGCCCTCAAGCTGCTCAATTGGCAGATGGTCAACTCCGTCCATGAGGGCACCCTCACCCCGCAGGACGCCTCCGCCGTCAAGGTCTACGGCTCCGAGGCCCGGCGCGACGCCTACGCCTGGCTCATGGAGATCGTCGCCGCCCCCGGCACCCTGAAGGAGGGCTCGGCGGGCGCGGTCCTGCGCGGCGAACTGGAACGCGGCTACCGCTCGGCGGTCATCTTCACCTTCGGCGGCGGCAACAACGAGATCCAGCGGGAGATCATCTCGTGGATCGGACTGGGGATGCCGCGGGTGCGGCGCTGACGGGCTGTGGCGAGGATTTTCAGTTGGCGCAAAAGAGGGCTAGTTGGCACCACGATCAACTGAGCCCTCCGGTGTGTTCCGGGCCCCGGTCAGGTCTCGATGGCTTCGTCCACCTTGATCTGCAAGTGAGTCGCGCCGATTTCGCGCAGCAGTCGGTGGTGGTGCTCCACCAGGTGCTTGGAGCCGTGATGCGGAGTGGGTCCAGTTCCACGCTCAGGGCTTCGCGGCCAGTCACGATAGCGTCTCGCCGAGTGGTGTAGCCGATCAAAGCAGCGGGATCCGCAGGTCGGTGACGGTGGCTCCGCCGCGGCCGGGTGGTCACTGGCCTCCGCAGGGCGCCTCGTGGACTGCCGCGTCTGCGGAGATCGTCAGCGGCCTCGTACTGGAACCCGCAAGGCTGGTCGCCTACACCACGACGCAGGACGATCCGATCATCTCTAGCAGACCGCTCGGCTCTGGTTCCAGACGGTGTTCGTATCTATCAGCGGTAGGCCAACCACGTTGATGGGGTGCGGGATGTCTGGTGGAGCGCGGCCTGGCTGTCGTGCAGGTTCGTGCCGGACCAGTCATGCGGTCCGCGTGTGGTGACCTTGGGCCTGTTGTCCGGGGAGGGACTGGCCACTGCGCCCGGGAGCCAACAGCGTTACGGGGTGGAAGGGTCGGGGAGTTCCGCTACCGTCGATTCCGGAGATCCCCATGGTTCCTCCAGGGCGGCCCGCAGCGCGATAACAGCATCCGCACCGACGCGCCCGGCGAGCGCGGCTTCGAGCCCGGCCAGTATCTGCATCGTCTCCTCGCGGCGCCGGACACCGGCCGCCGAGAGCAGCACGAGTTTCGACCGGGCGGACCGCGGATCGCTCTCCACGGTCACCACGCCCAGGGCGACAAGTTCGTGGACCCACTGATGCGCTGTCGGGGCGCTGACGCCCAGACGCCGGGCCAGCTCGGCGATGCTCGCCCCCTCTGGCGGGAGCTGACTGAGCAGGGTCACGTGTGCCGCACTGATGCCGGCCCCGTCTTCCTGGGCCTCGAACGCAGTGGTCAGAGCGGCTCGGAACCAGTTGTGTGCGCGCCACAGGAGCCGGATGAGCGGCTCGGATTCAGACGGGGAGGAGGACATGTGGTTCTGCCTTCACGGTGGGGCGGTCGGTTTGGCGCGGTCTGCCGATCGTAAGCCGGTCAGACCTGGTGCCCAACATCACCCGAGCTTCCGAGATCATCCTTCATTAGGTAGCCTACGATTAGGTTACCTAATGGTGGGGCGGATCGGTTCCCAGCCCGATCCCATGTCCCAGAAAGGCGTGACGATGACGACAAGATCGTCTGTATCCCCCCTCGCCGCGGGCGCCTCGCGGCGGCGTCTGCTGGCCGCCGCGGCCGGCGCCACCGCCGGCACGGCAGCCCTCGCGGCCCCGCCCGCCGCCGCCCAGACCGCCACCTCCACGCCGGCTGAGACCGCTGGCCGCCCGGGGCGCGGCATGAAGGTGATCGCAGTCGAAGAGGCGTTCTCCGTTCCGGAGCTGATCCCGTGGCCGGGCGCGGCCCGTATGCCTCCCGGCTGGGGGCAGGAGTGGGGGCGCCGGCTCGCCGACTTCACGGAGTTGCGGCTGGCGGACATGGACGAGCACGGAGTGGACATGCAGGTCCTGTCGCTCACCTCACCCGGCGTGGAGGCCATCGAGGACCCCTCCGAGGCCGTGGCCACGGCCCGCCGGGTCAACGACCACCTGGCCGAAGTGGTCGCCGCCCACCCGACACGGTTCGTCGGCTTCGCCACCCTGCCGTTGCAGGACCCGAAGGCCTCCGTGGCCGAGCTGCGCCGGGCGGTGGAGCAACTGGGCCTCAAGGGGGTCCTGCACAACGACCACGTTCAGGGCCACTACCTCGACGAGCCGCAGTTCCGGCCGGTGTGGGCCGAGCTTGAACGGCTCGGCGTGACGCTCTACCTCCATCCCGCGCTCTTCCCCGCCGATCAGTGGCGGGTGTTCCAGGGACATCCCGTGCTGAGCGGACCGTCCTGGGGATGGACAGCGCAGGTCGGCGCCCACGCCCTTCGCCTGATCTACGGGGGAGTGTTCGACGAGTTCCCCGGGGCCTCGGTGACGCTGGGGCACATGGGAGAACTGCTTCCCTTTCAGCTGGCTCGGCTCGACAGCCGCTACCACCAGGCCGACCCCAAAAGCAGGCCACGACACCTGCCCTCCCACTACCTGCGGCACAACCTCTACGCGACCACCAGCGGCGTCTTCTCCCACGCGGCTCTTCTCGGAGCCGTCCAGGCCATCGGCGCCGACCGGCTGCTGTTCGCCGTCGACTACCCCTACGAATCAACGGCCGAAGCAGTCGAGTTCCTCAGCTCAGCGCCGTTCTCCCGCGCCGACCTCACACGCATCGCACACCGCAACGCGGCACACCTGCTGAACCTCTGATCAAGACAGCAGCAGGTGAGGAGCTCGGGCTGGGCCGACGGCACATATATGTGCCGTCGGCCCAGCCCGAGCACCGGCACCGGATGCTCGGTCCTGATCCGACGGGATCCGCCCGCACGTCGATGGCCGTTGGTACGTCTCTTGAGGCAGACCTTCAAACGGCGATCCTCGTCCGGCTGGGCGCGACTTCCGTCAGGCAGGGCCTGGCCCACCACGCCGACAGCAGGAACGAATCCTCCGCACCTTGGGAAGACGGGCTCACGCCATGGCAGACGCACTTCCGAGGAGCAGAGCACCATGTCCTACGCCTTCGATCCCCAGCTGGCCCACTGGGTCCCGATGATCAACGATCTGCCGTTCGCCCACATCGCCGCCGCTCGCGCGGCCGGGGGAGGGGGGATTGGTGGATGCAGCACCGTAGGGGTCATCAACAAGGGAGCTTTATCGGGATCTGAAGTTTGTCGGCCACAGAGCAGCCGTTCCTGCTGCGACGCCCCTCGTGACCTGCGCTGTACCAAAGTGCCAACTGTCTCTCTGATTCCGTGTCTCCAACGCTGAAGTTACTTGGCATCAGTGCAGGTGAGGAACGTTGCCTTGTGTCAACTATCGATCCCGGTCACACGGGCTGTGACGAGGATTCTCAGTCGGCACGAAAGAGCGCGCTTGCTTCCTGAGTCTTCATTGGTCAACGTGGGAAGGGCGGCAGCCGTCAGCCCGAATTCCCTGGCCAGGTGATCCGGTTCAGCCATCCCTTGATCCCCTCCTGGGTCAGTGCGAGCCGCGAGACACAGGTGGCGAGGCGGGGCAAGGTAGCTCAGCATCTCGCGCACGCGGGCTCGGCTGTCGAACCTCTTGGGGCGGCGCCGTCTGCGGCTGGAACTCAAGTGTCCCAGGTAGGGCACTGGGTTGCCGGTGCCGGCCGCGGTCTACCGCTGTGTCAGCGCGTACCTCGGCGACGAGGTTCGGCTGGACGGTGACGTACCGGAGCTTGTTCCCAGAGCCCCATCCAGCGCTGATCTGCGTTCCCGTCCACGGATGCTCGGCCCGCCGGGGGCAGCGCGGCCCCAGCTCGCGCCGGCGCCGCGCGGCGGGGCCCGTCGAGGAAGCATGGAACAGCGGGGACGGCAGGCTGAGGCTGATCGTCTTCATGGGAGCGGCCGCCTGCGCCACACTCACCCTCGGTGGTGGCCTGGCTCGCGGGTCTGCCGTAGCGGTGCTGAGGCGCGATCCAGATTTTTCGGGTTCGGCGGTCTGCGGATGTCGAGAAGGTGCCACCGGCTCCGTCCCAGGGACGTCAGCGGCCACCGCCGGCCGCACGAGGAAGAAGGAGAAACCAGCATGGCGATTCAGCGGATGGACAACGTCGGCATCGTCGTCGAGGACATGGATGCCGCCATCGCGTTCTTCGTGGAACTCGGTATGGAGCTGGAGGGCAGGGCGGAGGTCGAGGGCCTCGTCGCCGACCAGTGCACCGGACTCGACGGCGTCCGCTGTGACATCGCGATGGTCAAGACCCCGGACGGTCACAGCCGGCTCGAGCTGGCGAAGTACCGCAGCCCCGCGGCGATCAGCGCCGGGCCGCGCAACCGGCCGCACAACATTCTGGGCACGCACCGCGTCATGTTCGCCGTCGACGACCTCGAGGACACCGTCGCCCGCCTGCGCCCTCACGGCGCCGAACTCGTCGGCGAGATCGCCCGGTTCGAGGACAGCCATCTGCTCTGCTACCTCCGCGGCCCGGAGGACATCATCGTCGGACTGGCCGAGCAACTGCGCTGAGTTTGACTCTGTCGGGGACCTTGGATGGTCGGGCTCAGCGGTGCTACTTCCGAGACCGAGCGACTGCCTGTGCAGATGAGGTGACGCCGAGGTGCCGGGCGAAGAAGCCGGCGATGTCATCGAAACCGAACCTGGCTGGTGTGCCATCGTCGTCGGCACCGGCAAACCGGCGCGCGGTAGCGGCACCCTCGGCGGCCGGCCGACCATTGTCGAGGAGATCCTCGAACTGCAGGTTGCCTTGTCGGGCGGCGTTGATGAATCCGTGTCGGTAGCCGTCGAGCAGGAACAGCTCACTCTTCGCGCCCATCGTCACGAGCGCCTCGTGCAGATTCCAGCTGTGCCGCCACGATCATCAGCTGTGCCGGTGTCAGGGGAGCTTCTTCGCCTTCTCCTTCTGCTGGTCGCGGAAGGCGGTGGACTCGTCGAGGTTGCCTAACTTGAGCATGATTCCTCCATGAACTCGAGGGGGGAAGCGGGTCTACCAACCCACAGGGATTCAAGTGATCCGGGACCGGGAGGCGGCCCGTTTGCGTGTTGGTGAGTCGTGATGAATGGGTGGTCCGGGTGAGGGGCTACGCCGCCGTTCGCCGCGTGGCCCCACTCGTGGTGTGCGTTCAGGCGTGGTGCTTGCCGAGGAAGTCGGTGATGAGCCGCAGCCACTCGTCGGTCCGCTCCAGCATCGGCAGGTGGCCGGTGGCGATTTCCGCGAGCTGGGCGCCGGGGATGGTCTCGGCGAGGTGGCGGTGCAGGGCGGTGGAGGTGAGCCGGTCGTCGGTGGTCGAAACGACCAGGGTGGGGACCTTGATGCCGGCGAGGTCGTCCCGGACGTCGACCTGGCCGACGAGGTCGGTCTGCTCGGAGCTGCCGTCGGCCGCGCCGGCGGCGACGTAGCCGAGGGTCTGCCGCAGCTGCTCGGCCGGCATCGACTCCAGCGCCTGGGTGCCGAGGGCCATCAGGAGCTGGAATTCGGCGAGCAGCTCGCGGTCGCCGGACGCGGCTATCTTGCTCCAGACCGAGGACGCGAGAGCGAGCCGGTTGTCGCGGTGCGGGAAGGCGGCGGTCAGGACGAGTGCGGTGACGCGCTCTGGGTGGCGGGCGGCGGCTCGGATGGCGACCGGGCCGCCGAGGGAGAAGCCGGACACGGCGAAGCGGTCGAGGCCCTCTGCGTCGGCGGCGGCGATGAGCTGGTCGGCGAGGTCGTCGACGGACAGCGGGGCGGTGGAGCGGGGGGTGTCGCCGCTGCCGGGGTAGTCGATGCCGACGACGGTGTGGCGGGCGGCGAGAGCTTCCAGGACTGGGCCGTAGGTGCCGGCCAGGCTGCTGCCGGCGCCGTGGGCGAGGAGCAGGCCGGGGCCGGAACCGAGGCGCGTGCGGGAGAACGTGGGTGCGAGCAGGTTGCGAGGTGACATGGTCATCCGCCCTTCGAACGTGCACGGTCACGCAAGAATCATCCAATGCGTGTGATTACTCTCCAAGGTCTATCACACGCTATGTATGATTCGGATCGACCTGTGACCTCAATCACACTCGACGTATGATTTGTGGGTAGGGTGGCGGCATGAAGCAGCCCCTCCATCGCCGTCAGCCGACCCCGGGCAACCCGCGCGTGCAGCGCACCCGCAACCGTGTGCTGGCCGTCGCGCGAGAACTGCTGCCTCAGGTAGGACCGGCCGGACTGACCTATGCCCTGCTGGCCGAGCGGGCGGACGTCACCCGCCAGACCCTCTACCGGCACTGGCCCACCCGAGCCGCACTGCTCTTCGACCTCGTCCTCGAAGGCCCCGACCTCGGCACCTATCCCGAACCGGGCAGCGACGTGGGCGCCGTGGCCACCGCCTGGCTGAAGAGCCTGCGCGCCGGGGTCAGTGTGCCGTCCGTGCGAACCGCGGCTCTGGCCGTCACCGCCCAGGCTGACCACGATCCCGACAGTGCCCGGGCACTCGTCCGCATCGGCGAGGACCGCTACGCCGGTTTCAACAGGCTGCTGGAGCCTTCGGGTGTCCAGATCAGCGAAGACGAGTTCACCCTGCTGTACGGGCCCGTCCTCGCCCGGCTCTTCCTCGACCGCGGCCAGGTCTCCGACGCCTTCATCGACGCCGTCGTGGCCCAGTGGCTCACCGTGCTGCAGCGCGCCGACGCACCGCGGGACGCCCAGTAGCAGTCGCCGAGGGCTCTGGACAGAGGCCAGCGGGTGGCAGCGCCTGCCCTTCCGAAAGGGCGCCAGTCCGGCGATCGGCTTCATGGAAGCTTCATGAGCTCAGTGGCATGTGCTTTATGAGGCGGCTGTTGTCTGGCGGTCATGCACAAACTCCTCGTCCCGCCGGTGGACAGCGTTGCACCTGTGTGGAGCCGCCTGCCGACCGGCGCGGCAACGTGGCGCCATGGGGTTCCCACACGTGAGCGCCGGATCGATCTGCTGACGGCGACTGGCCCGGCAGAGGAGCGACTTACCCGCTCGCGCCCCCCGATTGGCCTGCACCGCGCGCCCGCCCGCGCGTGGTGGCAGCGGTCTGCGACACGGCGGGGACCATCGCCGTCCTGCGCAGACTGCCCGGCCTGGCGACGGCGCCGTGGCGTACACACATACGACCTGACTCGCACACAGAATGAAGTGGGGGACCGGATATGAACCTGCGACGGAACATCTCGCGTCGAAGGATGATCGAAGGGGCATCGGCTGCGGCGCTTGTCACGGCGGCGGCGGTCACGGTGCCGGCTGCCATGGCTACTCCGGAGGCGGCACCGTCCGGCCCGGGGCTGCCGAAGGGCAACTGGCGTATCGACACCCACGCGCACTACAGCCCCGACGTGTACAACGACTACCTGAAGCGCTATGGCCTGCTCGGCGCCATTAACGGGGCGTACGGTCCGTGGTCGGTCGATCGGCACCTGGCCTTCATGGACCAGTACCGGATCCAGGCCAGCGTCCTGTCGTTCGGCGACCTCCAGGTCACCGTCGGCCCGGTCGACGACCGGCGCGCCACCGCCCGCGCGGTCAACGACTGGGCCCGCGACCTCGTGCAGACCCGTGGTGACCGGTTCGGAATCTTCGCGGTCACTCCGATGCCCGACATCGAGGGCTCGGTGGCCGAGGTGGACCGCGCGCTCGGCGAACTGGATCTCGACGGCATCTGCCTGCTCACCAACTACAAGGGCACCTACCTGGGTGATCCTTCATTGGCGCCTCTGTACGAGATCCTCAATGAACGCGGTGCCTACGTCTATGTCCACCCGACGGGTCCGGAGAACAACCCGGCTCCCAAGCTCTGCTTCGGCCCCGACATCCCGGCCGGCAACAACGTCTTCGAGTACAACTTCGACGCGACCCGTGCGATGACGAGCCTGATCTACAACGGTGTGCTGCGGGACTACCCGAACATCCGCTGGCACTTCACGCACTGCGGCGGGGCACTGCCGTTCCTGGCCTTCCGGCTCGCGACTCGGCACTCGGCCTTCCCGCCGTTCAACGAGGTGCTGCCGGAAGGACCGCTCAAGTACATCAAGCGGATGTTCTTCGACAACGCACAGGCGTTCACCGCCGCGCAGTTGGAGCCGCTGTCGTCGCTGGTGCCCGACGACCACATCATGTTCGGCAGCGACTGGCCGGCGACCCGCCACCTCTACGCGGCCGACAACGTCGAGACGATGCCCTTCCTCAAGGGCAGCCTGCCGAATCTCAAGGCGGGCGACCCCGAACCGACCGTCGACGAGATGTACAGCCGACGCCAGCGGATCGCTCTCGAGCGGAACAACGCCCTCGAGCAGTTCCCGAAGCTGCGGGCGCGTATACGCCGCGCCGGCTCGCGCTGAGCCGCGACCGCACGCCGAGCCCGCCGCCCGATGCCCCGCCGACGGGGCGCGGGCGGCGCTCGGTGCAAAGATCAGCGCCGGCCGGCGGAAGGGCCACCGACGGAATCGACGTCGCCCGGCCGGGCGAACGCGGCTGCCGCGGCCGACGCGATGGCACTGCCGCACCTGGTCCACCCCGGCCGCAACGGCTACCTCTTCCCGCCCGGTGACGTGCGCGCCCTTACGCTGGCCACGTTCAAGGCCCTCGACCTCCACACCGCCGGTCACCCCACGGCCCTGACGGTCCTCCCCCCTTCCCACCTCGACGATGGAAAGCGAGCACGATGAGTACGCAGCGCGTTCTGGTCGTCGATGACGAACCCAAGATCCGCATGACCGTGCGCGGCTACCTGGAGGCGGACGGGATCCACGTCACCGAAGCCGCGGACGGGCCGTCCGCCCTGCAGTCCGTCACCCGCGACCGGCCGGACCTCGTGGTGCTCGATGTGATGCTCCCCGGGCTGGACGGATTCCAGGTCCTGCGCCGCATCCGGGAGGCGAGCCAGATCCCGGTGATCATGCTCACCGCCCGGGACGAGGAGGTCGACCGGTTGATCGGCTTCACCACCGGCAGCGACGACTACGTCACCAAGCCGTTCAGCCCCCGCGAACTGGCACTACGGGTGCGCGCCATCCTGCGGCGCACCGACAGCCGCCCCGAGGCGGTTCACGAGGACGACATGCTGCGCTTCGACGGACTGACTGTCGATCCCGAGACACGGACCGTCCTTGTCGGCACCGACCGGACGGTGGAGCTCTCCGCTCTCGACTTCGATCTGCTGTTCGCGATGGCCCGGTCCCCTGGGCGGGTCTTCACGCGGCGCGGACTGCTGACCCACGTGTGGGGCGAGGACTTCTTCGGCGATGAGCGCGTCGTGGACGTGCACATCCGCACTCTGCGCCGCGCGCTGGGCGACGACGCGAACGCACCCCGGTTCGTGGGCACCGTCCGCACCATCGGTTACCGGTTCGTCGGGCGCCCCGCCTGAGCGGTCAGGAAGGACACCCCGCCCATGCCTCCCTCCGGCTTCCCGGCCTATTACAGGTCCCGTGCGCGGCTGCGCCGAATCCAGGAGCGGCTTTCGCTCCGCAACCGGCTGGTCCTCTCGCACGTCATGGTGCTCCTCCTGGCGCTGCTTGCCATGGCGGCGATCAGCGCGCTGATCGAGGTGTGGCTCGGGTTTGCCGACGTCGAAGGCGACGTGGTCCTGCAGATCGGCCTCTTGTTCGGAGTGGCCGCGGCCTTCCCGGCGTCCGTCGCCCTGTCCCGGTTTCTGCTGCGTCCGCTCGACAGAGTGCGCGCCGCCACGCGCCGGCTCGCCGAGGGACACTACGACGACATCCTCGAACTCCCCAGCGAGCCGGGCCTGGCAGCGCTGGTCGAAGACGTCAACACACTGGCGGCAGCCCTCGCCGACACCCAACGTCGCCGCGCCCGCCTGATCTCCGAGGTCGCCCACGAGATGCGCACCCCGATCACCCTCCTGCGCGGCCAGATCGAGGGCGTGGCCGACGGCATCTTCACCCCCGATGAGGCGATGTTCGCCTCCCTCGCCGACGACCTTCACCGGCTGCAGCGCCTGGCGGGCGACCTCTCCAGCCTGTCCCGGTCGGAGGAGGCCGCCTTCGATCTTCAGCGCAAGCCCACCGACGTGGCCACGCTGGCACGGGCCACGGCCGAGCGACTGCGCCCCCAGTACGACGACCAGATGGTGACCCTCACCCTGGACGCGGGCACACCCGCCGGCGCATTCTGCGACCCGGACCGGATCACCCAGGTCCTGGTGAACCTGCTCGGCAACGCACTGGCCGCGTGCGATCGGCATGGGCGGGTGGCGCTGTCCGTGCACACCGAACCGTCTCCCGTGCACCACGTGATCGTCCGCGTCATGGACGACGGCATCGGCATCGCCGAGCACGACCTCGAACGCATCTTCCACCGCTTCGAACGCCTTGATCATCCCGGCCGACCCGCTGCCGCCGGCGGCAGCGGCATCGGTCTGACCATTGCCCGGGGCATCGCCCGAGCCCACGGCGGAGACATCACCGCGCAATCCGCCGGGCTGGGCAAGGGAGCGACGTTCACCTTGCGCCTACCGCAGGAACCCGCCCCTGAGGGCAGCACGCCTCAGGTTTCCCGCTGACTCCATCGACCCCGGAGCGGATCATCCCGGCCGACGGCGCCGGGGTGGAGAGCCGGCTTCATGGAAGCTTCATACGCCGAGCGGTACGTGTTTTATGAGGCGGCTGTTGCCTGACGGTCATGCAGGCTTTCCTCCCGCCATCGACCGCCGTTGATCACCATGCTTCGCGGCACCTGACAACGGCCGCGCACACCGCGCGGGTGCGCCGGACTCCTGCTCAGTCGTAGACCTGCTCGCGAAGTCGTCGGGCCGTTCAGTCGCTGATCCATCCCTGGTGAGCCGTCTGTCCGAGGTCCGCTAGCCCACGGTCTCGCCGGGGCGGGCAAGGCGCAGGCGGCTCCATGAAGCCCTAGATGTACCGCGTAACGATCTGAAGGAACGTGAGTGGAACAGACCATGATGGCGGTTCGCCTGTTCGAACATGGCGGGCCCGAGGTGCTCAAGTACATAGAAGCGCCGATTCCCGAGGTCGGCCCCGACGACATCTTGATGCGTGTCCACGCCACGGCCGTCAACAGCTGGGATCTGCGGTACCGCGCGGGCAACTTGCCGCAGCCTCTGCCGGGACGGCCGCCGTGGCATCTGCCGTTCCAGCTCGGCCGGGACGCGGCCGGTGAAATCGTCGCCACCGGCGAGAACGTCACCAGGTGGCACCCCGGCGACAGGGCGGTGCAGCTTCCGCACTCGCCGTGCCGTAACTGCGCCCTGTGCGTACGCGGGCTCGAATACCTGTGTGTCGACACCGCCTACCCCGGACACCAGGTCTTCGGCGGATACGCCCAGTACGTCGTGCGTCGCCAGGACGCGATCCTGCCCATCCCCGACGGCGTCGACTTCGAGACAGCCGCAGCCACCATGTGGACCTACACCATCCCGCTCAACTGCGCGCGGCAAGCACCCGTCGGTCCCGGCGACACCGTGGTCATCACCGGCGCCAGCGGCGGAATGGCGATCGCTTGCGCACAACTGGCGAAGCTGAGCGGAGCCACCGTCATCGGCACCACCACCAAGCCGGACCGCGACGAAGCGCTCGGCAGGCTCGGCTACCACCACATCCTGCACTCCACCGATCTCCGACTGCCGGCACAAGTCAGGGAGCTCACGCACGGCCTGGGCGCCGACGCCGTCTGGGACTGTGTCGGCGGCAACGACTTCTTCAGGCTCTCCCTTTCCTGCACACGGCTCGGCGGCACGGTCATCGTCCTGGGCACACCGACCGACCAGGGCTCCCGGCTCGAGATGGACGCACTCGCCCTCATCGGCCGGCAGGTGAGGATCGCCAGCGTGCGCGGCGCGACCCTGCGGGACCAGCAGCTGTGCCTGGAGCTGCTGGCAGACGGAAAAATCACCCCGATCATAGACCGGGCCTTTCCGCTGGCAGAGGCGGCCGAGGCCCACGCATACCTGGAGAGCCAACGACAGACCGGCAAGGTCCTCCTCCTGCCCTGACATCCCGGCGATCACTGACCCCCAGGCAGTCACGGACGGCTGACAGTTCACCGAGGGAGATCCACAGAGCCCTGTGCGAGGACTGACCGGCACCTCCCGGCACGCCCGTCACGTGCTGGGCGCAGCCGCCTCTCCCGCGTCCAGGACCAGCACCGCGACGTGCAGGGACGTCCGCTGCAGGCCTGACTCCAGGTCGCAGCCGAGGAGCCGTTCGATGGTGTGGAGGCGCTGGTAGTACGCCTGCCGGGACATGCCGGCCCGCTTCGCGGCGACCGACTTGTTCCCCGCCGCCGTCAGATAGGCGCGCAGTGCGGGGAGCAGGTCGCCGCTGTTGCGGTCGTCGTGCTCGATGAGGCGGATCAGCTGCCGTTCCGCGTACCGCTGGAGGCGGGTGTCCTCCCTCAGCACGCCCAGGAGTTCGGGGAGTTCGACGTCGGCGGGGACATAGAACCAGCGCTCGGGTGAGGCGGGCGTGATGGCCTCGGCCGTCTGCTCGGCCTCCTGCCACGACCGGGCGATTCCGGAGAGGTCGGTCACGCCGGGGCCGACGGCGACCACGGCCTCCGGGCCGAGTTCCTCGCGCGCGAGGCGGCCGATCCGCTCGGCGACCGGCTGCCAGGCGCTGGCCTGCGCCAGCGCGAGGAGCACGCCGATCCGGCCCGGGGCCGTCTCACCGGTCAGGGCGCGGATGCCGGTCTGCGCCAGCGCCTTCGCGATCCGTTCGTCGAGGTGCTCGTCGTGGCCGGTGTGCGTGTGGCGGATGACCACGGCGAAGAGGCGGTGTCCGAAGGCCGGCAGTCCCAGGGCCTCGGCGCGGGCGCGGGCGTCGGCGGGGGAGCGGAAGCGCCTTTCGTACAGGTCCCGCAGCACGGAGCGGTGGGCCCGGCGCTCCCACCAGGCCGGCCCGGCCAGGCGCGCCATGGTCAGTGCGACCGCCGCGCGCTCCAGGACCAGGACGTGTTCCGGGTCGGGTTCCGCGTTCAGCCGGCCCTCCAGCAGGACCAGCCGTCCCCACGGCCCGTGGGGGTCTTGCACGGGCGCGATCAGCCACCCCTCCGGGCCGCTCGGCGTGATCTTCTCCAGGGTCGGCGCGGCCCGGGAACGCCGGGACCAGGCCGACACCACGGGCTCGTACGGCCGGCCGAGCAGTTCGCACATGAGGACCCGGTGGGTGAGGTCTTCCAGCACCACGGGGGCGCCGGTGAGCTCCGCGGTGGTGTGCACCAGTTCCTCGGGGCCCGCGCCCCGCAGGGTCAGGGCGGTGAAGATGTCCTGGATGTCCCTCCCGCGACGCAGCAGGGCCCCCTGGCCGTCGAGGATGAGCGCGTGCACCGTCTGCGTGACGTCGATGAACCGGACGCCACGGGCCAGCTCGACCAGCGGCACCTCACGGGCATGGCAGGCCGCCACCAGCTCCTCGGGCACCTTTCGGTACCGGTGACCGAGCTCCACGATCAGGCCGGCCGCGCCGACATCAGCGAGCTGGTCGACGTAGTCACGCAGCTCGGAAGCGTCCTCGGGATACGGCATGCCGGTCGTCAGCACCAGTTCACCGCCCTCGAGGAAGTCGGCGGGATTGAGCAGTTCGGTGACATGTACCCAGCGCACCGCACGGTTGAGGTGTGATTCACCGGCCAGGACGCGCGGCATCCCTTCGACGAGTACAGGCAGTCGCAGAACCTCCTCGATGGTGAGGAAATGCCCGGTTGCGGGACGTCTGGGCGGCATAGGGGGTGCTTTCTCACGGGGCGTCGGGGGTCACCTTCGCACCGGCCACTCACGGTGACAAGAGGGGGAGAGCTCTTTCCGAAGCTTGTCCGTCGCCGTGACAGACCGTCTCAAGAAGGCCCCAAGGTGGAACAGAGTGTGGGTTGACCTGCGTGTTCACCCGGGTCGAGAGTGAACGCCATCCCCAGCGGGACACGGACGGGAAGCGTCCGCTCAGTGTCCGCACGGTGCTGGGACACGACTGCCACCCAGGCCGCACCCGGCGAAAGGAACGACCTCATGCGCATCTCGAAGCGCGTCGCCGTGATCGGTGCCGGCAGCATGGGCAGCCAGGTCATGTGGCGACTGGCCGCCCGGGGAGCCGAGGTCATCGGCTACGACCGGTATGCGCCGGGGCACGACCGCGGCGCGGCCGGGGGCGAGACCCGCATCTTCCGCGCCGTGCACCTCGGTGACCCCGGGTACATTCCGCTGCTGGGGCTCGCCGACCGCATGTGGGACCGGCTCCAGCGCGAAACCGGCTTCTCGCTGCGACGCCGCAGCGGATGCCTGGTGATGGGCGAAACCGCGTCGACGTCCATGCGCCTCCTCCTCTCCGCCAGCTCCACCCACAGGCTGGATCACGAGGTACTGGACCGGGAGGAACTCGCCCGCCGCTACCCGCAGCACCGCCTCCCGGACGGGCACACCGCCGTGCTCGACCGGATGGGCGCCATCATCAGGCCTGAGGCGTCGGTCCAGGCCGCCGCCACCCGCGCCGAGCAACTGGGCGCCCGGCTGCACCGCTACACCCCGGTGCGAGAGGTCGTGCCCGCGGCGGGCGGCGGGGTTCACATCGTCACCGACCAGGGCACGGACCACGTGGACACCGCTGTGGTGACCGCGGGGCCCTGGATCAACACCCTGCTCCCCGACCTTCCGCGGACGGTCGACGTCCGCCGGCTGATCAGCTCCTGGCACCTCCCCACCCGCCACGACTGGTTCGCCGGCGGCGCCCCGGCCTTCGTACGCAGCACACCTCACGACTGCTACGGACTTCCGTCGCCTGACGGCATCTCCGTCAAGCTGGGCCTCTCTCTCGCACGCTATCTGCCCGTACCCGACCCCGAACTTCTCGACCGCACGGTCCGTCCGGAGGAACTCGCCACCGTCCGCGAGCTCATCAGCGAGCTGATGCCCGACTTGAATCCCGACCCCATCAGGCTGTCGGTCTACATGGAGGGCTACACCGCGTCCGGAAACCCGCTCGTCGGTCATCTCCCCGGCGAGGACGACATCATCGTCATGGCCGGATTCTCGGGCAGCGGCTTCAAGCTCTCGCCCGCCATGGGCGAGATCGCCGCCGACCTGGCCCTCGACGGCACCACGGACCATCCCGTCGGCTTCCTGGCACCGGCCGAAGCCGGCGCCGTCTGACCTGACGTCACCTCGCCCACGCCATGGGGGAGTCCGTCACAGCGGTGCCGGAAAAGTAATGACAAATACTGAACCACGCCCTGTTCCTGCAGCACAGAATTGGAGCTCTTCCATGAGCGAACCCTCGTTCCGTCCGAAGTACGTCTCGTTCGACTGCTACGGCACGTTGATCGAGTACCCGATCACCCCCATCACGCGGGAGCTCGTCGGCGACCAGATTCCCGCCGGGCAGTGGGACCAGTTCGTACGGGAGTTCCGCGGCTACCGCTACGACCAGGTCCGCGGCGAGTACTACGCCTACGAGCAGGTGCTGCAGGACGCCTTCGAGCGGGTCTGCCGCAAGTGGGGTGTGACGGCGGCCCCGGACGCGGGCAAGCGGTTCGCCGACGGCGTCCGCAGCTGGGGACCCCACGCCGACGTGCCGGAGCCGCTGAAGAAGATGAGCGAGCACTACAAGCTGGTGATCTTCTCCAACGCCGAAGACGCCTTCCTCGAGGAGAGCGTGCCCCGGCTCGGCGCGGACTTCCACGCGGTCTACACCGCCGAGCAGGCCGGCTACTACAAGCCCCGCTACGCCGCCTTCGAGTACATGCTCGACCAGCTCGACGCGTCCCCCGAGGACTTCGTGCACGTCTCCTCGCACACCCGCTACGACCTGATGCCGATGCACGACATGGGCTTCCGCAACCTGATCCTCCTGGACCGGGGCTACGACCCGGTGACCCACGGCTACGACTACGTGCCGGTGAAGTCACTGGACGAGCTCAACACCATGCTCGGCATCTGACCTCCCACCCCCTCCGTCCGGGACCCGTGCGTCCCCGCAGCACGGATTCCCCGTACCCCCAGCGATCTCCAGGAGGCTCCGCCATGGAAGACAACCGGATAGGACGCAGAACCGTACTCCGCACCGCAGGCGCTCTGGCCGCTGCCACGGCAGTGACCGGATGCGGCACTCTCATGGGTTCCGGCGGAAGCCGAAGCTCGTCGAGTGGCGGCGGCAAGAACAAGATCGTCGTCAGCAACAGCGGTGGCGCCTACAACGACGCTCTCACCAAGGCGATCTACGAGCCGTTCGCCAAGGAGACCGGCATCACGGTCACCACGGTCAACTACCAGTCCGCGCAGATCATCGCCCAGGTCAGGCAGGGCCGGCCGCAGGTCGACCTGATGGACAACACCCTGCTGATCTTCCAGAAGATGGCCCGCCTGGACTGTCTGGACGCGGTGGACCACGACCGGCTGAAGAGCGTCAAGGGCGCCGGGATCGCGGAGCACCAGCTGCCGGAACACGCGGTCGGCAAGAACGTCTGGGCGAGCCTGATGGCCTACCGCACGGACAGCCTCAAGCGCGCACCGAAGAGCTGGGCCGACTTCTGGAACACCCACTCCTTCGCCGGTCCGCGGTCCTTGCAGAGCGCTGAAGCGGACTACCCGGAGCTGGAGTTCGCGCTGCTGGCCGACGGGGTGCCGCTGGACAAGCTGTACCCGCTCGACCTGGACCGGGCGTTCGCCTCGATGTCACGGATCCGCGGCGAGGTGAAGAAGTTCTGGAACACCGGCGCCCTCCCGGCGGTGCTGCTGGGCCGCAAGGAAGTCGTCGCGACCAGCCTGTGGAGCGGCCGCGCGGACGAACTGATCAAGCAGGGCCAGCCGGTCGCCTACCAGTGGAACGGCGCCCGGCGGCTCACCAACGGCTGGGGCATCCCCAAGGGCGCGGACAACACGGACGCGGCCTACAAGCTGATCGACTTCTCCCTGCGTCCCGAGGTGCAGGCGGCGTTCGCCAAGGTCTTCCCGCAGGGCCCGGTCGTCCCGGCCGCCACCAAGCTGCTTGCGGACGATGTCCTGGCCACCCTGCCCACCTCGCCGCAGAACCTGAAGACCGGGTTCGACACCGATGTGGCCTGGTGGGACAAGAACCTGGAGGCTGTCACCAAGCGCTGGCGGGAGTGGGCCGATGCCTGAGCGGACCAAACTTCTCGCCTCGGTCCTGGCCCCGGGGTCCACCTCGCTGACCGGTAAGTCGTTGTCGGTGACGGGCCTGCGGAAGTCCTACAGCGGGACGACGGTGGTCGACGATGTGGACATGGAGATCGCGGCGGGTGAGTTCGTCACCTTCCTCGGCTCCTCCGGTTCCGGGAAGACCACCACGCTGATGATGCTGGCCGGGTTCACCGAACCCGACTCCGGCAGCATCACCGTCGACGGCCGGGACATCACCAAACTCAACCCCGGAAAGCGTGACTTCGGTTTCGTCTTCCAGCAGTACCTGCTCTTCCCGCACATGACGGTCGCGGAGAACGTCGCCTTCCCGCTCCAGCTGCGCGGAGTACCCAAGGCGGAGATCCGCCGCCGCGTGGGCGAAACCCTGGAGGCGGCGGGCCTGTCGAAGTTCGCCGGCCGCAAGCCGCGGGAGCTCTCCGGTGGCCAGCAGCAACGCGTCGCGCTGTGCCGGGTGCTGGTCTACCGCCCGCCGATCGTGCTGATGGACGAACCGCTGGGCGCTCTGGACAAGAAGCTGCGCGACCAGATGCAGACCGAGATCAAGTCAATTCAGCGTGAACTGGGCCTTACCGTCGTCTACGTGACGCACGATCAGGAGGAGGCGCTGGTCCTGTCGGACCGGATCGCCATTATGAAGGACGGCCGTATCGAGCAGTTCGACACCCCTCGCGGCCTGTTCGAACGCCCCTGCACGCCGTTCGTGGCCGACTTCCTGGGCGCCGCCAACTTCCTCACCGGCAAGGTCGAGGACGGCGGAGCAGACGACTGCACCCGGGTGCGGCTGGACACCGGCGGTGTGCTCACGGCCCGTGCCCACCCGTGTGTGCCCGGGCAGAGCGTGCGCGCCGCGGTGCGCCCGGGCAGGCTGCGCCTGGTCAGCGCCGAGGAGGGCTGTTGTACCGGCACGGTCGAGACGGCCGTCTACGTCGGCTCGCTCACCCGGATCACCGTCCGCCTGGACGGCGCCGCTCCGGCGACGCCGCCACTGCGGATCGAGACCGCCGGCGTCCCGCCGCGCACGGGCGAACGGGTCTGTGTCACCGCCGATCGTGACGATGTCAGTGTCTTCGACGCCACGGACGGGGGGTGAGCCGTGGCCGGCACCGCTGTCGCACCTGCCAAGGTGCGTGTGAAGACGTCCGAGAAGCGCGGGCACCGCTCCCGCATCGCGCTGGTCAACGCCGTTCCCGTCACGGTGTTCCTGCTGGTGCTGTTCGTCTACCCGATCATCGGGGTGCTCTCGCTGAGCCTGGAGGGCGACAGTGGCGGCTTCACGATGCACTGGTACACCGACGCGCTCAGCGGCGTGAACCTGTCCGTGCTGGTCTCCACCCTGCGGATCTCCGCGGAGACCGCCCTGCTGAGTCTGCTGGTGGGTTTCGGCCTGGCGCATGCCATCGCCCGGATGCGGCCCGTTTTCGCCGCGCTGGCCATGCTGATCGTGGTCGTGCCGCACTTCATCAGCGCCCTGGTGCGCACCTACGGCTGGATCATCATGCTCGGTGAGCACGGCCTCATCAACAGCCTGGCCACCTCCGTGCACGCCCCGGGCGCGCCGTATTCGCTGCTGTACAACGAGACCGGTGTGGTCATCGGTACCACCTCCGTCATGCTCCCCTACACCGTCCTGGTGCTGCAGGGCGCGATGCGGGGCGTCGACGGGCGGCTCCTGGCCGCGGCGGCAGGCTTCGGCGCGAGCCGGTTGACGATCTTCCGCCGTATCTACCTGCCGCTGGTGGCGCCCGGTATCGGCACCGCGGGGCTGCTCAGTTTCATCCTGTGCCTGGGCTACTACATCACCCCGGCACTGATGGGCGGCGACAAGCAGACCGTGGTCGCGGCGCTGATCGATCAGCAGGTGATGAAGCAGGACCAGTGGAACTCCGCCGCCGCCTTCGGGGTGATCCTGCTGCTGCTCACCTTCGCCGGCCTGGGCGTGCTCGGCCTGGCCAAGCTCCGCCGCAAGAAGGCGCATGCACGAAGGAGCGGCTCATGATGGAACTGCCTCCCACCCGGGCCGGACACCTCGGCCGCGCCCTGAGCGCCACCGTCATCCTGCTTTTCCTGGCGATGCCCATCGTCATCATCCTGGTCACCTCCTTCGGCGCGGACGGTATCGGCACCTTCCCGCCCGAGCAGTACAGCACCCGCTGGTACGAGCAGATGGCCGCGCCCGGCGGCAACTGGGCCACCTCCATCGCCCTGTCCAGCCTGGTCGCCGCCCTGACGACGGTGTTCTCCCTGATCCTGGGCGTCACCGCCGCCACCGCCCTGGCCCGTGGCCGGCTCCCGCTGCACGCGGCGGTCTACGGACTGGTCCTGGCCCCGATGCTCATCCCCCAGGTGGTCATCGCACTCGGCCTGTTCCTGTTCTTCGAACCGGCCGGCATGCTCGGCAGCCCCCTGGCCATCGCCCTCGGCCACACCGTGCTCGCCGCGCCGATCGCGATCCTCATCATGATCTCCACCATCAAGGGCATCGACGAACGACTCGAAGACGCCGCCGCCAGCATGGGCGCCAGCCGGATGACCATCGCCCGGCGCATCACCTTCCCCCTGGCCACCCCCGGCCTCATCGCCGCAGCGGTGTTCTCCTTCATCACCAGCTTCGACGAGTTCTTCATCGCCCAGTTCCTGTCCACCCCCGACACCCGCACCCTGCCGGTCCTGGTCTTCAACGCCCTGCAGTTCGACGTCGACCCCACCGTCACCGCCGTCAGCGCCGTCCTCATCGCCCTGGCCATCCTGGCCCTGGCCCTGGTCGCCCTCGTCCGCAAACTCGGCGGCCACCGCAACGGCCAGAACGTCCTGCCCGTCGAACCCCTCACCTGAGCATCGCGCCGGCACGGACCGCGCCACCGCTGACAGCGCCGCCGCCCAGGCCCCTGGTGGTGCCCGGCCGCGCCCCACTTCGAACACCTTCCCGCAGGAGACCCGCAATGAAGACGATCCCGTACTGGATAGAAACCGCCGGGGCGTTTCCCGACCGGTCCGGCAAGCCTTTGACCGAGGACACCGACCTGGTGGTCGTCGGCGCCGGCCTGACGGGTCTGTCCACCGCCCTCCACTCCGCCCGCAAGGGCGCCCGTGTCACCCTTGTCGAGAAGAGCCAGATCGGTTCCGGGGCCTCCGCGCGCAACGGCGGCATGGCCAACCTGGGCTTCACCATCGGCGTGAGCCAGGCCATCCGCCGCTACGGTCTGGAGCGGGCCCGCGAGATCTACAACTCCTACGGCGCGGCCGTGGACACCGTCGAGCGGCTCGTGGACGAGGAGTCCATCGACTGCCAGTTCCGTCGCGTCGGACGCCTGGGCGTCGCGTCCCGCCCCGCGCACTTCGAGAGCAAGAAGGCCCAGCAGCGCGACCTGGCCAAGTACTTCGGACACGAGACCACACTGATCGGCAAGTCCGAGCTGCGTTCCGAGATCGGCTCCGACCTGTATCACGGCGGCCTGCTCGACCCGTTCAGCGCGGCACTGCACGTCGGCCGCTTCGTGCGCGGCATGGCCGAGGCGTGCGAGCGCACCGGCGTCGAGATCCACGAGCGCAACGCCGCCATCGGCGTACGACGTACCGCAGCGGGCCGGTTCGAGGTCAGCACCGAGCGCGGTGTGATCCGCGCCGGGCAGGTCATGATGGCCACCGACGCCTACACCGACAAGAACTTCCCATGGCTGCGCCGCCAGCAGGTCTGCCTGGGCAGCTTCATCATCGTGACCGAGCCGCTCGGCGAGGAGCTCGCCCGGGACATCATCCCGAAGGCCCGCCTCATCGTCGACTCCAACCAGGTCTGCCACTACTTCCGGCTCACCCCGGACAACCGGCTGCTGTTCGGCGGCCGCGCCCGCTTCGCACCGTCCGACCCCACGTCGGACAAGAAGAGCGGACAGGTCCTGTTCCGTGAGATGTGCGAGATCTTCCCCCAACTCTCCCGGACCAAGGTCGAGTACGTGTGGGGCGGCTCCGTCGGCTTCGCGATGGACCGCATCGTGCACGCCGGGCAGACCGACGACGGCGTCTACTACTCCATGGGATACGCCGGCCACGGCGTGCAGATGGCCACGCACATGGGGCAGGTCATGGCCGAGGTGATGGACGGCCGGCCCGAGGTCAGCCCCGTCCGTGACCTGGCCCCGCCCCGCATCCCCCTCTACAACGGCACCGCCTGGTTCCTGCCCTTCGCGGGCGCCTACTACAAGACGCTGGACCGCATCCGCTGACCGGTCGGCAGCACCTCTACTCATAAAGGGAGACCCCAAGATGACTGTCGTCCGTGATGTTCCCAAACAGCTCTTCATCGGCGGTGGCTGGCAGGATGCCGAGTCCGGCCGAACCCTGTCCGTCGACAACCCGGCCACCGGCGAAGAACTGTGCCAGGTCGCCGACGCCTCACCCGCGGACGGCAGACGGGCAGTCGAGGCGGCGGTCGCCGCGCAGGCCGGCTGGGCCGCGACCCCGCCCCGGGTGCGCAGCGAGATTCTGCGCCGTGCCTACGACATCATCATCGCGCGTACCGAGGACCTCGCCCTGCTGATGACCCTGGAGATGGGCAAGCCCCTGACCGAGGCGCGTGCCGAAGTCGCCTACGCGGCCGAGTTCTTCCGCTGGTTCTCCGAGGAAGCCGTCCGCATCGACGGCGGCATGACCACCGCCCCCGACGGCAGGAACCGCCTGCTGGTCACCCGCCAGCCCGTCGGCCCCTGCCTGCTCATCACCCCCTGGAACTTCCCCCTGGCCATGGGCACCCGCAAGATCGGCCCCGCCATCGCCGCCGGCTGCACCATCGTCCTCAAACCCGCCCCACAGACCCCCCTCTCCTCCCTGGCCCTGGCGGAGATCCTCACCGAGGCCGGCCTGCCCGAGGGCGTGCTGAACGTCGTCGTCACCTCGGACGCGGCCGGCGTCGTCGAACCCCTGCTGCGCGGGGAGCGGAGCGAGATGGGGGTCCCCCCGGCCGGAGGCTGGGGGAAAATCCGCAAACTCTCCTTTACCGGCTCCACCCAGGTCGGCCGCATCCTCCTGGCCCAGTGCGCCGACACCGTCATCCGCACCTCCATGGAACTGGGCGGCAACGCCCCCCTCATCGTCTTCGACGACGCCGACCTCGACGTGGCCGTCGAAGGCACCATGGTCGCCAAGATGCGCAACATGGGCGAGTCCTGCTGCGCAGCCAACCGCATCTACGTGCACACCTCCATCGCCGACGAATTCGCCACCCGCCTCGCCGCCCGCATGGCCGCCCTGAAGGTCGGACCCGGCACCGAACCCGGCACCGACGTGGGCCCCCTCATCGACACTGTCGGCCGCAGCAAGGCCCACGACTTGGTCCTTGACGCCGTCAAGCGCGGAGCCAACGTGCTCACCGGCGGCGAACTCCCCGAAGGGCCGGGCTGCTTCTACCCGCCCACCGTCCTCACCGACGTCACCACCGACGCCGCCATCAACGACACCGAGATCTTCGGACCCGTCGCCGCCATCCTCACCTTCGACGACGAGGACGAGGCCGTCACCGCCGCCAACGACACCGAGTTCGGTCTGGCCGCCTACCTGTTCACCCAGAACCTCGACCGCGCCCTGCGGGTCGGCGAACGCCTCGAAAGCGGCATGATCGGCCTCAACACCGGCCTCGTCTCCAACCCCGCCGCCCCCTTCGGCGGCGTCAAGCAGTCCGGACTGGGCCGCGAAGGCGGACGCGTCGGCATCGACGAGTTCCTCGAGTACAAGTACATCGCCGTCCCCGTCGGAGCCTGACATGCCCGACCGACTCGTCGTCCTCTACCGGGGCAACCGACCCCCCGCCACCGGACTCATCGAACGGCTCACGGACACGGTCTACGCCACCGAGGAGGAACTGCCCTACCTCCTCCCCGGCGCCGACGCCCTCCTGGCCTGGGTCACCATCACCCCCGCCATCCGCGAAGCCTGGCCGGACAACCCCGAGAAGGCACCCCGCTGGGTCCACGCGGCCTCCGCAGGCGTCGACTCCTTTCTCTTCCCCGCCCTCGTCGACGATCCCGGCGTCATCCTCACCAACGCCCGCGGCGTCTACGACCAGCCGACCGCCGAGTACGTCCTCGGCCTGATCCTCGCCCTCGCCAAGGACTTCCCCGGCACCTGGGAGCACCAGCGCCGCCGCGAGTGGCGTCCGCGCCCGAGTGATGGCATCACCGGACGCACCGTGCTGGTCTGGGGCACGGGACCCATCGGACGCGCCACCGCCCGGCTGTTGCGCGCCGTCGGGATGCGGGTCGCGGGCGCCGGCCGCAAGGCCCGCACGGACGACCCCGACTTCGGCACGGTCCACGGTGCGACCACTCTGCCCTCAGCCCTGGCCGAGGCGGACTGTGTCGTCCTGGCCGCCCCCCTCACCAAGGACACCCGGGGCATGGTCGACGCGTCCGTGCTCGCCGGCATGAAGCCGGGGGCGCGACTGATCAATGTCGGCCGGGGCGGACTCGTCGACGAGCAGGCGCTCGTCGACCACCTCGCCGCCGGACGGCTCGCCGGCGCAGCCCTGGACGTCTTCGGCCAGGAGCCCCTGCCTGCCGAATCACCCCTGTGGGACATGCCCGGCGTGATGATCTCCCCGCACACGGCGGGCGAGACCACCAGCGAGCGGGAGGCTCTCGTCGAGGTGTTCCTCGACAACCTCACTCGCCACATCGAGGGTCGGCCCCTGCGCAACGTCGTCGACAAGCGGCGAGGGTACGTGGTCGACGAGACACACCTGGCCTGAAAGGCGAGGAGCAAGCGCCCTGGCCGGGGGACTCCACGTGCCGGGGCGCCGTGCTACTCGCCTTTCTCGCGTCCCAGCACGCTGCCGGTCACGGCCAGCACGGACAGCACCACCAGAGCGGCGGCCGGGCCGAGCACGGTCCAGGGGGCCAGTTCGGCGTACGGCTGGTTCTCCGACAGGAGCCGGCCCCACTCGGGGGTGGGCGGCTGTTCGCCGAGGCCGAGGAAGCCGAGCGAGGCGAGGACCAGGACGGTGGTGGGCAGCCGGAGCAGGGCATTGCGCAGGAGAGCCGGCACCACCGCGGGGAGCAGGTGGCGGCGCAGCAGGTGCGGCCGCCCCGCCCCGAGCGCGACGGACGCGGCGATGTGACCGCTCGCGCGTTCCTGTTCGAGCAGCGCGGCGGTCTGGGCGGCGTAGGGGCTCCAGCCGACCGCGCAGACCGCGCAGGCAGCGCCCCACACCGACGGTCCGGTCACGCCCGCGATCAGCAGCCCCGCGAGGACGGCGGGCAGCGTCGACACGACCTCCGTCGGACCGGCGCTCGACCGCGGTGCCATGCCCAGCAGGAGTCCGATGACGGCGCTGAGCGTGGTCACGGCGAGCGCGACCCCCGCCGTGCGCACCGCCCCGTGGCCCAGCCGGGCCAGCAGATCCCGCCCCAAAGCGTCGGTGCCCAGGGGGTGTTCGAGGGACGGGGACAGCAGCCGCGCCATCGTGTCGACCTGCAAGGGGTCGCGCAGGAGGCCCGCGGTGACCAGGGCCACCAGGGTCAGCGCACAGGCCGCGGTGATCCAGCGCAGGGAGCGCGGCTTGGTGAGCGGGGGCCGGTGCAGCGCCGGCAGGGCGCCGTCGCGCAGGGGACGGCCGAGGAGCGCGTGGCGCAGGGCGTTGATCAGGACGCCGGCGCTCACGCCGAGCAGGATCAGGGCCAGGGTCGCGGTCTGCAGCACCGGGAGGTCCTGCGCGATGGCGGCCTCCAGGGCGAGTCGGCCGAGCCCGGGGATGTTGAAGATCTTCTCCACGGCGACCGCGCCGCCGACCAGGGCGACGACGGTCGGCAGCAGTTGCGGCAGCATGCCGGGCAGGGTGCGGCGCAGCGCGTTGCGGGCGATGTGGCCGGGCGGGAGGCCGACGGCGTACGCCGTGCGCGCCCACGGTTCGTGGAAGGCGGCGGGCAGTGCCTGGTCGAGCAGTCCGCCCAGCATCGCGCCCGACGGGATGCCGAGGGCGAGCGAGGGCAGCACCATCGACTGCGGCCCCTCCCAGCCGCTGGACGGGAACCACCCCCACCACACCCCGCACGCCGTGGCCAGTACCGAGGCGAGCAGGAACTTCGGCAGCGCGGCCAGCACGGCGGCCGTCGTACCCGCACGGTCCTGCCGCAGCCGGCGCCGGGAGCCGAGGAACACCGTGCGGGCGCACACCAGCGCGGCCACCACGGCGGTGACCAGGAACGCGCCCAGCATGAGCGTCAGGGAGACCGACAAAGCGGTCCCCACCTGCGGCATGACGGCTTCTCCGGACACCCACGAGACGCCCGCGTCCCCGCGCGGCAGACCCCCCAGCCAGTGCGCGAGATGGACGAGCGGCCCCTCGTCCAGACCCAACTGCTCCCGTACGACGGCCAGTTCGGCCGGGGTCGGGTTCTGGTCGGCGGAGCGGGCCCGCAGTACCGTGCGAGCCGGGTCCGCGCCCGACAGCCACGGCAGCAGGGCCACCGCCCCGAGCAGCGCGACTGTGGCGAGCAGACGGCCCGTCGCCGCCCGCCAGAGGGACAGGCGGGCGGCCGGGGCGTGGGCGACGCTCATGCGGGCTACTTGACGCGCGTGTCGACGTCGACGAGAGAGCGCTCGCGCGGGTCGAGGATCACGCCCTCGACATCGGGCGCGATGCCCTGCACGGCCTGCTCGTGGACCAGCGGCAGCACGGCGTCGGTGCGCAGGATCTCCGCCTCCGCCTTCATGATCTTGTCCTGGCGGCGCTCCGTGTCGCGCTCGGCGGCTGCGGCCCGGATGGCCTTGTCCACCGCGGCGTCCTTGAGGCCGGGGATGTTGTAGACGCCCTCGCTGGTGAAGTCGCTGGCGAGGTAGTCGACCGCGTCACCGGTGTCGAGGAGCGTCACCCGGGAGAAGACCAGGGCGTCGTACTTGCCCGCGAGGAGGTCGGCCTCCATCTGCGTGTACTCGCGCACGTCCTGCTTCACCGTGAACCCGGCCTTCTCCAGCTGCTGCTGGAGCACGGTCGCGGCCTCCGGAAGCTCGGCCCGGTTGGTGTAGGTGGCCAGCCGCAGGGTCCTGCCCTCGGCCTTTGCCTTCACCCGCGCGCTGGTCGCGGCCTCGGCGCGGCCGGTCACCTTCTCACGCCGGTCGGCGGCCCAGGGGACGGCGGGCCCGAACAGGCCCTCGGCGGGGTCGGCGTAGCCGCCGAAGACGGAGTCGACCAGCGCGGAGCCGTCGACGGCCGTGCGGGCGGAGGCGCGCAGGGAGGCGTCGGTGAACAGGCCGCTGCCGGTGTTGAGGATCAGGCTGTCGGTGCGCACGGACGGCACTTCGTGCCGGGTGCCCTCGGTGAGCAGCTTCGCCTGGGCGGTGGGGATCCACTCGGCGATGTCGGCCTCGCCGCCGCGCAGGGCGTTGGCCCGGGCCGTGCCGTCCGCGATCCAGCTGACGTCGATGCCCGGCGCCTTCGCCTTGCCGCCCCAGTGGTCGTCGAAGCGGGTGAGCGTCGCCTTGGCCTTGCCGCTGAGCCGGGTGATCTCGAACGGCCCGGTGCCGGTGCCGACCGGGCTGACGGCGCCGTCCTTCGCGTACGCCTTCGCCGACAGGATCGCCAGCGCGGGGCTGGCCAGCCGCAGCGGCAGCACCGGGTCGGGCGACTTGGTGGTGAGGGTGACGGTGTCGGCGTCCTCGGCCTTCGCGGTGAGGGCCACATCGCTCAGGACGCGGGGCTTGGGCTTGGCGCTGCCCGCGTGGTCGAGCGCGTCGACGACGGACTGGGCGGTGAGTTCGGTGCCGTCCTGGAAGGTGGCCTTGCGCAGTTCGAAGGTCCAGCTCGTCTCGCCGTCCTGCTTCCATGACTTCGCCAGCGCGGGCTTGGCCGTGCCGTTCCTGTCGAGGGCGGTGAGGCCCTCGGCGACGGACAGCTTGCTCAGCACGGTGGCGTCGTTGCTGTACGGGGACAGCGCCTGCACCGGTGGTACGGCCAGGGCGACCCGCAGCCGACCGCCCGATCCCGCTCCGGCGCCGTCGCCGCTGTCGCTCGGTGCGAAGCAGCCGGCCAGTAGAGGCGTGAGAGCGAGTACCGCTATGAGGCCGCGGGAGGTGGTGCTCATGTCGAGTCCTGTCGTGCGGGAGGCCGGGCATGCCGCTGCGGCCCGGTGCGGGCTTGATCGGCGCCGTCAGCATATAAGGGGAGCCTTACCAAACCTTTAGCCGGGTGGGTGAAATCTCAACGACTGGACGGTGTTGCGGGTGTTCCCATGGTGTCGACCTGTTGTTCGAGCTGTGTCATCGTGGGCGCCGGGCGGAGGTGAGGCGCATGACCGGCGCGGACCCGGGGCTGTTCACTCCTGATTCGGTGACCTGGCAGATGCACGGCGACCCGATGATGTGGATCGCCGGCATCCGGGCGCTCTACCTCCAGGCCCTGCACCCGCGCGCCGTACGCGGAGTCATGCAGAACTCCGACTTCCGCCGTGACGCCTGGGGCCGGCTGATGCGCACCGCGGACTTCGTCGGCACGACGACGTACGGGACCACCGAGGCGGCCGAGCGGGCGGGCGCCCGCGTCCGGAAGATCCACCGCATGCTGACGGCGACCGACCCGGACACCGGAGAGCGTTACGGGGTCGACGAACCCGACCTGCTCCTGTGGGTCCACTGCGCCGAGATCGACTCCTATCTGCACGTGTTGCGCGGATCCGGATTCCGGCTCACCGACGCCGAGGCCGACCGCTACATCGGCGAACACCGGGAGAGCGCACGCCTGGTGGGACTCGACCCGGGCACCGTACCGGCCGACCGGGCCGAGCTGGCCGCCTACTTCGAGAAGGTGCGCCCGGACCTGGCCGCCGGAGCCGAGGCACGCGAAGTGGACGACTTCCTCCTCCACCCGCCGACGCACCCGCTCCTGGTACCGGTGCGCGAGGTGCTGTGGCGGCGCGTGGCGCAACTGGCGTACGCCTCTCTGCCGCCGTACGCCCACGAGTTGTACGGCAGACCGGCCCCCGCACCCGCCACCGCCGCCCGGCAACTGCGCCTCACCGGTCTCCTGTTGCGCCGGGTTCCCGCACGTCTGCGGTGGCAACTCCCGCCCAAACACATCCTGCGCGCCATGGCGAGGCTCGGCCCCGGCGCGCGCCCGGCACCGTACAAACTCGGACGATAGGCCGCCATACTGGGTGGGCCAGTGGGAGGAGCGAGCGAACAGCTACCGGGGGGAGCGTCGCGCGACATGGGGGAGACCAGGCTCATCCACGGCCGATACCGGCTGCTCGATCTGATCGGGCGCGGCGGCATGGGGGAGGTGTGGCGGGCACGGGACGAGTCCCTGGGCCGGCACGTCGCCGTCAAGTGCCTCAAACCGCTGGGCCCCAACCACGACCACGCCTTCACCCGCGTGCTGCGGGAGCGGTTCCGGCGTGAGGCCCGGGTGGCCGCCGCGCTCCAGCACCGGGGCATCACCGTCGTGCACGACTTCGGCGAGTCCGACGGCGTCCTCTACCTCGTCATGGAGCTGCTGGACGGCCGCAATCTCAGCCAGCTCCTGGAGGACAACAAGCAGCACCCGCTGCCGGTCGCCGATGTCGTGGAGATCGCCGAGCAGGTCGCCGCGGCCCTCGCGTACTGCCACGAACAGAACATCGTCCACCGCGACCTGAAACCCGCCAACATCGTGCGGCTCGGCGACGGCACCGTGAAGATCTGCGACTTCGGCATCGCCCGCCTCGGCCACGACATCGGCTTCACCTCCCGGCTGACCGGCACCGGCATCGCCATGGGCACCCCGCACTACATGTCCCCGGAGCAGATCAGCGGCACCGAGGTCGACCAGCGCAGCGACCTGTACTCGTTCGGGTGCGTGCTCTACGAGATCGCCACCGGCGTACCGCCGTTCGACCTCGACGACCCCTGGGCGATCCTCGTCGGCCACCGCGACACCCCGCCCCGGCCGCTGCGCGAACACCGCCGCGAAGTGCCCGAGTACCTGGAACGCGTCGTCCTGGACCTGCTGGCCAAGGAACCCGGGCACAGACCCGACGACGCCCGCGAGCTGGCCCGCCGGATCAGCATGCACCGGGCCGCGCCGGCGTACGTCCCGACCGTGCTGGCGGCCCGTCCCGCGCCTGACGCGCTGGCGGGAGCGGGCCGGCTGCCGTCCTGGACACAGGGCATGACCACCGGCCACAAGGCGGCCGGGGCCGGGCTGCGCACCACACCGCCGGACCCGGCTGCCGGACTGTCCGGCGAATGGATCGCCCGGCCCGCCGCCGGCCCTGTCGAGGAGCCCGTCCCCGAGGAACGGCCCACCCCGTCCCCGGACGCCCTGACCGCCCTGGCCGGCCGGCACAACGCGGGCCTGAGCCTCGGCCGGCTCGGCCGCTGGGCGGAAGCGGGGGAGGTGCACCGGGCGGTCGCCGCCGAACGCGAGCATCTCCTCGGCCCCGACCACCCCGACACCCTCGCCAGCCGCTACGAGGTCGCCTTCACGCTCAGCCGCACCGGCCGCGCCCCGGACGCCCTGCGCGAGTACAAGCACGTCACCGAGGCCAGGATCCGCACCTTCGGCGCCGACCACCCCGACACGCTCGCGGCCCGCCAGGAAATGGCCTACGTGCTCGGCCAGTTGGGGCGTCCCTTCGACGCCCACCGGGTGTACACCTCGGTGCTCACCGCCCGGGAGCGCACCATGGGGCCCGACCACCCGGACACCCTGCGCTGCCGGCACAACCTCGCCTTCAACCTCAGCCGCCTGGGCCGCCTGGAGGACTCCTACCGCATGGCCCGCGAGGTGGCCGCCGCCCGCGCCCGGGTGCTCGGCCCGGACCACCCCGACACCCTCGTCACGCGTTACGAAGTCGCGTACGCCCTCGGTCAGTTGGGCCGCTGGGCCGAAGCCCTGGAGACCTACCGTGAGGTCGCCGAGGCCCGCGCCCGGGCCCTTGGCCCCGACCACCCCGACACGCTCGCCGCCCGGCATGAGATCGGCATCAGCCTGGGCCGCCTCGGCCGCAGCGCGGAGGCCCTGGACCTCTACCGCGACCTGGCCGAGGACCGCACCCGCGTCCAGGGCCCCACCCACCCCGAGACCCTGCGCGCCCGCCACGGCCGCTGCGTCAACCTCGGACGGCTGGGCCGCTGGGAGGAGGCCCTCGCCGAGTCCCGGGACGTCGGCGCCGTCCGCGAGCGGGTCCTCGGCCCAGACCATCCGGACACCCTGGTCAGCCTCCGCGAGGTCGCCGTCGGCCTGGGCTGGCTGGCCCGCTGGGCCGACGCGCTCACCGAGTACCGGCGCGTGGCCTCCGCCCGCGAACGCGTCCTCGGCGCGGACCACCCCGACACCCTCGCCAGCCGCAACGACGAGGCGCACTGCCTGCAGCAGCTGGGCCGCGGTGCCGAAGCCGTGGCGCTCTACCGCCGGGTGGCGGCCCTGCGGGAGCAGCGGGCGTCGGCAGGCCGGTGACCGGCGGGGGAACCAGGCCGGGCAGCCCGGGAAGGCGGTCGGGCGGAGGCGGGGAGCCGGCCTGTGCGCGGCGACCGCGCACGACTGGAGACGGCGCCTGGGCACCGGCCCCTGCCGTGCGGACCGGCCGCTTGCCTCGACACCTGCACCGCAGAGCCCGCTGCCCGGCCCGCCGACGACGGCTGATGAGCCCGTCGCCTGCCGTCGACAACCGTTGAGCCTGCCGCCCGCTTCGACATCGGCGGCCGTTGAGCCCGCCGCGCGGATTGGCGTCGGCGAGGCCGGAAGGGCCTGCTGCCGGGCCCGCGGGGCGGCGGTGGCCGGCGGACGAGGGCCGTTGAGCCTGCGGCCCGCTTCGACGTCGGCGGCCGTTGAGCCCGCCGCCCGCCTCGATGCCGGCGGCCGTTGAGCCCGCCGCGCGGATCGCCGCCGTCGCCGGCCGATGAGCCCGCCGCCCGGCCCGACGCCGACGGCTGCAGAGCGCCTCCTCCCGGACCGACGCCTCCACCCGAGGCCCGGCCGCCGTCATCTGGCCGACCCGGATCACCCCGTGTTACGAAGAACCATGACCGCACCCGAGGGACCCCGCGCACACCGGACGTACGACGCCGTCATCGTCGGCGGTGGCCACAACGGCCTGGTCGCCGCCGCCTACCTGGCCCGGGCCGGCCGCTCCGTGCTGGTCCTGGAGCAGCTGGACCACACCGGAGGCGCGGCGGTGTCCACCCGGCCGTTCGCCGGGGTCGACGCTCGACTGTCCCGCTACTCGTATCTGGTCAGCCTGCTGCCCAAGAAGATCGTTCGTGACCTCGGACTGGACTTCCGCGTCCGCACCCGCACCGTCTCCTCCTACACGCCCGCCGAGCGCGACGGCCGGCCCACCGGGCTGCTCGTCGGCGGTGGCGAACGGCGGACCAGGGAGGCCTTCGCCCGGCTCACCGGCTCGGACCGCGAGTACCGGGCCTGGCAGGAGTTCTACGGAATGGCCGGCCGCGTCGCCCAGCGGGTCTTCCCGACCCTCACCGAACCGCTGCCCACACGGGAGGAACTCCGCGACCGACTCGACGACGAGCAGGCCTGGCGGACGCTGTTCGAGGAGCCGATCGGTGTCGCCGTCGAAGAGCGTTTCGCGGACGACCTGGTGCGCGGAGTGGTCCTCACCGACGCGCTCATCGGCACGTTCGCCGACGCCCACGACCCCTCGCTGAAGCAGAACCGCTGCTTCCTCTACCACGTGATCGGCGGCGGCACCGGCGACTGGGACGTGCCGGTCGGCGGCATGGGCGCCCTCACCGACGCACTGGCCGACACGGCACGCGCCGCGGGCGCCGTCCTCGCCACCGGCCACGAGGCCCTGCGCATCGCCACGGACGGCCGAACGGCCGAGGTCACCTACCGGACGGCCGAGAGCGAGGGCACCGTCACCGCCCGCCACGTCCTGGTGAACGCTTCCCCGCAGGCCCTGGCGGAACTGACCGGCGACACACCCCCGGCTCCCGCCGAGGGAGCCCAGCTGAAGGTGAACATGCTGCTCAAGCGGCTGCCGACGCTGCGGGACAGCGCCGTCGACCCGCGCGAGGCGTTCGCCGGCACCTTCCACATCGCCGAGGGCTACGGCCAACTGGCCACCGCCCACGCCCAGGCCGCCGCCGGTGATCTGCCCGCCGCGCCGCCCTCCGAGATCTACTGCCACTCGCTGACCGACCCGACCATCCTCGGGCCCGACCTGGCCGAGCAGGGCTACCAGACGCTCACCCTCTTCGGGCTGCACACCCCGGCCCGCCTGTTCGAGCGGGACAACGACGCCGTACGCGAGGAGCTGCTGAAGTCGACCCTCGCCCAGCTCGACGCGCATCTGGCCGAACCGCTCGCAGACTGTCTGGCCACCGACGCGGACGGGCGGCCCTGCATCGAGGCCAGGACCCCGCTCGACCTGGAGCGGGACCTCGGCCTGCCCGGCGGCAACATCTTCCACCGCGAGCTGAGCTGGCCCTACGCCCAGGACGGCACCGGCCGCTGGGGTGTGGAGACCGGCCACGCGAACGTGCTGCTGTGCGGTGCCGGAGCGGTGCGCGGCGGCGGAGTGAGCGGGGTGCCCGGGCACAACGCGGCCATGGCGGTGCTGGAAGAAGCCCTCCAGTGACTCCTCAGTCCGCCGACGGCGTCCATCCCACCGCCTGAAGGCGCGACGCGTCCGCCGGGCGCGTCTCGTCGAACAGCACGCCGCCCGCCGTCTCGACCCGCAGCGCGTCCACGTAGCACCCGCGCCCGGCATAGAGCCGGTCCGTCGCGTACCGCCAGCGCAGGGCGAGCCCGCGCGCGGCGGGGACATCGGCGGTGAGCCGGTGCCAGACGCGGCCGGACCAGCCGGTGACCGAGCCCGACGGATGCCGCCGGGGATCCTCGCCCCGGCGGGACGTCGTGAAGGGCACCGGCTGCCAGGTCGTGCCGCCGTCGGCCGTGGCCTCCAGGACCAGGACGTCGGCCTTCGGCTCGGTGTCCCACCACAGCGCGCAGCGCAGCCGTGCCCCGCCGGTGGACGTGTCCAGCGCGGGGAGAGTGAGCGTCGCCGTCGCGGAGACCGCCATCCCGGAGAACCAGGCACCGCGACCCCGCACCGGCCGGACCGGCACGGCCCGTGCCAGGTTGTTCGCGGCGGCGACCCGAGGAGCGGACCCGGAACGCCAACTGCGTACCGGATGTACGGAGTTGCCGAGCACGACGAGGAAGGAGTCGGTGGTCGGGTCGAGCACCAGCGACGTGCCCGTGAAGCCGGTGTGCCCGGCGGTGCGCGGCGTGGCCATCGCGCCCATGTACCAGTGCTGGTAGAGCTCGAAGCCGAGGCCGTGCTCATCGCCGGGGAAGGCGGTGTTGAAGTCGGTGAACATCAGCTCCACCGACTCGGGCCGCAGGATCCGCGCCCGCCCGTAGACACCGCCGTTGAGCAGCGTACGGCCGAGGACCGCGAGGTCCCACGCGTCGGAGAAGACGCCCGCGTGGCCCGCGACCCCGCCGAGGCTGAAGGCGTTCTCGTCGTGCACCTCGCCCCACACCAGGCCCCGGTCCAGGCCGGACCACGGAGGGCGTGCGTCCTCCGTGGCCGCGATCCTCGGCCGCCAGGAGGCTGGCGGGTTGTAGCGGGTGCGGCGCATGCCGAGCGGCGCGGTGATCTCCTCCCGCAGGAGGGTGTCCAGGGAGCGGCCCGTGATCCCTTCCAGCACGAGCTGGAGCGAGACGAGGTTCAGGTCCGAGTACAGATACGCCGTGCCCGGAGCGCTCACCGGCTTCTCGTTCCAGATGAGCTCGAGCTTCTCCTCGTACGTCGGCGCGCTGTACAGCGGGATCCAGGCGCGGAAACCCGAGGTGTGCGTGAGGAGCTGACGGATCGTGATGTCCTGCTTGCCCGCGCGTGCGAAGTCCGGCAGGTACGAGGCGACCTTCGCCTCCAGCGCCAGCCTGCCCCGCTCGATCTGCTGCACGGCGAGGATCGAGGTGAACAGTTTCGACACCGACGCCAGGTCGAAGACGGTGTCCTCGGCCATGGGGATCTGCTCGTCCGGCGGGAACTCCACACCGGCGTCGGTCTTCTCGTCGTAGGCCCGGTAGCGCACCGCCATCCCGAGGGGCCGGTGCAATGCGACGGTGCCGCCGCGCCCGGCGAGCAGGACGGCGCCCGCGTACCAGGGGTGCGCGGGGGAGGGGCCGAGGAACGCCTCGGCGTCGCTGACGAGCCGGCGAAGGTGCGAGGGGAGCAGGCCGGCGCGTGCGGCCGAGCCGTGCCGCAGGGTGGGGTGGTGACGTGTCGCCGGGGCGGCCGCCGCGGGCCCGGCGGGCAAGGAGGCGAGGGCGAGCGCACCGCCCAAGGCCAGGGCCTGCCCGCCCAGTTGCCGCCGGGTCGGTTCAGCGGTCGCCGCTCTGTCTGCTGCTCCCTCGGTCACCGCACGCCCCTTCGCCTCAACCGTCTCGCATGTCCCCGGAAGTATGTCCGCCGCACGCCTCCACGAATCTGACCGAGAATCTGACGGGGTATCAGGAAACCCCTTCCGTCCTCCGGAGGACTCCGGCATCCTGCGCCCATGCAGACGGAGCTGAGCCAGAAACTGGGAATCGAGCACGCCGTCTTCGGCTTCACGCCGTTCCCCGCTGTCGCCGCGGCCATCAGCCGGGCCGGCGGCTTCGGCGTGCTCGGCGCGGTCCGCTACACCGCCCCCGACGAGCTCAAACGCGACCTGGACTGGATCGAGGCGCACGTCGACGGCCGGCCGTACGGCTTGGACGTGGTGATGCCGGCGAAGAAGGTCGAGGGCGTGACCGAAGCCGATGTCGAGGCGATGATCCCCGAGGGGCACCGGCAGTTCGTCCTGGACACCCTCGCCAAGCACGGCGTGCCCGAACTCGCCGAGGGCGAGGCGTCCGGATGGCGTATCACCGGCTGGATGGAGCAGGTCGCCCGCAGCCAGCTCGACGTCGCGTTCGACTATCCGATCAGGCTCCTCGCCAACGCCCTCGGCTCCCCGCCCGCCGACGTCGTCGCACGCGCCCACGACCAGGACGTGCTCGTCGCCGCGCTCGCGGGCAGTGCCCGGCACGCCCGCAAGCACAAGGACGCCGGGATCGACATCGTCGTGGCGCAGGGCTACGAGGCCGGCGGCCACACCGGCGAGATCGCCTCCATGGTGCTCACCCCCGAGGTCGTCGACGCCGTGGCCCCGCTGCCCGTGCTGGCCGCCGGCGGCATCGGCAGCGGACAGCAGGTGGCCGCCGCACTCAGCCTCGGCGCTCAAGGTGTGTGGCTGGGATCCCTGTGGCTGACCACCACAGAAGCGGACCTCCACTCGCCCGCCCTGACCCGCAAGCTGCTCGCGGCCGGCTCCGGCGACACCGTCCGCTCCCGCGCCCTGACCGGCAAGCCCGCGCGCCAGCTGCGCACCGAGTGGACCAACGCCTGGGACGACCCGGCCGGGCCCGGCACCCTGCCCATGCCGCTGCAGGGCCTGCTCGTCGCCGAGGCCGTCTCACGCATCCAGAAGCACGAGGTCGAACCGCTGCTCGGCACCCCGGTCGGGCAGATCGTCGGCCGGATGAACAGCGAACGCAGCGTCCAGGCCGTCTTCGACGACCTCACCCGCGGCTTCGAACAGGCCGTGGACCGCATCAACCGCATCGCCGGAAGGAGCGGCCAGTCGTGAGCACACCCGCAGTGGGCTTCTGGGCCCAGGCCACACAGGACCCCGGCCGCACCGTGCTCGTCGCGCCCGACGGCGAGGAGTGGACCGCCGGGCGCCTGCACGCCGCCGCCAACCGGCTCGTGCACGGCCTGCGCGCGGCCGGGCTGGAACGCGGCGACACGTTCGCCGTGGTCCTGCCCAACAGCGTCGAGTTCCTCACCGCGTATCTGGCCGCCAGCCAGGCCGGGTTCTACCTCGTCCCGGTCAACCACCACCTCGTCGGAGCGGAGATCGCGTGGATCGTCTCCGACTCCGGCGCCCGGGTCCTCCTCGCCCATGAGCGCTTCGCCCACGCGGCACGCCACGCCGCCGACGAGGCCGGCCTCCCGGCCACCCACCGGTACGCCGTCGGCACGGTCCAGGGATTCCGGCCCTACGCGGAACTCCTCGACGGGCAGTTCGAGTCGGCGCCCGCCGACCGCACCCTCGGCTGGGTCATGAACTACACCTCGGGCACCACCGGCCGCCCGCGCGGCATCCGCCGTCCACTCCCCGGCAAACCGCCGGAGGAGGCCTACCTCGGCGGCTTCCTCGGCATCTTCGGCATCCGGCCCTTCGACGACAACGTGCACCTGGTGTGCTCGCCGCTCTACCACACGGCCGTCCTCCAGTTCGCCGGCGCGTCCCTGCACATCGGCCACCGGCTGGTCCTGATGGACAAGTGGACGCCCCAGGAGATGCTCCGCCTCATCGACCGCCACCGCTGCACCCACACCCATATGGTCCCCACCCAGTTCCACCGCCTGCTGGCCTTGCCCGACGAGGAGAAGGACCGCTACGACGTCTCCTCCATGCGGCACGCCATCCACGGCGCCGCGCCCTGCCCCGACCACGTGAAACGGGCCATGCTCGACTGGTGGGGCCCCTGCGTGGAGGAGTACTACGCGGCCAGCGAGGGCGGCGGCGCCTTCGCCACCGCCGAGGACTGGCTGAAGAAACCCGGCACCGTCGGCAAGGCCTGGCCCATCAGCGAACTCGCGATCTTCGACGACGACGGCAACCCGCTGCCGCCGGGCGAACTCGGCACCGTCTACATGAAGATGAACACCGGCGGCTTCTCGTACCACAAGGACGAGGCCAAGACCCGCAAGAACCGCATCGGCGACTTCTTCACCGTCGGCGACCTCGGCCACCTCGACGAGGACGGCTACCTCTTCCTGCGCGACCGCAAGATCGATCTGATCATCTCCGGCGGCGTCAACATCTACCCGGCCGAGATCGAGTCGGCCCTGCTCGCCCACCCGGCCGTCGCGGACGCCGCCGTCTTCGGCATCCCGCACGACGACTGGGGCGAGGAGGTCAAGGCGGTCGTCGAACCGGCCCCCGGACACCGGGCCGGACCCGCCCTCGCGGCCGACCTCCTCGACCACTGCACACACCTGCTCGCCGGGTACAAGCGGCCCAGGAGCGTCGACTTCATCTCCGAGATGCCCCGCGACCCCAACGGCAAGCTGTACAAGCGGCGGCTGCGGGAGCCGTACTGGGAGGGCCGGAACCGACCGGTGTAGGCGGCGGTGCGGCTTTGGTCGCGCGGCCGGGCACGGGCGTCATCCTTTGGTCGGCGCCCGCTCGCCCTCCGGCCGATGTCCGGCCGTGCCCCGCTTTCCTAGCTTGACCTCATGACGATCGCGACCGAAGAGGGACCGCTGCGGCGAGGGGCGGTCCGGCCCGGCGAGCGGGCACTCGCCCCCGATCTCGCCCGCGGGATCATGCTGCTGGGCATCGTGCTGTCCAACACCGCCTTCCACCTCTGGGCGGCCCGGCGCGGGCCCTCCGGATGGCAGCCCGTGGACGGCTCCTGGCTCGACCACGCCGTGCAGTTCACCATGATCATCGTGCTCGACCTGCGGGTCTATCCGCTCTTCGCCTTCCTCTTCGGCTACGGCATGACGCAGCTCTACCTCCGCCAGACCTCCGCCGGCACCGACCCGCGCGACGCCGCGAGAATCCCGCGCAGGCGCAGCCTCTGGCTGATCGTCATCGGCCTGACGCACGCCGTCCTGCTGATGGCGGGGGACATCATCGGCTTCTACGGAGTCCTGAGCCTCGTCCTCGGCCTGGCCTTCCTGCGGCGCGGCGAACGCGCCCTGAAGTGGTGGATCTGGATCGGGGTCGCCCTGATCGTGCTCGTCTCGGCCGGGCCCGCCCTCTCGGCCCTGCTCCGGGGCGAACTGGGCACGTTCGGGGACGCCGAGGCCGACCCGGGCTTCACGGCGTACGCATCGCAGGAGGGGAACTGGCTCACCGCCGCGGGCACCCGGCTGCGGACCGGACTGTTCGTCACCTTCGTCGCCGCCCCGCTGACCCTCGTCGGCGGCGGGTACATCCTCTTCCTGCTCGGCTTCTGGGCCGCGCGCCGCCGCATCCTGGAGGAACCGGGCCGCCACCGCACACCGCTGCGCCTGACGGCCGTGCTCGGCATCGCGGTCGGCTGGCTCGGCGCGCTGCCCGCCGCACTCGCCCACATCGGCGTCCTGCACGTGCCGGACGACATGCAGAGCGAGTCCGGAGCGCTCATGGTGCTCCGCGACATCACCGGCAACGCCGCGGGCCTCGGCTATGTCGCGGCCGTCGCCCTCTTCGCGCACTGGTGGACCACCCGCCGGCCCCGGCGCGGTGCGACAGCCATCGCCGCGGTGACCTCCGTCGGGAAGCGGTCCCTGTCCTGCTACCTCGCCCACTCGCTGCTCTTCGCCCCGGTGCTGGCCGCCTGGGGACTGGGCCTCGGCAAGCATCTGGGCAGCGCCACCATGGCGCTCTTCGCGTTCGCCGTCTGGCTGGTCACGGTGGCCGGAGCGTACGCGCTCGAACGCGCCGGCCGCCGGGGTCCCGCCGAAACGGTGCTGCGCCGGCTGATGTACGGACGCCGGGCGGGATGAGCGGGGTGCCGCCCCACCGGGAGCGGCACCCCACCGGCACGGTCAGCGCCGTTCGTGCACCCGGACGACCTTCAGCTTCGGCGAGGACAGGATGTCCTTCTCGCAGAAGCGCGACGTCACCCACTTCTCACCCGAGAACAGCCGCGTCTGATCGGAGAAGTGCGGCGACTCGGGGTTCGAGGACTGGGAGTAGGTCAGCAGGGTGCGGGCCACCGGGCAGCGACTGCCGTCCCAGCCCACCGCCTGGAGGTGACTGGAGCCGAACGGCACTTCCGTGTAGCCACCGCCGGCCGCGTCCCACGTCGGCTGGATCACGTTCCACACACCGAGCTGCCCCGCACCGCCCGGCACCGGAAGGCGCTTGCCGTCGCGGACGACGAACTGGTGCGCGCCGAGCGGCGCGTCGAGCGCGATGCCCGCCGCCCGCAGTTCCTCCACCGTGTCGGCGAGCGCGGTGGCGAGGCCGGGAGCTTCCGTGTTCAGCGTGTTCGGGGTACGTACCGGATCGGCCGCCGAGAACGGCACCTTCCACAACTGGCCCGGTGGCACCGCCTGTTCCAGCCTCCGCCAGAACCGGTCGAAGAGCAGCGCCCCCCGGCTCCCGGTGTCCATGGTGCGGTCCCAGGCCTTCAGCACCCCGCAGGCCTCCGACACGTCGACGGGTTTGCCGTCGCTGCCCGTCGCCGTACCGCCGGGCAGCGCGGCGCACGCCCGTGCCACGTCCTCGGCGGCGAGATCCCCCGCGGGCACCCGGTTGGCGAACTGCTGGCGTTGCAGGTCGCGTACGGTCAGCCGGCCCTTGTCCGCCATCGCCGCCACGTCCTCGATCCCGCCGCGCGTGCGCAGGCCGAGCTGGGTGCCCACCGTGCCGAAGACCCGCTCGTAGCGGGTGATCGGCCGGTCGGCGTTGGTCATCCACGCGGTGCCGTTCGAGTTCTCCACGTACGGCGCGTTCTTCAGCGTCGGCATCCTCGCCGGCCCGAAGATGCCCGGCCCCACGGCGTCGGGGTCGCTGCCGAGGGCGCAGTCGCCGCGCGAGCCGTCGAGGATCGCGATGCCGGACGCCGGATACGTGGTCCTGCCGAGCTCCGTCGAGCAGCGCTCCGCCAGCCCGTCGGTTATTCGGGGGAGTACCTGGGACTGGGTGTAGAGGGAGTGTCCCGCCCGGTCGGCGGCGATCGTGTTCACCCACGGAATGCCCTGGTGCCGCGCGAGGGACGCGAGGACCTCGTCCGTGCTCCGTGCCTTGCTGAAGCCGAGCGAGGTGTCGGAGAAGCGGAGGTTCGACGCGTTCGGGTCGTACAGGGCGTACGCCGTGGTGCTGGTCCACGGCAGCGGGACCTGAGAGTTGAGCGAGGTGACGACCGGGCCGAAGCGGGTCCACCACTGGGTGCGGGTCACCGGCGCGCCGTCCTTCACCGCGACCGTCACGGTCCGCTTCCTCATCCGCTCCGGCTTGCCGTCCACGAGGTACGTCCTGGGATCGGCCGGATCCAGGTTCATCCGGTGGAAGCTGGCCGGAATACCGGTCGAGACGGTGTGGCTCCACGCCACCTGTGCGTTGAACCCGACGGAGATCGCCGGGGTGCCGAGCAGGGAGCCACCGGACACGTTCAGCTCGCCGGGGATCGTCTGCTGCGACTGCCAGAACCGGCGCCCGCCCTCCCAGGGGTAGTGGGGGTTGCCCAGCAGCAGACCGCTGCCGTTCGCCGTCGTGTCGCCGCGGAACGCGACCGCGTTGGAGCCCATGCCGGAATCGCCCCACAGCTCGTCCGCCGCCTTCGCCACGGCCTTGGCGTCCGGCTGGCGAGAGGAGGGGCCGCTCCCGGCGCTCGTGGCTCCGGTCGGGGGCTTCGCGGTCGTGATCGTGTCCACGAAGCGCCCCTCGCCGGAGATCGAGGCGAGGGCGAGACCACGGGCGGCCACGTCGAGCTCGGTGACCGGCCGGACCCAGGAGGCGCCCGCACAGGCGGGATCCGTGGTCTTGTTCTTCTTCAGCCAGGCGTTGTACCCGGCCGCCCAGCCGCGCATCATGCCCCGGACCTCGCGGCTCGGCCCCACGGGAGCGGGCTCGGCGAGCACCTTTTCCACGGTGCGGCTCTCACGGACCCCGCGGAAGTACAGATCACTGGCGAGGTTCGTCCTGGCACCGGAGAGGGCGCCGTCGGCTGCCGTGTCGGCGCCGAAGTGCCGGGAGCGCTCGCCCCGCAGGGTCACGAACCCGTCGGCGAGCGTGCAGACCTCGTCAGCGGCCTGCGCCCAGCCCGTGCCGAAGCCCAGGTCGGTGTAGTTCTTCGCGAGGATGTGCGGAATGCCGTACTCGGTGTAGCGGACGACGGCGGACAGGCCGTCGCGGGAAGGGTGCTGCTCCGCTCGCCCCTGGCTCGGGGCGGCGGCCGCGGGTAACGCGGACGCGGCCGTGAACAGGGCCGTGGCCCCGAGAACGAGGTGTCTCAGGCGGCTGCGCATGGTGCCCTCCAACATCGCTGAGGGAAAGGAGACTTGACCGTACAAATGTTCTTGGTTCATACGTCAGTACCATCACGCTGGACGCCGCCGGCGGCGGCAGGGTTGAGCCGGTCGGTCCTTGACCTCCCCCGGGCGGTCGACCGAGGATCACTTGTCATGACGACGCCCGGACACGGCAGCACGGTCGACGGAGTCCTACGGCGCAGCGCCCGGCGCACACCGGCGCGCGTCGCGGTGGAGTACGGCGACCGCACCTGGACCTACGACGAACTGGACACCGCCGTCTCCCGCGCGGCGAGCGTCCTCCTCGACCAGGGCCTGTCCCCCGGGGACCGGGTCGGCGCCTACGGCCACAACTCCGACGTCTACCTGATCGCCTTCCTGGCCTGCGCCCGAGCGGGCCTGGTGCACGTACCCGTCAACCAGAACCTCACCGGCGACGACCTCGCCTACATCGTCGGCCAGTCCGGCAGCTCCCTGGTCCTCGCCGACCCGGACCTCGCCGCCCGGCTCCCCGAGGGCGCACGCACGTTGCCCCTGCGCCAAGCCGACGACTCGCTTCTCGCGCGGCTGGCGAAGGCGCCCGCGTACGACGGCCCAGAGCCGCGCACCGAGGACCTCGTGCAACTGCTGTACACGTCCGGGACGACCGCGCTGCCCAAGGGCGCGATGATGACCCACCGGGCCCTGGTGCACGAGTACCTGAGCGCCATCTCGGCTCTCGACCTCAGTGCGGGGGACCGCCCCGCGCACTCGCTGCCCCTGTACCACTCGGCGCAGATGCACGTCTTCCTGCTGCCCTACCTCGCGGTAGGCGCGACGAACATCATCCTCGACGCACCCGACGGCGACCGGCTCCTCGACCTGGTCGAAGCGGGCCGCGTGGACAGCCTGTTCGCCCCGCCAACCGTCTGGATCGCCCTGTCCAACCGCCCCGACTTCGCCACCCGCGACCTGAGCGGCCTGCGCAAGGCCTACTACGGGGCGTCGATCATGCCGGTCCCGGTACTGGAACGGCTGAAGGAACGCCTCCCGAAGCTGGCCTTCTACAACTGCTTCGGCCAGAGCGAGATCGGCCCCCTCGCCACGGTCCTCGCCCCCGAGGAGCACAAGGGCCGCATGGACTCCTGCGGCCGTCCCGTGCTGTTCGTCGAGGCGCGTGTGGTCGACGAGGACGGGGAGGCCGTACCCGACGGCACCCCCGGCGAGATCGTCTACCGCTCCCCACAACTGTGCGAGGGCTACTGGGACAAACCCGAGGAGACCGCCGAGGCCTTCCGTGACGGCTGGTTCCGCTCCGGCGACCTCGCGGTCCGCGACGCGCACGGCTACTTCACGATCGTCGACCGGGTGAAGGACGTCATCAACTCCGGCGGTGTCCTGGTCGCCTCACGTCAGGTCGAAGACGCCCTGTACACCCACCCCCAGGTCGCCGAGGCCGCGGTCGTCGGCCTGCCCGACGAGCGCTGGATCGAGGCCGTCACGGCCGTCGTCGTCCCACGCGGCGAGGTCACGGAGGCGGAACTGATCGACCATGTCCGCGAGAATCTGCCTCACTTCAAAGCGCCGAAGAGAGTGCTCTTCGTGGACGAACTCCCGCGCAACGCCAGCGGGAAGATTCTCAAGCGTGAGCTCAGGAAGGACCTCGGAGGCGGGACGGGGTCGGTGGCATCCGGGTAGCGGCACGAGGGGCACAGGAGGCCCGGGAACCCGCCGAACACCTCGGGGCCTGCCTCTCGCCGGCTCCAGTCGGGCACGGGCACGGGAAGACCCCCTGGCCGCTGTCGTCGACACCCGAGACGTTCGTCGAGTACCGGGCTTCGATGCCCGGCTGTCCGACATGGCGTCGGACCCGGACACGGATCCGGGGCCCGACCAGCGCGGCCGCCGGGCGATCGTCAGCACCTTGGAACTCTCCCCCGACCTGCGGTCCATGCACTCGCTCTGACAACTCTGTTGCGACCGGTCGCGCTTGCGTCCGATCATCGACGGCATGCCGATCTTCAGCGCCCCGGACGGGACTCGACTCACCTGCCACATACGCGGTGAGGGTGAGCCGCTGGTGGTGTTGCCCGGCGGCCCGATGCGGGCCTGCGCGTACCTCGGGAACCTGGGCGGGCTGGACGTGCACCGGCAGTTGGTCCTTCTCGATCTGCGCGGCACGGGGCGGTCCGACGTGCCGACCGATCCCGCGACGTACCGCTGCGACCGGCTGGTGGATGACGTCGAGGCGCTGCGGCGACACCTGGGTCTGGAGCGGATGGACGTGCTCGCGCACTCGGCGGGCGGCAGCCTCGCCATGCGCTACGCTGCCCGGCACCCGGACCGGCTGGGACGGTTGGCGCTGATCACCGCCATCCCATGGGCACTCGGCGTGCCCGCGACGCCCGAGGACCGGCTGGCTGCGGCCCGGCAGCGCGCGTCGGAACCCTGGTTCGCGGACGCGTTCCCGGCGTTCGAGGCCTGGCTCTCCGGCACCGGCGACTTCGACCCCGTCTTCGTCCCGTTCTTCTACGGGCGGTGGGACGACACCGCCCGGGCCCACGCCGACCGGGAGGGGGACGAGACCAACGACGACGCGGCGGAGGTGTACGGAGCGGACGGCGCATACGACCCGGACGGAACACGGAGCGGGCTCGCCCGGGTCACGGCACCGGTACTCGTCCTGGCCGGAGAGATGGACGGTGGTCCGAGCCCCGCCCTCGCCCGGCGCACCGCCGACGCCTTCCCGGCGGCCGAGTTCGCGGTGCAGCCCGGCGCCGGTCACTACCCGTGGCTGGACGACCCGGAGTGGTTCGCGCGGCGCGTGACGGCCTTTCTCTCCGGACGGGAGTGAGCGTCCTTCTGCTGTCGGCAGAGCAAGCCCGGCCGACCGCGACCCCTCGCTAGCGTGCCCGCATGGACACCGATCAGCGCACCGTACAAGCGAACGGCATCACTCTGGCCTACCGCGTCTGGGGACCGCAGGACGCGCCGCCCGTCCTGCTCCTGCACGCCCGCGGGGCCGATGGTGCCGACTGGTCGCAGATCGCCCCCGCACTGGCCGCCGGGCCCCGCCGGATCTACGCCCCGGACCTTCGTGGGCACGGCCGCAGTGACTGGCCCGGCGACTACGCCTACGAGACCATGCGCGACGATGTCCACGCCTTCCTCGGCGCCCTCGGCATCGCCCGCGCCGACGTCGTGGGCCACTCCCTCGGCGCCGCCGTCGCCTACCTGCTCGCCCAGCACAGCCCGCAACTGGTACAGCGCCTTGTGCTGGAGGACGTGCCCGCGCCCTTCCCGCTGGATCCGCCGCGCCCGCCCGCCGAACGTCCCGACGGGGAGCTGCCGTACGACTGGGCGATGATCGTCGCCACCGACCGACAGCGCAACGCCCCGAAGCCTGTGTGGTGGGACCATATGGGGCGGATCACCATGCCCACGCTGTTGATCGGTGGCGGGCCGAGCAGTCTGATTCCCCAGGAACAGATCGCCGCCCTCGCCGACACGCTTCCCGACGCCCGGCGCCTCACCATCGACGCCGGGCATCTTGTGCACGAGGTTCGGCCCGAGGAGTTCCTCGCGGCCGTGGAGGAGTTCCTCAGCTCTGCGGACCGTACGCCGTCATGAAACGGTCGCGGAACTTGTCCATGCCCCACCGGGGAGCGTTCTCGGCGGGCTTGAGGCCGTCGGTCCAGCCCCAGTCGGCGACCCGGTCCAGGACCTTCTCGTCCTTGGCGACGATGGTGATCGGCACGTCCTTGCCGGTGTCCCCGGCGGTGACGGTCGGCACCGGCTGGTGGTCGCCGAGGAAGACGAGGACCGTGTCCTCGTCGCCGTAGCGCTCGAGCCACTCGGTCAGGCTCCGGATCGAGTACTCGATGGCCTTCCGGTACTCGGTGCGCACCTTCTCCGGGTCCTTCCAGACCTCCGTGGGGTTGGTGCCCTCCTTCTTGATCTGGTGGAACACCGAGCCGTCGCCGAGGTCCTCCCAGTCGATCATCCGCGCGATGGGCGACCACGGGTTGTGGCTGGAGGCGAGGATGATCTCCGCCATGATCGGCTCACGGTCCTTCTTGCCGTGCTCCAGACGCTGGAAGGCCTCCATGCTGAACTGGTCGGGCACGGGCGTCCAGCTGAAATACGGGCCGTGATAGCCGAGGTGTTCGGAGTCGTAGATGTGGTCCAGGCCGAAGTACTTCCCCTCCGGCCAGGCCCGGCGCACCCCGGGCACGACGCCGACGGTCCGCCAGGCGTTCGTCTTGCCGAAGTAGTTGGTCAGCGTCATACGGTCACTGGTGGTCAGGCTGCGGTACCGCTGCTGGTTCTTGATCCACAGCCCGGACAGGAACGTCGAGTGGGCGAGCCAGCTGCCCGCGCCGGTCACCGGCGACTGCAGCCAGCCGCTGCGCGACTCGAACCCGGCCGCCTTCAGTGAGCTGGTGCCCTCCTTGAGCACCGAGTCGATCTGGGGCGCCATCGCCGGGTCGTCGATCGCGACGCGGCCGTAGCTCTCGATGAAGGTGAACAGCACGTCCTTGCCGCGCAGCCCCGTGAGCAACTGGTCGGGCGGCGTCTTCGCGAAGGCGTCCACGGCGGCCTGCTTCTGGAAGACCCGCGCGTCCTTCAGGCCCGCGCGCACCTGGTCGACACGGTTGCCGAGGAACTCGGCGTTGCCCTTGGTGGCGAAAGGCACGCTGCCGACCTGCACGCCCAGAGTCATGGCGGTGATCCACGCCGTGCCGAGGACCAGTGTCGTACGGGCGGCGATGTGACGATGGCTGACCATCAGGTTCGTCAGCCGCACCATGGCGAGCGTCGTGAGGACCAGCACCGCGATGAACAGGACGATCACGCCGACCACGGCCAGTACCTGGCCGGTACGGCCGAACGTCTCCCTCAGGAAGTCCGTCGCGTTCTCGATCAGTATCCAGTCCAGGACCAGGTCGAAGGGCCGGGCCAGCACCTGGTAGAAGCCCATGTCGACGAACTTCAGGATGGTGACCAGCCCGAGGAACGCACCCGAGACGACCGCCGTGATCCGCCGGGGCCGCGGCGGCAGCGCGAGCAGCAGGCCCGCGAGCAGCACGCCCTCGGCGGGAATGCGGACGAACGAGGCGAACTCGATCTTCTCCATCTGGTTGGGCACGAGGAGCGCGAAGAACACGAGCGCACCGGCGAGGACGGTAGTCCCGACGCTGACGCCGCGTGCCGTACGGGGGCAGCGCCGCCGCCAGCCGAACCACCCGGCCCTCGCCGTGTCCGGTGCCTCATCGGGGGCGGCTTGCTGCGCGTCGGTGCCATCGCCCTCGTTCCGCGCGGGGGTGACGACGCCGGGGTGTGCGGCCGCGGCCCCACCGCCCGCTTCCGCTTCGACCGCACGGGAGTGCGACTCCGCTTCGACCGCACGGGGGTCCGCTTCCGCTTCAGCGGCACCGGAGTCCGACTCCGCCCCGCAGGCATCACCGTCTGGTTCTGTCGCGCCGGTGTCTTTGTCCAGACCGGCCCCTGCCTCACTACCGTCTGCTTCGGCTTCGGCTTCGTCTGTGCCACTGTCCGGTTCTGCCGTGCCGGTATCGCCGTCCGTTGCCGTCCCGCCGGCGTCGTCATCCGGTTTCGCCCCGTCCCCGGTCGAGTCCGACTGCTGACGGGAGCGAGTGAATTGCGACACCCGGAGGTCCTTCCGTGCGGTCTTGCTAGGCATGGCAAACAGAGCCCGGTGAGCCGAGCCTGCCACCACCAGTACGTCCGCACGTCACCTTAGGTTCAATCGACAGGCCGAAGAATCACCCGTCCGCAGCCAACGCCACCTCGCGCGCCCACCGGTAGTCCGCCTTGCCGCTCGGCGACCGCTGGACCGACTCCGTGATCACCAGCTGGCGCGGGATCTTGTAGCCGGCGAGCCGGTCACGGCAGTGTGCCCGGATGTCCTCCAGCGACGGCCGCGCCGCCCCCTCGCGCAGCTGCACGACGGCTGCCACATGGTGGCCCCACTGGGGGTCCGGCACCCCGGCCACCAGCGCGTCGTAGACGTCCGGGTGGGACTTGAGGGCCTGCTCGACCTCCTCCGGGTACACTTTCTCGCCGCCGGTGTTGATGCACTGCGAGCCGCGCCCGAGGACGGTGACCACCCCCTCCGCGTCGACCGTGGCCATGTCGCCGAGCAGTACCCACCGCTCGCCGTCCCTCTCGAAGAAGGTCCCGGCGGTCTTGGCGGGGTCGTTGTAGTAGCCGAGCGGCACATGTCCGCACTGGGCGATCCGGCCCACCTCGCCGGTCGCCACCGGCTCGTAGGTGGCCGGGTCGACGACCTGCGTACGGGCGTTGACGCGGACCCGGAAGCCCCGCTCGGGACCCGAGTCCTCGGTCGCCGTGCCGTTGAAACCGGACTCGGACGAGCCGAAGTTGTTCAGCAGCATGGCGTTCGGCACCAGCTCCTGGAACTGCCGGCGCACCGTGTCCGACATGATCGCGCCGGACGACGACACGCTGAACAGCGACGAGCGGTCGATGTGCCGCAGCGGACCGACCAGCGCGTCGATCAGGGGCCGCAGCATCGCGTCGCCCACCAGCGAGATGCTGCTGACCCTCTCCTTCTCCACGGCCCGCAGCACCTCCTCGGGCACGAACTTGCGGTGGATCACGACCCGCTGCCCGAAGTTGAAGCCGATGAACGCCGTGAGGGTGGAGGTGCCGTGCATCAGCGGGGCCGTGGGGAAGAAGGTGATCCCCGCGCCACCGGCCGCGACCCGCTCGGCGAGCTCCTCCGGTTTCTTCACCGGCTCGCCGGTCGGGGCGCCCCCGCCGAGACCCGCGAAGAACAGATCCTCCTGCCGCCACATCACGCCCTTGGGCATACCGGTCGTACCGCCGGTGTAGATGATGAACTGGTCGTCCGCCGAGCGCGCCGGAAACTCACGCGCCGGTGACCCTTCGGCCTCGGCGTCCGTGAACTCCACACAGGGCACGGCGGCGGCCTCCGGCGCAGGAGTACCCACCCGGATCAGATGCCGCAGCTTCTCCGCACGCGGCCGGGCCGCCGCCACCCGGTCGGTGAACTCGGCGTCGAAGACCAACGCCACCAGATCCGCGTCCCGGTAGAGGTACACCAACTCCTCTTCGACATACCGATAGTTGACGTTGACCGGGACGATGCGCGCCTTCAGGCAGCCCAGCACCGTCTGCAGGTACTCCACCCCGTTGTAGAGGTGGAGACCGAGGTGCTCACCGGGCCGTATCCCGCTGTCGAGCAGATGATGGCCGACGCGGTTGGCCGCCGCGTCCAGCTCCGCGTACGTCAGACGGCGCTCCGCGCCCGTACCGGGATGGTCGGCGTACACCAGCGCCTCACGGCCGGGGACGACGTCGACGACCGACTCGAACAGGTCGGCAAGGTTGTACTCCACCGCTCCTCCTGACCCGGGACGTGCCTGGCATCGGACGGTTCGCCGGTCATCAGAGCAAAGGGCGGTCCAACTGTGAAGGGTCCGCGCGAAGAAAACTGACTACCTGTCAGAAAACCCTTGAAGTGCCTCACGCCCTACTGCAACCTGTTCTCGTTCTTCGAGAGGGGAGTTGGCCATGGGTGGGACGGAACACCTCACCGTGCAGCGCGAAGGCGCCACACTGGTGCTCACGCTCAACAGGCCTCAGGCCAGGAACGCGCTCTCGCTGCCGATGCTCGTCGGCCTCTACGACGGCTGGCTCGAGGCCGACGCGGACGACTCGGTCCGCTCGGTCGTGTTCACCGGCGCGGGCGGTTCGTTCTGCTCGGGCATGGACCTCAAGGCCCTCGCCGGGAACGGCATGGCCGGCGAGGAGTACCGCGACCGGCTCAAAGCCGACCCCGACCTGCACTGGAAGGCGATGCTGCGCCACCACCGCCCCCGCAAACCGGTGATCGCAGCCGTCGAGGGGTACTGCGTCGCCGGCGGCACCGAGATGCTCCAGGGCACCGACATCCGCGTCGCAGGCGAATCGGCGACCTTCGGCCTGTTCGAGGTGAAACGGGGCCTGTTCCCCATCGGCGGCTCCACGGTCCGGCTGCAACGCCAGATACCGCGCACCCACGCTCTGGAGATGCTCCTCACCGGCCGCCCCTACAGCGCCCACGAGGCCGCCGCCATCGGCCTGGTCGGCCACGTCGTACCCGACGGCACCGCGCTCGCGAAGGCACTGGAGATCGCCGAACAGATCAACTCCTGCGGCCCGCTGGCCGTCGAGGCCGTCAAAGCCTCCGTCTACGAGACCGCGGAGATGACCGAGTCCGACGGCCTCGCGGCCGAACTCACCCGTGGCTGGCCCGTCTTCGACACCGCCGACGCCAAGGAGGGCGCCCGCGCCTTCGCGGAGAAACGACCGGCCGTCTACAAGCGCGCCTGACCGAAGGAGCCCCGTGGCATGCCCGAAGTCCTCAAAGCCCCACTCGTCGTCGAGTTCCCCTTCACCCGCTCCCTCGGCCCCGTCCAGAGCGCCTTCCTGACCGGCCTGCGCGAACGCGTCGTCCTGGGTGTGCGGGCGAGCGACGGCCGCGTTCTCGTCCCGCCCGCCGAGTACGACCCCGTCACCGCCGAGGAGATCCGCGACCTCGTCGAGGTCGCCCCCACCGGCACGGTCACCACCTGGGCCTGGAACCACGCCCCCCGCCGGGGCCAGCCCCTCACCACCCCCTTCGCCTGGGCCCTGGTCCGCCTCGACGGCGCCGACACGGCCCTTCTGCACGCCCTCGACGCCCCGGTCCCCGACGCCGTGCATACCGGTATGCGCGTCCGCATCCGCTGGGCGGAGGAACGCACCGGAGCCATCACGGACATCGCCTGCTTCGAGCCGTACGACGGCGAACCCCCGCAACTCACCGGCTCCACCGGCGAGTTCGAGGACCCGGTCACCGGCATCGTCGCCGCCGCCCGCCTCGACTACACCTACTCACCCGGCCGCGCCCAGACCGCCTACATCAACGCCCTCGGCGGCCGGCGGACCGTCGGCGAGCGCTGCCCGTCCTGCCGGAAGGTCTACGTCCCGCCGAGGGGTGCGTGCCCCACCTGCGGGGTCGCCACGGACGAACAGGTCGAGGTCGGGCCGCGCGGCACGGTGACCACGTTCTGCATCGTCAACATCAAGGCGAAGAACCTGGACATCGAGGTGCCGTACGTCTACGCCCACATCGCCCTCGACGGCGCCGGCCTGGCGCTGCACGGCCGTATCGGCGGCATCCCGTACGACGAGGTCCGCATGGGGCTGCGGGTCGAACCCGTGTGGACGGAGGGCGCCCGCTATCCCGACCACTACCGGCCGACGGGTGAGCCCGACGCGGACTACGACACCTACAGGGAGCTGCTGTGACGAGCGCACCGCGGGACCGCGAGATCGCCGTCGTCGCCTTCGCCCAGACCGTCCACCGGCGCACCAGCGAGGAGCACTCCGAGGTGGAGATGCTCATGCCGGTGCTGCACGAGGTCCTCGACCGGACCGGCCTGAAGACCGCCGACATCGACTTCACCTGCTCCGGCTCCAGCGACTACCTCGCCGGACGCGCCTTCTCCTTCACCCTCGCCCTCGACGGCGTCGGCGCCTGGCCGCCGATCTCCGAGTCGCATGTCGAGATGGACGGCGCGTGGGCCCTGTACGAGGCCTGGACCAAACTCCTCACCGGCGACGCCGAAACCGCCCTGGTCTACGCGTACGGCAAGTCCTCGCCCGGCTCTGTCCGTGACGTCCTGACCCGCCAGCTCGACCCGTACTACGTGGCACCGCTGTGGCCCGACTCCGTGGCGCTCGCCGCCCTCCAGGCGCAGGCCCTCATCGACGCCGGCGACACCGACGAGCCCGCACTCGCGGCCGTCGCCGCCCGCAACCGGGAGGCGGCCTCCGCCAACCCGCACGCGCAGCTCAAGGGGCCCGTGCCGCAGGGGGACTACCTCGTACAGCCCCTGCGCACCGGCGACTGCCCGCCCATCGGCGACGGCGCCGCCGCCGTGATCCTCGCGGCCGGAGACCGGGCCCGTGAACTGTGCGCACGCCCCGCCTGGATCCGTGGCATCGACCATCGCATCGAGGCACACGGCCTCGGCGTGCGCGACCTGACCGACTCGCCGTCCACCCGCCTGGCCGCCGAGCGGGCCGGCGCGTTCGAACGGCCCGTCGACACCGCCGAGCTGCACGCGCCGTTCACCGCGCAGGAGATCGTCCTGCGCAAGGCCCTCCGGCTCGACGACGGCGCAGACATCAACCCGTCCGGCGGAGCCCTCGCCGCCCACCCGATCATGGCCGCCGGCCTCATCCGCCTCGGAGAGGCCGCCGCCCGTATCCACCGCGGCGAGTCCGACCGCGCCCTCGCCCACGCCACGTCCGGCCCCTGCCTGCAGCAGAACCTGGTCGCCGTACTCGAAGGGGAGCCCCGATGAGCAAGGAGCCCGTGGCCGTCGTCGGCATCGGCCAGACCAAGCACGTCGCGGCACGCCGGGACGTGTCGATCGCCGGGCTGGTCCGCGAGGCGGCACAACGCGCGCTCGACGACGCCGAGCTGGCCTGGGCCGACATCGACGCCGTCGTGATCGGCAAGGCGCCCGACTTCTTCGAGGGCGTCATGATGCCGGAGCTCTACCTCGCCGACGCGCTCGGAGCCGTCGGAAAGCCCATGCTCCGCGTGCACACCGCGGGCTCGGTCGGCGGCTCCACCGCACTCGTCGCCGCGAACCTCGTCGCCGCCCGCGTCCACGGCACCGTCCTCACCCTCGCCTTCGAAAAACAGTCCGAGTCGAACGCCATGTGGGGCCTGTCCCTGCCGATCCCCTTCCAGCAGCCCCTGCTGGCCGGGGCCGGCGGTTTCTTCGCCCCGCACATACGCGCCTACATGCGACGCAGCGGCGCACCTGAGTCGATCGGCGCCCTGGTCGCCTACAAGGACCGGCGCAACGCGCTGAAGAACCCCTACGCCCACCTGCACGAACACGACATCACCCTGGAAAAGGTGATGGCCTCGCCCATGCTGTGGGACCCGATCCGCTACTCGGAGACCTGCCCCTCCTCCGACGGCGCCTGCGCCATGATCCTCACCGACCGCGCGGGAGCCGCCCGGGCACCGCGACCGCCCGCCTGGATGCTCGGCGGCGCGATGCGCAGCGAACCGACCCTGTTCGCCGGCAAGGACTTCGTCTCCCCGCAGGCCGGCCAGGACTGCGCGGCCGACGTCTACCGGCAGGCCGGGATCACCGACCCCCGCCGCGAGATCGACGGCGCCGAGATCTACGTGCCCTTCTCCTGGTACGAGCCGATGTGGCTGGAGAACCTCGGCTTCGCCGGCGAGGGCGAGGGCTGGAAACTCACCGAGGCGGGCGTGACCGAACTGGACGGGGACCTGCCCGTCAACATGTCGGGCGGCGTCCTGTCCGCCAACCCCATCGGCGCCTCCGGCATGATCCGCTTCGCGGAGGCGGCGCTCCAGGTGCGCGGACAGGCCGGGGAACACCAGGTGGACGGCGCCCGCAGGGTCCTCGGCCACGCCTACGGCGGCGGATCGCAGTTCTTCTCGATGTGGCTCGTGGGAGCACGGCCCCCCGGCTCCTGAAACGGCTCCTGAAAGGTCCCCCTCACGTGCCCTGTTGGCCATGGGGCACGATCGCTAGGCTGGCCGCGTTCGACGAATCGGGAGGAGCACGGACGTGGCCGAGACCACCACCCAGCAGCGCCCGCTCATGGGCTGGGACAAGCCGGAGCTGGACCTCACCAACGCCCAGTGGCAGTCCAGCAGCCGTGGCGTGGGGGATGTCCAGATCGCCTTCGTGGAGGGCTTCATCGCCATGCGGAACAGTGGCCGCCCGGAAAGCCCTTCCCTGATCTTCACGCCCGACGAGTGGGGCGCGTTCGTGTCGGGAGCGCGGGAAGGGGAGTTCGACCTCACGTGACGCCGGCCGGGTGAGCCGTCCCGGACGGCCGTGACCCGACGGCCGATCCGGGGGTGTCGCGCCCGCATTTCCGGACACGCGACCCGAGACGTCCTCCCGGGGCCGGCGCCTGAGCCAGGCTGGCCCCCGGAAGGAACGGCCGTATCCCGGAGGTGAGGAATCCGTGAGCACCCTGCCGGTCATCGCGGCGGTCGACGGTTCGGACGACAGTCTGCGCGCCCTGGAGTGGGCCCTCGACGCCGCCCGCAGGCGGTCGGCGCCGCTGCGCGTGGTCCATGTACGCCAGTACGCCCACTGGGCACAGCCCGAGGTCCTCGCCGCCGGGCCGGCGGACCCACGGGACGACCCCGTCCTCGACTCGGCCCGCACCCACCTGGAAGGCCGCACCGGCCAGCCGCACACGAAGTACGTCGGCCTGGAGGGTGCGCCCAGTGCCGTCCTGCCCGAACTGGGCGCGTCTGCCCAGTTGCTGGTGCTGGGCTCCCGGGGTCGCGGCGGCTTCGCCAGCCTGCTGCTCGGCTCCAACGGCATGGCCGCCGCCCGCGACGCCGAGTGCCCCGTCGTCGTGGTGCGCCGAGGTGGACCTGAGGTCCACGGGGGGCCTTCCGGCGGCCCCGGATCGCGCGTCGTCGTCGGCCTGAAAGTGGACGGCCCCGACGAGGCCACGCTCGAGTTCGCCTTCGCCGAGGCCGCCCGGCGCGGGGCGCGGCTCCAGGCGGTGGCCGCCTACCCGTGGCCCGCGCAGCCCTGGATGATGCCCGGGGAGATGCCCCCGCCGGTGGTCGACCAGGATGTCATCGAGGACGAGGCCAGGGTCCTCGCCGAGGGCTTCCTCGCCCCGTACCGCGAACGGCACCCCGACGTCCCGGCCGAGCCGCTCGCCGCGGCGGGCGACGCGGCCGGACACCTCGTCGCGGCCTCCCGGGACGCCGACCTCGTCGTGGTGGGCCGGCACCGGCGCCACCTGCTGGCACCCGCCCGCATGATGGGCTCGGTCACCCACGCCGTCCTGCTGCACGCCGCGAGCCCCGTCGCGGTGGTCCCGCCGGCGCCGCCGAAGGACTGACCCCGCTGTAATGGATACCAGAAGGCCTATCATTAGCCCCATGCGGGAACCGATCAGCAGGGACGCCCGGCTCGCCCTGGACCTGGCCCTCACCGTCCGGCACGACGGCGACGGCGGCCTAGCCGACGATCTGACCGACCCGGCCGGCCTGACCGCCTGGGTCCGGGCACACCCCGAGGTCCTGCCCGACACCGAGGGGTTCACCGCCGACGCCGCGCGGCTCGCCGCCGTCCGCGAGCTGCGTGCCGCCGCCCGCGCGCTCTTCGCCCGCGCCGTGCGCCCCGGCGAGCCCAGCCCCGCGGACGCGGGCCGCCTCCTGCCCGAGGCCGAGGCCGTGCGGCGCCTCAACGAGGCAGCCGCCCGCACCCCCACCGTGCCGGTCCTGCACTGGCCCCGGGAGGCCGGACCCGTCGTCCAACAGCGGCCGGTACACGGCGCCGACGACCTGACGGCAACCCTCGCGCGCGCCGTGATCGCGTTCCTCGCGAGCCCCGACCGCGACCGGCTGCGGGCCTGCCACGCACCGCGCTGCGTGCGGTACTTCCTCAAGGAGCACCCACGCCAGGAGTGGTGCAAACCGTCCTGCGGCAACCGCGCCCGGGTGGCCCGCCACCACCAACGGCACCGGGCGACGACTTGAGGCCCTGTCGTAGGCCGACAGGGCCGCCGCCCGCCCGACACTTCGCAGGCCGGGACACGTACCATTGGCGACATGTCGTTCCTCCGCCGCCGCAGCGCCACTCCCGCCGGGCCTGACTTCGACGTACTGGCCATGGACCCGGGCGACTGGCCCGGCAACCTCGGTGCGGGACTGCTGCCCGCGCCCGACGGCACCTGCCAGGGCGTCTTTCTGCGCTACGACCTGTTCGGTGGCCGCGGCCCCGCGATGATCATCGGCAATCTGCCGGAGGGCTCCCCGGCGCGCGACGTCCCCGAGGGGCAGGTCCCCTTCGAGGTGGCCCAGCTGCTGCTCGCGCTGGAGAACGACGAGGAGGTCACCGTCGTCAGCACCGAGGACGTGCCGGTGATGCAGGGCGACAACCTCCTGATCGTGCGCCGCGTCAAGCTCTCCGAGGGCCGGATCTCCTGCGTGCAGTTCGACCGCAGCGACAACGTCCTGGTGACCATCGCCGCCTGGGACCGCCCCATCACGGACGACCTGTACGCCCTCCTCAAGCCGCTGCCCGCGGAGCTGTTCCAGCAGGGCTGAACCGGCGGCGGCACGCCACACACGAAAGGGCCGCTGGGCGCCTGTCCAGGCGCACAGCGGCCGCTTCGTCCCCGTCAGCGAGTGCCGACCGCCGCGCGCACGGCCCGCCGGGCCAGCTGGCAGTCGTCGTGCAGCCGCCGCAGCAGCAGCCGCTGCTCCTCGCCGGACGGCGCAGCACCAGGGTGGGCTGGGCCCGGTGCCGCCGGGGCCGGTTCGTGCATCGAACGCTGCACGGCCGTCTCGTACGTACGGATCTCACGGGTCAGCACCAGCATCAGGTTCACCAGGAAGGCATCCCTGGACGCCGGGCCCGCCGACTGGGCGATCTGGCTGATCTGGCGACGGGCCACCGGTGCGTCCCCGAGCACCGACCACAGCGTCGCCAGGTCGTAGCCCGGCAGGTACCAGCCCGCGTGCTCCCAGTCCACCAGCACTGGACCGGCTGGTGACAGGAGGATGTTCGACAGCAGTGCGTCGCCGTGGCAGAACTGGCCCATTCCCTGCCGCCCGGCCGCCTGCGCGATGCCGTGCAGCAGCTTCTGCAGGTCGCCCAGGTCCCGGTCGGTGAGCAGGCCGAGCTCGTGGTACCGCGAGATCCGCGCCGCGTAGTCGAGCGGGGCGTCGAAGGTGCCCGCCGGTGGCCGCCAGGCGTTCAGCCGGCAGATCGCGCCCAGCGCGGCTCTGATGTCCGCGCGCGGCGGTGCCTCGGCGGGGTGCCGCTGGAGCGCCGCCACCCGCCCGGGCATCCGCTCGATCACCAGTGTGCAGTTGTCCGGGTCCGCCGCGATCAGCCTCGGTACCCGCGCGGGAGGGCGGTGCCGGACGAACGAGCGGTACGCCGCTATCTCGTGATGGATCCGCTCGGACCAGGCGGGGGAGTGGTCCAGTAAACACTTGGCGACGGCCGTGTTGCGACCGGTCGTACCGACCAGGAGTACGGACCGGCCGTTGCGGCGCAGTACCTGCACCGGGGCGAACTCCGGGCAGATGCGGTGCACCGACGCGATGGCGGTGCGCAGCTGCGCGCCCTGGGGGCCGGACAAGTCGAGTCTTCCGCTGAGCGGTTGGGCTCCGAGAACCGCGCCGCGCCGTGCCCTGCCCGCACCGAGGACGGGGGCCGCCGGCCGCGCGGGGGCGAGGTAGGGGCCACTGTCCGTGGGACGCGGGTGCAGCGACCGGGGCGGTGCGGACACGGAGGATGATGCTGCGTACATGGGCGAGACAGATCCCTTCGTGTGCCTGCGACGACAGCGCACACCCGGCCCGGACTCCCTGGAGCATCCTGGGGAATGTCCCTGCGGCGACCGGGTCGGGGTGGCGCTTTCCTACCTGACACCGGATGTCCGGTGGCACACCATCTGGCGAACCCTGGCGAACCCTGGCGAATAGTCGCCCGGCATGTCTCCCCGGGCTACTGTCAACTCAGCCGAGTACCTGGGGGCTTGATGTGAGCGGACAACCCAACACCCGTCTCTCGGACCTGTTCGGCCTGGCCGGCTGGTCGAAGGGCGAACTCGCGAGGCTGGTCAACCGGCAGGCGGCGGCCATGGGCCACCCCCAGCTCTCGACCGACACCTCCCGGGTGCGGCGTTGGATCGACACGGGAGAGATCCCGCGCGATCCGGTGCCGCGGGTGCTGGCGGTTCTGTTCACCGAGCGTCTCGGCCGTGTCGTGACCATCGAGGACCTCGGTCTGGTCCGGCACGGGCGTGCGGGGAAACGGCAGGGCGGCGGGAGTGCGGAGCCTCCCGACGGAGTGCCGTGGGCGCCCGAGCGGACCGCCGCGGTCCTCACCGAATTCACGGGAATGGACCTCATGCTCAACCGACGCGGCTTGGTGGGCGCGGGCGCCGCGCTCGCCGCGGGATCCGCACTCAGCAGCGCCATGTACGACTGGCTGCACACCGACCCTGCCCTGGCTGTCGACGCTCCCGGCCCCGACCATCCCCTGCACGCCGACCCCGCTGGGTTCGACCGTTACGAGGCCGCCCCCATCGGGTCGCAGGAGATCGAGGAACTCGAGCGCTCGGTCGAGGTGTTCCGCGCCTGGGACGCGGCCCGCGGCGGCGGGCTCCAGCGCAAGGCCGTGGTGGGCCAGCTCAACGAGGTGGGCGGCATGCTCGCCTACCGTCACCCACCCCATCTCCAGCGGCGCCTGTGGGGCGTCGCCGCCAACCTGGCCGTCCTCGCGGGCTGGATGTCGCACGACGTCGGCCTGGAACCCACGGCCCAGAAGTACTTCGTCATCGCCGCGCACGCGGCCCGTGAGGGAGGGGACCGGCCCCGCGCGGGCGAGGCGCTCTCCCGTGCGGCCCGTCAGATGGTCCATCTGGGCAAGCCGGACGAGGCCCTGGACCTGATGAGGCTCGCCACGTCCGGTTCGGGCGACGACGTGCTGCCCCGCACCCGGGCGATGCTCTGCACCATCGAGGCCTGGGCGCAGGCCGCCATGGGCAAGGGCCAGGCGATGCGCCGCACGCTCGGGAAGGCGGAGGACCTGTTCGTCTCCGACAAGGCCGATGTACCGCCGCCGGACTGGATGCAGACTTTCAAGGAGGAGGACCTCTACGGCATGCAGGCCCTGGCCTACCGCACGCTCGCCGAGTTCGAGCCGGGTGCGTCCGCGCATGCCCAGCACTACGCGGAGAAGGCGCTGGCCCTGCGGGTGGACGGCCGGCAGCGGTCGAAGATCTTCGACTATCTGTCGATGGCGTCGGCCTGCTTCATCGCGGACGACCCCGAACAGGCGGACCGGTACGCGCGGTTGGCCCTGGTGTCGATGGGATCCAACTCCTCCCACCGCACCTGGGACCGGCTGCGTGAGATGTACCGGCTCACCGCCGAGTACGCCGGCTACCCGAAAATCCAGGAGTTGCGGGAGGAGATCAAGCTCGCCCTGCCGAAGACGAAGGGCAGGGGCGGGGACAGCGCACGGGCACGGGCCTGAGTTTTTCAGGACGTGACCTTGGCGACGAGCAGACAGGCGTTGTCCTCGCGCGCACCCTCGCCGAACTCCTGGACGACCGTCCGTACGCAGTCCTCCGCGGTGCGGTTCCCGGCCAGGCGCGGGGCCAGGTCGAGGAGGAGGTTCACCGCCGCCGCTCCGGTGTGCCCGGGTACCAGCCCGTCGGTGTGCAGGAGCAGCAGGTCGCCCACCTCGAGGGCCTCTTCGGCCTGTCCGTAGACCGCGCCCGAGGTGGCGCCGAGCAGGACGCCGTCCGGTGCGGCGAGCGCGCGCCCCGTCCCGTCGCGGAACAGCAGCGGGGCGGGGTGCCCGGCCTGCGCCCACACCAGGGTGCGGGTCCCGGGTCGGTAGCGGCAGCAGACGGCGCTGCCGAGGGCGGGTTGCACGGTGGCGTCGAGTAACTGGTTCAGCCAGGCCATCAGCTGTCCCGGCGGGGCACCGGCCATCGCCATGCCGCGTACGGCGCCGAGCAGCATGGTCATGTTCGACGTGACGCCGACTCCGTGTCCGGTGAGGTCGCCGACACTGAGGAGCGTTTCGCCGTCGGTCAGTTCGAGCGCGTCGTACCAGTGGCCGCCGATCAGCGTGTTCGTGGACGCCGGCAGGTGGTGGGCCGCGAGGTCGAGGGTCCTGGGGCCCCGGTGCGGGAGCCGCAGGGAGCCGCGCCACGGCGGCAGCACGGCCTCCTGCAACTCGACCGCGATCCGGTGTTCGGTCTGCGCGGCCTGCCCCTGGTGGTGGAGCGAGTCACGGGTCTCGCTGACCACCCGCTGGCTGCGGCGCAGTTCGCTGACGTCCCGCAGCACGGCCCACATCGAGGCGGTGCTGCCGTCAGTGTCGAGCACCGGTTCGCCCATCATGTGCACGGTCCGGACGTCGCCGTCCCGGCGTGCGATGCGGAACTCGCCGTCGATGGGCCGGGCGTCGACGAGGCAGTTCGTGACCATCGCCGTCAGCTTCGGCCGGTCCTCGTCGAGGACCAGGGACGGCATCTCGTCGAGGGTGAGCGGCGGAGCGGCGGGGTCGCGGCCCAGGATCTGGTAGAGCTCCCCGGACCAACTGGCCTCGTCCGTCAGCAGGTTCCACTCGGCGCTGCCGACCCGGCTGAGCAGCGAGCTCGGCGGGGGCGCGGCCGGTTCCAGGGGGGCCGCCGCGGGCGGCGGGCCGTCCCGCAGCTGAGCCAGATGCTCGTCGAGGTCGTTGAGCTGGTGCAGGGCCAGGTCGTACAGGGCGCGCTGCCAGCGACCCCGCGGGTGGTCCGATCCGTCCCCCTCGGCGTCGCGCCGCACCGCGTCCATGTCGCCCTTGAGCCGCCGCGTCTGCGATATGAGCGCGTCGACCGAGCCGCGTCCGGGCGGCTGGGCGGCTGGGCGGTCCGCGGAGAGGTGGGACGGCATGACGCACTCCGATGCGGGGACGATACGACCAAGGCGGACGGAGGGACCGTTACGACTGTCGCACAGCCCGCGACGCCCTGTAAGGGATTTGGCAACACACCATACGGTGGTGCTTCTGGCATATGCCATAGTCTCACGGAGTTACTCCGAGGTAGGCGCGAGGCGCGCCGATCGAATGCCCAAGTCGTAGGTTACACAGGGCATTTGACGACTCGTGGGTAACGTCGCGTCCCGGTGCCGCGTACGTTCGACGGTCCTGTGTTCGAGGTCTTCAGTACCGCAGGACCCCGGCGATCCCGTCCGCCTCGCCCAGTGCGCCGTCCGGTACGAAGCGGACGTCGGCGCCCGTCTCCAGGCACTGCTCGACGATCTCGTCCACGATGTCCTCGCGGGAGTCGAGATCGCCGGACTCGGCGAGGATCAGATGGTCCCCGGCGTCGCGGACCGTCACGCGGTAGTTCTCCTCGACGGCCAGCAGCCGGACACGGCCGACCCGGGCGCTCTGCCACAACTCGTCGACACCGGCGGCGAACTCCCGACGCCCGCGGGCCGTTTCGAGGGCGCGGCTCACGGCGTCCGTGTTCCTGAGGGCCGCCGCCTCGATCACCGGCCGCATGGCCTGCCAGACCCCCTCGGGCGTCCCGTGGGCGAGCCCGCCGTGCGGGACGTGCACCGCGCCCTTGGCGGCGCTGCCGACCTCGTCCAGCAGCGAGAGGGCGGCCGGCTCGCCGGTGACGTACAGCCGTCGCGGGTGGTCGCGCAGGACGCTGCTCAGCGCGGTGTCGGTCTCGCGCAGGAACTGGCGGGTGCGTTCTTCCCGGAAGGCGCTCGGCAGGTCCCCGATCCGCTGCTGCCGTTCCGGGTCGAAGTTCTCCACGCGTCTGGTCAGCGGGAAGCCGCCGACGCGTGCCTCGGTCACGCGGTCGACTCCGCCGTTCCACAGCGTGACGCGGTCCGCGGCGAGCGACAGCACCCAGAACGGCCGCCCGGCCGTCTGGGCGGAGACGAGATTGCGGGTGAGGAAGGTGTCCGAGAGCACCACGCGCTCGGGCACGGACCTGGCGAGCGACCACACCTGGTGCTCACCGGGAGCCGCGAAGATGACCAGGCCGTCCTCGGTGTGCGCCAGGTCGATCTCGGACAGGGCCCGGTCGAGGTGCCGGGCGACCTCGGTACGCCGATCCCGGCTGACCGCCGGATCGGCCTCCAGCTGCCTCTTGGCCTCGGCCACCACGTTGCGCAGCCGGACCTGGTCCTGGGCGTTGTAGGGCTCGCGCCGGTGGGTCGGCGTCAGCACGGAGACCGCGGGGTAGGGGCGCGGGCGCCGCAGCTCGGCAAGGGTCGCGGGACTCAGAACGTGCTCCATGACAGAACGATAGAGCCGAATCGCGATTGGGGCATTTGGGGCAATCGGTTACCCGGTTCGAGTGCTCGTGTGCGCGTGCGCGGGGACACGCTGGGGGAGGAGGTGGCTGCCGATGGCACGCCTGATGGTGGACGGTGCGGAGGTTGTGGTGCGGCTCGCGCTGCGGGAAGGGCTGTCGGCCCGGCGACGCGAGGTGCGGGTGCCGCTGGAGGCTGTGCGGGCCGTGCGCGTCGAGGGTGACTGGTGGCGCGGTCTGCGCGGCACGCCGCTCGTCGGGCGCTGCCGTCCCGGCCGGTGGTGCGTGGGGGAGCGGCTCCACCCTCTCGGCCGGGACTTCGTGGCGGTGCGGGCGGGGCTTCCCGTCGTGATCGTGGATCTGCGGCGGCCGGTGCCGTTCACACGTCTCGCCGTTTCCGTCGCGGACGCGGAGCAGGCCGCCGAGGCGCTTCGGCGACGTTCACGCGGGTGAGGACCGGGTGCGCCGTCCCGGAGCGGATCCGTGCTCTCACTCGGTGTCGTGGTCGGAGCCGCAGGAGCTGCCGTCCGGCGGGAGGGTGCCGTACAGCAGGAAGGCGTCGACCTTGCCGTGCACGCATTTGGAGGACCCGTAGCCGGTGTGCCCCTCGCCCCGGTTGTCGAGCACCACGGCCGACGAGCCGAGCCGCTCGGCCGTCTCCACCGTCCAGCGGTACGGCGTGGCAGGGTCGCCACGGGTGCCGACGAGCAGCATCCGCGCCGTGTCGACGTCCTTGACCTCGTCACGGATGAAGTCGGTGCCCTTGGGGCGGCCGTAGCACAGCAGCACCTGGGTGAGCCGGTACCGGCCGAAGACCGGGGACGCCTGTTCGTACCGGGCGCGCAGCCGGCCGAGGTCCTTGGTGACCTGCGCGGCGGCGGGGCGGTCGGGGTCGTCCGCGCAATTGACCGCCATCAACGCCGCCGGCAGGTTGTCCAGGGGTACTTCCTCAGGGTCGACGAGTCCGCGGTGCTTGCCCCGCAGCGGCGGGAGCGTGACACCTCCGGACGCGAAGGCCTCCAGGCCGCGCGTGTCGCCCTCCTCGAGCAGCTGGGCGACCGCCCGCTGCAGCGAGGGCCACAGCTCCCTGCTGTAGAGGCCCTGCCCGAGCGCGCCCGCGAAGTCCTGGCCGGAGAACGCCTCGCCGAAGTCCGTCGGCACCGGGTCCTCGTCGAGCGACTCGACCACCTGTACGACGTGTTCCCTGGCCTCGCGCGGATCCTGCCCGAAGGGGCAGGCGATGTCCTCCGTGCACCAGGTCAGGAAGTTCTCCAGCGCGGTCTGCTGTCCCCGGGCGCTCACCATGCCCTGCTCGGACAGCGGCTCGGTCAGCGTGTCCACCCCGTCCAGAGCCACTCTGCCGACCTTCTCGGGGAACCGGGCCGAGTACACCGCCCCGAGCCGGCTTCCGTACGAGAAGCCCAGGTAGTTGAGCTTGTCGTCGCCGAGCGAGTCGCGCATGACGTCCAGGTCGCGGGCGGCGTTCACCGTGCCCATGTGGCGCAGGACGGGGCCCGAGTGCTCGGCGCATTCGGCCGCTGCCGCGCGCAGCTTCTCGAGCACGGCCCGCGGATCGGCGGCCTCGGCGTTCCCGTCCGTAGCGTCCAGTGCGTCGGTGGAGGCGTTTCCGCAGCTCACCGGCGAGGAGCGGCCGACTCCGCGGGGGTCGAAGCCGACGACGTCGTAGCCGTTCGTCAGGCCCATGAAGTGTTTGCCGCCGACGGCGAGTTGGGTCACGCCCGGGACGCCCGGGCCGCCGAAGTTCAGCAGCACCGAGCCCCGGGACTTGCCCGTGGCCCGGTAGCGGGCCAGGGCGAGATCGAGAGTCCCCTTCTCGGGTCTGGCGTAATCGAGCGGGACGGTGACCTTGCCGCACTGCAGGTCCTTCGGCATGTCCATGCCCTCGCACGTCGACCACTTGACCTTCTGGTCGTAGAAACGCGTGAGGCCGGGCGGGGGGTCGTCGGCCGCCGGAAGGCCCGCGCCCAGCAGGGCCATCCCGGCCGCGCCGGTGACCGCGCAGCGCCGGATCGAGAGGTGCATGGACAGCTTGGCCAGCATCTATGCCTCCAGGGGCGCCCCACAGCGGACCGGGAACCGGCGCCCTCGCCCACCATAAGCGGGCCCCGGAACCGGCGCCTCCGGGCGGGTGGGGCCGCTCGAAGTGCCTCGGGGCGCGCGGCTTCGTCCCGCATACGAAGGGCTTTACCGCTAGTTCGACAACCGGGCCGCTCGATGGAGTGAAAGGCCGATAAGCCATAACTCGGATCGTGCGCCCCGCGTTCTATCCCGTGCGGGTGAGTGCCCGCGACGATGTCTGGAAGGCAGGGAACCTATGAGACGGGTTACCCGAAACGGTGTGATCGCCGTCGCCGCCGCCTCGGGCGCGATGGCCATGGCGGTCCCCGCGTACGCGGATTCGGCGGCGGACGGATCGGCGGCCGGTTCGCCCGGGGTGGTCTCCGGCAACACCGTTCAGCTGCCGGTGCATGTCCCGGTGAACGTGTGCGGGAACACGGTGAACGTGGTGGGGGTCCTGAACCCCGCCGCGGGCAACAGCTGCGCGAACAAGGGCGACGGGCGGGCCGGCCGGCCGGGCAAGCCCGGCGGTGCGGTCGCCGAAGGCAGCGGAAAGGATTCACCGGGTGTGGCCTCCGGTAACGGCGTACAGCTGCCGGTCGACCTCCCGGTCAACGTCACCGGCAACAGCGTGAACGTGGTCGGCATCGGCAACGCGGCGACCGGCAACGAGTCCTCGAACACCCCCGGCGGCCGGCCGGTCCGCCCCCATCACCCACCGAAGCCGGCGGCCCCCAAGCCGTCCGTCCCGCCCCGGGCGCACCCGGCCCCCGACCCCGCCCCTGCCCCGCACTCCGCGCCGCAGGCCACGGGCGCTCTCGCCCACACGGGCTCGGACCACACCCTGCCGGTCGTCGCGGCGAGCGCGGCGCTGGTACTCGGGGGAGTGGTGCTGCGCCGGCGGGTCCGCCCGGCCGCGGACGACTGACCGGACGGCTCACAGTGGTGCGGCCGGGCTCATCGTGGTGAGTGGCCCCGCCCCGGGCTCGGAAACGGCGACGCCCTCGCGGCCCCGCCGATCGGTGGCAGGCGACACCGAACTGTCCGGGCCCGGGAGCGGCGGCGACGTCCGAGCCCCGCCTGACCCGTACCCGGGCGGGGCCGCTGTCCGGAGGAACGGGGTCCGGCGGGCGGCCTCGGCCGCCTCGGTGGCGTCAGGGCGCCGTCGGCGGCGCGTCGGGGCGCCCGACAGGCGGACGTCGCAGGCGGCGGAGCCGGGTGCGCCCAGGGCGTGGGTATCGCCGACGGGAACCCCCGGCCGCTCGGCGGACCGGTGTCGTCAGACCGGCTCTGCCACCCCCGTGAGCAGCACCATCCCGGAGTCGCCGTAGTCCGGCAGGGTGCGATCGGCGTCGATGTGGGTCACATCCAGGTCGCGGGTCAGAGGGGTGAAGACCTCGGTGACCGTCGTCGGGTTCACCGGGCAGCCCGGCCAGCGGGACGCCGGGCCGATGCGGTGGGTCGGCAGATTCTCCATGAAGGCGGCGACCAGGTGGCCGCCCGGCGTGAGCGTGCGGACGAAGGTGCGGCAGAAGTCGGCGAACTCGGCGAAGTCCTCCGTGGCGCCCTCGGCGACGAAGTGCATGGAGGCGAGTTCGTAGAAGCCGGGCGGCAGGGTCCGGACGTCGGCGTGGACGACGTTCACCGGCGCCAGCGCCCCGGCCAGGGTCGCCGGCACGTCGGGGTTGAGCTCTCGGCACAGCGCGTGGAAGGGAAACCAGCTCGCGTCGAGGCGATGACAGATCTGTTCCTGGAGATAGGCGACGCTGCTCGCCCCCGCCTCCACGGCGTCGATCCTGCGGCACGCGGCGGACGCGAGGATCAGCGGGTAGAGGTTGGGGCCCGCCCCGAACTCCACGGAGCGGTCGATGCCACCGGGCGGGAAGCGCCGGTAGAAGGCGCTGTGGTGCGCGATGATCGCCGCATCCGAGGGACGCACCTCGCGGTAGTTCTCCGCGAGGTAGTCCGCGACCGGCCAGCGGTCCCAGTCCACGTCGTCGTTGTGCGTCGTCATGGCCGTTCAGCCCTTCAGCCGCAGCGGGAAACGCTAGGAAAGCCGGGTCAGGGTCGCCCGCGACGCAGGTGGGCAGCCCGCCGGCCAGGACCCACCAGGGCCGGCGATGGGCGGGGCGGTGGACGCGCCTGCCGACCAGCACGGCGGTGACGCCGGCGAGCCCGATGACGGCCCACAGAGCAGGACGCGCCGCCGGGACGGTCAGGTACACGAGGGTGACCACCGTGACCAGGGCGATGCAGCGAAGACATGCGCCTCCCCCCGTTGGGGAGACCGGGGCGGGACGCCTGGTCCAGTTGAATTCGATCCTAGATTCGCCCATGCGGCCCTGCATCTCGGGCGGCTCAGCCGCGCCCGCGATGGAACCGCACGTGCAGATCCCGGATCCGTTCCGTCAGCTCGGGTACCGGACCGTCCACGATCATACCGGGTGCGACCTCGTGGACGGGGAGTGTCCGCACCGGTGGCGCGGGAACGCCCAACTCGCTGAGCCATACGACGAGTTGCTCGGACGAGGCGACGTAGGCGATGCGTCCCAGGCCGACCCAGGCGTGCGCTGCCGCGCACATCGGGCAGTGCTCGCCCGAGGTGTAGACCGTGGCCGCCGCCCGCTCCCCGGGCGTGAGATGGGCGGCCGACCAGCGCGCCAGCTCGAACTCGGGGTGCCGGGTGCGGTCGCCCGAGGCCACGCGGTTGCGGTCCTCGGCGAGGACCGTGCCGTCCTTTCCCACGAGAACCGAACCGAACGGTTCGTCCCCGTCGTCCAGTGCCTCGGCCGCGAGCTCCACGCAGCGGCGCAGGTGAGGCAGTTCCGTGTCCTTCACGACCATGGTGCCGGGCCCTTCCTAGCGACGAAGTGATCAACAGGACTGTACGGCGGCATCAACGCTTCGCACCGCTGACCACGACGTCGCTGTACGTGTGCACGCCGCAGCAGGCCCCCCGTGGCCGGCCGGATGTCCCGTCGGATGTCACATCCACGCCCGTCCGATCCGTCGCATGGTCATGACGACGAACCAGCGGAACCAGAGCATCCTCCTCGCCGGCGCGAGCGGTGTCCTCGGCCGGCACATCACCCACGCGCTCACCGAGGCGGGCCACAAGGTCACCGGACTCGGCCGGAGCCGGGACAACGGCATCCGCGCCGACCTCATGGACCGCGACGCGCTGCTGCGCGCCGTCGACGGACACCACTTCGACACCGTGATCCACGCCGCGACCGCCCTGCGCAAGCCCCCCATGCGCGACCGCGACATGGACGCCACCGACGCGCTGCGCACCCAGGGCACGGCCCACCTCGTCGAGGCCGCCCGCGTCATCGGTGCCCGCCGCTTCGTCGCGGAGTCGATGGTCTTCGGCTACGGCTACGGGGATCACGGCGACCACCCGCTCAGCGAGGACGACCCCTTCGGCCCGCTCGGCAGGACTCCGCAGCTGGAGCGGCACATCGCCGGCATGCGGACCAAGGAGCGGCTCACCTTCGAGTCGGAGGCGCTGGAGGGCATCGCGCTCCGTTTCGGCCTCTTCTACGGCCCCGGCGGCACCGACGCCCTGCTGCCGCTGCTGCGCCGACGGCAGTTGCCCATGCCCGGCGACCGCGACCGGGTACTGCCGTGGGTGGAGCTCACCGATGCCGCCCGCGCAGTGGCCGCCGCCGTGGAACGCGGCCGGCCGGGGCAGGCGTACAACATCGCGGACCGCACCCCGACAGGCTTCCGCGCGCACATCGAGAGCGTGGCCGGCACGTTCGGGCTGCCGAAGCCGATGACCGTGCCACTGTGGCTGATGAAGCCCATGTCGTACGCGCACACCGTGATGACGTCGCGGCTGCGGGTGTCCTGCGCCAAGGCGGAACGAGAACTGGGCTGGACTCCGCGCTACCCCTCCAGCGGCGAGGGGCTCGCCGCGATGCGGTCGGCGGGCCGCTGACGCCGGGGGAGCACCGGCCGGTGCGGCTCCGGTGTGCCGGGCCGCCGGGCCGCGGCACACCGGGTGCCAGGTGATTCCTGATGTCGCACACGTACTGTCGAAACGCCGTCGCTGGCCAAGCCGTCAGCGGCCTGCCTTCGAGCGGTCCAGGGCGGCGACGCCGAGCGCGGCGAGGCCGATCTGGATGAGCCATTCGACCCAGTCGACACCCTTGGTGTCGGCCACGCCGAACGCGCCGGCGAGTGCGGAGCCGATCAGCGCGGCGATGATGCCGACGACGATCGTCCACAAGATTCCGATTCGCTGACGGCCCGGGACCACGAGCCGGCCCAGGACGCCGATGACGATGCCGATCACGATGGCACTGATGATGCCGTCGACTTCCATCTCCGCCCCTCCTCCTCAGGACCCCCGCTGCAGTGCGTGTGCCCCCTGGCGGCCGGGACACTCCGGGTCCCGCGCCTCGTGGCCGCTCGCGGCGCGGGTACGGACGCGGACGGGCCGGCCCGCCAGCGCGGACCGGCCTTCGTTTTCCCTCCGGCGAGGGCTACGGCTTCGGAGAGGCCTTCGCCGCCGTGCCGGCGCACACCAGACCCAAGAGCACGGCCAGTGCGCCGATGATGATGTTGTTCCACACGACCCCGGCGTCCGGGCTCTCGCCGACGATCCACGGCGAGATGATCATCCACACCCCGAGGGCGCACATGGCCCAGCTCAGCCCGTACATACGCTCCGGAGCGCGAGTGAACCCGAGCGCCAGCAGACCGATCGCGATCCCCATGATCAGGTTGTGGGTCACGAGCGGCGGCTGGCTGGTCGTGTAGTGGACTATCCACGGGGAGGCCGCGCAGTACAGACCCAGCAGGAACACCGGTCCGTCCACGAGCGCCACATCGCGACCACCGAGCACGCGGGCGTACCGATCCCGCATCTCGGAGGCATCAGGGTGGCTGGTTATATCACCTCTGGTGGGCGAGACGTTGGCCATGACTCGTCTCCTTCGTCTTGAAAGGGCGACCGCGTCTGGTGGGGTATGCGGTAAACGCCGCGTAAGCACATTCTGCTCTTATTTTTCCTTTATGTGTAGGGGTTGTGCGGGGGTGCGGACTCCTACCGGGCGGTACATGTCCGGGCGGATCGCGGGCAACCGGATGGGTACGGCAGTGACCGATCGACGTCGCCCGGCGGGCGGCACAGGACAGCGGAGGGCAGCGGACATGTCTACGGCGATCAGCGCGAAGGTGTTGGAGCGGTTCCCGGCGGGAGCCCCGCGCGGATCGTGGCCGGCGGAGGAGTACGCGGCACGCTGCCGCGCCGAGGGCGAGCCCGCCACCGTCGTGATGGACCTGGAGTCGGACGCTTTCCTCGTGGTGGTTCCGTCGGGCGACGACGCCTGAATCCGGCCGAAACCCGGGGTCCGGGATACGGCACCCCGCGATCGTCGAGGCCACCGACCTGTTAGCGCGTGCCGACGGCGTAGGCGTCGGCCCGCCCGTCTACAAGGCCTCCTGTTCCGGTGTGCTCAAGGTCCTGCTGGATCTGCTCCCGCACCCCGCTGCCGGCCGTGGCGGGCTGACGCCTGCGACTCCAAAGGTCAACCCCGCAGCGTGAGTTCGGCGTCCTCCGCACCGAGGGGCAGCCCTGCCCCTCGGTGACCAGGAGGCACACACGCATGAAGCAGCGGGCCGCACGCACCGTCTCATTAGCCTTGGCCGTGGCGTTGTCCGCCGGGACCGCGGCACTCGCTCCCTCCGCACACGCGGCTCAGCCGGAGCGCGGCCACGAGGCGACCCGCACGGCGCTGCGGGATCTGGTCGAGAAAGGCGGGCTTCCCGGAGTGGCGGCCAAGGTCCTTGACCGCCGGGAGAGTTGGTCCGCGGTGTCCGGTCACTCGGACACCGGCACCGGCCGCAAGCGTTCCCCCGCCGATCACTTCCGCGGCGCCAGCATCACCAAGACGTTCGTCGCGACCGTCCTGCTCCAGTTGGAGGCCGAGGGCAGACTCGGCCTGGACGACACGGTCGAGTCATGGCTGCCCGGCCTGGTGCGGGGCAACGGCTACGACGGCAGCAAGATCACCCTGCGCCGGCTCCTCAACCACACCAGCGGCATCGCCAACTACACCGACGATCCCGCGTTCATCCACGACGCCGCCGGTCCCGGCTTCCCGGAGCACCGGTATGACACCCACACGCCCGAGGAACTCGTGGCGATCGCGCTGAAGTACCCGCCGCTGCCCGATCCGGAGACGGCGCCGGTGTACTCGAACACCAACTTCGTCATCGCCGGGATGGTCATCGAGAAGGCGACGGGCCGCTCGTACGCGCAGGAGATCACCCGCCGTGTCATCCGGCCGCTGAAGCTGCGCGGGACGTCCTTCCCCGGGACATCTCCGAAGATGCCGGCCCCGCACCCCGTCGGCTACTCCCGGCTCCACGATGAGGCCCCGGACGCCGAGATCCATGACGCCACCGAACAGAACATGACCTGGCTGGGCGCGGCCGGCGATGTCATCTCCACCAGCGGTGACCTCAACCGGTTCCAACGGGCCCTGCTCAAAGGCAAGTTGCTGCCACCGGCCCAGATGAGGGAAATGCTCGACGAGGTCCCGTCGGGGGAGGGGCTGGGGTTCGGGCTCGGGGTCGAGTTCGCGGAGCTGTCCTGCGGCGTGAAGGTGGTGGGCAAGACCGGCCGTACCAACGGCTCCCTGTCCGCGATGGTGGGCACACCGGACGGCACGCACCAGCTGACGTTCAACATCAACGGTGACTGGCTCCAGGACGGATCGCTGTACGTCAATGTGATCGAAGCGGAGTTCTGCGGCAAGGCCCCGTCCCCGACCGGAAGTCCGACCGGCAAGCCGCTCCTGCCTCAGCTCGGCTAGCCGGACGCCAGCGACCCGAGGTGCGTCCGGCGTGCCTCGGCCGTCTGGCCCTGCACCAGCAGGAACATTCCCTCGCGGGCCAGCCGCTGCGCCCGGTTGTCCAAGGCCATGGACCGGCCGCCCCCGGCCACGACCGCCGCGGTCGTGGCCGCGCGCATGAGGTCGTACGCGCGTGTCTTCACAGCCAGGCGTTCCGGGACGCACTCGTGCGGGACCGGGTGGTCGGCCAGCGCATAGGCCTCCCGCCGGACCTCGTCGAGCCGGGCCCGCAGCGAGCGGGCCGCCTCCTGGCCGTCGGGGGAGTCCGCCACCAGGTCCAGCGCCGCGTACGCCACCCCGAAGACGGCCGGACTGGCGTTGGCCGCCCTCGGCAGGTCGACCAGGGCGAACTCCTGCCGCGGCACGCGCAGCACGACGGCCTCGTCCGGCAGCCACAGGCCGTCCAGTTCCAGAGAGACCGTACAGGCGGCGGTGAGGGCCGCGAGCCGCATGGGCGCCGACGGAGACAGCCCCGGCTGCTCGCGGGCCTCGGCGAGGACGAACACCACCTCAGCCGCATCCGTCACACCGGCCAGCAGCATCACGTCGTTCAGACCCCAGCCCGTGAACCAGGGCACCGTTCCCTCGAACCGCCAGCCGCCCCGCTCGGGCACCGCCCGCACGGGGACGCGGGGAAAGGCACGGACATGGGCGTACGCGATACCGGCCATCACCTCGCCGGTCGCCAGCGGACGCAGGAACTTCTCGCGGACGGGCGAGTCATATGTGGCGATCAGCTTCACAGGAGTGTGGTGCTGTGTCTGCACGAACCATGTGGAGCAGCACGCCCCGGCCAGGATCTCCGCGGTCTCCCGCGCCACCTCGACGGGCGCGTCCGCCCCGCCGTACTCCTTGGGCGCGCCCATCCCGAGCAGCCCGGCCCGCTTCACCGCCTCGATATGGCTTGCCGGCACACCCTCCTGGTCGACGCGCCCGGCCTGCGGGACGAGGAGATCGTGCGCCAGTCGCTGTGCGCGGGTGACGAGGGGATGGGGTGTGGTGGTCATGGAAGAAATTCTCCCGGTCGCGCGGCGCGGGCTGTCGATCCGGGGGTGTGTCGTTCGTGTAGGAGGTGCGAGGACACCCCGACTCGCTCATACCCGACATCCGGACGCCATGGAGGCCGTCATGAAGTACTACCTGCTCAGCGTGATGCAGCCGGTCGGCGATCCGCCAGCCCCCGAGGTCCTCGCGGAGATCGGCAAGAACCTCGACGCCTTCCACCAGGAGCTGCGCGAGGCGGGTGCCTGGGTCTTCGCCGGAGGGCTGCACGGCCCGGAGTCCTCCACCGTGCTCCGCCCGGGCGACGCCGATGTCCTGATCACCGACGGCCCGTACGCCGAGGGCAAGGAGATGCTCGGCGGCATCTGCCTCGTCAGGGCACCCGACCTGGACGCCGCCCTGGAGTGGGGGCGCAAGGCCGCCCTGGCCACCACGCTGCCGATCGAGGTGCGCCCCTTCATGGGGGACGCCGGCTGATGGGCGTGGACGTCGAGGCGGTCTTCCGCGCGGAGTACGGCCGCGCGGTCGCCGTCCTGGTCCGCTTCCTCGGCGACATCGACCTCGCCGAGGAAGCGGTCCAGGACGCCTTCACCACGGCCGTATGGCGCTGGCCGGAGACCGGCGTCCCGCCCAGCCCGGCCGGGTGGATCATCACCACCGCCCGGAACCGGGCCATCGACCGGCTGCGTCGCGAGTCGTCCAGACAGGCCCGGCACGCCGAGGCCGCCCTGCTGCACACTTCCGACGCACCGCCCGAGGAGGGCCCCGTGCGCGACGACCGGCTCCGCCTGATCTTCACCTGCTGCCACCCCGCGCTCGCCCTCCCGGCCCGGGTCGCCCTGACCCTGCGCCTGCTCGGCGGGCTCACCACCGCGCAGATCGCCCGCGCCTTCCTCGTGCCGGAGCCGACGATGGCCCAGCGCCTGGTCCGGGCCAAGGCGAAGATCCGCGACGCCGGGATCCCGTACCGGATGCCCCGCGACGCCGACCTGCCCGACCGGCTCGGCGGGGTCCTGGCCGTCGTGTACCTGATCTTCAACCAGGGATACGAGGGCTCGCGCGACCTGTGCGCCGAAGCCGTACGGCTCGGCCGCCTGCTGGCCGGGCTCATGCCGGACGAAGCCGAGGTGACCGGCCTGCTCGCGCTGATGCTCCTGGCCGAGGCACGCCGGGGCGCCCGCGAGAACGAGCAGGGCGAGCTGGTGCCGCTGCCCGAGCAGGACCGGGCCAACTGGGACCGCGACCTGATCAGCGAGGGGCAGGCACTCGTCCGCCGCTGCCTGCGCCGCGACCGGCCCGGCCCCTACCAGATCCAGGCCGCCATCCAGGCCGTGCACAGTGACGCGCCGACCGCGGGCGCCACCGACTGGGCCCAGATCCGGCAGCTTTACGACCAGCTCATGACCGTCGCCCCCAGCCCGGTCGTGGCCCTGAACCGGGCCGTCGCCGTGGCCGAGACAGACGGCCCCGGGCCGGCGCTCGCCCTCGTGGACGCCCTCGAACTCGACGGCTACCACGTCCTGCACGCCGTCCGGGCCGACCTGCTGCGCCGCCTGGGCCGCGACACCGAGGCCGTACGGGCGTACGACGCGGCCATCGCGCTCGCGGAGAACCCGGCGGAACGCGCGTTCCTCGACCGCCGCAGGACAGCGCTCACCCGGCGCTGACCGGACGACCCGGTCAGGGACGCGAGCCGCGCGGATCCAGCTCCGTGAGCACATCGAAGTCGAGACCTTCGGCACGAGCCAGGTAGATGCGCTGGCGCACATGACTGTCCCTCAGGTGCAGCAGCCCGCGCGGGCCTTCGTACGACACCGCGCCCGCCGCCGCGCCGATCGCCGACACGTCCAGCGTCCCGGCCCTCCTCAGCAGCGCGGCCAGCAGCAGCACGCCCTCGTAACAGGACTCGCCGAGACTGCCGAGTGCGGGTGCCTCGAGGCCGTAGCGGGCCGCGTACCGCCCGTGGAAGTCGAGGGTGTCCTGGTTGGCCAGCGACGAGAAGAAACCGGCCGTGCTGTAGAGGTCCTCGGTGGCCGCCGGGCCGCTCGCCATCAGCATGTTCTCGTCCATCAGCGTGCTCAGCCGCAGACAGCGCGCCTGCAGGCCGAACGCCGCGAACGCCCGGTTGAAGCGCACCGCGTCGCTGCCGACGAGCAGCATCAGCACCCCGTCGGCGTCCGAGCGCTCGACGCGGCGCAGTACCGGCTCGAAGTCGTGGGTGCCGAGCGGGAGATAGGCCTCATCGGCGACACATCCGCCGGACGCTCGGGCATACGCCTGGGCCGCCAGTGCCGTACGCCGTGGCCACACATAGTCGTTGCCGACGACGAACCACCGTCGCACCCCGCGCTCGTGCGTCAGCAGGTCCATCGCGGGCCGCAGCTGATCGCGCGGGGTCTCGCTCGTCAGGAACACGCCCGCGGTGTCCTCCCCGCCCTCGTACAGTGCCGTGTACACATACGGGACGTGGTGCGCGATCCTCGGCGCCAGCGCCCGGCGCACCGAGGAGATGTGCCAGCCCGTGACGCCCTGTACGACGCCCAGGTCCACCAGCGCCTCGACCTGGCCGGCGACCTCGTGGGGCGGGCCCGAGCCGTCGACCGGCACCAGCCGGAGCTCCCTGCCGAGCACGCCGCCGTCCCTGTTGACCTCCTCGGCGGCCAGCCGCGCGCACAGCTCGCACGTCGGCCCGAAGATCCCGGCCGGCCCCTGCAGGGGAAACACGAGAGCCACGCCGAGTACGGAGTCGTCGGCCGTGAGCCACTCGGGCGCGGGGAGGTCGTGCCGGAACATGGCGTCATGATTCCGGCTCCATCATGCGAACTCCAGTGCGTCTCTTACCATGGACGCACCTCTGAGCTAGGAGCGGCATGCCCACCCCACCCCCGCGTCGGCCCGATGACCTGGTGCAGCTGCTGACGCGGGCCGAGCGGCTCGCGGCGCGGCGGCTGCAGGCCGTGCTGGAGGAGGAGGGCTGCTCGCTCGACGCGTGGCGGGTGCTGGCTTTGCTGTCCGACGGCGAGGGGCACCACATGACGGCGATCGCGGTGGCCGCCTTCCTGCCGCCTCCGACGCTGACGAAGCTCGTCGACCAGCTCGTAGACCAGAACCTGCTGCACCGCCGGGTCGACCCGTTCGACCGGCGCCGCATCCTCGCCCACCTCACCCCGCGAGGCCGGGAGTACTGGCAGCGCGTCGAGCAGGCGGTCCGCACCGGCCAGCCCACGCTCGGTGACGGCGACGACGAGCTGCTGCGGTCCCTGCTGGACCGACTCGCGGCGACGCTGGCGGAGTCGGCGCACGTGTGAGCCCCCGACAGCTCCGAACGCGGATGACTGGTCTACACCCTTGACTGGTACAGACCAACGCGGTTGAGTGTGCCTCCACCACCCCCCGCCACGGCCGCCCCCACGCCGTGACCGGTCCGGCCGGCACGTGCGCCAAGGCTCTGCTTCGCCCTGCCTTGCCGGGTGCGGCCGTGCTCCGCAAAGGAGTTGAGCCCGTGTCGAGACGCCGTCTGTCCGCCGTCCTGGTCACCCTCGCCCTCGCGGGCACCGCCCCGGTGCTGCTGCCCGCCTCGAACGCCTCAGCCGCCGCGTGCTCCAGTTATCCGAACTGGGTGGCGGGCAGGTCGTACGCGGTCGGCGACATCGTCCGCTACACCGACGGCAAGGCGTACATCGCCGAGCACGCCAACCCGGGCTACGACCCGGTCATCAGCACCTGGTACTGGGAGCCCTACGCGTGCGACAGCGGTCCGGGCACGCCCAACGCGCGCTTCGTCGTCACCGAGGCGCAGTTCAATCAGATGTTCCCGAACCGGAACCCCTTCTACACGTACAGCGGTCTCACCGCGGCCCTGAGCGCCTACCCCGGCTTCGCCAGCACCGGCAGCGACACGGTGAAGAAGCAGGAGGCCGCCGCCTTCCTCGCCAACGTCAGCCACGAGACCGGCGGCCTGGTGCACGTGGTCGAGCAGAACACCGCCAACTACCCGCACTACTGCGACTGGAGCCGGCCCTACGGCTGTCCGGCCGGCCAGGCCGCCTACTACGGGCGCGGCCCGATCCAGCTGAGCTGGAACTTCAACTACAAGGCCGCGGGTGACGCGCTCGGCATCGATCTGCTGAACAATCCCTGGCTGGTGCAGAACGACTCGGCCGTCGCCTGGAAGACGGCCCTGTGGTACTGGAACACCCAGACCGGACCCGGCACCATGACCCCGCACAACGCCATGGTGAACAGTGCCGGCTTCGGCCAGACCATCCGCAGCATCAACGGCTCCCTGGAGTGCGACGGCAAGAACCCGGCGCAGGTGCAGAGCCGCGTCAACAACTACCAGCGGTTCACGCAGATCCTGGGGACGGCGCCCGGCGGCAACCTCTACTGCTGACGCCGGACCCCGGGGCGTGGTGTCATGCAGGGTGTCATGTACCTGATCAACCTTGATCAGTCCGACGAAGGGCATCCCTCATGCGTCTGCGCACCCCCCACGCCCTGCTCGCCACGACCGCCGCGCTGGCCGCAGCGGTCGTGGCCCCTCCGCCCGCCGCTGCCGCCGCCGTTCCGGCCCCGGGCACGTACTACGTCCAGAGCGCCACCACCGGGCTCAACGCGGCCGACAGTGGCGGAGCGGTCGAGCAGCACAGACCTCGCGGCAACGAGGACCGCCAGCAGTGGCGGCTGAAGGCGAACGGGCCGACCTACCTTCTGGAGAACACCGACACATCGGACAACTGCCTCGGCCGCAACGGCGATCAGGCCGCGACCGTCGCCTGTACGAGCGCCGACGCCGCCTGGGAGATCGCCCCGGCAGGCACTGACCGGTACACCCTCAAGGCTCCGGGCACCGCGCGCCACCTCACGGTGGCTCCCAAGCCGTCCGGCGTCACCTACCCCGCCCGGCTCGCTGTCGGCGGGGCGGGCGACCTAGCCGCCTGGTACCTCACCCCCGTCGACCCCGCCACCGGCCCCATGCCGCCGCCGGACCAGCGCACCCTGGACCAGGTCACGTTCCTCACCTCGCACAACGCGTACGCCAATGGCGTCGATGGCGGCTTCGCCCCGCCCTTCGTCAATCTCGTGCCCAACCAGACCCGCGGTATCGAGCGACAACTCGCCGACGGGGTCCGCGGATTCATGCTCGACATCCACCAGACCCCCGACGGCGCGATCCTCTGCCACAACAGCTGCACCCTCGTCAGCAGGCCGGTCGCCCTGTGGGTCGACCTCCAGCGCATGGTGGACTTCCTCGAGGCCCACCCCGACCAGTTCGTCACCGTCTTCCTGGAGGACTACGTCGACCCGGACGTCCTGCGCGCGGAACTCGCCCGCGTCAACGGCCTGTCGGACGTGCTGTACCGGCCCGACCGCACCGGCGTCCGGCAGAACGGCTGGCCGAGGATGGCGGACCTGACCGCCGCCGGCGACCGGCTGCTGATCTTCACCGACCACAGCCGTTCCGCCGACCAGGCCGCGGGCCTGACCAGGGACAGCTTCGGCGTCATGTACCAGCGCGAATGGACCGTCGAGAACTACTGGTCCATGGGCTCGGGCGTCGGCTCCTCCGACTGGTCCTGCTACAGCCGCTGGTACGACGCCGGCACGAACATCCCGCTGACCCGCACCGAACCCGGTTTCCGCCCGCTGTTCGTCATGAACCACTTCCGCGACGCCGGGCTCACCGCCACGGCCACGACGGACAACACCAAACTCGCCGACCGCGCCCGGCGGTTCTGTCAGCCGGCCGCCCGCAAGAAGCCCAACTTCCTCGCCGTGGACCACTACGACCGCGGCAACCCGGCCTCCGCCGTCGCCGCGCTCAACTCGTACACGTATCCGTAAAGCGGCTCCACCGGCCCGCGCGGCGTGTGTGAGACTCCGCCGATCAGCTCACAGACGATCACCGCGGACGCCGCGGGCATCTGGAAACTCAGAGACCTGCCCGTCCACCGCCTCGGCTGCGGCGCCATGCGGCTGACGGGCAGTGCCGCCTTCCATCACGGCGCACCGAGCGACCGCGAGCGGTCGCTCGTCCTGCGCAAGGCGACGTGGCCGCGGGCGCGATCCGCCTCACCGACGAGGAACTGGACCGGCTGGGCGCTCCGCGGCAGAGGGCCGGGGCGACCGGCTAGACCGCCCAGCTCCCGTCCCGCATGAGATGCCTGCGGGGCAACTCGTGCGCCTCGCACCACGCCTGCACCGCCCGCGGCCGCACCTGGAAGAACGCGTACGACGCGTGGTCCCCGCGGGGATCCCAGCCGGTCTTCGCGCGGAACGCCTCGGCCGCGGCGGGCGGCACCTCGACGGAGGTGAAGGTCTCCACGTCGCCGTCGAGGAGCACGACGTCCCGGGTATCCCCGAAGGCCAGCCGGGCCCGCCGGCCGTCCCGCAGATTGCGGCCGGTGGGGTTGGTCAGCCGGGTGCACAGCCACACGGCCTCCTCGTGCCACACGAACCACAGCGGAACCAGACACGGCACCCCTTCGGCGTCGGCCGTGGCGACCCAGATGTCGATTTCCCGCTCCAGACGGACCAGCAGGTCCGCCTTGCGCTGCTCGGGGGTGCGAGGTGGCTCGGTGATCTTCATGGAGGGACGCTAGCGGTCGGGCCGGGGCTCCCGCCTCGGGCTGCGGGCGTAGGCCGAGGGCCTAGGTCCCAGGGGCATCGAGGTACTGCGCCAGCCCCTCGCCCAGTGACCAGTCGGCCGACTCGTTCTCGGTCAGGACGACGAACACGTTCCGCGGCTCGGTGTCCGCGTACTCCTGGGCGAGTTCGGCGATTCTCCGGAACAGCGCCTGCTTCTGCGCGGGCGTGCGACCGGAGCGGAGTGTGATCGCGATGTAGGCGATGCCGTCGTCGCGGTGCACGCCGAGGTAGTCGTCGTACCGGAGAGTGCCGCTCGTGCCGTCGTGGTCCCTCAGGATCTGGAACCGGTCGTCGGCCGGAATGCCGATCGTCTCCCGCAGGGCGTCGTGGACGGCACGGCCGATCGCGGCGAGGCGCTCGGGGCCGGCGCGGAGCGTGTCGATGCGGACCAAGGGCATGGGGGGGCCTCCGGGGGATCGTGGATCGGCGTGTGTACATACTAGTAGTTACAGAGGTGAGCGGGTAGTTGGCGTCCTGTGCGTTTTACGTATAACCTCTCCCGTCAACCGCACGCTCCGAGAGGTCCGGATGAGACGTATCGCCCTGGTCACCCTCGTTGTCGACGACTACGACGAGGCGATCCGCTTCTACACCGAGGCCCTCGGATTCCGGCTGGCCGAGGACGCGCCCCGGCCCGACGGATCCCGCTGGGTCGTCGTCGAACCCGGCGCCCCGGGGACCGGCGGTGGCCTGCTGCTCGCCCGCGCCAAGGGGGAGACCCAGGCCGCCCGGGTCGGGGACCAGGCCGGAGGGCGGGTGGGGTTCTTCCTGTACACCGACGACTTCGCCCGCGACCATGCCCGGATGGCCGCCGCGGGCGTCATCTTCCTGGAGGAACCGCGGCGCGAGCCGTACGGCATCGTCGCCGTCTTCCAGGACCTGTACGGCAACCGCTGGGATCTCCTCCAGCCCGCCGGCTGACCTTCCCCCCGCTTCGAACTGCCCGCTCAAGGAAAGACCAGACTCCGCCATGACTGCTACGCGCGTAGACGCCGAACTGATCCGCCGGCTCCCCAAGGCCGTGCTGCACGACCACCTCGACGGCGGCCTGCGCCCCGCCACCGTCGTGGAGCTCGCGGACGCGGTCGGCCACACCCTGCCCACCAACGACCCCGGCGAGCTCGCGGCCTGGTACTACGCGGCCGCCAACTCCGGCGACCTGGTGCGCTACATAGCCACTTTCGAGCACACCCTCGCGGTCATGCAGACCCGCGAGGGCCTGCTGCGCACCGCCGAGGAGTACGTACTCGACCTCGCCGCCGACGGCGTCGTCTACGGCGAGGTGCGCTACGCCCCCGAGCTGATGCTGAACGGCGGGCTGACCCTGCCCGAGGTCGTGGAGACGGTGCAGGAGGGTCTCGCGGCGGGCATGGCGAAGGCGGCTGCCGCGGGCACGCCGGTGCGGGTGGGCACCCTGCTGTGCGGGATGCGGATGTTCGACCGGGTGCGCGAGGCCGCCGACCTGGCCGTGGCGTTCCGGGACGCCGGGGTCGTCGGCTTCGACATCGCCGGTGCCGAGGACGGGTTCGCGCCCGCCGACCACCTCGAGGCCTTCGAGCACCTGCGCCGCGAGAACGTGCCGTTCACCATCCACGCCGGGGAGGCGCACGGCCTGCCCAGCATCCACCAAGCCCTCCAGGTGTGCGGAGCCCAGCGCATCGGCCACGGCGTGCGCATCACCGACGACATCCCCGACCTCGCGGCGGGCAAGCTCGGCCGTCTCGCCGGCTGGGTGCGCGACCGGCGCATCGCCCTGGAGATGTGCCCGACCTCCAACCTCCAGACCGGCGCCGCGACCTCCATCGCCGAGCACCCGATCACCGCGCTGAAGGACCTCGGCTTCCGCGTCACCCTCAACACCGACAACCGGCTGGTGTCGGGCACGACGATGACTCGCGAGATGTCCCTGCTCGTCGAGCAGGCGGGCTGGAGCGTCGAGGACCTGCGCACGGTCACCGTGAACGCTCTGAAGAGCGCGTTCCTCCCCTTCGACGAGCGGAACGCGCTCATCCGGGACGTCGTGCTGCCCGGCTACGAAGCCGCGCTCTGAAGGAGTCCCCGCAGGTAGGCGGCCTGTCCGATGTGCTGGAGATCGTCGGACAGGACGCTGACCAGCCGCACCCCCAGGGTGACCGGCGGGTCCCAGCGCTCGTCGACGACGCGTTCCAGGTCCTTGGCGGCCAGGCCGCGCAGGGCGTCCAGGCTCTGGTCGTGCACGGCGTCGTAGTAGCCGGTCAGCATCTCGCCCGAGTCGACCCGGACCTTGGCGACCTTGGCGGGGCTGTGGCCGTAGCCCGTGTCGTGGCGGGGCAGGCCCAGCCCGAAGCGCTTCTCCCAGTCCTGGGAGAGCCACACCTGCTCGAGGCCGAAGGCGTCGGCGATGTGGTCGTCCTGGACCCGGGTGAGGTGCCAGACCAGCCAGGCGACGGAGTTGGCGTCGGGCGCGGGCCTGGCGGTGAGGTCATCGGGTCCCAGGCCCTCGACGGCGGCGTGGACCTCTTCCCTGATGCGGCTGTAAGCCTCGATGAGGACGTCCTTTGCATGCATACGTCCACCATCGCTCATCCCGTCATCTCACGCGTCGGGGACCCAGCTCCCGTGGAAGCCCAAGGGCACCCGCCCCGGCAGATGGATCCGGGCGACCGGTTCGCCGGTGAAGTCCTGGGCCGAGAGGAACACCAGGTCCGACGCATCGCGGTCGGGGTTGTGCACATACGCGATCGCGTAGCCGTCGTCCTCGGCCGCCCCCGGGTCGGCCGGGTCGCACGGCACGAACACGGCCTCGCTCGCCGCCGAGCCCCGCGGCAGCCGGTGCACCTGCGCCGTGCCGCGCAGCAGGTCGTGCTTGAACAGGGCGTTGCCGAACGCCCGGTCGGGCGGGTTGCCGTCGACCGTCAGGTACGCCAGCGTCATCTCCGCGGACGCCGCCGAGTAGCCGTAGCGGTGCCGGCGGGACACCAGCGCCTCGTTCACCCGCGGGAATTCCTGCGGACGGTCGTCGAGGGTCTTCGTGCGCACCCGGCCGTGGCGCAGGTCGATCGTCCAGCGGTCGAGCCGCGCGGTGCCCGCTCCGTACGGCCCGCCCGACCCACGGCCGGCCACGAAGAAGGGCGCGTCGAAGTTCGTCATGTCGATCACGATGTCCGTGCCCTCCTCGTAGGCGTTGAGGGTGTGCGAGTAGTACACCGGGTCCACCTCGAACCAGCGCACCGCACCACCTGCTCGCGGCAGGACGCCGACCCGCGCCGGGTGTTTCCTGTTCCAGACGTACGGCACGATGTCGCCACGCTCGGCGCCCGCCGGGTCGAACGTGACGGGCATGTCGAGGATGACCACGTGGTGCTCGGTGAGCGCGAAGTCGTGGATCATCGGCGCGTCCGCCACCGGGATCGTCGTGGTGCGCGAGACCCGGCCCGTCGGGTCCACGACGAGGTGGCGCACATGGTCCCAGGTCGGGTAATAGGCGATCGCGTGCAGCTCACCGGCGTGCGTGTCGAACTTGGTGTGCGCCGTCAACGGCCCCTTCAGGGTGCCCCGGAAGTCGTACGTGCCGACGGTGCCCAGCTCGTCGTCGAGTTCGTACGGCAGCGGGCCGCTCTCCTGGAGCGCGAGGATCCGACCCCGGTAGGGGATCACATGGGTGTTGCAGGGGAAGTCGTCCGGCGGCACGGGGCCCGGATAGGGCTCGCCGAGCTTCTTCGCCACCTGGGACGAGCGCACCCACCGGTTGCGGTACCACCCGGCGCGGCCGTCGCGCAGCCGGACGCCGTGCACCATGCCGTCGCCGAGCATCCAGTGGTGGGCCCGCGGGTCCTCCAGGCCCAAGGCGTTGGGGCCGTTGCGCAGGTAGCGACCGTTCAGCTCGCGCGGGATGCGGCCGGTGACCGGCAGATCGAAGGCCGTCAGTTCCTCGGTGACGGGCTTGAACGCGCCCTCCAGAAAGGGTAAGTGGCGCTTCGCCGGGCCGGACGCCGCAGCGGCGGGCAGAGAGCCCGCTCCCGCGCCGGCGAGTCCGCCGGCCGCCGTGATCGCGGCCGCGCCGCGCAGTACGTTCCGTCGCGTGTGGCTCGTCATCTTCCGTACCCCTGACCGCAGTTGTCTTCGGCTGCGGTCACGAGTCTGCGGCGTGAGACGGCCCGGGTCAGGAGGGGCAGACACCCTCCTGGGGTGGTGCCAGACCCCCTGTTTCCAGCAGGGTCATCAGCGCCCGCGCGGCCGGACTGGTCGCCTGCGCGGGCGGCAGCAGGGCGACGGTCTCGTACGGAGTCCCGCCGGTGCCCTCCACCGGCAGGGCGGTCAGCGAGGCGCGCTTGTGCCGGAAGTGCCGAGGCACGACGGCGATGCCCAGGCCCTCGTCCACCAGGTCGAGGAGACTGTGCACGTCGTTCACCTCCAGGGCGACGGTCCGCCGCACGCCCGCCGCGGCGAACGCGGCGTCGGTGGTGCGGCGCGGCCCCCAGTCCGGATGGAAGTCGACGAACACCTCGCCACCCAGATCCGCCGGCGTGACGGACGCACCGGCGGCCGCGAGCCGGTGACTGGGATGGCACAGGACCGTCATCGGTTCACTCGTCAGCGGCACGGACCTCAGCTGGTCGGTGTCCTCCTGGGTCCGCACCACGAAGGCAAGGTCGAGCCGCCCGGCCGCGACCTCCTCCGCCAGTGCCCCCGAGCCCGCCTGCCGCAGGCAGATCTCGACATCCGGGTGCTGCCTCCGGAACGTGGCCAGCAGCCCCGCCACATTCACCCCGGCGACGCACTGCTCGCTGCCGAGCGCGAGCATGCCGCGCAGCACACCCTGCACCGCCGCCACCGCCTCGTGGGCCGTCCGCACCTGCGCCAGGATCCGCTCCGCCTCACCGAGAAGCGCCCGCCCGGCCGGGGTGAGCGTCACCCGGCGGGTCGTCCGCACGAACAGCGGCGTCTGCAGCTCCCGCTCCAGTGCCCGGATCGAGGCCGACAGGCCCGACTGGGAGACCAGGAGGCGTTCCGCCGCCCGGGTGAAGTGCTGGTCCTCGGCGACCGCGACGAAGTGCTGCAAGTGGCGCAGTTCCATGACTGAGAAGCGTAGCCGCTGAATTCCATCGGATTCTTCTGTTGGACGCATGGGAGCAGGTCACGCCAGAGTGGACACCGGTTTCCTCCCGACCGTGCCAACCCTCTGGAGTCGCGTTGTACACCGCACACCCCGACCGCTACGCGGACATGCCCTACCGGCGCACCGGACGCAGCGGTCTGAAGCTCCCCGCGCTCTCGCTCGGCCTGTGGCACAACTTCGGCCCGGACCGGCCCGTCGAGACCCAGCGCGCCATCCTGCGCCGCGCCTTCGACCTCGGCGTCACCCACTTCGACCTCGCCAACAACTACGGTCCGCCGCCCGGCGCCGCCGAGTCCGCGCTGGGCGAGTTCCTGAAGTCGGACTTCGCGGCGTACCGCGACGAGCTGGTCATCTCCACCAAGGCCGGCTACCTGATGTGGCCCGGCCCGTACGGCGAGTGGGGCTCGCGCAAGTACGTGCTGTCCTCGCTGGACCAGAGCCTGAAGCGGATGGGCCTGGACTACGTCGATGTCTTCTACTCGCACCGCCCCGACCCGGACACTCCGCTGGAGGAGACGATGGGGGCCCTGCACTCGGCGGTGCAGCAGGGCAAGGCGCTGTACGTCGGTGTCTCCAACTACTCCGCCGAGCAGACCCGTGAGGCCGCCCGCATCCTGGGCGAGCTGGGCACCCCGCTCCTCATCCACCAGCCGCGCTACTCGATGCTGGACCGCCGCCCCGAGGAGGAGGGCCTGCTGGACGCCCTCGACGAGCTCCAGGTCGGCTCCATCGTCTTCTCCCCGCTGGAGCAGGGCGTGCTCTCCGCCCGCTACCTCGACGGCATCCCCGAGGGTTCCCGGGCCGCGAGTGACAGCCCCTTCCTGAACTCGGACGCGCTCACCGAGGAGCTGGTGGGCCGGCTGCGCGACCTGAACGACATCGCCAAGTCGCGCGGCCAGACCCTGGCCCAGCTGGCGCTGGCCTGGGTGCTGCGCGGCGGACGGGTCACCTCCGCGCTGGTCGGCGCGAGCAGTGCGCAGCAGCTCGAGGACAGCGTCGGCGCCATCCGCAACCTGGACTTCGACGCGGACGAGCTGGCCCGGATCGACGCGATCGTCAAGCAGTAGCGTTCTCCTCGGCCGGGGGCCGGTGGGCCGCCTCCGGCCGAGCCGCCTAGGAACTGATCCGCTCCTCCAGGCGCACGGTCACCATGTCGCCCTCCTCTTTGCCGATGGCCTTGCGGAGGTCGGCCTTCACGGGCAGCTTGTGCGTGCCGTCGCCCAGGGCCATGAACGAGCTGCGGAACGGGTGCCCGTCGATCGTCCCGCGGACCTTGACCAGGCCGCGGGTGCCGAAGAACTCGACGGACCTGGGCCAGACCAGGTAGGTCCAGCCGCCCTCGGCGGGGCTTCTGCGCAGGACCGCGGTGAACTCCGCGTCCAGATCTCCGGTCGTGGGCATGACGTCCTCCGGTGCTCGGCGGCCTCTCACTCATCAGACCGCCGCGCGCCGGAAAACTCATCGCCGGCCCTCACGCCCCGGCGGGCACCCGGTCCAGAAAACCGAGCACGGCCCTGATCCGGCCCTGCGCGTCCAGCGTGATCACATCCGACCCGGCCACGGGCGCCGTGCCGTCGGCCTCGCTCACCAGCTCCCACGAGAAGCGCGCGGTGTCGTGGTGCCCGTCGACGGCGCCGGCGAGTCGGAACACGAACCCCGGGAACTGCTCCCGGGCCGCCGTGATCAACCCGGCGATCTCCTCGTGGCCCCCGACGTCGGCCAGAGGGTCGGTGTAGCCGCCGTCCTCGGTCCAGGCGGCAGCGACCGCTTTCGCCCGGGCCGTCGGATTCTCGGCGTTCCAGGCCTCGAAGTAGCGGGCGACGGCGTCCTCGTAACGGGGGGTGGGTGCGGACATGGGCGATCAGCCTCCAGAAAGGTCGTACGTGCTGGTCAGGGCAGGATCACCGTTCGCGGCGAACCCGGCATGGACCACCCTGCCCGCACCCGGCGGGAGCGTCGATTACCTCCGGAGTCATGTGCCCGGGGGCTGCCTGCCGGGTTTCGGCCAACTCGGGTTGTGAATATGCCAGGAGAGTGGCCGGAAAGTCATGGTGACAGTGTTTCAGCAGTGAACATACTGACCTGCGAGAGCGTTTTCACATCGAGCGACGGCGCCCTCACGCACAGCACGCGAGCCGCGGAAGGACGAGTCCGGCAGGCGGGCAGGGCAACGGGGGAGGTCACGTGCACGACGAGTTCCTGTGTCACGTCACTGCGTACGGAGTCTGCGAAGGCCGCCGCATCGGAGTGCCCCTGGGGACCTACCGGGCGCCCACCCTCGCCCTCGCCCTGTGGTGGCTGCGCGACCGCGCCTCCTGGATCGCCCAGCGCCTCGACCCGCAGCCCGACGCCGAGCACTTACCGCCGGGCGCGCTCGTGCCGGTCGCCGACACCGTGCCCGACGTGCCCACACAGCTGCGCGCCTGGTGTGCCGACCCCGGCCACCAGGAGCGCGTCGCCGAGGAGTTGGCGGCCGGACGGCTGGTGCGCATCGCCACCAGCGACGACACCACCGAGTACGAACTGCTCGCGGAGTCCGTGGACGCCCTGCGGATGCAGCGGACGGCCCCCGGCCTGGGAATCCCGTGGCCTGACCTGCTCACAGAGGTGTAGAACAGGCAAATCGGCAGAATCTTGGTCATGGCGCAGTCTTCGGTAGCACCAGAACTTGTTGTGGAGACCCGCCGTCGGCCACACCCCCACCCGGGCGGGCCGAGAGCCGGGGAGGAGCGGCCGAAGCCGCCGCCGCGCTGGGCAGAACCGGTCTTCACGCAGCGGACGTAGAGCCCCGGCGTCAGCTCTCGCTGTCGGAGCGGACCTCACCCCGCCGCCGTACGTGCCGCGCCAGCAGCGCCCCGCCGAATCCGGTCACGAGACCCCAGGGGACGGCCAGGCCTACGGCACCCCACAGCCGGGGTCTGAGGAAGAGTTCGCCCTCGAGGCCCCCGCCCAGGTCGCCGATGCCGAGCACGGACAGGCCGTAGTGCGCGGAGATGCGTCCGACGAGGCAGATCATGAACACCGTGAGCATGAGGGCGACCGCCATGTGTACGGCGTGCTGCCAGGCCCGGACCCGGGCCGGTGACCGGGCCGCCATCACGAACGCGGCGGCCAGCAACAGCACCACGTCGATGACCAGCAGCCACCACACCCGGCCGTCGTGCTCGGAGAGCGTCCGCAGGTTCAGCTCCGAGATGTCCGGAGTGCGCAGCACCTCGTCGAGCACCTGGGGCATGGGCAGCCCGAACGGCCCCTCCACCCGGCCGGTCCAGGTCGCGCCGAGGCCGATCGTCAGCGCCAGCCACACCAGGTTGGGCATGCCGAGCAGAATCACGGCGAACGTCTCCGTCGCGTGGCCCCGCGTCGCCGCGACGACCAGCGCGATGACCACACCGATGACGACGTACGCGAGCAGCAGCGCGACCATCGCGTACGCGGCCGGCCGCACCGACGCCTGGAAGCGCAGCAGCCCGGCCGGCAGCGGGGCGCCGCGCGACACCAGCAGGGCCAGGACCATCACACCGGCCAGCCAGACCAGGCCGACGAACACGGACAGCGGAACATCGGTGGTGAAACCGATCTTCGGCGAGGCACCGAACAGGTCGCCGAGTTCCCCCAGCTCCTCGTCGCCGAGGGAGATGTCGAAGGTGTGGCGGGCGGCGAGCGTCAGGCCGATCAGCGCGAGCAGCCACAGGACCGCGATCCTGGCGGCCCAGCCGGCCAGTTCCGCGGCGCCGGCGACCGCGCGGTGGCGCAGCGGCCGCAGGAAGCCCCAGGCGATCACCAGCGCCCCGGTGAGTGTGACGGACAGCGGGATCACGGTCAGTCCCGCTTGTGTGTCGGCGAAGTCGCCGGCACTGCCGGAGAGTTTCACCGTGCCCCCGACGGCGGTGACCACGGTCGCCATGACCACCGGGGCGAACGCGCCGTCCGGAAGGTCCGCGGCCCCGGCGGCCCACAGGCCGAGCGTGGCCACCACCATCATGGCGAGCAGCCCGCCGAGCACTGTGCCGAGGGCGTGCACCCAGCCGTGGCGGGCGACCGCCCGCGCGCCGGAGGTGCGTGCCTGGCCGGAGGAGGTGCGCGAACTCACGCTGCCACGCTAAGCAGCGCCCGGGGCGGGCGCCCGTCGGGAGGTCCGTCCGCGTCGGCTTGCGGGCCTGACGGGACCGGGGCACACAATGAACTCCTGGTGGAAGAAGCCGTATATATGAGGACTGATCGCCTCGGGTGTGCGAAGGCCGTACAGAACCCACGTGGGAAGAAGAGCTCGTGAGCGTCGAACCGCCGTCGTTCGGTCGCCCCACAGGACCTCCCTCGGGCTCGCTGTCGGGCCCCTCCCAGCCGCCCTCGGGAGGCGTCGGCCCGCCCTCCGAACCTCCGGGCGGGGGTGGTGGTGAGCCGCCGGAGCCCTCCGCCCGTGGTGGGGCTCCGCACCCCGTGTCGCGCTGATCGCCGGCGCGGTCGTGGCCGCCGCGGTCCTGGCCGTGGTGTTCACCCGCCCCGACGGCGGCACCGGCGCGTCCGACGGCGGAACCAGAACCTCAAAGGGCGAGGTCTTGCTGCAGCCCGCGGCCGACACCGGCCCGGACCCGTTCACCGACTCGACGGCCAAGGAGAGTTCCGCCCCGTCGGTCAGGCCGACGTCCGCCGGATCGGCGTCGCCGAACGCTGTCCGGGCCGTTCGGGGCGGGGCGCCCGGCCTGTACGGCGGCACCCGCAACGTCGCCAGCTGCGACGTGGAGAAGCAGATCACGTACCTCGAGGAGGCCCCGGACAAGCAGCGCGCGTTCGCGCCGGTCCAGCGCATCGACCCGCCAGAGGTCCCGGCCTGTCTGCGCTCGCTCACCCCCGTGCGGCTGCGTAGGGACACCTGGGTCACCAGCCACGGCTACAAGAACGGCCGCCCCACGCAGACCAGGCCGTCCTCCAGGCCGGCACGGCCGTGCTCGTCGACGAGCGAGGCGTGCCCCGGGTGCGCTGCGCGTGCGGCAACCCGCTGAGCCCGCCGGCCTCCCCGCAGGGGACGACCGGAGACAAGTGGGCGGGGTACAAGGCGTCGGACGTCGTCACGGTCAGGCCCGCTCGGGAGCCGGTCGACGTCTTCGTCATGTGCGAGCCCGAGGGCGAGTGGTTCGAGCGCGACAAGGGCGATACGGGCAAGAACGATCGCAGGACCGCTCCACCGGACAAGCCCACCCCGTCGGTGACCGTCACCACGCCGACCGGCCCGCTCTCGTCGCAGCCGACCACGAGCGAACCGACGGCCACGGAGACGCCTTCGGAACCGTCGACGGGCGAATCGCCGCCCGCGGACGACTCGCCGCCCCCGCCGGGGACGACACGGGCGAGGACACCGGGGGCGAGACCGGGGGTGACACGACGGACCAGGCGCCGGCTTCCTGAGTCACCCGGCGCGGACCACCAGGGCGTAGTCCCCGAGCCCGAGCAGCCGATCGGCCGGCACATCGCCCTGAGCGGTGACGACCGCCTCGATGCGGCCGGTGTCCGGTTCGAACGCGACGTCCTGGACCGTGCCGAGCCAGTCGCCCGTCTCGGTGAGGATCCTGAGGCCCGGCAGCTCGTGGTGCGGCGGCACCTCGGCCGGGGCGGTCGCGGAGCGGACGAGCACGGCGTCCGGTCCGAGGGCGTGCAGGGCGCCCCAGGCCAGCACGCTCTCCTTGCGGGAGTGCCGGCCCCGCACCCGGACATGGGTGACCACACCGGCCGCTGCGTCGACCGTCAGCGACCTCAGGACGCCGAGCTCGTCCGCCTCGGTCAGGGTCAGCACCGGCAGGCCCCGCGCCTGCGAGAACAGCATCATGACGGCGCCCCCTCGTGCCCCTCGTGGAAGGCGCTGACCCGGGCGACGAAGGCCGGCAGGTCGTCGGCGACGTAGCGGGTGGCGTCCGCCGGGATGACCAGGGCGCGGCCGGAGACCGCGAGCGTCTCGCCACGCGGTACGTACACCCGGTGCCTGTGCCGCCGGGAGCCCCGGACCAGCGACTTGACCGCGGCGATCCGGAATCCCACGACCCGGCCGCTTCTACCGCCCTCGACGACCACGTCGAGCACCGTGCCGACCTCGGCGCCCTCGTCCGTCAGCACCTTGGCGTGCAGTACCCGGCCCTGCTGGGCCTCACGGCGTGCCACCACGACGGGCGTGTCCGCCAGGGCACCGGCGTCGACGATCATGACCGCGTGCGGGCCCAGCGCGTGCACCGCCGGCCAGGGCAGGCTCTGTTTCATCGGACCCGACAGCAGACCCCGGCCGCTGAGCGTGAACCCGGTGATACGCCCGGCCGCGGCGTCGAAGACGGTGTCCTTGATCTGCGCGACGGCGTCGCCGCCCAGGGTGACCACCGGCAGGGTCGTCAGGCTCCGTGCCGCCATCAGCTGGTTCATCGCCCACCCTTCCCGCCGGGCCGGCGCCGGACCGCGATGACCGTCCCCGACCGTCGGCCGGCCTGCACGGCGAGGGTCACCACGGCGACGCCGGCGAGCGCCACGACCACCACGACCAGCCACATCCACCAGGCCACCGCACACCTCCGGCGATCCGGCCCGGCCGCCCTCGGCCGGTCCCGATTACCTCCGAGTGCCCCGCGCGCGGGGGACAATGCCCAGGGCACGGGACGGGCGAAAACGTGTCAGGACTGCGAAGCCCGGCTCGGGGTACGAGCACTGGTGCAGAGCGTCCGGCCAGTCCGGCTTCTCCCAGAAAGAAACGAATGATCGACCACCTGGACGGGGCAGTGATACCGACTGGTTTCGACGTGCCCGTGGAACCGCTGAGGCGGGCGGCACACTACTCAGGCGAGCAGGGATGCATCGCCGAGGCGCGGTCCTTCGCCGCGCTCTTCCTCGACCAGCTCCGGACCGAGTGGTGCGCGAGCATCGACGACCGGGCCGACGGCGCGGTGCAGCTCGTGGTCAGTGAGCTGGTCACCAACGCCGACCGGCACAGCAACGGGCCGTACATCCTGGAGCTCGTGGGCACGGACACCGCCGTGACCGTGTCGGTCTACGACAGCAGCTCCGCCCTGCCCCGTATCTTCCCGCGCAACCCGGAGCGCGTCGGCCGGCACGGCCTGGAGATCGTCCACGCGCTCGCGGAGCAGGTCAGCGTGGAGCGGGTGCCGGTGGGCAAGCGGGTGCGCGCACTGCTGCCGCTAGCAGGTGCGACCGGGGGCTGAGCCGTCCGGGTGAGGCGTCTCCCGAGGGCGCTCGCGCGCCATCATGCGCGCCATGGAAGCCGACACGGTCGCGGGTGGCCCGACACGGTCGCGGGTGCCGTCCCCTCCCGCATGGAGGACAGCACCCGCTGGTCGCCGTAGGCCCGATCGGCCCGCCTTCTGCGTCAGGCGCAGCCGAGCTCGCCCAGCATGCCCTCGCGCAGCCGGGTGATGATCCGCTTGATCAGACGCGAGACGTGCATCTGCGAGCAGCCGAGCTCCTCGCCGATCTCCGCCTGGGTGGCCTCCTCCACGAACCGCATGTGAATGATCTGCCGGTCGCGCTCGCTGAGCTCCGCCATGAGCGGGGCGAGCGAGTGGAAGTCCTCGACGAGCCGCAGCCCGTCCTCCTCGACGCCGATGAAGTCGGCCAGGACCGCCTCGCCGCCCTCCGGCCCGTCGCCGGTGAGCGCGGCGTCCAGCGACGACGAGTTGTACCCGTTCGCGGCGATCTGTCCCTCGACGACCTCGTTCTCGGAGATGTTCATCAGCGTGGCCAGCTCGGCGACGGTCGGCTCGCGGTCCAGCCGGCTGGCGAGTTCCTCGCGGGCCTTGGCCAGCTCCACGCGCAGCTCCTGCAGCCGCCGCGGCACGTGCACCGCCCACGTCGTGTCCCGGAAGAACCGCTTGATCTCACCGACGATGTACGGCAGCGCGAAGGAGGTGAACTCGACCTCGCGCGACAGCTCGAACCGGTCGATGGCCTTGATCAGGCCGATCATGCCGGTCTGGACGATGTCCTCCATGTCGTCGCCGCGGCCCCGGAACCGGCCGGCCGCGAACCGCACGAGCGACATGTTCATCTCGATCAGGGTGTTGCGCGCGTACTGGTACTCGTGCGTGCCTTCTTCGAGTTCCGTCAGGCGCTGGAAGAACTGGCGGGACAGCGCCCTGGCGTCCCGCGGGGCCACGGACCGCGGGTCCACGACCGGCAGTGCTCCGTCACCCGTTCCGGCCTCGGCGTTCTCCCCGGCGACTTCTGCCTCTGACCGGATCACGGCGGTCTCCATTACCTCTCCCCACGAAGTCACGGCCACATCTGCCTAGGTCCTTCCGGGTTGCGGGTACCCGGGTGGGCGGAACACATGCCCCCGAATGCCGTGCGGCGGGAAATCGGTGGAGCATGGCATTCCGGCCTGCCCATGCTCACCCATACGGCCGACGGAGAGCAAGAGTTCCCAACGCCGTGGCCCGGCCTTCGCGTTCCGCTGATTCCACCCAGGGCGGAACGCCGACCCCTTCCCCTGGCGGCCGGCGCTCCTAACCTGGACGGGTGAGCAACCACGTGCCGAACGAAGCCCGCGTCATCCCGCTGCGCCCGCAAGGTGCGCGCCCCCCGGCCCCCGCCGTGAAGGAGCCGCTGTGGCGCGACCTGGTCGGTGACGTCCTGCGCCGTGAACGCCTCGCGCAGGAGCGCACGTTGAAGGACGTCGCCGACCAGGCACGGATCTCCATGCCGTACCTGTCGGAGGTCGAGCGCGGCCGCAAGGAGGCCTCCTCGGAGGTCCTCGCGGCCGCCGCACACGCCCTCGGACTGAGTCTCGGCGACCTGCTGTCGAGGACGCGGGGCGAACTGACCCGCGTCACCTCGCGGTACAACGGCAGCGGTAGCCGCCGCGGGGCGGCGTCCCCGTCGTCGCACGACGGACTGTGCCTGGTCGCCTGAGTCTGCTTGCCTCTCTGCCGGCGCCTCAGACCTGCACGAGGCGCCGGCTGAGCACCTCATCGGCCAGCCCGTAGCCCACCGCCTCCTGCGCGGTGAACACCTTGTCGCGGTCCATGTCGGCCCGCAGGGTCGCCACCTCGTGGTGGGTGTGCCGCGCCAGCACCTCCTCGACCTGGGAGCGGATCCTCACCATCTCCCTGGCCTGGAGCGCCAGGTCGGAGACCATGCCGCGCTGCCCTCCGGTCGCCGGCTGGCCGAGCAGCACGCGGGCGTGCTCCAGCACGAACCGCCGTCCGGGGTCCCCGCCCGCCAGCAGCACGGCCGCCGTGGAGGCCGCCTGCCCGACACAGAACGTCGAGATCGGCGCCCGCACGTACGACATCGTGTCGTAGATGGCCATGAGCGAAGTGAACGAGCCCCCGGGCGAGTTGATGTAGATCGCGATCTCGCTCTCCGGGGACGAGGACTCCAGATGGAGAAGCTGCGCGATGACGACGTTGGCGACACCGTCGTCGATCTCCGTGCCGAGGAAGATGATCCGCTCGGACAGCAGCCGGCTGAACACGTCGTAGGACCGCTCGCCCTGCGGGGTGCGCTCGACGACGTTCGGAATCGTGTAGGTACCCATCACTGCAGCCCCATCCTGCGACGGCCGGCCGTCGGGCGGACGTCCACGAGGGACTCCACGACCCGGTCGACCATGCCGTACTCCCTGGCCTCCTCGGCCGTGAACCAGCGGTCCCGGTCGCCGTCCCGGGAGATCGTCTCCTCACTCTGGCCGGTGTGCTCTGCGGTGATCCGCTCGATGGTCCGCTTGGTGTGCTCCAGGTTCTCCGCCTGGATCTCGATGTCGGCGGTGGTGCCGCCGATCCCCGCCGACGGCTGGTGCATCATGATCCGCGCGTTGGGCAGGGCGTAGCGCTTGCCGGGCGCGCCGACGCTGAGCAGGAACTGGCCCATGCTCGCGGCGAAGCCCATGGCCAGCGTGGAGACGTCGTTCGGGACGAGCCGCATCGTGTCGTAGATGGCGAGGCCCGCGTGCACCGCCCCGCCGGGGCTGTTGATGTACAGGCTGATGTCGGTGCGGGGATCTTCGGCGGAAAGGATCAGCAGCTGGGCGCAGACCCGGTTCGCGGAGACCTCGTCGACCTGGGTGCCCAGCAGCACGATGCGCTGCGCGAGCAACTGGGCGGCCAGCTGGTCGTCGAACCGGGTCGGAGGGGTGTCGCCCTCCTCGGCCCGTGGGGCGAGTGTCGTGAGTGGAGTCATCGGTTCTCCTCGTCGTAGCGGAAATACCGCGGAAGTGCCGTCGACTCCACTCTTGACCTCGGACGATGCGGGAATGCGGATTCTCTGCCCGCGGCAGATTCGCTACGGGCAGAGCGGGCGTCAGCCCTTCTCGCGCACCTGCCGGAAGAACGCCCGCACGTCGTCCACCAACGAGCCCGGTTGCTCCATGGCCGCGAAGTGCCCGCCCCGGTCGAACTCCGTCCAGCGGACGATGTTCTCCGTCCGCTCCGCCTTGTGGCGCAGCGGGATCTGCGGGTCGCCGAAGAAGGACGCCACCGCGGTCGGCGCGGTGGAGGGCTCGTGCGGGGCGGCGGTCCGCTCGCCCCGGGCGTGGGCGCGCTCGTAGTAGACCCGGGCGGACGAACCCGCCGTGCCCGTCAGCCAGTACAGCATGACGTTCGTGAGCATCAGATCCCGGTCGACGGCCTCCTCGGGCAGCTCCTCGGAGTCCGTCCATTCCTGGAACTTCTCGACGATCCAGGCGAGTTGGCCCACCGGTGAGTCCGTGAGCGCGTACGACAGGGTCTGCGGCCGGGTGGACTGCACGTGGAAGTAGCCCGTGCTGTCGCGGGACCACTCCTCCCACCTGCGCCACGAGGTGAGCGTGCGCTCCCGCTCCGCGGGACTCAGCGCCTGAAGCTCCTCGGCGGTCGGCTCGGTGGCCTGCTGTCCACCGGGCAGCAGGTTGAGGTGGATGCCGAGGACCCGGCCGGGGTGGACGCGGCCCAGTTCGCGGGAGATGCCAGCGCCCCAGTCGCCGCCCTGGGCGCCGAACCTCCCATAGCCGAGGCGCGTCATCAGCTCGGCCCACGCGTCGGCGATCCGGCGCGCCTCCCAGCCGGTCTCCCGGGTGGGCCCGGAGAACCCGAAGCCGGGGATGCTCGGCAGCACGACGTGGAAGGCGTCGGCCGGATCGCCGCCGTGGGCGGCCGGGTCCGTCAACGGCCCGACGATGTCGAGGAATTCGACGATCGACCCCGGCCACCCGTGCGTGACGATCAGCGGGGTGGCGTCGGGCTCGGGGGAGCGGATGTGCGCGAAGTGCACCCGCGCGCCGTCGATCTCGGTCGTGAACTGCGGCCACGCGTTCAGCCGCGCCTCCGCCGCCCGCCAGTCGTACGCGTGCCGCCAGTACCGCACCAGCTCGCGCAGGTAGCCCGACGGAACGCCGTACGTCCAGCCCACCCCGGGCAGCTCGTCGGGCCACCTGGTCCGGTCGAGACGGTCGTGAAGGTCGTCGAGGTCGCTCTGCGGTATGTCGATGCGGTAGGGGCGGATGCCGCTGTCAGCGGGCGGAGACGTCATGACCGCGATGCTAGTTTCGAACGGTGTAGTGGCCACCTGAATTTGCCGGCCACCCGACCGATGAGTTCCGGGGCCAGGGCCGGTCGACAGTGGTGACAGCGTTCCACGCGCCCAGGAGGACTCATGACCACCGACGGTTTCACCACGTGCCTCTGGTTCGACGGCCAGGCCGAGGAGGCCGCCCACCTCTACGTCTCGATCTTCAAGAACTCCAGCATCGGCGAGGTCGCCCGCTACCCCGAGGGAGCGCTCCAGCCCGCCGGCAGCGTCATGACCGTCGAGTTCACGGCCAACGGCCACAAGTTCCTCGCGCTCAACGGCGGCCCCCAGTTCAAGTTCACCGAGGCGGTCTCCTTCATGATCTTCTGCGCGGACCAGGAGGAGATCGACTACTACTGGACCAAGCTCACCGAGAACGGCGGCGAGCCCGGCCCGTGCGGCTGGCTCAAGGACAAGTACGGCCTGTCCTGGCAGGTCGTCCCGGACCGGCTCCAAGAGATGATCACCGACCCGGACCCGGCGAAGGCGGCCCGCGTGACCACGGCGTTCATGGCGATGAGCAAGTTCGACATCGCGACCCTGGACAAGGCCTACGCGGGCGAGTGACACGCCCCCGGTCAGGGGCAGGACCGGCCATGCCTGCCCCTACGCCGTCTCGGCCAGGATCTCCCTGATCGCATGCCGGGAGTTCTCCGCGACCGGCGGGTTCGTGTCCCAGTAGTACGGCAGTGCGATGACCGCGATCGACAGGGCCCAGCCCCGGCCCCGTGCCCACTCGGCCTCGCCGGCTCCCACGGCATCGCGGAAGATGCCGCGGACCCCGGCGGGCAGCACGCACCAGGCGCTGATGAGGTCGACGGCCGGATCTCCCACCCCCACCGTGCCGAAGTCGATCACGGCGCTCAGTCGCCCGCCCGTGACCAGCAGGTTCCCGGCCATCAGATCGCCGTGCGCCCAAAGCGGCGGCCCGGCGTGCTCCGGGGCGCGCAGGGCCTCCTCCCACACCTCCGTCACCGGCGCGGTGTCGATCCGCCCCGAGAGCTGGGCGAGCGCCTCGCGTACGAAGCGGTCCCGGGCCGCCAGCGGCACTCCCCGGTAACCGGTCGGGCCCTCCGCCGGGTCGATCCGCCGCAGGGCCGCGACATAGGCGCCCAGGTCCTTGGCGAGCAGTCCCGGCTCATCGAGGGCGCCGGGCACCGGGTTACGGCCGTCCAGCCAGCCGTACACCGACCAGGGCCACGGGAAGCCCTCGCCGGGTTCGCCCCGCCCGAGGGGTTCGGGGGAGGCGACGGGCAGGCCCGGGCTCAGTCGGGGCAGCCAGCGCAGTTCGTGCGTGATGGTTTCGACGGCGCGGGGATGCCGGGGGAGCCGCACGACCTTGTCCGCGCCGAGGCGGAACATGGCGTTCTCACTCCCGGAGGACTCCACGCGCCGCAGGGGCAGCCCGGCCCACTGCGGGAACTGTCCCGCGATCAGCCGGCCGACGAGCGCGACGTCGACGTCCCGCTCGTCCTCATGCATTCGCACAGCGCACATGACGCCCATTCGAGCGGTCAACCCGCCGACTGTCGAATGGTTTTGGTGATCTCCCGGGCGATGCGCAGGATGCCGGGGGAGCGCACCGGGCAGGGCTTCGGCGTGGACGTCGTGGGAGCCAGGCAGAAGTGCAGATAGTCGTCGTCGCGGTGCAGGGCCGTCCGGTCGCGGCCGGGCTGGGTGCAGTAGTCGGGGTGGGCCCGCTCGTAGGCCGTGCAGGGGAGGTGCTGCGTCCACGTGTAGCGGTCCGAGCCGGGGCTCACCGTCCCCCCGGCGTCGGCGACGATGTCGTCCGAGTCGGCGGCCAGCCGCTGGTACAGCCCGTTCACGCGCCGTACCCGGTCGGGCGTGATCGGGTCCGGCCCCTGGAGCACCCACACGATCCGCGGCCGGCGGGCCCCGCCGGCCGTCGTGATCTGCTCGACGAGCCTGCGCGCGTCGGCCTCGTACCGCTTGAAGTACCGCTCCCGCGAGCCGTCGTACGTGATCTTGTCCATGCACCAGGTGAAGTCCCAGGCGTTGCCCCAGAACTGCAGCACCACGAAGTCCGGCCGCAGCGACCGCACCAGGGCGGCCGCCTTGTCCCGTGCCGGTACGAGCGACCGCTCCGCCGTGCCCTCCAGGTAGTCGCACAGGGTGGTGCCCGAGTAGGGGGCACTCGTGTACTTCGCGCGCAGGTCCCGGCGCAGCTCCTGGCCGAGGACCTTCTGGTTCTCCATGGCGAGCGAATCGCCGAGATACAGCACGCGGGGCGCCTTGGCGGGGGCGCGGGGGCTGGGCGAGGCCGGGGCCCGCTGGTGCGTGGTCGTGGACACCTCCGGCGCGGACGGCGGGGACGTGCCAGGTCCGGACGACGGATCCCCGCACGCCCCGAGCAGCAGCCCGGCCAGCAGGACACCCACGATCCACGGTCCGCGCATACGGCAACTCCCGCCCCGGCCGGTGAAACGGCTCCCCAGGCAAGCACAGCCGGGCCCGGGGCGGAAGATGCGCGTCGGCCACGAGACGCCCGTGGCCGACGATGTGACGGCCGGTCAGACGCGGTCGGCCACGATCAGCAGGTACTGGAAGCTGCCGTTCTTGTACGCGGTCAGGAACGTGTCCTCGATGCCCGTGACGAGATGGTCGGCCCGCTTGCGCAGCTCCCAGTAGGGGATGGTCACGTCGGTGAGGTCCTGCACATGGACGGGGACCAGCCGGTTGCGGGCCATCGCCCGGAAGTACTCCGACCGCGGATGGATGTCGCAGATGTAGTGGGCGTTGATCAGGGAGACCTCGCGGGAGGCCCGCCCGTAGGTGTCGTTGTAGCAGCCGGTGATCACCACGTAGCGCCCGCCGCGGCGCAGCAGCCGGGCGTGCTCGGCGAACAGCAGGTCCAGCTCCACGTACATGGTCGACTCGTTGTTCCACGACGCCGCGAACGCGTCCGACGGGAAGCCCGTGTCGAGCATGTTCCGGCAGTGGTAGCGGACCTTGCCGTCGATGCCGCGCTGCCGGGCCTGCTCGTTGGCGAAGTCCGCCTGCTTGGCCGAGAGGGTCACGCCGTCGGCGCGGCAGCCGTACCGCAGGTTCGCCACGACGCTGCCGCCGCCGCGTCCGCAGCCGGCGTCGAAGACCCGGTCGGCGGGGGAGAGAGGGCCGAGGTGGGTGGCGAGCAGTTCCGCCTGGGTGTGCTCCAGGCGGTGCAGTTCGGTGGTGATCCGCTCGCGGCGCAGCCCCGGGTCGGACTCGTCGAGCACGGACCAGTCGGCGTCTCCGACGCCGTAGTGATGGTGGTACAGGTCGTCGATCTTCCCCAGCTCGAGGTTGACCGGGTTCTCCTCCGCGTTCCAGTAGTCGGCCACACGGGTCTGGTACGTCGAGTCGGCGGCGGACGGCGGCTGCAGTGATGCGGTCGTGGCGTCGGCGGTGGTGGTCAAGGACGACTCCTCGTGCTTGGGGCGTGACGTCAAGGGACTGTGCTCTACCAGTAGTCGGGCAGGTGGTAGCGGTGGGTGTTGGTGGCGTGCCACTCGTGGTTGCCGGACACCCAGGCGGCCAGGCTCCGGGCGTAGCGCTCGACGAGCGGCGAGCCGGCGGACAGGACCGCGGACTCCTCCTCGAAGGCGTCCATGATCTGGTTGTGGATCTCGACGGCCATCAGATAGGCGGCCTTGAGTCCGCACCGTTCGTTGGCGGCGATGACCAGCGGCAGGTTGAGATGGTCCGGTTCGGCCGCGAGCTCCTTCGTGAAGGAGTACAGGTCGTTGACGATCGTGGTGGCGTTGCACGCGAGCGCCGTGATCCGCTGGACCTCCGGTCGGGCGTAGACCGCCTCGGGCAGTTCGTAGCCGTCCACGGCGTCGACGATCGACAGGCAGGGGCGGAAATTGTTGAACTGCCGCATCACCAGGTACTCCCAGACGCGCGGCACGTACCGCGTCTCCGCCCAGGCGGCCTCGGCTACGTACCCGAGGTGCAGCCGGGCGATGTCGTGCACGAACCGGTCGGTCTGGCTGGGAGTGGCGAACCCGGCGTAGTCCAGCAGCGCGCGGTGGTACGAGCGCAGCGGCCCGTCGGCCGTCAGTCCCTGGCGCCACTCCCGCTCCGCCTCGGGAGGCCCGTGGAAGGGGTCGAGTGCCGACTGGGCGATGATCAGCCTTCCGCCGAGACCGCGGGAGGATCCGCCCCGGTCCTCGTCCTCCGAGCAGTAGCAGCTGTCGACGAGGTTCTCGGCCAGCAGCAGCTCGCCCGCGACGGTGAGGAGGTCCAGATCGGCGGCGCCCGGATGCTGGAGCACCACGGCCCGGCCGAACTGGAACCCCGCGAAGTCCCCCGTCCACGCCGGCGGAAACAGATCGAGCCCGTGCGCCCAGGCCTCCAGCCTCCGGTCGATCTCCTTGACCTTCTCGGGATCGGCGGGCACGGCGGGCCGATAGCGAAGCCCGGGCACGGGCCCACCGCGCCGGGCCCGTCCGGTACGGGCGAGGCTCGGGGGGCCGGGTGGGGTGTGCCGGGGGGTGGCGGCGGACGGGGAGTCGGAGGCTGGTCGGGCCGGTGAGCTCGGGGGCGGCGGGATCGCGGAGTCCGGGGGCAGCGGGACCAGGGGCCCGGGGGCAGGTGGGGCCGGGGAGATCGCTGCGCCCGAGGTGCTTGGGGCCCAGAACCTGAGGGTTGGTGGGGCGGGCGGGTGAAAGGCCGGGCGGGGCGCGGAGCCGGGAGATGGTGGGGCCGGGGAGTTGGTGATCGGTGGGATCGGGAGGCCGGGAGGTGTTGGGGTCGGAGGGTGGAGGTCTGCACGGGGCTGGGAGCTCGAGGGCAGGGGTTCCGGAGGCGTGAGGGCCGGTGGGGCTGAGTGGCCGAGGGTTGGTGGGGTCGCGGAGTTCGGGAGTGGTGGGACCGGGGAGTTGGCGGTCGGGGGGATGGGGAGGCCGAGGGGTGTTGGGGCCGGAGGACTGGTGGCTGGACGAGGCACCGAGCTCGAGGGGATCGCGGAGCCCGAGGACATTGGTGCCGGAGACCTGAGGCCCGGTGGGCCTGAGAAGCCGAAGGCTGGTGGGGCCGGAGGTCGGAAGGCCGCCCGGTGCGCGGAGCTCGGCGGGGTCGCGGAGCCCGGGGAGAGTGAGGCCGGGGATTCGGCAGCCGGTGGCATCGGCAAGCCGGGGGGCGGTGGGGTCGGAGCCCCCGGGGCCGGTGGACCGGGTTGGGGCGTGGAGCCCGAGGGCAGTGGAGCCGGGGACCCGGGAGCCTGCGGAGCCGGGAAGCCGAGGGGTGGCAGGGCCGGTGGGGTCGGGGCTCCGGTGGCGGGTGGGGCCGGGAGGCCGGGCGTCGGGCAGGTCTCGGCGTCGGAGGTCTGCCGGGTCTCGGAGCCGGGGAGCTGGGGCCCGGAGGGCGGGGGAGTGTTCATGGACGTACTCGACTCCACCCCGTCAGCCGGCCGTCCGGCCGATCTGGACGTTCTCCAGGATGCCCGCTGCGTCGGGCACCAGGATGGCCATCGAGTAGTACGCGGTGACCAGGTAGCGGATGATCGCGGTCTCGTCGACGCCCATGAACCGTACGTTCAGGCCGGGCTGGTACTCCTCCGGGATACCGGTCTGGAACAGTCCGACGACCCCCTGGTCGGCCTCGCCGGTGCGCAGCGCGATGATGCTGCTGGTGTGGTGATCGTTGACCGGGATCTTGCCGCATGGGAAGAACGGCACACCGCGCCAGGCGGGCACCTCATGCCCGTCGACGTTCGCCGTGCCGGGCACCAGCCCGCGCTTGTTGCACTGCCGGAAGAACGCCGCGATCGCCTTGGGATGGGCGAGGAACAGCCGCGTCTTACGCCGCATCGACAACAGTTCGTCCAGGTCGTCCGGGGTCGGCGGGCCCGAGAACGTGCTGATGCGCTGGCTGTAGTCGATGTTGTGCAGCAGCCCGAACTCGCGGTTGTTGACCAGCTCCCACTCCTGCCGCTCACGGATCTCCTCGATGGTCAGCCGGAGCTGCTGCTCGGTCTGGTCCATCGGGTCGTTGTAGAGGTCGGCGACCCGGGAGTGGACGCGCAGCACGGTCTGGGTGAGCGACAACTCGTACTCACGTGGGGCGAGTTCGTAGTCGACGAAGCCGCCGGACAGCACCGGCTCGCCCACGTGCCCGGCCTGCACCGGCACATCCGCCTCGCCCTTGCGGTTCATTGGCTTGCTCTGCCGCTCCGCGTAGGCCTCCAGATGGGCCGCGAGGGACGGGACGCGGTCCGTGTACTCCCGCAGGGCGTCCCAGGACAGCACCAGCACGACGCCCGAGGTCTCCGCCCGTACGGACGTGAGCCACAGCGGGTCGGCCCGCCCCACGGCCTCGTCACCGAGCCCCTCGCCGTCCGTGACGACCCCGATGACCTCCTCCTCGCTGTACTTGCCGGCGGCATACCGGGTGAAACGGCCGTGCACGATCAGGTAGGCCTCGGTGACGGGCTGGCCGGCCTCGAAGAGCACCTCGCCGACGCGCACCTCACGGACCTCGAACCGCGACGCGAGCTGCTGCAGCACCTCGGCGTCGGAGTAGCCGCGCAGCACGGGCAGTTCGGTGAGCGTCTGGGGGATGACCCTGATGTCGTCGGCACCGTTCTGCTCGAACTGCACCCGGCCCCGGCCGAGACGCAACGTCAGACGCCGGTTGACCCGGTAGGCGCCGCCCCTGATGTCGACCCACGGCAGCATCTTGAGCAGCCAGCGCGAGGTGATGGCCTGCATCTGCGGCACGGACTTGGTGGTGGTGGCGAGCTGGCGCGCCGCCTGCGTGCTGAGACTGGTGAGCCGAGCCTCGGCCGCGCCGGTGCCGGCAGCGGGCTCGGGAGCGGGGTCGTCGGTGGCGGGGCCGGTGGTGCTTTCGGGGGCGGACACATTCCCTCCCTGGGATCGAACGGAGTGTTCGCTGAGTGAGCGGGGCGAAGCCTTTGCCGCGCAGGGGTGGCCTGGGACAGAGATGAGCCCTGCCCCGCCCCGCAGGCGGGCGTGAGCCTGAAGGGGCAACCGGCGGCAACCGGCGGTCCTGAGGTCAGTGGTCGGCGGGTTGCGCGAAGTGGCCCTGCGGGCCTGAGTGGAGTGGTCGGCTGGGACGGGTGGAGTGGTGGCAGGGACGGTGGGGTGGCCGGCGAAGGCGGCGACCTCGTGGCGCCGGTGAGCCGGACGCGCCGCGAGGCATAGCCAAACAGTGGAAGAGGTGACCGGATAACCGCGTGAAGGGGGCGGCTTCTCGCGCCGGAGGAGGTAAACCCACGATGGGAGTGACGGACGAGCGGGCGTGTGCCCACACGCCGGTCGCCGACCCGGCGCCGCCCGCGCACAGGTCGCACGGACGCCGCGTATCGCCGGAGTCACCACCCGTACCTCCCCGGCGCACACCCCGCCGCGACTCACACCCCGTCGCGACTCACACGCCGTCGCCACTCACGGCTGCCCCCTCCGCAGCGTGCCGCCAGTTCGTCGTCCGGCATTCGAGAGCCGATGGGCGAACGCGGCATGTACGGTCGTGTACTCCGCGTAGCCGCCGTCGGTGTACCAGCCCGTGTGCTCGGACCCGGGACAGAGGTTCTCCGCGCCGCGTGCGCAGTACGCGCGGTCGCCGTCCGTGCGGCGCAGCCAGGCCACACCGACCGGCACCGGTTTCTCTACCAGTCGGAGAGACCCCTCCTCGACCGGACCCGGCTGTTCCCCGACCACGCGCGCATCGGCCCCGTCCGTCATACCGCTCCCCGTCCTGCCGAGGGCCCCCGCCCGTCTGCGGCGGACCGCCCGTTCGGCGCGCGGGCCGACCCGAGGGTGACTAGCGTGAGGAAACGGACCATCCACCCATCCGGAGAGGGCCGCAGCCATGGCCGTGCAACCTGAAGGAGCCCCTTGCTGGGCCGACGCGACGTTCAGTGACCTCGAAGGGGCCAAGAACTTCTACGGAGACGTCCTCGGCTGGACCTTCGCCCAGGCGTCGGCGGAGTACGGCGACTACACCCAGGCCTATGCGGACGGCAAGGCGGTCGCCGCCGTCGTCCCGCCCATGCCCGGCCAGCCGGAGGCCCCGTCGCAGTGGTGCCTGTATTTCGCCGCCCGGGACACCGACGCCACGGCCGCCCGGATCCGCGACAACGGCGGCGAGGTGCTGATGGAGCCGATGCAGGTCGGTGACTTCGGCACCATGTGCCTGGCCCGCGACCCGAGCGGTGTCGTCTTCGGCGTCTGGCAGGCGGGGACCCACGAGGGCTTCGAGGTGATGGCCGAACCGGGCGCCTACACCTGGGCCGAGGTCTTCACCCGCGAGCCCGAGAAGTCCGACGCGTTCTTCCCCGCCGTCTTCTCCTACCGGCAGCGGGACATGGAGGACCACGAGATGGACTTCCGCATCTACGACCTCGGCGAACGCAGTGTGCTGGGCCGGATGAAGATGACGGAGGAATTCCCGCCCGAGGTGCCGCCGTACATCAACGTCTACTTCACCGTCGAGGACTGCGACGACGCCGTGGCGAAGGCGGCCAAGCTCGGCGGCGTCCTGCGCTTCGGCCCGATGACCACGCCGTTCGGCCGGTTCGCGGCCATCAGCGATCCGCAGGGCGCGAACTTCTCGGTGATCGACATCACGACGACCGAGGGAGACATGCCGAAGCTGACCGACGTGTCGTAGCCGCCCGGCCCTCCCGGCCGGGCGGACCGTGCGGCCATGGCATGATCGAGCCCATGCGTGAACGTGTTGTGGCCGCGTGCGACGGGGCTTCGAAGGGAAACCCGGGGCCCGCGGGCTGGGCCTGGGTCGTAGCCGACGCTTCCGAGAGCCCGGTGAGCTGGGAGGCGGGGCCGCTCGGCAAGGCCACCAACAACGTCGCGGAACTGACCGCGTTGGAGCGCCTGCTGACGGCGACCGACCCGGGCGTGCCGCTCGAGGTCCGGATGGACTCGCAGTACGCGATGAAGGCCGTCACCACGTGGCTGCCCGGCTGGAAGCGCAACGGCTGGAAGACGTCCGCCGGCAAGCCGGTCGCCAACCAGGACCTCGTCGTGCGCATCGACGAGCTCCTGGACGGCCGCTCGGTCGAGTTCCGCTATGTGCCCGCCCACCAGGTCGACGGCGACCGGCTCAACGATTTCGCCGACCGCGCCGCCAGCCAGGCCGCCACCGTCCAGGAGCCCGCGGGCAGCGAACTCGGTTCCCCAGAGCCGCCGCCCGCCCCGGACACCCCGGCCAAGGCCCCGCGCTCCCGGCCCCGCGGCGGTGCGGCGCGCACCGCGAAGGGTTCCGCGGCGAAGGGCTCCTCGCGCACCATCAAGGCGAAGTTCCCCGGCCGCTGCCAGTGCGGCCGCTCCTACGCGGCGGGCGAGCCCATCACCAAGAACGACAGCGGTTGGGGACACCCGGAGTGCCGCACGGCCGCGACCGCCTGATCAGGCGTCGAACGTGTAGTGCGCCGTGTGGTCCAGCAGATCCGCCGGGCTCGTGTCGTGCCACGGCCTCATCGTCTCGTTGAGGTCGATCACGTTCGGCGTGCCCGCGGCCGGCAGATAGCCGGAGCCGGGGTGCCGCCGCTGCCACTCGGCCCACAGCTTGTCGATGTACGCGTGGTGCAGCCAGAACACCGGGTCGTTGGGCGAGGCGCCGGTGGCCATGTGCCCGCCCACCCAGACGTGGACGCGGTTGTGCAGATTGACTCCGCGCCAGCCTTCGAGGTGGTTGCGGAAACCGTCCGAGGCGCTGTTCCAGGGCGCCATGTCATACGTCGGCATGGACAGCACCGACTCGACCTCGGCCGCCGTGGGCAGTTGGCGGCCCCCGGCACCGAGAGAGCGCCGCAGGAACGTACGGCCGTCTACCCGCACGTTGATCTGCCAGTTCCCGCCGGCCGCGGCGAACGGCCCGTCGGACACGCGGCCGTCCCGGTCGCGCCCGGTGCCGCCGAGGAAGTCGGGCGCCCACAGCGAGGCACGCGGCGAACGGTCGACGGTCCAGTCCCAGTACGGCAGGGCCACCGACGCGTCCACCGACTGGAGCGCTCGCTCGAACTCCAGGAGGAATCTTCGGTGCCAGGGCAGGAAGGACGGTGAGCGGTGGCCCGTCCGCTCGCCGTCGTCGGTGTCGGAGACGATGAAGGCGTTGTGCGTCGTGACGAATTCGTCGTAGCGGCCGTTGCGCTTCAGTTCCACGAGGGCGGCGACGAAACGTCGCTTCTCGTCGGTGGTCAGGGCGGACTGGTTCTTGCGGACGGTCATGTGCGGGTGCTCCAGAGCCTTTCGGTGCGGGTCAGTTGGCGGGGAAGGGCAGCAGCGGCGCGCCCTGCAGCTCGTCCACCGCGGCGCGCGCGGCGGCGCGCGGTGTGGCCACCGGGTCGTAGTGGCTGACGACGCTGATCCAGCTGCCGTCGGCGTTGCGCATCACGTGCAGCTCCACACCGTCGACGAACACCGCGTATCCGGCGCCGTGGTGGTGATGACCGGTCCCGGTGGCCGGCCGGCCCTGTATCCGACGGCCCTTGTAGACCTCGTCGAAGGTCCTGTGGGAGTCGTGGTGCCCTGCGGCGGCCGTGGCGGGTGCGATGGCGGGCAGGACACCGGCCGTCCCGGCGAGTACGGCCGCGGCGGTGAGCGCGCGGCGACGGCTGAGTTCCGGCATGCGGACCTCCTGGGTCGGTTCGGGGTTGACCCGGGCATGCCTACCGGTCCGTCCGGTACCGGGAGAAATCCGCGCAGGCCGGTTGGCTGCGATCCGGGCAATTCCCCTTATGTCGTGCAAGGTTGAACGAAGATGATCTTGCCGTGAGGGGTGGAAGCGCGGGTACGGAAGGGGAAATTCCGCTCGCTAGGGGTGTCGGGGCGGTTGTTCCTCCCCGCGTGGCCCGCTGCCCGTGGTGCACGTCACGCCGCGAAACTGGCGCGATTCGGCGGTTCGGTTTCCCGGCGGGGACCCGGTGACGGCCCTGGCTCCCGACTTGGGTGAATGGCAATTCACCGACCGAGGTGAATTTGCCATTCACCCGCCGCCTCGCCCAGGCGCTGCCCGCTGGAGTGCCGCCGGCGCCTCGCCGGGCGCGCTCTCCTGGATGGTCACGGACACCTGCACGGGTATCTGCTGGCCTTCGCGATGGCCGGTGCGGTCGCCCTCATGGCCGTCGCGGCGGCGCTGTGCGGGCGAGTACGGTCGACGCCCTGGTGGACCGCTGCGCCCCCGCGGTGCAGGCGCACCTCACCCGTAGCGCCCTGGCCGAACAGCCGGTCCAGGAAGGTGTTGCCGTAGACGCGGTGCGGGTCGAGCCGGTTCAGCGCCGCGTCCGCCTCGGCCCACTCGGCCGGACCGACCGCGGCCGGCACCACCGAGCCCAGCACCTCCTGATCGCTCCACACTCCGTCGTCCGTGTACGCCCACCCCTTGGACCACTCCACCCGGGTGAGTGCGAACCCGCCGTCGAAGGTACGCAGCAGGAACCGCTCGATCTCGCGCAGGAACGCCTCCGCGTCCGGCGTGCCCGGCAGTGTCAGGACGTCCAGCCACACGGCCGTGTCCCACTCGGGGTGGTCCGCGCGCGGCCGGAGCGCGGACAGCAGCGGTGGGCGGGCCCCGGCCACCCCGGCGTCGCCCGGCTCGTCCAGACCTGTCACCCGGATCTCCACCGAGCCGTTGACCGGGAAGCTGCCCCGGGCCGCGTACGCCGCCAGCCGCTCCCGGTAGAAGGCGGCGAACTCGGAGAGCACCCGCTGCACCTGCTCCCGTGAGGTGAGTACCGCGTAGCCGTCGGCGTGCACTCGCAGGGTGCTCGGCTTCAGATACAGCAGTGTGTTCTTGGACGGCCCCCAGAGGTCGGCGGACAGCGTCGTCACCAGACCGAGCGCGGCCGCGTCGTACTGCGCGGTGCCCAGCACCGGCGCCAGATACCAGGCCGCCTCCGACGTCATACGGCCCACCAGTTGCGCCACCGGCGTCGGGATGTTGTCGGAGAACGGGTAGTTGTACGGCCGCGTCACGCGCCGCGAGGTCAGCGGCCGGGTGGGGGAGACGCTCCACACCTTCAGCCAGGGGTGCTCGGTGAAGGCGAACCAGATCGCCTCGACCCGCCCGGCCTGGTCCAGGAAGCGCGAGAAGGTACGCCCGTCGGAGCCGGGCGCGGCGAACAGCTCGCCCGCCGGGATGTCCGTACGGCTCACGCACCGCAGGTCGGTGTTCGAGCCCACCCGCAGCACCACCTCGGTCACCAGGGACCGGCCGAGATGGGTCAGCAGCGCGGCGCAGTCCGCCTCGTCGCGGCGGAACGTGCGCACCACGTACGCGCCGGCCCCCGAGTCCCAGACGACCGCCGTCAGGGACAGGATCAGATTGCTGAGCGAGCCGTACGTGTGCCCGGGCCGCCGGCGTTCGCCCCGCGCGGGGACGGCCGTGCCGTGCGCGTCGATCGCCAGGGCGCCGCCCAGGGTGAGGACGCCGGGAGCGGGAGCGGCCGTGACGCCGAGGCCGTGTTCCTCCAGGAAGGTCAGCAGCGCCTCCATGGTCACGCCGGTTCCGGCACGTGCGGCCGTCGGCGAGTCCAGCGTGAGGCCGGTCAGATGGGGCGTGGTGTCGACGAGGAGCACGGGCGCGCCGGACGGCGTCCCCTCCGTCACGGTCAGGGGCGACCAGCCGTGCGAGGCGCCCCGGGCGCGCACCCGCCACCCGTGCCGCCACGCCCAGTTGACGACGTCGGCCACCTGTCGCGGGCCCTCCGGTGCGCAGGCCCACAGACCGTCGGCGGTGATCTCGCCGACCCAGTTCCGGTACGCCGAGCGGTACAGTGCGACGTCCGCCGGGAAGTCCGGCAACTCCGCCGCCGCGGCCGCCGGATCCGCCGGCAGACCCGGTACGGCGGCGAGGGCGGCCGCCGTGAGGAGGAAGCCCCGGCGCGTCCAATGCGGTTGCTGCGAAGGGCCGTTGCTCATTGAACCGGTAGTCACGTGGCGTCACGCTAGGGGCCCCGTTGACACGTGACGCGTTCCTGTCGCCTCTATTCACTCGTGTGAGTGAATCGGGCGGGGTCTGCGGGCCGGAGCGATACGTTCCGCGCGGAGCCGTGACGGGTGACAGACTGACGCCCATGGACGAGCGCACATTCGACAGGTCGGGTCAGCACGCTTCCGTCGTAGGCCTGGGCACATGGCAGCTGGGTGCCGACTGGGGGGACGTCGACGACAAGGAGGCCCTCGCGGTTCTGGAGACGGCGGCCGAGTCCGGGGTGACCTTCTTCGACACCGCCGACGTGTACGGCGACGGCCGCAGCGAGCAGACCATCGCCACGTTCCTCAGCGGCCGGCCGGACCTGCACGTCATGGTCGCCACGAAGATGGGCCGCCGGGTCGACCAGATCCCCGAGAACTTCGTGCTGGACAACTTCCGGGTCTGGAACGACCGGTCCCGGCGCAACCTCGGCGTCGACCGGATCGACCTGGTGCAGCTGCACTGCCCGCCGACGCCCGTGTACTCCACGGACGAGGTGTTCGACGCGCTCGACACCCTGGTCGAGGAGGAGCGCGTCGCCGCGTACGGCGTCAGCGTCGAGACCTGCGAGGAGGCGCTGACCGCGATCGCCCGGCCGAACGTGGCGAGCGTGCAGATCATCCTCAACCCGTTCCGCATGAAGCCCCTGCGCGAGGTGCTCCCGGCCGCCCGCGAGGCGGGGGTCGGCATCATCGCCCGCGTCCCACTGGCCTCCGGCCTGCTGACGGGCAAGTACACACGGGACACGGTCTTCCCCGAGAACGACCACCGCACCTACAACCGGCACGGCGACTCCTTCGACGTGGGCGAGACCTTCTCCGGCGTCGACTACGTCACCGGTGTCGAGGCGGCCGCCGAGTTCGCGGCGCTCGCCCCCGAGGGATACACCCCGGCCCAGCTGGCCCTGCGCTGGATCATCGAGCAGCCCGGCGTCACGACCGTGATCCCCGGCGCCCGCTCACCCGAGCAGGCCCGTGCCAACGCGAACGCCGCCCGCCTGCCGGAGCTGTCCGGCCAGACGCTGGCGGCGGTCCGCGACCTCTACGAGCAGCGGATCAAGGACCAGGTCGAATCCCGCTGGTAGACACGACCTGGCTCACGGCACCCTTCACGGCACCAGGAGCAGCTGCCTCTCCTGCTCCTGGTCGCCGGAGGCGACACCGTCGTCGCGGGCAGTGAAGGCCCGGGTGAGCGTGTCGCTCGCCCGCCGTACCGCCTCCGGGGCGCCCTGCACGGTGACGGTCACCGGCGCGGACAAGCGCTCGCCGCTCGCCGCGGCGCTGCCGGCGAAACCGGCCTCCGAATCGCCGAAGGTCGCCATGTGCACCGTCGCGTTCTCGTCGGCGGGAAGCTCGTCCGGTGCTCCGAACGTGCCTTCCAGGACCCGGACGACCGTTCGTGCGTCGTCCGTGCCACCGCCGCTGAGCGTCACGGTGAGCTGCGTTCCGGACATGCGTCCACGACCTCCTCGGGTTCTGCGTCATTCGCGTCGTCCGTGTAACCGTCGCCTGATCGCTCAAACCGCCGCGCGGCGCGGGAGGACGGCCCGTTCCGGGGAACTCGCGGGAGAGAAGGTCGCGAGGTCTCACTCCGGGAGGAACAGTGGCGGACGCGGTAGAAGGCGGGGCCCGGCGCAGGGGGCGCAACGAGACGGAGGAGGAGAGAGCGGACCGGATGTGGCAGGAGCTCATCCAGGAGGTCCGCGTGGCCCAGATGGGCGTGCAGATCCTGTTCGGGTTTCTGCTCACCGTGGTGTTCACCGAGAAGTACGACGCCCTGACAGACACGGACCAGACGATCTACCTCGTCACGGTCGTCCTCGGCGCATGCGCGACCGGCGCGCTCATAGGGCCGGTGTCCCTGCACCGCCTCGTCTCCGGGCGGCGCGTCAAGCCGCAGGCGGTGCGGCTGGCCTCCCGGCTGACGCTGCTCGGCCTCGTACTGCTGCTGGCCACGACGACCGCTTCCCTGCTGCTGATCCTGCGCGTGGCCACGCACGACGGCTTCGTGCCCTACCTGGTCGCCGGGGTGGTCTGCTGGTACCTGCTGTGCTGGTTCGTCCTGCCCCTGTGGACCAGGTACCGCCATACGTCGGAGTGACGGTGGTACCGCCGCCGGGCCGGCCCGTGGACCCGGGGATCAGCCCCCGGCGATGACGTCCGCCAGGAAATCGTCCACGTGGACCTCCTCGCGGCCCGGCGGCACCACCTCGTGGGTCTCCCGCAGGAACGCCGCGAACCCCGGGGCCCACGCGAACACCAGGGCGTGGTGACGGCCGCCGTCGGGGCGGGCGTCACCGAGGAACTCCAGGCGCAGCTCCTGCCACATGCCCCGCGACACCGGGCGGATCCGCACGTCGCCCAACCCGACCGGACGCCGCAGACCGTCCGCGAGCATCTCGCGGTCCAGCTGCCACCGGGCGAGGATCCGGCCGTCGTGGCTGAACACGACTGTGACGGCGAACGGGTCCGCGGCGTCGTAGCTCAGGTGGGCGAGTACCGAGAAACGGTCCGTGTCACCGGCCTGGAGCTGCACCACCAGGGTCTTGTGCACGAAGGAGTTCACGAAAGGGCCTCCGGGAAGAACCGACGTAGAGCCCTCTAGTACCCCTCACACGCGCAAGATGCTCAGCCCTCCGGGTGATTCCCGCGGGCACCGCGCAGGGACTCGATGCACACGGCCACGGCCCGCTGCAGTTCCTCCAGGCGCTCCACCATGTCGTCCTCGTAGAACTCCGGGGTGTCGTCGAAGGTCAGCTCCTCGAACACCTTGGTCGCCTTCTGCAGGCTGCTGTAGAACTTCGTGCGCCGCTCCTGCACCCGCAGCCCCGGGTCGGCCTCCACGGTCTCGACGACCAGGGACTTCATGGTGTCGTACGCCTCGGTGGCCCACTCGCCGGAGTCCTCGTCCTCGTCCAGCTCGTCGATGAGCGACAGATGCCGTTCGGCCTCCTGACGAAGATCGGCGGGCGCGTCGAGGGTCTGCCCGGCGGGCGTCTTGATCTGCCCGGACTCGGCGATCTGGCGCACGTACCCGATCCGGTCGGCCGCCCTGCTCTCGCCGGCGACGGCCTTCTTCAGCTCGTCGGTGCGCACGACGTCACGGGCCAGCTCGGCCTGCAGGTCGGGGTCCTCCCGGACCCGGTCCAGCAGGGCCTGACGGGCCGCGCGGGCGGTGGAGGGGTCGGCGAGGATCGCGGCACGCAGGGCGGTGGGATTCTCCGCGACCTCCAGCGCCTTCGTGGGCCGGATGCCCTCCGCCGCTGCGGCCTCGGCGATGGCGGTGCCGCGCTCGGAGCAGGCGCCGGAGCGCGAGACGTAGTAGCTCAGCCACACGTCCGCGTCCGGCAGTTCCACGTCCTGGCCCGGCACCAGCGCCTCGAAGTGCGGGACCAGACCGTCGTCCGCCGCCCGGTCCCACGCCTTGTAGTAGCGCATGACCCGCTCCGGCGAGCACCCGGCGAGCTCCGCGAACTCCTTCGCCGACACCTTCGGCGTCTCGTCCGCGCCCTGCCCGCCGGGCCGCACGCTGCGCGCCACCTTCAGCCCGAAGGCCCACCCTCCGGTCCGGGCGTACGCCCCGAACTCCCGCGCGTCCAGCGCGACCAGGTCGGAGACGGGCGCCGCGGAGGTATCGAGCGGGGTGATGGTTACGGTCACGGACGACTCTCCTGAACGGGGTTGGGCTGGATGGAGTACGTGCAGGCCAGCAGCCTATACGCGCCCGTGGCCCGGGCCGGCCGGCGTAAACCGTTTCTCCTCGCCCCGCACGGTGCGGGAGACTCGGGCCATGGTGCGACCTGAGGTCGGGGCGGCGCTGCGCCGCTGCGCGGAATGCGGTGGATACGCGTACGGAGGTGCCCCCGCCTGTGCCGTCTGCCGTGACCTCGTGGACGGCATCGTCGAGGAGGAGTGGTCCGCGTTCCTGCGGCACTGGGACGTGACCGGGTGCGAGCAGGAGACCGCTCTCGCCGAACTGGTCGTCGCCGAACCCGACCGTCACGACTGGCGGGTGGTGGACGCCGCGCTCGACCGCCTGGCCTGTACCGACTGCGGCGATCGGCTCGGCCGCGGACCCGCCGGTTGCCACGCCTGCGACCTGGCGCACGGCTTCCGCTACGCGGCGATCGAGACGGACCGGCCCGGTGTGCCGCCGGGCAACGAACACGCCGTCCGGGTCAACGTCTCGGTCGTGCGCCGGCCCCAGGTCACCTCGGAGAGCGAAGTCCTCGTCCGTCGGCTGCTGTTGCCCCTCCTCCTCGTGGGATTCCTGCCGACCACCGAGGAGGCCCAGCGGATGAGCGCTCTCGTGAAGGCAAGCTCCCCGACGAGGCGGGTGCTCGTCGTCGAGCAGTTCGTCGCGAACGCGGACCTCAGCCGAACGCGTCGCGCAGGGCGGGCAGCAGGGTCTTCTCCGACCAGTCCAGGTACGCCGGCTGCGAGTCGCCACCGATCTGGACCAGGGCCACTTCGGTGAAACCGGCCTCGGCGTACGGGCGGACGGCCTCGACGAAGGCGTCCGGGTCGTCACCGCACGGGATGGCGTCGGCCACGTCGTCGGGCGTGACGAACTGGGTCGCCGCCTCGAAGGAATCCGGATGCGGCAGCTCCGAGTTGACCTTCCAGCCGCTGCCGAACCAGCGGAACTGGGAGTGGGCGCGCTTGACGGCCGTGTCCCGGTCGGGGTCGTAGCAGACCGGCAGCTGGCCGATGCGGGGCTTGTCCTCGCCGCCGTGCCGGTCGAACGCCTCCAGGAGCCCCGCCTTGGGTTCCGTGGCGATCACCAGGTCGGCGAGCCGGCCCGCGAGCTCGCACGACCGCTCCCCGGAGACGGCGATGCCGATGGGCGGCGCCTCGTCCGGCAGGTCCCACAGCCGGGCCGACTCCACATCGAAGTGCGTGCCGCGATGGTTGACGTGGCCGCCCTTGAAGAGGGCCCGGATGATCTCCACGGCCTCCTCGAACATCTCGTGCCGTACGTCGACGGACGGCCAGCCGCCACCCACCACGTGCTCGTTCAGGTTCTCGCCGGAGCCGAGGCCCAGCCGGAACCGGCCCTCGGACAGCAACTGCAGCGTCGCCGCCTTCTGCGCCACCACCGCCGGGTGGTAGCGGAACGTCGGGCACGTCACGTACGTCATCAGCGGGATACGTGACGTGGCCTGGGCGGCCGCGCCGAGCACGGCCCACGCGTAGGGCGAGTGTCCCTGCGAGCGCAGCCACGGAAAGTAGTGGTCGGAGGTCACCGAGAAGTCGAAGCCCGCCTCCTCGGCCCGCACCACATGGTCGACGAGCTCTCGGGGGCCGGTCTGCTCGGTCATCATCGTGTATCCGATTTGCACCATGCCCGGCGAGTCCCCGGACAGCGGGCGTGAAAACGGCTCGATCAAGGTCTGTCGGCAGGGGGAGGATGCCTCCATGAGTGCCTCCGCCCTGCCGACCGGCAGCCCCGCCTCCCAGGGCGTCGACGCCTCCGGCGTCCACGCCTTCCTCGATGCCCTCGAAGCGGCCCCGGAGATCGAGCCGCACAGCCTGATGATCATGCGGCACGGACACCTCGTCGCCTCTGGCTGGTGGGCGCCCTACACCCCCGACCGCCCCCACCTGCTGTACTCGCTCAGCAAGAGCTTCACCGGGACCGCGGCCGCCCTGGCCGAGGCCGAGGGACTGCTCGACTTCGACGCGCCCGTGATCTCGTACTTCCCGGAGTTCGAGGCCGACATCACCGACCCCCGCAGCCGCGCCATGCTCGTACGGCACGTGGCGTCCATGTCGAGCGGCCACGAGCGGGAGACCGTCGAGGAGACCTACGGGCTGGACCGGATGGAGCCCGTGCGCGGGTTCCTGCTGCTGCCGCCGGACCGCGACCCCGGCACCGTCTTCGCCTACAACCAGCCCACCACCTACACACTCGCCGCGATCGTCCAGCGGGTGACGGGGCAGTCGCTCACCGAGTATCTCCGCCCGCGGCTGTTGGACCCCCTGGGTATCGGCGAGGTGTTCTGGCAGCGGGACCGCGCCGGCCGCGAGATCGGCTACAGCGGTCTGCACGCCACCACCGACGCGGTCGCCCGGCTCGGCGAGCTGTATCTGCGTGACGGGGTCTGGGAGGGCGAGCGGCTGCTGCCCGAAGGGTGGGCGGACCGGGCAACCCGGCCGCACATCCCGACCACCGGTGCCATGGGAGACAGGGACCGGCAGGACTGGGACCGCGGCTACGGCTACCAGTTCTGGATCTCCCGGCACGGCTACCGGGGCGACGGCGCGTACGGTCAGTTCTGTCTGGTACTGCCCGAGCACGACGCGGTGATCGCCACGACCGCGGCGACCGAGGGGATGCAGGAGTTCCTGAACCTCGTCTGGAAGCATCTGCTGCCCGCTTTCGGCCCCGAGCCGCTGCCCGGCCGGGAGACCGCCGACGCGGCCCTGCGGGAGCGCCTCGCCGGGCTCGCGCTGCCGCCCGCCCCGGGCAGTCCCGCACCGCCCGCACGGGCCGAGGACTGGGCCGCCGCCGAGTTCAGGTCCTCCGCGGGGGACAGTCCGGCCCGGTCGGCCGGGCTCGTACAGGACGCGGACGGCTGGACGCTCAGGCTCACCGAGGGCGAGAGCCGGCTGGACCTGCGGATCGGGAAGGCGGACTGGACGGTGGCGGAGGAGCCGCTCCCGATCGCGGTGAGCGGTGGCTGGACCGGTTCCGGCACCTTGGCCGTGGAGGTGGCGTTCCTGGAGACCCCGCACCTCCTGGCGCTGACCTGCTCCCTCGCGGACCGTACGCTCACCGCGCGCTGGTGCACACAGCCGCTCCAGAGCGGCCGGCTCGCCTCCCAGCGTGCACCGCGCGGCTCAGTCTGAGTCAGGCCGGAAGGTCTTGAGGACGGTGCGCAACGTCTGCTCGTTCGCGCTGTCCTCCCAGTCGGCGGCCGGGGTCGTCCAGCGCAGCGAGAAACTCCGGCTGTCGCCCAGCAGGAAGCCCCGGCCGAAGGTGCGCACGCGGGTGCCGTCGACGTCTGCCGTCCACTCCATGTCGGCGGCCTCGCGTCCCTGGTAGGTCGTCGCGCGGATCCCGCCGATCCGCTCGTAGTCACCGGACTGCTTCAGGTTCGGTTCGACGTCGTCCCGCCACACGGCCACGGGGTCCGGGCCCACCCGTGCGCTGTAGGTGACGGCCAGCGTGCGGTCGTCGGCGCCGAAGACGACCCGGTACGCCAGATCGCCCTGGCGGTCGGTGTCCAGCCGCTTCCAGCCCTCGGGGAGCGCGACGGAGAAGCCCTCCGGTGCCTGGTAGCGGTGGAAGCCGGGCGGCAGGCCGGTGGCCGGGGCGGACGGTGTGGGTTCGGGGGACGACGGGGTGGGCGTGGGAGAGGAGGAGGGTGTCTCGGTCGGGCTGGGCGTACCTGACGGCTCGGGAGCGTCGCCGCCGGTGCTCTCGCCGGGCGAGGCGGCGGAGGCCGGCGGCCTGGTCGGCGAGTCGGCCGCCTCGCTGCCGGTGTCACTGCCGGGCAGCCCCTGGGTCGCGGCGAGCACGGCGACCGCGACGGTGACGACGGCCAGGGCCGTCCCGGCCACCATGGTCCGTCTGCTCCAGGCCGGGTTGCCCGGCAGCATGGCCGCGTACGTGCCGCGCAGCCGCGGGGCCTGCACCGACCCCAGGGCCGCTTCCGGGTCCTCGCTGAGCGCACGGGTCAGCGCCTCACGGACCACCGGGCGGGTCAGCCGCTCCCGTGAGTCCTTGCGGAGCAGCCCCTGCACGACCTGGGTGAGCGGCCCGGAGCGCACCGGCGAGCGCAGCGGCAGCCGGTCCACGGCCTTGAGGGTGTTCTCCGGGCGCCCCCGGTCACGGAAGGGCGGGCGTCCCTCGACCATCGTGTAGAGGATCGCGCCCAGCGCCCACAGGTCGGCTGCTGGGCCGATGCGCTCGTCCCGGGCCTGTTCCGGAGAGGCGTACGCGGGGGCCGTGAGCCGGGGCGCGAGGGTGGCGCCGGCCAGGCCGTAGCCGGTGACGACGACCGAGTGGTCCTCGCGTACGAACACCTGGCCGGGGCTGAGTTCGCCGTGGGTGATGCCCTCGGCGTGGGCCGCGTCCAGGACATCGAGCAGTTCCAGGCCGATGCGCGCGGCCCGTACGTAGTTGAACGTGCCCTGCTCCGAGAGGAGTTCGCCCAGCGGCGTGCCGTCGATCCACTCGTTGACGGTCCACAGGGCGCCGGCCTCCTCGGCGCTGTCGACGACCGTGGCGATCCGGCCCGGGCACAGCAGCGCCATGTTCTCGGACGTGCGCAGCAGCCGGGCGGCGGCCCGGCGCCCGGGCTCGAGCGGGTCGTCCGGAAGCCCGATCTGGGTGACGAGACACGGCCGCGAGACCTGGCCGGCGCCGGTGTCCTCGGCATACCAGCAGATGCGGTTGGTCTCGCGCTGGATGATCTCGAGCAGCCGGTACCGGCCGGCGACGAACTGGTGTGTGGAGACGTGCGCCCTGCCCATGGCCATCCCTCGACTGGAAATCTGGCTCTCAACCTTTTCCAGAGGTACGGGGAGTGAGGCGCACTCTGTTCAATCTGATCGCAACTCCGTGTTCATTCTTGTCTTTTGTTCAAGAGATGGGAGCAAGTGCGTGAGGAGAAACGGTCTTTCACGGACTCAGGCATGGCTCACCTCGGCCGCCCGGGCCTCCGTGGGCTCGGAGAATTGGCCCGCCGCCGCCCGCGGATTCGCAAAATTCCGGGCTGGCCTGGTGGTAACCGCCGGTAAATGCGGCGGTGTACAACATCTGAACTCGGAGCCCTCCGATGAATTCCGCGACGGATTCCCCGAGGGCGGCCGGACCTTCAGCGCAGACCGAAGCGATGCGACCAGTCGATCATGTCCACCGTGGTCGCGTTGCCCCCGCACACCACCAGGCCGAGCCGGGCTCCGCCGCCGACCCGTTCCAGGACCTGCCGGGCGGCGGGCAGCAGGCAGCCGGCGGCCGGTTCGGCCCACACCTTGGCGTGGTCGGCGAGTTCCAGCGAGCCCTGCACGGCTTCCCGGTCCGGAACCACGAGCACCTCGGTGACCAGGGCCGAGGCATGGTCGTACGTCAACTGCGACACGGACGGGGCGCTGAGCGTGGAGACGATCGACGACAGGGTGACCGGCAGCGGACCGCCCGCCGCCAGCGCCTCGGACATGGCCTGCGCGCCCTCGGTCTCCACGCCCCAGACCCGCACCCCGGGCCGGCGCGCCCGCAGTGCCGCCGCGACACCGGCGATCAGCCCGCCGCCCCCGATGCTGACGAGCACGTCGGTGAGCTCACCGGCGTCGGCGGCGAACTCCAGGCCGACTGTGCCCTGCCCGGCGATCACCACGGGGTCGTCGAAGGGGTGGACCAGGGTCAGTCCCTCCTGCTGAAACCGCGTCATGAGCGCGAACGCGGCGTCCATGTCGTCGGTCAGCCGCACCGACGCGCCCGACGCCTCCGCGGTCTCCACGGCACGGGCGGGCGCCGAGCCGGGCAGCACCACCGTGGCCTTCACATCGAGGGCGGCGGCCATGACCGCCACGGCGATCCCGTGGTTGCCGCCGCTGACCGCCACCACCCCGGCGGCCCGTTCGGCATCGCCCAGCGACAGCAGCTTCGCCGTCGCCCCGCGCGCCTTGAACGAGCCGGTGCGCTGCAGCAGTTCCAGCTTCGCGGTGACCGGGGCGCCGAGCAGCGCCGACAGCCCCGGGCTCGGCACGGTCGGGGTGCGCACGACGTACCCGGCGATCCGCTCGGCCGCCGCTTCGATCTCCGAGATGCCGATCACGGCTGCCGTCCTTCCGGCGCGGGGTCGCTGAACGCGCCTGGTCGCACCCTGGCCCGCCGACCCCGCCGAGGTCAATCAAGCCGGGCGGCAGGCACCGGATCAGACGTCGCGCCGCACCAGGAAGTCGAGCAGCGACCGCAGTTCGCCGGCGGCCCCCGCCGCCAACGGCACCCCGGCGAGCGCCGTCTCGACGGCGGCGATGTGACGCCGGGCCTCGGCCAGGGCCGTCGAACGGCCGCCCGCGTCCTCGATCAGCGCCGCCGCCGCGTCGGGCTCCTCGCCGCTCTCCAGGAGCGCGGCGAGCCTGTTGCCGCTCGGCGAGCCGAGCGCGACCAGCACCGGGAACGTCTTCTTGCGCTCCCGCAGGTCGCCGTGGACCGGCTTGCCGGTGACCCGGGGGTCACCCCAGATGCCCAGCACGTCGTCGACGATCTGGAAGGCGATCCCGAGGTGCCGGCCCGCCCGGTCGAGCGCGGTGACCGTCTCCGGGGCGGCGCCCCCGAGCACGGCCCCCAGCGCGGCCGCGCAGCCCAGCAGAGCGCCCGTCTTGTGCTCCGCCATCGTCCGGTACTCGCCGGGCCGCACCCGCCGCGGTCCCGTCCAGGGCCGCTCGGCGAACAGCAGGTCGTCCGCCTGCCCGCGCACCAGGTCACCCAGCGCCCCGGACAGCGTCCGCACGGCACCGGCACCGCCCGGCTGCGCGGCGAGCGTCTCGACGGCCAGCGCGAACAGGGCGTCGCCCGCGAGAACCGCGGGTCCCGTGCCGTAGGCCTTCCACACGGTCGGGCGGCGGCGCCGGTCCGCGTCGCCGTCCATGATGTCGTCGTGTAGCAGGGAGAAGGTGTGCACCAGCTCCACCGCCACAGCCGCGGCCACCCCGGACCGGCCGGGCGCACCGGCCGCCTCGGCGCCGAGCACCGCGAGTGCCTGCCGTACGCCCTTGCCGCCGGAGGCGACGGCCGGGGCACCGCCCACCTCGCACCAGCCGAAGGAGTACGCGGCCATCTCGCCGACCCAGGGGTGCAGCCGCCCGACGGCCTCGGCCAGGGCGGGGCGCACGAGGGCACGGCAGCGTTCGAGGACCTGGTGAGCGTCCGCAGGGCGCGTGGCGGGGGCCGGCGTCGCGGTGTCCTGCCGTGTCGCCCGTACCGCCATGGGGAGCGCCGTCATCGTGTCGCCTCCGTCGCCCCCGCGAGAGCGAGCCCCGTGTCCGGTATGCCGAGCTCCTCATGGGCCCGGGCCACCATCTTGCGGGCGTGCTGGAGGCCGATCCGCTCCAGCGTGCCGGCGAGGTCGGCCAGTTCGGCCGCGGTCTCGCCGCGGTCGCGGCCCAGCCGGGCCAGGGACTTGGCCAGTCCGAGGCGCGAGAGCGCCTCCCCGCGCGGCTCGCTCATCTCGCGGAACTCCGCGAGCGCCTGTTCGTACAGGGCGCGTGCCTCGGTGTAACGCCCGGACCGGTACAGCACGTTGCCGCGCATCTTGTGGTTGTAGGCCAGCGCGCTGGAGAGCCGCATCGCGCGGCATGTCGTCTCCGCCTCGCTCAGCAGCTCCAGGGCCCTCTCGGTGTCCCCGTCGCGCACCGACACGACGTCGGCCAGACCGCGTAGGGCCCAGGCGTGTCCGCGCCGGTCGTCGGCGCGCTCCGCGATCTCGGCTGACTCCTCGAACAGGGCGTACGCCGTGTCGTAGTCCCCGGTGTTGCGGTGCATCTGCGCGATGCCCTCCAGCGCCCACACCGTGTGCCGAGCCTCCCCGCGCCGCCGGGCCTCGGCGAGCAACTGCTCGTGCAGCCGGCCGACGGCCTCGTAGTCGCCCTGGATGCGGCCGGTCTCGGCCAGGCCCGCCAGCGAGTAGCCGCGTACGACGACGTCCCCGCCGCGTTCGCCCAGGTCGGCCGCGAGCTGGAGGAGGCGGCGGGCCAGCGGGAGCGCGCCGCGCTGCCGGGCCAGCGTGCCGCCGCTCCACAGGGCCCAGGCCATCGCCCCGACGTCCTCGGCCTCGCGGGCGGCACGGTAACTCGCCTTCCAGGCCCGGTCCGCGTCCGCGACCCGGCCCAGCCGGCGCTGCGCCTCGGCCACCGCGAGTCCGGAACGCGCCACCTCCCCGGGCTTGCCGGCGCGCTCCGCCGCCCTCAACTGCTCGGTGCCGGCGTCCAGTACGTCGGTCAGTGAGGAGTTGACGGACAGGGTGGTGAGCGCGCCCTGGTACTCCGGGGCGAATGCCTTGCCGTACATCGATGCCTTTCGGTCCATATACTCACCATGTATACACGCTGCGTATACATGGCATGTATAGAAGGGGGGAAACCGGCCCTGGCCACAAGGGCCAGGGCATCACCTGTTGCCGATCAAGACGTCGGGGGAACGGGCCGGGTTGCCTGTGAGGCGCAGATCACCCGAGGGGACTTCAGTGCCGGAGTCAGTGCTGCCCGGGCTTCTGCGGGGTCGCCTCGCTCGGCCGTACGACGACGTATCCCTCGCCCTGGAGCAGCAGTTGCACGGCCTCGCCGGAGCCGCCGCGCAGCATCGACCCGATGGACTGGGAGCGGTGCAAGGAGGTCTGCAGGCCCGCGGTCCAGCCGACGATCGCGTCGGTGTCGACGTACACCGGGTACTGCGAGGAGACCGGGATGACGAGCGGAGTGCCCTCACAGACCAGGCCCAGTTTGCCGTGCCCGGTGAAGACGCTGTTGAACAGACCGCCGCCGGTGATGCCGGCGCCCTTCACGGTCGCGATGCGATACGACAACGTGGCGTCGAAGCACAGGACGTTGCGGCCGTTGACGGTGAACTCGTCGCCGGGTTCGACATCGACGATGAAACAGTTCTGCGCTTCGTGGGCGAACCAGGCCTCGCCCTGCCCGCGCACCGCCATCAGCGGCAGTCCCTCCCCGGTGACCGCGCGCTTGAGCATGCCGCCCACGCCCTGGCCCTTGCGCTCGAACTGGAGGTTGCCGCGGTAGGCGATCATCGCGCCCTGCCGGGAGAGCATCTCGCCGTTCACCGTGTACCGGACGCACTTGGCGTTCTCGATCGTCATGCCCGCCGTGACGGCAGGCTGTGCCATGTGCTCGCTGGAAAAGAGGTCACCCTTCATGCGGGCATCCTCGCCCGGAGCGTCTCCTTCCGCCAAGATCACGGGCGGGGTTGACGGTCCGGAGCGTGGTGGTGCGGTGTCAGGCGCCGAAGAGCTGGGTCCAGTACGTGCCCGCCCGGCCGCCGCCCGCGAAGCCGATGCCGATGTGGGTGAAGCCGGGCTTGAGGATGTTGGCCCGGTGGCCCGGGCTGTTCATCCAGCCCTCCACGACGTCGGCGGGGGAGCGCTGGCCGCAGGCGATGTTCTCGCCGATGGAACGCCGGGTGGATCCTGCCGCGGCGGCCCGGTCCCAGGGCCGGCTGCCGTCGGGCGCGGTGTGCGAGTAGAAGGCGCGGGCCACCATGTCGGTGCTGTGCGCCTGCGCGGCGCCGGTGAGCAGAGGGTCGACGGCCAGGGGCCGGAGTCCGGCCCGTGCCCGCTCCCGGTTGGTGAGGTCGGTGACGGCCGCTGCCGTGCCCGCCAGCCCGTCCGGTGTGAACGGCCGGGCCCACAGCGCGGTCCAGTAGGTGTCACCGGAGGGGCCGTCGTGGACGTGGGCCAGTCCGGTGTGGGTGAACGCCGGGTCGAGCAGGGTGCGCCGCGGAATGTCGGCGCGCAGACAGTACGCGACGAACTCGGCGGGTGTGCGCGGCCCGGACACGAGGTGCTCGCCGACGGTGAGATACGCGTACCCGGCGCCGGTGACGCGCTGGTAGACGGAGACGCCGTCCCGGCTCTCGACGCCGAGGCGTCCCGTCATCGCCATGGCGGCGGCGTGCTCCCGGGCCGCGGACGCCAAACGGGCGTCGAGAGTGGCCGGTGGCGAACCGGCGTCGGCCCGCGCGGAGTTGACCAGCGCGAGGAATCCGTCGGGGCCGGGTGGGGAGGGCGTGAAGGCGGTAGGTCCGGGGGAACGGGCGGAACGGTCGGCCGGTTCGGTCGCGGCCCGGTGCCGCGGTGCCGAGACCCGCGCACGCCCGGCCGCGGGCGCGAGGCCCGCTCGGCGCACCCCTCTGTCGAGCGCGCCCGGCTCCGACGCCGACGTGTCGTCCGTGACATCGACGCCGAAGTCCCGGGCGACTCCCGCAAGTCCGTCGGCGTACCCCTGGCCCAGGGCCCGCAGCTTCCAGCGGTCGCCGCGCCGGTAGAACTCCGCGAGCAGCAGCACCGTCTCCTGCCGGGGGTGTGGCGGGGCGAACCGGGTGAGCGAACGGCCGGCGGCGTCGGTGACATGGAGCGTGGGGGAGGGCAGGCGGCCGAGGGTGGTTCCGGGCTCGGCGGGGCTGACGGCGACGGTGACCCGGGTGGCACCGGCACGCAATGCCGCCGGGTCCACGGTGAGCGTGTCGCCCCGCAGCACGGCTCCCGGCGCGGCCGGCTGGTTGTAGAAGACGAAGTCGCCGTCGCCCCCGACCTTTCCGCTGTCGTCCGAGATCAGCGCGGACACGTCGAACGGCCCGGGTACCCGGACGGTCACCGCACCGCCCGGCAACGCCAGATTGCCACCGGGGACCAACTCGCTGATCACGCCCGAACAACGGCCTGGGGGGCACGAGGGTTCCCACCCGAGCTCGTGCCCCGGGCCACGAGAGCGACAACGCCACGCCCGCCGACTGCCCGTCCTGCTCCGGCGACCGCAAGGCCGGCGACCTCTGCCTCTGCGCAAGCTCACCCTAAACAAGGTCGTCGTCGACCGCCCCGGCGCACCTACCAGGCCAAGGTCGCCTAAGCCAACGGCGACGTCCGCCCGGTCGAGGTCTCCGCGAACGGCGGCGATGCGACCCGCCACAAGTTCCCCTCCACCGGCGACCGGCACCGCCGAGACGGTCAGCGTCCCGGTGACCCTCAAGGCCGGCGCCGACACGCTCCCCTTCGAAAGCGGATCGGGCTACACCCCGGACATCGACCGGATCGACGTGCCGAAGTCGTCCTGACGGCCATGATCGAGATGCTTGTCCCCTCGCGGTCGGGGCACAGGAAAGCGTCGGAGGCGGCACCACTACCGTGTCGTACGCCGGGACCACCCGGACGAGCCGCCGCGCACCCGGCGGCTCGCTGACCCTACGAGACCTCGCGCCGTGAGAACGCCCGCCGACCGGCCGAAGGAGCGCCGACGATGCCCCGCACCGCACGCCCCCGCCGTCGTACCGCCCTGGCGGCCCTCTCCACCTGCCTCGTGCTGGGCTGCGGAGCCGGCGCGACACCCCAGGGGGCCGCGCCGGCCAGGCCTCCCGGTGCCCCGGCGGAGCCCGGGGACGGCGTGGTGACCTGGGCCTCCTCGGCCGACCGCGTGGGCGAGGCGGACGACGGCCGCGGCTACCGGCTGGTGGTGCACACCAGCGTCGGTGGCAGCGGCCTGCGGGTGCGGCTGTCCAACGCCTTCGGCGACCAGCCGGTGACCTTCGGCAACGTCCACGCCGGCCTGCAACGGGACGGAGCCGCGCTCGTACCCGGCAGCAACAGACGCCTGACCTTCGACGGCGCGCGCTCCGTCACCGTCCCCGCCGGCGGCATCGTCCACAGCGACCCGCTGCCCGGCCATGTCCCCGCCGCGAGCTCGCTCGTCGTCAGCCTGTACGTCGCCCGGGCCGGAGGCGCGCTCACCGGGCACTGGATGGCGATGCAGACGTCGTACACCGCCGCGGGCGACCACACCGCCGAGGAGAGCGCCGCCCACTGGAAACAGCGGACCGGCTCCTGGTTCTACCTCGACGCCGTCACCGTGCGGCCACGGTCCGCGGCGGGAGCCGTGGCCGCCCTGGGCGACTCCGTCACCGACGGCTGGCAGTCCACCACCGACCTCAACCGGCGCTGGCCCGACTACCTCGCCCGCCGGCTGGCCAAGTCGCCCACGACGACGATCGAAGGGGTGGCCAACGCGGGGATCGCCGGCAACAGGGTCCTGACCGACGCGCCCGGGCAGAGCGCCCTGAACCGCCTCTCGCGGGACGCGCTCTCGCTGCCGGGCGTGCGCACGGTGTTCCTCTTCCAGGGCGTCAACGACATCAAGGTCGAGCCGGGGGCCACGGCCGCCGAGCTGATCGCCGGATACCGCACCCTGATCGAGCGGGTGCACGCGGCCGGCAAGTGCGTCGTCGCCTCCACGATCGCCCCCTTCAAGGGCTGGCAGGAGTGGGACCCCGCCGGGGAGGCCGTGCGACAGAAGGTCAACGCCTTCATCCGCGACAGTGGCGAGTTCGATGCGGTCGCCGACTTCGACCGCGTCCTGCGCAGCCCCTACGACCCCGAGCGCATCCTCCCCGTCTTCGACGGCGGCGACCATCTGCACCCCAACGACAAGGGAATGCAGGCGATGGCCGACGCCGTCGATCTCGAGAGCCTCGACTGCGGGAGCCGATAGCCCGGGTCTCGGACACCGTCTCAAGCGAGTGAATGCGGAGGCCCGCCGCCCAGGCCCGCCCGGCAGCCGGTCAGCCGGACGCCGACGGCTCCGGGGCGATCAGACCCTCCCGGTAGGCGATCGCCACCGCCTCGCCGCGGCTCGACGCGCCCAGCTTGGCGAGGATGTTGGAGACATGGACGCTCGCCGTCTTGCCGCTGATGAACAGTTCGTCGCCGATCTGCCGGTTGCTGCGGCCTAGGGCGAGCAGCCGCAGCACCTCCTGCTCGCGTGCGGTGAGCACGCCGACCCGGTGGTCGGTGCCCGGTGTGTCTGACAGCCGGCCGCGGCGGACCAGGGCGTCGACCTGCTCCCGCAGCGGCGTGGCGCCGAGGTCGTCGGCGGTCTCCTGGACGGCTCGAGCCTCCGCCGTCGCCTCCTCGCGACGCCCGGCGGCCGCCAGGGCCTCGGCGTACCGCAACCGGCAGCGCGCCCGTTCGTAGACGTCGCCGTAGCCGAACGCCGTCACCGCCTTCGACCAGGCCGCCGCGTCCGGGCCCGACACGGCCCGGATCCACTCAGCCTCTGCCCGGGCCAGCCATGCCTGCCCCTCGGGACCCTGGGGAGCGCCGTCCTCGCCGTGGGTGGCGATGGCCCGTGCCAGTTCCACCAGTTCGGTCGCGGTGTCCGTCCAGCGGCGGGCCTCCGGCTCGTCGCCGGTCAGCCGCAGCCCGGCGGCCGCGTCGGCCACCGCGGACAACGCCAGGGCGGCGAGCCGGACCGTGGCACCCGGGCGGGGGACCGCTTCGTCGCTGAGGGCCGTGACCGTGGACCGCATCCACCGCACCGCGTCCTCGGGATCGCGGCGCAGCGCCGCGGCATCGGTGAGCACGATGCCCGCGACCAGGGTGGCCATCCAGTCGAAGGGCCCCTCCAGCAGGGCACGCGCCCGGTCGGCGGCCGCGAGATCGCCGCGCGCCAGTGCCACGTACAGCGCGGGACCGACCGTGTAGCCACCGGCCGTCGGCAGCACCTCGGCGTCGGTCGCCGCCGCGCGCACGCACTCGTCCCAGCGGCCCAGCACATGCAGCACCAGCAGCCGCAGGTACCGCATCTCCAGCGGGTACGGCGAGGACAGCAGCCCGGCACGCCGGGCCCGGTCCAGGCCCTCCGTCAGCCAGGGCACGCACTCAGCCAGGGCACCTGACTCGTAGTAGCCCATCGCCAGGTTGAACAGGGCGCGCAGCTCCACGGGCGCGTTGCCCGAACTCCGGGCCAGGTCCCGCGCCTTCAGCAGCCGCTCACGGCCCTGTGGGCCGCGCCGCCCGACCCCGTCGAAGACGGCCAGCGAGATCAGCAGGTCCGCCTGGGCGTCGGTCGCCCGCAGCCGCTCCGCCACACCCAGGGCCCGGCGGGCGACCCGCAGCGCGGTCTCGTTCTCCCCGACGTGGCGTGCGGCCAGGACGTGGGTGGCCGCCGCCCACACCCAGGTACGCGACGGAGGATCCTCGGGAATCATCCCCAGGGCCTCGCTGCTGTAGGCGAACGCCGCCGTCAGACTGTCCACGCTCAGCAGGTTCCCGGCGAGGGTGTAGCGGACCCGGGCGGCGAGCTCGGAGCCGGTGTCCTGGTCGAGTTCGGCCAGCGCCGACCGGCTGAGGGCGACCGCGCGGTGCAGCTCTCCGGCGTGCGCGGCAGCCGCCGAGGCGCGCAGCGTCAGCGTCACCCGGTCGACGCCCCTTCCCGAGGGCCGGGCCTCGGGAGTCACCGCCGGCCACAGGTCGAGGGCCGCTTCGAGGTGCCGCTGCTCCTCGGCGGGCGCACCGACCCGCTGGGCGTGGTCCGCGGCCTCCAGGGAGGCGGCCAGCGCCTCTGCGAGGTCGTGGCTCTCCCGGTAGTGGTGGGCGCGCTCGGCGGCGCTCTCGGCGGTCCGGCCGCGCCCGGCGAGCAGCCGCGCGAACGTGCCGTGCAGCCTCGCCCGCTCCCCGGGGAGCAGATCGGCGTAGACGGCCTCACGGGCGAGGGCGTGCCGGAACGAGTACGTGTCGTCGTCCCCGGCCACGAGAAGCTGCCGCCCCACCGCCTCGCGCAGCGCCGACTCCAGTTCCTCCTCGGGCAGACCGACCGCCTCCCGCAGCACATCGTGCTCCACCCGGCGTCCGGCGACGGCGGCGGTCCGCAGCACCTGCTGCGCGGTGTCGGAGAGCTGCTCGAGGCGGATCAGCAGCACATCGGCGAGTCCGCCGGGCACCCCACCGGACTCCGTGTCGGTGGCCGCGAGCAGTTCCTCCGCGTAGAAGGCGTTCCCCTCGGCCCGCTCCACGATCCGCCTCACCGTGGCGTCGGGCAGCGGCCGGTGCTCCAGGGCACGCACCAGCCGCACCACGTCGGAGTCGCCCAGCGGGCGCAGCTCCAGCCGCTCCACGGTGGGCAGCCGTATCAACTCCGCGAGCAGCGGCCGCAGGGGATGCCGGCGGTGCAGGTCGTCGGCCCGGTACGAGGCGAGAACGGCCAGCCGGTGCCGGAGGACACCCCGGCCGAGCAGGAACCGAAGCAGGTCCCGCGACGACTGGTCGGCCCAGTGCAGATCCTCCAGCACGAGCAGCAACGGGGCTACATCCGCCACATCGGCCAGCAGCCCCGCCACCCCCTCGAACAGCCGCAACCGCCCGTCCACGTCCCGCACGCCACCGGTGCCGGCCCCCAGCAACCGCTCCACCACGGGGTGCGCGGCCAGAGCGGCGGCGAACCGCTCATCGCCCGCGAGCACACCCAGCACCTCGGTGAACGGCAGATACGGCAGCCCGACGTCCCCGAGATCCACGCAATGCCCGGTGACGACGGTCATTCCGGTTTCGCGGGCCTGTCCGGAAACCTCCTCCAGGACCCGCGTCTTACCGACTCCGGCGTCTCCGGCGACCAGTACCGCACGCGCTTCCCCACCGCGGGCACGCTCCAGCACACCACTCAGCCGGGCAAGTTCGGACTCCCGCCCCACAACCGGCGAGACGAATGAACCCTGGGGCACTGAACCAACCTTCTTTTGTCAGGGGCGCGGGGAACTGCGCGAACAACCACGAACAACCCGCAGCCGCCGTGTCTCGGAGAGTCCCGGGCTCCTAGGCCCGCAAACCCTTCGCCCAATCCACCGGCACCCGCCCCGCAGGCCCCGGCGTCGGCTGATCCGCAGGATGACTCACAGGCGGAGCCAGTTCAGGCCCGGCCTCGTACAACTCATTCGCCGAGTAGTCCCAGTACCAGTTCTCACCGGGTTCGAAGCTCTGCACCAGGGGATGCCCGGTCTCCCGGAAATGCCCCGTCGCATGCTTCGCGGGCGAACTGTCACAGCACCCCACATGCCCGCACCGCGCACACCGCCGCAGATGGAACCACCATCCCCCGGCCGCATCGCACTCGACGCACCCGTTGCCGCTCGGCGGCACGCCCGGGTCGATTCCGTTGTCACCACTGTCGCCACTCATGCGGGTTCCTCCTCGGCCGATGTAAGCGGAAGCAGCACCTGGAACCGTGTGTCCCCCGGCTCCGACTCCACCTGAATGCTCCCGTGGTGCTTGTTGACCACGATCCGCCAGGAGATGTCGAGCCCGAGCCCGGTGCCCTCACCCACGGGCTTCGTCGTGAAGAAGGGATCGAAGATCCGCCCCCGGTCCGCCGCCGGGATACCGACGCCCGTGTCCCGGAACTCCACCAGCAGCCGGTCGTGGTCCGGAGCCGTCCGCACGGTCAACGTCCCTTCGCCGCCCGCGCTGTTGATGGCCGACACCGCGTTGTCGATCAGATTCGTCCACACCTGGTTGAGCTCCGCCGGGTAGGCCGGGATCCTCGGCAGCGCACGGTCGTACTCCTTGACGACCTTGATCCGCTTGCCGATCTTGCCCGACAGCATCAGCAGGGTGGAGTCGAGGAGTTCGTGCACATCGGCGTTCTGGAAGGGCGCACGGTCGAGCTGCGAGTACTGCTTCGCCGCGTCGACGAGATGCGAGATGCGCGTGGTCGAGTCGTTGATCTCGTCCATCAGCAGCTCGGTCTCGACGGTGTAGTTCAGCCATCCGATCGCGCTCGGCAGGATCTCCTCGTCCACGGCCGCCGCGACCTGGTCGAGCCAGTCGACGTCGAGGCCGGCCTGGACGAAGGTGGGCGCGATCCGCCAGCCGTCGGGGATGCCCTGGTCGTCGAGCCAGTCGCTGAGCGTGTCCTCCCGGTCGGAGGCCTCCAGCGGACTCAGCGCGGGGGCCTTGGCGACTCGCTCGGCGGTGCGTTCCTGGATGTCGATGAGCTTCGCCATGACCTCGGGGGAGTACGAGCCCTGCGCGATGATCGCCAGCTTGTGCCGCATCTTGCCGACCCGCTCCCGCAGCGTCGCGGTCGCCCGTACGGCCGCCGCGGCGGGGTTGTTGAGCTCGTGCGTGAGCCCCGCGGACAACGAGCCCAGCGCCAGCAGCCGTTCGCGCTGCCCGATGGCCCGCTGGGTGCTCTTCGAACCGAAGAACAGCCCCTCCAGCAGATGCACCGCCATCGGGAACCACTCCTGCATGATGTCCGCGAACGTGTCGGCGGGCAGCACGAAGAACCGCGTCGGCTCGGTGACGCGCATGGAGTTGTTGTAGACCTGCCGCACCCGGTCGCCCAGATACGCCTGCATGGACCCCGCGTACACCCCGCGCTGGGAGGTCCGGGTCACCTCCACGTCGTCCCCGCCGACCCGGCGGTACAGCACCACCGTGCCCTCGAGCATCACGTAGAAGCAGGTGGCGGGTTCGCCCTCGGTGTACACCGGTCCGGGCTCGAACCGCTCCACCCGCCCCTCGCCGCACAGCCTGCCGAGCTGCTCGGGCGTGAGCTTCTCGAACAGGAACAGCGTCCCGATCTCCTGAGGGCTGCACGGCATCGACTGCCCGCTCATGACTGCTCCAGATACCGGTGGACGAGCATCACGGCCATGGCTCCCTCTCCGACGGCGGACGCCACGCGCTTGGCGGACTCGGCACGGGCGTCGCCCGCCACGAACACGCCGGGCACATTCGTCTCCAGGTGGTACGGCGGCCGGTCCAGCTCCCAGTCCTGCGGCGGGCGGCCGTCGGAGGTCAGGTCGGGCCCGGCGAGGATGAAACCACGTTCGTCCCGCAGCACCGTGCCGTCCAGCCAGTCGGTCAGCGGGGCCGCGCCGATGAACACGAACACCCACTGCGCGTCGACCTGTTCGGTGTGCCCGCTGTCCACGTCCCGCAGGGTCAGCCGTTCCAGGTGGCCGTCGCCGTGCGCGGCCTCGACGACCGTGCGGGAGCGCACCTGGATGTTGGGCGCCTCGTCTATCTGCTGGATGAGGTAGTGCGACATCGAGGCCGACAGCGACGGGCCGCGCACCAGCAGTGTCACCGACTTGGCGCCCCGGGACAGGTACATCGCCGCCTGCCCGGCGGAGTTGGCGCCGCCCACGATGTACACGTCCTGCCCCTGGCAGGAGGGCGCCTCCGTCAGAGCCGACCCGTAGAAGACCCCGCACCCGGTCAGGTCGTCGCAGCCGGGCGCGGCCAGCTGCCGGTAGGACACGCCGGTCGCCAGGATCACGCTGTGCGCGGCGACCGCCGAGCCGTCGGAGAACCGTACGATCCGGGCGGCGCCGTTGACCTCCAGCGCCGTCACCTCGCGCGCGGTGAGGATCTCGGCTCCGAACTTCGCCGCCTGCCGCCGTGCCCGGTCGGTGAGCTGAGCCCCCGACACACCGTCGGGGAAGCCCAGGTAGTTCTCGATGCGCGAGCTCTGGCCCGCCTGGCCGCCGGTCGCCGACCGCTCCACCAGCACGGTGCGCAGCCCCTCGGAGGCACCGTAGACGGCGGCGCCGAGCCCTGCCGGGCCGCCACCGATCACGACCAGGTCGTAGAAGTCGGCCGTCGGGGTCGTCGCCAGACCGACCCGGGCGGCGAGGTCGACGGCCTCCGGTTCGACCAGGGGCGTCCCGTCCGGCGTGATGACCACCGGCAGTCGCATCCCGTCCGCGCCGGCCGCGGCCAGCAGCCGCCGGCCCTCCGGTTCTTCGGCGGAGTACCAGCGGTACGGCACCTGGTTGCGGGCCAGGAACTCCCGTACGTCCGAGGAGCGTGACGACCAGCGGTGCCCGACGACCTTGGTGCTGGGCACCGGCCGGAAGTCGCTGGTCCGCCACGCCTGGAGCAGGTCGTCGAGCACCGGGTAGAGCTTCTCCTCGGGCGGGTCCCACGGCTTGAGGAGGTAGTGGTCGAGGTCGACGACGTTGATCGCGTCGATCGCCGCGTTGGTGTCCGCGTACGCCGTCAGCAGCACCCGCCGCGCGCCCGGGTACACGTCCAGGGCCTGTTCGAGGAACTCGATGCCGTTCATCTGCGGCATCCGGTAGTCGGCCAGGATCACGGCCACGAGATCGCCGCGCAGCTTCAGCTCCCGCAGCGCGTCGAGCGCGGACTCGCCGGACTCCGCGCGCACGATCCGGTACGACGCGCCGTACCGCCGCCGCAGATCCCGGGCCACGGCCCGGGAGACCCCCGGGTCGTCGTCCACGGTCATGATGACGGTCCGTGCCGCGTCGGCGGCCTGTGCCATACGTCCCCCACACCGGGCGGTCGACTACCGGTACGGCGCCCCGGGCACCGCACCGACCTTCGCCCATCGTATGTTCGATCGCCGTGCCGCGCTCCGATACGGAGATCGGCTCCGGCTGCCTCGGCTCGCTATCGGGGGGTAGTGAAGACTGAGCAGCACGCAGTGACTTTCCACAGGGAGGCAGCCGGATGACAGGCCCGATCACCGCAGGAGTCGACGGATCGCAGGAGAGTCTCGCCGCCCTGGCGTGGGCGGCGCGGGAGGCGGCGCGGCGTGGGCTGGCGATCAGGGTGGTGCACGCCTGGCGGGTCCAGTCGCCGGAAGTGATCGAGTCGGCGATCACCGGGGACGCCGACAGCCAGGCGGAGCGGGTGCACAGCGCGGTGACCGAGGCCGTGCGGACCGTCACCGAACGGCACCCGGACCTCGACGTGACCGCCGACGTCGTGGAGGGGCCGGCCGTCGACACCCTGGTCGCCGCGGCGGCCGACGCCGAGCTGCTGGTGCTGGGCTCGCGCGGGCACGGGCCGATCGTCGGATTCCTGCTCGGTTCGGTCGGCCAGCAGGTGATCGCCGGGACCGCCCGGCCCGTGGTGCTCGTCCGGGCCGGCGACGAGCCTTCGGCCGAGGCCGCCGGGCGCGAGATCGTCGTGGGCCAGCAGGGCGACCCGGAGGACAGCGCCGACGCGCTGCGGTTCGCCTTCGAGACGGCGGCCGCGCGCGGGGCGACCGTGCGGGTCGTACGGGCCTGGACCCTGCCGCCCGTGTTCGCCTACAGCCCGGGCTCGCTGAAGCTCCTCGACGAGGCCGGGGGACTGGAGCCGTACGAGAAGAAGGCTCTGGCCGCGGCGGTCCGGCCGTGGCGGGAACGCTTCCCCGACGTGCCGGTGACGGAGCACGTGGAGATGGGCAGCGCCGGCCAGGTGCTGCTGTCGGTGGCCGGGACGGCCCAGCTGATGGTCGTCGGACGCCGGGCGCACCGTACGGCCGTCGGCGCCCGGATCGGCTCGGTGGCACACGGGGTGCTGCACCACGCGGACTGCCCGGTCGCCGTGGTGCCGCACGCCTGACGGCCGTGGCTGCTCAGTCCGCGGTCGGCTGCAGGGTCTTGCGGGCCTTGGGCAGGATGTTCCGGATGTAGTCCTCGACCGCGGTGTCGATGCCGATGTCGTGCTGGGCCCGCTCGGACAGGTACCAGCGGTGTTCGAGGAGCTGGTGGTAGATCTCCGCCGGGTCCACGGAGCCGCGCAGCTCGGGCGGAACGGCCCGCACGGTCGGCCGGAAGACCTCCCGTACCCAGCGGTGGGCGAGTACCTCCGGGCGGGCGCCCAGGGGGTCGCCCGGCGCGTAGTCGTCCTGGGTCGCCATCCAGCTCTCCAGGTCGTTCAGCAGCCGCCGGGCCTGGTTCTCCTCGGTGTCGAGGCCGGTCAGGCGCAGCAGCTGCCGCTGGTGGTGGCCCGCGTCGACGACCTTGGGCACGAAGCTGACCGTGTCGCCGTTCGAGGCGTGCTCGATCTGCATCTCGGCGACGTCGAAGCCGAGTTCGTTCAAGCGGCGGATGCGGCGCTCGATGTACTGGTACTTGCCGGCCGGGTAGACGGAGGTGCGGGTCAGCTCGTCCCACAGACCGCGGTAGCGGGCGCAGATCTCCATGCCGAACTCGATGGGGTCCACGGACGGGTGCAGCGCCCCGGACGCCTCCAGGTCCAGCAGCTCCCCGCTGATGTTCACCCGGGCGAGGTCCAGGTCGTACTCGCGCTGTCCGACGCTGAGCTGCGGATGCAGGTCACCGGTCTCGGCGTCCACCAGGTAGGCGGCGTAGGCGCCCGCGTCACGCCGGAAGAGGGTGTTGGACAGCGAGCAGTCGCCCCAGGCGAATCCGGCCAGGTGCAGCCGCACCAGCAGCACGGCGAGCGCGTCCATCAGCCGGTGCATGGTGGCCGGGCGCATGGTCGTCTCGAACATCGAGCGATACGGCATCGAGCCGCCCAGATGCCGGGTGATCAGGACGCTCTCCAGCGGGGCGCCGTCCGCGGTGGTGCGGCCGGTCACCACGGCGAGGGGGTCCACCGACGGGATGCCGAGCCGGTCCAGGTCGCGCAGCATGTCGTACTCGCGCTGGGCGGGCCTTGCGGCCAGTTCCTTGACGGCGATCACCTCGTCGCCGGCCCGGGAGTAGCGCACCACGTGCCGCGAGATACCGCGCGGCAGCGGCACGAGGTACTCCTCCGGCCACTCCTCCAGGGGCACGTCCCACGGCAGTTCCAGCAAGAGCGCGGGATGCTCGGGGTTGGTCGCGCTGATCTGCAGTGCCATGGGCCGGGTGTCCTTGTCTCGCCGCCGATCGTCACCTCAGATTAGAGGGCGCGCTCGCGGGCCCGGTGCGCGGCGTCCCGCACCGGACCGCGGTGGACCGGCCCGTGTCCGGGCAGCAGCAGCTCGCCCTCCAGTTCCGCGAGCAGATCCAGGGAGGCCACGGCACGCGGGCGCTCGTGGTGGAACATGTCCGGCAGCAGTTGCGGCCCTTCGATCCGCGCGGTGGGGTGCCCGCTGACCAGGGCGTCGCCGGAGATCAGCACACCGGTGCCCGGCACGTGGTAGGCGCAGTGCCCGTCGGTGTGGCCCGGCGTGTGCACCGGCACGGGCCGGCCCGGCAGGTCCAGGGCGCCCGCCGTCGGGAACGGCTCGGGGGCCGTGACCGGGTTGTGCGTCGTGCCGCCGGAGCGCAGCGCGTGCACCACCCACGGCAGCACACCGGGCCGCCAGGCGTTCCTCAGCACTGTCCCGACGGACACCTGGTGCAGGAACTCCCGGCGCGCGTGCGGCACTTCGGCCTCGTGCAGGTAGACGGGCGTGCCGTACACGGCGCGCAGGTACTCGGCGGAACCCAGGTGGTCGTTGTGCGCGTGCGTGATCAGCACGGCCGCGACCGCCTCCGGGGAGCTGCCCACCTCCGCGAGCGAGGCGAGGACCTGCTCCCGGTCGCCGGGGTAGCCGGTGTCGACCAGCGTGACGGAGTCCCCCTCCGTGAGGATCACCCAGTTGGTGTTGGAGCCGTGCACCAGGTAGGTGCCGTCCGCGACTTGATGTACGTCTGCCCGCATGATCGCCCCGCGTTGTGTGGTCCCAGCCCGACGAGAGAAGGAAAGCAGACCGCGCGGCAGGCGGAATCGCCGGGTCCGCCGCAAGGGACCCGGGGGGCACGGCCGTTCGGGCCGCCTCAGTTCACGCCGTGCGGGCGGAACTGGATGCTGATGCGCGGCCCCGTCGCCCGCGTGCTCTTGGGGATGGAGTGTTCCCAGGTGCGCTGGCAGGAGCCGCCCATCACGACGAGGTCGCCGTGGCCCAGTGATCGGCGCACGGTGTCGCGACCGCCCCGCATCGGGCGCAGCAGCAGATCCCGGGGTGCTCCCACCGACAGGATGGCGACCATCGTGTCCTCGCGGGCCCCGCGTCCGATCCGGTCGCCGTGCCAGGCCACGCTGTCCCGGCCGTCGCGGTAGTAGCACAGCCCGGCCGTGGTGAACGGTTCGCCGAGTTCGCCGGCGTAGCGGGCGGTCAGGGCGTCCCGCGCCTCGTCCAGCACCGGGTGCGGCAGCGGGTCGTCCGCGCCGTAGAACGCGAGCAGCCGGGGGACGTCGACGACGTGGTCGTACATCGTGCGCCGCTCCGCACGCCACGGCACCTCGGCGGCCAGCTGTTCGAACAGGTCGTCGGCGCCGCTGAGCCATGCGGGCAGGACGTCGAGCCAGGCACCGAAACCGAGGTCGGTACGGCTGATCCCGTCGAGAGGACCGAGGCGCAGCTCGTCGGTCTGGTCGAAGAGGGAGCCCTGGAGGTGCATGCGCCCAGCCTACTCCTTAATCGAATGCATGTTCCATAAAAACGGAAGGGCTTCTTCGCGCGAGGCTTTCGATACACCGGTGTATCGAATACAGTCATGTATCGAAAGGAGGCCGGACATGGCCGTGGAGGGAACGACCGGGCGTGTGACCAGGCGCCGGGTGCGCACACGGGCCAACCTCCTGGACGCGGCGTTCTCCGTGTTCGCGGCCAAGGGCTTCGGGCATGTCTCCATCGAGGAGGTCTGCGAGGCCGCCGGCTACAGCCGAGGCGCCTTCTACTCCAACTTCTCCAGCCTCGACGAGCTGTTCTTCGCCCTCTACCGCGAGCGGGCCGACCTGATCGCCGAGCAGGTGTCGGGGGTCCTCGCCCTCGACGGACCCGGCCTCGATGTGCCGGCCGCCGTGGACCGCGTCACCGACGTGCTGCTCCTCGACCGGGACTGGCTCCTGGTGAAGACGGACTTCCTCGTGCACGCGGCCCGCGACCCGGACGTGGCTCGCAGCCTGCTGGAACACCGCGCGCGGCTGCGGCAGGCGATCGCCGACCGGCTCGGCCGGGCCCGCGGGCACACCGCACTGCCCACCGTACTGGGCGACACGGACGGCGCCGCCCGTGCCGTGGTCGCGGCGTACGACGGCGTCACCACGCAACTGCTGCTGGACCGGGACGTCGAACACGCCCGCGCCTGGCTGAAGCAACTGCTCACGGCCCTGCTGACCGACGGCAGCGGCACCCCCGATCAGCACTGAGGAAGGGAACGGTCGCCATGGATGCCGACGTCATCGTCGTAGGAGCGGGCCTCGCCGGCCTGGTCGCGGCACACGAGCTGACCAGCAAGGGCCGCAGGGTCGCCCTCGTCGACCAGGAGAACGCCGCCAACCTCGGGGGGCAGGCCTTCTGGTCCTTCGGCGGGCTGTTCCTCGTCGACTCGCCGCAGCAGCGGCGGCTGGGCATCAAGGACTCCTTCGACCTCGCCTGGAGCGACTGGCGGGGCAGCGCCGGCTTCGACCGGCTGGAGGACGAGGACTCCTGGGCCGTGCGCTGGGCGCGCGCCTACGTCGAGTTCGCCGCGGGGGAGAAGCGGTCCTGGCTGGACGGGCACGGCATCACGTTCCTGCCCACCGTCGGCTGGGCCGAGCGCGGCGACCTCACGGCGCACGGGCACGGCAACACCGTGCCCCGCTTCCACATCGCCTGGGGCACCGGCACCGGCGTGGTCGAACCGTTCGTCCGCTACGCCAAGCAGGCCGCCCGCGACGGCCTGCTCACCTTCCACCACCGTCACCGCGTCGACGAACTGGTCGTCGAGAACGGCACCGCCCGGGGCGTACGCGGCACGGTCCTGGCCGACGACTCCTCACCCCGCGGCGTCGCCTCCAACCGCGACCCGCTCGGCGAGTTCGAACTCACCGCCCAGGCCGTCATCGTCACCAGCGGCGGCATCGGCGCGAACCACGACATCGTCCGCCGCTACTGGCCCGAGCGCCTCGGCACCCCGCCGCAGGAGATGGTCACCGGCGTCCCCGCCTACGTCGACGGGCGGATGCTCGACATCAGTGCCGAGGCGGGCGTACGGCTGGTCAACCGCGACCGCATGTGGCACTACACCGAGGGTTTGCAGAACTGGGACCCGATCTGGCCCGGCCACGGCATCCGCATCCTGCCCGGGCCGTCCTCGATGTGGTTCGACGCCCTCGGCCGCCGTCTGCCCGGGCCCTGCCTGCCCGGCTATGACACCCTCGGCACCCTGAAGCACCTGCGCACCACCGAGGACATCGCCGGGTACGACCACTCCTGGTTCATCCTCACCCAGAAGATCATCGAGAAGGAGTTCGCCCTGTCGGGGTCCGAGCAGAACCCCGACATCACCGCCAAGGACCGCGCCGGGTTCCTCAAGGAACGCATCCTCGGCAAGGGCGCGCCCGGACCGGTCGACGCGTTCCTGCGCAAGGGCGCCGACTTCGTGACCGCGCCCAGCGTCGAACAGCTCGTCACTAAGATGAACGACCTCACCGACAAGCCGCTCCTCGACGCGGCCGGGATCAAGCGCCAGATCGAGGCCCGCGACCTGCAGATCGCCAACCCCTACGCCAAGGACGCCCAAGTGCAAGGCATCCGTAACGCCCGCCGCTACATCGGCGACCGCCTCGGCCGGGTCGCCACCCCGCACCGCATCCTCGACCCGGCGGCCGGCCCCCTGATCGGCGTCAAGCTGCACATCCTCACCCGAAAGACCCTCGGCGGCATCCAGACCGACCTCGACTCCCGCGCCCTGGGGGCCGACGGCAAGCCGGTGGAGGGGCTGTACGCGGCCGGTGAGGTCGCCGGCTTCGGCGGCGGCGGTGTCCACGGCTACAACGCCCTGGAGGGAACCTTCCTCGGCGGCTGCCTCTTCTCGGGGCGGGCGGCGGGCCGGGCGGCGGCGAAGCAGACCGCCTGACGGGCTCGGGCCCGTCTCCTCAGCCTTCGAGGAGACGGGCCAGTACCGTCGCGTGGCTCTGCTCCGGCGTCTTGGACGCGGTCAGCAGCGTCACGTCGCCCTCGCGGACCAGGTCCCGTACCCGGCCGAGGAGTTCGGTGGCCTCGTCGCCGGTGAGTTCCGCCTCGTACCGCTCGGCGAACTCCTCGTAGGAGGCCTCGCCCGCGTGGTACCAGCGGCGCAGTTCCGTCGACGGGGTGATCGCCTTCGGCCACTCGTCCACCCGGGCCGCGTCCTTCGGCAGTCCGCGCGGCCACAGCCGGTCGACCAGGACGCGCCTTCCGTCGTCCGGCTCGGGCGGATCGTAGACACGGCGGACGCGCACGCTCATGGCCGGCCCCTTCTGTGACGGACGGGTCTGCCGCGAGCGTAACCCCGGCCGCACCGAACGGCCGGTGGACGGACCTCAGCCGGAGCGTCGCCGGGCTGCCGCGCGCCGCTTCAGCGCACGCCGTTCCGTCTCGCTCGTGCCGCCCCACACACCGATGGACTGCCCCGTGTCCATGGCCCATTGCAGGCACTCATCCTGGACGGGGCAGCGCCGGCACACCGACTTGGCCTGCTCCGTCTGCAGCAGGGCCGGGCCCGTGGTGCCGATCGGGAAGAAGAGCTCGGGGTCCTCGTGCCGGCAGGCAGCGTGGTCTCGCCAGTTGTCCATCGAAGTCACCTGCATCACAGTAGAAACGTGCCCGTTCGGATGCTTACTCCTTTTCGGGTCACCTGTCGATGCCTCGTGAAACAAATGCCGCCCGGACACCGATCACTGCTCGCGCATGCCCCAGGGCGAGCCGTAGGCCGTCAGCAGGTCCAGGAACGGACCGGCCGGGAAGGCCTCCGGGCCTAGCACGCCCGTGCCGGACCAGGCGCCGGTGGCGAGGAGTTCGAGCGCGACGACCGGGTTGACGGCGGTCTGCCACACCACGGCCTGGCTGCCGTACTCCTTCATGGACCACTGGTTGTCGACCACGTGGTACAGGTACACCTCGCGCGGCTTCCCGTCCTTGACGCCCCGCACCCATGTGCCCGCACACGTCTTGCCGTGCATCCGCTCGCCCAGGGTCGCCGGGTCGGGCAGACACGCGGCGACCACGTCCCGGGGCGATACCGCCACCGGGCCGTCCGGCCCCGGCACGGTCACCGGGTCGGTGCGGTCCAGACCCAGCAGGTGCAGTGTCTTCAGCGTCGCGACGAACTCCCGGCCCAGGCCGTACTTGAAGGTGACCCGGCGTGCGTCGACCCAGCGTGGGACGAGCAGCACCTCCTCGTGCTCCACGTTGACGCACTCGACCGGGCCGATGCCCTCGGGGAAGTCGAAGACCTCGGGCTCGCTGAACGGCTCGGTGGCGAACCAGCCGCGGTCGCTCTCGTAGACGACCGGTGGGTTGAGGCATTCCTCGATGGTGGTCCAGATGCTGAACGAGGGCGCGAAGTCGTAGCCGTCGACGGTCAGGTTCGCGCCATCGCGGATGCCGATCTCCTCGATCCGGTCGAAGAGTTCGTCGGCGGCATAGCGGGCGAAGACGTCCGACAGCCCCGGCTCCACCCCCATGCCGACGAGGGCCAGCACCCCCTCCTTCTCCCAGTCGGCCGCCTGTGCGAACTGCTCGTCGCCGAGCTTCACCCCGCACTCCGCGTACGGCCGGTCCTCGTGCGGGTGGGACAGCGACATCGCCATGTCGAGGTAGGTGGCGCCCGCGGCGCGGGCCGCGCGGAAGAGGGGCATCACGAAGCGGGGGTCGGTGGCGTTGAGCAGGACGCCGCAGCGGTGTTGTGCCAGCAGGCGGGCCACCGCCGCCTCGTCGCCGGCGTCCACCTGTTCGGCGGTGAACCGTGCGTCGCCGTCGAGCGCCGCGACCGCCGCCTCGGCCCGAGCCGGGGCGTAGTCGGCCACCACCATCGCCTCGAAGAACGGTCGCCGGGCCGCGATCCGGGTGATCGCGCCGCCCACACCGCCGGCGCCCACGAGCAGTACACGCATGACAGAAACTCCCTTTTTGCGAAGAACGTGGCGGGCCCTTGAGGAGATAGAACGCCGCCCTGTGTCTTAAGGTCAATGGCGTTGGCATAAGGAGGGAGCGGTCGTGGCGAAGCCAGTGGTGCCCGAGGAGAAACGCCGCCGGCGCAGGCCCACCAAGAGCGGCACCGTGCTGTCCGAAGAGCTGATCGTCGAGACGGCGCTGCGCATGCTGCACGAACACGGCAGCGCGGGACTGACCGCCCGCAGGCTCGGCCTGGCCCTGGACGCCGACCCGAGCACCCTCTACCGGTACTTCCGGGGCATGGACGACCTGACGCTCGCCATCGGCGACGCGCTGATCGGGCAGGCGCTCGGCGGCTGGGCGCCCACGGGGGAGTGGCGGGCGGACCTGCGGGCCGTCGGGCTGCGCATCCACGCCGCTTACGTGGCGCATCCGCAGGCGGCCGTGCTCACCGCCAGTCGCGTCTCGGGCCGGGCCCACGAACTCGCCGCCGACGAGGCGGTCCTGGACGTCCTGCGCACGGCGGGCTTCCCGCTGCCGGAGGCGGTGCGGGTCTACCACGCCTTCGTCGACACCACACTGGCCTTCGCCGCGCTCGACGCCGCCTCGCTGGCGCTGCCCCGTGCCTCACTGCACGCGGACGAGGAGATGTGGCGCTCGACGTACGCCCGCCTGCCGGCCACCACCCATCCCCGCATCGCGGAAGCGGCACCCTTGCTCGCCACCCGCATGCTGACCAGTGCCTATCCGACGGCCCTGGACATGTTGCTGCACAGCGCGGCGGCGCAGTTGGACAGTATCGGGGAGTAGGGCGCCACGCCTCAGCCGCGCAGCGCCTCCGCGGCGGTCGCCGTCACCGTCTCCGCGACCTGCGCCAGCGCCGGGGAGTCGAGCTTCCACTGCTGCCAGTACAGGGGAACGTCGACCGTCCGGCCCGGGGCGATTCCGACGAGCCTGCCGGTGCGCAGAAGGGGGTCCGCCTGGGCCTCGGGCACCAGGCCCCAGCCCAGTCCGGCGGCCACGGCGTCGACGAATCCCTCCGAGGTCGGTACGTAGTGCCGCAGCGCGCTCGCGCCGCTCCGCCCCCGGGTGAGCCGGCGCACGAAGCCGTCCTGGAAGTCGTCCCTGCGGTCGAAGGTCACGACGGGCACGTCGAGGAGCACCTGCTCCAGGGGGCCGCCGAGGTGGCGTGCGGCGAAGTCCGGCGCGGCCACCGGGACGTAGCGCATCCGCCCGAGGGATCGCACCGAGCAGCCCGGCACGGCGTCCGGCGACGAGGTCACCGCGGCCATCACCACCCCCTCCCGCAGCAGCGCCGCCGTGTGGTCCTCGTCCTCGCGGCGCAGTTCGAAATAGAGCCTCAGTTCCTCCGGCACGCGCGTGAGCACCCCCAGGAACCAGGTGGCCAGCGAGTCCGCGTTCACCGCCACCGAGACCCGGGTCGGCTCGCCCGTACCGCTCAGGCCCAGCTCCGCGTACGCGTCGCGCTCCAGCCGCGCCACCTGTCGGGCCAGCCGCACCAGCACCTCGCCCGACTCGGTGGGCCGCACCGGCTTGGTCCGCAGCAGCAGGACCCGCCCCGTGCGCTGCTCCAGCGCCTTCACGCGCTGGCTGATCGCCGACGGCGTCACATGCAGCGCGGCCGCCGCCGCGTCGAAGGTGCCCTCGTCCACGACCGCGAGCAGGGTCCGCACCTGATCCAGAGGCAGGTCCGGCATCACCGAGTTCATCACGTGCGCTAACGATACGTAAGAATCTTTAGCTGTACCCGAGGCGGGGCCGTCCGTAGCGTCAAGGTCATGACCAGCACCTTCACCGCCGCAGCCGCGGGATTCGGCACCGGACTGTCCCTCATCGTCGCCATCGGCGCGCAGAACGCCTTCGTCCTGCGCCAGGGGATCCGCCGCGACGCCGTCCTCGCCGTCGTCGGCATCTGCGCCCTCTCCGACGCCGCCCTCATCACGCTCGGGGTCGGCGGGGTCGGCGCGGTGGTGGTGACGTGGCCGGGCGCGCTGACGGCGGTCGGCTGGATCGGCGGCGCGTTCCTGCTCTGCTACGGCGCCCTGGCCGCCCGCCGGGTGTTCCGGCCGGACGGCGGCGCGCTGCGGGCGGACGGGGAGGCGGCCGGTTCGCGCCGCCGGGCCGTGCTCACCTGCCTGGCGATGACCTGGCTCAACCCGCACGTCTACCTCGACACCGTGTTCCTGCTGGGCTCCGTCGCCGCCGACCACGGCCCGCTGCGCTGGACGTTCGGCCTCGGTGCCGTGCTGGCCAGCCTGAGCTGGTTCACCGCCCTCGGCTTCGGCGCCCGGCTGCTCGGCCGCTACCTCGCCAAGCCCGCCGCCTGGCGCGTCATGGACGGTTTGGTCGCCGCCACCATGATCGTGCTCGGTGCCGCGCTCATCGCCGGAAGCTGACACCTCGGCTCCGGGGCGCTCGGCGGCTGGTGGGACAGTGATCCCCGGCCGGGTAGATGGAGCGAGCATCCGGGAAGCGGCGAGTGGACACGAGCGAGAGCAGGGCGGAAGAGCGGGATCCGGCGCCGGAGACACCCAGGCGCCGCGGCTGGCGGCGCTGGGCCATGGACACCCGCCCGCTGCGTCGCCCCGCCTACCGGCGGCTGTGGGGCTCGACCATCGTCACGGCCGTCGGCAGCCAGCTCACCGCCGTCGCCGTGCCCAAGCAGATCTACGACATCACCGGCTCCTCGGCCTGGGTGGGCGCGGCGAGCCTGGCGGGCCTCGTGTGGGGCGGGGCGATCGCCGACAGCATGGACCGGCGCAAGCTGCTGCTGATCACCAACAGCGCATCGCAGTGACCTCGCTGCTGTTCTGGCTGCAGGCCTTCGCCGGTCTGGAGTCGGTGGCCGCGCTCACGGTGCTGCTGCTCGCGATGCAGCAGGCATTCTGGGGCCTGAACGCACCGGCCCGCACCGCCTCCATCGCCCGCCTCGTCCCCGAGGACGAACTGCCCGCGGCGGGCGCCCTCGGCTCGACCGTGATGCAGACCGGCCAGGTGGCCGGCCCTCTCCTCGTCGGCGCCCTCATCCCCGTGATCGGCCTGCCCGAGCTCTATCTGATCGACGCCCTGGCCCTGTGCGTCACGGTGTGGGCGGTGTACCGGCTGCCGTCGCTGCCGCCCCCTGGCCGGCACGGGGAAACGTCGCGCGGGCGTACGGGAGATCGTCGCCGGATTCCGCTACATCTCCGGGCACACCGTGCTGTTGCTGTCGTTCCTCGCCGACATCATCGCCATGGTCCTCGGCATGCCGCGCGCCCTGTTCCCGCAGCTCGCCGCCCAGACCTACGCGCCGTACGGGGAAGGGCTCGCGCTGGTCCTGCTGTTCGCGGCGATCCCCATCGGCGCCGTGCTCGGCGGCCTGTTCTCCGGCACCTTCTCCCGGGCGCGCCGGCACGGCTGGATGGTCATCGGGGCCGTGGTCGCGTGGGGTGTGGCCATCGCGGGTTTCGGACTGAGCGGCAGTCTGTGGGTCGGGGTGGCGTTCCTCGCCGTGGCCGGTGTGGCCGACATGGTCTCGATGGTCTTCCGGGAGCGATCCTGCTGTCCGCCGCCACCGACGAGATGCGCGGTCGCATGCAGGGCGTCTTCACCGTCGTCGTGGCGGGCGGCCCGCGCCTCGCCGACGTGCTGCACGGCACGGCGGGCTCCGCCTTCGGCCCCCGCACCGCCGTCACGGGCGGCGGCCTGCTGGTCGTCGCCGTGATGCTGGCCCTGGCCGCAGGGGTACCGGCACTGCGCCGCTACCGCGTCTGATGTCTCACAGGGCCCCCCGCCGGTGCAGTGTGTACTGCTCCATCAGCTTGCCCCGGGTCATCTCCAGCCGGTGCGCGAGCACCTCGGCGACCGACCGCACCAGCAGCAGCCCCAGCTGGGAATCCTCCTCGCACAGCTCCAGCACGGCCGCCGCGTCGAACTCGTAGGCCCGTACGGGACTGAACGCCACAGCACCGAAGTCCCAGGTGTGCGGCGGGAACAGCCAGGACCAGCCGAGCAGGTCACCCGCGCCGAGGCTGGCCACGGTCACCCGTTGCAGGGAGTTGACCTCCTGATCCAGGGAGACCGCACCGGAGCGGATGACCCAGAAGCGGTCGGCCGCGCCGCCCGCCTCGAAGATCCGGGTGTCCTCAGCGAAGGACACCTCCCGCGCGAGCGTCATCAGACGCTGCCGGTGGGGCGGAGGCAGGGCGGTCAGGAGTTTGATCGCTTTGGTCATGACGCGGAGCTCCTCGCCGGGCGGTCGACTTCCGGGGCTTTCTCCCTATGCCCATTTCAGCCGCTGGCGGGGCCTCGGGCACCTCGGCGTGCACAACTTTCTCCGGGCATGAAAAAGCCCTGGCTGGACGGGGGAGACCAGCCAGGGCCGTTTGCGGTGATGGACGGAGGACCACGGGTTCGACTCCGCCACCACGTATGAATGAACGATAAACCATCTATGGGCTGTGCGCGCACCCGAGACAGGGCCGCGTGACCCGTTTCACGTCGGAGTCACCGCGCGCCCTCGGCGACGACCCGGACCGTGTTCAGCTCCGGGTCCGTGGGATCGGGGAGGTGCATACCCGCCGCCAGCCCGGTGCGCAGATACGCCAGCACCGGCTCGGTGAGGCGCTCACCCGGGAGCACGGCCGGGATACCGGGCGGATACGGCGTGATCATCTCCGCCGCGATCCGTCCGGCCGCCCCGGCCACCGGCGCGTCCTCGGCCGGGCCGAAGAACGCGTCGCGGGGCAGCACCTCCTGTTCCATCCGCAGCTCGGCGGGCGACGGCACCTCCACCCGCGGCGCCCGGGGCAGATCCCGCGCGGCCGGCGCGAGGTCGCGCAGCGCCTCCAGAAGCTCCCCGGTCGTCTCCCGGTCGTCGCCGTGAGTGATCTGCGCGCCGATGCGGCGGTGGTCCACCAGATGCGCGTCGATGTGCCGGTGTTCGCGCAGCCAGTCCGCCGCCTGGAAGCCCGTGATCCCGAGCCCGGCGAGATCGATGACGCCGGGCAGCGGGTCGAAGTCGTCGGAGAGCCCCGGGCCGCAGAAGTCCCCCCGGTCGTTGACGTGCAGCCCATCGATCTCCTCGATGGCGGACCGGACCTCGGCCGCGAGATCCAGCGCGCCGCCCATCAGCTCCTCGCCGTGCAGCGCCATCTGCCGCCGCCAGCCGTCCAGCCCCGCGAAGATCAGCACCGACGGACTGGTGGTGCCCAGCAGATCCGCGCGCATCCCCAGCAGCCCGGGCGGGACCAGGTCGCCCTGCAGGTGGAAGACGGAACCCTGTTCCAGGCCGCTGCCCATCTTGTGGATGCTCGTCACGCAGATGTCCGCGCCCGCGTCCATCGCCCAGGACGGGAGAGCGGCGTGGAACGGCAGATGCGCGCCCCACGCCTCGTCCACGATCAGCGGTCGCGTACGCCGGTGGCACACCTCGGCGATCGCTCGGAGGTCCGCGCAACCGCCGTACGGCGTGGGGCTCGTGACCAGCGCGCCCCGCGCGTCCGGGTGGGACTCGAAGGCCCGCTCGAAGTCCTCGGCGGACGGCGGATGGGCCAGTTTCCGGTCGGCGTCCCAGCGGGGCTCGACCCAGACGGGTTCGATACCGGACAGGATCAGCCCCGACACCACCGACTTGTGCGCGTCACGCCCGATCAGCAGCTTCTCGTGCGGCCCCGCGACCGACAGCATGGCCGCCTTCACCGACAGAGAACTGCCGCACGTACTGAAGAACGTGTGCTCGGCGTGCACCGCGTCGGCCATCAGCTCCTGCGCCCGCCGCAGCACCTTTCCCCGGGTCAGCCGGTCGTCCAGACCGCCCGAGGCCAGCACGTCACCGTGGAACACCGCGTCTCCGAGGACCTCCCGGACCATCGGATCGGCGCCGCGCGCATGTTTGTGCCCCGGCGGCGTGAACGACAGGTGCCCCTTGCGGCGGTATTCGTCCAGGGCTTCCAGAACCGGTGCTCGGGTGTGGTCGACTGTCATCCGCACCGGGTTCCCGGCACGTCCTCTCGCAATCGGCCCCGGTCCGGCACCGGGTACGGGCCCTCCCCGTCAGCTCTCCGGACTGTGTTTGCCCGGCGTCAGGATCTCGTCCAGCACCCTGACCACCGCCTCGTAGGACATCCCTCGCACGGTCGCGTCCCTGGCCCCCTTCGGGTCGGTCGCACCCAGTTCCTCACTCCTGGCACGCCACGTCCGCTCCTCCCGCATCGCGCAGGTCCTCGCGCGCCGGATGCGCCGCAGCAGTTCGTCCGAGTCCACCACATCGGTCATGCACCCCGCCTACCCACGCAACGCGCTGAGATGGCACCGACCGGCGGCCGTTCGGGCCCTTTTCCACAGGAGGAGGCGAACCGGAGGTTTGCAGGTGCGGGGAGAGGTCAGCCGAAGAGAAGAGACCCGCGGCGCTCGCGAGGTGCGCGCCCCGAACGCCGCGGCAGGTTGAAGGAAGCAGCGGGCACCGCGAGCCCCAGGCGTGCCCGTGCGGGCGGCCACGGAACGCGGCCGGACCCGGCTTCCGTCTTCACCGACCAGGGAGCTGCAGGATGTGCGATGAGCACATGATCGAATCCGTATTCGGGCCGCTCGGCGCGGACCGGGCCCGGCCGTACAAACCCGCCGAGGCGCGCCGGGCCGTGGAACGAGCCGTGGCCGAACGCTGCCGCGCCACTCACACACCGTGCGACGCGGACGCCCTGTCCGACGCGCTGCTCGTCGTCTCGGAGCTGACGACCAACGCGATCCTGCACGGAGGCGGTGTCACCGACTTCCAGGTCGACGTCGACGGCCCCGGCGTGCGAGTGTCGGTGAGCGACCGCAGTGACGAACTGCCCGTGACCGCGCCGCCCACCGATCCGCACGGACGGCTGCGGCACGGGGGCCACGGCTGGCCCATCGTGTGCCGGCTCTCCCGCGACGTCCGCGTCTCGGACCTGCCCGCCGGCGGCAAGTGCATCACCGCCGTCGTATCCCTCGCCTGAAGACCCGGGTGCCGGCTCCCGGGCAGATTGCACAGCAAAGTGGAGTTTGTTCCACCGGGGGCAGGGCAGTCGCAATCTCGTGCTTCGGACCGGAGGCGCGCCAGCGGGAGCGGTATGACTGCCCCGGAGGCCCTCCAGGCGATCCGGGCGGCCCCCTCCCGCGGTAGACCCTGAAATCACCGTTGTCAGGAGCGAATCCGCATGCTCATCGACACGCCCACGAACGGAACCGGCACGGCCGGAACGACGACCACCGCCGCCCGGCGGCGGCACGACGACGCACCGGACACCGCGGACCTCTTCACCCGGATGGCGGAACTGGAGGAGGGCCCCGAGCGGGAGGCCGTCCGCGACGAGCTCGTCGCGCTCTGGCTGCCCATGGCCCACCGCATCGCCGGCCGCTTCCGCGACCGCGGAGAGTCGCTGGAGGATCTGAAGCAGGTCGCGGCTCTCGGGCTGGTCAAGGCCGTCGACCGGTTCGACCCGAGCCGGGGAGCCTTCGAGAGCTACGCCGTCCCCACCATCACCGGCGAGGTCAAGCGGCATTTCCGGGATCGGATGTGGGCTCTGCGGGTCCCCCGCCGGGTGCAGGAACTGCGCAACAAGGTGCGGGTGGCACGCCGTGAACTCACCCAGAACCCGGGCAGCCCCGAGCCCTCCGTGACGGACCTGGCCGCCCATACCGGCCTGACCGAGGAAGAGGTCGGTGCCGGGCTCGAAGCGCTGGAGAGCTTCAGCACCCTGTCGCTGGACGCCGAACTCTCGGCCGACGACGACGGCTACAGCCTCGCGGACACCCTCGGCGCGGCGGACGCCTCCTACGACGTCGTGGTCGACCGCGAGTCCGCAAAGGAAGGCCTGCGCCGCCTGCCGGAACGCGAACGGGCCATCCTCTACATGCGCTTCTTCGAGGACATGACGCAAAGCCGCATCGCCGACCACCTCGGCATCTCCCAGATGCACGTCTCCCGCCTCATCAGCCGCAGTTGCGCCCGCGTGCGCGACGAGGCCATGGGGCAGGGGACGGGCGCCCGGGACGGCGGCAGCACCTCCACGACGGCCTGACCACCCGACCCACGAGGAGCGAGAACCACATGCTGAGACCCCATCCCGCCGTGCTGCGCGGCCTCGTCGACGAGTACGAGGCACTGGTGTCGGCCGCCGAGGCCGGACGTGCACCGGCAGAGGCCGGTCCGCGGGCACGCGACCTGGCGTACACGCTGTGCGTGTCCACCGGCACCCGTGACATCGGCCGGGCCCTGGAAGTCGCTCACCAGTGGCTCACGACCGCACCCGTACCGGCCCGCGAGACCACCGCCCTGGCCACCTGACCACGGGCGGAACAGGGGCCCGGACGACGGCATCAGCCGCGGCCGGGCCCCTTCGCGTACCCGCTGTGGCCGGGCCCCGGGGCAGCCAGGCCGGAATGCGCTGGTCCGGCGGCCGGCCGGGTGTGTGGCCGCCGAGCCGGGGCATCCGGAACGCCGGGAGGTCGACATGAACACGAGTGCGCTGGCACAGACCGGACGCTTCCGGGCCCGACGGGCGGCACGGGGTTCGGTGACCGAGGGGGCGGCACGGGCGGGACTCGCCGCCCGGGGCGTGATCTATCTGCTCGTCGGCGCCTTGGCGCTGCAGATCGCCTTCGGCGACACGAAGGAGCAGGCCGACCGCGGGGGAGCCCTGGCGGCGATCTCGCAGAAGCCGTACGGAGCGGTGCTGCTCTGGGCCCTGGGCATCGGGCTCGTCGGCATGGCCCTGTGGCGGCTGTCCGAGGTGTGCTTCGGCTCCGTCGGACAGGACGGCCGCAGCGCCCGCAAGCGCCTGCTGGCAGCGGTCCGCTGCGCGTTCTACGTCTTCGTCGCCTACTCCGTGCTGTCGTTCGCGGCCAGCCGTGACCAGAGCGGCGGCGGCTCCAGCGACCAGCAGTCCCGGGACGCCACCGCCAGGGCACTCGAGATACCCGCCGGGCAGTGGCTGGTCGCCGCGGCCGGGATCGCGATCGTCGCCGCGGGCGGGTGGATCGGCGTACGGGCGGTCCTGCGCAAGTACCACGACAAGCTCCGGCTCGGGCAGATGGGCCCCCGTACCCGGCGGCTGGTGGACGTCAACGGCGTGGCCGGCGGCGCCGCCCGCGGGCTGGTGTTCGCCGTGGCCGGTGTCTTCGCCGTCCGCGCCGCGATCGACTACGAACCCGACAAGGCCAAGGGCCTGGACGACACCCTGCGCACCTTCGCCGACACCCCCGTCGGCCCCTGGCTCCTGGTCTGCGTCGCGGCCGGGCTCGTGCTGTTCGGGGTGTTCTCCTTCGCCATGGCCCGCTGGCGACGCGTCTGAGTCGCGTCGTGCGGGGAACACGGAGCCAATGAGCGATTCCGAGATTCCGCATGGCGACGACCGGCCCGTGGACATGTACCTGGACCTCCTGCGCATCCGGATGGACACCGAGGACTACCGCCTCCTGATGCGCGTGGTGGAACCGGTCCTCGAGGCGATCGACGAGGAGCGCCTGTCCAGCCTCGACTTCGCGCTCGACTCAGGGGCCGGCGACGAACTGCCCCAAGAGGTGCGTGACGAGGTGGCCCTCGTCATCGCCACCGCTGTCACCGGCCGCCTGGACAACGAAGTGGTCGAACTCGACGTCGACGACACCGGTCCGGTCAGGATCGTCACGGACGCGACCACCGCGTCCGACCCGGACCGCCTCGGCGAGATAGCCGACTACATCAAGGAACGGCACCGGCAGACCGAAGAGCTCCGGGGCATCGCCGAGGTGAGCGGCCTGCCCACGGACTTCTGAGCGGTACCGGCCTCAGCCCCGGGGTTCCGCCACCGGCACGCCCAGCGGCCGGGCCAGGCCCACCACGGCCTCGTCCAGCCGCTCCAGGTGCCGCAGCACGCGGTCGGTGATCCGGCCGTAGCGCGGTGTGCCGACGTCGGACCCCAGCAGCGAGGCGATGCTCGGGCCGGTCTCCACCCGCGCCCCGGCGTGCTCGTCCTCGACCCGGGCCGCGATGGTCCCGATGTTGCGCACGGTACGCGCCGCGGCCCCGCGCAGCCGCGGGTCCGCCGCGATCGAGGGATGCGTGGGCAGCAACTCGGCGGTCGCCGCCAGCGTCCGCGCGTGGTACGCGCACGTCTCCAGCAGCGCCACCACGTACCGGGCCGTGTGGCGCCGGGCCCGCAGCGGCGTGACCGGGTGGGTCAGCGGCTGTGTGGCGGCCCGCAGGTCGGCCAGCGCCTGGTCCAGGTCACGCGCCTTGTCCAGCAGCTCGTCCGCGGGCCCGCCACTGAGCTGCCCGACCGCGGCCTCGGTGACATCGGCCAGCCGGTCGAGCACGGTGCCGAGCAACTCGTTCGTACGGCGGTCCGTCCGCACCGGCAGGACCAGCGCCGCCGCGACCACGCCGCAGACCGCACCGAGGGCGGTCTCCTCCACCCGCAGCACGAGCACGTCGAGGCTGTAGGTGTGCAGCAGCGTGTACAGGAGCCCCAGCATCGCCGTGACGAAGAACGACATCAGCGTGTACGACAACGGTGCCGAGTAGAACATCGCGAAGATCAGCACCAGCACCAGCGCGAACGCCGTCCAGGTGTGCTGCCCCACCAGACCCGCCAGCACGATTCCGGCCACGACGCCGAACACCGTGCCGAGCAGCCGCCGGTAGCCCTTGACGAGGATCTCGCCCGTGGAGGCGGTGTTCAGAAAAACGATCCAGCAGGTCAGCACCGCCCAGTACCAGCGTTGCGTGGACAGCATCTCGCCGCCCACGATGGCCAGCGTCGAGCCGACGGCGACCTGCACGGCGGCGCGGGTGGTGGGCCGCCGCAGCCCCGTCTCCTCCTCGGCGGCCGGCTCATCGCCGCCGCCGTCGATCGCGGCGTCCTCGGCGTCCAGCTCCTCGCGGGAGCGGGCCGTGGCAGGGGTGTCGTCCGACTCGTCCTGCGGGCCGTCCAGCGCGATCCGCAGACCCATGACCGCGCGGGCCGCCTCGCCGATGCCCCGGAAGACGTCCTGGACGGCGGCGGGCGCGGGCGGCAGGTTCTCCTCGTCCCGGTAGCCGAGCAGCCGGTTGCGTACGTGCGCCAGCGCGGTGCCCGTATCGCCGCTCCCGGCCCGCAGCACGAGGGTCTGCAGCGCCTGGAGATCCCGGCGGAGCGTGGCGGTGGCCTCGTCGGGCACCGCCGGCGCGCCCAGCGACGGCGCGGGCGCGCCCGGCAGGTGCAGGGTGAGCGTGTCGGCACGCTCGGCGCTGCGGGCGGTCAGCAACAGCAGACCGAGCCGCTCGGCGGCGATCTCCGCGTCCGCTACCCGGCGCTGCACGAGCCGCGCCACCGACTCGTCCGGGGTGCCCTCGTCCAGCTGTGCCTGGATCATCATCGCCGTCTCGTGCAGCCGCGCGGTGCCCTCCCGCACCGCGTCCAGGGCCTTGTCCATCTCGTCTCCGTCGGCGTCGAGGAGGTCGAGCTGCGCGGACACGAGCTGGGCCAGCCGGGCGCGGAAGGCCAGACGCAGCCGCATCAGGACGCCCGTGGGCGTCGCGGGCACCACCGCGAAGCGCAGCACGGCACTGGAGCAGAACGCCACGGCCATGACGCCGCAGAGCGCGGGCAGCGAGGAGACGGTGACGCCGACGAACAGGGACAGGAAGTAGATCTGGAAGCCGATCAGCCCCAGCGCGGTGCCGCGGTCGCCGAACCGGCGGCCGTAGACCGCACAGAAGATCAGGACGACGAAGAAGATGTCACCGGCGTAGAGACGCGCGTTCAGAACGGCGCCCAGGGACACGGAGGCCAGCGCCACCGGCAGGCCCAGCGCCAGCGTCACCGCCTGGGGGCCGAGCTGCTTCTCCCGGATGGCGAAGGTGGCGACCATCGCCGCCATGGCCCCCGCCACCAGCAGGTGCACATCGGCCCCGAACAGGCTGAGCACGGCCAGGGTGAGTGTGATGGCGCCGACCGTGCGCAACCCGGCCGTCAGGCGCAGCAGTCCGGGGTCGGACGCCGCGATACGGTCCCGCAGTCCTGTCCACACCGACCGTCCTGCTGCCCTCACGCCGCCGCACTCTCTCCCGACTCACACCAAGATCCGCATCTCAGCATGTCATGCCGGAATCGGAAGCTCCCCTTCGCCCCTGTCTAGTCCCGCCGGCCGGTCCCCTCGATGTGCTCCCGCACCTGTTCCGGCGTCAGGTAGGCGTCGGTGTACTCGAAGTCCTTCAGCCGGGCGGCCTTGCGGGTCTGGAAGCCGGTCCGTACGAAGTCGTCGCCCGCTACCGCGTTGAGCAGCCAGTTCGTCATCACCCGCGTCTTGGCGACGTTGGTGCGCAGGGCCGACCAGTGGTAGCCGCGGGCGACGGCCTGGGCGGGCAGGCCGCGCAGCTCGATGCCCAGCGGCTTGGAGACCGCGTCGGTGCCGCCGAGGTCGACGACGAGCCCGAGGTCCTTGTGGACGTAACGCTGCATCGACTGTCCCCGCAGCGCCGCGATGACGTTGTCGGCGACATGCTTGCCCTGCCGCAGGGCGTGCTGCGCGGTGGGCGGGCACATGGAGCCGTCGTCGCCCTTGGCCAGATCGGGCACGGCGGCCGAGTCGCCGAGCGCGAACACCCCGTCGTTGCCCGGCAGGTTCATCTCGGGGGCGACCGCGAGCCGTCCCTTGACCGTCTCGGCGCCGAGCGTGGCGATGAGGGGACTGGCGACGACCCCGGCAGTCCAGATGAGCGTGCGGGTCGGGATCACCCGCCCGTCGGTGAAGGTGACCTCCTCGGGGCCCGCCTTCGCGATGGAGACGCCCAGGGAGATCTCGATGCCCCGCCGCCGCAGGATCTCCTGCGCGCTGCTGCCGAGCTTCTCGCCGAGTTCCGGCATCAGCTTCGGCGCGATGTCGATCAGATGCCACTTGATCAGCCCCGGGTCCAGCCGCGGGTAGCGCTTCACGGCGGCGTGCGTCAGGCGCTGCAGGCACGCCGCGGTCTCGGTGCCCGCGTAGCCGCCGCCGACCACCACGAACTGCAGCCGCGAGGCCCGCTCGTCCGGGTCCTGGCTCGCGTCGGCCAGATCCAGCTGCGAGATGACGTGGTCACGGATGTACGCCGCCTCGGCGAGCGTCTTCATCCCGAACGCGTGGTCCGTCAGACCGGGGATGTCGAAGGTGCGGGTGATGCTGCCGGGGGCCAGCACGATGTAGTCGTACCGCTCGTTGACGATCTGGTCGGTGATGGTGCGGATGACGCAGACCTTGGACTTCAGGTCGACGCCGATGGCCCCGCCCGGAATGATCCGCGTGCGGTACTTCTTGCTGCGGCGCAGGGAGACGGCGATCGACTGCGGCGTCAGCACGCCGGAGGCGACCTGGGGAAGCAGCGGCAGGTAGAGCTGGTAGGCGAACGGCGTCACCAGCGTGACGTCGGCCTCGTCCGGGGAGAGTTTCCGTTCCAGACGGCGGACGCACTCCACGCCGGCGAAGCCTGCGCCAACCACCAGGATCCTGGGTCGTGTCACGGTGTTCATCCCTTTCTGCGGCTCCAGGCGGTCTGCCTCGAACGCCTTTCGACTGCCCCTGGATCGCTGGTTCGCACCCCTTCGATCCCACCGCGTGTCCGACCGGTACGCCAGTCGGACACGGCAGGCAGACGAACGCGTCGATCACCACCATGCCCGCCCGGTGGCCGAAAAGCACCAGGCGGGAGTGAAGAACGCGTGCAAGGCACGGCCGGCCGGACCCGCGGTCGGACCACGCCGTCAGGAGGCGGCGTCCCCTTGGAGATGACACAGCAACAGACATACGTCGTCGTCGCGCTCCGAATCGCTCAGCAGCGGATGCAGGATCCGGTCCGCCGAGCCCTCCAGATCCGCGTCCAGCTCCGCGGAACGGAACCCGCCGAGCGCCGTGGCCAGCCGGGCGATACCCGGGTCTATGCCCTGCGCGCGCCGCTCGACCAGCCCGTCCGTGTACAGCGCGAGCGTCGAGCCGGGCTCCACATGCTCCGTGTGGTCGGTGATCTCCTGGGTGAGCGGAATGCCGAGCATGGCGCCGGGTTTGGCGTCGAGCGTGCGCACGGTCCCGTCGGGCAGCCGCAGCACCGGCGGTGGATGCCCTGCGGCGGCCCAGGTCAGGGTGGGCTCGTCCGGGTGGAAGCGCGCGATGACGGCGGTGGCGTACAGGTCCGGCTGAAGGTGGTGCAGGAACCGGTGCAGCCGGGTCAGCAGCCGGCCGGGGCTGTCGCCGTCGACGGCGTACGCCCGCAGTGCGGTGCGCAGCTGGCTCATCATGACGGCGGCGTGCAGCCCGTGCCCGGTCACATCGCCGATGACGGTGATGAGACCGCCGTCCCGCTGGCGGAACGCGTCGTACCAGTCACCGCCGATGTTCATCCCGTGCGTGGCGGGCAGATACCGTGCGGCCAGGCTCAGGCCCGGCGTCGTCGGCAGCTCCGTGAGCAGAGCGCGCTGCAGCGTCTCGGCGATGTCGCGGTTGTGCTCGAAGCGCCGGGCGTTGTCGATCGCGATGCTGGCCCGCCGGGTCAGCTCGATCAGCATCACCGCGTCGTCCGGGTCCCAGCGCGCACCGGGCGGCGACAGGGTCAGGACCCCCAGCGGCGCCCGCCGCGTCGGCAGCGGGACACACAGCAGCGGCCGCCCGGGATCCAGCGCCGACGGCGGCTGGTCCTCGACGCCGGGCAGGCCACCGGGATGGTCGGCGGCGTACTGGGGCCGACCGGTCCGGGCCGCGACCACGGCGGCGGCCGGATGCGGCGCCGACCCGTGCCGGTCGTCCTCGTGGTCGAACAGCCAGATGTCGACGCTGCGCGCGTACTCCGGCACCAGCAGGTCCGGCAGCCGGCGCACGATCTCCTCGTGGTTGAGCGAAGCCGTCAGCACGGCACTGGCGTCCGCGAGGAACGTCAGCCTGCGGCGGGCGCTCTCCGCCTCGTTGCGGGCGCTGCGCTCGGCGGCGAAGGCCTCGCGCTGAGCCCGCCCGGCCGCGTCCAGTTCCGCGTGCAGCGCCAGGACGCCCTGGTTCGTCTGGTGCAGCTCCTCGCGGTGGAAGGAGACCAGGTCCTCCTGCTCGGTGAGCTTGTCCAGCACCTCGGCCGTGTCCTCGTCGGCACCGAGCAGCGCCTCCGCGAGGGCGGCCGGGTCGTCCGCGACGGTGCCGCTCTCCCCGGCCCGGGCCGCCTCGGGGCAGGGGACCGTGACCTCCCACGGCGGCTCCCCGGCGGCGGCGGACGCGTCCGGCGACGGGGTCACCACGGCGTGCAGCAGCCCCTCCTCGGCCGGAGAGCCGGCCACGTCCGTCGTGAGCAGCCAGGTGCCGCCCTTGGTGAGGCACTGGCGCAGGTGGGCGCTGAGGGCGGCGGCCAGCCTCGTCCGTTCGACGGTGGGCACGCCGTACGCGGCGGCCAGGCGCGCGAGAGCGATGCGGGCGCGTGCCGCATCGGTGACGGTGGTGATCTGCCAAGTGCGCATCATGGGCGTTCCGGCGGGGTCGGAGTCAGCACGGCCACGGCGGTGTCGTCCCGCACCGGCCGGGCGGGACTGCTCGCGTCACGTATCGTCACGGCGGCCGTCACGGCCGGGTCGGCCGCGGGCAGACCGGCATCCGACGGCGGCGTCCAGCGGCTGGGCAGGCCGTCGGTGTGCAGGATCAGCAGCCGGTCGTCCGCCCAGTCCGCCTCCTCCTCGCGGAGGGTGCCGGGCCGGTGGACGCCGACGATGCCGGGCCGCGACAGCAGGTGACGCCAGGTGCCGTCCGTGCGCAGCCGCGCCCCCACGTTGCCGATACCGGCGAAGCGCAGACGCCCGGCCCGCAGGTCGAGCTGGGCGAGGGCGACGGCCGCGCCCCGGGTGCCCTTCAGGGCGTCGTGCAGTTGCCGCAGCGCCTCGGCGGGGGAGAGGTGGGCCCAGCGGTGCAGCGCCGTGACCGCGGCGGACGAGGCATGAGCCGCCTCCGGACCGTGCCCCAGACCGTCCGCCAGCATCAGCGTCACCCGCTCCCCGGCCCGCACCCACGCCCAGGCGTCGCCCGAGTACTCGGCCCCGGCGTAGGGGACGTTCACGCCTCCGGCCCGCACAGCGGCGACGGATGGGCTGTCGTCCGACGGGCCAGGCCGTCCTTCACGCCCCGGCACACCGGAGACCGGCTCGGACCAGGGTTCGTTCCTGAGTTCCTTCTTGAGTTCGTTCTTGAGGACACCGCCGTCCCCGGGCCCGCCGCCAGGCTGCCCGGCGAAGCCCGGCCCGCCACCGGCCACCGCCGCGTGCCCCGTCAGGCCGCCGCACGCCATGGCTCCGACCGGCGGCCGGCCATCCTCCGAGGCACCTCCCGGCACGCCTGACGGCCATAGCCCGCCGCCGGGACTCCCGCCACCGGACCACCCCGGGACGGCACCACCCGGCGTGTCGGGCCCGGGCATGCCGCTCCAGCTCCCCGAGACCCCGTCGGCCCACACACGCACGGCCGGGCCGGCGGGCGTGCCGTCACCGCGAGGCGTGGCGCCCACGCGGGCCACCGCGACCGTGCCGCGGCCGGGCATGCTGTGCAGGCCGAAGTCGTCGGCGAGACGCAGACACGTGCCGAGGCCCGCGCCGAGCGAGCGGGTCGAGGAGAAACCGTCGCGCAGCGCCGCGGGCACATCGGGAATGCCCGGGCCGTGGTCGATCGCGGCGATCTGCACGACCCGGGACTCCGCACGTCCCTCCCGCAGCACCGGCGGCGCCACGATGTCGATGAGGACCTGGCCACCCTCGGCATGCTTGAGCAGATTCGTGGCGAGCTCGGTCGCGACCAGCGCGGCGGCCGCGGTGCGCCGCTCGTCGAGACCGGCCAGCGCGGCCGCGCCCTCCGCGGCGACCCGTGCGTCGCGCACCCGCGTCGAGTCGCGCACCGGGACGTCCCACACGCGTGGCATCAGGCCTCCTCGCGCGGACGCGGCGGCTGGGCCACCCAGCAGGTCACCCGCACGGTGGTGCCGTCGCCCGGCGTGCTGTCGATGTGGAAGTCGTGCACCAGGCGCCGCGCGCCGCTCAGCCCCATCCCCAGCCCGCCGCCGGAGGTGTAGCCGTCGCTGAGCGCCCGGTCCAGGTCGGCGATGCCCGGCCCCTCGTCGGTGAAGGCCAGCCGCAGGCCCTGCGCACGCGCGCTGCTGACGTGCGTCACCTCCATCTGCCCGCCACCGCCGTGCACGAGGGTGTTGCGGGCCAGCTCACTGGCCGCGGTGACCAGCTTGGTCTGCGCCACCAGGCCGAAGCCGAGCCGGGCCGCGGCCTGCCGTACGTGCTGTCGCACCCATACCAGGTCCAGGTCCGACCGGATGGGCAGGCAGGCCTCCACGCCCGCGGCAGTGTGCATCACGGACTCTCCTGACGCGGGCCGCCGGGACGGGTCACCGGGGGTTGCTGCGCGAGGAGCTCCATGCCCGCCTCGGTGCTGAGCGCGGTGCGCAGCCCCGGCAGCGTCAGCCCCAGTTCCACCAGAGTGATGGCGACCGCCGGGCGCATGCCGGCCACCACGGTCCGCGCGGCCAGCAGCTTGGCCTGCGCGGCGATCTCGGCCAGCACCCGTCCGAGGAAGGAGTCGACGATCTCCACGCCGGAGATGTCGATGAGGACACCGTGTACCCCGGTACGGACGATGGTCTCCGCGAGGTCCTGCTGGAGCTGCTGCGCCGTGCTGTCGTGCAGATCCCCCTGGAGCGTGACCAGGAGGACGTCGCCGAGCCGCAGGACCGGCACATGGCCCGTGACGGGACGGAGGTAGGCGTCGCTCACCGCTGTCCCGCACCCGCGTTCACGATGTCCGCGCCGAGCTGGTGCAGCGCGTATCCCAGCGCGTCGGCGAGGTTCGCGCGGGTGATCACGTCCAGGTCCAGCCCGAGGTGGACGATGGTCTGCGCGATGGCGGGACGGATGCCGGAGACGATGCACTGGGCGCCCATCAGCCGCGCGGCGGCGACCGTCTTCATCAGATGCTGCGCCACCAGCGAGTCGACCGTGGGCACGCCGGTGATGTCCAGGATCGCGAACCGGGCGTGCTGGTCGACGACGGCGTCCAGCAGCGTCTCCATGACCACCTGGCTGCGAGCGCTGTCGAGCGTCCCGATCAGCGGCACGGCCACGATGCCGTCCCACAGCCGGATGACGGGCGTGGCCACCTCCATCAGCTGCAGCCGCTGCCGGTCGCTGAGCGCCTGCCACTCGCTCAGCGCCGTCTGCATGGCCACCAGGCGAAGGGTGCCCATCAGTACGGTCAGCGTGGTCGAACACGCCCGCAGGTGCTCCGGCGGCGCCTGCTCGAGATCGGCGGCCAGCAGGTTCTCGACGGGCGGCCGCAGGGCCGCCAGCTCGCTGGACACCTGGGTGTTGGACAGGCCGGCACGGGAGCGGGCCACGCCCATCCGGGCCAGCTGCTCGCGCACCCCGCTGAAGCCCGCGGAATCCGGGTCCTCCACCTGGTCCGAGTCGGCCACCTGGGCCAGCGCGTCCACGACGACCTTGCCCGCCTCCACCGCCTCGTCGCGCGAGACGGTGAACACGGTGCGGAACAGGGGCTCGTCCGCCCACCGCTGGGCGATCTGTTCCCGCCGGCGGTGCAGGAAGTCCCTGACCTCGTGCGTGGGCGTGGCGAGCTGTCCGTCCGCTTCGTGCTCCGGCACCTGGGTTCTCTCCTCTTCCGCGTTGCGTCGACCGAGCCCGCTTCGGGAAACGAGAACGGCATGGTCACACTTGCCGGGCGACAACTCTAACCATGCCCCGACCTCGTACGACACCGGATCCGGCGCAAGCGATCCGGTTCAGGGAAACGGCGGTTGGCCACCGCCGGCTGCCGGCGCGCAGGGCGAAGCGAGGGCACGGCCGCCGGTCCCCCCGGCACCGTGCCCGAAGGGGCACCTGGTCGTCAGGCGCCCGCTTCCCCCGGCTCCACGGGGGTGTCAGGCGCTTCGTCGGCACGGGCCAGAGCCTCGTCCACGCTCTCCGATATCGGCACCGTGATGCTGACGCCCGTCAGGTCGAGGATGCGTCGTACGGCGGACGTCGGGCTGATGACGTGCACGCTGCCTGCGGTCTTACGGGTCTCCTGGTACACGCGGAGGATGATGTTCATCCCCGACGAGTCCATGAAGGGGACGGACGACAGGTCGAGCAGGAAGTGCCGTCGGCCGTGGTGGAGTTGATTGGCCAGATGGGCCTGGAACTCGGTCGCGGTGTCGACGTCCAGGTAGCCGTCGACCGTGATCAGGGCCACGTCCTCCCGGGGCAGCTCGACTTCCACGGACAGCGGGTTCTGGGCGAGGGGCACGGATACCTCCAACAAGTACTACGGCCTGGGCTGGTCACCTCTCAGGGGTGACCGCGGTACGGGGCGATGCCGGTCGTGGGGCGGGCTCGAATGCCGTGTCTCATGTGCCTCCCTTCGTCACCGGGCTCCGTTTTCACCGCGCCCCCGCGATTACCCCGGAAAACGCCCTCCATTCCCCCTGACCCGAACCTCTCCGAGACCCGCCGCTCCGCGTCGTATGGTGGCAGGGGTGTGCGCCGAATGCGCTTGCGGCAGGAGGGTAATTGCTGCTGTGGAGCCGGGTGGGCGGGAACCGTCCGCCCGGGGATCCGCGATCCGCACACCGCGAGGGAGGATGGAGCAGCGTGGCCATCGACAGAATCTGGTCGTACGCGCCGGACAGCGGTCACGTCGAGGGGCAGGACCTGACCGGGTTCACCGTCGCCGCGACCGACGGCACGATCGGGCACCTGGACCGCGAGGCCGCCCCACACGGCATGCGGCACCTGGTCGTCGACACCGGAGTCTGGGTGTTCGGCCGCAGCGTGCTGGTGCCGGCCGGAGTCGTCATCGGCATCGACACACAGGCCCGGAAGATCACACTGGCCTGCACCAGGGGAGACGCGAAGGAGGCCCCCCGCTTCCAGACGGACAGCGAGACCAGGGACCGGGAGTACCTGACGGCCGTGGGCGACTACTACGACCGGCTGCCGCCACGCGAGACGGCCTCGGTCTGAGCGAGTCACGGGCGCGCGGCGCCCGTGACGCTCCCGGCTCACCAGGGCAGGAACACGTGCACGTCCTTGCCGCGCTCGTCGGCCACCACGCTGACCTGGTCGCACAAGGTGTGGATCAGGTGCCAGCCGATGCCGCCGCCACCGCTGCGCGGATCGAAGGGCCGCGGGGCGGGCTCCGTGCTGCTGGTGTCATGCATCACGACGTGCACCCCGTCGAAGGTCCGGCGCATTCCCAGCGCGAACGGACCCGGGGCGTACTGGATCGCGTTGGCGGCCAGTTCCGTCACCACCAACAGGATGTCGTCCCAGTACTCGGGGGCAGAGGGCGGCGAGAATCGTGCCAGATCACGCAAGAACCCCTCCGCGGCCAGCCGCGCACCGGTCACGTCGTGCGGCTCGCCCACGAAGCTGTTCGTGCGGCTCGGGATGTCCTCGGAGGTCAGTGCGTCGTCCCCACGCGGCTCGGTTGACATATCGCCTTTCCGGCCCGGTCGTCAGCGAGGGCTGTCGTCAGGGCTGTCGTCCTCTCTCTTGCGTCGCCACTGTCGTGTTCCCGTGCGAGCGCGGACTACGCGTCCGGTCCGCGTTCAACGGAACACGTTGTCCGAGTCCTCCCAATGCGACGGATCCTCCGGGGTGCTCGGCCGCCCAGGACGCCTGCGCGACTCGTACATCGCCTCGATCTCGGCCGCGTAGTGCCGCACGATCTGATCCCGGCGCAGCTTCATCGACGGCGTCAGCAGCCCGTTGGTCACGTCGAACGGCTCCGGCAGCACCCGGAACACCCGGATCGACTCCGACCGCGACACGGCACTGTTGGCGGCGGCCACGGCACGCGCGACCTCCTCCCGCAGCGCGTTCTCCTCCCGGGCCTCCCGCATCTCGCCCTGCAGCGCCAGCGCCGCCCGCCAGTGCGCCAGGAACTCCGGATCCAGCGTGATCAGGGCGCCGACGCAGGGCCGGTTGTCGCCCACCACCACCGCCTGGTGGATCAGCGGATGCATCCGCAGCCGCTGCTCCAGGGAGGCCGGGGCGACGCTCTTGCCGCTGCTCGTGACGATGATGTCCTTCTTGCGGCCGGTGATCGTCAGATAGCCCTCCGAGTCCAGTTGCCCGAGGTCACCGGTGGCCAGCCAGCCGCCGCGCAGCGCGGCCCGGGTGCCGGCGTCGTCACCCACATACCCCTGGAACACCGACGGGCCGCGCACCAGGATCTCCCCGTCGTCGGCGACCTGGATCTCCGTACCCGGCAGCGCCTGCCCGACGGTCCCGGACTTCTCCCGGCCCAGCGGCTGCATCGTCACCCCGCCGCTGGTCTCCGTCAGGCCGTACCCGTCGTTCACATAGATGCCGATGCCCTCGTAGAAGAGGGACAGATCGCGGCTGAGGGGAGAGCCGCCGGATGTCGCCCGCCGCACCCGGCCGCCCAGCGCGGCCCGCAGCCTGCGGTACACCGTGCGGTCGTAGAGGGCGTGCTGGAGCCGCAGATCGAAACCGGGTCCGCGGCCCCGGCCCAGCCGCTGGCGTTCGAGGGCCGCGGCGAAGTCCCGCGCCGTCTCGGCGGCCCGCTCGAACAGCCCGCCGTGGCCTCCCTGCTGCGCCGTGCGCAGGAAGTTCTTGTAGATCTTCTCGAAGACCGACGGGACCGCGTAGAAGTACGTGGGCCGGAAGGAGCGCAGCGCCGAGAACAGCGCCTCCCCGCCGAGATCGGCCTGGTGCCCCATCAGCAGGCCGCCGCGCATGCACAGGCCCTGGATCATGAGCCCGTACACGTGGGAGAAAGGTAAAAACGCCAGCACGGAGCCCTGCTCCCCGCGTGGTGCCGCCGCCGTCCGACCCCATCCGGCCACCAGCGTGTCGCAGGGCCCGGCCAGATTGCGATGGCTGAGGGCGCAGCCCAGGGCGTGGCCGGTCGTGCCGGAGGTGTAGGCGATGACGGCCGTGGAGTCCGGCAGCACGATGCGGCGCATCGAGTCGACCGTGGCGAGCGGCACGGACTCCCCGCGCACCGTCAGCTCCTCCAGCGCTCCCGCGTCCAGCTGCCAGACATGGCTCAGCAGCGGCAGCGCCGCGCACACCGAGCCCACGGTCATGACGCCCTGCTCGTCCTCCACCACCACGGCCACACAGCCGGAGTCCCGCAGGATCCACTCCACCTGATCGCGCGAGGACGACGGGTAGACCGGGACGACCTCGGCACCCACGGCCCACAGCGCGTAGCACAGGACTGTCCACTCGTACCGGGTGCGCGCCATGATCGCCACGCGGTGGCCCGGCGCGATCCCGGACGCGATCAAACCCTTGGCCACATCCACCACCTCGTCGCGCAGCTCGATCGCCGTCACCTCCTCCCAGACGGCGGAGGCGGGGTCGGTGCGGCGGGCGAGCACCGGCCGGGTGGGTTCGCGGTCCGCCGTCTCGAAGACACTGTCGGCGAGCCCGCCGGTCAGGGGCGAGAAGGCCGGTGGAGCGAGGGCCGTGTCGCGCATGCACTGCTCTCCTGACGTGTACGGGGTGTGACATTGCCGACGGGTACCGTCATCGGCGGTGCTCGAATGTAGTCGAGTCGAGACCCTTCGGGGTCGGGAAATACGGAAGTGACATCGCTGATGATCTCGGCGTGATCGGGGGACACGGGAGGCATGAGTCACACCAATCCCGATCCCGAACCCGAACGCACCTCCGGCCTGGAACCGGGCGGCGGCGTACCGCCCGGGGAGACCCCGCCCGCGGAGAGCAGCATGCCCGAGGCCGGGCCCCGGGAGACGCACAACCCGCCCAAGGGGTGGGCCAAGGCGCCGCTGACCCTGATCATCGTCCTCGTGGTGCTGATCGCGGCATTCTTCCTGGCCTACGCCATCGTCCTGATGGTCTGAACACCTGACACTCCGCGCCCGTATCCGAGAAAGGCGGGACGCCTCACGCCTGGGTGTGGCGCACGCACTCGGTGACGACGCCCCGCAGGCTGCCCGTGCGCTCCATCAGCTCGCGCTGCACCTGTGCGCCGTTGCCCTCCCGCAGCAGTTCCTCGCAGGCGGCCCGGGCCCGCTCGAGGTCACCGGTGTCCGCGAGGGCCTGACCGACATGGTCCAGCAGGGCACGGACGACTGCCTCGGCGGGCATGCGCCGCATGGTCGCGGGGTGCAGCAGCTCGCCCGTCAGACCGGACCGGGCGGCCTGCCAGTGGGCCAGTCGCAGCAGGCTGACGCTGTGGTCGAGGGGCTCCTGGCCCGCCCGCCACTCGCGTGCGGCGGTCTCGACGAGCCCGCGGACGAGGGTGGCGACCAGCGCGGCCGTGCCGGAGTGCAGGCAGACGTCCGAGACCCGGACCTCCACTGTCGGATACTGCCGGGACAGCCGCGCGTCGAAGTAGATCATCGCGTCGTCGAGGATGGACCCGGTGGCCACCATCTCCGCGACCAGCCGGTGGTAGCGCTCGGCCGAGCCGAAGATCTCGGTCGGACCGGCCGACGGCCAGCGCTGCCACACCCGGCTGCGGTAGCTGTCGTACCCCGAGTCCTTGCCCTGCCAGAACGGCGAGTTCGCGCTGAGCGCCAGCAGGACCTGAAGCCAGGGCCGCACCCGGTCGACGACCGCGACGCCCTCCTCGTCGGACTCCACGGACACGTGCACATGGCAGCCCAGGACGAGCTGCTCACGGGTGGCGATGCCGTACTGCTCCGCCATCCACTGGTACCGCCGGTTGATGCTGATGGCGGGGCTGACCGGCAGGGGGGAGGTGGCGAGCGCCGCCACGGTGCAGCCGATCTCCCCGGCGTGCCGGGCTGCCTCCTTGCGGCAGCGGACGATCTCCGCGCGCAGGCTCTCCATGGACGACTGCGGGTGGGTGGCGAACTCCAGCATCTGCTCGTGGAGTTCCTTCTCGAAAACGTCCTGATCCGCTTCGTTCTGCGCGGCCCGGGCGAGCACCGCCGCGGACAGCGCCCGCGGCTCGCCGGTCTCCGGATCGACGAGGAGGAGCTCCTCCTCCACTCCGACGGTGCGCACCTGATGCCCGCCCTTCTGCGACGACCCTGCCGCGTCGTACCACCGGGCCCTCCCGGTGGTACGACCCCCAGTGCCCCTCACAGGCGGGTCAAACACCTGGTGCGGCGGCAGGTCTTCATGGAGCGAACGGCCTCAGCCATACCGTCGCCAGCGGCGGCAGCGTGATTTGGACACGGCCGTCCTCCGGTTTGGCCGGATCCGGGTTGGTGACACCGCTTCCGCCGTAGCGGGTGTCGTCGGTGTTGAGGGTCTCCTGCCAGGCGTCGACGCCCTCCGGGACCCAGAGGCCGTAGTCGTGCCGGACGACGGGGGAGAAGTTCGACACCGCCAGCAGCGGCCTGCCCTCGGCGTCGTAGCGCAGGAACGCGAAGACGTTGTCGTCGGCCGAGTCCACCGCCACCCACCGGAAGCCCTCCGGGCGGGTGTCGCACTGCCACAGCGCCGGAGTCGCCCGGTACGCCGAGTTCAGGTCGCGCACCAGATCGCGCACGCCCCGGTGGTCGCCCGCCGAGTGATAGCCGTCGTCGAGCAGCCACCACTCCGGGCCGTGCTCCACCGACCACTCGGCGCCCTGCGCGAACTCCTGCCCCATGAACAGCAGCTGCTTGCCGGGGTGGCCCCACATGAAGCCGAGATAGGCGCGGGTGGTGGCGCGCCGCTGCCACCAGTCGCCCGGCGCCTTCGACACCAGGGCCTGCTTGCCGTGCACGACCTCGTCGTGGGAGATCGGCAGGACGTAGTTCTCGCTGTAGGCGTACACCATCGAGAAGGTCATCTCGTGGTGGTGGTACTTGCGGTGCACCGGCTCGTGGGAGAGGTACTCCAGCGAGTCGTGCATCCAGCCCATGTTCCACTTCAGCCCGAAACCGAGCCCGCCGGCGTCGGTCGGCTGGGTCACGCCGCCCCAGGCGGTGGACTCCTCCGCGATGGTGACCACGCCCGGAGCACGCCGGTACACGGTCGCGTTCATCTCCTGCAGGAACGTCATGGCCGCCAGGTCCTCCCGGCCGCCGTAGGCGTTGGGCTCCCACTGGCCGTCCTCGCGTGAGTAGTCCAGGTAGAGCATCGAGGCGACCGCGTCCACCCGCAGCCCGTCGATGTGGAACTCCTCGCACCAGTACACCGCGTTCGCCACGAGGAAGTTGCGCACCTCGGTGCGGCCGAAGTCGAACTCGTACGTGCCCCAGTCCGGGTGCTCGGCACGCCGCTCGTCCCCGGGCTCGTACAACGGGTCCCCGTCGAACCGGGCCAGCGCCCAGTCGTCCTTCGGGAAGTGAGCCGGCACCCAGTCCATGATCACGCCGATGCCCGCCCGGTGGCAGGCGTCGACGAAGAACCGGAAGTCGTCCGGTGAGCCCAGCCGCGCGGTCGGCGCGTAGAAGCCGGTGACCTGGTAGCCCCACGAGCCGTGGAAGGGGTGCTCGGCAACAGGCATCAGCTCGAGGTGCGTGAAACCGAGGTCCTTGACGTACGCGGGGAGTTCCTCGGCGAGCTGCCGGTAGGTCAGCCCCGGGCGCCAGGACGGCAGGTGCACCTCGTACACCGACATGGGCGCCTCGTGCACCGGCGTGTCGGCGCGGTGTGTCATCCACTCGGCGTCGGCCCACTCGTAGTGGGAGGCCGTCACGATCGACGCCGTGTTCGGCGGCTCCTCGGCACGGCGGGCCATCGGGTCCGCCTTGAGGAAGCGGTGCCCGTACCGGGAGTGGATCTCGAACTTGTACGCGGTGCCCTCGCCGACGCCCGGCAGGAACAGCTCCCACACCCCGGACGCGCCCAGGGACCGCATCGGGAACTGCGTCCCGTCCCAGTGGGTGAAGTCCGCGGCGACCCGCACGCCCTGCGCGTTCGGCGCCCACACCGTGAACCGGGTGCCGGCCACGCCCTCGTGGGTCATGGGCTGTGCGCCGAGCGCCTGCCACAGCTGCTCGTGCCGGCCCTCGCGGATCAGGTGCAGATCGAGCTCGCCGAGCGCGGGCAGGAAGCGGTACGGGTCGTGCACGTCCTGCTCGCTGCCCTCGTACGCCACGTGCAGCGTGTACTCGGGGATCGCCTCCAGCGGCAGCACGCCCGAGAAGAGGCCGTCGCCCTCCGAGACGAGGGCCGTGCGCCTGCCGCCGATCACGACGCTCACGGAGCGGGCGAAGGGGCGCAGCGCCCGGAACGCGATCCCGCCGGGGGCCGGGTGGGCGCCGAGCAGTGCGTGAGGATCGTGGTGGGCGCCCGCCAGCAGGCGCCCGCGGTCCTCCGGGCTCAGGGCGGGCGCGGTCGCGCTCGGGACCGGGCCTGACGGCTCCGGGATTGAGGTGTCTCGCAGGGCCACGGCTCAGTCTCCTCTCACAGCGAGGCGCTCGATCGCCGCCATCGGTACAGGCAGCCAGTCGGGGCGGTGCCGTGCCTCGTACAGCACCTCGTACACGGCCCGGTCCGTCTCGTAGGCACGGAGCAGTCCGTGTTTCTTGCGCGGGTCCCAGCCGGCGCGGGCGGCATAGCCCGCGCAGTAGGCCTCGCGACAGCGCCGCGCCCACTCCGGGCGCCAGGGGCGGCGCTGCCGGGCGGCGTAGTCGAAGGAGCGCAGCATCCCGGCGATGTCCCGCACGGGGGAGTGGGCGCTGCGTCGTTCGGAGAGCGGCCGGGACGGCTCGCCCTCGAAGTCGATGACGAACCACTCACGCCCGGCCCGCAGCACCTGACCCAGGTGCAGGTCTCCGTGGATGCGCTGGGCGGGCGGCCCGGGGTCGCAGGTGGTGAGGGCGGCGAACGCGGTCCGCAGGCCTGGCACGAACGGCTGGAGCGCGGGCACGCAGTGCGCGGCGGCGTCGAGTCGCTCGGTCATCGCCGTCGCGGTACGCCCGTTCTCCCCGGGCGCGCCGACCGGGAAGGCCGAGGCCAGCGCGAGGTGCACATCCGCCGTGGCCGCGCCGAGCGCCCGGGCCTGGACCGTGAAGTCGTCCCCGGCGGCCAGGGCGTGCAACGCCAGCGTCCAGCCGTCGGAGGCGTCCCGCAGATACGGCTGCAGCACACCGAGCGTGGCCTTGAAGGGGTGCTTCGTCTGGAACCAGGCCACGGGCGCGGGGACGCGGTGGCAGCCCTGGCGGGCAAGCGCCCCCGGCACCTCCAGGTCCGGGTTCACGCCCGGCTGGATGCGCCGGAAGATCTTCAGGATGTACTCGTCGCCGTACACCAGCGAGGAGTTGGACTGCTCGGCGTCGAGCAGCCGCGGCACCAGTCCGCCGGGCACCGGCTGGTCCGGGTCGCAGTCGAAGCGCAGTGGGCCCGCGGTGCCGGGGTGGCGCAGCCGGTCCAGGAGCAGCTGGGCCGAACGAGGGTCGTGGAGCGCGTCGTAGACCGTCAGACCGGCCAGCGGCCCGTCCTGCACCCTTCCGATGAGTGCCCGGCCGAGGCGCGGCGACGGGTGCTCCCGTACGCCGAGCAGGAGCTGGTAGCAGTCGCCGGCCGGGGGAGCACCGCCCGGCGAGGGCACACCCGTGTGCCCGGCGTGCCCGGCGTGGACCAGCAGGTGCAGACAGCCCGGGAACAGCTCGGTCATCGACAACAGGCCGAGCTCCGTGACGGGCCGGTCCTTGCCCGCGAACCAGCGCTGGCGGGGCAGCCAGTCGCGCAGCAGAGCGCCGAGCGACTCCATGGGCTCGGCCGGGCGCGTGAGGCTCGGGCCGAGGGATGCGGTCTTCGGCATGGTCACGCCTCCTTGTCCCGGCGCGTGCTCACAGTCGCCGGCCGATGCGGGATGCGACTCGGGTGAGCCGGAACCAGTAGAAGCCGTGACCCCCGAGGGTCAGCAGGTACGGCAGCTCGCCGATGGCCGGGAAACGGACCCCGCCGAACAGCTCCACCGGATGGCGCCCGGCGAACTCGCGCAGATCGAGTTCGGTGGGCTGCGCGAACCGCGCGAAGTTGTTCACGCACAGCACCAGGTCGTCCTCGTACTCCCTGAGGAACGCCAGCACCGCCGGGTTGGAGGAGGGCAGTTCGGTGTATGTGCCGAGTCCGAAGGCGGGATTCTGCTTGCGGATCTCGATCATGCGGTGGGTCCAGTGCAGCAGCGAGGACGGCGAGGACATGGAGGCCTCGACGTTGGTCACCTGGTGGCCGTAGACCGGGTCCATGATGGCCGGCAGGAAGAGGCGGCCCGGGTCGCAGGTGGAGAAGCCGGCGTTGCGGTCCGGGGTCCACTGCATGGGGGTCCGGACGGCGTCGCGGTCGCCGAGCCAGATGTTGTCGCCCATACCGATCTCGTCGCCGTAGTAGAGGATCGGCGAGCCCGGCAGGGCCAGCAGCAGGGCCGTGAACAGCTCGATCGAGTGACGGTCGTTGTCCAGCAGCGGGGCGAGGCGCCTGCGGATGCCGATGTTGGCGCGCATGCGGGGGTCCTTGGCGTACTCGGCCCACATGTAGTCGCGCTCTTCGTCGGTGACCATCTCCAGGGTCAGCTCGTCGTGGTTGCGCAGGAAGATGCCCCACTGGCAGTTCGAGGGGATGGCCGGGGTCTTGGCCAGGATTTCCGAGACCGGGTAGCGCGACTCGCGGCGTACGGCCATGAAGATGCGCGGCATGACCGGGAAGTGGAAGGCCATGTGGCACTCGTCGCCGCCCTTCGCGAAGTCGCCGAAGTAGTCGACGACGTCCTCGGGCCACTGGTTGGCCTCGGCGAGCAGCACGGTGTCCGGGTACTGGGCGTCGATCTCGTGGCGGAGGCGCTTGAGGAACGCGTGGGTGGCGGGCAGGTTCTCGCAGTTGGTGTCCTCGGCCGCATACAGGTACGGCACCGCGTCCAGCCGGAAACCGTCGATGCCCAGGTCCAGCCAGAACTTCAGCGCGGCCAGGATCTCCTCCTGGACGCGCGGGTTCTCGTAGTTGAGGTCCGGCTGGTGCGAGAAGAAGCGGTGGAAGAAGTACTGGCCGCGCACGGGGTCGAACGTCCAGTTCGACGTCTCCGTGTCGACGAAGATGATCCGGGCGTCCGGATAGCCCTTGTCGTCGTCGGCCCACACGTAGTAGTCGCCGTAGGGCCCGTCGGGGTCCTTGCGCGACTCCTGGAACCACGCGTGCTCGTCGCTGGTGTGGTTCATGACGAAGTCGATGATCACGCGCATGCCGCGCTGGTGGGCGGCGTCGACGAACTCCACGAAGTCGGCGAGGTCCCCGAACTCCGGCAGCACGGCCGTGTAGTCGGAGACGTCGTAGCCGCCGTCGCGCAGGGGCGACTTGAAGAAGGGCGGCAGCCACAGGCAGTCGACGCCGAGCCACTGGAGGTAGTCGAGCTTGGCGGTCAGGCCCTTCAGGTCACCGACACCGTCGCCGTTGCTGTCCTGGAACGAGCGGACGAGCACCTCGTAGAAGACGGCGCGCTTGAACCACTCCGGGTCGCGGTCCCTGACGGGAGTGTCCTCGAAGGTGTCCAGCACGGGCTCGTTCACGGTCATGACGTTCCTGCCCCTCCGATCGCTTGCGCGGCGGGCGGTGACAGGACGTGGAAGACGTGCGCGGGAGCCCGCCCCGGCTCGAGACGCACGTAGTTGTTCCTGCTCCAGCGGTACGTCTCGCCGGTGAGCTCGTCGCGCACCGGCACCGACTCGTGCCAGTCCAGGCCGAGTTGCGGCATGTCCAACGAGACCGTCGCCTCCTGGGCGTGGTGGGGGTCGAGGTTGGCGACCACCAGGACGACGTCGTTTCCCGTGCGCTTGCTGTACGCGATGAGGGCGTCGTTGTCGGTGTGGTGGAAGCGGAGATTCCTGAGCCGGCGCAGTGCCGGGTGTTCCCGCCGGATGGTGTTGAGCCTGGTCAGCAGCCGGGTGAGGGTGCGGCCCTCGCGTTCGGCGGCGTCCCAGTCGCGGCGGGTGAGCTGGTACTTCTCCGAGTTCAGGTACTCCTCGCTGCCCTCTCTGAGGGGGGTGTTCTCGCACAGTTCGTAGCCGGAGTAGATGCCCCAGGTCGGTGAGAGGGTCGCGGCGAGGACGGCCCTCACCTCGAAGGCGGGGCGGCCGCCCTGCTGGAGGTAGGCGTGCAGAATGTCGGGGGTGTTGGCGAAGAAGTTCGGCCGCATATAGCTGGCCGACTCGCCGGAGAGTTCGGTGAGGTAGTCGGTCAGTTCCTGCTTGGTGTTGCGCCAGGTGAAGTAGGTGTAGGACTGCTGGAAGCCGATCTGGGCCAGGGTGGCCATCATCGCCGGGCGGGTGAAGGCCTCGGCCAGGAAGATCACGTCGGGGTCGGTGCGGTTGATGTCCGCGATGACCCGCTCCCAGAAGACCACCGGCTTGGTGTGCGGGTTGTCCACGCGGAAGATCCGCACGCCGCTGTCCATCCAGTGCCGCAGCACCCGCACGGTCTCGGCGATGAGGCCGTCCATGTCGGCGTCGAAGGCGATGGGGTAGATGTCCTGGTACTTCTTCGGCGGGTTCTCGGCGTAGGCGATGGTGCCGTCGGGGCGGTGGTGGAACCACTCGGGGTGTTTTTGCACCCAGGGGTGGTCCGGGGAGCACTGCAGGGCGAAGTCCAGCGCGACCTCCAGGCCCAGCTCGCGGGCCTGGCCGACGAACCAGGTGAAGTCCTCCAGGGTGCCCAGATCGGGGTGGACGGCGTCGTGGCCGCCCTCGGGTGAGCCGATCGCCCAGGGCACGCCGACGTCGTCGGGGCCGGGGGAGAGGGTGTTGTTCCTGCCCTTGCGGAAGGTCGTGCCGATCGGGTGGATCGGGGGCAGGTAGACGACGTCGAAGCCCATGGCGGCGATCGCCGGAAGGCGGCGCGCTGCGGTGCGGAACGTGCCGTGCGGCTGCTCGGAGGTGCCCTCGGAGCGGGGGAAGAACTCGTACCAGGAGCCGTACAGGGCCCGCTCCCGCTCCACCAGCAGCGGCAAGGGCTCGGAGGTGGTGACCAGGTCCCGCAGCGGATGCCGGGCCAGCACCTCCTCCACCTCCGGCGCCAACGCCGCCGCGAGCCGAGCCGGAGGGGGCAGTGAGTCGTCGCGCAGCGTCTCCGCCGCGCCAAGGAGCACGCCGCGGCCGTCGTTCTTCGGCACGCCCGCCGCTGCCCGCTCGTAGAGGTCGGCGCCCTCCTCCAGGACCAGGCCCGGGTCGATGTCGGCCGGCACCTTGATGCCCGCCGCACGACGCCAGGTGGCCACCGGATCGCTCCAGGCCTGTACCCGGTACGACCAGCGGCCGACCGCGTCGGCGGTGACCTCGGCGCCCCACCGGTCGCTGCCCGGAGCCAGCTCCCGCATCGGCGTCCACGGCCCGGGGCGGCCCTCGGGATCCTTGAGCACGACATTGGCGGCCACCGCGTCGTGCCCCTCCCGGAACACGGTGGCGGTGACCTCGAACGTCTCTCCCACGACCGCCTTCGCCGGCCGGTTGCCGCTCTCCACGGCCGGGCGGACATCCCGTACCGGGATACGGCCGATGGCTCGGGTCCTACTCATGGTCCTCACCTCCACCGTGCTCGGAACCGGGCCCCCGGGGCCCGGTTCATGGGGACAAGATGTGCGGGAAGGCCGTTACCTTCCCGCTGGGTACCGCCGCTCCGCCGTCGGCGGTCTTCGTCGCACCGCGGTGGCCGGACGGGGTCGTTCGGTCTTTTCCTGCAGACAGGTGACCTGCTGTTCCTGCAGATAGGTGATCTGGTTCGTGCGCAGGTACCGCTCGGCCGCGTCCGCCGCCTCCCGCGCGCAGCGCTTGCCCATCAGCACGCAGAGCGTGTAGCCGGAGTCCTCGAACGTGGTCCGCACCGTGCGGTCGTTGGGTGCCGCGAGCATCACGCGTTCCCAGGCCCGGTATCGCCGCAACTGCCGGGCGACTTCGGCTTTGGCGGGTAGCAGCATGGCGCCGATCACCTTTCGGGCTCGAGGGGCACGGTCTCCCCGACGGTCGGACGGCGCCGCGCACAGCGACACGGACCCGTCACGGCGATCGAGTTCTGTCACACATGGTGCACGTATGACAACGCAACGTCTTGTTGGACCTTCAACCAGTGGCGCGTCCGGGTGAGTCGTTCAGGCCATCGAGGTGCGCGGGTTGTGTGCCCGACCGGCTCGGTCGTGTGCTCGTGTTGCACGAACGGGCTAGCCCCCTCACTCTGAGGGTGACTCAGAAGCGATACACGCTCACGTTCCGTGCTCGGGGCTCGTCCCGCAGGACTGCGGGAGCGAGGAGGAGCTGAGCCTCGCGGTGAGGAGCCGACCGATGAAGACCGCAGTGCCCTGCTACTACCACCTCGACGTGGAAGTCAGCCCGGAACGGGTGGGACAGGTCAGCCGCATTCTGGCCGCTCACCTGAAGTTCTGGGACCTGGACAACCTGATCCAGCCCGTCTGCGGCGGTGCCGAGATGCTGCTCGAGGCCATCGACGAACACGCCACGGACAAGAACACCTCGATCGAGATGTGGTGGAACGGGCAGCACCTGATCACCGCCATCGGGGACAACGACCGCGCCCTGCGCCCCGACCAGGAACTGCGAGGCTGCCTGGAGCACCTCGCGGCGATGAGCGACGGCTGGGGCTGCTGCGCCACCGAGACCGGCAGCAAGGTCATCTGGTTCTCGCAGCGCGCCCGCGCCGGCGAACGCGTCCCGCTGGTACCGACCGCGCCCGCCCCACGAGTGAGCGAGGGCCTCGACGTGCCCCGCGAGGTGCGCGTCGCGCAGCTGGCCGGCCCGGCCGGCATGCCGGACGAGGTCCTGGAGGAGGCCCGGTGACCCGTCGGCAGAACCGGAAAGGGGCGTCCGCCTGGAGCGGGCGCCCCTACCCGCTGGGCGCGTCCTACGACGGGGAGGGCACCAACTTCGCCCTCTTCAGCGAGGTCGCCGAACGCGTCGAGCTGGTTCTCGTCGACGACGACGGCACCCACACCCAGGTGCCGCTGGCCGAGGTCGACGGCTTCGTGTGGCACGGCTACCTCCCCGGCGTCGGCCCGGGCACGCGGTACGGCTACCGCGTGCACGGCCCGTGGGCCCCGGCCGCCGGCCACCGCTGCAACCCGGCGAAGCTGCTCCTCGACCCGTACGCCCGCGCGGTGGACGGGCAGATCGACAACCACCCCTCGCTCCACGAGCGCAACCCGGACGGCCCCGACCCGGCCGACAGCGCCGGGCACACCATGCTCGGCGTGGTGACCGACCCGGCCTTCGACTGGGGCGACGACCGCCCGCCCAGCCGTGCCTACGCCGACACGGTGATCTACGAGACCCACGTCAAGGGCTTCACGCGCACCCACCCCGGGGTGCCCGCCGAACTCCGCGGCACCTACGGCGGACTGGCACACCCCGCGGCCGTCGAGCACCTCACCTCGCTGGGCGTCACGGCCGTGGAGCTGATGCCGGTCCACCAGTTCGTCCAGGACGGCGTGCTCCAGGGCCGCGGCCTGGCCAACTACTGGGGCTACAACACCATCGGCTTCTTCGCCCCGCACAACGCCTACGCCGCGCACGGCACCCGCGGCCAGCAGGTCGCCGAGTTCAAGTCGATGGTGAAGACCCTGCACGCGGCCGGGCTCGAAGTGATCCTCGACGTCGTCTACAACCACACCGCCGAGGGCAACGAGAAGGGCCCCACCCTGTCCTTCCGGGGCATCGACAACTGCTCGTACTACCGCCTGGTCGACGGCGACTGGGAGCACTACTACGACACCACCGGCACCGGCAACAGCCTGCTGATGCGCCACCCCTACGTGCTCCAGCTGATCATGGACTCGCTGCGGTACTGGGTCACCGAGATGCACGTCGACGGCTTCCGCTTCGACCTCGCGGCCACGCTGGCCCGGCAGTTCCACGAGGTGGACCGGCTGTCGGCGTTCTTCGACCTCATCCAGCAGGACCCGGTGATCAGCCGCGTCAAGCTGATCGCCGAGCCGTGGGACGTCGGCGAGGGCGGCTACCAGGTGGGCAACTTCCCGCCGCTGTGGTCGGAATGGAACGGCATGTACCGCGACGCCGTCCGCGACTACTGGCGCGGCGAGGACCACACGCTCGGCGAGTTCGCCTCGCGGCTGACCGGCTCCTCCGACCTGTACGCGCACAGCAGGCGCCGGCCCCGCGCCAGCGTCAACTTCGTCACCGCGCACGACGGTTTCACCCTGCGCGACCTCGTGTCCTACAACGACAAGCACAACGAGGCCAACGGCGAGGACAACCAGGACGGCGAGAGCGCCAACCGGTCCTGGAACTGCGGCGCCGAGGGTGCCACCCGTGACCCGGCCGTCCGGGAACTGCGCACCCGCCTGCAGCGCAACTTCCTCGCCACGCTGCTGCTGTCCCAGGGCATCCCGATGCTCTCCCACGGTGACGAACTGGGGCGCACCCAGCGCGGCAACAACAACGCCTACTGCCAGGACAACGAGATCTCCTGGATCGACTGGCGGCTCACCGAGGAACAGCGCGACCTGCTGGAGTTCACCCGGTACGTCATCCGGCTGCGCACCGGGCACCCCGTGCTGCGCCGGCGCCGTTTCTTCCTGGGCGAGACCCTGACCCGCGCGGACCAGCCGCTGCCCGACCTGGTGTGGCTGGCGCCCGACGCCCGGGAGCTGACCGACGACGACTGGCAGCGCGGCGACGCGCACTGCGTCGGCGTCTTCCTCAACGGCGACGCCATCGCCGAACCCGACCCCCGTGGCCGACCCGTCGTCGACGACTCGTTCCTGCTGCTGACCAACAGCCACTGGGAGCCGGTGGACTTCCGGCTGCCGGACGCCGCCTACGGCGAACGCTGGTCGGCGCTGATCGACACAGCCGACCCGGAGGGCATCCCGGACGAGGCGGAGCACAAGGCGGGCACGGGCCTCACCGTCGGAGCACGCAGCCTGGTCCTGCTGTCCCGGCCGTCCCGGAAGACGGGCTGAGGGCTGAACAGGGTCAGCGGCCGCGGCGCGACGTCACCGTGAACTGGGCGCCGTCATGGTCGCGCAGCACGGCCTCGTCGCCGCCCTTGGACAGCACGCTGCCGCCGTGCAGCTCCGCGGTCCGGGCACAGGCCTCCACGTCGTCGACGGTGAAGTGGACCTGCCAGTGCGGCCGGATCGTGGGGTCGGGGGCCGCCTCCAGCGCCCCCGACTCGATCCGTGCCACCACGTCACCGCGGCTGCGCAGCACGACCTCCCCGCCCTCGTAGTGGACCTCGCAGCAGCCGGGACGCTGCGTGGCCCAGTCGAGGATCTCGCCGTAGAAGATGGCCGCGTCGAAGGCGTCGCGCGTGTGGAGCGTGATGAAGACCGGCTGCGCGTTGCGCCAGGTCTCCCAGTCGGTGAACAGGTCGCCCTCCCAGATCCCGAAGGTCGCCCCGTCCCGGTCCGCCAGCAGCGCCGCCCGCCCCGGCGGCAGGGAGATCGGCCCGACCGCGACCGTGCCCATGCGTTCCTGCACCCGTGCCACAGCCTCGTCCGCGCTGCGCACGGCGAAGTACGGCGTCCAGGCCACCGCCATCTGCCACATGGTCGCCACCCCCGCGATCCCGGCCACCGGCGAACCGTCCGCCAGTGCGATCCGGTGCCGGTCGCCCAGCTTGGCCGGCCGCCACTGCCAGCCCAGCACGGCACTGTAGAAGTCCTCCGTCGCCTTGACGTCCCGGCTGGTCAGGCTCACCCAGCAGGGTGCGCCGACCACGGAGTGTGATGAGACGACGTCCTTCGTACCGGACGGGGCGGGCATGTCGTGGTTCATGGTGTCGCGTCCTGATCTCGTCGGCCTGGCAGCCACCGGAGGATTGCATCCAGTGTCCGGCCGGAACCGCTGTGGGCGCCTGCCGAGTACCCCGGCGACGACGCGCAAACGGTGCCGTGAACCGGCTGGTCCGCCCCGGTGGCACCGGGCGGGCCGAGTGACGACGATGGATGGGTCGGACACTGTGTCAAGGCACTCAAGCACTCTGTGAGGCCACACGGACAGCGGCGCACCGGACCCGGAGGTGACCATGCCCACGGACGGGGGCTCGGAACGGATCTTCGAGCTGCAGGAGGAGATCCAGCAGCTGAAGGAGGCGGTCGTCTCCCACGCCGTTGTGGACCAGGCGATCGGGATGGTCGTGGCGCTCGGCCGGGTCTCGCCCGACCAGGGGTGGGCGGTCCTGAAGGAGGTCTCCCAGCACACCAACATCAAGCTGCGCAACGTCGCGGAACTGATCCTCGTCTGGGGGCGCACCGGCATGATGCCCCAGGAGATCCGGGCCGCTCTGGAGGACGCCCTCGACCGCGCCGGACCGGCGCAGATCCCGGGAACACCGCCGGAGGCGTGACCCCCGGCGGCTCGAGTCGCTCACCCGGTCTCCGTCAGCAGTTCCTCGCGCAGATGGGCGAAGCAGCTGCTGAGCAGCCGGGAGACGTGCATCTGCGAAATGCCGAGCTGCTCGGCGATGCGGCTCTGCGTCATGCCCTTGAAGAACCGCAGGTAGAGGATGATCCGCTCGCGCTCCGGCAGCGCTTCGAGGCAGGGCCTGACGGCCACCCGGTTGACGATGGTGTCGAAGGCCGGGTCCGGCCCGCCGATCGCGTCCCCGAGGGCGTAGCCGTCCGTCCCCGGCATCTCCGCCTCCAGCGACAGCGCGGAGAAGCACTCCAGGGCCTCCATGCCGGTGCGCACCTCGCCCTCGGTGAGGTGGGCGTACTCGGCGATCTCGGCGACCGTGGGGGAGCGGCCGGGGATGGTCTGCGACAGCTCCTTGGCGGCGTGCCGCACCCGGTTGCGCAGGTCCTGGACCCGGCGGGGCACGTGCAGCGTCCACATGTGGTCACGGAAGTGGCGCTTGATCTCGCCGGTGACCGTCGGTACGGCGTAGGCCTCGAAGGCGTTGCCGCGCGCCGGGTCGTAGTGGTCGACGGCCTTGACGAGACCGAGGGCGGCCACCTGGTACAGGTCCTCCAGGGCCTCGCCCCGGCCGCGGAAACGGACGGCGATCCGCTCGGCCATGGGCAGCCAGGCCTCGACCAGCTCGTCGCGCAGGACCTTGCGCTCGGGCCCCTCGGACAGCCGCGCGAGACGTTCGAACGCCGCGGCGGTGTCGGGGGCGTCGTCGTGGGGGTGCGTTCTGGTGCTGCCGGCGATACGCATGATGCGCACCTCCCTGAGCAGGTGCCGAATGGACAGACACCGTGGGGAGCGCGGACTCGGACCTCGCGGCGGGCACCGGGGGCCCGGGTGGCTCCCACGGACGTGCCTCCTGTCCGAAGCACTTCACGGCCCATTCCCGGGCGGGAAGATTACGAAACAATTCAGACAATACGCCCATTCGGTGTCCCGGGCGTTTCCGGGCCACTGCCGTTCCGTGTTGACTCCAGGCCGCCAGCAAGGTCAACCCGCTCAGCTATGAGGTGGACGCCCTGCGCGGACTCCTCCTCGGCGCGCCTCATCATCTGGCGGCCTATTTCGCGGTGCTGCTCGTGTCCGCCGCGCTCGGCGTCACCGCGGCCTCGCCCCTGCTCGGTCGGCCGACCCGTTGATCTTCACCCGGGAAAGTGATGTGCGGCACGCCTGGGCAACCGCTTTCTCCGACTGTTTCCGGATAACCGCTGGGCACGGCTTGATCGCCGATCAAATGGGGTGAACTGCCTGGCCACAGCGCATTCTGCTCATTTGACAGTGCGCTGAGACCACAGATAGGAAGCAGCTTCCAGAGGTCGAGAGGGGCACCGTGTACGAGCCGAACGTGGTCGGGGACTGGCAGGAGTACGACGAGCATGCCGGTCTGCGGGTCCGCGTCCACCGTCTGGAACCGGCCGAGCCGCCCCGCGGCCGTGACGACGCCGCCGACGGGCTGACGTACTTCTGCCTCCGCGTGACGGTCGAGAACCGCGGCCGCCGGCACCTCGGCGTCCACCTCGAGGACGGCCAGATCGACGTGCGGATCGGCCCGGACGGGGAAAGTGCCTTCCTCGACTGGCGCAACTCGCAGTTCATCGAGGGCTTCGACGTCTATCCGCTGCGCCGGGCCACCGCCGTGCTGTACGCGGCCGGCACCGAGGCGTCCCTGAGTCTCGTGGACGTCCAGGTCCAGCTGCGCGTCGAGGAGGAGTGGACCGAACGCCGGCTGTGGTCGGGCGGCATCGGTGTGCACGAGGGACCTGCGGGGACCCAGCAGGGCGCGGTGCGGGACAGCCTGGCGCACCAGGTGAGCGTCTTCCTGCGGGATCAGGCAGAGGAAGGCACCGCCTGATCCGGCGTCAGGGCATCCCGCCGGGCAGGCATCCCGCCGGTCAGTGCGGGATGCCGTCGATGATCTCGCGGGCGCCCTGACGCAGCAGGGCCACGGCGACCGAGGTGCCGAGCGTGGCCGGGTCGAGCCTGCCCGCCCACTCGTGGGCGTTCAGCCGCGTCTTGCCGTCCGGGGTGAACACACAGGCCCGCAGGGACAGTTCACCACTGCGGTCCACCCGCGCGAACCCGGCGATCGGGCTGTTGCAGTGCCCCTGGAGCACGTGCAGGAACATGCGCTCGGCGGTGGTCTCCCGGTAGGTGTCCGGGTCGCCGAGGCCGCTCACCGCGTCGATGAGGCCGGCGTCGCCCTCGCGGCACTGGAGCGCCAGCACGCCAGCGCCGATGGGCGGCATCATCGCCTCGGTGGACAGGATCTCGCTGATCACGTCCTCGCGGCCGATGCGCTCCAGGCCGGACACCGCGAGCAGCAGCGCGTCGGCCTCTCCCGCGGCGAGCTTCGCCAGGCGACGGTTGGCGTTGCCGCGGAACGGCACGCACTCCAGGTGCGGATGCGTGGCGGCCAGTTGCGCGACCCGGCGCACCGAGGAGGTGCCGATCCGGGTGCCGGCCGGCAGCTCGTCCAGGGTGAGCCCGCCGGGATGGATCAGGGCGTCCCGGATGTCGTCCCGCTTGAGGAACGCGGCGAACACGGTGCCCGCGGGGAGCGGCCGGTCGGCGGGCACGTCCTTCATGCAGTGCACGGCGAGATCGGCTTCCCCGGCCAGCAGCGCCGCGTCGACCTCCTTGGTGAACGCGCCCTTGCCCTCGACCTGGGACAGATCACCCATCCACTTGTCACCGGTGGTCTTCACCGGCACGACCTCGGTGCGCACTCCGGGGTGGGCGGCGGCCAACTCGGCCCGGACACGCTCCACTTGGGCGAGCGCCATGGGCGAGTCGCGGGAGACGATACGGATCAGTTCGGGGACGGACATGCGGACACGATAGACCCTCCCACGGGTGCGTCCGTGCCGTACCTCCCCCGACCGCTCGGCACCGTGCGTCAGTTCGGGGCGAGCGGCTCGCTCAGTTCGACCGCGCGCAGGGCCGCGGCGAGGGCCCGCTCGTCGCCGACGTCGAGGGCGGTGTCGGTGAGCTTGATGACATGTTCGTCGCCATGGGCGAGGGCCGTTTCCAGCACCTCCTCCGCCGAGCGGTCCGGCGCGGGGACGGCGGCGAGGGGCTCGGCGGGGGCGTACATGGCGGTGACCGCCGCCGACGCCGTCCACGCCGCGTGCAGGCTCGGCGCCCACAGCTCACGCGGGAGGGAGGCGAGGGTGCGCAGTACGGCGTTGGGCGCCGTCGCCGCGTGCACCAGCATGGTCGCCTCGCCGTGCCCATGGGTGGCGTACCGGTGGGTCGCGGCCCGGACCAGCTCGGTGAGGCGGGCCCGGGCCGTGTCCGGATCGGTCACGTCGCCCGCCCACAGCGGCAGTCGGCGTACGGCCGTCAGCCGGTCGGTGAACCCGCCCCGGGGGTCGTCGATCGGAGGCACGGCGTCCAGGGAGCGCGCGGCATCCGGTGCGGCCTGCAGCGATGTGATGCCGGAGACGGGGCGGTGCCGGGCCGCCCAGTAGCCCAGGCCGTGCGCGAGTTCGGCGAGCCGCGGCTCGTTCTCGCCGGCCTCCAGGGCGCGTACGGCATGTCCGACGCGGATCACGGGATGAGTGGAACCGCCGTACATCCCGGGCAGCAGCCGCGGCCACCACACGGCGAGGACGTCACGCCACGGCTGCTCGGTGAGCGCCCGGGTGAAGTGGGCGATCCAGTCGGCGGCCCGGCGCGGATCACCCAGGGCCTCCCGCCAGTCGGCGGCGGTCACGGGAGCGAGGGGCGCGGGGAAGTCCTCCAGCTTGTGCCGGTACAGATCGAGCCAGCGGTGTACGGCCTGCGGCCGGCCGTGCGCGGTGAGCGCCTCCACGACCATGGGGGCGTGGTTGGTGAGCCTGCCGAGCCGCTCCGGGCCCGAGGCGTGGAGGCGTTGGAGGGCTTCTTCGAGTGTTCCGGTCGTGTCGTGCGTGTCCATGACGGGACGTTATGCGGCCGCCCCGCGCCGACGGATCGGACGCGGGGCGGAAGCCGGACCCGGCCCGGGGCCTAGGTCCCAGGGCGGACCGGGTGGGATCAGGCGTAGGGGTCGAACGCGATGCCGGAGGGCTTGGCCGAGGCGAGGTGGTTGGCGAAGTTGGCGTCCTTCAGACCGAAATTGGCGCTGCCGAAGTTGTAGGACGTGAGCTTGTCGCGCACCCCGGCCGGGTAGCCGTTCCAGCCGACCAGCGATGGATACTGCCAGGTGCCCTTGTGGTTCTCCGGCGGCTCGTCATTGGAGTTGGCCACGCGGAAGCAATGCGTGCTCGCGCCGTCCTTGTGGTACACGATCTTCGCGTGCGTGCCGTCGAAGCGGACCGCCGACGCCGCGTGCACGTCGAACGAGCCGTGGGCGGACGTCGACACGTACTTGACCTGGTTGTCCTGCACGAACACCGCGACGTGCTCGAAGTCGTGCCGGTGGCCGCCGATGCCGCTGCCGGCGACGGCCTGGTCCTTCTCGAAGTAGAGGGCGTACAGGATCGCGCACCAGCCGTTGTTGCACTTGGAGCGCGAGTAGCCGTTGGAGTTGTCCAGGTCCGAGGCGTCGCGGCAGTCGCCGTTGAGGGCACCGGTCGGGTTGAGTCCGCCGTTGACCGTGCCGTCCGAGCCGATCGCGGGGGTGGAGTAACAGCCGTCGGTGTCGTAGTCGTAGGCGGGCTGGTACGTCTGCTCCAGCGACTCCGCGTTCGCGGGCAGCGCCCGCGGCGGCGCGGCGAAGGCCGTGGCGGGGAAGGCGAGGACGAGGGCGGCCGCACCGGCCAGACCGGTGAACCATCTCCTGCGGTGTGCGAACGGGCGTGACGACACTGCGTCCTCCTCGTGTTCCGGGCGCAGCCCAACGGCTGTGGGGGAAAGGGAGGTTCAGCTTCCACGGTGAACGCGTTCATGCCAAGAGGCGTGGGGGATTCCAGGAGTGAATCACTGCCCAACAGCCGGCGTCCGGGTGCCGCTTCAGACCAAGTCGTCCGGGATGTCGGCCGCCGCCTCCCCGGGTGCGAGGTCCGGCCGGAGTCGCAGCCAGGACGGCTGCCGCAACAGGCCCTCCCGGGTGCGGGTGCTGTAGCGGACCTCGCCGACCAGCCGGGGGACGACCCAGTGTGCGCCCGGAGCGCGCGGGGCCGGGTCGAAGGGGCAGATGTCACTCGCGGCGGCCCGCAGCAGCCCGGCGAGTTCCGTGCGTTCGGCCTCGCTCCAGCCGGTGCCCACGCTCCCGACGTAACGCAGCCGCCCCCCGGCGCGCTGCCCGACCAGCACCGCCCCTGGCAGTCCGGTGAGCCGTCCCTTGCCGGGCTGCCAGCCGCCGACCAGGACGTCCTCGGTGCGCATGTTGCGGATCTTGATCCAGGCCCGGGAGCGCATCCCCGGTTCGTACACCGAGTCCAGCCGTTTGCAGACCAGGCCCTCCAGGCCGTGCGCGCGGGTGGCGGCCAGGGCCTCGGCGCCGTGGCCGACCAGCGCGGCCGGGGTCGACCACGAGGGACCGGCGAGCCCGAGGTCCTCCAGTGCCGAGCGGCGTCGCGCGTAGGGGAGCCGGATCAGCGCGTGGCTCTCCAGGTGCATCAGGTCGAAGAGCACGAGGTGGACCGGGACCTCCGCCGCCCGCCGCGCCGCCCTGGCGGGCGCGTGGGCCAGGCCCATCCGGGACTGGAGCAACTGGAAGTTCGCGCGGCCCTGTTCGTCCAGCGCCAGGATCTCCCCGTCCAGCACGGCGGGCGTGGGCCCGAGCGCGGTGCCCAGCGGCCGCAGTTCGGGATACGCGGCCGTGATGTCCTCCCCGGACCGGGCCCGCAGCAGCACGCTGCCGTCCCCGGGGAGATAGGCCACCACGCGCTGGCCGTCCTGCTTGGTCTCATAGGCCCAGCGCGCGTCCTGCGCGGCGGGCGGCAGGGTGCCGGGCGTGGCGAGCATGGGCGGGATCAGCGGCAGGTCCACGGGTGAGGTGTGGACGCACCGGGGTGCGGTCACGCGCGTTCTCCGTGTCTTTCGCCTGAACGGCGTCGGTGCCCCGAGTCCGGCGGCGGTTGGCATTGCTTGAGTCAGGCAAGTAGGGCGGTAGGGTGGGCCTATGGCTACCTCGTCGCCGTACGGCACTCTCCGTGAGACGTCGACGCTCGCGCGCGGGGACGGGCAGCACGTGCTGGTCGTCACGCGGGAGCCGGAGCTCGCGGAACTGCTGTCCACCACCCCGGAGTTGGCGGGATACCGGATCAGCCTGGCCGACTCCGGGGTGGAGGCGCTCGCGCGGGTCGAACGGCAGCGGTTCGATCTGGTCGTCCTCGACGGGGAGATGCCCGACTTGGCGGAGCTGGGCCGGCGGCGCCCCGTCACGCTCGTGCACCGTCCGCCGGCCCTGCTGCTGACGGTGTGCGACTCCCTTCCCGGTCTGCTGCCCGAACTCGGCCCGGGGGAGACGGATTACGTCACCAAGCCCTTCCGCGTGGCCGAAGTCCTGGCCACCGACGACCCCAAGCGGGTCGCCGCCGCGGTGGAGAGCCTGCCGTTCAAGCGCGACGGATCGGTCTACGGCGTCTACGAACTGCCCGTCACCTGGTGACGCGCCAACTGGAGGAGAGAACAACCATGCGTGTGGAACTGGACGAGCCGAAATGCGTCGCCTCGGGGCAGTGAGTGATGACTGCCCCCGAGGTCTTCGATCAGCGCGAGGAGGACGGCGTCGCCTTCGCGCTGGACGAGCGGCCCTCGCGGACTCCCTGGAGGAGGTGCGTGAGGCGGTGGCGATCTGCCCGGCCGCCGCGATCCGGCTGGTGGAATGATTTACTTGAGTTACGCAACGAGATGGTAAAGTGGCCCCCATGTCCACACCACCGCTCCCCGACGTCCCCTCCCCGGAAGTGATCGAGATCGAGCGTGCGCTCACCCGTATCACGTACCTGAGCACGCGCGCCCGCCAGCACGAGCGACTGATGGCCCTGGCGGGCGTGCCGCTCGACCGGGCAGCCGTGGCACTGCTGCGGCAGGTCGCCGACTCCGAGCCGCTGCGGCCGGGGGAACTCGCCGCGCGGCTCGGTGTGGAGGCCTCGCACGTCACGCGCACGGTGCAGCAGTTGCAGAAGTCCGGCTACGTCACCCGCGTCCCCGACCCCGACGACCGCCGCGCCCAGCGCATCGAGCTCACCGACGCCGGCCGGCAGGCGATCGCCAAGGTCCGCGAGGCCGGCGTCCGCGGCATGCAGATGGCCTTGTCCGCCTGGTCGCCCGAGGAGCTGCGGCAGCTCGCCGGCCTCTTCCACCGCATGGTCGACGACTTCCTCGCCCACGCCGTGGAGGAGGAGCCCGAGCCCCAGACCGCCCCGGCGGGCAGCGCCTGATCCCCCGGCGCCGTGTGCTCCGGTCGGCGGCGCCTGATTCCAGGTCGCCGTGTGCCCTGCCGGGCGGTCGGCCTGTGCTCCCCGGGGCGCACAGGCGCCGAGCGGCGGCACCTGCCCCCGGTGCCCGTCCGTCCCGGCGGGCGAGCAGGGCCTGATTCCCGGTCAAGCTGCGGCCGGGTTCCGTGGATCCGCCCGCTCGGCGACCGCGGGGCCCGGCGGTGCGGGCTCGGGCAGTCGGCACAGCAGCAGCCGGCCCAGAGCGGGCAGCGCGATGAGCGGCAGCAGCGCTGTCCGAAGGGACGTCGCGTCGGCCAGCGCTCCGATCACAGGGGCGGCGAGGCCGCCGACGCTCACGGTCAGGCCCAGCGTGACACCGCTCGCCGTGCCCACGCGCCGGGGCAGAAAGTCCTGGGCCAGGGTGATGTGCAGCGAGAACGGCACGTACAGGCCCGCCGACGTCAGCGCGACGAACAGATACACCGGCGGCCCGGGCGCCAGGACCAGACCGGCCACGGCCAGGACGGTCAGGGCGTACGACCGGCGCACCACCGCCATCCGCCCGTACCGCTCGGCCAGCCTGCCCCCGGCCAGCGTGCCCACCGCACCGCCGGCGTAGAGCACGAACAGCGCCGCCGTACCGGCCGCCTCCCCACCGCCGGTGCGCTCCCGCACATACAGCGAGGCGAACGCGCCCAGGCCGACGAACACGACCGAGCGGCACACCACCGCACCGGACAGGCGCAGGAAGGACCCCCAGTCGTCGCGGCCCGCGACGACGGACGCACCGTCACCCCCGGCGCGTGACCCGGCCGAACGCACCGCCGCCGCACACAGAGCCGCCCCCGCCAGGGCCGGGACGGCCAGGAGAGGAGAGGCGCGCAGCCCTCCCGTGGCCACCACGGCGAAGACCAGCAGGGGTGCCAGGGCGAAACCGGCGTTGCCGCCGAAGGAGAACCAGCTCATCCCCGTATGCCGGCCGCCTGCCACGGCCCGCGCCACCCGGGCGGCCTCCGGATGGTACGCGGCCACGCCGACCCCCGACACGGCGACCACCGCCAGAGTCAGCGCGTAGGAGCCGGTCACCCCGCTCAGAGCGACGCCGGCCCCGGCCGTCAGCGCGCTGAGCGGCAGCAGCCACGGCATCGCCCACCGGTCGGTGAGCACTCCGAACAGCGGCTGCACCAGCGACGACAGCAGGGAGGCCGCCAGGACGACACCCGACGCGGCGGCATAGGAGTAGGCACGCTCGGCGACGAAGTACGGCACCAGAGCGGCCACGGCCCCCTGGTACACGTCCACGCAGGCGTGCCCCAGGGACATCAACAGGACGGGTCGGTCGCGTCTCGAAGCGGTCACCCGGCGATCGTCGTCGGCGCCGCGCATGGCCCGCTTCCGATAATCTGCCGGACTGTGCCGAGCATCCGCCACACCCCCGAGGCGCCGACCCGTGCCCAGCGGCTGACCGCCGGGGACCGCATCGACGCGCACCGCCACGACGACCACCAGATCGTCTACGCGGGCTCCGGCGTCGTCGCCGTCACCACCGACGCCGGCACCTGGTTCGCCCCCGGCACACGCGCCATCTGGGTACCCGCCGGCACCGTGCACGCCCACCGCGCCCACGGCCGGCTCGACCTGCACCTGGTCGGCCTGCCCGCGGACGACAATCCCCTCGGCCTGGACCACCCCGCCGTCCTCGCCGTCAGCCCCCTGCTGCGCGAGCTGATCCTCGCCTACACCCGAGACCCGGGCGACGACAGTCCCGAGCGCCGCCGGCTGCGCGCCGTCCTGCGCGACCAGCTGCGCCTCTCGCCGCAGCAGCCGCTGCGCCTGCCCACGCCCGCCGATCAGCGGCTGGCCGCCGTCTGCGCGCTCGTGCACGCCGACCCCGCCGACGTGCGCACCCTCGCCGCCCTCGGCGCCGCGACCGGGGCGGGGGAGCGCACCCTCAGCCGGCTCTTCCGCGCCGAGTTCGGCATGACGTTCCCGCAGTGGCGCACGCAGTCGCGGCTCTACCACGCCCTGCGGATGCTGGCCGACGGCCTGCCCGTCACGACCGTCGCCCACCGCTGCGGCTGGTCCTCCGCCAGCGCGTTCATCGATGTCTTCCGCCGCTCGTTCGGCTACACCCCGGGCACGCACAACCGCCGCGCCTGACCTGGTGAACCCCCCGGTCCGCCCGCCCCTTTACCGCCCGGTAATATCGCGCGGCAGGCCATCAGAGGAGGAACCGTGTCCCGGTCCGAACGCTCGCCCCTGCTGCTCGCCGGCCTGCTGGCCGCCGCGGGGGTCGCCCACTTCGCCGCCCCACGCTCGTTCGACGCGACCATCCCGCGCGGCCTGCCGGGCACGCCCAGGACCTGGACCTACGCCAGCGGTGCCGCCGAGCTGGCGCTGGCCGCGGGGCTGGCGGCCCCGCGTACCCGCAAGGCGGCCGCGCTGGCCTCGGCGGCCTTCTTCGTCGGGGTGTTCCCCGCCAACGTGAAGATGGCCGCCGACTGGCGCCACCGCCCCACGCCGCAGAAGGCCGCCGCCTTCGGGCGCCTGCCCCTGCAGGTGCCCCTCGTGCTCTGGGCCCGCGGCGTCGCACGGAACGCGAAGGGCCGGTCATGAGCGCACGCGTGGAGACCGGGGACAAGGTCGAGGACTTCGAGCTGCCCGACGAGACCGGCACCGTCCGCACCCTGTCCGGGCTGCTCGCCGAGGGCCCGGTCGTGCTCTTCTTCTACCCGGCCGCCCTGACCCCCGGCTGCACCGCACAAGCCTGCCACTTCCGCGACCTCGCCGCCGAGTTCGCCGCCGCCGGCGCACGCCCCGTCGGCATCAGCGGGGACACCGTCGAGCGGCAGCAGGAGTTCGCCGGACAGCACTCCCTCGGCATGCCCCTGCTGTCCGACGCCGACGGCACGGTCCGCGAGCGGTTCGGCGTGAAGCGCGGCTTCTCCCTGGCGCCCACCAAACGGACCACGTTCGTCATCGCGCAGGACCACACCGTCCTCGACGTCGTCCGCAGCGAACTGCGCATGAACGCCCACGCCGACCGGGCGCTCGCCGCCCTGCGCGCTCATCGGAGCTGACACCGTCACGAATGCGTCGCAGCGGTTGATAGCGGGCGTCAAAGGGATGATCCTGGACGAATGGAGGACGCCTCCGCTGCTGCGATCATCGACGCCCGCGGCATTGTGACGGGGTGGAGCGAGGGTGCCCGCCGGCTGACCGGATATCCGGCCGAGGAGGCCGTGGGCCGGGCCGTACGGGAGCTGCTCGCCGAGAAGGTGCCGCCCGAGGCGGTGTCCGCGCTGTCGGGCACCGTCATGGTGCGGCACCGCGACGGCTATCTGATCGGGCTCCGCGTCAGCGGGTGCGCGGTGGCGGGCCCGGACGGGGAGGCGGGCGGATTCGTCGTCACCGCCGAGCCCCCCGGCAACGCCGAGACGTCGCTGGCCGGCCAGGCCTTCCAGCAGGCCTCGATGTCGATGTCCGTGTTCGACACCAGCCAGCGCTATCTGCGGCTCAATGACGCGGCCTGCCATGTGATGGGCGTACCCGAGGAGACGCTGCTCGGCCGGCCCTTCCCGGAGACCGTCGAGGAGGCCGAGCACAGCAAGGGCTTCAACTGGCATCTGCGGCATGTCTCCGATACCGGCAGGCCGGTGCGCTATGAGAGCTTCACGGGCGCACCGTCCCTGAACCGGGAGCACGCCTGGAGCATCGAGATGTGGCCCGTCCGGGACGACTCCGGTGAGGTCCTGGGCACCGCCCTCGCGGCGTTCGACAGCACCGAGCAGTACTGGGCCCGGCAGCGGCTGGCCCTGCTGAACCAGGCCGCCGCCACCATCGGCACCACCCTGGACGTGGTCCGCACGGCCGAGGAACTGATCGAGGTCGTGGTGCCCCGGTTCGCCGACTTCGCCAGCGTGGACCTGTTCGACTGGGTCCTCGGCGCGGAGGAGTCGCCGACCGTACCCACCGAGGAGATCGTGCTGCGCCGAGTCGCTCACGGCTCCCACACCGAAGGCACCCCGGAAGCCGCCGTCCGCCTGGGAGAAGTGGACCTCTACCCCGGCTTCTCACCCATCGCCCGGGCGATGCGGGAGGGTCGCGCGATCCTCAGCCAGGCGGGGGAGCCGTCCTTCATGCGGTGGGTCGCCGAGCGCAACACGCGCGCCCCGCAAGGACGCCCCTACCGCAAGGGCGTCCATTCGATGATGGCGGTGCCGCTGCGGGCCCGCGGCACCACTCTCGGCGTCGCCGTGGCCGTGCGCATCAAGCAGGTGGACGACTACGCCGCCGACGACGCCGTCTTCGCCGAGGAACTCGCCAGCCGGGCCGCGGTCTGCGTCGACAACGCTCGCCGCTTCGCCCGGGAACGCACCACCGCGCTGGCCCTCCAGCACAGCCTGCTGCCGAGGGGGCTGCCCGGCCAGGCCGCCGTCCAGGTGGCCCACCGCTATCTGCCCTCCGGCTCGGCGGCCGGCATCGGCGGCGACTGGTTCGACGTGATCCCGCTGTCCGGCAGCCGGGTCGCGCTGGTCGTCGGGGACGTCGTGGGTCACGGCATCCCCTCCTCGGCGACCATGGGCCGGCTGGTCACGGCCGTACGCACCCTCGCCGACGTGGACCTGCCGCCCGACGAACTCCTCACGCACCTGGACGACCTGGTCACCCATCTCGCGTCGGACGACGAGGGCGACGAGGTCGCCGAACTCGGCGCGACCTGCCTCTACGCCGTCTACGACCCCGTCACGCGTCGGCTGAGCCTGGCCGCAGCCGGGCATCCCGCCCCCGCCCTGGTGCTGCCCGACGGATCCGCCCGGCTGATCCCCATGAGCGCCGGGCCCCCGCTGGGCGTGGGAGGACTGCCGTTCGAGGCCACGGAGCTCCAACTGCCCGAGGGCTCCGTCGTCGCCCTCTACACCGACGGACTCATCGAGGACCGCGACCGCGACGTCGACCACGCCACCGACGAGCTGTGCCGCGCCCTGACCGTGCCCGCCGACTCGCTCGACGCCCTCTGCGACACCGTGCTGAAGGCCGTCCTGCCCGAGGAGCCCAGCGACGACGTGGCGCTGCTGCTGGCCCGCACCCGGGCGCTGGGTGCGGACCAGGTCGCCACCTGGGACGTCACCTCGGACCCCGCGGAGGTGGCCGTCACCCGGCAGGCCGCCACCGACCAGCTCACCGCGTGGGGACTGGACGAGACGGCCTTCGTCACCGAACTGGTCGTCAGCGAACTGGTCACCAACGCCATCCGGTACGGCGCCGCGCCCATCCAGCTCCGCCTGATCCGTGACCAGACCCTCATCTGCGAGGTGTCCGACGGCAGTTCGACCTCCCCGCACCTGCGGCGGGCCCACCAGGACGACGAGGGCGGCCGCGGACTGCTGCTGGTCGCCCAGCTCACCCAGCGCTGGGGCAGCCGGCAGACCACCAGGGGCAAGACCATCTGGTGCGAGCAGCCGCTCACGTCGCTGTTCTGACCGGGCCGCTCAAGCGGCCACGCGCCCCGACGGGCGTTCCCGCACCACGTCCCGCGGCTTCTTGTCGTCCCGCAGGCCGAGATACCGCGGGTGGCGCAGCATGCCGTCACGGGTCCACTCGGTGAACGCGATCTGCGCCACCAGCTCCGGCCTCACCCACCGCGCACCCGCCTCCCGCACCGGCCCGTCGAACGGCGAAGCGGACTCCCGCAGCGCGTCTAGCCGCTCGCGCAGGTCGAGCAGCGTACGCCGGCCGAAACCCGTGCCGACCTTGCCCGCGTACCGCAGCCGCTCGCCCTCGTAATAGCCGAGGAGCAGCGCGCCGAGCCCCACCCGGCTCGCGGCCGGTTCGGTGAAACCGCCGACGACGAACTCCTGCCCCTGGGAACACTTCAGCTTCAGCCAATCCGCCGACCGCCGCGGCTCGTAGACACCGTCGGCGCGCTTGGCAATCAGACCTTCCCAGCCCCGGGCGCAGACCTCCGCCAGCAGCTCGGCGCCGCCCGCGTTGCGATGAGGCGTCAGCCGCAGCGGGGACCGGTACCTCAGCGCCCGGCGCAGCACCGACTTACGGGCCCGCAACGGCAGGTCCCGGATGTCGGAGCCGTCCAGCCGCAACAGGTCGAACACGTAGTACGTCACGGCCACCCCGCTCGCCGCCACGTCCTGACGCCGGGTCAGCCCCATGCGCTGCTGGAGCCGCGCGAAGTCGGTGCGCCCGCCCGAGAACGCGACGATCTCCCCGTCGAGGACGAAGTCCGTGCCCGACTGGGCCGCCAGCGCGTCCACGATCTCCGGATAAGTGTCGTTGAGCCGGCGGCCTGACCGGGACAGCAGGGTCACCCGCTCGCCCTCCCGGACCGCCAGCACCCGGATACCGTCCAGCTTCCGCTCGAACACCCACTCCTCACCCGGGGCCGAGAAATCCCGCCGGTCGCTCAGCGTGGCGAGCATCGGGCGGGCAGCCAGTTCCGCCCCGGATTGCGCAGGGCCCACAAGCCGCCGCTGCTCGGCAGGCAGCGTCTGAAGAAGCCCGGCCATCGCCGCTCACTCCCCGGCCGCGTCCGAGGCGACCTGGGCGAGGGTACGGCCGGACCTGGCCGACCGCGCCCGGCGCGGATCGGGAGCTCCGTGCGTCCGGGCACGTCCCCCGGCCCGCTTCACGAGCAGCCAGGCCTCCTCGCCCCCGTCCGCCCCGTCGCGGAACCGGGTGAGGGCGTATTCGCCGTGCAGCTTCGACCCGCTCAGCCGGAACGTGGCATGCCCGTGCTCCAGCGACTCCGCGAAGTCCACGGGCCGGCCCTCGCGGTCGTGGCTCAGCGGCTCGTACGTGCCGTGGTCCCAGACGATCACGGTGCCGCCGCCATACTCGCCGCGGGGGATCACGCCCTCGAATTCCTCGTACTCCAGCGGATGGTCCTCCGTGGGCACCGCCAGCCGCTTGTCCTTCGGGTCCGCCGAGGGGCCCTTGGGGATCGACCAGGACTTCAGTACGTCGTCCACCTGCAACCGGAAGTCGAAGTGCATCGTGCTCGCGTCATGGATCTGCACCACGAACCGGGGCATGTCCCCGGCGGGCGTCCCGCGTCCCCGGGGCTCGCCGGTCCGGTCGAAGTCACGCTTGCCGCGGTAGTCCCGCAGCCGGTCCCGCTCAGCCACCTGCGGCTCCTTCCTGCCTCGCGGGCGCGAGCCGTCCGCGCCGGCCCGGACACAGCTCGCGCTGGGCCCCGGGTACCCGTCAGAACTCCTCGTGCACCTCGGGGTCCCCGCCGACCCGCCGCTGCGCCCGGTCGGCGACGGCCCGCATCTCGTCCTCGCTCAGCTCGAAGCCGAAGACGTCGAGGTTGGCGCGCTGCCGCTCGGGGTTCGCCGACTTCGGGATGGGCACCGCGCCCAGCTGCGTGTGCCAGCGCAGGACCACCTGCCCGGCCGACACCCCGTGCGCCTCGGCGATCCGCGTCACCTCCGGGTCGTCCAGCAGGGGCGTGCCCCGGCCCAGCGGACTCCAGCTCTCGGTGACGATGTTCTTGCCCGTGTGGAAGGCCCGCAGGTCGTCCTGCGGCAGGAACGGGTGCAGCTCGATCTGGTTGACCGAGGGCAGTACACCGGTCTCCTTCTCCAGCCGCTCGATGTGCCCGGCCGTGAAGTTCGAGACGCCGATCGACCGGACGAGCCCGTCCTCGCGCAGCTTGATCATGGCCTTCCAGGCGTCGACGTACCGGTCCACGCGCGGCAGCGGCCAGTGGATCAGGTACAGGTCGACGTATTCCACGCCCAGGCGGGCCCGGGACTCCTCGAACGAGGCGAGGGTCTCCTCGTAGCCGTGGTGCCGGCCGGGGAGCTTCGTCGTCACGACGATCTCCTCGCGCGGCACCACACCGGAGGCCACTCCACGGCCCACCCCCGTCTCGTTGCGGTAGTTCGTCGCCGTGTCGATCAGGCGGTAGCCCGCCTCCAGGGCCGAGAGCACCGCCTGCTGCGCCTCGTCGTCGCCGAGCGGCCAGGTGCCCAGGCCCAGGGCGGGGAGCGTCGTTCCGTCGTTGAGCGTGTGTGCCGGGATGCTGATCACTGTCGGACCTTCCCCTTGACTGTGCGTGCGACTGTGTCGTCCCTCCAGCGTCACGGATAGGGTGAGCAATGATCAACCGGACGGGTGGGGGGATGAGGGCGGCGGACGGCATGGGCAGCGCCGAAAGGAAGCCGGCGTCGGGATCGGGGCGTCCCACCTCGCGGGACGTCGCCCGGCTCGCCGGCGTGTCGCACACCGCGGTGTCCTTCGTGTTCAACGGCCGGGCCGACGGCAACCTCTCGCCCGCCACCCAGGAACGCATCCGGCAGGCCGCCACCCAGCTCGGCTACCGGCCCGACCCCGTCGCCCGCGGCCTGCGCCGCAGCCGTACGGCCGTGATCGGCCTGGTCACCGACGAGATCGCCTCCTCGCCGTTCGCCGGGCGGCTGCTGCGCGGCGCCATGGACACCGCCTGGACGGGCGAGCACCTGGTCCTCACCGTCGACTCCGGCGGCGACCCGGCCAAGGAGGACGCGGCGGTCGCCGAACTCCTCGACAGGCGCGTCGACGGCATCATCTACGCGGCCATGTCCCTGCGCCGCGTCCGCGTCCCCGAGGGCTTGCACCGCACCCACTCCGTGCTGGCCAACTGCCTGCCCGAGGACGACTCGCTGCCCGCCGTCGTCCCCGCCGAGCGAGCGGGAGGCCGGACGGCGGCTCGGCTGCTGCTGGAGCAGGGGCACCGGCGGGTCGCGCTCGTCGGCGGGCAGGACGACATCGCCTCGGCGGAGCGGCTGCGCGGCTTCCGCGACGCACTGCGCGCCGAGGGCATCACCGTGCCCAGGGACTGGGTCGTGCGGACCGGCGGCGAGATCTCCAGCGGGTACGAGGGCGCCGTCCGCCTCCTCGAGGGGGCCCCGGCCGACCGGCGCCCGACCGGGATCTTCACGTACAACGACCGGGTCGCGGCCGGCGTCCTGCACGCCGCGACCCGGTGCGGCCTCTCCGTACCCGGCGAATTGTCGGTGGTGGGCTACGACGACCAGGAGCACATGGCCGCGTACCTCGCGCCGCCCCTCACCACCATCGCGCTGCCCCACCGGGCGATGGGGGAGGCCGCGACTCGGCTCCTCCTCGACGCCATCGCCACCGGACGGACACCGCCCGCCACCGTGCGGCGCCTGGCCTGCCCGGTGATCAGCCGTGTGTCGGTGGGACCAGCGCCCATCCGGTGACGGCCGCACCGGGAGTGACGCTCAACTCCCTTGTGTCATCGGCTCGTTGGTAGATGCGCTCAGTGACTGTGGCCCGGTCGCCGACGAACAGTTCGTACAGCGAACCGTCGACCAGGACGCGCACCGTGAGCTCCTCGTGCGGCGGAACATGGACGACGACCGGCGTGGGCGCCTCGGCCTCCTTGCGGGGCCAGTGGCTCCGGTCGAGTGTCACGGTGCCCTCTTCAGGGTCCAGACAGACCGTGATCTCGGCTCCCGAGGCCGACCGCAGCACAGTCACGCGGGTGTGGCTGCGGGCGCTGACGGTCAGGTCGTAGGCCTCCGGGAGCGCGGCCCGGCCCGGGGCGGTGACGAACGGCTCTGCGGCGTGCAGCCCGTGCAGCTCCGGGGCCGGGGCCACCCGCAGGGACCCGTCCGGATGGACGTCGACGACCCGGGGAGCGGTCAGGACACCGGCCCAGTCGGTCTCGCCCTGCTCGCGGGCCTCCCAGGACCAGCCCCACATCAGGGCACGGTCCGGCTCCTGGAGCACGGCGGGCGCGTAGAAGTCACGGCCGTGGTCGAGCCGGCCGCCCGTTCGTGCCGTGAGGCGATGATCCGCGTCCAGACGGCCCGTCACATAACCGGTGGTCCAGGGGTGGCCGTCCCACAGCGACACGACCAGCACCCACTCGCCGCCCCGCGTGGCGTAGAGCTGCGGGCACTCCCAGCCGGTCGCCCGGTCCCCGAACGCCGCCGCGGCGGCCGGGTCCCGGCCGTCCAGGAGCACACCGGCGAACCGCCAGTCGGTCAGGTCGTCGCAGTCGTACAGCAGGACCGACGGCGTACCGTCGGCGTGCCCCGCGCCGACCAAGGCCCGGCGCCGTCCGTCGTGCCGGAAGACGAACGGGTCGCGGAACATCACCACGTCCAGCCCCTCGGGCGGGCCCGTGACCACCGGGGTGGGCAGGGGAGTCCACTCGGCCAGCGTGGCGTCGTCCGGGTCCGCCGCCCGTGCCAGGCAGATCGTGCCGAGCCCGGCGTGGTCACGGTCGACCCCGGTGTAGACGGCCGTCGGCACGCCGGAGTCGTCGACGACGCACCCCGACCAGCAGCCCGCCTCGTCCGGGCCGCCCGGTGTCGGGGTGAGCGCGATCGGGTGGTGCTCCCAGTGGACGAGGTCGGGGCTGGAGGCGTGTCCCCAGTGGACGTTCGCGTGCACCGGGGCGTCCGGGTTGTGCTGGTAGAAGAGGTGGTGGCGGCCACGCCAGCGGAAGGGCCCGTTCGGGTCGTTCATCCAGTTGGCGGGCGGGCGGACCCGGAAGCGCGGGGCGTGCGGGTCCAGCGGGGGAGCGGTGAGGCTCAACGGTTGACTCCTGCGGAGGTGATGCCCTCGCGCAGAGGGCGCTGGCCGACGACGAACACGGCGACGGCGGGAATCATGGAGAGGACGACACCGGCGAGCACGACGGAGATCGAGCCGGTGCCGAGGTTGCCCTGGAGGGAGACCAGACCCAGCGGCAACGTGTAGTTCTGCCCCGATGTCTCGAGGATCAGCGGCCGGAAGAACTCGTTCCAGTGGTAGTTGAAGGCCAGGACGCCGACGATCGCGAGGCCCGGTGCGGCCAGCGGGGCGTACACGGACCGGAAGGTCCGCCAGGGCCCGGCACCGTCCAGCATCGCCGCCTCGCCCAGATCCCTGGGCATGCCCAGGAAGTACTGCCGCATCAGGAACGTGCCGAAGGCGGTCGGAAAGGCCGGGATGATCAGTCCCAGCAGGGTGTCGGTCAGGCTCATCGACTTCAGCACCAGGAACACCGGGACGATGGTGACCTGCAACGGCACCATCATCGTCGCCAGGACCAGGCCGAACAGCGGCTTCTTGAAGCGGAACTCCAGCCGGGCGAAGGCGTATCCGGCAAGACCCGCCGTGATCATCTGGCCGACGGCGATCAGCCCGGTCACCAGTGTGGAGTTCAGCGCCAGCAGCCAGACGTCGATCTGGTCGAACACCCCGCGGTACGCCTCGGTGGACGGGTTCGACGGGACGAGCTGCGGCGGCAGATCGAACGCCTCGGCGGGCGTGCGCAGCGAGGTGGAGACCGTCCACACCACGGGGCCGAGGGTGAGCAGGGCGCATACGGCCAGCCCGGCGATCCGCGCCCAGGGCGCCAGCCGGTACCGGACACGGCCTGAGGACAGGGTTGCTTGGCTCATGGGAAGACTCACCCGGCTCACTGGTAGTGGACGAAACGCCGGCTGAGCCGGAACTGGAGTGCCGTGACCGCCATGATCAGCACGAACAGCAGCACACCCACCGCGGACGCCTCACCGAAGCGCAACTGCTCGAACGCCGTCTCGTAGATCACCATCACGACCGTGCGGGTGGAGTCGCCGGGACCGCCGTTGGTGAGGACGTACGGCTGCTCGAAGACCTGGAGCGCGTTGATGATGCCGACGACCGAGGCGACCAGCAGCGTCGGTGACAGCAGCGGCAGGGTGACGGTGAGGTGCTTGCGCAGGCCGGTCGCACCGTCCAGGGCGGCGGCCTCGTGGATCTCCTTCGGGATGTTGTTCAGGCCGCCGATGAACAGCAGGAACGAGAAGCCGAACTGCTGCCAGACATAGACCAGGACCACGGTCGTCATCGCCGCGTTCTCCGACGTCAGCCAGGGGACCGGCGCGATCCCGACGAAGCCGAGCAGCCAGTTGATCACTCCGAAGTCCTGGTTGAACAGGTACTTCATCACCACCGAGATCGACGCGGCGGACAGCACGAGCGGGAAGAAGAACGCCGAGCGGAACACCGACCGCAGCCACACCGGCATCCGCCCGTTGAGGGTCAGCGCGAGCGCCAGCGCGATCAGCAGTTGCAGCGCCACCGCGAACACCATGAACACCAGCGTGTTGCGGAAGGACACCAGGACGGTCGAGTCGCCGAACACCTCCCCGTAGTTGGAGAGCCCGGCGTAACTCGGCGAGTCGATCACGTTCCAGTGGAAGAGGCTGAGCACCACCGAGCCGACGATGGGGACGACGGTGAACAGGACGATGCCGACGATCGTCGGGGCCAGGAACAGCGTGGCCAGCAGCCGGGTGCCCCGGTCGCGGGCCGAGGGACGCGGTGCCGCCTGGGCGGGTGCGGACTTGGGGCGTGCGGCCCGGGCGGGTGGTATCTGGGTGTTCGTCATGCGTCACGCTCCATGGCCTTCTCCAGGTCGCCCTGCATCCGGCGCAGCGCGGGACGCACCGAGCGCGGGGAGGCCAGGGCCGTACCGGTGTGCTTCAGCAGCACCTGCTCGACCTCCGCGACCTGCGGCGGCGCCGGGATCGGGCCCGTGTCGGGGAACCGGTCGAGGGTGTCGTAGAAGACCGGCCAGTGCGCCGGACCCGACTTCTCGTAGCGGGCGGCGGTCAGCAGCGAGCGGCGGGCCGGGGTTGTCTGGTTCGTCGTGAACAGCCGCGTCAGGGTGTCCTTGCGGGCCGCGTACTTGATGAACTCCCACGCCTCGTCCTGCATCTTCGAGGTGCGCAGCAGCGCGTAGCCCGCCGCGCCGTACTGCATGCGCTGGGTGCGCCAGCGCGGGAAGTACTGCACGTCGAACCCGTCCCGCTTCATACCCGCCAGATGCAGGCCGCCCGCCCAGAAGCCGCCCGCCGGTGTGACACCGACCCGGCCGGTGGAGAACACGCCGATGAGGTTCTGGCCGTTGCCGCCCTCGGGCCGGGTGCACAGACCGTCCTGGATGAGGGAGGCGAGATAGTCGTAGACCTCCTCCACGCGGTCGTGGGTGGCCTGCGGCGTCGTCCAGCGGAAGCCGCCCCCGCGGCCGCTGCGCTGGGCCGCCGGATAGAAGCCGTCCCACAGCCACTGCCCGCCGGGTGCCTTGGACTCGGCGAGCAGGTTGGTCTCGTTCGCGAACAGCCAGGGCACCACACCGCCCCAGAGCCGGTTGGTCCAGAAGTACGGCGTGAAGCGGGAGCCGCCGGACTTCTTCATGTCCCGCAGCAGCGCGGTGAAGTCGTCGCGGGTCCAGTCGGCCGGCGGGAATTCCGCTCCGGCCCGGCGCAGCACCTGCCGGTTGAAGTAGATGTCGGCCGCGTTGAACTCCACCGGCAGCTGGTACAGGCTGCCCTCGTACATCATCGACTCCACCAGCGACGGGTGGACGTCGGCGAAGTACTCCTTCAGCTCGGCCGCGTCCCGACGCACCCACTTGTCCAGGGCCACGCCGAGTCGCTGCGCGAACAGCTGCACGCCCTCGGTGGCGACGTAGACGAGGTCGGGGGCGGTGCCCGCCGCGACCTGGGTGAGGATCTTCGCGAAGAAGTCCGACCAGTCGACGGCCTGCACCGCGTTGATCCGGAGCTTGATGTCGGGGTGCAGCTCGCGGAAGCCCTCCCGGAGCATGCGGATGGCCTCCGGCCCGTAGGCGGGGCCCAGCGTGGCGACGACGAGGGAGCCGTCGTCCCGGCCGGGGATGTCGGCTCCGGTGAGCCGGTCCCAGCTCGCGGCGGTGCCGGCCAGGGCGGCGGCCCCCGCGCCATAGGCGCCGTACCGCATGAGGGCGCGGCGGGTGAGGTGCGAGTCGGTCATCGTTATGGGCCTAACTCGTGTTAGACGAGGGGTGATGCCCCAGATGATGTGAGCGCCGCGCAGACCTGTCAAGGCGTGCGACCGCTTGACCTTTAACGAGTTAGGTCCGAGAGTCCTGGTCTCATGAGCCGCCGTTTCCGACGAGAGGAACGAGTGTGATGAGCGGGATCAGCAGGAGAGCGCTGTTCGCCGGTTCGGCCGTGGGCGCGGCCGGCGCGATACTGCCCGCCGCGGCGGGCCCGGCCGCGGCCAGGCCCCGGACGGCACGCGCGAGTTACCGCGCCGCCTATCACTTCACCGTCCCCGAACAGTGGAAGAACGACCCGCAGCGCCCTGTCTGGATCGACGGCGCGTACCACTACTACTACCTCCACAACGCCGACTACCTCTCCGGCGAGGTCGGCACCGCCTGGCGCCTGGCCACCAGCACCGACCTGGTCTCCTTCACGGACCGGGGGATCGCCGTACCCAAGGACACCACCCCCAACGGCGACGTCTGGTCGGGCTCGGCGGTTCTCGACACGGACGACACGGCGGGCTTCGGGGCGGGCGCGGTCATCGTCCTGGCCACGATGTCGCCGCACGATGGCCCGAGCGACCAGGCGCAGTACCTGTACTACTCCACCGACGGCGGCCGTTCGTTCACCCCGCACGGGACCGACCCGGTACTGCCCAACCCCGGAGTGCGCGACTTCCGCGACCCCAAGGTGATCCGCGACGAGGAACGCGGCCGGTGGGTGATGACCCTCGCCGAGAACGACAAGGTGGGCTTCTACCACTCCGCCGACCTCAAGTCCTGGACGTACGTGAGCGGTTTCGTCAAGGGCGGCATCGGCGTGCTGGAGTGCCCCGACCTGTTCCGGATCCGCGCCGGGGACGGCACGGTGAAGTGGGTGCTCGGCGTGAGTGCCAACGGCAAGGCCGCGGGGCTGCCGAACACGTACGCGTACTGGACGGGCTCCTTCGACGGCAGCGCCTTCACCGCCGACGCCGCCGAGCCGCAGTGGCTCGACCACGGCTGGGACTGGTACGGAGCCGTCACCTTCGACAAACGCGGCGCCGACGGCACGCTCGACGAGGAGACCCGCTACGCGATCGGCTGGCTGAACAACTGGGACTACGCCCACATCACGCCCACCATCGACAGCGACGGCTTCAACGGCACCGACTCGATCGTCCGCGAGATCACGCTGAAGCGCGCGGCCGACGGGACCTACCACCTGGTGTCCCGGCCGGTCGCCGCGCTCGACCGGTACGTCTCGCGCACGGTACGGCTCGGCGACCTGGCGGTCGACGGCACCCGCGTCCTCGACTACCGGGGCACCGCCTACGAGCTGACCTGCGAGATCGCCTGGGACCAGCTCACCGGTGCGGGAGTGCAACTGCGGCGCTCCCCGGACGGCGTCCGGCACATCGACGCCGGAGTCCACCGCGACTACGCCTACCTCAACCGCCGCCCCACCGTGTCCCCGGACATGTCGGGCAGATGGCAGGAGAGCCACAGCCCCTTCGACCCGGCCCGGCGCACGGTGACACTCCGCGTCCTGGTCGACCGCACATCGGTGGAACTGTTCCTGGACGACGGCCGGTACGTGCACTCGACGGCGGCCTTCCCGTACCTGGTCGACACCGGGCTGGCGCTGTTCACGATCGACGGGAGGGCGGTGTTCCGGAACACCACGATCCGGGAGTTCGAGGTGTGAGGGGCGCGGGTGCGGTGTCGCCTCGGGCGGAGATCGCTGTCACGATCTTCGGGAAGGCAGGTACACGCCCACGACCAGCGGAGCGCTCATGACGACGGACAGCCCGATCACGGACGAGGCGGCGCGGGACACCGGGGTGGAGGTGAAGCCGGTCGCCGGGCGCATCGGCGCCGAGATCAGCGGCGTCGACCTGGCCGCGGACCTCGACGACGCCGTGGTCGCCGCGATCAGGGCGGCGGTGCTGCGGTGGAAGGTGGTGTTCTTCCGGGGGCAGCGGCTGGACCACACCGGGCATGTGGCGTTCGCGCGCCGGTTCGGCGAGACCGTGGTGCTGCCCCGGCGCGGCAAGGCCTCGCCGCCGGACTTCCCCGAGATCGAGACGACCGCGGACCGCCTCGAACTGGGCGGGCGGTTCGGCATGGAGCACGACGAGTGGCTGCGGCGCCGCCGCCACACCCTGCTGCGCGGCTGGCACTGTGACCACGGCGCCCGCATCGACCCGCCCGCCGCGACGATCCTGCGCGCCGAGACCGTACCGCCCTACGGCGGCGACACCACCTGGTCGAACCTGGCGGCGGCATACGCGGGACTCTCCGCGCCGCTGCGGGAGTTCGTCGACGGGCTGCGGGCCGAGCACCGGCTCGGCGTCGGCTACCAGCCCCGGCCCGGCGACGACGCGTACGTCCGGCACCTGCTGGACCGCCAGGTCGCCTCGCTGCACCCGCTGGTGCGCGTCCACCCGGAGACGGGGGAGCGGATCCTCTACGTCAACGGCTACTACGTCGAGCAGATCGCCGGCCTCTCCCGGCCCGAGAGCAGCGCGATCCTGGACATGCTGCTCGAGCAGGCGGTCCGGCCGGAGTACACCGTCCGGTTCCGCTGGGAGCCGGGCAGCGTGGCGTTCTGGGACAACCGCGCCACCATGCACCTGGCTCCCGGCGACACCGCGCACCTCGACCACCCGCGGATCATGCACCGGGTGATGCTCGCCGGGGACGTGCCCGCCGGGGTGGACGGCAAGCCGTCGGAAGCGATCACCGGGACCGCACCGGGCCGTTGGTGACCCGCGCCGGTTCGGCGGGCAGGCTACGTGCGATGCCTCCTGGTCCGGGTGTGCTGCAGCTTGCGGGTGAAGCGATGCATGTGGGGGTCGAGCAGTTCCTCCGGCTCCTCGAGCACCTGCTCGTCGGTCAGCCACCGGATCGCGTCGAACTCTCCGTGGTCGTAGGAGGTGACGGCGTCGGCGCCGGCGTCGAGGAGGTACCAGAGCGAGACGTCGGTGTGCGCGCCCTGCCCCCGGGTCCGGGTGACGGTGAGGAAGAGGGGACGCTCGCCGGTGAGCGGCGACGCCACGGCCGCGATGCCGAGCTCCTCACGGCACTCGCGGACCACCGTGGCCCACGGGTCCTCACCCGGCTCGACGTGTCCTCCGGCCGGCAGCCACAGGCCCGCCTTGCGGTGCGCGACGAGCAGCAGTTGCCCGCGCGTGTCGTCAAGGACGACGAAATAGCTCACCAAGTGCATCGCCGGAACATCCGGCTTGCGCACCCGGTAGAGCGGAGCTGCGCCGGCGATCCACTGCGTGGCCGCCCCCAGATGAGTGCGCTCCAGGTGGTCCCACGGTTCGATGGCACCGATCAGCTCCAGAAGGTGGGCGCGGGACTGATCGTCAGGGGTGCTGAGCAGGCTGTCAGTTGAGGCCATCTGCGCATACTGGCAGGAGGCACTGACAACGTTGCTCCCCGGATGTAGGTCAGAGGCTGCCACCGGTCTTCCTGCGCGGGGCCGAGCCCGCTGCCCACACCCACGCCCCATCGACCAGTCCCGCGTGGCCAGTGCACCGATCAAAGGGGCGCTGCGCACGTGAGGCTGGGCGGGGCCCGTCACATCGGGAGGGAGTACAGACGCACCGGCCCTGAAGGCCAGTTCACGTTGTCGCGCAGGGGCGTCACCATGGTTCGCAACGGCATGGCCACCAGGCGGCTTTCTGGTTGCTCGACGACTACCTGCTCGTCGAGCGGGTGCCATCCGAGGCGATGGTACAGCGGCACGAGGGGAGGTCTGCAGAACAGGAGCGCGTGCCGGGGGCCCATCGTGCGAGCATGGTCCAGTGCTGTTGTGACCACGAGACGAGCCAACCCCCGGCCTTGCATGTCGGGTGCGACGGCCACTCCACCGACGCCCACCACCTCTGTCTCGGTGTCGCCAATGGCAACCGGCAGCCGTAGCAGGCCGGCGTGTGCCACAAGCCGGTCGCCGTGCCTGATCCCGAAGTGTTCCTTCTTGGGCAGCCAGACCAAACGGGCCGCGGCAACACCGAAGGGATCATCGCCCTCGCCGAGGATCTCGTCCTGATCCGTCTTGGTGTACCGAGTGAGCCGCACTACCGTCTGCGCTACAGAGGATGAGTTCTCAGACATTCCCACATGATGATCTCTCCTATGCGGACGAGCCAGGCGATTGCTCAGCCGATCGCCGAGTGAGGGTCCGGCTCGCGAAGGCCCGTCGACGACGGTCTGTCTATGAGGCCCCGGCATGCGGTCGAGGCGGAATCGACCGCCTCAAGCGGCACCGGACTGTCGCGACCCGGTATGAAGAGCTTGCCTGCCCCCCCACGAGGCCACGGTTCACATCGCCGCGAACCATCAGTTGTTGCAGACGATCGCGGGCAAGTCCCGGTCATTGCTCGCCAAGCGATGGTTCGTCAATTCCTTTGACACGAGCATCAGTTGAGCGATATCCGATGGGCATCTATGAGACGGGGCCACGGCGATAGTTCGCGGCATCGGTTTCGACGGACACGAGTGGAGCCGCATCGGAACTCGGTGAACCTGCGCGGCAGTGCCGACAGCACTCCCCGAGATGCAGCGCACGTGAGGGAAGCGCACGATGAGAAATGGGATGCTACCTGGAGGTGATCAGGATGCGACGTGTGCTCACCGCCGCGGCGGCCGCGGCTCTTTCGATTTCCCTCGCAGGACCACCGACTTTCGCGGCATCGCCCGGCACTTCTGCGACCGCCGCGGCGACCAGCGCTCAGGCCGAACATAAGTTGAAGCGTCCAGCAATCCTCGTGGCGCAGGGGCCGGACGACGTATGCAACTACACCAACAGACGACCCAGCCTTAGCCGGGGGTCATCCGGTGCGGTAGTCCAACAAGCCCAGTGTTACTTGAATCAGGCCATTGGCGCCGGCCTGGACGAGGACGGGGACTTTGGCCCGGTTACGCAATCCGCGACAGAGGACTTCCAGCGATGTGCCCGCATCGTCGTCGACGGGCGCATCGGAGCCCAGACTTGGTCGTTCCTGTCCTTCTGGGCCAACGCGCCGGACGCTCCCTTCTGTTGAGGGCCTGGACACGGCCTAGAGGGTGCCCGCTCGCCACTCCAGCGCCGGCCCGAGCTTCGTCGCCATGTCGGTGAGGATCTGTACATAGTCCTCGTACTCGAACGCGAACGGCAGCGCGAACGCCACCTCGTCCACCTCCCGGAACGCGGCGTGCGCGTGCAGCCGCTCAGCGATCTCCGCGGAGGTGCCCACCAGGTCCGGCGCGAACAGCAGCCGCGCCGGGCCCTGCGGTTCGGTCGTACGAGGGGTGCGCCGGTCGGCGTACTCCTCGTACCGGGCGCGCTGTTCGGGCGTGGCCGAGTCCGTGGGGATGACGACGAGGCCCTGCGAGACCCGGGCGGCCTCGCCGTCGGGGTGGGCGGCGCGGAAGGCGCGGATGTGGGAGAGCTGGATCTCCGCGAAGTCGTAGGGTCCGTCGGGGCCTTCGGCCTTCACGACGCTGCTGGTAAGGAGGTTCATGCCGTGCTCGCCCGCCCACCGGGCCGAGCGCAGGCTGCCACCGCCGTACCACATACGGCGGCCCAGGCCGGGGGAGTGGGGTTGCACCCGGTCCGAGAAGACCTCGAAGCCCTCGACCCCGCTGAAGTCCGTGGCCGGCTTGCCCCGCACAAAGTCCAGCAGCCGCTCCACCCGCCCGTGGCCGAAGTCCTCGGCGTCGGCCGTGTCCGGGTAGAGCGCGCCCTTGACCTGGTCGAAGTGCATCGGCGGGCCCACGCTGACGCCCGGGTTGAGCCGGCCGCCGGACAGCAGGTCGACGGTGGCCAGGTCCTCGGCCAGCCGCAGCGGATTCTCCCAGCCGAGCGGGATGACCGCCGTGCCGAGCTCGATGCGGCGGGTGCGCTGGGAGGCCGCGGACAGGACCGCGACGGGGGAGGAGATGCCGTACTGCAGATGGCGGTGGCGTACCCAAGCGCTGTCGAAGCCGAGCCGCTCGCCCAGCTCGATGATCTCCAGCGTCGACTCGTGGCCGCGGCGTGGGTCCGCCCCGTCGAACAGCCCGATGGTCAGGAAACCCAGCTTGCGCAGCGGTCGTGAGGTCAGAGGCACGGACCCTCCATCATTGAACGTTCAATGGCTACGGCTGTGCCAACCCCGCGGCTGCCCGCGCTGTTCCCGCCGCCCCGGGTCAGCGCAGCGGGATCGTCACCTCGTCCTCGATCGGTGGGGAGAGTTCCTGGGCGCGGTCGCCGGTGGCCGCGTAGCAGCGCAGGCGGACCGAGTCCGGGGAGACGTCCAGGCGCAGGAAGCACTTGAAGAAGGGCGGGCTGTAGGTCGCCGAGCTCGGCGAGAACAGCGACGTGTAGATCTTCCGTACGGGCAGCCGGAACCGCTTGGCCTTGTCGGGCCGGCGGCCGGTGCCGAGCAGTCCGGCGACCAGGCGGACGCGCCGGGTGACACGGGCCGAGGCGCCCGGGGCACGGGCCGGCCGGATGCCGAGGCGCTCGGCGATCACGGCCGTCGCCTCGGCCTCGGTGAGCGTGAAGAAGCGGCGCATACGCAGCCGGCGGCCGTAGAGCCGGCTGTAGAACGCGAGGGAGTCACCGCGCAGCGGATAGCAGCGGAAGTCCTGCTCGGTGACGTCCGCGACGGAGACGCGGGGGATGGTGTGGGTGGCGTGCATGAACGCCCCGCCGCCGCCCGCCACCACGTACTGGAGAGTGCGTCCGTCGTCCAGGCGGACGGGGTAACGCTGGTAGTTGTGGATGTCGCCGCCGATCGCCGCCACATAGTGGTGCGCCGGGTCGCGGACGATGTCGTCGACCGTGCCGCCCCCTTCGATGGCGCACGGCTCGTGTCTGCCGTCCACGTACAGGGGCGAGCCGGTGACCAGGATCTTCGGGCGAGGGCCCTGGGAGACCTCGCGCAGCCAGGTGCCCTGCTCTGCGTCGAGGGTGCCCAGCAGGCCCGTGTCGATGCCGATGATCCGTACCGGTCCGGCGTCGATCGCCCAGTACGGGCCCGGCTGGACGGCCTGCTGGGCGGGGTCGGAGCGCAACTTGCGGGCCTCGGCCAGGTGTTGCCCGTCGTCCGGACGCGGCCGGTGCCACAGCAGGGACCGCAGCCAGGCCCGGCTGAGGGGACGCGGCCGGGGTTCGGGCGGCAGCGGCGGGGCGTCGTCGCAGAAGACGCGCATGAAGCCGCCGAGGTCCTCGTACCAGTCGTGGTTGCCGGGTATCGCGTAGATGGGAGCCTGGTAGTCCTGGTACGGGCGGAAGAACTTGGTGTCGTAGTCGTCCGCGCTGCCCACCGGGTAGATCACGTCGCTGGCCAGTACGGCGAAGCTGGTGTCCTGACCGGTCTTCAGAAAGCCGGGCACGACGGCGTACTGGGGGTCGTCGCCCTCGCCGGTGTCGCCGATGACGAGGAAGGAGAACCGGTCCGGCTCCTCGCGCCGGATCACCTTGTCGGCCGGTGCGCCGGTGGCCGCACGCTGTGCCACCCACCGGCCGCGTATCCCGACGGTGGGGTCACCCAACCAGGAGGCCAGCACGCCGTTACGGGCGTCCCACAGCGTCTTCGGGTTCAGCCAGGAGATCTTCTCGACCCGCTGCGGCATCAACTGCTGGTACGCGCCGCGCTCGGTGCTGTTCCAGCCTGCGCCTTCGGCGGTATCGCGTGAGGAGTCAGACACCGATGCACCGTAACAATCGAACCAGGAGCCGTCCGCGGCGGGTTCGTCACCGCCTGCGGGTGGGCCGCGCCGTTTCGTGCCGCGAACTGCCCGGCGACGCGGCGGAGTTCGCGACCGAGCCCCGGGCGGAGGTGTCCGGACGCGACGCGGAGGGCCGTTCGCCCAGCACCAGCAGCGGATCGAACATCACCACGACCCCGGCCAGCAGCAGGAAGACGACCGGTCCCAGCAGCATCGGCAGCAGCAGCGACATGGGCGAGTCGCCGGCCCACGTCCCGTTGGCCGTGTCGTGCACATGGACGCTGACGGCGGCCATGCCGGTGTAGTGCATCCCGGACACCGCCACACCCATCACCAGGCTCGCCCCGAGGCTCATCAGCAGGTTGCGGATCGTGACGGCGGACCACAGCGCGGCGGTCGCGGCGGCGATGGCGATCAGCACGGACAGTGCGACACCGAGCGGGTCGTATCCGACGTCGCCGTTCAGCCGCATCGCCGCCATGCCCAGGTAGTGCATGGTCGCGACGCCCAGTCCTGTGACGGTACCCGCGACCGCCAGGACCGTGCGGCCCGTGCCGCGGTAGCCGACGATGAACACGCCGATGCCGACGACGACAACGGCCACGACGAGACTGAGCACCGTCGTGGCCGCGTCGTAGCGGATCCGGGTCTCCTCCACGTGGAAGCCGATCATGGCGATGAAGTGCATCGTCCAGATGCCGCACCCGATGGAGGCGGCGCCTAACGCCAGCCAGCCGGGCTTCCAGGATCGCGTATTGAGCAGCGTGCGCACGATGCACCGCAGCCCCAGTGCACCTCCCAGGCAAGCCATCAGATAGGCCGCAACAGGGGTCACCGCACCGTAGCGGAACCCGTCGACCGTGCCGTCCATAAGCCAACTCCCCCCAGAGTCTTGGCTGGTGTGGAGGCAAGGTCTACGGGCAATGGACACGTGAAAGCAAGCCCTTACCGTCGGTAGATCGACAACTTCCGTTCATCGAGAGTCGACTTCGGTCAGAATGTGCGCTTCAGGAGGTCGAGCAGAGCCGCCCAGTGCCGCTCGTCGCCCTCCTGCTGGTACGACGCCGTGTCGGCCTGCGTGAAACCGTGGGGAGCGCCCGGGTACACCTCGCAGCGGTGCCGGACACCCGCCGCCGTCAGGGCCTCCTCCAGGCGCTCGATCTGCTCCGGCGGCAGCGAGGGGTCCTGGTCGGCGTGGCCGAAGTACAGCTCGGCGGTGATCTCGCCGGCCGCCAGGTGCGGGCTGTCCGGCGTGTCCGTCGCCAGCCGCCCGCCGTGGAAGCCGGCCGCGGCCGCGACCCGCTCCGGGTAGGTGCCGGCGGTGAGCAGTGAGAGCCGGGCACCCATGCAGTAGCCGGTCAGCGCGACCGGGCCGTCGGCCACCGCGGGAGACTCGGCCAGCCAGCCCAGATAGGCGGCGGCGTCCCGCATCGCGACGTCCGGCGTCAGGGTCCGCATCACCGGCATGATGCGCTCGAATATCTCCGGACGCGCCCCCGGGTCGATGAACTCGGGCAGATCGAAAAGCGGGGCGCGACCGTGCCGGTAGAACACGTTCGGCACCAGCACCGTGTAGCCCTCACCGGCCAGCCGGTCGGCCATGGACCGCAGGCGCGGACGCAGACCGAAGGCGTCCATGTAGAGCAGGACCGCCGGATGGGCGGCCCCGTCGTCGGGACGAGTCAGATACGCGTCGGCGGTGCCGTCCTCGGTAGGGATGTCGACAGCGGTTCCCTGTACGGCGGTCATGGCTGGGCTGCCTCTCTGCGGGGTGTCGGACCTGCGGGGTCTCGGCCAGGAACCCGTCCGGCTGACCGGACGGATCACGGGCATCGTGACACGCCGCTTCCCGGGGCATTTCGCCCTCCCCCCGCACACGGTTCAACCGTGAACGGCCCTTGGCGTACCCTTTACTCGAACCGTGAGGTGTCGCCCGCGCCGTGCCGCACGATCTCCGCCTCCCCGCCGGAGAAGTCGATGACCGTCGTCGGCTCGGTGCCGCAGTCGCCGGAGTCGACCACCCCGTCCAGGACGTGGTCGAGCTCGTCCTTGATCTCCCAGCCCTGTGTCATCGGCTCCTCCTCGCCGGGCAGCAGCAGCGTGCTGGACAGCAGCGGCTCACCGAGCTCGGCGAGCAGGGCCTGGGTGACGACATGGTCCGGGATCCGGACGCCGACCGTCTTCTTCTTGGGGTGCTGCAGCATGCGCGGCACCTCCTTCGTCGCGGGCAGGATGAAGGTGTAGCTGCCGGGTGTCGACGCCTTGATCGCGCGGAACACGTCCTTGTCGACTCGCACGAACTGGCCGAGCTGCGCGAAGTCCTGGCACACGAGGGTGAAGTGGTGCCGGTCGTCCAGCTTGCGGATCGCCCGGATCCGGTCGATGCCGTCACGGCTGCCCAGGCGGCAGCCCAGTGCGTAACAGGAGTCCGTGGGGTAGGCGACAAGAGCGTCCGCGCGGATGCTGTCGGCGATCTGGCCGATGGTGCGCGGCTGGGGGTTGTCGGGGTGCACGTCGTAGTACTTCGCCATCTGCCGAGCTTATGCCGCCCGCGTGGATCGGTGGCGCAGGGTGGGGTTTCGGCCAGGGATGAGTGCGTGGCACACGTGAGGTAACGTCCCCGACCGGTGCGCCGGAGGCGGTGCGAGGAGCGAGGGGAAGGCCGAGGTGGCTGGCCGAGAGGACGGGAACCGGCAGCAGGAGACGCCGGCCGGCGCGGGTCCGGCGTGGGCGGAGGAACTGCTCGAGCATCTGCGCCCGGCGGGACGCGACGTCCGCAGAGTCGTCGCCTGGCTCTCCGGCGCCGTGCGCGGATCGGTGGCCCTGCAGGACGCCGCCGGGAATCTCATCGCCGGAAACCGGCTGCCGCTGGACGAGGACCTCGTCACGGACATCACCGCCGGCCGGATCGCCTCCGCCGCCTGGGAGAGCCGGGAGCGCCACCTGCGCCTGGTCCGGGTGGAACACCCCTCCCACGCGTGCGTGCTGGCCGTCTCCCGCGAGACCCCCTTCGACCGGCGGTCCTCCGACGTGGTCACCCACACCGCTCAGGTGATCGAGCTCCTGCTGGCGGCGCGCGAGTCGACCGCGGCAGGGCACCGGCTCCGGCGGGCCACCTCCGACCTGCGCCTGGCCATCCTGCAGCTGCTCATGGTCGAGGACACCGTCGCCGCCCGCCGCGTCGCCGCCGGGCTCTGGCCCGGACTGCTCGACGCCGACACGGCGTGCGTGTACGTGGTCGAGTCCGGCCCCGCCGTACGCGACCGCATCGCCGAGGAGTGCCTGGACAGCACCGGGGAGGAAGCCCTGGTCGTGCGCTGCCCGGCCATGGACGGGCACGTGATCGTCGTCAGCCCCCGTGACGCCACGCGCGAGGCCTTGCGGTCACTGGTGGGACGGCACCCCGACCTCTTCCTCGGCGGCAGCGTCCGGCAGAGCCTGGCCCGGACCGCCACCGCGTACGGACAGGCCGTCAGCGCCCTCGCCGTCGCCCACTTCCGGCCCGACAAGACGGCCGTGTACGCCGAGCGCACCCACCCGGAACGCCTGATGGACCCGGTGGCGCTGCGCGGCTGGACGTCCCGCGTGCTGCGCCCGCTCGACACCCTGCCCCACCACACCCGCGCCGAACTGCTCGCCACCAACCGTCTCGGCCTGGAGTTCACCGCCGTCAACGCCGCCAAGGTCCTCGGCGTCAGCCGCAACACCGTCCGCGCCCGCATGGAACGCGTCGAGGGGCTGCTCGGCACGGACTTCGCCGACCTCACGGTCCGGGCCGTCGTCCACCTGGCGCTCAACACCCAGATCGGCCTGCCCGACGCGCATCTGGCGAGCGACACCGGCAACCCCGGACTCCGGCTCTCCGACCTGCTGTCCGGCCCCGCCGTGCGCACCTGGGCACAGGACCTGCTGGGCCGGCTGGACGCGGACGCCAGGAACCCGCGCCGGACCCTGCGCACCTGGATCGCCGCCGGCGGCAACGCCGAACGGGCCGCGCAGACCCTGGGCGTGCACGCGCAGACCGTGCGCGAGCACGTCCGCAGCGCCGAACCCGTCCTGGAACGCCAGCTGCTGGCAGCGGGTACCGACCTGTACGAGGTCGTGCTCGCGCACCTGGCCGTCGGTGATCTCGACGTGCCGGATTTCCACCGCCACGACTGACCGGTTTGCCTCAGGGGCAACCGGTTGGCCAGCCCCAGGCGGGACGAAACAGGGTCAACCGGACTCGGCTGTGCACGGGTGAGCCTTGTTGAGCGTGCAACGGGCATCGACGCGGTTCACAAGGCCTCTGCCATGGACGTAAGTTCAACGCACCGCGGGGGCACGACCGGAACGGGGGACCGGTCGCGCTCCCGCGAGCTGCCCGTCGGCGGGCTCAGCCCCGCAGCCGCACCGGGATCTCCTGCCAGCCGAAGGCGATGAAGGACGGCACCTGCCGCAGATCCTCGTCACCGGTGGCCAGGCTTAGGTCGGGGAAGCGGTCGAACAGGGCCGGCAGCGCGGTGAGCGCCTCCAGGCGGGCCAGTGGTGCGCCGATGCACCGGTGGACCCCGATCCCGAACGCCAGATGGTCGTCGGCGGCGCGCGTGGCGTCGAAGACGCCCACGTCCGCACCGTAGTGCTCGGGGTCGAGCCCCGCGGCGGCGTACGTCGTGAGGATGGCGTCTCCGGCCGGGACCGTGACGTCACCGACGGTGAGGTCGGTGACGGCGAACCGGAGCGGCAGCGACGCGATCGACGGGTGCGCCCGCAGCGTCTCGTCGACGACGGCGTCCCAGCCGATCTCCCCCGACCGCACGGCCGCCAGCTGCTCGGGGCTGCGGAGCAGGGCGACGGCCGCGTTGCCTATCAGATTGACGGTGGTCTCGAAGCCGGCCCCGATGACCAGCAGCAGCGTGTACAGCAGCTCCTCGTCGCTGAGCCGGCCGCCGTCCTCGTCCCGGACCTTGATCAGCTCCGTGGTCATGTCGTCACCGGGGTGCGCGGCCTTGTGCGCGATCAGCGCGGGCAGCACGGTGCCGATCTGCCGCTGGACGGACGCCGCGTGCTCCGGGCTCGGATCGGTGGTGTCCATGAGGGCCGCGATCATCCGGGCGGTGTCCCCGTGCAACTCGTCGGGCACACCGAACAGTTCGCAGATGATCCGCATCGGCAGCGGATGGGCGAACCCTTCCTTGATGTCCACGACCTCGCCGCCGGCCGCGTCGAGCGCGTCCAGCAGCTCCGCGGTGATCGCCTCCACCCGGGGCCGCAGCGCCTCGGTGCGCCGGTGCGTGAAGCTGGGTGCCACCAGCTTGCGCAGCCGCGTGTGGTCCGGGCCGTAGGCGGTGAGCATGTTGACCACGCCCACCCAGCTCACGATCCAGCCCCAGGACGGATGCTCGCCGATCTCGGGCCACAGCCGCCAGTGCAGCCGCGGGTCCTTGCTGACCCGCGAGTCGAGGATGAGCTCCTTCAGCGTGTCGTAGCGCGTGGGCGCCCAGGCGGGGATGCCGCCGGGCAGCTCCACGGGCACGATCGGGCCGAGGGTGCGCAGCCGGGCGATCTCGCCCGCGATGTCCGCGCCGGATGGGTCGAGTGCGATGCGGTCGGTCACGGTCGTCCTCCTGGCTGATCGGGGGAGCGGGGACTGAAACGGACGGGCAGCGCCGTCAGCGAGCGGTGGAACGGGCCGGGCCGCCAGGTGAGACTCTCGCGGGGCAGCACGGGTTCCAGGTCGGGCAGCCACTGGGTGAGCCGTTCGATCGCCTCGGTGGCGATGAGCAGCGTGTGCTGCTTCACCGGGCAGGCGTGCGGGCCCGCCGACCAGGACAGATGGGAGGCGTCCCCCGGGTGGCGGTCCGCGCCGCGCTCCTGCTCGGCGGCCTGCGCCAGCGCCCCGTAGGAGATCACCACCGGCACCGCCGCCCTGATCCACACGCCGTGGAAGGTCACGGGCGTACGGGCGTAGTGGATGCCGTAGTTGGCGAGCGGCGTCTCGTGGTGCAGCACCTCCAGCACCGCGTCCGTCACGGGACGGGCGCCGCTGGTGAGCGTCGAGTAGTAGGCCGGGTTGCCGAGGATCCTGGACAGCGCGTTCGACACCAGGTTGGCCGTCGGCTCGTGCCCCGCGCCGAGCGTGAGGAACACCTGCCAGGTGACCTCCTCGGGGGTCAGCCCCGCCGGATGGTCCAGCAGCCAGCTCGGCAGGTCGTCGCCGCGCCGCTGGGTCTTGGCGGCGATCAGCTCCAGCACGTACCCGCCGAACTCGGCCTCGCCCTCCGCCGCCTGCGCGCCGCCCTCGATCAGCTTGCCGAGCGCGGAGTCGAGCCGGTCGCTCGCGCTGTCCGGCAGCCCGAACAGGCTGTTGAACACCAGCGCCATCAGCGGCCTGGTGAACTCGCCGACCAGGTCGGCCTCGCCCCGCGGCCCGAACCGGCTCACCAGCAGGTGCACCGCCCGGTGGATCCGGGCCCGAAGGTCGTGCGGCTCCACCAGGTCGAAGGCGTCGATCAGCGTGGTGCGGTAGCGGATGTGGGCGGCGCCGTCGGCGAACAGGGTGTTGGGCCGCCAGCGCATCATCCCGAGCACCGGGGAGTCGTCGGGGACGGTCGCCTCCCACGGCCGGGGATCGTGCGAGAACGTCTTCGTGTCGTGCAGCAGGTCCAGCGCCGCCCGCCGGTCCGTGACGACGTACGCGGCCACCCCGGGCGCGAGTTCCGCCCAGCCGACCGGGCCGTGGGCGCGCAGGGCCGCGTAGTAGGGGGACGGGTCGCGGGCGAAGCCGTCCTCCCACAGGCGTACGGGCGACGCGAGGGAGAAGGCCTGCTCGGCGGGGGACAAACGATTCACCGGTGCTCCGCGGGTCGGTGGTCGATCAGGTGCTGGACCAGGGCGAGCAGGGAGTCGATCGAGGAGTCCGCCTCCCGCGCGTCGCAGGTCACCATCGGGGTCGTCGGCTCCAGGTCCAGGGCGGCACGCAACTGCTCGGGCGTGTGGTGGCGGGGCGCGTCCGGGAAGGTGTTGAAGGCGACCGCGTACGGCAGTCCGGTCTCCTCCACCAGCCCGAGCACGTCGAACGAGGCGTCGATCCGGCGCGCGTCGACCAGGACGAGCGCGCCGAGCGCCCCGTAGGCGATGTCGTCCCACAGCGGCCGGAACCGCTCCTGGCCGGGCGTGCCGAACAGGTACAGCACGATCCCGCCCGGCAGGCTGATCCGGCCGAAGTCGATGGCGACCGTGGTGGTCGACTTGTCCCGCACTCCGGCGAGATCGTCCACCTGCGCGGACGCCTCGGTGAGCTGTTCCTCCGTGTGCAGCGGGCGGATCTCGGAGACGGAGCGGATCAGGGTGGTCTTGCCCACCCCGAAGGGCCCTGTGACCAGGATCTTCACCAGGTCGCGCGCGGTGTCGGGGAGGTGGATGTCCGTGCCGCCGGGCCGGGCGTCAACGGTGCTTGAGGTCGCGGAGGCCATCGGCCACTCTCTTCAGCAGGTCGGGGTCGAAGCGACGGGCGGGCGGGATCGGCGCGCGGGCCAGTGCCAGGTCGCGGTCGACGAGGCCGGCGGCCAGCACCAGCACGGCGGAGACCGGAAGCCGCAGCAGGGCAGCGGCCTCCACGACCGTCAGCGACCCGTACTCCAGCTCTTCCAGCAGGGCCGCCTGGGCGGCGGGCAGATCGGGGGGAGCCGGCTCACCGCTGGCGGTGAGCACGGACAGCCGCTCCAGATGGGCACGGCTGGGCCGCGCCACCCCGCCGGTCGACAGGTACGCGGGAACCAGGGGACGGCCGCCTCTGCGGCCGGTCATGCCGGCGTGCCGCCGTCGGCACCTCGGGGGCCGGCGGTCATCGCCTTCTCGCCCAGCCGGGCGACCTGCGAGTGCACCCGGTGGGCGAGCAGGTCCAGGCGCACCTCGGGATCGCCGTACGCGGCCACGCAGGTGCCGTGGTCCGTCGGCACGATGAGCACATAGCCGTGGTCCGACTCGATGACGACCTGCCGTATCTCGGCCTGGTCGGTGTCGGCGAACGCCGCCGCCGCGGTACGGCAGGCGCCCTGCACGGTGCTGGTGATGGCGGCGACCCGCTCGGCGGACGGCTGCGACAGCGCGTCGGTGTAGCCCGTCACGAGTCCGTCCCGGGTGAGCAGGGCGGCGGCCACGACGTGCGGCACCTCCAGGACCGGTTCGAGCACCCATGCCGTGTCCCCCGCTGCGCGGCTGGTCATCGAGCCGTTCCCCCTTCGTGGTCGTTCAGGTCGTGGTCGGTGTCGTCGGATGCCGCGTCGGCCGTGGTCGTGGCCGGGGCACCCTCAGGTACGGCTGGGAAGGCGCCGGCGTTCGGCCTGGCGGCCGAGGAACGTCCGGCCGCCGTGCCGGACTGGAGCGCGCCGAGGGCGGCGGCGGACTCCTCGGGGCGCCGGGGCCCGCGCTGTGGAGCGGGAGCCGGCGCGGATCCGGAGCCCTGGGTGTCCGACGGCGGCGCGGCTCGGCTGCGGCGACGGCGCTGGGGGAGGCCGCCGCTGTCACCGGGGCTGTGGTGGCCCGGGGCCGGGGCGCCGGCCCGGTCCTCCTGGTCCGTGCCGTAGCCGTGCTCGTGGTCCGGGGCGGTGGCGGCCGGCTCGGGCCTGTCGGGCCCGGCGGTCGGCGCGGGCCCGTGGGACCCGTGGGACCCGGCGGTCGGCGCGGGCTCGTCGGGCTCCTGGGACCCGTCGGACACGGCGGCCGGGGCGGGTTGGGCTCCGTGGGACGGGGCGGCCCGGGCGGGTTCGGTTCCAGGGGACGGGGAGGGCGCGCCCGGCTCCGCGCCACGGGGCGAGGCGGAGCCGCCCGCCGTGTCCCGCACGGCCTCCCTGCGGGTGGAGCGCGGGGCGCTGGCCGCCGGGGGCAGTTCCTCGGGGTCGATCCGCGTCAGCAGATGACGGTCGATCCGCAGCACCGCCCGCACACCGCCGTACGGGGACGGGGAGGACAGGTCGACGCTCAGATCGAACTGCCGGGTGAGCTGGCCGATCGCGGCGAGTCCCATGCGCGGCGGGTCGCCGAGCTCGGTCAGCAGGATCGGTTCGCAACTGCCCACCATGCGCTGGGCCCGGGCCCGTTCGTCCTGCGTCATGCCCAGCCCGGCGTCGTCCACGGTGACACAGGCACCGTGGTGGACGGCCTCGAGATTGACCACGATGCCGGTGTCGGGCGCGGAGTGCCGCAGCGCGTTGTCGAGCAGTTCGGCGACGATGATGGCCACCGGCTCGACGGCGTGGGACACCAGGGCGGTGCCGGCCGCCAGGTGGTTGTGGATCCGCACGCGCTGGTAGCCCGCGAGCCGGGCCTGACCGCCCGTCACCGCGTCCACCAGGTGCGACTCCTCCCGGGCGAGCCCGACCCAGGCCCCGCACACCACCGCGGCGATCTGCGCGCGGCGCAGCGACTGCTCGTTCTCGTGGTCCAGCTCGAACAGGGTCTGCGCCAGCTCGGGGTCGTCATAGCGCTGTTGCAGACCGCGCAGGGCGTCCTGCAACCGGTACAGCGCCGCCTGGATCTCCCGGGTGGCCCCGCGCATCCCGGCCTGCGCGGCGGCGTCGATCCGGGTGCGCTGCGCGGCGAGTTCGGCGTGCAGCCCCTTCAGCACCTGCTCCAGCGCGAATCCCAAGGGCGAACCGGCGAGCTGCGGGCTCAGCGGGCCGGGCACGGTGACGTGGGGATGCGCTGCCTGCCGGGCGGCGGAGGGCAGGCGCCGTGCCGCCAGATGCTCGACCTCGGCCGTGAACGCCCGTGAGGTGCCGTCGAGTTGTGCCCGCAGTGCGGCCGTCTTCGCGCGCTGGGCCTCCAGTTGCCGCCGGGAGCGCAGCAGCCCGCCGCCGAGGGCGAACGCGGACAGTGCGCCGAGGGCGAGACCACCGACGGCCAGGTCCGGTAGTTCGATCATCGAAGCGATTCCAGGGAGAGTCGGGCAGGGCGGAGTCCGAGGTGCTCTGGCGAGCTACCCGCAGCACAGTACACACCGTCATCGACTGATCTCGCACGGTGGAACGCCACTTCGTTCCGAAAGTGATCGCCGTCTGTTCGTATCTGGGGTAACTGTCGGGATTGCCGTGCAGGGGAGGGGAGTTGGCGGTGCGTGCGGGTCTGACCGGCGAGGGGGAGAGTCCGCCCGGTGGTCGTAACCGAGAAGTCACTGAACGTGATACCCGCGAGCTGTGTGCCCGATCGGCGGACGGGTACCCGTCAGGCGCCTGAAGACGTCCGCTCCGCGAGAAGGAGATCCGAATGACCAGTCAGACGGAGACCGGCGGCGTGACCGGTACGCAGGACAAGGACTACAACCTGATCTGGTACGTCGAGGCGTGCCTGAACAACGCGCTGCGCCTGGAGAGCTACATCCAGGACGCGGAGCGCGCCAAGGACACCGAGGTCGCGGACCTGTTCCGCAAGGCCCAGGCGGACAGCCGCAAGGGTGCCGAACTGGGCAAGCGGCTCCTGCGCGCACGCCTCGACGGCGGCTGAGGCCCGACGGGCCGCAGGGCGCGCACACTGCCGACGGGCGGTGTCCGCGCCCTCTTGTCGAGCCGTCGACGTCGCCGAGGGCCGGCGGCGGTCAGAGCCCGAAGAGCTCGCTCACCCGCTCGGCGAGTTCGTCCTCCGACATCGTGAGGTCGACGGTGATGGTGGGCAGCCGGAGGCGTGCGGTCTCCTCGCGGAGGCGTCTCGTGAACAGGTCGTCGCGCACGGCGATGTTGCGGTCGGCCCGCTCCGGGTCGCTGGTCCTGGCCGTGAATCCGCCGCCTGGAGTGGCCCGGCTCCGGAACGCGGCATCGCGGAAATCCGGTGTGGGCAGGAGCCAGACGGCGTGCCCGGGTGCGGTGAGGGGCTGCACGAGGTGCGGCAGCAGGCGGAACCCCTCGACCACGACACCCGTCTCCCGCGGCATGCGCAGCAGGTCCTCGACGATCAGGCCGAAGGCCTCGCCGCGAAACCAGTGGAACGTCTCGAGCATGGTGTCGGGAGACCGGTTCACCCACCGCTCGTCCATGTCCATGGCCATGAACTCGTGCAGGAGCGGCGCTTCCTCGGCGGTGGTCCGTCGAGCGTGGTCCCGCATCACATCGTCCGTCGGGTAGAGACGCCAGCCGTGTCGATCGGCGAGCCGGCGGGCGATCGTGGACTTGCCCGCACCGCTGCCGCCCCCGATCCAGTAGACGTGCCGCATCTTTCCGCTCTCCCATGATCGCGCTCTGATTGTCAGTGGCGGATGCCACGATGCCGACTGCTCACCCTTCCACCCCTTGCGAGGAGGAGCTGATCGTGCGCAGGCCGGTCGAGGGAGAGGTGCATGTGCACTATGGCCAGATCTACGTCGAGAGCGACCCGGACGGCTACGGGCCGGGCCTCGATGAGGCGTTCGCCGGGCAGTGCGCGGGGCTGTGCGGGGCGGCGTCACCGGGCTCCCTCTGGCTGAGCACCGGCCTGCACACCGGCGGCGTCGGCTTCACGGTCGAGGTGTGTGAGGAGGCCCCGCCGCTGGACCCGGTCTGGGAAGACGTGGTGGAGGTGTCCTTCCGTCCGGTGTCGCCGGACAGCGCGCTCGTGCAGTGGGCGGGCGAGGCCTCCTGGCCGCTCGGCCTGGAGGAGACCGACTACCGGGTGCGGTACTGCGCCCAGGGCATGGACCGGGCGGGCGAGGAGGACACCCGGCTGGACGACGAGCCCCAACTGGACTGCTATCTCCTGCAGTTCTGGCCAGCCCCGCCCGAGCCGGACCGCGTCCTGAAACAGACCTCGCTGAGCGCCGCCAACTGGCACCGCTACGCCCGCGAACTGCCGCCGCCCCCCACCCCGGCCGAACGCGCCGAAGCCGAACGCCTGGCCCGCCTCGCCGAGGAGACGGCGCGACGGGAGCGTCTGCTCGCCCGCGAACGCTGGGAGTGGGGCGGACAGTCGCCGAGCCAGGCCCTGCGCGACGTCGGCGGCAACGTCCGCGGCCTCCTCCTGTTCGACCCCGCCCTGGTCCACGCCCTCGACGCCTCCGGTCCCGCCACCCAGCGCGCGGTGGCCCTGCTCGCCGCCCGCCGGGCCTGTGATGCGGCCGGTCTCACCACCCTCGACTGGGTCGCCGACGCGCTCACGGCCCTGGCCGAAGGCCGCCCGCTGCCACCGCCCTTCGATGACGACGCCCGTATGTGGCAGACCTTGGCCACCGACCCACGCGTCCCGGACCGCACCGTCGGCCGTGCCGTCCCGCCCGAGCGGCCCCCCTTCCGGCCGCCCCTGTCCCCGGGTGACCACGGCCTGCACGCCGAGGAGGCGGCACAGGTTGTGGTCGGCCCGGCAGCGGCCGTGGCGAGAACGGTGGTCGCGCAGGCCCAACCGCTGCCGGCCGTGGCCGAACCGCCGGCCGCCGAGGCGGAACGGTCGATCGCCGAGACGGAATCGCCGACCACCATGGCGAATCCGCCGGCCTCCGGCTCCACCCCGCCCACCGTGATGATCAGCATCGGTCGGCCGGACCCGTCCCTGCGCATCTCCCAGCCCCACGCGGCCCTCCCCGCGATCACCGGTGCCGCCGAATCCGACCCGCTCCAGGCGGCGTTCGACGCGATGTACGCGGCCGTGGTCACGTACGGCGAGGACTATCCGGCCCTCCTCAGGGAGGTCTGGTCCGTGGTCGAGGGGCGGCGTTCGTAGCCCGACCTCCGACCGCGCCCCGGTTCACGCACTGACCATCCTCCCCGGCCGCCGCCAGTCACCCCGACAGGGCGCCACGGGCCACCGAGAGGGCCTGTTCCGCGTACCCCCGGCCGAACAGCACGGCGTGCACCAACAGCGGGAACAGCTGGTGCACGCCGGTGCGGTCCGCCCATCCGGGGGCGAGCGGCGCCTGCTCCTGATAGCCCTCCAGCACGGCCTCCAGGTGGGGGCATCCGAAGAGACGCAGCATCGCCAGGTCGGTCTCGCGGTGCCCGCCGTGCGCGGCCGGATCGATCAGCCACACCTGCCCGTCGGACCCCCACAGCACGTTGCCGTTCCACAGATCGCCGTGCAGCCGGGCAGGCGGCTCGGCCGGCCCGGCCAGCCCGGGCAGTCGCTCGCACAGCCGCTCCACGACGGTCGCCTCACCAGGGCGGACGGTGCCCTGATCGACGGCGCGCCGCAGATACGGCAGGACACGATGCCCGGCGTACCAGCGCGGCCAGTCGGCGCCCGGCTCATTGCGCATCGGGGCGAGCCCGATGTACGCGTCGGCGGGCCCGTCCGGTGGCGGCGCGCCGAACGCGGGCGCCCCGGCGGCGTGCAGGGCCGCCAGGTCACGACCGAAACGGACCGCCGCCTCCCGGCTCGCCCGCCCCTGCGGAACCCGGTCGATGACCAGCCAGCTGCCGTCGTGGCCGTGCACGCCCGGTACCCGCACCGCCCCGGCACCGGCCAGCCAGCGCAGCCCGGCCGCCTCGGCCCGCGTCGCCCCCGGATCGTCGGCACGCTTGACGACCACCACCCGCCCGTCGTCGAGGGTGACCTGCGCGAGGGCCCCGGACAGGGGCCGTTCGCCGGTGACCACCCGTCCGGTGAGCCGGGCGACGGCGTCCGTACGGGCGGTCATACGTGGTCCTCCTCGACTCCGCGGCTGAGCTGCGACCAGCGTACGGACGTGGCGGAGTCGTGCAGCTCCCGGAACAGCAGTCGACGTCGAGCAGCTGGATCGGCCGCGTCGCGTCCAGGCCGGCGTACGCCGTGAAGTCGGCCTTGCCGGACCCGCCGTTCCAGTACGTGCTCACGATCGCCCAGGCGACCGGAGCGGAGCGGGCCGTGGTGACCGGGCCGATGTCGATGGACGCCTGGATGTTCTGGGCGTACAGCGAAACGTCGAACTCCGGGTTGCCGGCGACCTTCTCCTCCGGGACATTCGCCACGCGCCGGTCACGCGGGACGGTGAAATCCCGCCGCCCACCGACAGAACCGGCGGCCGCCGGGGGAGCAGTCGGGCATGACGACTTCACCGTTCCAGCGCACCATCGCCCTGCCCGCCCCCGTGTGCGAACAGGCCGCACAGCACCTGGAGCAGGCCGCGCAACGGGCCATCGACGGAGCCGCGATCCCCCTGAAGGCGTTTCGCGCGGCCGCCGACAGCGACTTCACCCTCCCCGTCTCGGTCGTCGAGCAGGCGGCGGCCTGCCTGCTGGTCCTGGCCACCGAGACCGCCCAGACCGTACGCCCCTCGGCCCTGCGCGCCGTCATCAGCGTCGCGCTGCGGTTGCGGGACGCCGTGGATCTGACGCATCAGCCCGCCCTCAGCAGCAGGTTCTGGTGACGTCGGGCCGATTCTCCGGAGCGCTGCGCGTCAGCTGGTTGCGCGGAAGGCGACGTCGACCTGTCTGCGGCGCAGTTCCTCCAGCGAGGTGTGTTGCCGCCGGGCCCGTTCGACGAGGTCGTCGAGCTGCCGCGCGTCGAGGCGTTGGTCCGTGCCGGCCAGGGCGCGGAGTGCCTGCCAGACCGCGGTCTTGCCGTCCACTCCCAGCCGCAGCGCCTCCAGCTCCCACAGCGTGCTCAGCGGGGAGCGCCGTACCAGGCTGCCGTTGCTCTTCAGACGCCCCATCTGCTCGGCCGCCCGGCCCGCGTAGACCTTGTAGCGCCGTACCGGGACGTCCAGCCGCCGCATGATGTGGAGCAGGCTCGCCCGGTCCTCGGCGATCTCGTCGGCGATCGGAGCCAGGGCGTCGGCGAGCGACGGATCACCGCACGAGCGCAGCAGATAGCGGACCCGAGCGGTCCCGGCGGTGGCACCGGCGAGATGGTCGTTGAGGTAGATGCCCAGCAGGGACATGTCCGTGGCCGGAGCACCCGGTGCGCCCGGCGGGTCCGTTCGCTGTTCCGTCATGGCACTGCTCCTGTTCTGCTCCGGCCCTGTGCCACGGCCACCCGCGTGGTGACGCGTACGACGCAGGGACTTCGGGGCGTCGAGCCGGGCCCGAACCGCACGGGAGGCTCGACCGGGGCGAGAGCGCCGAGGCTCTCGCCCCCGTAGGTGACGGTGGCCGAGGTGACGGGGTGCAGGTCCCGGACGCCGTACCACTGGTGCCGGTCGGCCCGGGCGCTGCCGTGGGTGCGGGCGCCCAGCAGCAGCCGGGCGGGCCGGTCCCACAGCGCGATCCAGCCCGGGCGGGTGGCGAGCCGGCCCGGCACCGCCCGCAGCGCGAGGCCCGGCAGGCCCCTGCGGCCGGTGCTGAAGCGCAGGTCGAGCGACGGCGCCGAGACCGCCCAGTGCCGGCGGTCGGTGACCCGCACCGCGACCGGCACGACCCGTACCTCGTCGAAGACATACGTACCGGCCACAAAGGCCGCCGTCTCCCGCGAGGGCGCCAGCAGCAGCCGCAGGCCGCCGGGCTCCTCGAACATCACGTCGCTGAACGGCCCGAACGGCGACCTCGCCCAGTGCCCGAGCACCACGCGAGCGCCGGACGCCGTTCCGATCCCCGCGATCCAGCCGTCGAAGCGCAGTGTGCGCAGCGGCGACCGGGTTCGGGTACACCGGGCCGGACCACTGGGTTCGCCGGACTCGCCGGGCCCATGGAAGAGCACGGGGGCCGGGTGCCCGGCCCCTTCGCTGCGAAACGGCACCGGGGCTGCTCCCTCCGGGCTCTGGCGATGTGGCCGAGGCCACGTCACGGACGAGGTCCCCGTCACGCCCGGGCGAGCACGACGGGGGCTACCGTCTACGAGCAGATCCCCACTACCCCCACCCTTTCGGACGGCCCGGCAGTGCAAACAGATCTCTCCCCTGTCATCGCGGCGACCGCCCAGTGGCTGACCCGCGCCTTCCCCGCCTCCGGCGGCGCGCTGGCCTCCGCCCTGTGCGAGGTGCAGGCCCGGCAGGCCGTGACGGTCGCGGCGTGGCTCAGGTACCCGACGGAGATGGACGCCGGCCTGCTGGGCATGGCGGGCCCCGGCGGCTCCGGGCGGCTCGACTGGGTCACGGGCGCCGACGCGGCCCCGGGCGACGACGGGGACGACGCGCACGCCTGGCGCACCTGGGTGGACGAGGTCGTCGCGAGCTGGGCGGCCTGTCTGCTCACCGCCCCGGAGCTGGCCGACCGGGCGGTGGCCGCGCTCGCCGAGGGCAGCCACAGCACCGGCACGCCGGCCGAGTTCCGCCGGCTCGTCGCCCCCGACGACGGCGACCGGCGCGCAGCCGTCCTGCTGCGCCACCCCGACCTGCTCGCCCCGGTGGCCGGCCTGCACCACTCCCAGCTCCTGGACCGCCTCCACCCGGGCCGCACACTGATCGCCTGACCCGGCGCCCCTGCCGGGCGCCATCCTCACCCTCCGTCACTCACCTCTTTGCCGTACGCGACCGTGCCCTGCTCACACGGGCGGCGGACGCTGAGCGTGGGAACGCCGCTGACGGAGGAGAGACCGACATGACCACCGCCCTCACACGGAGCTGGGAACACGCCGTCGTCACGGGTGGTGCCGGATTCGTCGGATCCCATCTGTGCGCGGCCCTGCTGGACGCGGGCGCCGCCGTCACCTGCGTGGACGACTTCAGCACCGGCAGGGCCGAGAACCTGTCCCCGCTGCTCGAACGGCCCGGCTTCACGCTGGTGCAGGCCGACGTCACGGAGGGACTGCCGGTCAAGCAGCGGCCCGACCTCGTCCTGCACCTCGCCTCGCCGGCGTCCCCGGCGGACTACCTGCGGCTGCCGCTGCACACCCTGGAGACGGGCAGCCTCGGCACCCGCAACGCCCTGGAACTCGCACACTCCTCCCGGGCACGCTTCGTCCTGGCCTCGTCCTCCGAGGTCTACGGCGACCCACGGCAGCACCCCCAGGACGAGCGCTACTGGGGCAACGTCAACCCAGTCGGCCCGCGCAGCGTCTACGGCGAGGCCAAACGCTTCGGCGAGGCGCTGACCACCGCCCACGCCGAGACCCGCGGCACCGACACCTGCATCGTGCGGCTGTTCAACACCTACGGCCCCCGGATGCACGGCCAGGACGCACGCGTGGTGCCGGCCTTCGTACGGCAGGCCCTGGCGGGCGAGCCCCTCACCGTGACCGGCGACGGCCGGCAGACCCGGTCGCTGTGCTACGTCGACGACACCGTGCGCGGCGTCCTCGCGGCGGCCGCCCACGGCATGCGCGGCCCCGTCAACATCGGCAGCCCGACCGAGATCAGCATGCTCGACCTGGCGCGACTGATCGTCGAACTCGCCGGGTCCGCCTCGGAGATCCGCCCCGTCGCACGGCCGGTGGACGACCCGGCCGTGCGCTGCCCGGACATCACACTGGCCCGCGACAAACTCGGCTGGGAGCCGCAGGTACGCGCCGAGGAAGGGCTGCGGCGCGCGATCGCCTGGTTCCGCGAGGACGCGACGGCCGCTTGACCCACCCGCTGCCTAGTCGAACTTGCCGCGGCCGGTCAGCGCGTCGCGCAGCCGGTCGACCATCCCCGTGCCCGGAGCCAGGAGCTTGTTCGCCGGGGGCTTGTCGGGGGCGGCCGGGTGCGGCCGGGTCGGGGCGGTCTTCTTAGCCTTGCGGACCTTGTCGCCCAGCTCGTTGAGCGTGTCCATCGGACAGGCCTGCCGCAGGGCCGGGAAGAGGTTCCCCTCCTCGTCCGCGATGTGCGAGCGGATCTCGCTCATCAGCATGCCCATCAGCCGGTCGAAGTCGGCGTCGCCCGCGTCGCAGTCCTCCAGATCCTTCATGAGGCGCTCGGCCGTGGCGTGGTCCTCGAGCTCCCGGTCGGCAAGGGTGTCCCCGTTGGCCACGTGCTCGCGTACGGCCGGGTACAGATAGGCCTCCTCGGCCACCGAGTGCCGTACCAGCTCGATCGTGACCTGGTCCGCGTACACCTTGCGGTCCTGGTGACCGGACGGCAGTGCCTCGATCCTGCCGAACATCTCCTCGACTTCGCGGTGATCGGTCACCAGCTCGTCGATGACGTTTCCTCCGTGTCCCATGTCCTTCACCTCCAGCCCCCGGGTCCCCCCGGCCCCAATGGGCTAACGCGCCGTCCCGAACAGCCCCGACGACTCAGACGGGAAGCTTGGCCCGGACCCGGCCGGCCGCGGCGGCCGGCCGTGCGGTGGCACGGACGGAGCGGCGCACCAGTCCCGCGTCGTGCCGCAGGCCGTGCGCGGCGTGGGTGCCACGCCACATCAGCGAAGGGCGGGCGCCGGTGTCGTCGGCGGCGATCAGCAGCCCCCCGAGCATGGACAGGTTCTTGAAGAAGTGGATGCGCTGCTGGGCCCGTTCCGAGGGGTCCTCCGCCTCCCAGAAGCGGTGCGCCGCCAGCGTGGTGGGCACCAGCGTGGCCGCGATGGCCAGCGCGGCCGGGCGTGGCATGCGCCCCGTGGCCAGCATCAGGCCGGCCACGACCTGTACGGCGCCGTTGAGCCGTACGACCTGCTCGGTGCGGTCGGGCAGCGCCGAGACGCGTTCGGTGACCGGTTGTACGACCGGCTCGGCGACCGGGGCGACGTCCTCCGGGGCACGGACGGAACTCAGGCCGCCCGTCAGGAACATCGAGGCCAGCATGGGGCGGCCGAGCACGCGCAACAGACTCATGGCCCTCTCCAAGGGTGTCGGTGGGTACAGCGCTCGCCGGGTTCCCCGCCAGGGGCGAAAGCACGCACGAGGTTCGCGCCGCAGGGCTGATACGCGTGCGCTGGATGTTGAACAAGTGATGTAAATAAACTCATGGGTAAGTTGGCATGATTTGTCCCCATCAGGTGCACTAGAGGAGAAAGCATCCGCTTCCCTCAAGGAGATGGTGCAATGTCCCCCACCGACAAGGTCGCCAAGGAACTGACGGGCATCCAGAGTGCCGACATCGAGGCGGCACTCGACCCCGCAGAGACCGACGGTGTCTACCGCGACAGCCGTGAGTGCGCCGCACTCGCGCTGTTCAAGGGCGGATTCGGTCTCCTCCTGTCGCCGCCCACCCCGCGCCCCAAGAAGGGTTGAGTGGATCGACAGGAGCAATCATGAAGCAGTCAGGCACTTCGTCTCTCTTGCAGGACGCGGTGCAGGACCTCGCTTCCGGCGTGGTCTCCGCTCTTCGGAGCGGAGACCACGCTCGTGCGGTCGCCCCCGCGGCGGTCGACCCGGAAGCGGAGGGCCTCGCCCTCGCGGCCGTACGTGTGCTGGGAGCCGACGCGTTGCTGCCGAGCACCCTTCTGCACACCCCGCCCCCGCCCGACGAACTCGCCGTGTTCCAAAAGGCCGTGGATACCTATCCGCCCGGCGCCCACGCCGCCCCCACCGTCGTGTGGAGCCACTGGGCCATGCGACGCACAATGCGGCGGCTCGACCCGGGCCACGCCGACGGCCCGGACGAAGAGCCGGACGCCTCCTGGCTCGAGGGCGCGACCTGGCAACTCCTGACGCACCAGCTCGCGGTGCTGGCCGCCCTCGCCCTGCCCGGCGAGGACAGCGCGGTGGCACGCGCCGCCGTGCACCGGCCGGTCGACGTCGCCCGCGGCTTCGTGCGCGCCGTACGCCGCAGAGACTGGCGGCAGGCGGCCGGCGCCGGACGCTGGCTGACCCTGCTGGACGGCGTACCGCGGACGCTGGGCCTCGAGAACGGCCTGGACTTCGTGGAGCTGATGGGCGGACAGGACCCACTCGTGGCGCTGCAGGTGAGGGCGGCACGGCTGACACGGACGGGAGCGTTCGTGTGAGGGATGTACGGGCGCCACGGCAGGTGGCCGAGGACGCGCTGGCGTGGGTGTCCGCGCATCGCGAGCAGTTCGCGCTGGGCGAGGACGCGCTGGCCGTCGACGGACAGGTGAACCGCAGCTGGAAACCGCTCGGGGAACTGGCCCAGGTGTGCGCGACCGTGTCCCGGCACACCGCCCCCCCGGATCCGCTCCACGCGTGCGCGGCCGACCTCATGACCTTCGCCTGGCAACAGACCGGCCGGGGAGAGCTGTTCGTGCGCCTGCAACGGCTGGAGCCCTTCGCCACCTACCCGTTGGAGGTGTACGCCGCCATGGCCGCGGCGGGCCTGCGGCACCCCGGCTACGAGGCGGCCACCGCCACGGTGGCCCGCACCCGCGGCTGGCGGCTCACCGAGCAGGAGCCCACCCGGCGGCTCGGCGTCCTGAACGCCGAGACACGCAGCGGCATCCGGGCCTCCGACGCGATGCCGCAGGCGCTGCGGCACACCTGGCTGGCCGGGCTGCCCGAGCCCTGGACCTTCGAGCAGTCCTCCGGCTACTCCCTCACCCACGTGGTCTTCCACCTCACCGACTGGGGGCGCGCCGGGCCCGGGGGCGTCCCACCGGACCTGGCCGGCTACCTGGCCGACTGGCTGCCGCCCTGGCTCGACACCTGTCTGGACGCCGGGATGTGGGACCTCGGCTGCGAGCTTCTGGCCGTGGCGGCGAGTCTGCCGCTGCTGCCGGAACCAGCCGTCCTCGACGACGCCTGGGCACGGGTCGCGGCGGTACAGCACCCCTCCGGCGCGATCCCGGAGCAAGGGGGCGGAGCGGACCACGACGGCGGCCCCGACTTCCTCTCCCACTACCACCCCACCCTCATGGCCGCCTTCGCGGCAACCCTGACCACAGGGCGTCTCGAGGACGGAGCCCGGGCAGACACGCACCACCGGCCCGGCGGACAAGGAGTGCTGGGATGACCGAAACCCGCCTGATCCACAACGTCGGAGCGGGCGCCCTGGAATGGCTGTGGGCCCACCGCGACGGATTTCAGCTGGAACCCGACGTCGACCCCGAGGTCGGGTTCCTGGAGCGCTTCAAACCCATCGGCGAACTCGCCATGATCTGCAAGGTGCTGTTCCGCGAGGGAGTCGCCGGATCGCGCCAGGCACAGCTCGCCCGGCAACTCCTCGACCACGCCTGGCGCGAGACGCTGGACGGCGGCCGCATGCTGGTGCGCGGGCAGCTCACGGAGCCGATCTCCCCCATCCCGTTCGAGGTGTACCTGCCCTTCAAGGAACTCGGCTACAGCCAGCCGGAAGTGGAGCGGGCCGCCGCCCTGAACCACCGGCTGGACAGCTGGGTGTCGTTCGAGGCGACCCCCACCCGGAGGCTCGGGCTGTCGGCGTTCCAGCGCCGGTTCGGCCTCCCGCCGCGTCCTCCGGAGGCCGAACTGCGGGACACGACCTGGCTGGCCCGCACCCCCGAGCCCTGGACCGTGGAAGGCCACATCGCCTACGACGTCACACACAACGTGTTCCACCTGACCGACTGGGGGGAGAACCCGGACGGTCTGCCGCCCGCCACCGCCGACTACCTCGCCACCTGGCTGCCCGTCTGGATCGACGACTGGCTGGACCTCGAGCGCTGGGACCTGCTCGGCGAACTGCTGGTGGTCGACGCCTGCCTGCCCCGCCCCACTTTGGACGAACGGGCCTGGGAGGGCTTCGCCGCCGCACAGCAGCCCGACGGGGCCATGCCCGCCCTGCGGTCGATGCCCCAGGGCGCCCCCGACGAGGTGTTCGACATCGTCTATCACCCGACCCTGGTCGCCGCCTACGCCTCCGTACTGGCCACCTCCCGCTCCCTGTCCCGCCTGGCACACGCCTCGTGACACCCCGTCGGCACGCCTCGTGGCAGGGCGAACAGTTCGACGCCCCTCGTGCCACGCCCGCGGCCGCTCGCCCTGCCCCGCGCGTCCAGTCACCGGACCTCGCCCTGGACGACGGACCACTCGACGCCCGGCTCGCGGACGCCGTCAGCGCGGCCGACGCGCCGGACGTCGTCTTCGCCCTCTCGCGGCACGGGCGCCGCACCGTCCTGAGCGGCGGTACCGCCCCGGCTCCGCCGCTTTCACGGGAGGACCTGCGGTACGAAATCGGTTCGGCCGCCAAGACGTTCACCGGCCTGTTGCTGGCCCGGCTGATCCACAGCAAACTGCTGTCCGGCGGTGAACCGGCCACCGCCTTCCTGGACAAGAGGCGGCCGACCGGTGCGAACCCGGTGACGCTCGCCCATCTGATCACCCATACCTCCGGACTGCCCGCCCTGCCGTCCGGCTTCTTCCTCCGGGCTCTGCCCGCCTGGCACACCAACCCCTACGGTCGCTTCCAGGCCGCCCGGGTCGTCGACGCCTTCCTGCGTCACCGGCCGCGCCACCGCCCCGGCACCCGATGGCGCTACTCCAACTACGGCGTCGCCGTACTCGGACACGCACTCGCCGCCGCGACCGGCACACCGTGGGAGGACCTGCTCACCGACCAGGTCCTGCGCCCGCTCGGCCTGAACGGCACGACCCTGCGCGCGGACGACTCCGGGTTCGACGCACTCGGGCACGGCAAGGACGGCCGCTCACCCGTGCCCGCCTTCGACGCCGGAGGCTTCCAGGCGGCGGGTGCCGTACGGGCCACGCCGCACGACCTGCTCACCTTCCTCGAGGCCCATCTGGACCCCACCGGCCCATCACCACAACTCGCCGCGGCCCTGCGCGAGGTGCGCCGCCCCGTGCTCCGCCGGGGCATCGGGCACCGGCACGTCCACACCACCGCCTGGTTCTGTCACCCGACCGACGGCGGACCGATGTACTTCCACAGCGGAGCGACCCTGGGCCAGCAGGCGCTCCTGGGCTTCCGCCCCGACACCGGGACGGCCCTGGCCGCGGTGTGCACCCGCCGCTTCCGCGCCCACGACCCGTTCCTGGCCGGCGCGTACGCGTTGCTGACGGAGGAGTAGCGGGCCCCGCCCGGCGCCCGCGGCACGTGCCGCACCGGCGCCGGACGGCCCTGACCCGTCGTCACACCCGCTGCCACAGGGCCGGAGTGCGGGTGGGCGCCCACACGCCCTGCGCCTGGTGGGTCTGCAGGCATCGGTAGCGCACCCCCGCGTGGATCACCGTGACACCGGCCTCGTAGACACGGCCGACGGCCCACGTCTGCGCGACGCTGCCCTGCGGTGCCGCGGCTTCGGCGGCGGCGGTCTTCAGGGTGAGGCCGAAGTCGCTGAGCAGCGGATTGACGGGCTGATAGAGCGTGGTGCCCCCGCTCTTGCAGTCGCCCGTACCGCCGGAGGTGACGCCCTGCGCCTGGACTCCCGCGACGTAGGGCCCGCCGGAGTCGCCCGGCTCGGCGCACACCGTCGTCCGGGTCAGTCCGTCCACCCTGCCCTCGGCGTAGCTGACACTGGCGTCATGCTGCTCGATCTTGCCGCAGTGCCACCCGCTGGTGGAGCCGGAGCGGCAGACAGCGGCCCCGACGAGCGCCTGGACCGAGCCGGTGACCTGTACCTTCTGCTCGCCCTCGACCTTCACGTTCGGCGTGGTCGTCCACTGGTCGTTGACGGCCACCCACGACATGTCCTTGCCGGGGAACGTGGAGGCCTGGAACGTGCCCTGCTCCGCCTGGTTGAACCCGGTCGTGGTGGCGCCCTTCTTGCCGCAGTGGCCCGCCGACGCGAAGCCCTGCTGCGCGCCCTTGGTGACGGAGAAGCCGATCGAACAGCGGGCGCTGCCGTTGATGTAGTAGGCGTCGCCGCCGGTGACGTCCGCCATGAGGCGCGGCCGGTCCGCCGTCACCGTGACGCCCACGCTCTTGGCGTCGAGGCCCGCGGCCTTGACGAACGCGGCGGCCGCGGCCTTGCTCCGGGCCTCCACCGCGACCCGGTTCGCCGGGATGTCGACGTACCACAGGGGCGTGTCACGGGTGTCGGCACGGGCCGCTGCCCCGTCCAGCTTCTTCTTCGCCACCTGGAGGTCCCGGAGCGTCTTCTTCACGACGGCGGCCTTGGCGCCCTGGGCCTTGATGGCGGGCACGTCCGCGGCGTTCGTGGTCGCCACCACGAGCTCCTGCGCTGTCGTGCCGCGCAGCCAGGCCCCCGCGAAGCGGTTGCCCAGGGCGTTGCGCAGCCGCCCCGCCCGGGTGCCCGCCTCCGCCTCGTTGACCAGCCGCAGGGACGCCTGCGCCGGTGTCAGCCCGAGGTCGCGCTCCAGGGCGCGCAGCACCGGAGCCGACGGCCGGTCGGCGCCGAGGGTCTGGGCGGCCGAGGGCAGCGGTCCCGCCGGGGGCGCCGGCTCGGCCGCCACGGCGGAGGGGAGCCCGGTGGCGACGAGTGCGCCGAACGCGGTCAGGGCCGCCCGGCGACCGGTCACGGCGTGTCTGTGGACCATTCGATGTGTCTCCTTCGATCACGGTGGAACTGCCGCAAGCCATAGGCCTTGCCTGAACGGGCCGGAGTGATGTCCCGGGCCGCCCCGTTTCGCGCTTGGGCGCGGGGAAGGGCGCCAAGTGCAGTACTGCGGACGCCGGGCGTGTCACGCGGACTTCAGGCCGGGCGAACCCACCTCCGTGACGAAGGACGCGGTCGTCGAGACGGAGCCCCCGGGCTGCGTGATGGACGGGACGGTCCGGAAGTCGACCTGGGCGTTCTCGCGGCCCAGCTCGACCCGGACGTAGCCGCGCCGGCCGTCGTAGTACTTCATGTGGGGGTTGGCCCGCAGGTAGGTGTCCCAGTTGTCGGGCTTCTCGGTTCCGTTGCCGCCGCTGGAGATGGAGGTGCAGGTGAACTCCGTGCCCAGCGTCCTGGACTGCGGGTCGTCGAAGTCGTCCTTGATGTCGAAGGCGTATCCGACGTGGACGTCGCCGGTGAGGACCATCCAGTTGTCGATGCCGGCGGCCTTCGCGCCCGCCGTGACCCGGTCGCGGGAGGCGCGGTAGCCGTCCCAGGCGTCCATGGAGACCCGGGCCGGCCCGCTCGCGTCGAACTTGCGCTGTGAGAAGCACACCTGCTGGGGCATCACGTGCCACAGCGCGCCGGAGTCCCGCCAGCCGTCCAGCAGCCAGCGTTCCTGCGCGGCGCCGGTCAGGGTGCGGGCCGGGTCGTCCGACTCGGTGCCCGGCGCGTGCGGCCGGTCGCCGTAGGCCTGGTCGGAGCGGTACTGGCGGGTGTCGAGGAGGTCGAACTGGACGAGTGACCCCCAGGCCAGCCGACGGTACAGCCGGGCGTCGGGGCCCTGCGGCAGCTGCTCGGCGCGCAGCGGCTGGTTCTCCCAGTAGGCCCGGTAGGCGGCGGCACGTCGCGCCAGGAACTGCTCCGGGGAGGTGCCGTTCTCGTCGAAGGCGCCCGCGTAGTTGTTCTCCGTCTCGTGGTCGTCCCAGGTGACGAGGAACGGGTGCCGGGCATGAGCGGCGCGCAGGTCCGGGTCGTTCTTGTAGAGCGCGTAGCGCAGCCGGTAGTCCGCGAGGGTGGTCGTCTCGCGGTTGAACACGTCGGGCAGCTTGCGGTCGCTGTAGCGGCGGGCCCCGCCGGCGGAGTCCACCGGGTACTCGTACAGGTAGTCGCCGAGGTGGAACACCACGTCGACGTCCTCCTCCGCCAGATGCCGGTGGGCGGTGTAGTAGCCGTCCTGGTAGGCCTGGCAGGCCACGGCGGCCAGCCGCATGCCGTCGGTGGCGCTGCCCGCGGCCGGTGCCGTACGGGTCCGGCCCGTGGGGCTGATCCAGCTGCCCACCCGGAAGCGGTAGTAGTAGTGGCTGTTCGGCCTCAGGCCCTTGATGTCGACGTGCACGCTGTGGGCGTACTCGGGATGCGCCGTGGCGACGCCCCGCTGCTCGACGAGCGCGAACCACTCGTCCGTGGCCAGTTCCCAGGAGACGGCGACCCGCTCCTGGCCCAGGCCGCCGTCCGCGGTGAACGGCTCGGGGGCCAGCCGTGTCCAGATCAGCACCGAGTCGGGCAGCGGATCGCCGGAGGCCACGCCGAGGGTGAAGGGGTCGTCGGAGACCCGGGCGGCGTCCAGTTCCGGAGCGGCGGTGGCGCCGCGGGCCGGCCGGTTGGTGGTGAAGGCGAGCATCGCCGCCGCCGCGGTGACGGTCAGGAAGCGGCGGCGGGCGACGTGCGGCGCCGCGGTGCGCAGTACCGCGTCGTGCGGGCTGAAGGCATGCTCGGACGGTGCTTTTCGACGGCCCGTCAGCGTCATCTGGTGTCCTCTCGTACAGGGCAGTCGCGCCCCCGGGCGGACGCGTGGGGCAGCGCCGACGTGCGGAGCGCGGAGCATGCATGCTAAGCAGACAAAATGCCTAAAACGGGCACGACCTGCGGGGCGTTCACACCAGAGGCCGTACGGGAACAGCCCCTCGCCGCACCTGTCGCGGAACACGGAAAACGCCGCCGGCGTCGGCCGGCGGCGGAGGGGGGAGCGGGGGTCGGGCTACCGGGCGGCTCGGGCGGCGGCCCCGGTGGTCGCGTGGTCACGGACCGGCAGGTGGTAGACGTGGAACGCCCGCCCGATGACCGGCTGGGCGACATTGCGCACCCGTACGCCGCCGCTCGTCATGCCGTGCTCCGTGCCGGCGTGGGCGTGCCCGTGCACCGCGAGGTCGGCGCCTGCCGTGTCGATCGCCTCGGCCAGCAGATAGCTGCCAAGGAACGGATGGATCTCCAGGGGTTCGCCGGCCAGCGTGTCCGGGACGGGGGAGTAGTGGGTCAGGGCGATCCGCGCGTCACAGCCCTGCTCGCCGAGCCGCTCCAGCGACGCCCGCAGGCCGTCGGCGCAGCGGCGTGAGTGCCTGACGAACTCCTTCATGACCGGCTCGCCGAACTCCCCGGCGCAGCGGCCGACGAAGCCGCCGCCGAACCCCTTGGTGCCGGCCACGCCGATACGCGCCCCGCCGCACGGCACGACCGTCCCCTGGCCCTCGAGGACATGGGCGCCGGCGTCCCTGAGCACGGCCGTGACCTCGTCGGGCTTGTCGTCGTGATGGTCATGGTTGCCCAGGACGGCGACCACCGGGACCGCGAGGCCCTGGATTTCCCGCGCCACCACCCGGGCCTCCTCGAGGGTGCCGTGCCGGGTGAGGTCCCCGGCCAGCAACAGAAGGTCGGCGCACTCGGGCAGGGTCTCGAACGCGGGGCGGAGCAGGCCCTGGCTGTCGGGCCCCATGTGGATGTCTCCGACGGCTGCGATGCGGATCATGTGAGTTCCTCCGCGTGGTCGGGGGAGGACGCCTCGGTGACCACGAGGTCGCTGTGCACCGGTATCCCGGCGAGCTCCTCGATGGCGGTGCGCAGAATCTCGTCGCGGCAGGGGGCCGAGGGCACGGTGCCGGTGAGCAGCACCGTCCGGCCGCGGGCCTCGACCCGTACGCCCAGTTCACCGAGTTCGCCGGAGGCGAGGCGGTCCTGGAGGTGGGCGATGCGGTAGTCCAGGTTCTGCGCCGGCGGCGCGCCGCCCGTGTCCTGGGAACCGTGGGTGCTCATAGGTGCTCCTTCAGATGACGTTCAGACGCTCCAGGAGGAAGAAGAAGGCGGCGGGCATGGGCGCGTCCCCGCACTCGCGCCGCACCCGCTCCCAGTCGACCTTCTCGCGCAGGGCACGTGCGATGGGCAGGGCCGCGCCGAAGTCGCAGTGGTGCTCGGAGAAGGCGGCGACCAGGCTCCACAGCAGGTCGGTCGGGGCCAGCACGGGCATGCGCACCGAGTCGACCGAGACTTCCTCCGCCCGCTCCAGCATGTCCGCGCCGACCGGCCGGTCCGCAAGCTCGAAGATGATGTCGACCGGCTGGCCGAAACAGGTGGCCTTGATCAGCCAGTCCTCCGGCGGGGTGTAGACGGTCAGCCCCGCGTCCCGGAGTGTGACCGCCACGGCCTCCGCGTCCTCGGGGCGGATGGCGAAGTCGACGTCGTGCTGGAGGTTCTTCTCACCGCCGTGTGCGTAGACGGCCACGCTCCCGGCCAGCGCGAAGAGGTGCCCCTCCCGCTTCAGCAGGGCACCGACCTGTTTGGCCGCCTCCAGAATCGCCTGGTTGCGGTCCAGGGGCAGTTCCTGCGGCGGCTCGCCGGCCTGCGGGTCCTGGGGTGGCGCGGGCTCGGGCCGGTCCGGGGCCAGTCGGAGGTCGGGTATCCCCGGCCGCCGGACGAGCGTCGCGTCATCACCGTTCTCCGTCATGACCACTCCATTCGCCGAACCGGACACTCCGCTGCCACGCGCCCCCGGACCCGATGCGGCCCGCGTGCCTGCTCTGAGTACCCGACGCACCCACACCGACACGGACGGCTTCCGAAGAGGCCCGGACCGGGGACTGCTTTGCGGCGATGCCGCGACGGGCTACGGAGGCTGCTCGACCGGCGCGTTGCGAGCCGGAACGGCAGGCGTCCGCTCGACGCCCGGCGCGTGGGATACGTCGCCGGGGCGCCTTGCCGAGGCGACCGGTGGCCGGCGCGCCGCTCTCGCATGGCCTGGTCCCGGGCCGGGGCCCGCGGCGTACCGGCCTAGTGGCCGGGGGCGCCGTCCCCGCCTCCCGCTGCCCGCCGGGCGGCGTCACCGGCGGCAATACCCCAGGGCCCACCGCCGAGGGCCTCGGGTGCCCTGTTACCCGCCTCCCGGCGCGTCCCGTGAGACGACGGGCGCCCCGCCCGCCCAGGTCACAGGCGGGCGCCCCCGCTCGGCCGGTCACCGGCCGCCCGGGTGTCGGCCGCGTCATGGCAGGCCGCCAGCCGCTCGTCCACGGCCGGATCGACACGGTCCAGATCGCCGGGGCGCATCCGGCAGCGCCGCGCGTCGTCGTCGAGGTTCGCGAGGAAGACAGCGCCACGCCCCGGCCGCCACACCTCCTCGCCCGCCTCGTCGGACGGCCCCCGGCGTCCACGCGGCCGTCCTGGTTCACATCGGCGCGCAGGTCCGCGGCGGGCGGCGGTTTCCGCGCGGCCGCCGTCGTCCCGATGGTGGTGGCCGGCAGGGCCACGGCGGCCACCACGGCACGGCGCGACACGCGCGTCCTCGGCATTTCGGGCATGACGAGTCTCCTCGGGCAGATGAGGGGCCGGTACGGGAGGACGTCCGCAGACCATGCTCCCGCGTGCCGGCGAGCCGTACATCGTGCTGTGCGCCGAGGTGCCGGGCAGCCGTGCCCTCCTCCTCCTCGAGCGCTCGAGCCTCGGCCGAACAAGACAAGCGCCAACCATGCCGAAGGCGGAATATGGGGCAAAGAGCTGGGAAACCGGTTGAAGTCGCTGAAGTCGCTGGACAACGCGCCTGTGGAGGTCGACATGACCCAGGAGACATCACGTTCGTCTGATCTTCCGCAGCCGTTGCGGGCCGTCGCCTCGGGCCTCCGGCATCTGCCGGGTGCGGAGCAGGTGGGCAAGGTGGCAGGAGGAGCCCTGGACAAGGTCGGCGCGGTGTCGCCGCGCGGCCGCCGGATGGCCGTCTACGCCGGTGCCGGTGTGCTCGGTGTGGCCGGTGTGGTGGAGTGGCCGGTGGCGCTGACCGGCGCCGCCGTCGCCTGGCTGACGCGGCCCCGGCCCGGACAGGAGCCCGACGGCGCGTCACCGAACGGCGGCACGCGGACCGCCCGGACCGGTGAACGCCCCAAGGGCACCGGCGCCCAGGACACGCCGGACGATCAGGACACCTCCGCGTACGGCCCCGGCGGCAGACTGGCCGCGTCCCACTACCGGCACGACCCACCCGAACAGCACGTCCACGAACAGCCCGCCAAGGTGGGTGACACCGCCACCGCCTCGGCGCTGAAGCAGGTCGCCGAGGCCACCGCGCACCACGACGCACACGCCGAGGAGCCGGACCGGGAACAGGCCGACCGGCAAGGACACGACAGCCGGCCCACCGGCTGAGTCGGGACAGCAGGAGATGCTCACACGCTTCGACGTCGCCCCGCTCGTCGGGGCCGTGGCCGGGGCGGCCGCAGGAGCCGCCCGCGGCACCGCCCAGGGCGTGACGTCCGTCTACGACACCACACGGCGCGTGCGCAACGTCGCGCGCAACGCCCTGACCGGCGGACAGCACTGGAAGGCCGGGCCCCGCGTCCACCTCGCCCTGCGGCGCGCCGAGGGCGACGCAGGCGCGCTCGCCCGCACGATGTCCGAGGAACTCCTCGACCACCCGGACGTGCTCACGGCCTACTGGGACGAGGGACTGTCCCGCCTGGTGATCACCGTGGCCGAGGACGCCGTCACCGACCGAGTCACCGAGCGGGCCACCGCACTCGCCGCCCGCCTCGGCCTGGACGAGGGCGCCGACCCGAACGCCCGGGACACCAGTCACCCCGGAGACCCCGCCGAGGTGCGCGTCACCGCGGCGGCGATCCTGCTGGACGCCGCCGGCGCGGTCGGCGCCTTCGCCGGCCGGTCCCTGCGCCTGCCGCCCACCTCCCGCATCATCACCGCGACCGTCACCCTGCTGCGCGAGAACCCCCGCTTCAGGGCCCTGCTGAAGGAGCGATTCGGCACGTCCGGCATGGAACTCGTCCTCGCCGCCGCCAACGCCGCCGCACACAGCGTCGGCCAGACCCCGCTGGCGCTCGTGCTCGACGGCGTCCTGCGCGGCACCCAGCTGACCGAGGCCGTGGCCAGGGCCGCGGCCTTCGAGGCACTGCACGACGACATCTGCCACGGCCACCGCACCAGCCTGCCCTGCCCACCGGACACCCGGCCGCCGCTCAAGGTGACGCCCGCCGCGGAGTACGCCTCCCACGCCAGCACCGGCAGCCTCGCCGGCGCCGCCGCCACCCTCCTCGTCACGCACAGCGCGAGCGACGCGGCCGAAGCGGTCCTCGCAGGATCCCCGAAGGCGGCCCGGTACGGACCGGCCGCCTTCGGTGCGACCCTCGGCACGTTCCTCGCCCACGCCGGGATCCTCCTGCGCAACGGGGAGCGCCTGCGGCAGCTGGAGATCGCCGACGCCCTCGTTCTGCACGCCGACGCCCTGCGCAGCCAGGGGGAGGACACCGAAGGCGACTCCGACGGGCTGCCCGACGACCCGGTGCACCCCTTCGCCGAGGCCGTCCTCGACGCCGCCCGCAGGGCCGGACTCCACGTCGTGATCGCGGGCGGCTCCGACCTGAAGGACATCACCCGCCTCGCCGACGAGGTCGCCCCGAGCGCCAAACCGTTCGGAGACGTCGTACGGGCCCTGCAGAAGGACGGGCACGTCGTGGTGACCGTGGCCCGCCTGACCGAGTCCGGAGACGGCCATGTCGCGGCCGGGCTGCCCGCCGGAGACGTGGCCATCGCCCTCACCGACGGACGGGCCGCCGTCTCCTGGGGCGTCGACGCGCTGGCCCCGGGCGGCCTCGCCGACGTCTGGCGGCTGCTGACGGCGATCCCCGCGGCCCGGCGCGTCGGACGCCGGTCGCAGACACTGGCCCGCGCGGGCGCCGCCCTGTCGGGGCTCCTGGTCGCCCGCGGCGGACAGCGCCTGGGCCGACTCGGTATGTGGCCCCTCACCCGGCACGCCCCCGTCAACATCGCCGCCGCCAGCGCCCTGCTCACCGGCTGGTTCGCCGCCGCCCAAGTGGCCCGGGCCACCCCGCCCCCGCCACGCCTGCACATCCCCTGGCACGCCCTGGAACCCCACGAGGCCCGCGACCGGCTGCGACGCGCCGGGCGCGACGACGAGCCCCGCGGACTCGCCCTGCTCGCCGACCGCTCGAGACAGCAGGCCGGTCGCCTGATCCGCCACCCGGCCGTGACGCCCGCCCGCTGGACATGGCAGGCGGCCGGTGCCGTTCGCCGCGAACTCGACGATCCGCTCACTCCGGTCCTGGCCACGGGCGCCGTCGCCTCCGCGCTGCTCGGCTCGCTCGTCGATGCCATGCTCGTCGTGGGCGCCATGGACCTCAACGCCGTGACGGGCGGCCTCCAGCGGCTGCGCGCCGAACAGGCACTGGCCCGGCTCGCCGCCCGGCAGCAGCCCAAGGCCCGCAAGCAGGACAGCCACCGGCGCACCGTCACCGTCGACGCCGCCCGGCTGCGGCCCGGCGACGAGATCAGCCTCGGCGCCGGCGACGTCGTACCCGCCGACGCGCGGCTGCTGGAGGTCGACGGTCTCGAGGTCGACGAGTCGGCACTCACCGGCGAGTCCCTGCCGGTGGCCAAGGCCGTCGAGGCCACGCCCGGACTGCCGGTGGCCCAGCGCACCTGCATGGTGTTCGAGGGCACGACCGTCGTGGCCGGACGCGCCACCGCGCTCGTCGTGGACACCGGCGACCAGACCGAGGCGGGCCGCGCCGTCACCCTCGCCGCCCGTACCCCGCCGCCCGCCGGCGTCCAGGCCCGGCTGCAGGAACTCACCCGCAAGGCACTGCCGGTGACCTTCACGGGTGGCGCCGCCGTGACCGGACTGTCCCTGCTGCGCGGCAGCCCCGTACGACGCGCCGTCAGCGGCGGTGTCGCGGTCGCCGTCGCCGCCGTCCCGGAGGGCCTCCCGCTCGTCGCCACGGTCGCGCAGATGGCGGCCGCCCGCAGGCTCTCCCGGCGCGGTGTCCTGGTCCGCACCCCGCGCACCCTGGAAGCCCTCGGCCGGGTCGACACCGTCTGCTTCGACAAGACCGGCACCCTCACCGAGAACAGACTGCGCCTGGTCCGCGTCGCCACCGCCGACGGCACCGTCCACGAGACCGGCACCGAACAAGCCCTGCCGGTCGTACGCCTGGCCGCACGCGCCTGCCCGCCGGAGGAGACGGGACAGGGACGCCGTGTCGCGCACGCCACCGACGAGGCAGTCCTCGACGTCGCCCCGCCCGACGAGGGCTGGAACCCGACCGGCGAGCTGCCCTTCGAGGCGCGGCGGGGCTACGCCGCTGCGGTCGGCCGCGACGGCGACCCGGACTTCGGTGAACTCCTCGTCGTCAAGGGCGCCCCGGAGACGATCCTGCCCGCCTGCCGCGACCTCCCCGGCCACGCGACCGACACCGCCCACGAGCTGGCGGGACAGGGTCTGCGCGTCCTCGCCGTCGCCCGGCGCGCCTGCCGGGCCGCCGACGCCGACGCCGAACTCGAAGCGCCGCTCGCGGACCTGGAGTTCAGCGGCTTCGTCGCCCTCGCCGACGTCCCGCGCGACACCTCGCACGCCCTGCTCGCGGAACTGCGCCGCTCCGGCATCCTGCCCGTCATGCTCACCGGCGACCACCCCGAGACCGCACGTGCCATCGCCCTGCAACTGGGCTGGCCTGAGGAGACCGAGGCGGTCACAGGCGACGAACTCGTCGCCATGGAACGCCGCGAACGCGTCCGGGTCCTGCGCGGCGCGGGCGTCATCGCCCGGGTCGCACCCGAGCAGAAGCTGCACGTCGTCGAGGCCCTCCAACAGGCCGGTCGCGTCGTGGCGATGGCCGGCGACGGCGCCAACGACGCCGCCGCCATCCGCGCCGCCGACGTCGGGGTCGGCGTCGAGTCCCGCGGCTCCGCGGCCGCCCGCAACGCCGCCGACCTCGTGCTCACCACCGGCGACCTGTCCGTCCTCGTCGACGCGGTCGCCGAAGGCCGAGCCCTGTGGCGCAGCGTCGCCGACGCGGTGAGCATCCTCATCGGCGGCAACGCCGGCGAGGTCGGCTTCAGCGTCCTCGGCACCCTGCTGGCCGGCGCCTCACCCCTGTCGACACGTCAGCTGCTGCTGGTCAACCTGCTCACCGACATGTTCCCGGCCATGGCGGTGGCGGTCACGCCGAGCGACGACCCCTCGACGGCGGAGCACGCCGCGGCCGGCCCGATGAGCCTCAACGTGCTCGGCGCCCCGCTTCTGCGCTCCATCCGGCGCCGGGGCATCACCACCTGCCTCGGCGCGGTCACGGCGTACCTCATCGGCCGCCTCACCCCGGGCACCGAACGCCGGTCCACCACCATGGCCCTGTGCGGCGTGGTCGGCGCCCAGCTCGTGCAGACCCTCTCCGGCCGCCGCCACAGCCCGCTGGTGTGGGTGACGGCGCTCGGCTCGGCCGCCGTACTCGCCGCACTCGTTCAGACCCCCGGCGTCAGCCACTTCTTCGGCTGCACCCCGCTCGGCCCGGCGGCCTGGGCGGGCGTGGCGGCGGCGATCGCCCTCTCGGCCCTGGCCCCGCGCCTGGAACACCTCCGGGCCGTCCACCTCCTCTACGAGGCCATGACACGCCTCGCCCTGCGCCTGGGCGACCTGACCCAGCAGGCCCGGGAACTGCTGCGGAGCGGGATCGCCCGGCCGGTGGTGGCGTAGCGGGCGGCCACGCACGAGGGATGGCGGCCACCACCACGTGCAGTGGTGGTGGCCGCCATCCCTCGCCGGCTCAGACCGCGCCGCGCCAGGCGCCCGTCTCCGACCCACGGGCCTCCATGAACTGCTTGAACCGCCGCAGGTCACCGGAGACCTGCCGCTTGACGAACCCGAGCTTGTCGCCCACGGTCTCGGCCACGCCACTGGGGTCGAACTCCATCTGCAGCATGACCTTGGTCGTGTCGTCCTGGATCCGGTGGAAGGTCACCACACCGGCCTGCCTGGCCTCGCCGCTCACGGTCGTCCAGGCGACGCGCTCGTCGGGAACCTGCTCGGTGATCTCCGCATCGAACACCCGCTCCTCGCCGCCGACCTTCGTGACCCAGTGCGTCAGCCTGTCGGTGCGCTGCTCGATGCGCTCGACGCCGTCCATGAACTGGGGAAAGTCCTCGAACTGGGTCCACTGGTTGTAGGCCGTGTGCACCGGGACGCGGACCTCGATGGATTCCTCTACCTGTGACAAGGCGGTACCTCCCTTTCTCGTACGGAGAGCGACGGACGGGTACCAGATCTCGCGCAGGACACTCATGCTCGTCACGACTTGTAAGGTCGGATGCCGTGGCCACCTTGCTGATCGTCCATCACACGCCCTCGCCCAACTGCCAGGCGATGTTCGAAGCCGTCGTCTCCGGAGCGACGGACCCCGAGATCGAGAACGTCACGGTCGTGCGCCTGCCCGCGCTGTCCGCCACCGCCTCCGACGTCCTCGCGGCCGACGGCTGCCTCCTCGGCACCCCCGCGAACCTCGGCTACATGTCCGGCGCCCTCAAACACTTCTTCGACCAGGTCTACTACCCGTGCCTGGACGCGACGCGCGGCCGCCCCTTCGGCTATTACGTGCACGGCGGGAACGACGTGACCGGAGCGGTGCGGGGCATCGAGTCCATCACCACGGGCCTCGGCTGGCGCCGCACCGCCGAGGCCGTGACCGTGACCGGCGAGCCGGACAAGGGCGACATCGAGAGGTGCTGGGAACTGGGCGCGACGGTGGCCGCCGGACTCATGGGCTGAACAGCTCAGGTGACTTCCACCCGGCGCCGGTCCTCCTCGTCCCACGCCCGGGTGCCGCGCTTCCGGGAGTACGGCACAGCGGGTTGAGGGAGCGCTCCCACACGGTGCACGATGCCGCCATGACCACGTCCCCCGCCATCCGCCCCTACCGCCCCGAGGACCGCCCGGCCCTCGACGACATCTGCATCCGCACCGCGCACGCCGGCCAGGACAGCCGCCCCCACTACGCGGACCCGGGCATCTTCCCCGTGACCTTCGCGGCTCCCTACGTCCGTCTGGAGCCGGAACTGGCCTTCGTGCTGGACGACGGCCAGGGGCGCGCGGTCGGCTACATCCTCGGCGCCGCCGACACCCCGCGCTTCGCCGAGGAGTTCCGCACCACGTGGCTGCCGCTGGTCGCCGGCCGCTACCCGGAACCGCCCGAGCCGCCGCGCACCGCGGACGAGGCGATGGCCCGCCTGCTGCACCACCCGGAACGGATGGTGCTGCCCGAACTGGCCGCGTATCCCGCGCATCTGCACATCGACCTGCTGCCCGACTGGCAGGGCCGGGGCCACGGACGCCGTCTGATGCGGACGCTCCTAGGGGCCCTCCAGGACAGGGGAGTCCCGGCCGTCCACCTGGCCATGGCGACCGCCAACACCGAGGCCAGAGCCTTCTACGACCGTATGGGGTTCCACGAGATCGACGTTCCGGAACCCGGCTCGGCCACCTACCTCGGACGCACCACGAGGGAACTCGACCGGCTCTGACAGCCGTCCGTCGACCGCATCGAACGCGCCACGAGACACGGAAGTGGCGCAATGGTGCGTTGCCGACCCGTGCCATCGGGCGCAGCGTGGAGGGTGCGGGAGCGCTCCCACGCCTTCCTCGCTCCCCACGCAAGGCACACCGCAAGCACCGCAACCCCCACACCGAAAGAAGGAGATCATGGATTGTCATGGTCATGTCCATAGGGGCAGCTCTCGTTCGGTCAGGTCCCGTCTGACGCTCGCCCTGAGCGTGCTGGTCGCCGCGCTGCTCAGCCTGATCCCGTGGAGCGGCACCGCCGTCGCCCACGGCTCGGTCGTCGACCCGGCGTCCCGCAACTACGGCTGCTGGCTGCGCTGGGGGAACGACCACCTCAACCCCGCCATGGCCCAGCAGGACCCCATGTGCTGGCAGGCGTGGCAGAACAACGCGAACGCCATGTGGAACTGGAACGGCCTGTACCGCAACGGCTCCGGCGGCAACTTCCAGGCCGTGGTGCCCAACGGCCAGCTGTGCAGCGGCGGCCGTACCGAGGGCGGCCGGTACAACTCCCTTGACACGGTCGGTGCCTGGAAGACGACAGACATCGGCAACAACTTCACCGTGAAGCTGTACGACCAGGCCAGCCACGGCGCCGACTACTTCCTGGTGTATGTCACGCGGCAGGGCTTCGACCCCACCACCCAGCCGCTGACCTGGAACGACCTCCGGCTCGTCACCCGCACCGGCAAGTACGGGCCCAGCCAGAACTACGAGATCCCGGTGAGCACTTCGGGGCTGAGCGGCCGGCACGTCGTCTACACGATCTGGCAGGCGTCGCACATGGACCAGACCTACTTCCTGTGCAGCGACGTGAACTTCCGCTGACCTGCCGCTTCGGCTGCCGTACCCCGCCGGACGGGCGAGTCCGGCGGGGTACGGCTGTGCAGACTCTCTGAGAGTTCTCGAAGAATTTCCGGGGCGGCTGAACGCTCCGGTGCTCCCGCACGTATGGGGCGAGGGGATTTTCATGCCCGGCACGCCTCAAGCGCAGGAGAGCACCCTTGGCACGCAACACGCGAAGACGCCCTACAGGCCCACGGCGCGCGACCTTCGCCGCAGTCGCGCTGATGCTGGGCGGAGGCGGCCTGATGGCGGCGAACGTCTACGCCTCGGCCACGGACGGCGGGTCGGGTGGTGAGCCCGCCCAGACGCGGTCCGGTACGGGGGTGCGGACCGCGGGCGCCACGATCGACTGCCCGGACGTCGGCAGCCGGCTGACCTCGGTCCCCGAGCAGGCGCGGGCGGAGGTCGACAAGGAACTCGCCCTCCTGGACGAGCAGATCGCCAAGGCCTACCAGCGGCTGAGCGAATCGGCACAACAGATACAGCAGGATTCCGGCTTCGCCGACAACGCGATCATGAACCCGCTGAAGGAGAAGCGGGGCGCGACCCTCGAGCGCATCGCCATCGCCATCGACCGGGTGGGCGACCGCCCCGAGGGACTGGACGCCCTCGCGGCCTGCACCGTCCGGGATTCCGGCAACCAGGCTCCCGAGCAGGGCGAGGGCCAGGACGGCGGCGGCGAAGAGCAGCCCGGTCAGGAGCAGGACCAGGGCGGCCAGGAGCAAGGGAACGGCCAGGGTCAGGGCCAGGGCAACAACGGCGGACAGGCGGGCAACGGACCGGTCGCCGCCGACTTCGCGGACATCACCAGCGTCCAGCCCAACGTGAACAGCCCCCGCCAGCAGGGCAACGCCTCCCGCGGCACCTTCGCCACCAGTTGCGGCGTGAACGAGAACGGCCTGTTCAACTCCGACAACATCATCGCCGCCCCGGGTGTCACCAACGGCGCCCACCACTTCCACGACTACGTCGGCAACCAGGCCAACAACGCCTTCGCCAGCGACCAGGACCTCGCGAACGCCGGTACCAGCTGCGACGACCAGGGCGACAAGTCCTCCTACTACTGGCCCGTCCTGCGCGTGCAGAACGGCACCCAGGAGCAGGACGCCAACTCGCCCGGCGGCGGCATCGAGGGCAACGCCGGCGCGATCGTCACGCCGAAGCAGGTCACGCTCGACTTCGTGGGGAACCCGCGCGACAAGGTCACCGCCATGCCGCGGCTGTTGCGCATCATCACCGGCGACGCCAAGGCGTTCGTCAACGGCACGGCCAATGCCAACGCCTCCTGGAGCTGCACCGGCTTCGAGGACCGGCAGCTGAAGGACAAGTACCCGCTGTGCCCGAAGGGCAGCGACGTCGTGCGCTCCTTCAAGTTCCAGAGCTGCTGGGACGGCCGCAACATCGACAGCGCCAACCACCGCACCCACGTGGCGTTCGCCGACGCCTCCGGCGCGTGCCCGTCCGGCTTCCGGCCGATTCCGCAGCTGGTCCAGCGCATCGTCTACGACGTCGACGCGCCGAGCCTGAAGGACGGCGGCCGTACGACACCGCTGTTCGCGGTGGACTCCTTCCCCGAGCAGCTCCACAAGCCGGTCACGGACCACGGCGACTTCATCAACGTCTTCGACGAGGACCTGATGGGGGAGATGGTCGACTGCATCAACGACGGCCGGAAGTGCGGGGCCGGAGCGGAAGCCGAGCCGGGCGAGAAGCCGAGTCAGGAGCCAGGGGCGGGCGAGGAGCCGAGTCAGGAGCCGACGAAGACCCCCGGAGCTCCGCAGGAGCAGCCCACCCGCACGCCGGACGCCCCGAAGGACGGCAATGCGGGCGGCAAGCCCGGCGACACCGGTAATGACGGTAAGGACGAGGCCTCCAACCCGCCGGCGACGGACAAGCCGGCCCCCGAACCGGAGCCGAGCGACTCGCCCGCCGACGAAGCCGAGGTGTACGCGACGCCCTCGGCGAAGTCCGGTGACCAGGGCGGCTCGAGGGACGGCACCGGCGAGGACTCGGACGGCCTCGGCCAGTCCCAGGCCGTCGGCACGGCGACCAGCGCCGCGGCAACCCCGGCGGCCCCGCCCCGGACCGAGCCCCAGGCGGTCGGCAGCGGCAACCTGGCCGACACCGGCGCCCAGCTCTGGCCGGCCGCGGCGGGCGCCGTACTCGTCCTCGCGGGCTTCGTGGTCCTCCGCCGCGCCAGGCGCAGCTGACACGGCAACGCCCTGACGTGCCCCGAAAACGGCGGCGGGATGCCTCCTCGGATCCCGCCGCCGTTCTCTCGCGTCCGTGCCAGGGCGATACGTATCCGACCGGCCCGGCCTCCGGCGCTTGGCACCCTTCGGCGAACCCCGAAGCGCTCACCCTCTAGCGTGACCCCATGAACATCACCTGGAACGCTGCACGCGGTACCGGCGGCGGAGTCGCGGCGTGACCCCCTGGGAGATGGCGGCCGTGTTCGCCGCAGGCACCGGTGCCGGTGCGGTCAACGCCGTCGTCGGCTCCGGAACGCTGATCACCTTCCCGGTGCTGCTCGCCACCGGCCTGCCTCCGGTCACGGCGACCGTGTCCAACGGGCTCGGGCTGGTTCCCGGCTCGATCAGCGCGGTCATCGGCTATCGCGAGGAACTCCGAGGCCAGGGACGGCGCGTCCTCCTGCTCGGCATCGGTGCCGTGCTGGGCGGCCTCGCGGGCGCCGTGCTGCTGCTGACCCTGCCCGCCGCGGCCTTCGAGCGGATCGTGCCGGCCCTGGTGGGCCTCGCCCTCGTCCTGGTCGCCTGCCAGCCCCTCATCGCCAAGCGAGTGCGCCGCCGGCGCCGTACGGGCGGCCCCGCCCGTCCCGACGGCGGTCCGTTGCTGTTCACGGGGCTGACGCTCGCCAGCGTCTACGGCGGCTACTTCTCCGCCGCGCAGGGCATCATCTACGTCTCCCTGATGGGCATGCTGCTCGACGAGACGCTCCAGCGGCTCAACGCCGTGAAGAACGTGCTCGCGGCCGTCGTCAACACCGTCGCCGCCGTGCTGTTCCTGTTCTTCGCCCACTTCGACTGGACGGCCGTGGTGCTCATCGCCGCCGGATCAGCGCTCGGCGGCCTCATCGGAGCCAGAACGGGCCGCCGCTTCAGCCCGGCCGTGCTGCGGACGCTGATCGTGTCGGTCGGCACGGTCGCCCTCGTCCACCTGGTGCTCCACTGACCCCGGCAACTCCACACCGACGGAGGGCCTGTTCGTCCTGGCGGGTACGCAGGGCGCCCGGGGAGGGAGGACCGCCGGTCCTCCCTCCCCGGGCGCATCGTCTCCTCCTGCTCGGACAGGTGGCCGCCGGCGTCTATGTCGACGTTGGGCGCGTCCTTGACCTTGTCCTTGGCGTACGGCACCTCGAGATGGTCCTCGACGAGGGCCGCGTCGTGGATGGGCACGAAGGACTCGCTGGTGCCGAACAGGCCGGTCCGTACGCTGACCCACTCGGGCTCGCCGGTGACGTCGTCGAAGAAGACGTGCCTGGCGTCGCCGATCTTGTCGCCCCTGGCGTCATGGACCGGGTGGTCCAGCACAGTGGGAATCTGCTCTCGGGTGATCATTCTGTAACTCCCAAAAATGTTGATAAGGAACCGGACCGCCCGCGGCGACGGCATACGCCGTCCCCCACCGCGCTTCGGCGCGGCCGGCCGGGTGCCGGGGGCTCGCCGCCGACACCTCGTGCTCCGGCGTCCGGCCCATTCGCACCCTCCTCGATCAACCACACCGACTAGGCCAAAATAGTAAGAATGGGATTTTTCGGACTAAGGGGCTCGGGTCGAGGTGCGGAGCCGCCGCAAGCGGCCGGTGCCGCAAGGGAGTTGGAGCAAAGTTCAGGAAGACGCCGAACGCGCCCCCGCCTGTGGTCCCTCGGCGTCGATGTGCGGCACCACCCGGTCCAGCCACCGCGGCATCCACCAGGCGTGCCGCCCGAGCAGCGTCATCACGGCCGGCACCATGAGCAGCCGTACGACGGTCGCGTCGATGAGCACGCTGACAGCCAGCCCCAGCCCGAGCATCTTGACCACGATGTTGTCGCTGATGATGAACGCCGCGAACACGCTCACCATGATCAGCGCGGCACAGGTGATGACCCGGGCCGTGATCTCCAGGGCGTGCGCCACCGAGGCCTTGGCGTCCCCGGTGCGCAGCCACGCCTCGTGGACGCGGGACAGCAGGAAGATCTCGTAGTCCATGCTGAGGCCGAAGATGATGGCGAACATCATCATCGGCACGTAGCTCTCGATGGGCACCGTGCCGTTGACGCCGAGCGCGGGGCCGCCCCAGCCCCACTGGAACACCGCGACGACCACGCCGTACGACGCGGTGATCGACAGGACGTTCAGGACGGCGGCCTTGACGGCGACGAGCAGGCCCCGGAACACGGCCAGGATGATCAGGAACGCCACGCCCACCACGACGGCGATGATCACGGGCAGCCGGGCGGCGACGATGTCGCGGAAGTCGACCTGTGCCGCCGTCGTGCCGGTGACATAACCCTTGGCGTCCGTGCCCTGGACGGCATCCGGCAGCGTGTCGTCGACGAGGCGGTTGGTCAGATCCGTGGTCGTCCCGCTCTGCGGGGACTGGGCCGAGTAGACCGTGCCGATCAGGACGTCACCGTCCTGGGTGGGCGTCAGGGGAGTGACGACGACGGCGCCTTCGACCGAGTCGAGCGTCGTCTGGGCACGCGAGGCCAGATCGTCGCGCTGCGAGTCCGGTACGTCCGTCTGGTCGATGACGACGGTGAGCGGACCGTTGGACCCGGGTCCGAACGCGTCGCTCATCAGGTCGTACGCCCGCCGGTCGGTGAAGGAGGTCGGGTCGGCGCCGTCCCCGATGTGGCCGAGCCGGATCGACAGCACCGGGATCGCGAGCACCACGATCACGGCGACACCGGCCGCCAGGAACCACAGCGGCCTGCGCTCCACCCGCTGCGCGTACCGGTGCCAGGTGCCCTGCGGCGTCTCACCAGTCTCGGCGTCGGTCTCGGCGACGGGGCGGCGCACCCGGTAGCGGTCGATGTGCCGGCCGATGAGGCCGAGCAGGGCCGGGACCAGGGTGAGCGCGCCGATGACGGCCGAGACGACGGTGACGGCGGCGGCGAGTCCGAGCAGGGCGATGAACGAGACCCCGGACGCGGACAGGCCCGCCAGCGCGATGATCACCGTGCAGCCGGAGACGAGCACGGCGTGGCCGCTGGTGCTCGCGGCCTGCCCGGCGGCCCGCACCGGGTCCATACCGTCGATGAGGTTCTGCCGGTGACGCGTGATCAGGAACAGGGCGTAGTCGATACCGACCCCGAGGCCGATCATTGTGGCCAGGGTCGGCGAGACCGTCGCGAAGGTGAACGCGACGGCCAGCAGCCCGAGGATGGCGAGACCGCCGACGACGCTGATCAGCGCGGTGAGCAGCGGAATGCCGGCGGCGATGACGCTCCCGAATCCGACCAGCAGCACGATGACGGCCACACCGAAGCCGATCAGCTCGCTCACCCGGTCGTCGGCCTCCGGCCGGGCGAGCTCGCCGAGCGGCCCGCCGTACTCGACCTCCGCTCCCGCCGAACGCAGCGGCTGTACGGCATTGTCGACGCCGCTCAGGTAGCCGGCGCCGAGAGTCGAGGGCTGCTGGTCGAAACGGACGGTGATGTACGCCGTCTTCTCGTCGTCCGACAACGGCCCGACGTTCTGCTGCTGCGACTGCCCCGAGGGCGAGCCCTGGGCGGACAGCGGGTTCTGTGCCGACAGGACGTGCGGGAGCTTCTCCAGGTCAGCGACCGTGGTGGACATCTGTGAGCTCAGCGCGGTCAGGGGCTGCTGGTCGTCGTGCAGCACGATCTGGCTGCTGTAGCCGCCCGCCTGTGGATCGTGCTGCTCGAGTACGTCCAGGCCCTTCTGGGACTGCGCCTGGGGCAGGGTGAAGTTGTCGGAGTACGTCCCTCCTGAGACATGGTTGACGACCTGGAGAGCCACCAGCGCCACGAGCCAGGCCCCGATGACGATCCCGAAGTGGCGTGCGCACCACTCGCCCAGCCGCCGCAGCAGACCCGCACGTGCGGGCTTGCTGTCCCCTTCACCGGTGCGGGTGTGCGGCATGGACGTCACTCCTGTGTCGGCCGAGAGGTTCGGTGCCGTCCATTAGAGGCGCGGGGTGTCACTCCGGCGTTCCTGGCGCGCGGACTCCTCGCCACTCCGGGCGGGCGTTCCCCCAGGTGGCCGCCGGGGGAGCGTGGCGGCCCGTCGGCCAAGGCGACCGCCGAGGAAGGCCACGTCCAGCGCCCCGGACCCCAGGGCGACGCCCAGGCCGACCAGCGCGCTGCCCGCCGCCTGCGCCAGGCCGTAGGAGCCCGTGCCGGCCAGCGGTGCGGTGCCGGCCGCCGCGACCGGGATGAGGCCGGAGAACAGGGTGGCGCGTTCCGCGCCGATCCGCTGCATGCCCATGTACCAGCACACGAATCCGACCACGGTGACCACCACCGCCTGCCACAGCAGCGCGGCGGCCTCGGCGGCGTCCGGACGCCGCAGCCACCCGGCCCCGTCGACCAGCACTCCGACCGCCGCCGACTCCAGTGCGGCGACCGCGCACACGGTGGCGGACAGCAACCGGGGCCCGAGCGGCCGAAGCACGGGTACGGCGAGCACGGCGAATCCGACCTCCCCCGCCAGGGCGCACACGGAGAAGGCGAGGCCCGCGCCGTCGGTGCGCCCCCAGCCCTGGACGGCGCAGGCACCGACGGCCACGAGCAACGCCCCGTACAGGACCGCCCGCTTGGGCCCGCGTCCGTCCAGGAGGGGCACGAGCACGGCGACGACCACCGGCGCACAGCCCACGAACACGCCGGGAACCGCCGGTTCAGCCGTGCGCTCCGCGGCGATGACGGCCAGGTTGAAGCCGACCATGCCGATCGCGGCGAGCAGGACGAGACGGACCCACTGACGAGGCGCCAGCGCCCTCAGCCGGGCGGTCGATCCCTCCCCCGCCAGGGGCAGGAGCAGCAGACAGGCCAGCCCGTAGCGCAGGAACTGGCCGCCCGCGTACGGGTACTCGCCCAGGACGCTGTTGGCCGTGAAGGAGGCTCCGACTAGGACGCAGGCGAACGCGGCGAGCAGTGCTCCCCGCGTGGTGGTGACGTTCATAGCGGCGACGCTAGGCAGCGCGGCGGCCCGGTTCGAGGTCCACTCCCGTCCCGGCTTCGTGGACCAATCCGGCCCGGGCCGCCGCCTCCGGGTCAGCCGATGTGGTAGCTGTCGCCGTAGACCTTCCAGTCCAGCGGCGGGTCGAGGTCGAGGTTCCGCTTGCGCAGGAAGACGCGCTGCGCCGTGTCGACCCGGCTCGTGTCGCTGTGCGCTTCCTCCTGCCGCATGGCCCACACCCGCGCGTCCAGGAAGGCGTCGAGGTACGACACCTCGTCACCGCCCCACGCCGGCGGGTTCGCCGTGCGCAGCGCACGCTTGCGGATGTTGCTGAAGCTCAGGGGGTCGTTGCCGTCGCCGTGCATGACGATGGCGTCGTAGTACGCGAACTGGCCCAGCACCCGCAGCCCGTCCGCCTTGCCCTGCCGGACCGCCGGGCCGAAGTACACCCGGTCGCGCTCGTCGTCCTGCGCCCGCCGGAACGCGGCGTCACGGGCCGCCCGGCGCCAGTCGCCGGGGAAGCCCGGGTCGAGTCCGTCGTGCGAGTCGGAGCCGTCGACCTCGCGCAGCGCCGGCAGGTACCTCGCGAGGACGTTGCCGGGCTTGCGGTCGGTGTAGAGCTCGACCAGGTCGAGCATGTCGCCGGTACCGGAGCAGAACCCGATGATGCCGGCGGTGTAACCGCGGCCGTCGCCGATGTCCTCGATGTACTGGTACTGCGCCTTCCAGTCGAGCGAGGAGTTCTCCGCGCTCGACACGAGCCGCATGGCGATCTCCTTCTTCGCCGGGTCGTCGAGCCCGATCGCACGGACGGAAGCCGTGGCGTGCGGCGGCTTCAGGAACGGAGCGGCGGCGAGGGCGACGCCGAACAACGCCAGAGCGGTGCGGCGCGGGGTCGGGTGTCTCACGGGGCCTCCAGACAGAGTGGGGGTGGGGAGAGCTGGCCGTGCAGAACTGATAGGAAGGTTTCCTATCACTGTCCGCGTGTCTCCGGAACCGTCAGATGCGAAGTTCGTATGCTCGAACGAGCCGGCTGAGCACCGCCACGGGAACCAAGGGCCCGCCCCGCACGTCAACTCTTTGCCCAGGGAGGCCGACCGGTCTCGGAGGCCGGCGAGAGAGGGGAATCGCGGTGGACGACGCGACGTCGCAGCAGGGGAGCGAGGCGGAGGCCGCAGCACGCCGGGCCCGCTTCGGCGCGCTGCCGGAGCCGGTTCGCGTGGAGGAGATGGTCGAGGAACGAGCCGCGAGCGCCCCCGACCCAGCGCGCACCGCCTACAACCAGGACGAGTGGCTCGTGCGCTACTGCCTGTGACGCGACCCTACGAGCGGCTCTTCGCGCCCAGGTCGCGCAGCCACCGCACGACGTCGTCGGCGTCATGGGCGCGGGCGATGTCGAGCGGTGTCATGTCGTCGTAGCCGCACCAGCCGGCGTCGGCGCCGTGCTCGTGGAGATACCGCGCGGTGGGCAGATGCCCGCCGTGGCAGGCGCCCCAGAAGGCGCTGGTGATCTCGTCGGGCGAAGGGCGCTCCCCGGCCTCTACGCAGTCCCGCACCCGGTCGAGCAGGCCGAGCGTGGCGGCGTCCTGGAGGGTGGTGCGGGCGCCGTGCTCGACCAGCCGGCGCGCGGCACGCCACTGGCCGAACGCGCGGGCGTCGGCGAGCGGCGTGCCACCGGCGATCACTGCCCCGGGGGCCTCGATGTCGGCCCCGGCGGCGATGAGCGCGTCCAGGACGGCCACGTCGTTGCTGCTGGCGGCCCAGTGCAGCGGCGTCTCCGTGTGCGCACCGCCGAACCGGGCGTCGGGATCGGCCCCCGCGGCGACCAGGGCGGCGACCACCTCGGGCCCGCGGGGGAAGTGGCCGGGCCAGTCGGTCGCGATGTGCAGCAGACTGCGCGTGCCCTTGCCGTCCTCACCGTGCTCGGTGATGCGTGCCGTGGCCAGACCGGGATGGTCGGCGAGCAACTGCCCGAGTCCGGGCAGATCGCCGGCCCGGATCGCTCCGGTGACGGCGACGGCCAGCGGATCCTGTGATGTCAGCGTCTGCAAGCCGGCCTCCCGATCGCCGTCCAGGGCTTCCGATTCTGTACGACGACGCCCCCGCACACCACGCTCCGTGCCCTTAGCACTCACTCGCGAGGTCATGCCCGACGACATGCCCGCAGGCCCCGCGAGGCGTAGCGTCCGGGTAAGAGCGGGAGGACAGCATGTCCGCGAGCGACGCGCCGCCCGGGGGCGCCGGGCCGCTGGACGCCCTGGGGGTGGCCCTGGCCGACACCGTGCGCGGAACCGGAGCCTCGATCGGCGGCCTGTACCTGATCGAGGAGGCGGAGCCCGTGCTGCGCCTGGTCGCGCTGTGCGGTCTGCCGATCGCGTTCAGCGCCCCCTGGCAGCGGCTGCCCCTGACCGCACCGGTCCCGGTCGCCGACGCGATCTACGAGGACGCACTGGTCAGCATCGCGAGCCAGGAGGAGATGGCCCGCCGCTACCCCCGCGCCGCCGCGGTCCTGCCCTACCCGTTCGCCCTGACCGCCGCTCCGCTGGCCGGCGTACGGCGCCGCTGGGGCGGCATCGTGCTGATGTGGCCCGCCGTGCGTCCGCGCCGCATCACGCCACGCGAAAGCGGCCACATCACCTCCAGCGCCCGCCGCATGGCCCGCCTGCTGGACGCCGCCGCAGGGCCGCCCGCCCTTCCCGACCAGCCGCGCATCGTCCCCGTCGACGCCGCGCACCACCCCGTGCAGACCGGTCTGGCAGCCGCCGACTACCTCGAACGCCTCCCCGAAGGCGCCCTCGCCCTCGACCTGGAGGGCCGTATCGCCTTCGCCACCGTCACCGCGGCCCGACTGCTCGGCCGCCCCGCCGACCGGCTGCTCGGCACCCGGCCCTGGCAGTCTCTGCCCTGGCTGGACGACCCCGTCTACGAGGACCACTACCGCACGGCGGTCGTCAGCCGCACACCCGTGTCGTTCACCGCGCTCCGCCCGCCCGACCTGTGGCTCACTTTCCAGCTCTACCCGGACTCCAGCGGGATCAGCGTCCGCGTCGTCCCGAGCGGAGAGCGGAACGAGGCCCCTGCACCGCCCGCCACCGCGCGCAGCCCCGCGGCGGCACCGACGGGACGCCTCTACCAACTGGTGCACCTGGCCGCCGCGCTCGCCGAGGCGGTGACCGTGCGCGACCTCGTGGCGCTGAGTGCCCACCAGATCCTGCCCGCCTTCGGCGCCCAGGGCCTCGTGCTGTCCGTCGCCGAGGCCGGACGTCTGAAGATCACCGGCCACCACGGCTACCCGGCCGACGTCATGGACCGGCTCGACGCCCTGTCGCTGGACACCGACCTCACCCCGGCCGGCCAGGTCCTCGCCAGTGGCACCCCCGCCTTCTTCGCCGGCCCGGCCGAGCTGGCCGCCAACTACCCCGGCGCACCCCAGATCAGCGGCAAACAGGCCTGGGCGTTCCTGCCGCTGATCATCTCCGGCCGGCCGGTGGGCTGCTGCATCCTGTCCTACGACCACCCGCACACCTTCACCGCCGATGAACGCGCCGTCCTGACCTCCCTGTCCGGTCTGATCGCCCAGGCCCTCGACCGCGCCCGGCTCTACGACACCAAGCACCGTCTCGTCCACGAACTGCAGCGCGCCCTGCTGCCTCGGGCCCTGCCGAACCTGTCCGGCCTCGACGTCGCCGCCCGCTATCTGCCCGCCGGCCACGGCATGGAGGTCGGCGGCGACTTCTTCGACCTCCTGCGCCTGGACGAGACGACCGCGGCCGCCGTCATCGGCGACGTGGAGGGCCACAGCATCGCCGCCGCCGCTCTCATGGGTCAGGTGCGCACCGCCATCCACGCCCACGCCACCGCTGGCGCCGCACCTGACCAGGTCCTCGTCCGGATCAACCGGCTTCTGTCCGACCTCGACTCCGAACTGCTCGTCTCCTGCCTCTACGCCCATCTCGACCTGGCCCGCCACCAGGTGGCCTTCGCCAGCGCGGGACACGTGCCGCCGCTGCTGCGTCACACCAGCCGCGCCGCCGCAGTCCTCGACGTCGAGCCCGGCCCGCTGCTGGGCATCGACACCGGCGGCCACTACCCGGTCACCACCGCGCCCCTGCTCCCCGGCACCACCCTCGCCCTCTACACCGACGGCCTGGTCGAACTCCCCGGCACGGACGCCACCCGGACCACGTCCGACCTCGCCGGGCAGCTGGACGCCGCCGACGGCCACGACCTGGAACGGATCATCGACCGGCTCGTCCACCACGCGACGCCCACCGGACAGCACACCGACGACATCGCGGTACTCCTGCTGCGCGCGTACCGCTCCGACGGCGACCGGGCCTGAGGCCGCTGCCCGCAGCGTTCTGGTCAGGCCGGGTCGGTATCCGTGCGGACGTGCAGGGCGACATCGCGCAGCTTGATGTTGTGGTTCTGCGAGATACGCCGCAGCACGCCGAAGGCCTCGTCCTCGCTCAGTTGGTGGCGTTCCCTGAGGATCCCCATGGCCTCTCCCACCGCATGCCGGGTCTCCAGGGCGTGCTCGAGCTGGTCGACGGTACGGGCGGTGGCCAGTGCCACGGCGGCATGGGAGGCGAGCAGCCAGCCCGCGGCCTCGATGTCCTTGCCGAAGGCCCCCGGGCGGCGCGAGTAGAGGTTCAGGGCGCCGAAGTTCTCCCGCTCGGTGTAGAGCAGCACACCGGTCATGCTGCCGATCCCCAGATCGCGGGCCGCCCGGGAGAACCGCGGCCAGGACGGCTGCGGCGTGGTCATGTCGGCGATACGGAACAGCCGCTCGCCGTCCACACGGCGGGCGGCGTCGAAACACGGCCCCTCGCCCAGCTCGCCCTGGAGCCGGTCGGACTCCTCGACCATGTAGCCGCACACGGCCAGCGTCACGGCCCGGCCCTTGGACACCGTCAGGATCCCCGCCGCGTCACAGCCCTCGACGAGCTTCACCGCCGAAGCGGCGATCTCGTCCAGCGTCGCCTGAACCGAGTCCTGGGTCACCAGATCCCGGGCAAGCTGCGCCATCTGCTCGGCGTACCGCTGCCACTCCACCGCCACCACCGCCTCGCTCACCGGTCCCGACCACCGTACTCCGGGCCACGCCGCCCGTCCGTGCGGCCCTGCGCAGCGACGGGCGAGCGATGCCGAGGCGGCGGGACCGACGAGAGGCCCGGGCAGCCCCCACCCGCCGGTCCGGCCCGCGCCACACCGGAACCCGCCGGGTCCGGAAGCGGCGGCGCTCACCGGGCCTGGGTGTGCCGGTGGTGGTGGGGCTGGGTGTGCCGGTGCCGGCCGGGCTGGGTGCGGTGGTGTCCGTCGGTCTGGGTGTGCCAGAGCCGGCCGGGCCCGATGCGGCGGCGTTCACCGGGCCTGGATGTGCCGGAATTCGCCGGGCCTGGCATGGCGACGATGCCGGAGTTCGGCGGCCGGATGCCCCGGAATACGTCGGCGCATCCGGGGCCGTACCCGGCGGCCGGGCCGGTCAGCGGTACGCCGTCAGCAGCAGGGCCACGTCGTCCGGCCGCTCGGGGGCGCGCCGGGCCGTCCTCACCAGCCGGTCGGCGAGATGCTCCACCGAGTCCGCCGGGGTGCCGGCCAGAGCACGGCGGACTTCCTCGATCCCCGTCTCGATGTCGCTGCCGGGCTGCTCCACGAGCCCGTCGGTGTACAGGGCGAGGACGCTGCCGGGGGCCAGCGTGAGCGCGGTGACCGGATAGACCGAGTCGGGCTGCACACCCAGCATGACCCCGCCCACCAGGTCCAGCGGCTCCGCGCGCCCGTCGGGGTGGCGCAGCAGCGGCGGGGGATGGCCGGCCCGCACGGCGAGTGCGCGCCCGGTACGCGGGTCGAGTTCGATGTAGCAGCAGGTGGCGAAGACGTCCGACTCCAGCTCGGCCAGCAGCCGGTTGGTGTGGGTGATGACCTCCTGCGGCGGCCGCTCGCTCGCGGCGAAGGCGTGCACGGCACTGCGCAGCTGGCCCATCACCGCGGCGGCGCCGACACTGTGGCCCTCGACGTCCCCGATCACCAGGGCCACACCCCGCCCCGTCGTGATCACGTCGTACCAGTCGCCGCCGATGGCCATGCCCTGGGTGCCGGGCAGATAGCGGCCGGTGGTGCGCAGCCCCTCGACGGCGGGCAGCCGGTGCGGCAGCAGCCCCTCCTGGAGGCCGCGGGCGACGGCGGACTCCGAGTCGTAGAGCCGTGCCCGCTCCATGGCCTGGGCTGCCAGCCCGCTCAGCGCGGTGAGGGCGGAACGCTCGTCGGCGGTGAACCGGTGCGGGGCGTCCCAGCCGAGGATGCAGGAGCCGACGGGATGACCGGAGGCGATCAGCGGCAGGAACGACCAGGCGTGCATCCGGTCCAGGGCGATGCCCGGGTAGGCGACGGAGAGGTCCTCGGGTGACTCGAAGAAGAGCGGGAGCCGCGTGGTCAGCGCATGGACGCCGGGCAGGTGCGTGTCGAGGGCGACGCCCTCGAACTGGGTGAGAAAGCCCTCGGGGTACCCCGACTCCCACTGCAGGTACATCCGGCCCTCGCGGACGGTGTACAGGGCGAGTTCCCGCGCGCCGAACGCGGGCAGCAACTGCTCGGACACGGCCCGGCACACGTCCTGCACGGTGACCGCCTCGGTGAGCACGCTCGCCATCTGCACCACGTGGTACAGCGCTCCGGCCCGCGCCGCCGCGACCGGCCCGGTCGGCGGCGCCACGGCCGCGGTGCCCGGCACGGGACCGGCGGACGACCCGTCCTCGCGCTCCGCCTCACCTCCGGTGGGCGGGACGGTCGGATGGACCCGGCCGGTCAGCCCGTGCACATCCGGGTACAGCACGAAGCTCAGCCAGTTCCCGGCGGGATGCCGCACGAGGAAGGACACCTGCTCCTGCGACAGCATCGCCGCCCGGTAGCGGTCCTCGTACGCGGGATCCCGGAGCCAGGTGATCACCTCCCACGGGTAGCGGCCCAGAAGCTCTTCCCGGCCGGCGCCGAGCAGTTCCTCGCAGCGGCGGTTGCCGTACGTCACACGGCCGTCCTGGTCCAGGGAGAACAGCCCGTCGGGCAGCCGCTCCGCGGCCTCGGCCGCGGTGAGCCCGCCTGCCGCGTCCACGAGGGCGCCCACCAGGATCCGGGCGGAGCCGGAGCCGCCGCGCACGAGATGGCCCCACAGCTCGACGGGCCGGTAGCTGGTCTTCCCGCCGCCGACGGCCTCGTCCCGGACCCGGAAGCGACGGGATCTGACCCGGCCGTGCGTCAGCGCGTCCTGCCGGCTCGCGCGCAGTTCGTGCAGGTCGTCCGGGCTGACGCGGGCCTCGACGGCCGCCATGGTGCCGTCGAAGTCCGCTCCGGCGATGCCGAGGAGCGCGAGGGCCTCGTCGTCCGGCGTGCACCGGTCGCTGTCCAGGTCCCAGTCGAGAAGCCCGACCCGCACGGGGTGGACGGCGGCCGTGGGCAGCCGCACGCCGACGGGTTCGTCGTCGTACTCGATCGGGTAAGGACCGGAGCCCGAGCCGGACGGGCCGACCGCGAGGCGTCCGAGGCGCTCCTCCAGATCCTGCTCGGCGGGGCGCAGCGCGAGATCCACCGCCTCCGCGTCCGTCGGCGACCGGGCGGCCGAGCGCAGCACGACCAGCACGCCCACGGCTTCCCCGCCGGCCCGGACGGGCTGGTAGGCGGAGCCGAAGGAGTACGGCAGCCCGGCGGTGAAGTGCGGGAAGCGCACCATGGTGGCGCGCTCGTCCGGCAGCCACAGGGTCTCGTCGCGCCGGTAGGCCTCGGCCATGGGCAGGGCGCCGCTGATGGGCACCCGCCACCACGACCTGAGCAGTGACCGGGGCACCCCGGTCACCAGGGCCAGCACCAGCGAGCGCCGGTCGCGGGAGCGCAGGTAGACAAGGCCGCCGTACCCACCGAGGTCCCGCACGGCCGCGATCAGCGGAGCGGTGAGGGCATCCTCGACCCGGCCGGTGTCCCCGGTCCGGGTCCGGCCGTCACCCCCGCCCCGGCCCGGGCCGCCGAGAGACCGCGGCCCGTCCGGTACGGCGGCTGCCTCATCCATCTCGCGTCCTCCCGGTACGGACGCACCGGACACCGATCGCTCCCCATCAGGATGTGTCATCGTCGGCACTCCGGCGCGGCAAGTGCAACCTTTCGGTCGTCACGGGCGTCTCACCCGATATCAGCAACACGCAAGCCTCGGGGGCGAAAATGGTACGAATCAGAACAGCATGCGCGACTCTCGCGCTCGTGGGTGCCACGCTGGGAATGGCGGCGGTCCCGGCCGGCGCGGCTCCGGTCGCCACCCGGCAGGCGACCCAGGCCGCGTCGTGCCCGACCGGCTGGGGAAGTCTCGCCAAGACCGACACCAGCGCCACGATCGCGCCGGTGAGGGACGTCAGGACCGGCCGTCACAGCTGCTTCGACCGGATGGTCATCGACCTGCCCGGCGCGGGCGGCGACGTCGGCTACTCCGTCCGCTATGTCGACCGGCTCCACCAGGACGGATCGGGTCGCCACATTCCCGTGGCCGGCGGAGCCGTCCTCGAGGTGCGGGTGGCCGCGCCCGCCTACGACCCGGAGACCGGCGCCGCCACGTATCCCGGCCGGGTGGCGCGCCCGCTGCCGGGCGTGGACCTCACCGGCTACCGCACCTTCCGGGACACCCGCTTCGCCGGCAGCTTCGAGGGGGAGACCCAGATCGGACTCGGCCTCCGCGCCCGACTGCCCTTCCGTGTGCTGCAGCTGGACGACCGCATCATCGTGGACGTCGCCCACAGCTGGACCGCCACGAGGTGACGGCACAGCGCGCCCGGTTCTCCGGAGCCGGGCGCGCGGGTCCAGGCGATCCGCAGGGAGGCGACAGGGCAAGCGCCTCAACGGTGATACGTCCGCTCGGTCCGCGCCCACCAGGGCCCCCGCGCCTACCAGGGCCCCCGCGCCCGCCCGGCGGGACCGCTCTCACCGGCCGCGCACGCGCCCCAGTTCCGCCAGGGTCCGTGCCGCGGCACCGGCCAGGCGGGGCCGGTTTCGTACGAAGCGGCGGGCGGCCCGGGCGGGCTCCCGGCCCAGCCAGTGGACGGCTCCGGCCGGCACAGGCCGTACCACCGCCCCTTCGTACACCCGCAGGTCACGGGTCTTGAGCGACTCCTTGTAGCGGGCGGGGCCGCTCCCCAGGTCGACCGTCTCGACGCCGTCGGCAGCCGCGGCCTCCAGCATCCTCAGCTGCAGCACGAGACCGGGGGAGTACTTGGCGTAGGCGCGGTCGTACGCCGGGAACCACCAGCACAGCACCGTGCGCGAGCGCAGACCGAAGTGCGCGGCCACAGGCCGGTCAGCGGCGTAGAGCACGGACAGCACGCCACGGCACTCCGGTTCCTCGCTCTCCCCGAGCAGCGCCACCAGCCGGGTGATCCACTCCTGCGCGAACCGGTCGCGCCGGCCGGTCCGCCGGTACTGCGCCGACTTCCAGTCCATCAGCGCCCGCAGAGCGTCCGGATCCAGGGCGTCGTACACGAACCGAACCTCGCCGACCTGCCGGGCCAGCTTGCGCTCCTTGGCCAGGGTCTGTCTGAGGAAGCTCGGCGACTTCGCCCGCAGCCGCTTCGTGTACCGCTCGAAGCCCTCGCCGATGTCGACGACCGGCGAGGCGAGTTGCTCGGCCGCGTGGGGCACGAACAGTCCCTGGCCGGCTTCGAGGTTGTCGAACTCCCAGGACGACAGTGCGCAGGACCGCAGTAACCCGCGCGCGTCGAGCCGGATCCCGGGCCGTAACACGGCCCCCTGGCTGTCGGACACACCGAGCCCGATGGCCCGGCCCTGCCCCAAGGGGCCCCTCTCGTAAGGGAAGAACCCGACCGGGGAGCCGTCGTCCAGCAACACCGCCACTCTCGCTCCCGGCCTGACCTGCCCCACCAGGGTGGTGAACGCCGGGTCGAGAAAGGGATTCGCGGGGGCCGCGGACTCCGTCCGGATCTCCCGCCACATCTTCTGGTCGTTCGGGCCGAGTTCGTCCGGCCTCAGAACGAGAACGCGCTTTCCAGGCAACTCTGCCTCCTGTGTCATCGGCATGGGACACACGAAGGCCTGCACATCACCGCGAATCGGCACCAGGCAGTACTCAGGCCGCACGGCGCAGGCCCTTGTCGGTACTGGCGTCACTCAGCAGCGGAACGTCTGCAGCTCGACGGCGTTCGGGGCGGATCCGACCGTCCCCGCGCACCGGCCCGTCCCCGCCGCCCGGATGTCCGTACCGCCCCGGTCCACCACGGGCGCCCCGGTCACCACCGCGCTCGCCCCGGCCGCGCCCGCGGCCCTCGGTGTCCGTGCCGCCAGGTGCCGGAGCGACGGCTCCTCCTCGCACGGACAGGGCTCCCCGGCTCCTTCAACCTCAGGCGTCGAAGCCGCACCGGTTGCCCGCACATCCACGGCTGCTGTGGCCGCGGCCCCCGCCGTGCGCTCGCCCTGCGACGTGAGCCCCGGGACGACGAGCCGCAGCAACAGCAGGCAGGCCACCAGGCCCACCAGCGCTGCCCATCGTCGCCGCACCATCAGACCCCCCGACACGGCCGGCTGCGCCTACCAGTAGGCCGAGCGCGTCTCGCCCCCGTCAAGCCCTTGTGGGCCGATTCGCCCCGCTCGGCCAGTTGCTGCCGAAATCCAACGGAAAGCGCTGCCGCCCTTCTCGCGGGATCAGGTCAGCGGCTGCCGCCGGGCGTGCTCAGTACCTCGCCCGCCTTCGGCGCCCGGATGTCGAGCGGCTCGTCGAAGGCGCTGAACGAGGTGGTGGTCTGCTGCGCGCCGCTCTTGTAAACGGTCTTGAGCAGGTAGGGCTTGCCCTCGTCGGCCACGTAGAAGGTGTACGTCCCTTGCTTGTCCGCCTCGTCCGTCACGATCAGCTCGACGGCTCTCGTATCCCCGACCTGAGCGGAGCCGCCCTTCTTCGCCGTGCCGAACGAGTCGAAGGGCCGTTCGCACGAGGTGAGACCGTCGCCCGAACCGGCCGGGTCCACCGGCGTCTTCACCCACAGTTTCTGCTCGCCGGTGACACCCGGCGTCTTCTTCCACTTCTGCAGGTAGGCCCGGTTCGGCCGGACGTAGTCGGTCTCGCCCAGACGGATCTGCTCCAGGGCACCGCCTCCGGGCATCTCCGTCTTCGACCTGCACCGGCTGTCCAGGTCGGTCACGAGATGGCTCGTGACGGTACCGCTCGTCGTGCGGTTGGTGATGTCGACGGTGACGGAGTCCAGCTTTCGCATCGTCGCGTTGGCCTCGTCGAGGAGGTCGCCGGCGGACTTGTCCTCGCCGCTGCCGCCGGAGCCGCACCCGGCGAGGGCGGCGCCCGCCAGCAGGCACGCGAGCGCGGTCGTCGTCACGGTGGCAATGGCCCGCACGGAGCCCCCCTGATGTTCGTGTCGGCCGTTGATCAGCAGGGGAGCCTACCTGGCCGCCGGTGCGCGCGGCGGACAGGCCGGGTTCATGCGCCGGTACCGGCCTCGCGGACCAACTCGATCGCTCGGCCAAGGGTGTCGAGCCGGTCATCCAGGGTCTCCCCGGCCGGGTAGAGACGGACCGTGTCCACACCGGCGTCCCGCCAGACACGCAGTCGCCGCCGCACCATCTCCTCGGTGCCGATGAGCGTGGTGGCCAGCACCATCTCATCGGTGACGAGACCCGCCGCGCCGTCCCGGTCGCCCGCCTGCCAGCGCTCCCGCACCTCCGCAGCGACCTCGGCCCAGCCCTGACGGCCGTAGGCCCGGTTGTAGAAGTTGGTCGACGCGGAGCCCATGCCGCCGAGGCTGAAGGCGAGTTCCTTCCTCCGGCCCGCGACCATGGCGTTGAGCGCCTCCTCGTCCCGGGCGAACGCGACCTCGGCGCCCTGGCAGACGTCGAACCCGGCGCGTCCGCGCCCGGCGGCGGCCAACCCCTCGTCCAGCGGGGCGAAGTAGGCCTCCGCCGCGCCCTCCGGTACGAAGCTGGTGCCGAGCCAGCCGTCCGCGACCTGGCCGGTCAGCCGCAGCATGGCGGGCGACAGTGCGGCCAGGTAGACGGGGACGGGGTGCTCGGCCCGCATCGACAGGCGCATCGGCACCGCCTCGCCGCCGGGCAGCGGAATCCTGAACTCGGAGCCCGAATGGGAGATTTTGCCGCCCGCGACCACCTTTCGCACGATCTCCACCGTCTCGCGCGTCCGGGCCAGCGGACGGGCGAACGGCACCCCGTGCAGGCCCTCCATCACCTGCGGTCCGGACGGGCCCAGACCCAGCAGGAAACGCCCGCCGGACAGGTTGGACAGGGTGATCGCCGCCTGGGCGAGGGCCACCGGCGTGCGCGTCCCGACCTGCATGACCGCGGAGCCCAGCAGCATCCGTTCCGTGCGGGCCGCGTAGAAGCCCAGGGCGGACGGGGCGTCCGACCCCCACGCCTCGGCCACCCAGCAGACGTCGAGCCCCAGTTTCTCCGCCTCGACGACGAAGTCGGCCTGCCGGGACCAGGAACCGAGGGCCGCCGCCTCGACGGTCGTCGCCGTGCGCATCACGCCTCCGCCCGCTGCCTGATGTGCTCCAGCGTGGCGGTCATGCCTCGCTCGAACTCCCGCAGTCTCACGAACACGATCTTCTGCTCCTTCTCCGGCATGGCGTCGATCGCGAAGGAGAGGCCGGAGCGCCCCGGCCCCATCCGCATCCACTGCGACAGTTCGGTCCCGCCGTCCCTGGGCTCGAGCCCGAACCGCCAGACGGCACTGGGCTCGGCCGGATCCCCGACCGCCCAGGCGAACACCCGCTCCGGGTCACAGGCGACGACCGTGGAGGTCGTCTCCCACTCGCCGAACGACTCGTGCCGGCTCCGGCCGGTGAACCGCGCCCCGACGGCCGGCCCGGCGGCTTCGTCGACCCACCCCGCCCACTGCAACTCCTCGCTCAGGTCCGGCATCCGCGTCACATCCGACACCAGCGCCCACACTCTCCCCGGCGGAGCGGCGATCCACGTCGTCACCTCCACCGTCGGTTTGTCCGCGTACCGCGCGCCCGTCCACTCCATCGCGTGCCGGCCTCCTCGTCGACAGGGACTGTGACGGTAGAGTTTCGTAATAAGACTCACCAGGTCAAGAGAGCGTGTGTGTCCATTCCCTCAAGGGGTGGTGAAGGCGGGCGCCGATGTGCCCCGGTGCGCGGAACCGCGCTCGCAGGGCCGCGTACGCTACCGATGGCTGGACCCCGAGGGATCTTCACGTCTGACGTGCCCGCCGGTGGGGAGCCATCAGGGACGGCAGTGGCCGAGCCGATCTGTCGGCGGGCACCATGATGCACGTGCCGGGCGCGGTCGCGAGGGTGCGTTCGAGCCGGCCTTCGAGCGGAGGAACGAGATGGGATCGGCGATGGGGGAGCGGGATCACCGCCGGCAGAGATGGGCGGCCAGAGGAGCCCTGGCCGCGGTCGCGCTGGCGGCGTTGCTGCCTCTCGTCTCCGGCGGTCTTAAAGGACTGCTGCTGCTTCTGGCCGGCCTGGTGGGACTCGCCCTGACCGCGGCGGCGCTCTGGTGGATCCTGTCCCGCCGAGGACCGGCACGCATGGCGGCGGCCGTGCTGGCCGTCGTCGCCCCCGTCGGCGTCATCACCCTCTTCGCCGCCGCGAATCTGATCTGGGTGGTCTTCGCCTCGCTGCTGCTGTGGTGCCTCGCGGTCTGGAGCGGCCGCTACGCCCTGCGCAGCACGGGTCTGCGGCCGATGCGGGTCAAGGAGTACCGCACACCGCCACCGCAGCGCCCCTTCATCCTGCTCAACCCGCGTTCCGGCGGCGGCAAGGTCGGGAAGTTCTCCCTGAAGGAGAAGGCCGAGGAGCTGGGCGCCCAGGTGGTCCTGCTCGACCCGGACCACCATCAGGACGTCACCGCCCTGGCCAAGGCCGCCGTGGCCGACGGAGCCGACCTCCTGGGCGTGGCGGGCGGCGACGGTACGCAGGCGATGGTCGCCGCCGTCGCGGCGGAACACGGCCTTCCGTTCCTCGTCATCTCGGCCGGCACACGCAACCACTTCGCCATGGACCTGGGCCTGGACCGTGACGACCCGTCCACCTGCCTCGACGCCCTCACGGACGGGGTCGAACTCCGCGTCGACCTCGGCTTCGCCGACGGTCGCCCCTTCGTCAACAACGCGTCGTTCGGCGTCTACGGGGCCGTCGTCCAGAGCCCCGGCTATCGCGATGACAAGGTGGGCGCCGCGCTGGAGCGGCTGCCCGAGCTGCTCACCCGGCAGAGCGGCCCGCGTCTGACGGCGAGCGCCGACGGCACCACCATCGCCGACCCGCAGGCCGTGCTGGTGAGCAACAACGCCTACCGCATGGACGACCCGTTCGGCTTCGGCCGGCGCGAGCGGCTCAACTCCGGGAAGCTGGGCGTGCTCGCCGTCCGCGTGGACAGTGCCGTGGAAGCGGCCGAACTCCTGCTGTCCCCGCGCCCGGAAGGCCTCACCGTGCTCACCGCCCAGCACGTCGTCGTCGACGCCGACGAACCGCATCTCGAAGTCGGCCTGGACGGCGAGGCGCTCACCCTGCCCGCCCCCGTCCACTGCCGCATCGCACGCCGGGCCCTGCGTGTCCGGGTGCCCCGCAACCGCCCTGGAGTCCCCGAGGCGCCACCGCGCCTGGACTGGCGCCGGCTCCGCAAACTGGCGGCCGCGGTCGGCCGTACCGCCGCACCCGCGCGTTCCCGGCGCTCCTGAGCCCGTAGGTGCGAGGTCCCCCATGCCCGAAGCGGCACGGGGGACCTCGCACCTACGCTCAAGCGGGCTACGCGCCCTTCGGCGCCGCCTGCTGCACGACCTCGAAGGACCAGAGGGTCGAGTCGCTCGCGGCGGGCTTGGGGCGCTCGCCGCCCTCGCCGCCGCCTTGGTGCGCGGCCTTCATGGGCCCCTCCATCCAGGCCTGGAACGACGCCTCGTCACGCCACCGCGTGTAGACGAGGTAGGTGTCGGTGCCCTCCACCGGGCGGAGGAGCTCGAACCATTCGAACCCGTCGGAGCTCTCCACGGTGTGCGCGCGGGAGGCGAACCGCTTCTCCAGTGTCTCCCGCTGCTCGGCGGGCACGGTCAGCACATTGATCTTGACTACGCTCATGGCCCCATCTTGCCCGATGTCAGGTCCGAGCCGACCGGGACCTGCACTCCCGTAGGTTTTGAACGTGTTCAAATATGAGCTAGGGTCGATCCCGCACGTCGAGGGGGAGACCTTCATGAAGATCGTGATACCCGGCGGGACCGGGCAGGTCGGCACGGTCCTCAAGCGCGCGTTGAGCGCCGCCGGACATGACGTCGTGGTGCTGAGCAGACGCCCCGCACACCAGGACGAAGTGCACTGGGACGGTGCGACCCCGGGGCCGTGGGTGGAAGAGATCGACGGCAGCGACGTCGTCGTCAACCTGGCCGGCCGGAGCGTCAGCTGCCGCTACACCCCGGCCAACCTCCGCGACATGATGGACTCGCGGGTCGACTCCGCCCGGGTCGTCGGCGAGGCCATCGCCAAAGCCGCCCGGCCGCCCCGGGTCTGGCTCCAGATGAGCACCGCGACCGTCTACGCCCACCGTTTCGACGCGCCCAATGACGAGGCCACCGGCGTGATCGGCGGAGCCGAACCCGACACCCCCGGCTACTGGGCCTACAGCGTCGACATCGCCAAGGCCTGGGAGCGGGAGCAGGAGGCGGCCGACACGCCGGACACCAGGAAGGTGGCCCTGCGCGCCGCCATGGTGATGAGCCCGGACCGCGGCGGTGTCTTCGACGTCCTGCTGAGACTCGCCCGGCTCGGCCTCGGCGGCCCGGTCGCCGGCGGCGCACAGTACGTGTCCTGGATCCACGACCAGGACTTCGTCCGGGCGGTGGAGTTCCTCGTCGCCCGGGACGACATCGCGGGCCCGGTCAATCTCGCCGCTCCCGCGCCCTTGCCGCAGCGCGCCTTCATGCGCGTCCTGCGTACCGCCTGGGGGATGCCGGTGGGTCTGCCCGCGACGCGCTGGATGGCCGAGGCCGGCGCCTTCGTGCTGCGTTCGGACACCGAACTGCTGCTGAAGAGCCGACGCGTCGTCCCCGGCCGTCTGCTGGAAGCGGGCTTCGATTTCGAGCACCCCGGCTGGCGGGAGGCCGCGGACGACCTCGTGCGGCGGCTGCGCGGCCGGGGCGATCAGTGAGGGTGAGCCGACGTCAGCTCTGACCCTTGCCCTGCTCGAGGGCCTGTCCGGTCATGTCGGTGACCTGTCCGGCCGGGGGTGCGTCCGCTTCCACCTCGGTTCCGAAGTCGGTGAACTCCATGAGGGTGCGCACCTTGACCTTCTGCGGCGAGGACGAGGCGTCGGTGGAGGAGCGTTCCGTCGACGTCGGCGCGGCCTGAAGGGTCATGTCGAACTGCTGGCGCCGCATACGGCCCTGTTCGTCGAGCCACACGTCCATCGGCAGGGTCGGACCGACCTGCTGCCGCAGGGTGTCGCCGTTGGGCAGCTTGGCGACGTCGACGGAGACGCGGTAACGCGTGGTCTCGACCCCGTCGATGGTGGCCGTGCCCTTCTTGGTCACGTCCTTGTCGGTGATCCCTTTGGCGTACGCGGCGGACTGTGCCGGGTCGCTCATGGACTGGTCGCCGCCGCCCTGCCGCCCGGCGACCTTCCCCAGGTCGATCTTGATCCAGGGCTTCTTGCCCGGCGCCTGTCCCTTGGGCATCTTCTGGTACAGCACCTGATCGACCACGCGCTGCTCGATCCGCTGCCCCTGCACCGTGACCGTCATGACGCTGTCGCCGTCGTCCAGGTCCACGGCGCCCTGTCCGTTCGCGGTCGCCGAGTCGCTCCGGGCCGAGGTCCGCACCTGCAGCTTCACCCGGGCGGTGTCCTCCTCGGCCGTCCTGTCGTAGGCCGAGCGCACCGCCTGGGTGCCCTGCTCCTGTGTGCCGCCCTTGCCGGAGGAACCCCGCGCACCGTCGCCCGTGCCGTCGTCGTCGCCGCAGCCGGTCAGCACCGTTCCCGCCAAGACACCGGCGACGCCTAAGACACAGACCTTCCTGCCCTTCCCTGCCCTGCTCATCGAACCAGCTCCTCTCAGGTGTGGTGCCACCCGAGTGCCCATACCGGGCATGAACACACGTGCCCGCACGAGGAGTTGGTTTCCGCAAGGATCGTGATGCGGCCGGTGCGGGCGCCCGTCTCCGATCAGTGGCGGCCGCGGAGCTTGCCCAGCAGGCGCTGGGCCTGGGCCCGCTTGCGGGGGTCGGCCGCGGCCCGCCGTGCCTGCTCGACGGCCCGCCGCCCCTGCGGGCTCCGGGCGAACTGCTTGATGCGATCCAGGATGTTGGCCATGAGGCACCTTTCCTTGTGCTCTGACGTGCTTCTTGTCTGTACCCCGCCTACCCCTCCGGCGAGGTGCTCAGCCCTCACCCGGCCGGATGGTGCGCGACCGAACGTGTTTGCCGACGGAGTCAGAGGCAAGTCGGTGTCCATGACTGAACAGAACAAGCGCACGAATCAGAAGCCGACCACCATCCGGACGACGGAGTCCAAGGCGCGCAGCGCGGCGGACAAGGCGACCGCGCCGACGTCCCAGGCCGCGAAGCGCGCGGCGGCCAAGGCCGATGACGCGGGGTCAGCGGTCAAGGCCGGCGCCGAGCGCTCCGCCGAGGCGACGACGGCGGCCATGCAGACCGCGGCCAAGGGCGTCGAGGCCGGCCGCCAAGCGGTCGTCACGGCCTCCGGCCATGTCGCGGCCACGGCGAAGACGGCCTGGACGGTCATCGCCCACCGCAAGCTCGTCGCCGCGGGCGTCGGAGCCGGCCTGACCGCCCTGAGCGCCGCGTCGTACGCGGTGGGACGCCGCGCGGAACGCGGTACGCACGGCCCCGTCACCCGGTTCACCGGCGGCCGGATCTGACCACGGCGAGGGCGTTCGGCGTGACGGCCCAGAGGAGGGCAGGCGGCGCGGCGCGCATCACCGGACTTCCCGGTGGTCCGCAGCGCCGCCTCCTTGTGGTCTCCGGCGCGCCTCGGCGTCCGCTGGCGCCGCCTCCGCGTGCTCCATGGCGACCCCCGCCGTCCGAGACATCTCCTCTCGTGGCTTGGCGCACATCCGGCCCTCGTAGTGGTGTCCCCCTCGCGCGCCACCGCCGTCACGAGGAAGGATGAGACCGCAAGCGAAGGATCAACCCATGCGGAGGAGCGGGCCCATGCAGCACGAGCGAGCGGGCAATCCGGCCGGTTTCGAGGATCTCGTCGATGTGGCCCGGCTGGTGACCGCGTACTACGCGCTCCACCCCGACCTGGACGATCCGGGGCAGCGCGTCACCTTCGGGACCTCCGGACACCGCGGATCGTCCCTGGCGACCGCGTTCAACGACGACCACATCGCCGCCACCAGCCAGGCCATCTGCGAGTACCGCTCCGGCCGGGGCATCGACGGCCCGCTCTTCCTGGGCGCCGACACACACGCCCTGTCGGAGCCCGCGCGCGTCACCGCCCTGGAGGTGTTCGCCGCCAACGAGGCGACGGTGCTGATCGACGACGCGGACGGCTACACCCCGACCCCGGCCGTCTCGCACGCCATCCTCGCCCACAACCGCGGCCGCACCAAGGGCCTCGCGGACGGCGTCGTGGTCACGCCCTCCCACAACCCGCCCGCCGACGGAGGGTTCAAGTACAACCCGCCCAGCGGCGGCCCGGCCGCCTCCGACGCCACCTCCTGGATCCAGGACCGGGCCAACGAGATCATCCGGGGCGGCCTGAAGGACGTACGGCGCATCCCCTGCGCCCGGGCCCTCGCCGCCCCCACCACCGGCCGCTACGACTTCCTGGGCACCTATGTCGCCGACCTGCCCGGGGTGCTCGACCTGGACGCGATCCGGGCGGCGGGGGTGCGCATCGGGGCGGACCCGCTGGGCGGGGCGTCCGTCGCCTACTGGGGTCGCATCGCCGAACAGCACGGCATCGACCTCACCGTGGTCAACCCGCACACCGACCCCACCTGGCGGTTCATGACGCTGGACTGGGACGGCAAGATCCGCATGGACTGCTCGTCGCCGTACGCGATGGCCTCGCTCATCGAGCAGCGCGACCGCTTCCAGATCTCCACCGGCAACGACGCCGACGCCGACCGGCACGGCATCGTCACCCCGGACGCGGGCCTCATGAACCCCAACCACTACCTCGCCGTCGCCATCTCCTACCTGTACGCCCACCGCGACCGCTGGCCGGCCGCCACCGGCATCGGCAAGACCCTGGTGTCCTCCGCCATGATCGACCGCGTCGCCGCCGACCTGGGCCGCGAGCTGGTCGAGGTGCCCGTCGGGTTCAAGTGGTTCGTGGACGGGCTGGCCGGCGGGACCATCGGCTTCGGCGGGGAGGAGTCGGCCGGGGCGTCCTTCCTGCGCCGGGACGGCTCCGTATGGACCACCGACAAGGACGGCATCATCCTGGCGCTGCTCGCCTCCGAGATCACGGCGGTCACCGGCAAGACGCCGTCGGAGCACTACGCCACGCTCACCGCCCGCTTCGGCGAGCCTGCCTACGCCCGGATCGACGCGCCGGCGTCCCGCGAGGAGAAGGCCCTCCTCGCCAAACTCTCCCCGGCCCAGGTCAGCGCGGACACTCTGGCCGGAGACGCGGTCACCGCTGTCCTCACCGAGGCCCCGGGCAACGGCGCCCCCATCGGCGGCATCAAGGTGACCACGGACAACGCCTGGTTCGCGGCCCGCCCCTCGGGCACCGAGGACGTCTACAAGATCTACGCCGAGTCCTTCCTCGGCCCCGACCACCTCGGCCGGGTCCAGGAGGAGGCCAAGAGCGTGGTGCTGACGGCACTGGGTGGCTGAGCGACCGACAGGACCGCACACGGCCCGGGCCACGTCATCGTGGCCCGGGTCGTTCGGGGCTGCCGGCTCGTCCTGGCGGACCGCGATACAGGACACTGGGTGCAGATCCGATCCGGGAAGGACCGTCACGTGATCATCTTTGGCACCAAGGGGTACCTGTACCAGCTGGCGATACTGACGCTGGTCTGCGGGCAGTGCGGCAATCCCGCCGCGCACACGCTCAGGAAGCGCGTCACGAAGTTCACGCTGTTCTTCGTGCCGCTGTTCCCGATCTCGACGAAGTACCTGACGCAGTGCACCTTCTGCGGCGCGGAACAGAAGGTGACCAAGGAGCAGGCGGAGCAGCTGCAGACCCAGAGCGCGGGCGGCCAGGGCGGTCAGACGTACGGGCAGCCGGAGCAGCAGCAACACCGGTTCTAGGGACCCGCACCGCGGCCGGTGAGCGCATCCGGTACCGCCTACGGCGATCAGCTCACCGGTCGCCCACGGGCGCCGCACCCTCCTGTGTCCGGCGCCGTCGCTCGTACCGCAGCGCCACAGCCGTCGCGACCGCCCCCGCTCCCTCCCGCAGGCCCACACCGACGAAGACGTCCGGCGCCCTCCCGCCGAGCGCGGCGACGGTGAAGACCGTGCACGTGAGCAGCCGGAACGGCACGGTCCACCGGAAGAAGGACCGCCAGTCGGCCAGTGCCGCCAGCACGTAGTACACGCCCATGTTGAGCGCGGCCATGGACGAGGCCGTCATGAACGCCGGTGTGGAGTCCCCGGCGGCGCGCTCTCCCGGAGCGGCGAGGCCGAGCAGCGACAACTGCGCGGTCGGCGAGACCAGCCCCACCACCCCGAGGGCGGCGGCGAGCACGCCGATGACGGCCATGGTCCAGCCCGGGGCGGAGCGGGGAAGGCGCACGCCGGGATCGTATCCACGTTCGATCAGCGGCCGGGCCGGTTCCGTTCCCTTTCCGGGCGGCGCTGATCCGTGTGGCAACCGGAAGATCTCGGGTACTCGTCCCGCCACACGGGCCCGGACCTGTGATGTGGGCCGATGGGCCTCCTGCAGTCGACCAGTGAAAACGGAGGCATGAAGATGAGCACCGTCAAGGAAACCGTGGAAGTCGACGTCCCCGTCCACACCGCCTACAACCAGTGGACCCAGTTCGAGGAGTTCCCGAAGTTCATGGAGGGCGTCGAGGAGGTCAGGCAACTGGACGACCGCCACAACCACTGGACCACCAAGATCAGCGGAGTGCGGCGCGAGTTCGACACCGAGATCGTCGACCAGCTTGCCGACGAGCGCGTCACCTGGCGCACGACCAGCGGCGACGTCAATCAGAGGGGCTCTGTCCGCTTCGAGCGTGTGGACGACACCCATACCAGGGTCGAGCTGGTGATGGACATCGAGCCCAGCGGAGCCGTGGACAAGGCGGCGGACATGACGGGCACGATCGACCGCCGGGTCAAGGGCGACATGAAGCGCTTCAAGCAGTACATCGAGGAGCGCGGAGCCGAGTCCGGCGCATGGCGCGGACGCATCCAGCCCGGCGGCACCGGCGGCCCCACCCCCCTCTGACACTCACGGTTCCGCCCCGGACCCGGCCTCCGCCGTGGAGGCCGGGTCCTTCTTCGCCCGCGCACGCGAAGAAGTGGTGATGATTCAGCCATCGTTATGACATGCACCTGTCCATATCGGTCTCCTGGTGGCACGCTGCCCTCTGACTGTCCGCAGTGACACCCCCTGCCTGACCGGGCGGACGGTTTCCCGCCGCCCGGCCCCCGCAGCAGAAGGAGACCGCGTGATAGGCAGACCCCGAAGCCCTCGCTCCTCCAGCGGCACCCCCCGCGTTCGCCATACCGTCCTCGGCGCACTCGCCGGCATCGCCGCACTCCTGGCGACCGGTGTCACCGCCGCACCGGCGAGCGCCGCGCCCGAACCGGGAGTCATGGCACCCGCGGCGCAGCGCAGCGCCCTCGACTTCTGGACCCCGCAGCGGATGCGCGCGGCCACCCCGCTCGACATCCTGTCCGTCGACCGCTCCGACGTCCGGGCATCTACACCGCGCAAGGGCAGGACGACCGTCGTGGCACCCAGTACACCCGTCTCCGACGCCGGACCCCTGGCGATCCCGCACGGGGGCGGCCCCTGGTCCGGCGGGGGAGCGGTGGCCAAGACCGCGGGGCGGGTGTTCTTCACCTACCAGGGGCGTACCGCCTCCTGCTCCGGCAACGCCGTCACCAGCGCCAACAAGAGCACTGTGATCACCGCCGGGCACTGCGTGAAGATGCAGGGAGCCTGGCACACCAACTGGGTGTTCGTGCCCGGTTACCACGACGGGCAGCGCCCGTACGGCACCTGGGCCGCGTCCAAGACCCTGTCCACGCCGCAGTGGACGGCCAGTGAGGACATCAACTACGACATCGGCGCCGCCGTCGTCGCCCCGCTGGACGGGAAGCAGCTGACCGATGTCGTCGGCGGCCAGGGGCTGGCCTTCAACACCGGCTACAACAAGCCCATGTACTCCTTCGGCTTCCCGGCCGCCGCTCCGTACGACGGCGAGAAGTTCATCTACTGCAGCGGAACCACCTTCCGTGACTTCCTGCTCTCCAGCGACCACGGTCTGACCTGCAACATGACCGGAGGCTCCAGCGGAGGCCCGTGGTTCACCCAGTTCGACGAGGCCACCGGGACCGGCCTCCAGTCCTCGGTGAACAGCTTCAAGTACAACTTCCTGCCGAACGCCATGTACGGCCCGTACTTCGGCGCGGACGCGCAGAACCTGTACCAGAGCGCCCAGTCGTCCTGAGCCATCGCACCAGCCGGGAGCCGGGTCCTTTGCCCAACCGCGGGGAAGGACCCGGCTGCCGCTGCCCGTCGACGGGGCCACGTGCAGCGCGTCGCCCGGCTGCGGGCCCTCATCGACCAGGCGATCGACTGCGAGGCCTACCGTGCTGGCCCCGAGGTGCCGCGCAGCGTGGGCGTCAGCTCCAGCCGAATCGCCGGTCCACCACCGCGGCGAACTCCTCAAGGGTCAGTACCGCGTCCCCGTTCTGGTCGGCCGTGTCGAACAGCGCGGAGGAAGCGTCGACGTCCTGCACCCCCCAGAACGGCAGTACGCCCGAGGCGGCCAGGGACGGTCCGTTCGTGTGCAGGGCGACAATCACCTCTTCCCGGGTGAGAACGCCGTCGTGGTCGAGGTCGAGCGCCTCGAACAATGTGCGGGCCTTGTCGCTCATCGTCGTCCCCGTCGCATGGAGGTCAGGCGGGCAGATGCATCCCGCTCACTGACGAGGACGCCCTACGCGCCGACCGGGTTGCCCTCCGGTCGGGAAGCCGGCTCCAGTCGAACACAGCAGTAGCCGGGACTCGGGGCCAGGCATGCCTGGAGGGTCTCCGTACCGAGGCCCTCGAGGGCGCCGCGGAGCAGGCGCAGGTTCATACCGCAGACGGTCTCTGTGTGGTCGCGGGCGAGCGCGTGGAAGGGACAGTTGCCCAGCACGATCGCGTCACCGTCGTAGCGGGGCTCGAACCCGTGCCGTTCCAGCAGGTCGAACACGCCCGTGCCGCCTTGGCCGGCGAGCTGGGCGCCAAGATCGTGGGCTTTGCGATGCAAGACGGTACGGATCGGCTCGCCGGTGGCCTCGGATTCCTCCATGGCCTGGGCGAGGAGGCGTCCGGCCAGCTCGTAGTGCCGCTCGGGCAGGCTGACGGAGACCTGCTTGGTGGAGCGCTTGTAGAGCTTGGCCGGCCTGCCCGCCCCTGGACCGGTGCGGCCGCTGCGCCGTTCGTAGACGACGTCGAGCAGCGACTCGTCCGCCAGGCGGTCCAGATGGAACGCCGCGGTCTGACGTGCGAGACCGAGGGCGGCGGCGGCTTCGTCGCGGCTGACGGGCTCCGGCTGGCGCACGACGTGCTCATACAGCCGCATCCGGGTCGGCTCGTCCAGTGCGGCGACCGCGGAAACGTCGGCACGGGGCGCTTGCTGCGGGTGGTCCATGAACACCAGTGTAAAACCCATGGCCCTTGACTAAAGAACGTTGCCGCGCTTCTATCGTTAATGAAAGTTATTGATAGAAGGAGGCTGTCATGTCGTCCCCCACCACAACCACCACGTCCGCCGTCCCTCGGCGACCCGGGTTCACCGACCCCGGCTACCAGGCGTTCGTCATCCTGCGTACCGGGTTCACCGTGGCGCCGATCCTGTTCGGGCTGGACAAGTTCGCCAACCTGCTCGTGGACTGGCCCACCTACCTCGCGCCCTGGATCAACGACGTCGTGCCCGGCAGTGCCCAAGCGGCGATGTACGCCGTCGGTGTCATCGAGATCGTCGCGGGACTCGTCGTGGCCATCGCCCCGCGCTTCGGAGGCTGGCTGGTGGCCGGATGGCTGGCCGGCATCATCGTCAACCTGCTGACCATCCCCGACTACTACGACATCGCGCTGCGCGACTTCGGTCTTCTGCTCGGCGCGGTCGCCCTGGCCCGGCTTGCCCAGCACTACCACGGCAAGCGGCCATCGCACTGAGGACACGGGGTTCGGCGATGTCCTTGCTGCCACCCGGACCGGGGTGTTCGACGGCTGCCTCGTCGGCCACCAGGTGTGTGCTGAATCAGGGGACCACGTCGTAGGTGAACAGGGCGGTGTTGTCGAGCGTCTTCCGGGGAGTGGCGCCCGCACCCAGAGGCGAGATGAGCGGGTCATCGATCCGGTGGCCCAGGAGGTCCGCTGATTCCGACATCGCAGGGACATAGTTTCGCCCGTGCCGATTCATCCAGCTTTCCCAAAGCCGGTCCACGTTGGCGTGGTGCAGGAAGAAGACCGGATCATTCGGTGACGAGGCCGGAGCCATGTCCCCACCGATCCACCGGTGCACCTGGTTGTGGAGCCCCGTTCCGGTGAAGCCCTCGAGCCTGCTGCGGAAGCCTCTCGAGTTGTGGAGCCAGGGAGCGAAGTCGTACGTGGCGAGGTCCGGGTCCCCGAGCGGCGCCGACTGCGTATTGAAGGCGGCCCCCACGTCCAGGGCATTGGGGAGAGTCGGAGAACCGCTCCGGAACTTGCGGCGCAAGCCCCTATTCGTCTGGCGGAGGTTGACGCCTGGGGGAGCCTCCAGCCTGACCCGGAATCCGTTCGGGTCGCCGGGCTTGAAGGCGAACGGTCCGTCGGCCACCGGATCGCCCGTCCCACCCATGAAATCCGGCTTCCAGATCAGCGCCGTCTCGGGGGCCGGCAGCGAGCCGTCGATCGACCAGTCCCAATACGGAAGTCCGAAGCCGGCATCGTCCAGGACTCGTTGGAGGTGTGCCTCCAGGAGATTCAGCATGAACCGGTGCCACGGCAGGAACACCGGGCCCCGGTGCGCCGCGTTGCGGAGGTTCACGTTCCCGCTCGGGGGGACGGGAGTCATCATCGCCTTGACGTGCCAGATGACGAACAGGTCATAGGTCCGTACCGGCGCGGGTGGTCCGGGGATACCGAATGCGGTGGTCTTGAGTGTCGAGTCTTCCCGCTTGAGGCGCAGGACACCCTCGATGTAGGCGTCCCGGGCGTCGGGGCTGGTGATGATGTTCCTGCGTACGACGGCCATGTGTCAGACGCCCCCCTTGTGCACGGGCCCGTGACCGTGGTGGTTCCCATGGCCTCCGTTGTCGCCGTCACCAGGGCCGTCGCCACCCGGGAAGTCGGCGGGGAAGTTCTCGATCAGAGCCCGGATGGTGTCTGTCGCGGACAGGAACTCGTAGGTGGGCAGGGCATGGCTGTGGACTTGACCGTCGTTCGACACGATGAGTGGAGCGGTGAGGGGCGCACCGTCCACCGTGATCTCGTAGGTCGTCTTGATGACGATGTGGTGGCCCTGGAACTCGTCTTCGCGGACGCTGAGCAGGGGACCGTGGTGGTGCGGCTGCTCAGGCAACTCCGCCAAATAGTTTCCGAGGATCGTGGGGTCGGCAGCCGCAGCCAGTTCCTCAGGGGTCACAAGACACCTTTCTTGAGCGCAAGACATCAAGGGCCATCGGCACGATGACTTTTGCCCTGAGTTTGGGAGTGCCCGGGTTCGGCTGCACGTCGAGTACGGCAAACAGGTGGGTCGCGCCTGCCGCGGTCTCCTCCCTGGTGCGCGTCGCGGCCGGACGTACCCTGCCGAAGGCAGCAGCAGGCACGTATCGGACGGTGGCAGATCGATGACCGACGCAGAGACGACCCCCGGCGCCCCCCTCCCGCGGGTGCTGTGCAACACCGAGTCGCTGATCTCTGACGACTCGACACCGGCGGGTGCGCTGTGGCGACTGGCCGAGTCAGGACGGCAGCTGGACGCCAACCTCATCCGCATCCCGCCCCAAGGGCGTATCGACACGCATACCGAGCCCGACCTCGACGTCATCCTGCTCGTGGTCGCCGGTGACGGCACCCTCGGTCCGGCAGCGGACCCGCAGCCCCTGGCCCCCGGCAGTCTGGTCTGGCTGCCGCACGGCAGCGAACGCAGCCTGGTCGCGGGCAGCCGCGGCTTGTCCTACGTGACCGTGCACCGTCGCCGCCCGGGCATGCAGATTCGTACCAGGTCCAGCACCTGACACCGACGGCACTCAGACCGCTGGGCGTCCCGGTACCGGTCCCGGTCTCAGGAAGTCGCGGCCCCACGCATCACCCGCACCGGCGATTCTCGGACGCCTGCCGCCGTACACCGCGTGTCGTCCGCCTGGCCGGGTCACACTGGGACCCATGCGGCTGGTGATCATGACGGCGGGATCGCGCGGCGACGTCGCGCCGTACACCGGGCTGGGCGCGGGGCTGGCGCGGAGCGGGCACGAGGTCACGCTCGTCACCCACGGACTGTTCGAGCCGCTGACCGCCGGTTCCGGGGTGCGGTTCCATCCGACCCCGGTCGACCCGCACGCCGAGTTGCACTCCGAGCGCGGCCGCGGTCTGCACGCCAGCACGACGGGGCTCGGCAAACTGCTGCGCGTGGTGTCGATGGCCCGGTCGGCGGCCGAGAAGATGACCGACGACCTCGTCCGGGCGGCACGCGGTGCCGACGCCGTGCTGGCCGCCGGTGCCGTGGCACCGCTGGGCCGCGCCATCGCCGAGGGACTGAGCCTGCCCAGCCTGGGACTGTTCCTCCAACCCCAGCACCCGACACGGGAGTTCGGGGCACCCATGCTCGGCGGACGCTCGCTCGGCACCGTGGGCAACCACCTGGGCGGACTGGCCGTCACCACCGCCGTCGATCAGGTCTTCACCCGGGCCATGCGCCGACTGCGCACCCGGCACGGCATGACCCTGCCCGGCCCCGCCGCGATCCGCCGGGCCCATGAGCGGGCGCGGTGGCCGGTGCTGCACGGCTTCAGCGAGGTGGTGGTGTCCCGGCCGCGGGACTGGCGGCCCGGGCTGGAGATCGCCGGGTACTGGTGGCCGTACGACACCCGGACCCTGCCTCCGGACGTGGAGGAGTTCCTCGCCGCCGGGCCCGCCCCCGTCTTCATCGGGCTGGGCAGCGCCACCGTGCCGGACCCTGAGCACCTGAGCGGCGAGATCGTGCGCGCCCTGCGCGCGGCCGGACTGCGCGGCATCATCCAGCAGGGGTGGGCGGGTCTCGGCGCCCGCACCGACGACGTGATCACGGTCGGCGATGTGCCGCACGCGCCGCTGTTTCCCCGGATGGCCGCGGTGGTCCACCACGCCGGAGCCGGCACCACCGCAGCCGTCCTGCGCGCGGGTGTCCCGACCGTTCCGGTGCCGGTGCAGTTCGACGCCGGTTTCTGGGCGGCCCGTCTCGTCGCGCTGGGCACCGCCCCCTGCGCCGTCCCTCTGCGCCGCCTCACCGCCGACACGCTCGCCCCCGCCCTGCGCCGGGCCGTGGGCGACCCGGCCCACCGCAGCCGCGCCCAGGAGGTCGCACGCCGCCTGGCCGAGGAGGACGGCGTGGCGCCGGTCCTGGCGGCACTTGGGGCCTTCTGATGGATCTCCGCAGCGTCGCGACGCCCGGCACGGACTCCTCCACTCTCGGCTTCGCTCGAGCGGGGGGACCCCCATGCCGCACGGCGCGAAGGCCAGGTGGCTCCGCCACATGCCCCTCCGCACCGCACGCCGATCGCACGCACCGAACGCCGCTCTTCTCCCGCGGAGATCCACCAGAAGGCCCCTGTACCGACTCGCGAAGTGAGCCGCGACCGGGCGCCGCGACTCACGACAGCGGCACGGTCGACCCCCTGATCACCACCCGGCAGGGCAGGGTCTCGACACCGGAACGGCGCGTGCCGCCGGAGATCGCCGTGAACAGGGCGTGCGCGGCGGCGCGCCCGACCTGTTCGAGGTTCATGTCGACACTGGTCAGCGGCGGCCGGGACGCGGACGTCAGGACCCGCCAGTTGTCGAAGCCCATGACCGCCACGTCCTCCGGCACCCGCCGGCCGCGCTCGCGCAGGACGTCGATGACGCCCCGGGCGATCTGGTCGCTGCCGCCCAGCACGGCGTCCACCTCCGGGTGCTGGTCGAGCAGCATCGCGGTGGCCGCCCGCCCCCAGCCCTCCGACCACGCCCCGAACCGCGGCTCGCCCACCAGGGCCAGTCCGGCGCCGGCGAGCGCGGCCCGGGCGCCCTCGGCCCGCTCCTGCGCGGCGGCGTATCCGGGGTCGCCGGTGATGTGCGCGATCCGGGTACGGCCGCAGGCCAGCAGATGCTCCACGGCGATCCGCCCCGCGCCGACGCTGTCCGGGACGATGGACGGATCCTCCGGATTCTCCGACGGCGCGTACGCGTAGACCACGGGGACCGGCAACTCCCGTCCCAGGGACGGCCGCGGGTCGGTCCGGCTGCCGACCACGATGAGACCGTCGACCCGGCGGCCCAGCAGCGCGCGGACATGGTGCTGCTCGCGGATCGCGTCCCCGCGGGCATCGCACAGGAACACCGCGACCTCACCCGCCCCGAAGGCGTCCTCGGCGCCCATCAGTATCGGGATGCTGAACCGGCCCTCCAGGTCGCTGGTCAGCAGACCCACGGTGCCCGTGCGTCCGGCCAGCAGGCCACGGGCCACCTGGTTGGGCCGGAACGCGAGGCGCTCGGCCGCCTCGATCACGCGTGTTCTGGTCTCCGCCCGCACCTGGCTGCGGCCGTTGAGCGCCTTGGACGCCGTGGCGATCGACACGCCCGCCAGCCGGGCGACATCGCTGAGGGTGGCGGGCTGCGAACGCGAGGGGCCGGTGGCCTGTGCCATGGGTCTTCTCCTGTCTCGCGTCGCCTGCCGACGCCGTCGAGGGCATCCCAAACAGTACGCGGAAATTTTCGGTCCTGTCCTCGTCCGGGTTTTCGAGTTCATCTCAGAAACCGCTTCACGCAAGGGGATTGACGGGTCGTGGGATGCATCCTTAGCGTCTCAGAAAGCCTTTTCGGTCCGTTTCCGCCACTCAGTTCAGTGCCACCACATCATTGTCCCGACCGGTAGGCCGCACACGGGCCCGCCGCGACACAAGGGGAATCGACCATGGGGAGCACGGCCGGACCGCGTGGACACATACGCCGCCTCGTCACAGGTGCCATCGCCCTGCTCGCCACCGCGAGCCTGGTCACCGCATGCGGCTCGGAGAACGACGGTTCCGGCGGGGGAGGGGGCAAAGCGGCCGCCGGCGGTGTCGACGACGGCACGAAGCTGACGATGTGGACGCGGGCCGCGACCCGGCCGCAGAGCGAGGCCCTGGTCGAGGCGTACAACGCGAGCCACGAGAACAAGATCGAGCTGACCGTCGTCCCCACCGACGACTACCAGGCCAAGATCGGCGCGGCGGCCGGATCACGCGACCTGCCCGACCTGTTCGCCTCCGACGTCGTGTTCGTGCCCAACTACACCTCCAGCGGCCTCTTCGCCGACCTCACCGACCGCGTCGACGCCCTTCCCTTCGCGGAGCACCTGGCCCGGTCGCACATCAAGGCCGGCACGTACGAGGACAAGAAGTACGTGGTGCCGCACACCCTCGACCTGTCGGTGCTCTTCTACAACAAGGAGCTCTACCGGAAGGCGAAGCTCGACCCCGAGAAGCCGCCCACCACCCTGCGCGAGTGGGACCGGCAGGCCCGGGCCGTGGACGCGCTGGGCGGCGGTGTCGACGGCACCTTCTTCGGCGGCAACTGCGGTGGCTGCGGCGTCTTCACCTGGTGGCCGTCCGTATGGGCGGCCGGGGAGGACGTCCTGAACGAGGAGGGCACCGCGGCGAATCTCGCCTCCAGCGCCTCGAAGAAGGTCTACGACACCTACCGCGGCTGGGTACGGGACGACATCGTCGCGCCCGGAGCCCGCGAGGAGACGGGCACGACCTGGACCGGGATCTTCCCGAAGGGCAAGGTCGGCGTGATGCCCATGCCGTCGACCACGCTCGGGCTGATGCCCAAGGATCTGGACCTCGGCGTCGCGCCCATCCCCGGCCCCGACGGCGGCAAGTCCACCTTCGTCGGCGGCGACGCCATCGGCATCTCCGCCACCAGCGAGTCGGCCGACCAGGCCTGGAACTTCCTCGCATGGTCCCTGGGCGACAAGGCACAGGTCGACGTGGTCGCCGCACACAAGGACGTGGTGGCCCGCACCGACCTGGCGTCCAACAAACACTCCAAGGCCGACCCGCGCCTGGTCACCATCAACGAACTGGTCGCCGAGGGCCGGACCCCCTACGCGATGAAGTTCGGGCAGACCTTCAACGACCCCAACGGGCCCTGGCTGGAGCTGATGCGCCACGCCGTCTTCGGCGACGGGAAGACGGTCGAGAAGGACAACGACGCCGTCACCGCCTCACTGGCCGACTGAACAGAACCTCCCGACGTCCTACGGCTAAGGAGAGCCATGCCGGTGAAAATGGCCGACCGGGCGACGGCCGAGCACGTGACACAGCCGGAGCGGCGGGCCGTCACGTCCCCGCCCCGCTGGCGTTCCCGCAAGGCCAAGGGCCTGGCCTACGCCGCCCCCACGGCGGTGTTCGTCGCGGTCTTCTTCCTGCTGCCCCTGCTGCTGGTCGGGCAGATGTCGCTCAGCGACTGGCCGCTGCTCGCGGGAGACCGGGGCGTCAACGCGCCCGAGAACTACACCGACATCACCGACAGCACCCTGTTCTGGCCCGCGATCCGCTTCACCCTCCTCTACACCGTGATCGTCACGGTCGTCCTGCTCGCCCTGGCGCTGCTCCTGGCCCTGCTGGTGCAGGAATCACGGCCCGGCGCGGGCTTCTTCCGCACGGTCTACTTCCTGCCCGGCGCCCTGGGCCTGGCCTCCGCGTCCCTGCTGTTCTGGGGCCTGTACAGCCCGACCACCGGCCCGCTCAGCCGCATCCTCGAAGGCCTCGGCCTCGTCGACGACCCGGTGTCCTTCCTCGGCTCACCGACATCGGCCCTGTGGTCGACGGTGTTCCTGATCGTCTGGAAGTTCGCCGGTTTCTACATGCTGATCCTGCTCGTGGGCCTGCAGCGCATCCCGCACGAGGTGTACGAGGCGGCACGGATGGACGGCGCGAGCCGCGCCCAGATCTTCCGCTCCATCACCCTGCCGCTGCTACGGCCCTCCCTCGCCCTGTGCCTGCTGCTGTGCGTGACCGGCTCCCTGCTCGCCTTCGACCAGTTCTTCATCCTCACCAAGGGCGGACCGGACAACAGCACGGTCACCGTCGTCCAGCTGATCTACCGGGAGGCGTTCCAGCGGCTGAACCTCGGTACCGCGGCGGCCCTTTCGATCCTCGTGCTGGCCGCGCTGCTCCTGCTGAACGCCCTGCAGTTCCGGGGCCTGCGCCGCGCCGACGAGTCATGACACCCGCCGCCTCATGAGAAGGGACACCACGGTGCTCAGCCGCGCCCTGGGCCGGACGCCCCACTACGTCGTCGCCGGCGGTCTGGCCGTCATCTTCCTCTTTCCCCTGCTGTGGAACGCCTGGGCGTCGGTGAGCGGCCAGCCGGGCACCGCCCAGGAGTCCGGCTACGGCCTCGGCAACTACCGCACGCTGCTCGAGTACGACGCGGGCCTGTGGCGGTACCTGCTCAACAGCACGGTCGTCTCGGCACTGACCGTCGCCCTGACCCTGGGGGTGTCCCTGCTGGGCGGCTATGCCTTCGCCCGCTTCGACTTCCCCGGAAAGAACCCGCTGTTCCTGCTGACCCTGGCCATCCTCATGGTTCCCTACGCCACCCTCCTCATCCCGCTCTACGTCCTGCTGGGCCGGCTCCAGCTGCAGAACTCGCTGATCGGGCTGAGCCTCGTCCTGGCCATGTTCCAACTGCCGTTCGCCACCTTCATGATGCGGATCTCCTTCGAGGCGGTGCCCCGCGAACTGGAGGAGTCGGCCCTCGTCGACGGCTGCGGCACGGCGGGCGCGCTGCGCCGTGTGCTCCTGCCGGCGGTACGGCCGGGACTGATCACCGTGGGACTGTTCGCGTTCCTCGCCGCCTGGAACGACTTCATCGCACCCCTGATCCTCATCTCCGACAGCGAGAAGGCACCGCTGCCCCTGGCCGTCGCGAACCTGCGGCAGCAGAGCATGGGCGCCGTCGACTACGGCGCCACCGAGGCGGGCGTGGTGGTCCTGGCCGTGCCCTGCCTGCTGCTCTTCCTGCTGCTGCAACGGCACTACATCAGGGGCTTCATGTCCGGCGCCCTCAAGGGCTGATCCACCGCACGACCGTTCAGCGGACAACCGAAAGGACGTGGACGGAGGCATGAACTGGTGAGGGACAACACGGCACGCCCGCTCGTGGTGCCGGTGGCGCCGGCCCGGGGCCGGCTGCGCCCGCTCGGCCTGGACGAGGTCCGGATCACCGGCGGCTTCTGGGCCCGGCGCCGCCACACCAACGCGACCGCGACGCTCGGCCACTGCCGCGACTGGATGGAACGCGAGGGCTGGACCGGTAACTTCCGGGCAGCCGCCGAGGGCCGGATCCACGCCGACCGGCGCGGCCGGGAGTTCGCCGACTCCGAGATCTACAAGCTCCTCGAGGCCATGGCCTGGGCGGGCGCTTCGTACGACGGGGACGTCGCCGCGCTCACCGACGTCATCGCCCCCGCCCAGCACCCGGACGGCTACCTGAACACCGCCTTCGGCCACCCCGGACAGCGGCCCCGCTACAGCGACCTCGAATGGGGCCACGAACTCTACTGTCATGGGCACCTCATCCAGGCGGGTGTGGCCCAGGCCCGCGCCCGGGGCGAGGGCGAGCTGGCGAAGATCGCCCGGCGGGCCGCCGATCACATCTGCGCCGCCTTCGGACCGGACGGCAACCAGGGCATCTGCGGGCACCCGGAGATCGAGACGGCCCTGGTGGAACTCGCCAGGCTGACGGGGGAACAGCGCTACCTCGACCAGGCCGCGCTGTTCCTCGGCCGGCGCGGCCACGGCACCCTCGCCGACATCGAGTTCGGCCCCGCCTACTTCCAGGACGACCTGCCCGTGCGCCGGGCCAGGGCTCTGCGCGGCCACGCCGTGCGCGCCCTGTACCTCGCGGCCGGCGCGGTCGATGTGGCCGTGGAGACCGGGGACGACGCGCTGCTCGCCGCGGTCGTACGGCAGTGGGAGGCGACGGTCGCCCGGCGGACCTATCTGACCGGCGGGATGGGCTCGCACCACCGCGACGAGTCCTTCGGCGACGACTTCGTACTGCCGCCGGACCGCGCCTACTCGGAGACCTGCGCCGGTGTCGCCTCCGTGATGCTCGCCTGGCGGCTGCTGCTGGCCACCGGTGAGCCGCGCTTCGCGGACCTGGCCGAGCGGACCCTGTTCAACGTGATCGCCGCCTCCCCGTCCGAGGACGGCCGGTCCTTCTTCTACGCCAACACCCTGCACCGCCGTCACCGGGGCACCGTGCCCCGGTCGGACCGCGTCAGCCCGCGCGCCGACTCGGGCCTGCGGGCCCCCTGGTTCGCGGTGTCGTGCTGCCCGACCAATGTGGCGCGCACGCTCGCCCAGCTGCCGGCCTATCTGGCGACGGCGGACGACGACGGCCTGCAGCTCCACCAGTACGCCGACGCGGAACTCGCCACCTCCCTGGGCGACGGGCAGGGCGTGGCGCTGCGGGTCCGCACCGACTACCCGTCCGGCGGGACCGTGGCCGTGCGGATCAGCCGCTCCCCGGACCGCCCCTGGACCCTGTCCCTGCGCGTCCCCGCGTGGACAGCGGGGGAGACCGCCCGGCTCGTCGACCCGGACGGGAACCGCCGTACGGTCGCCCCGGGCACGGCGCGGCTCACCCGGGCCTTCCGGCCCGGCGACGAGATACGCCTCGAACTGCCCGTCGCCCCGCGCTGGATCCGGGCCGACCCCCGCATCGACGCCACACGCGGCACGGTGGCCGTCCAGCGCGGCCCTCTCGTGTACTGCGCCGAATCCACCGACCTGCCGGACGGACACGACGTCGACGCGCTCCGCGTGGACCTCTCCGCCGCACCGGAGGACGGTCCGGGCGACACGGTCGTCGCGCCCGGTGAACTCGCCGAGCCGCACAACACCGCCTGGCCGTACCGGCCGGCCGACGAAGCCACCGCACCCGCGACCGACCCTGAGGCCATCACCCTCGTCCCCTACCACTCCTGGGCGAACCGCGGCCCCTCGACCATGCGCGTGTGGCTGCCGACGACCCCGCCCCCGACAACGCCGACCGAGAGGTAGCCGTGCCCGCTCAGCGAAGACGACACCGCCGCGGCCTCCTGGCCGGGGCGCTGGCCCTGGGCCTGCTGGCCCCGCTCGCCGCCACCGGCCCGGCAGCGGCGGACAACGCGGCGATCGGCTACCCGGTCTACACCGGATCCGACCACCCCGTTCCCACGCTCCCGGCCGGTTTCACCGTCCACCGCACCCTGCGCGCCCAGTACGAGGCCGACCGCAGGGCCGGGGACGGCACGGACTTCTGGATGGACCGCATGCTGGTCCGCAAGGGCGAGGACCCCTCGGGCGACTGGCTGTTCACCCGGGGACGCGCCCTGTTCATGAAGGAACACGCACCGTCCCGGCTGGGCTTCGCCGGCAAGGTCGCCTACTGGGAGAGCATCGACAACCGGTCCGCGTACACCATCACGCTCGACGTCGACGGCGAGAACATCACCCTGCGGGAGAACACCGGCGCCCGCACCCAGACCCCCAGCTACTGGCGCAGCGAGTTCACCCACGAGGCCACCGGCCTGAAGGTGACACAGACCAAGTTCATCACCGAGGCGAACGCCGCCGTCACGAACCTGGCCCTCACCAACACCGGCCCTGAGCGCCGTGAGGTCCGGCTGCGCGCCACGTCCCCGTACACGACGACCGCCGAGGGCCGTGAGCTCACCGGCGCGGTGCCCGCAAAGAACAACCTCACGACCGTCTTCCCCCGCCTCAGCGGTGACGGCTTCACCGCCGAGGACGAGTCGCTGTCACGCACGCTGACTCTGCCGGCCGGGCGCACCCTCGCGACCAAGGTCCAACTCGGCTTCGTCACCGAGGAGATCACCGGCTCCCGCACGGAGTACGACTCCGTGCGCACCGCGTCCCCGGCCACCGCCTTCCGCCGGCACGTACAGACGTACAACCGCTGGTGGGCCGAGAACCTGCCCTACCTCGACATCCCCGACGACAACATCGAGAAGACGCTGTACTACCGCTGGTGGCTGCTGCGCTACAACTACCTCGACGCCGACATCCCGGGCAGCGACTACCAGTTCCCCACCGCGATGGAGGGCGTGCTCGGCTACAACAACGCCATCGCCCTCACGGTCGGCATGTTCGTCGACGACCTCAAGTACCTGCGCGACCCGAGCTACTCGTACGGTCCGTGGGTGTCGGCCGGAGAGGTCTCGAAGAACGGCAAGTACACCGACAACCCGGGGGACCCGGAGAACTGGTCCAACAGCTACACCCAGTACATCTCCGAGGCGGCCTGGCGCTCCTACCAGGTGCACGGCGGCCCCGACGGCATCGTACGCAACCTCGCCCGGTACGCGGAGAAGGACGTCCGCGGCCAGCTCGAGAACTACGACGAGGACGGCAACGGGCTGATCGAGTACGACTGGGGCGCGATGACCGGCAACGACGCCGACGCGGTGTCCTTCGACTGGAAGCCCGGCAACCTGGACCGCGCCGAATCCGCCTACGTCCACAGCAACGCGACGGCGGCCGCCCGCGCGTACGACCTGCTCGGCGAGAAGGCCAAGGCCGACGAGATGCGCGGGACGGCGAACCGGGTGAAGAAGGCGGTCCTGGAGCATCTGTGGGACCCGAAGGACAAGCTGCTCAAGCACCGGCACGTCGCCAGCGACACCCTGGTGCCCTGGAAGGAGATCAACAACTACTACCCGTACAGCGTGGGACTGATGCCCACGCCGGAAGAGGACCCGCAGTACCTCGAGGCCCTGCGGCTGTGGGCGGACGCGAAGCAGTACCCCGTCTTCCCGTTCTTCACGGCCAACCAGGCCGACAAGGCGGAAGCGGCGGAGCAGGGCCACCCCGGGAGCAACAACTTCTCCGTCATCAACTCCACCGTCACCTTCCGCTTCCTCTCCTCGGTGCTGCGGAAGTACCCCAGCGAGTACATCGACCGCACCTGGTACAAGAAGCTGCTGTCCTGGAACGCCTGGGCCCACTACATCGACGGCGACAACCGGTACCCCGACCAGAACGAATTCTGGTCCGACGGCCGTGCCGACCCGCAGAAGATCGGCTACCGGTCCTGGATCCACCACACCATCCTCGGCACCACCAACTGGACCGTCATCGAGGACGCGATGGGGTTCAGGCCGCGCGACGACCGGAAGATCGAGCTGTGGCCGATCGACGTGGACTGGCCGCACTTCGCGGTCACCGACATCAACTACCGGGGCACGGACGCGGCCGTCCTGTGGGACGAACCCGGCGACGGGAAACGCCCGTACGGCAAGCGGGTCCCCGAGGGGTACTCCCTCTACCTCGACGGGAAGCTCGCCTTCACCGCCGACCGCCTCACCCACCTCGTCTACGACCCCACGACCCGCAAGGTCACCTTCCCCGACGGCGGCGGAGGCAAGGCGAGGACCACCGGCCTGCGCACGGATATCGCAAAGCCGCAGGACGTCACCTACGGCCCGAAGGAGCGCGTCACCGACCTGTTCGCCAAGGCCGGACGGGACCTCACGGGCACGGCCAGGAACAACCTGGCAGCCGGCGCCACCGCCCGCGCCTCCCACGAGGCCGAGGGCCGGGGCGCCGCAGGCGCCGTCGACGGCTTCACCGTCAACGAGCCCTCCTGGGGCGCCCGCGGCTCCGGGAACACCGAGGACTGGTACGAGATCGACTTCGGCCGCACCCGCACGGTCGACGACGTCCGGCTCCACTTCTCCAGCGACAAATGGCCCGGCGGATACGCCGAACCGGCCCTCTACACCGTGCAGTACCAGGACCGGGCCGGCCAGTGGAAGGACGTGGCCCGGCCCGCCAAGTCACCGGCGTATCCCAGGGCCAACCTCAACCGGGTGCGCTTCCAGGAGGTGACCACGGGCAAGCTGCGGGTGCTCATGCGCCACCGCGACGGCCACACCAGCGGCCTGAAGGAGATCCAGGCCTACAACACCGACGGCCGCCCGCCGACGGCCCGCAACCAGACCCCCTACGTCGAGGCCTGGCGGGACCCGACGTACACCCGGCCGGGCCAGGTCAGGCTCACGGGCATCATCGAGGACGACGGACTGCCGAAGAGGGAACTCTCCGGCTCCTGGAAGACGGCCGACGGTCCCGACGGCGGCACCGTCATCTTCGACGACCCCCGAGTCCCCACCACCGTCGCCCGCTTCACCAAGGCAGGCACCTACACCCTCGAACTCACCGCCACCGATGGCGCGTCGACGTCGTCGAAGCAGGTCGTCGTGAAAGTCGAGGAGCTCGGTGACGGCCGGGTGAACCTCGCACCGTCCGCGACCCCCACCGCGTCCTACACCTCCGGCTGGGAGTCGGTGGCCGCGATCAACGACGGCCACGAACCGGCCTCGTCCTCCGACGCCCCGCGCTGGGGCAGCTGGCCCCAGAAGGACACCCAGTGGATCCAGTACACCTGGGACGACCCGGTCCGCGTGGACGGCTCCGACCTGTACTTCTTCCGCGACGCGCAGCCCGGCGGGGCCGACGGGGTGGGCGTGCCGGCCTCCTGGGTCATCGAGTACCGCGACGGCGACACCTGGCGCGAGGTCCCCGCCCCCAGCGGCTACGGCACCGCCGAGAACCGCTCCAACCGGACCACGTTCACCCCGGTCACCACCACCGCACTGCGGGCGAAGCTCACCGGACACCCGAATCTGGCCCTCGGCGTGCAGGAATGGAAGGTCTACGCCGAGGCACCGGAGTCGGTGCGCGAGACCCACATCCCCACCCTCCGCGGCACCATCCCCGACCTGCCCGGTCAGGTGACGCTCGTGTACGCCGACGGCTCCACGGCGCGCTCACCCGTGGCCTGGCCGGCCCTGACCGAGGACCAGGTCGCCGAGGGCGGTACCAGCGTCACGATCACCGGCCTCGCCGACCGCACCGCCCAGCCGGTCACCGCCACCGTGTGGGTACGGCACACCGACGCGGTCGAGATCACCAGCATCGCCGAGGAGCGCGTCACCACTCGCCCCGGCATGGCCCCCACGCTTCCCGGCACGGTGGTCGCCACCTACAACGACGGCTCCAGGGACAGCCGGACGAAGGTCACCTGGGACCCGGTGGATCCGGACCAGTACGCCGGCCCCGGGACCTTCGAGGTCAGGGGAACCGTGCCGGACACCTCCCACCGCGCCACGGCCACGATCACCGTGACACCCCCGCGCGACCCGGGTGAAACATCTCCTGCCCGCCGATGACCGACGACGATCGGAGTGCGCCATGTTCCAGCCACCCACCCGACGCCGCGTGCTGAGCCTGACCGCCGGCGCCGCGGCCACAGCGACCCCGCTCATCGCCTCCGGCCCACCGGCCCAGGCCGCCCCCGCCGGCTCCCTCGCCGAGGCCGCCACACGAGCGCTGCCCGCCCAGCCGACCTGGGCGGTGCGGCCTTTCGGCCTGGAGCAGGTCACTCTCGGCGGGGGCGTCTTCCGGGCCAAGCGCGACCTGATGCTCGACTACGCCCGCGCCTACCCGGCCGACCGCATCCTGGCCGTCTTCCGCGCGAACGCCGGACTGGACACGCGCGGCGCACGGCCGCCGGGCGGCTGGGAAACCGCCGACGGCAACCTGCGCGGCCACTACGGCGGCCACTTCCTCACCCTCGTCGCGCAGGCCTACGCCGACACCCGCGAGGCCGCCCTCAAGACCAAGCTCGACCACCTGATCACGGCCCTCGGCGAGTGCCAGCAGGCCCTCGCCGAACACGGCGACCCGAAACCCAGTCACCCCGGCTACCTGGCGGCCTACCCGGAGACCCAGTTCATCCTCCTGGAGAGCTACACCACGTACCCCACCATCTGGGCGCCGTACTACACCTGCCACAAGATCATGCGCGGCCTCCTGGACGCACACACCCTGGCCGGCAACCAGCAGGCGCTCACCATCGCCGCGAAGATGGGCGACTGGGTGCACAGCCGCCTGGGCCGGCTGCCGAAGGCCCAGCTGGAACGCATGTGGTCGATCTACATCGCCGGCGAGTACGGCGGCATGAACGAGGTCATGGCCGACCTGTACGCCCTCACCGGCCGGCCGGAACACCTCGCCGCCGCCCGCTGCTTCGACAACACCACGCTGCTCGACGCCTGCGCCCAGAACCGTGACGTCCTGGAAGGCAAGCACGCCAACCAGCACATCCCGCAGTTCACCGGCTACCTCCGTCTGTTCGACCACACGGGCGAGGAGACCTACGCTTCCGCGGCCCGCAACTTCTGGGGCATGGTTGAGGGCTCCCGCACCTACGCCCTGGGCGGCACCGGCCAGGGCGAGATGTTCCGCGCCCGCGGCGCCATAGCGGCGACCCTCGACGACAAGAACGCCGAGACCTGCGCCACGTACAACATGCTCAAGCTGAGCCGGCAGCTCTTCTTCCACCAGCCGGACCCCGCCTACATGGACTTCTACGAGCGGGGCCTGACCAACCACATCCTCGCCTCCCGCCGGGACACCCCCAGCACCGACAGCCCCGAGGTCACCTACTTCGTCGGCATGGGCCCGGGGGTACGACGCGGATACGGCAACACCGGCACCTGCTGCGGCGGCACCGGCATGGAGAACCACACCAAGTACCAGGACTCCGTCTACTTCCGCTCCGCCGACGGCAACACCCTGTACGTCAACCTGTATTTGGCCTCCACCCTGCGCTGGCCGGAGCGCGGCCTCGTCATCGAGCAGACGAGCGACTACCCGGCCGAGGGCGTACGCACCCTGACCTTCCGCGAGGGCGGCGGCCGACTCGCCGTCAGACTCCGCATCCCGTCCTGGGCCACGACAGGCGTCACGGTCACGGTGAACGGAACCCCGCAAGGGGGCCGGGCCGCACCCGGTACCTACCTCACCCTGAACAGAAACTGGCGTCCGGGCGACCGCATACGCATCTCGACGCCCTACCGGCTGCGCATCGAACGAGCCCTGGACGACCGGACCGTCCAAGCGCTCTTCTACGGCCCGCTCCTCCTGACAGCCCAAAGCCCGGAGCAGCAATTCCGCACCTTCTCCTTCTACAAGGACTTCACGCTCCGCGGCGATCTGGCCGACGCGATCAAACCCGCCTCCCGCCCACTGCACTTCACCACGCACCACCTCACCCTCGCCCCCTTCCACCTGGGCGACGACGACGCCTATCACGCCTACTTCAAGCGCTCAGAACCCGTCATCGTGTTCGGTACCGCCGACTCCGGTGTCCCCAACCACGCCCGCCCCGACGGCGAGACCTTCCTCGACGCCCTGTGGCAACAGGCCCCCTTCCCGACCTCCGCCCGCTTCGTGCGCGCCGTACGCACCCTCGCGGACCGCTGGCTGTCCGAGAACCTGTTCACCCGCACCGAACGCGACCGCGTCATCACGGCCGCGAACAACGCGGACCTGAGGCGCTGAACTGCGCGGCACGCTGAACGGCGAGGCACGCGGAGCGGCCGACCGGAAGAGCCGCTCCGCTCCGGAACGCTTCGAAATCGCCAAATCCGGACCGGAAGTCGTCTGGACCACTTCCGAGTCTTGAACACGCCTGTCCGGGTCTGCTTGGGTGGCGGATCAATGGCCGCCATCCGGTGGCGTATTGGGGGGAATGGTTTCTGTGCTGGGCCAGCAGCGGGGCATGAACACGCCGTACGACGGGCGACCTCACCGGCCCCTTCCGTCCGCCTGGATCCCGCACCGCCACTGAGCGGGTGGGCCAGGCGATCCCGGTCTCACACCCTTCACACCCTTGATGCAGACCCGAGGAAGGTGCATGAGGTACTTCCGTCTGCTCGTTCTGGGCAACGGCATCTCGGCGTACGGCAGTTACCTGAACATGGTGGCGCTGAACGTCTTCGTCTACGACGCCACCGGCAGCGCGCTGGCCGCCGGCCTCTTCATGGCCGTACGCCTGGCGACCAGTGTGGTGTCGGGCTGGGTGAGCGGCCGGCTCGTCTCGGCCTACGACCGCAAGCGCCTGATGGTCGGCGCCGACCTGTGCCAGGCCGTGGCCCTGCTGTCGCTGCTGCTCGCCCCGGACGGGATTCGTCCCGGTCTGCTGTACGTCCTGGCCGTGGTCACGGGCGGCTGCTCGACGCTCTCCCAGGTGGCCCTGCGCAGCAGCATCCCCGAGATCGTCGGCGCGGAGCACCGCGTCCGGGCCAACGGGCTGCTCGTGACCGGACGTTCGCTCGCCATGATCGCCGGCTTCGCCTCATCGGGCGTGGTCGTGGCGCAACTCGGCTACTCCGCGGCGTTCGCGCTGGACGCCGCGACCTTCCTGGTCTCCGCGACCATGCTCTTCCTGCTGCCCGTCCGCACCAGGTCGGTCCCCGACGCCGCGGGCGCCGGCTCGGCGAAGGACTCCGGCGCGGCGCGCTGGACGGCCCGGATGCTGCTGGGCACCGCACCGGTACTCATGGCGATGGTCGCCATCCGGGCGGTCGACGGGCTGGGCTCCTCGTCCCACAACGTCGCCCTCCCCATCTACTCCAGCGGCCTGGACCCCGACCATCCGGCCACGTTCATCAGCCAGTTCTGGGCCACCTGGGCCATCGGCAACATCGTCGCCCAGCAGGTGATCGGGCGGGTCACCAAGAAGTCCGGACAGACCCCGGGGGAGCGGGCGTTCGCACTCGGCGCCGTTGTGATGTCGGCCGGCTTCATCGTGGTCTTCAGCGGGCTGCCGACCGTCCCCGCCGTCATCGCCGCGCTCGTCGCCGGAGCCGCCGACGGGTTCACCGAGATCGTCTACGTGTCGAGGCTGCAGACCGCCCCCGACGAGCAGCGCGGCCGCCTCTTCGGGCTCACCGCCTCGGTGGAGAACTTCGGGTTCGGGCTCGGCATGCTCGTCAGCGGCGCGCTCCTGGAGGCCTTCTCGCCGCTGCAGGTGGTGGGTGCCTTCCACGGCCTTGCGATCGTCCTGTGCCTGATCCTCCTCGGCTGGCTCTTGCGCCGGGGCAGGAGAGCCCCAGCCCCGCCCGCGGAGGAACCCGCCGGCCGTGACCAACCGACGGTGACGGAGGGACGCGGCTGATGAGCACCAGCGAACCCGACCCGCGGATGGCCGTCGTCGGCATGGCCTTCCGGCTGCCCGGCGCCGACACGCCCGAGGACTTCTGGCGGATCATCCGGGACGGCACGGACTGCATCACCCGCTTCACCGACGAGGAACTCGCCGCTGCCGGTGTGCCTGCCGAGGAGTACGAGGCGGAGGACTTCGTCGGCGCCTCCGGGCTCCTCGACGACATCGCCGGCTTCGACGCCCAGCACTTCGCGATGAGCCCCCGCGAGGCACAGCTCACCGACCCGCAGCACCGCATGTTCCTGGAATGCGCCCAGCACGCCCTGGAGAACGCCGGCTACCCGGACGAACGGGACGGCACCCGCGTCGGCGTCTACGCCAGCACCGGCTACCACCTGTACACCATGCAGAACTACCTGCTCAACAACGTCCTGCCCAGCGCTCCGGTGCCCGACTGGACGTCGGGCATGCAGGTCACGGTCGGCAACTACGCCGACTTCACCGCCACCCGGGTCGCCTACCGGCTGGGTCTCACCGGCCCCGCAGTCAACGTCCAGACGGGTTGCAGCAGTTCGCTGGTCGGCGTGCAGTCGGCCGCACAGTCGCTGCTCATGGGGGACTGCGACATCGCCCTCGTCGGCGCCACCGCCGTCCACGTGCCGCAGGTCCTGGGATACCGCTACGTCAAGGGCTCGATCCTGTCCCGATCCGGCCGTCTGCGCGCCTTCGACGCCGGCGCCGACGGCACCGTGGGAGGCACGGGCGTCCTGGCCGTGGTCCTGAAGCGGCTGGCGCGGGCGGTCGCCGACGGCGACACCGTCCACGGCGTCGTCCGCGGCTGGGGCATCAGCAACGACGGCGCGGACAAGAAGGCGTTCACCGCCCCGAGCGCCCGGGGCCAGCGCGCTGCCGTCCGCCAGGCCCTGCGGCGCGCCGGCGTCGGCGCGGACACCATCGGCTACCTGGAGACCCACGGCACCGGCACGCTCAAGGGCGACCCGATCGAGTTCGACGGCGCGGTCGGCGCCTACCGCGAGGACACCGACCGCGACGGCTACTGCGCCCTGGGCTCGACCAAGGCCAACATCGGCCACCTCGACGCCGCCTCCGGACTCGCAGGCCTCGTCAAAGCCCTGCTGGTCCTGCGCCACGGTGTCATCCCGCCGATGGCGAACTTCAGCGCACCCAACCCCCTCATCGACTTCGACCACAGTCCCTTCTACGTCCCCCGGGCCGCCCGGCCCTGGCCGAAGAGTGACGTCCCCCGGCGCGCGGGCCTCACCTCACTCGGCGTGGGCGGCACCAACGTCCATCTGATCCTGGAACAGGCCCCCGAGCCGGCGCCCAGGACCGGTGACGCCGCGCCGCCGGATGTGCTGCTGGTGTCGGGGAGCAGCCGGGAGGCCCTCGCGGACAACGCCCGCGCCTTCCGCGACCGGTTACGGCGGCCGCCCGCACCGCACCTGGCGGACCTCGTCACCACCGCCGCTCTCGGCCGCGTCCACAGCCGTCACCGCCTCGCGGTCCGCGGCTCCACCCCGGCAGCCCTGGCCGAGGCCCTCGACGCCTGGCTCGCCGGAACCGCCCCTGCGGCGGTCACCACGGGGACGGCATCCGGGGAGGGCACCCCGCGCATGGCGTTCCAGTTCACCGGGCAGGGCAGCCAGTACCCCGGAATGGCCGACGCCCTCTACGCGCGTTACCCCACGGTACGCGACGTGTTCGACACCTGTGAGCAGCACTACCGCGACCTCACCGGCGACTCCCTGCTCGCCGCACTGCGGACGGCCGACCCGGCGGACGTACCGGGGGAGGGGCCGCTCGGGGGCACGGACACCGCGCAGCCCGCGCTGTTCGCCCTGCAGTGCGCCCTCGTCCGGCTGTGGCGCGACGCCGGCGTCGAACCACACGCCGTGACCGGGCACAGCGTCGGAGAGTACGCCGCGCTGTACGCGGCCGGAACTCTGTCCCTGGCGGACGGTCTGCGCCTCACCGCCGAACGAGGCCGGCTGATGCGGCAGCGCTGCGCACCGGGCGCGATGGTGGCGGCGCCGATCGACCGGGCGGCCGCCCTCGCCCTGGCCGACGAGGTTCCGGGACTGGAGCCGGCCGTGACCAACGGAGACCGGACCCAGGTGCTCGCCGGGCCCGTCACAGCCGTCGACCGGGCGTGCGCGCTGCTGGACGAACGCGGCACTCCGGGGCAGCGGCTGCCGGTGACCCGCGCCTTCCACACCGCCTTGATGGAACCGATGCTGGCGGAGTTCGCAAAGGTCCTCGACGACGTGGACCTCCGGCCGGTGCGCATCCCCTTCGTCAGCTCCCTGGACGGTGCGACCCGCCTGCCCGGCTGGGCCCCCGACACGGACTACTTCATACGCCATACCCGCGAGCCCGTCCGCTACGACGAGGCGTTGCGCGGTATCGGCACCGAGTCGCCCGGCGTCCTGCTCGAGATCGGGCCGCACACCACCCTCAGCGGCCTGGCCCGCCGGGCGCTGCCCGACGTACCGGCGCTGCCGTCCCTGCGGCGCGGCACCGGACTCGGCGCCCTCTGGGGTGCGGCGGCGGGACTGCACTGCGCCGGAGCGGACGTCGGCTGGGACGCGCTCCTGGCGGGCAGCGGGGGCAGACGCATCCCGCTGCCCGGATACCGATTCCAGCACAAGGACCACTGGACGGGGCACCGGTCGACGCCCCTGAGTACGAGAACAGCAGCGAGAAAGGGAACCGAAGTGGTGCAGCAAGAGGCAGCGGTCGCACGGGTACTCCAGAGCATCGTCGAGGCGACCGCCCGGCACCTCGGCGGGGATCCGTCGGCGATCGTCGGCGACGCGAACTTCTTCGACCTCGGCGCCGACTCGCTGCAGATGATCAGTGTGCTGCGGGAGCTGGAGCAAGCGCACCACGTCAAGGTGACGATGAGACAACTGCTCGAGGAGACGGGCACGCCGCGTCGGCTGGCGGAGTTCATCGTCGCCCACATGCCGGACGCGACCGGGACAGCGCCGACCGAATCCCCGGTCCGGAGGACCGAGCCGGCACAGCCTGTGACACCGGCACCGGCACCGGATCCCGTCGCACCGGCACCGGATCCCGTCGCGCCTGCACCGGCTCCAGAGCCCGTCGCACCGGCACCGACTCCGGAGCCCGTCCCTGCCTCCGTGGTCCCTGCCTCCGCTCCCGAGTACGCGACCCGCGAGGAGCTGGAGGACCTCGCCCACAAGATCCAGCAGATGTCCCAGATACAGCTGCAGATGATGTCCCAGCTCTCCCAGCTGCTCGCCCTCCAGACCGCCTCGGTGACGGAGCGGCTCAACGGCAAGGTGGCCAAGTGACCGGGCTGAACGGCATATCCGCCGCGCTGGACCAGGACCTGGCGGCGATGACCGAACTGTCGCAGCGCATCGCCGAGCAGATGGGCGGGGCCGCCGCTCCAGCCGCGCAGCCGCCGGTCCACGGGCCCCGTGTGACGGTCGCGAAGTCCTCCGGCATGGTCCAGGACGTCTCGCCGCACACCCAGCAGGAGCACCTGACCGACCTCGTACGCCGCTACACCGCCAGAACGCCGACCTCCAAGCGGATCGCCCAGCGCTACCGCCGCGTCCTGGCCGACAGCCGTGCGGTCGTCGGCTTCCGCAGCGGCACGAAGGAGATGCTGTACCCCATCGCCGGCCGCCGGGCGAGCGGGGCACGGCTCGAGGACGTCGACGGCAACGAGTACGTCGACATCACCATGGGCTTCGGCGTCCTGCTCTTCGGCCACGAGCCCGACTTCGTCACCGAGGCTGTGCGCGAGCACCTGTCCCGGGGCATCCAGCTCGGCCCCCGCACCATCGAGACCGGCGAGGCGGCGGAACTCCTCGCCGACCTCACCGGGCTGGAGCGGGTGGCCTTCGCCAACTCCGGTACGGAGGCGAACTCGGCGGCCATCCGCCTCGCCCGCGCCGCCACCGGCCGCGACAAGATCGTCTCGTTCCTGGGCGCGTACCACGGGCACGCCGACAACGTCCTGGGCCGGTCCTCGAACAGCGGTACCGACCAGATCACCGTGCCCGTCTCCCGAGGCATCCCGCAGGCCGCCGTCTCCGATCTGCTGGTCCTCGACTACGGCAGCGAGGCCGCCCTGGAGACGATCGCCCGGAACGCCGGCGACATCGCCGCGGTCGTCGTGGAGCCGGTGCAGAGCCGGCACCCCCAGCTCCAGCCGGTCGAGTTCGTGCGCAGGCTGCGGGAGCTGACCCGCCGCCACGGCATCGTGCTGCTCTTCGACGAGATGCTGACCGGCTTCCGCCCCGCCCCGCGCGGCGCGCAGGAGCTGTACGGAGTGACCCCGGACCTCGCCACCTACGGCAAGCTCCTCGGCGGTGGCTTCCCCATCGGTGCCATCGCGGGCCGCGCCGACATCATGGACGGCGTCGACGGAGGCTACTGGTCCTACGGCGACGACAGCTACCCGCCCGCCGACACCACCTTCTTCGGCGGTACGTACATCCAGCACCCGGTGTCGATGGTCGCCGCCCGCGCCGTACTGACCCACCTCAAGGAGCACAGCCCGCGTCTCCAGGAGCGCCTCAACGCGCGGACCGCCGAACTGGCCGCGACGCTGAACGACTTCTTCGAGGCAGAGGAATACCCGCTGCGGATGAGCCACTTCGGCTCACAGTTCCGCTTCGAGCACCGCGCCGACATGGAGTTGCTCTACCACCACCTGATGCTGCGCGGCGTGCACGTGTGGGAGTGGCGCAACTTCTTCCTGTCCACCGCCCACTCGGACGGCGACATCGAGTTCATCGCCGACGCCGTACGGGAATCGCTGCGCGAACTGCGGTCGGCGGGCTTCTTCCCGGGGACGCGGCCCGTGGCGCCGAAGACAGCACCGCCGAAACCGGCACCGCCGAAACCGGCACCCGCCACGACCGCCCCGGCAGCTGCCCCTGTGGCCGCCATGGCCTGGAACGCCGCGGCAGTCACCGCACCTCGCACGGCACCCGCGAAGGAAGTCGTTCCGCGCACGCCAGACTTCAGCGTCTACTTCTTCGGCGACTACCCACAGGACACCTCGGCACCCCGCCAGGGCCAGTACGAACTCCTCATGGACGTCGCCCGGTTCGCCGACCGGCACGGCTTTCACTCGCTGTGGATGCCTGAGCGGCACTTCCACTCCTTCGGCGGCCTCTTCCCCAACCCGGCGGTGCTCGCCGCCGCGCTGTCCCGCGAGACCGAACGCATCCGGCTCAACGCGGGCTCCGTCGTCCTGCCCCTCCACGACCCCATCCGGGTCGCCGAGGAGTGGTCGATGGTCGACAACCTCTCCGGAGGGCGCGTGGGTATCGGTGTCGCCAGCGGCTGGAGCGCCAACGACTTCGTCTTCTTCCCCGACCGCTTCGGCCGGCACAAGGAGCTGATGTACGAACAGCTGGAAGAGGTAAGGAAGTTCTGGCGCGGCGACGCCGTGCGCCGGGCCGGCGGGGACGGCGAGGCCGAGGTACGGCTCTTCCCCCGGCCGGTGCAGGACGCACCGCCCATGTACACCGCGGTGGTCGGCAATCCCGCGTCATACGAACTCGCCGCCCGCCACGACCTGGGCATCGTCACCAACCTGATGACCCAGACCGTCGAACAGCTCCGGGACAACATCGCCCTCTACCGGCGCACCCGGGCCTCACACGGCCTGGACCCGGACGCCGGGCGCGTGGCCGTCCTGCTGCACACCTACCTCGCGGAGGACCACGACTCCGCGCGGACCGAGGCGTACGAACCGCTGTCCCGCTATATGCGCGCGTCCCTGTCCGTGTTCAGCGGCGTCACCAACAGTCTCGGGCACAGCATCGACCTGGCCGACCTGAGCGAGGACGACCTGGATGCCGTGTTCCGCCGCGCCTACGGCCGCTACTGCGATCAGCGGGCCCTGATCGGCACGGTGGACAGCGTGCGGCCGGTGGTGGACGCGGTGACGGCGGCCGGCGCCGACGAGATCGTCGCCCTCGTCGACTTCGGCGTCGCGCAGGACGCGCTGCGCGGCGGCCTGCCGCGCCTGGACGCCCTGCGGCGCCACTACCGGGAACCGGCTCCCTCCGCTCCCAGTGGCGCGCCGTTGTCGCCCGGCCAGGAACGGATCTGGTTCCTGGAGCGGCTCCTGCCGGGACGTACCGCCTACAACGAGGTCAAGGCCATCCGCCTCGACGGCCCACTCGACGTACCCGCTCTGCACGCGGCACTGCGCGGACTCGTCGCCCGTCACGAGGGGCTGCGTACCGTCTTCGTCGAAGCCGGAGGGGAGCCCCGGCAGGTCGTGCGGGCGTCCGCTGAGCCCGACTTCGAGATCGTGGACGGCGCGCTCCAGGACGTCCTCGCGGCCGAGAGCGCACGCCGGTTCGACCTGGCGGACGGACCGCTGTTCGTCACCCGGCTGGTCAGGCTCGCCGAGGCGGAGCACGTCCTCGTGCTGTCCCTGCACCACATCGTGGTCGACGCGGCCTCCGCCACCGTTCTCGCCCGTGACCTGTCCGCCCTCTACCGGGCCGAACGCGAGTCCACCGCCCCTGACCTCCCGGCCCTCACCTGGAGCTACGCCGACCACGCCCGGGAACTGGCGGCATCCGCGAACAGCCCCGAGGCGGAGGAGGACCTGGCCTACTGGCGCCGCACCCTCGGCGGCGAGCTGCCCGTCCTGGCGCTGCCGGCCGACCGGCCGCGCCCCGCCACGATGACCTCCAACGGCCGGGCGCTCTTCCACACCCTCGACCCGGAACTCTCCCGTCGCCTGCGCGAGTTGAGCCGCACCCGTCGCAGCACCCTGTTCATGACCCTGCTCGCCGGATACGCGACGATGCTGCACCGGATCACCGGACAGACGGACATCGTCGTCGGCACTCCGATCTCGGACCGTCCCGAGCGGGCCGAGCACTTGCTCGGCTTCTTCGTGAACACCCTCGCGCTGCGCCTCGACCTCTCCGGAGACCCCGCGTTCTCCGCGCTGCTGGAGCGCGTGCGCACGGTCGCCCTCGACGCCTACGACCACGCGCGGGTCCCCTTCGAGACGGTGGTGCGCGAGCTCGCCCCGACCAGGGCGGTCGACCGGACGCCGGTGTTCCAGGCCTTCGCCGAGTTCCAGCGCGCCGAACCGTTCCGCTTCGACCTGCCCGGCATCGAGGCCACCCCCCTGGACGCCGGCCCGGACAAGTCCCTCACGGACCTCACCGTCTACTTCACCGACCAGCCGCACGGCATCCGCTGCCATCTGGAGTACAACACCGACCTGTTCGACCAGCACACCGTCGACCGGTTCTTCGAGGCTTTCCAGGACCTGCTCACGGCGGCGGTCGACACCCCCGAGGCAGCCCTGTCCCAGCTCGCCGCCACCGCCGTCGACACGGCGGCCGAGGGCGACCCCGTACCGCGGTCCTGGCAGCACGGCCCTTCCCGCCCCTCGGTGGACACCACCGTCCACGCCCTCTTCGCCCGACAGGCCTCCGCGCAGCCGAACAGCACCGCGGTGCTCAGCGGAAACTCCCGGCTGACCTACCGGGAACTGGACGATCGGGCCGAGCAGTTGGCCTCCGCCCTGCAAGCCCGGCACACGACGGGCGGCGACCAGGCGGGGACGGTGGCCCTGTGGCTGCCGCGCTCCGCCGACCTCGTCGTCGCCATGCTCGCCGTGCTGAAGACGGGCCGCGCCTACGTCCCGCTCGACCCCTCCCTCGGCCGGGCGCGCGCCGAGCAGGTCATCGCCGAGTGCGGGGCCGGGACGCTGGTGTCGACGCGCGAAGAGGCGGCGGCCCTGAGGCTTCCCGGGCATGTGACCGTCGTACCGCCGGACGCGACCGCACCGCGCCGGCAGAGCGTCCCGTCCACCCCCGACGACCGGTCCCCGTGCTGCGTCCTCTACACCTCGGGCAGCACCGGCACGCCCAAGGGCGTCGTGGTGCCACACCGCGGCGTCGTCGACCTCTGCGCATGGCAGCACCGGCGTTTCGCCTTCACCCAGGCCGATCGCAGCGCCGTCGTGTGCAGCCAGAGCTTCGACGCCTCGCTCCTGGAGATCTGGCCGGCGCTGACCGCGGGAGCGTCGATCGTCATCGCCGACGAGGAACTGCGCAGGGATCCGCGGTCCCTGGCCCGGTGGTACGCCGAGCAGGGAATCACCTTCTCGATCCTGCCCACCGCCCTCGGCGAACAAGTGCTTCGCCTGCCCCCGGCCGACCAGCCGCCCCTGCGTCACCTGCTGCTCGGCGGCGATGTGCTGCGCACCCGGCCGCGGCCCGAGGCGCCGTACGAGACGGTGAACGTGTACGGGCCCACCGAGGTCACCGTGCTGTGCACCACGCACACCGTGCCCCCGCAGGGCGAGGACCCCGCCGCCGCGATCGCGCTCGGGCGCCCGGTCGACAACGTGAGACTGAGCGTGCTCGACGCGTCCGGCACCCCGGTGCCCGTCGGCACGGTGGGGGAGTTGTACGTCGGAGGCCCCGGCCTGGCCCTCGGCTATCTGCACCGCCCCGAACTCACACAGGAGCGCTTCCTGCCGGATCCGCTCGGCGGCCCGGACGCCCGCCGGTACCGCACCGGCGACCTGGTCCGCTGGAGGGGTGACGGGACGCTGGAGTTCTGCGGCCGGGCCGACGACCAGGTGAAGATCCGGGGCTTCCGGGTCGAGCCGGAAGAGGTCTCCCGCGTGCTCAACGCCCTGGACGGGGTGCGCGAGGCGGCCGTACTGGCCCGCCGCAACGACCGCGGCGAGGCCTACCTCGCGGCCTACGCCGTCCCCGCCGACCCGATCGGCTCGGAAGCCGACGACCGGCAGGCGTTCGCCGACCTCGTGGCCGAGGAACTGGCGGCCCGGCTGCCGGAATACCTGGTACCGCGTGCCTGGCGGGTCCTGCCGGACCTTCCCATGACGGGCAACGGCAAGCTGGACCGATCCGCGCTGCCGACGCCCGACCTCGTCACCACCGCCCCCAGCCCCAGGCCGGGCACCACCGGCGACGACGCCCCGGAGGCCGGTCATCGCACGGACGTCGAGCGGCGCGTACGGCGGCTGTGGGCGGACGAGTTCGGCATCGACGCGGACGGCATCGCGGCCGACGCCTCCTTCTTCGACCTGGGCGGCCACTCGATCACCGCGATGCGGCTGGTCAACCAGGTCCGTGAGGAGTTCGGCACCGAGTACCCGATGCTGAACTTCTACCAGGAACCGACCCTACGGGCCATGACGGCCCAACTGGCCCTGGCAGCGGGCGAGATGCCGCCGGGCCCGCAATCCGAGTCCGACGAAGGACCCGGCTCGGTGGAACGCCGGGCACCCGCCACCGCTCAGCAGTCCCGTTTCGCCGCGGTGCACGCCGAACACCTCCTGCCCCAGGTCTTCAACGTCGCCCTGCGGGTCACCCTCTCCGGAAAGCTGGACGTGGCGGCCCTGCGCACGGCCCTGACCGGCCTCGTCGAGCGGCACGAGGGACTGCGGACCCGTCTCGTGCCCAGCGGGGACGGCTGGGAGCAGCAGGTCCTCCGGCCCGGTGCGGTGGAGCTGCCGATCGAGGACCTCACCGCACGGCCCGCCGGGGAGCGGCAGACAGCCCTGGACAAGGCCGGCACGGCGGCCGCCGAAACACCGGTCGACCCCGCCCGCGAAACGCCCATGGCCGTGCGCCTCCTGCGCACCGGTGAGAGCACCTGGGTCCTGCTCCTCGTCCTGCACCACTCCGCCTGCGACGGCTGGTCCGTCAGCCTGCTGCTGAAGGAACTGGCCGCCCTCTACGGCGCTGCCGTGCGGGGCGAACCCCACACCCTGCCGCCCGTGCAGTGCCAGCCCGTGGAGTACGCCCACTGGCAGCGGGGCCAGGCGGACAAGGCCGCCGACGAACGCAAGCTGCGGTTCTGGCTGCGCGAACTCGACGGAGTGCCGTTCAACGTCGACCTGCCCCTGGACCGCCCGCGGCCCGAGAAGCCGAGTGGCCGGGGCGGTGCCGTGATGTTCACCGTGCCGGCCGACGTGCGGACAGCCGTGGAGCGGTTGGCGCGGCAACGGGGCACGACGCCCTTCGTGGTCACGGCGGCGGCCCTGGGCCGGCTGCTCGCGCAGAAGTCCGGACAGACCGACGTCGTGTTCAACATCTCCTACGCCAACCGCGAACGCCGCGCGTTCGAATCCCTGCTGGCCTGCACGATCACCGGCTTCGCGCTGCCCGTGCGCGACGGAGCCGCCGGTTCCTTCGCCGGCCTGACGGACCGCATCGCCCGCACGGCGGTGGAGTGCATGGACCGGGCCATGCCGGTACGCCTGATCGCCCCCGCGCTGCAGGAGCGCACGGGGGTGGCCGTGCCGGACCGACTGGACGTCGGCTTCGCGTACCAGAGCTCCCTGGACGCCGAGATCGAACTGCCCGGACTGACCACGGCCATCGAGGATCTCGCCCCGGCCGCGTCCCGCACGGAACTCACCTTCGGCCTCGTCCCGGCCGGGGACCAGCTCCAGGGCTTCGTGGAGTACTCGGCCGACCTCTGGGACCGCACCACGATCGAGGGCTGGACCCGTGACTACGTCGCCCTCCTGCGCGACGAGACCGGCAGGGCGCTCGAGGGCTGACCCCGGTCCGTGTCGCCACCCCGAGGTGCGCCCCGATCCGGCGCACCTCGCGGGCGGTGTCACGGACCTGCCCGCCGACCACCAGCGGGAGCCAGACCATTCGTCTCGACTCATTGACAGGTCCGTACCAACACGGCACGCTCTGAGAGCGCTCTCAAACTTCCCGCATCGGCCCTCTGTCGAACGGAGAAAGAGCATGTTACGGACCCTCAGACGCCGGGCTGCGGCCGTCGGACTGTCCCTCGCGACGGTCCTGAGCGGCTCATTGCTCGCAACCGGAGTCGCCGCGCCGGCCCGCGCCGCCGTCCCGGCGACGATCCCGCTGAAGATCACCAACAACTCGGCCCGTGGCGAACAGGTGTACATCTACAACCTCGGCACGGAACTGTCGACCGGACGGCAGGGCTGGGCCGACGCGAGCGGCACCTTCCACCCCTGGCCGGCGGGCGGGAATCCGCCGACCCCCGCCCCCGACGCATCGATCCAGGGCCCGGCAGCAGGCCAGTCGACGACGATCCGCATGCCGAAGTTCTCCGGCCGCGTGTACTTCTCCTACGGTCAGAAACTGGTGTTCAAGCTGACCACCGGAGGCCTGGTCCAGCCCGCCGTGCAGAACCCGGCCGACCCCAACCGGAACATCCTGTTCAACTGGTCGGAGTACACACTCAACGACTCGGGCCTGTGGATCAACAGCACACAGGTCGACATGTTCTCCGCGCCTTACGCGGTAGGTGTGCAGCGAGCCGACGGAAGCACCGCGAGCACCGGTCGGCTCAAGCCCGGCGGATACAACGGCTTCTTCAACGCCCTCAGGGGACAGCCCGGAGGCTGGGCCAACCTGATCCAGACCCGGTCCGACGGCACCGTACTGCGCGCCCTGTCGCCCCTGTACGGACTGGAGACCGGCGCACTGCCGGCCACCGTCATGGACGACTACATCAACCGCGTCTGGCGGAAGTACTCCACCTCCACTCTGACGGTCACGCCGTTCGCCGACCAGCCCGGCACCAAGTACTACGGCCGGGTCTCCGGCGGCGTCATGAACTTCACCAACGGCGCGGGCGCCACCGTCACCCGCTTCGACAAGCCGGACGCCGCGTCGATCTTCGGTTGTCACAGGAGGCTGGACGCGCCGAACGACCTGATCCGCGGCCCGATCTCACGCACCCTGTGCGCCGGCTTCAACCGCTCCACGCTGCTCGTCAACCCCAACCAGCCGGACGCCGGCGCAGACGCCTTCTACAAGGACAACGTCACCAACCACTACGCCCGCAAGATCCACGCGCAGACGGCCGATGGCAAGGCCTACGCATTCGCCTTCGACGACGTGGGCCACCACGAGTCACTCGTGCACGACGGCAGCCCACGCCAGGCCTATCTCACTCTCGACCCGCTCAATTGACCTGATTGCCCGTCATGGCTCCACGGCCACCTGCACCGCAACCGGCTCGCGGTGCAAGTGGCCGCAGCAATAGTGAAGTTGACTGTTCACTATTTCTGGAAATCAATTACAACTTTACTGTTCCTTGGTGTAGATGAACTGCGGTTTACGTGAGCCTCATTGGCACCACGCGGTGACTTCGGACCCTCTCGTAACAGGAGGGTGTGGTCACTGTCCCCCATGCGATGGTGAGAGGCACCAACGAAATGACGATGAATCACACCCTGCGGTACGGCGGACGCACGCTGGCGTTGACGGCGACGGCCCTCGGGGTGATCGCGACGGCCGTGCCCGCCGCGGCCGAGGAGCAGCCCACCGCGGAGCAGATCATGGCCGACTGCGCTTCCGGAGAGGGCAAGTGCTCCTTCAACTCCCCTGAGCTCGGCCAGGCGTACCTCGGTGAGCCGCGTCAGGTGTCCGACCTGCTCTTCAACTGCACCGACTCGCCCGCCGCCCAGTCGATGTCATGGGCCGACACCGTCGGCTCCTCCCATTCGGTGGGAGGCTCGGTCACCGTCGGCGGAGGCATCGAAGGCATCATCACGGCCAGTGTCACCGCGACGTACAACTACACATGGCAGAGCTCCCACACGGAGACGAGTTCCTTCACCGTGAACGTGAAGCCGGGAGAAGTGGGCTGGATCTCCCGCGCCCAGGTGATGCGGCGGATATCCGGCACCTGGCAGACCCACTACGACGACCCCAAGTGGGGCCACTACTACTGGTTCGTCCCCGACGTGGTCACCGGCCCGGCTCCGAACGGCACGGACGGCAAACACAGCGCGGTCGTGGTCAAGTCCCGCAAGATGACGGCCGAAGAGAAGAAGCTGTGCTCCACCGGCAACACCCAGGACAGGATCTTCACCCGGTCATGAGTGTGTTCGGCGGGCTCGACGACTTCGTCGTGACGTCGCTCGGGGGCTCGTGACGGCAGATAGGGCCCGCCGTACGGCCTACCGGTCCCGTGATGTACCGGTGAAAACCCTGCCGAGTCGGGCGAGTTCGGCCGGGCCCGCGAAGCCGCCGACCAGGCACGCGCCGCCCACGCCCGGCCCCCGCGCTACGAGCGGCTCAGCAACTGCCTGCGCGAACTCGCCCGCCTCCGGGCCCAGCAGCAGAACGCCGACTCCCTCGCCCTGCTCGGCGAGCCGGGACCGGAGGAGGACCGGGCAGAGGAATGGGCCGAGTGCGTCCGCCTCGCGGGTGCCGTGGAGGGCATCTACCTGGAACGCCCCGCCCCCCGCCCTCACCCGCCTCGACGCGGCGGTCTCCCGCCTGACCGCGCCGGCCACACCGAGGGGGCCGAGCCGCTGACGTCGTTGGCGGCCCGGCTCCACGACGAGGAGTGACTCCGGGGGAGAGAGGAAAACTCCGGGCCGCCGGCGCGGGCATGCCGTCGGCCGACGGCGGGCAGAGCTGAACCAAGTCGAAGGAAGGTGGCGTTGTGGCCGGAGTTCACGTCTGCTCTCTCAAGGTCGACACCCCTCAGCTGATCGCGCCGGGAACCACGTACAAGATCGTGCGGTTCCCCTTCGGCACGGCGGAGGCATCGGACGGATTCGAGATGCACCAGGCCGTCCAGCCGGACGGCTACGTCGTGAGCAACTGGGCGACAGACGACCGCAGCGGCCTGATCTGGCCGTCCAAGGCCGGCTGGGGCCATCTGCACGCGATGATCCAGTGGGAATCCGCCAGTGGCGCGGGCGGCTACACCGAGCTGCGCGACCAGTACGTCCGTGACCCGCTGGGCCTGACGCCCACACCCAACGACACCACGGCGACCGAGCACCGCACGCCGACACCCGGAGGCCAGTACTACGTCAAGAACCACGGCATCTTCGTCGCCCCGGGCACCCCGATCGCACTCCGCGTGACACACAACGACGCCGCCTCCCGCCTCCTGACCCTCGCCGAGTTCAAGCTCGTCATCCACGATGCCGCCTAGCGCTCCGGGCACGCCGATTCCACCGGATGCCTGACCGCCTCGTGTGAGCGGCCCGGCAACGTGGGACCGATGCTCCATGCGCATCGTGCTCACCGGGTCGACCGGACACATCGGCTCCCTCGTACGCCGCCCACGGGCCGAGGCCGGGCACGCCCTCGCCGGTTGCGCCCGGAGGCTGCCCGGCGGCCCCGGCGTGTGCGACGAGACGACCTGTCAGGCGCCGGACGCGGGTAGGCGGTGCCGGTGACCGCCGAGGCGGCCGGCACCGCCGACCCGACCCCGGCGCGCCACAGACCGCCGCGTGTGCTCGCGCTGCTCGCCGCCGCCCACGGCGGGCCCGCCCTGGCGGTCACCGTCATCACGGGCCTGCTGGCGCTCCGCGGCGGCCTGCACCCGTTCCACGCCGTCGCCGTCGCGGCGGCGGTGTTCACCGGCCAGCTCACCATCGGCTGGGGCAACGACCTGCTCGACCTCCCGCGCGACCGCGCCGTGGGCCGCACCGACAAGCCCTTGGCCGTCGGCTCTCTCCCGGCCGGCTGGGTGGCGCGGGCCCTGGTCGTGGCCGCAGCCGCCTCTCTCGCGCTGTCCGCGCTCGTCGGCTGGCGCAGCGCGCTGGTCAATGTCGTCCTCGCCACCGGTGCGGGCCACGCGTACAACCTCGGGCTCAAGGCGACCCCGTGGTCCTGGGCGCCGTACGCGTGCGGCTTCGGGACGTTGCCCTCGGTCGTCACCCTCGCCGGCCCGGCCCCGGACTGGGCGCCATGGTGGATGACCGGCGCAGGCGCCGCACTCGGCGTCGGAGCGCATCTGCTCAACGTGCTGCCCGACCTCGCCGACGACGAACGCACCGGTGTCCGCGGCCTGCCGCACCGGATCGGCGAACACCTCTCGCGCGTCCTGGCCGCCCTGCTGCTCACCGCCGCCTCGGTACTCGCCGTGGCCGGTCCCGCCGGTTCCCCTCCCGCGTGGACATGGATGGCCCTGGCCCTGGTGGTCGTCCTCGCGGTGCTCACGCTGTGCGCCCGGGGGCGCGCTCCTTTCCGTGCCGCGGTGACCATCGCCCTGCTAGACGTCGCGCTGCTGGCGGCCGGCTGATGGCGCGACAGACGTCATGCCGGCCGGGCCGGCCCGGCCGCCCCAACCGCCCGATCCCAGGAGCCACCATGACCATGCGCGTCCTCAGCGTCCGCGGCACACTGCCCGAGCACTGCCACCGGCAGGAGGAGATCACCGAGTCCGTCACCACCACCCTGGTCGGGAACACGGTCGATCGCGGCGTCGTCGAACGGTTCCACCGCAACGTGGGTGTCGAGACCCGGCACACCGTGCTCCCGCTGGAGGAGTACGACCGGATCGAGGACTTCGGCCAGTCGAACGACGTCTTCATCCGCGCCGGCGTCGAACTCGGCGGTCGCGCGGTCGTCGACGCGCTCAAGAGCGTCGACCTCACACCGGCCGACGTCGACTACATCGTCTCGTGCACGGTGACCGGCCTGGCCGTGCCCTCCCTCGAGGCCCGCGTCGCGGCGGAGATCGGCCTGCGCCCCGACGTGGTACGCCTGCCCCTCGTCGGCCTCGGCTGCGTCGCCGGCGCGGCCGGCGTCGCCCGCCTGCACGACCTGCTGCGCGGCCGCCCGGACGCGGTGGCGGTGCTGATGTCCGTCGAGCTGTGCTCCCTCACGCTCCAGCGCGACGACACCTCGGTCGCCAACTTCGTGGCCAGCGGCCTGTTCGGGGACGGCGCCGCGGCGGTGGTCGCCGTCGGGTGCGAGCACCCCCTCGCACAGTCCGACGACCCCGCCGCTCCCGAAGTGCTCGCCTCGCGCAGCCGCCTCTACCCCGACTCGGAACGCATGATGGGCTGGGAGATCGGCGCCGGCGGGTTCAGAGTCGTGCTCGACTCCGCGGTCCCGGACCTGGTGCGCCGGTACGTCGGCGACGACGTCCGCCGCTTCCTCGCCGATCACGGCCTGACCAGCGGCGATCTCGACTGGTACGTCGCGCATCCCGGCGGCCCGAAGGTCCTCGAGGCGTTGCAGGACGCCCTCGGCATCGAGCGGGACGCGTTGAGCGTGACCTGGGACTCGCTGCGCCGGATCGGCAATCTGTCCTCCTCCTCGGTGCTGCATGTCATGGCGGACACCCTCGCCAACCGCCCGCCCCCGCCCGGCTCCTACGGGCTCATGCTCGCCATGGGCCCGGGCTTCTGTTCCGAACTCGTGCTCCTTCGCGCCCCGGGTGGTGGGCAGTGAGCAGCGAGGCCCTGTTCACCGTGCTGGTGCTGGCCGTGGGCCTGGAGCGGGTCGCCGAGCTGGCCGTCTCCCAACGCAACGCCGCCTGGAGCCTCGCGCAGGGCGGCGTGGAGTCCGGGCGGGGGCACTACCCGTTCATGGTGGTGCTGCACACGGGCCTGCTCGGCGGCGCGCTCGTGGAGGTGTGGATGCGCCGGCCGGACGTCGTCCCCGTCCTGGCCTGGGCCATGCTCGCCCTCGTCGCGATCTCGCAAGGGCTGCGCTGGTGGTGCATCGCCACCCTGGGCCGGCAGTGGAACACCCGGGTGATCGTCGTGCCGGGCGCCGCGCGGGTGACCGGCGGACCCTATCGCTGGATCCCGCATCCGAACTATGTCGCCGTCGTCGTCGAAGGGCTCGCGCTGCCCCTCGTGCACTCGGCCTGGGCCACGGCGATCGTCTTCACCGCGCTGAACGGATCCCTGCTCGCCACCCGCATCCGCGCCGAGGACGCCGCCCTGGCACGGCTGGCCTGAGGAGACATCCATGGATCTGCTCGTCGTCGGCGGCGGCCCCGCGGGCCTGGCCACGGCCCTGCACGCGGCCCGGGCGGGGCTCGACGTCTCCGTCTGGGAGCAGCGCGCCGGCATCGTCGACAAGGCGTGCGGCGAGGGCCTGATGCCGGGCGCCGTCGCCGCCCTGGCGGCACTGGGCGTGCACCCGCCGGGGCACGACCTGCGAGGAATCCGCTACGTCGCGGGTCCCCGCCGGGTCGACGCCCACTTCCGAGCGGGCCCGGGGCGCGGAGTGCGCCGCACGACGCTGCACGCGCTGCTGCGCGAGGCGGTGCTGGCAGCGGGCGTACGCGTCGACCAGCGCACCGCCCGTCACGTCGCGCAGGACCGGGACGGGGTGATGGTCGACGGCACCCGCGCCCACCACCTCGTGGCGGCCGACGGACTGCACTCGCCGATCCGCCGCGCCCTCGGGCTGAACCGGCCGCGCCGCGCCCGTCCGCGGCACGGGCTGCGCCGCCACTACGCGCTCGCCCCCTGGAGCGATCACGTCGAGGTGTACTGGTCCCGCGAAGCGGAGGCCTATGTGACCCCGGTGGCCGACGACCTCGTGGGCGTCGCGGTCCTCACCACCGCCCGCCGGCCCTACGACGACCACCTCGCCGCCTTCCCCGAACTGAGGGAGCGGCTGGCCGGGGCCGGCCCCGCCGGACCGGTACGGGGGGCGGGCCCGTTCCGCCAGACCGCGAGCGCGCGCACAGCCGGCCGGGTGCTGCTCGTGGGCGATGCCGCCGGCTACGTCGACGCGCTGACCGGCGAGGGCGTCGCGCTGGCGCTCGCGCAGGCGTCCGCCGCGGTCCGGGCCATCACCGACGGTGACCTGACGGTCTACGAGAGGGAGTGGCGGCAGCTCACCCGGCGCTACCGCTGGCTGACGCACGCGCTCCTCGGCGCGACGAGACCACTTCCGGCCCGCGCGGCGCTGGTCCCCATCGCGCAACGCCTGCCGTGGCTGTTCTCCGCGGCCGTCGGCATGCTGGCGCGGCCGGCGGGGGAGCACGCCAGGTCCGGCCGACGGACCGGGTAGGGGTCGGCCCCCTGCCGGACGCGTCCAGCAGGGGGGCCGACAAGCCCGCTCGTCGGGAAGTCCGCGTCAGGCGATGGACGCCGACAGGATGGCCGACACAGCGAGATTGCAGGACGCCGTCACCCACACCGCGGGGTGCGGCTCCGGCTCGACCAGCGCGGCGCCCAGGCGCCCCGGCGTGATCAGGTCCACCACCAGGAACGCCACGGCCATCATCACCAGACCCAGCAGCCCGAACGCGGCGGTCGAGACCAGTCCCTTGCCGAAGTCCTCGTAGGTCGTCCAGATGGACGTGAACACGATGCCACCGATACCGAGCAGCGCGGAGCTGAGCACCATGGCGGCGTTGCGGTTGCGCTGCTCCCAGATCTGCCGGCCCAGCTTTCCGGGCGTGAGCACGTCGACCAGGACGATGCCGAGGACCAGCAGAACCAGTCCCAGTCCGCCGTAAGCGGTGGCCCTGCCAAGTCCGTTGACGATGTCGCTCATGGGTGGGCGGCTCCGTAGCGTGAGAGATCGTGAATGATCGCGGTCAAGGAACAGCAAAATGTAACGCACCTGTTCGGTGCCCCGACCGGCCCCCCTGGCGCTGTCACAGCGGGGGCAGCGCCTGCTCGCACCAGATGGTCTTGCCCGTGGTCGTCTGCCGGGTACCCCAGCCCTGGGTGAGCTGGGCGACGAGGAGCAGTCCGCGTCCGCCCTCGTCGAAGGCCCGGGCGCGCCGGAGATGCGGTGCGGTGCTGCTGGTGTCGGACACCTCGCAGATCAGCGTGTGATCGCGGATGAGCCGGAGCTGGATAGGGGGTTGCCCGTAACGGATGGCGTTGGTGACCAGCTCGCTCACCACCAGCTCGATGACGAACGTCGCCTCCGTCAGCCCCCAGGCGTCGAGCTGCTCGACGACCAGCTTGCGGGCGCGCTCCACCTGGACCGGCTCCGCCGGGATCTGCCACGTCGCGACGTGGTCCGCCGGCAGAGCGCGGGTGCGGGCCAGGAGCAGCGCCACGTCGTCGGCCGCCCGGTCGGTGAGCAGGGACCCGATCACGGTGTCACAGGCTTCCTCCAGGGATTCCGCGGGTTGCGCGAGGGCGAGGCACAGCTCGGCCAGCCCGGCGTCGATGTCCCGGTGGCGCGCCTCGACAAGGCCGTCGGTGTACAGGGCGAGCACACTCCCGGCATCCAGTTCCAGATGCGTGACTTCGAAGGGGAGGCCGCCGATCCCCAGCGGGGGACCGACATGACCGGAGACGACGTGCACCGTGCCGTCCGGAGCCAGGACAGCGGGCATCGGGTGCCCGGCCGTGGCCAGCGTGCAGCCGCGGGAGACCGGGTCGTACACCGCGTACAGGCAGGTGGCGCCGAGGTCCGCCGCGGAGGACCCGAAGCCGTCCACCTCTCCGTCATCCCCGTCTCCGCCGGGCACGGGTTCGCCTTCGGAGAAGTGCAGGATGAGGTCGTCGAGGTGGGTGAGCAGTTCGTCGGGCGGCAGGTCGACATCAGCCAGCGTGCGCACGGCGGTGCGCAGCCGGCCCATGGCCGCGGAGGCCTGGAGACCGTGTCCGACGACGTCCCCGACGACCAGGGCGACCCGGCTGCCCGACAGCGGGATCACGTCGTACCAGTCACCGCCGACCCCGGTCCGCGTCCAGGCGGGCAGGTAGCGGGAGGCCACCTCCACGGCCGTCTGGTAGGGCAGACGCTGCGGCAGCAGGTGACGCTGCAGGGCCAGCGCGGTGGACCGCTCCCGGGTGTACCGGCGCGCGTTGTCGACGGCGACCGCCGCCTTGGCGGCCAGCTCCTCGGCGAAGGCGACATCGTCGGGCCCGAAGGGATCGGGTCGGCTGCGCCAGAAATCCACCGTGCCCACCGTCACCCCTCTGGCCTGCAGCGGTGTCCTGATCCTGGAGTGGATGCCGTACGCGAGGATGCGCGCTGCCGCCTCCGGCTGCTCCGACGCCCACTCGGTACTGTCCCGCAGGTCCGCGTCGAGCCTGGCCCGCCCGGAGAGCGGCACCCGGATCTCGGGCGGGGGCGAGGTCGGGTCCGGCAGGTCCGCCGGACCCGCCAAGGGGGAATCGCCCCGGACACCGTCCGCGGCCACCCGGCGCAGCCGCGTGCCGGCGCCGGCGGTCGGCTCGTCGCCGCGCAGCACCGGTTCCAGCAGGTCGACGGTGGTGAAGTCGGCGAACCTAGGAACCGCCACCCGCGCCAACTCGCGGGCCGTCTGCTCCACATCCAGCCCGGTCCCCACCGACACACTCGCCCCGTACAGCAGCTCCAGGCGCGTGTACAAGAACTCCAGACGCTCACGTGCTTCCTCGGTCCGCGCACGGCTGTCCTGCAACGAGGCGGCCATGGTGTTGAACGACGCTGCCAGCGCGGCGACCTCCGCCACCCTGCTGGAAGGCACCCGTACCTCCAGATCGCCCTTCGCCAGCCGCCCGGCCGCCGAGGCCGCGCGCCGCAGCGGCCGCACGATGGCCCGGTGCTGGAACACGGTGAGCGTGACGATGAGCCCGGTCAGTCCGGCGAGCCCCGCACAGGCCACGACCACCGCCCGCTGGGCGCTGGCGTCCGTGGCGTCCTGGCGCTCCTGGAGCTTGGCCCGCTCATCGGTGATGTACGTGGTGAACCGGGCCCGCAGCGCGTCCACCCGCCGCTTGCCCTCAGTGGTCACCGCCGGACTCGAGGCCGAGGAGTCGTCCCGCCGAACCGCCTCGACCAGCGGTACCGAGTAGTCCGTGACGAACGAGTCGATGTCCCTGTTGATCTGTCCCGCGAGACGGCGCTGTTCCGGGGAGGTCGCCGACGCCAGGAGCCGCCTCGCCTCGGCCGGATAGCTTTCCCGTGCCGCTTGCCAGGGCTGAAGGAACGCCTCGTCCCGGGTGATGACGAAGCCGCGCTGGCCGGTTTCCAGGTCGATCAGATGCTGTTCCAGAGTGCCGGCATCCGTGATGGCTTCGCGGGAGGCCCTCGCGTCAGCCGTGAAGCCGCGAGAGTCACCGATGACCTGCAGCAGGACGGCGAACGCCACACCGATCAGCACCGCCAGCAAGCCGCTCGCCAGGACCGAGGTGCTCGTCAGCCCCAGTCGACTGCTCCCACCATCGGGCCGTGTCCTCATGATCCGCCTACCTAGGTCGTTCGACCGCGGGCGAGGTGACGTCCCCTGGTGCGCGGCTCGGCCTTCCAGGTACAAGGCGGCCGCCGAAGCCACCCGGCGTGCAGAACGTTCGTCGAGCAGTGTCCAGGCTAGTAGAGCCGGTCACCCGTCGCACCCGGCTGCCGTGCCCGGAAGAGGCCTCCGAAAGCTGAACCGGGGCAGAAGAAGTGGTAGAGGACTGATCCCTCTGTCGCCCTGGTCAGGAGGACGCGATGCCCAGGAGACTCCTTCCGCAAGGCGGCCCCTCGCTGCGCGACCGGCTCGGCAGGGAGATCTTCTCCCGCGTGGCGGGTCCGGAGGGCCCGGGCAACAGGGCACGCATTCACGGCACACCCGGTCCCCGCTGGTTCGGCCCCGAGCGGCCCGTCAGGAGGGTGCACGGGGACGCCGCGATGTTCATCGGCGGTCTGTCGGCCCTGCTGCTCCAGTCGCTCCATCCTCTGGCCATGGCCGCCGTGGCCGGGCATTCGGGATTCCGCGGAGATCCGTGGGGACGGCTGCAGCGGACCAGTACCTTTCTGGCCGTCACCACCTACGGGCCTGCCCGCAGCGCGCAGGAAGCCTGTGACCGGGTACGAGCCGTCCACGAGACGGTGCGCGGCACGACCGCCGACGGTCAGTTCTACTCCGCCGCGGACCCGCATCTGCTGTGCTGGGTGCACATCGCCGAGGTCGACAGTTTCCTGCGCGCTCATCAGCGCTACGGGGCGCACCCCCTCGACGGCGAGGGATGCGACGCCTACGTCGCCGACATGGCACGCATCGCCATGGCGCTCGGCGTCCCGGACCCGCCGGTGAACACCGCTGAACTCGCCGCGCGCCTGGCCGCCTACCGCGGTGAACTGCGCGCCACCAAAGAGGCGCGCAGCTCGGCCCGCTTCCTGCTGCTGAACCCGCCCGTCCCGTTCCTCGCCCGCCTCCCGTACGGCGTCATCGCCGCCAACGCCGTCTCCCTCCTGCCGCTCTGGGCCTCGCGTGCGCTGTGGCTGCCACGGCTCCCCGTCGCCGAGGGCCCGTGCGTCCGCCCGCTCGGCACGGCCGTGACCGCGGGCATCCGCTGGGCCATGTCGCCGCCTCGCGACGCGGCATAGCACTACCGGCAAGGCACCTCGACTCGCCGCTCCGAAGCTGGCACTGTGCATGCGTATGAAGCGGGTCGAAACCGGGCAAACCGAAACATCGGTGCGCTTGAGACTCATGCTGGCCAGCAGCACCATGCTCTTCGTCGAGCTGGCACTGATCAGATGGGCGGGCGCCAACGTCGTCCACCTCAGCTACTTCTCGAACTTCATCCTGCTGGGATCGTTCCTCGGCATCGGCATCGGGTTCCTGATCCCCGCGGAGCGCGGACACTGGCTCAAACGCTGGACGCCGATCCCGCTCGTGATTCTCGTCGTCCTGGTCCGCGAGTTTCCGGTGCAGGTGCGTCAGAGCAGCGGCCAGGTCATCTACTTCACCGCTGTGAAGACCACCGGGCTGCCCGAGTGGGTGACGCTGCCGGTCATCTTCCTGCTGACCGCGGTGATCATGGCGGGGATCGGCAAGATCACCGCCGACCTCTTCCGCCGGCTTCCCTCGCTCAATGCCTACCGCTACGACCTGCTCGGCAGTCTCACCGGCTCGGTGTCCTTCGCCGTACTGTCCTGGCTCCGCGCCCCGTCGGTCGTATGGGGCGTACTCGCCGCCGTGGCCCTGCTGATCCTCGGCGGCCGGCGTCACACCCTGCTGTACGGCATCCCCCTGACGGCGATGGTCGTCGTGCTGTTCACGGAGTCGACGACGACCGGCATCTCCTGGTCGCCCTACTACAAGATCCAGCTCGAACCCTCACCGACCACGACCCGGACCTACCACATCTCCGCCAACGGCGTCCCGCACCAGAGCACCGCGCCGCTTCCGGTGCTGATGCGCGAGAACTCGCCCTACCGGCGGGCGTACGAGCAGACGCCCCACAACCCCCACAAGCGCGTGCTGGTCATCGGGGCCGGCAACGGTAATGACGTCGCGGTCGCACTCGCGTACGGAGCGGAGCACGTGGACGCGGTCGAGATCGACCCCCGGCTCCAGCAGATCGGCGCCCAACTGCACCCCACGAAGCCGTACGACGACCCCAGGGTGCACGTTCACATCGACGACGGCCGGGCCTTCCTCGAGCGGACGGACACCAAGTACGACCTCATCGTCCTGGCACTGCCGGACTCGCTGACGCTGGTGGCCGGCGCGAGCAATCTGCGCCTGGAGAGCTACCTGTTCACCCGGGAGGCGTTCGAGGCCGCGCGCGACCATCTGACGCCTGACGGCGCGTTCGCCATGTACAACTACTACCGGAAAAGCTGGTTGGTCGACCGCTTCGCCGGTACCCTCGACGACGTCTACGGCCACGCCCCCTGTGCGACGACGTTCAAACGGAACGCGGCCGTGCTGGTGGCCGGAATGACCACCGCCGACCAGTCCTGCGGGCAGGTCTGGAGGCCCAGCGGCGCGGTCCCGCGGGCCGCGACCGACGACCACCCCTTCCCCTACCTGCTCCACCGCAGCATTCCCACGCTCTATCTGGGCGCGCTCGGCGCCATGCTGCTGGTGACACTCCTGTCGGTTCGCCTGGCCGGGGTCCGCGTCCGAAGCACGTTCCGCTACACCGACATGTTCCTGCTGGGCGCGGCCTTCATGCTGCTCGAAACGAAGAACGTGATCGGATTCGCGCTCTACTTCGGCACGACCTGGCTGGTCAACGCCCTCGTCTTCATCGGCGTGCTCCTGGCGGTCCTGGCGGCGGTAGAGGTCCGGCGCAAGCTGCGGCGGGTCAACCAGATCGTGCTGCAGCTTCTCCTCTTCAGCTCCCTCGCAGCAGCCTGGCTGGTCCCGACGGACGCCGTCCTGTCGCTGCCGTTCCCCGCCCGTCTCGCCTCGGCCATCGCCCTGGCCTTCGCCCCCATCTTCTGCGCCAACCTCATCTTCTCGGACCGCCTCGCCCACGCCCCGGACCCGACCACGGCGTTCGGCGCGAACCTGCTGGGCGCGCTGACCGGGGGCGCGCTCGAGTACCTGGCCCTGGTGACGGGCTATCAGGCGCTGCTGCTGGTGGTAGCCGTGCTGTACCTGGGGGCAGTCGCCGCCGTGCGCTTCGCCGGCGCCGGGACGGCCCGTCCCAAGCCTTGAAGCCTCTTCTCACCGGCGCCGAGGCCTTGATCGGGCCGGCGGCGACAGCGAGCCGTGCGACGGTGCTGCCGATCTCCACGGAGCCGGGGGAGGGGAGCCTGCGCAGCGGCTCAGGCCAGGTAGCCTGCGCGGGCGTCACTGAGCCGTTCCCGGTGAGGGGTCAGGTGGTGAGTCGGCGGACGGCCTCGAGGAGGGTGTCGACGTCGTGCTCGGTGGTGGAGAAGGAGGTGACGAAGCGGCAGACGCCCGGCTCCCAGCGGTCGTGGTAGAAGGCGAATCCTTCCGCCAGGAGTTGGTTGACGACCGGCTGGGGGAGGCGGCAGAAGAGGATGTTCGCCTCGACCGCGTGCAGCAGGTCGGCGCCCGGCAGAGCTTTGAGGCCGTTGCCCAGGCGTGCGGCCATGGCGTTGGCGTGGGCGGCGTTGCGCAGCCACAGGCCGTCGGTGAGGTAGGCGTCCAGCTGGGCGGACTGGAAGCGCATCTTGGAGGTGAGCTGGCCGGCGCGCTTGGCGCGGAAGGACAGTTCCGGGGTGAGGGCGTGGTCGAAGACGACGATGGCGTCGGCGGTCATGCCACCGTTCTTGGTCACCCCGAAGGACAGGACGTCGACACCGGCCCGCCAGGTCAGCTCGGCGGGCGTGCAGCCCAGCGTGGTGACCGCGTTGGCGAAGCGGGCCCCGTCCATGTGGACGCGCAGGCCCGCCCCCTTGGCGATGCCGGCCAGGGCCCGGATCTCGTCCGGGGTGTAGAGGGCTCCTGTCTCGGTGGCCTGGGTGATGCTGAGCACGGAGGGCTGCACGCTGTGCACATCGCCCGCCTTCCGTGTCGCGGCCGCGCGCAGCCGGTCGGGGTCGATCCGGGCGTCGTCGCCGGGCAGTGCGACAAGCTTGGCCCCGTTGGTGAAGAACTCCGGGGCGCCGCATTCGTCGGTGTTGATGTGGCTGTCGCGGTGGCACAGCACGCTGCCCCACGGTGGGGTGAGGGCGGCCAGGCTCAGGGCGTTGGCCGCGGACCCGGTGGAGACGGGCAGGACATCGACCTCGCGCTCGAAGACCTCGGCGAAGCGTGCCCGGGCGCCGGCGGTGAACGGGTCGGCGCCGTAAGGCAGGTCCTGCCCGCCGGCGGCGCCGGCGACGGCCTGGACGATCTCCGGGCAGGCGCCGGCGGTGTTGTCGCTGGTGAATATGTGCTGGGGTGCGGCGGGGGCGGCGACGCTCATGTTCAGGGGTCTTTCAGCTGATGATGGGGGAGGCGATGACGACGGTGACGTCGGCCCCTTCGGGGCCGGTGCGGTAGACGTGCGGGGCATCTCCCGCGAAGGCGAGCAGATCGCCGGGGTGCAGGTCGGTGGGAGCCTCGGAGGGTCCGGCGGTGAGATGGCCGGACGAGACGAGCAGGTGCTCGATGGTGCCGGTCGCGTGCGGAACGCCGTCCAGGTGCGTGCCGGGGGGCATGCGCAGCCGCCAGATCTCCAGGCTGTTGCCGCTGCTGATCCGCCGCAGCAGCTCTCGTCCCACTTCGCCGTCGGCCAGGTCGGTGCCGGGCACGAACACCGGTCCCGGGTCGGTGTCGCGGGCCAGCAGGTCGGTCAGCGGGATGCGCAGGGCGATCGCGAGCGCGTCGAGGGTCTCGATGGTCGGGTTGCCCCGTCCGGCCTCCAGTTGCGACAACGTCGCCTTGCTCAAACCGGCCCTGCGGGCCAGTTCGGCACTGCTCATGCCGCGCTGCTCGCGGCGCTGCCGGATCTGCGCCCCGACCGCGATCGCGGTGCTGCTGGCGGGGCGGCGCTCGCCCGACGGGGGAGTCATGACCGCTCCTGGTGGGCGGCGCTGTAGGAGACGCGGATCCGGCCCTTCTTGACCTTCAGCGTCGGCAGCGCAACGTCGGCGATGTCGCCGAGACCGCTCACGTGGGTTCCCCCGCACGGAGCCGAATGCAGACCTGCCAGGTGCACGATGCGGCGTCCCTCGGCGTCGTTCTCCCAGGTCACAGGCAAGTTCTGCGCAATGGCCCCGGCGACCTCCGTCCGCAGCGCCTCGGTGGCCTTCTCCCGGCCCTCCGGGCTGTCCAGGCGGGCGTCGGGCTGTGGCGTGGTGAACTCGATCCGGGCCTGGCCGGGAAAGTGGCTGTTCGCGGCCAGCGCCCAGCCCTGCGCCCGCCCGGCCGCCTCGATCAGATGGCCGGCCGTATGCAACGCGGCGTGCGCGATGCGCGCCGGAAGGTCGATGCGGACCTCGACCGGCTGTCCGACCGAGAAGACCGGCAGCGCGGCCTCGCCGCGGGTCACGGCCACGACCAGCCCGGAGTCATGGTCCCGCACGGGGACGATCTCGTGGCCGTCCACCCACCCACGGTCGGCCGGCTGGCCGCCGCCCTGTGGATGGAACAGACAGTGCTCGACCGCCACCCACGGCGCGCCGTCGCGCTCGCCTATGGCGGCCACCCGGGTATGGGCCTGCTCCTCGTACGTGTCCGCGTAGTAGGCGGGGATCTGCATACACCCTCACTGGAGAAGATAAACGAACTATACGTTCACTGTAACGAACGCAGCCGTAATCTCGAGCCCGTCGGCGTCTGGAGCGCCGCGTCGGGAGTCGCCCGAGCGTTCACCTTCAATGTATTGCAACGAATAACCCTTCGAGTGTTGCGTTAGACTGAACCCATTGCAACGATCCCAAAGCTGTGGCCTGCGTAAATAGACATGTAAGGCAGCTAAGCCGTTGCCATATCCATGAACGCAACGTAGCGTTTCCTCTACAAGAAACTACGCGCGGAAGGCCTGGCAGGTCGAGAGGCGCATGTTTCGGGGAGTAAGGGATCAAGGGGGTTGGATCATGGCAGCGCAGAGACGGCAGCGGGCGGCACCCGGCGCCTTCGCAGCCTTCGCCCGCTTCGTGCTCTGCGGCGGCGGAGTGGGGCTCGCCTCCGGCTTCACCGTGGCGGCGCTCGCCTCCTGGATACCGTGGGTTGTGGCCAACGCCCTGATCACCGCGGTTTCCACGGTCATCGCAACCGAGTTACACGCCCGCTTCACCTTCGGCGCCGGCGGCCGCGCGACGTGGCGCCAGCACGCGCAGTCGGCCGGGTCTGCGGCGGCCGCGTACGCGGTGACCTGTGCGGCGATGCTGGGCCTGCACCAGTTGGTGGCGGCACCCAGTGCGGTGCTCGAGCAGGTCGTCTATCTGTCCGCCTGCGCACTCACCGGTGTCGCGCGGTTCGCGGTGCTGCGCCTCCTTGTCTTCGCGCGGAACCACGCCCAGGTCGCGGCCGCCGCCCGCACTGCCCGTCCCGTGCGCGCGACCGTGACCCGTGCCGCGGCACCGTCCGGCCCGGCGGCGCTCTGCCGGACGGCCTGATTGTCCCGTCGGTCTCGTCAGTCGTTGTACCGCTTGAGGTGTAGCTGCTTGCCGTATTCCTGGCCCAGCCACAGGCGCCGGTCTTCGCCGAAGTCGGCGATCCATCCCTGGGTTCCCCCGTGCGGTACGTCGGCGGTGCGGACATGCGCCTCGATCCTCGTGATCCTTGCCATAGGAGTGTCTTCCTTTCCCCCGCCGAGTTTCCCCGGCGGGGCTCTGAGTCTTTCTGGATCAATCCCCCGCAGTCGGCCGCTGAATCCGCTGAGGCTGCAATGTCTTTGTGTCCGTCCAGCCCATTTCGGTGGTATGCAGATATTAATTACAGAGCTGCGGGTGCTGGACCTTCAGGTTGCTGGCACAGGTGCATCGGCGCGGCTCTCCGCGTCCGGCGGTCGGTGAGCCCCCACCGATAGACCGGCGCGCGACGGCGCACGGAACCTGCGGGGAGAGCGCTTCGCTCAATTGAATGAACCCGTGGAGGGAGGTGTTTCCGTGTGGTGCGCAGGTCAGAATTAAGAAGGTCGGCAGCAAGCGACCTGGAATTTGTGCAGGCAAATGTGAGCCTGATCAATGTATTCACTGGGCCCTGCCGTGGTAATTCCTCTTCTCTCTTTTCCGGAAAGGGTGCATAATATGCCTCGCCGCCGTTCCCGTTCGTCGTTCAGTCATGCGTTGCGCGATATCGTGCGTGCCACGGAGGATCTGGTGGACGACGCCCTGGACAGGGCGGGTGAATTCGAGTGCGGCCTGCGGAGATCGGTCAGCCGGGCGCTGGACGACGACCATCACGACCGCCGCGGCCACGACGACTACGACGATGATGACTGGGACGGGCACCGCGCACCCCAGCACCGGCGCGGTCGCCGCCGAGGTGACGGGCCCCGCCGTCGGCTCGGACCGGACGAGGGGGAGCCCTACGCGTCCGATCCCCGGCCGGGCCCGCGTCCCCGCTCGGACGACGACCACCCCGACAGGGAGCCGGGCGAACTCACGGCGCTGAGGGACCAGCTGGAGCTGTTACGGGGGCGGATGGACAGGCGCTTGAGCGACGGGGATCATCCCGGAGGCCGGGGGAGGGTGCCGCGGGCCCGGGGCGCGGAGGACGCGGAAGCCCTGAAAGACGAACTGGCGCGGTTGGCCGATCGCATCGACCGTATCCGCGATGCGCGCTGACCCTGTGCCGGTCCGCTGTTCGCCGCCCCCGGCCCGGCCGTCCCCCGGGCGGGCCGAGGACGACGGGGGCGGCCGGGAGCGGGAGCACGAGCGATGAGCACGGGCCGGGGGCGTGTGCTGATGCGAGTGCTCACTCACCTGGTCCGCCAGGAGGCCGCGCTCGCGGCCATGCCCGCGCCCGGGGCGGCGGAAGGAAAGGGCGCCAGGGCCGTACGCCGGGCCCGCAACGTCCGCCGTGCGCTGGAGAGTCTCGGGCCCTTCTACGTGAAGGTCGGCCAGATGCTGGCCACCCGGCCCGACATCGTGACCCCCGAGATGATCGGCGAGTTCGAAAAGCTGCAGGACGAGGCATCGCCCGTTCCCTTCGGCGACTTCGAGCCGGTGCTCCGGCAGGAACTGGGAGCCGGCTGGGCCGGGCGCTTCCGTGACATCGACACCCAGCGCCCCCTGGGCACGGCGTCCCTGGCACAGGTGTACCGGGCGGAACTGCCGGACGGCCGGCCGGTCGCGGTGAAGATCCAGCGGCCCGGTGTGCGCGAGACGGTCGAGGCGGACATGAAGCTCATGGGCTCCCTGTCCCGCTTTGCCTCCCGGCGGGCCTGGCGTTTCAACGAGGTCATCGACGTCGAGGCCATGCTCAACGTGGTCTTCGACGCGATGCGGCCCGAACTCGACTTCGTCATGGAAGCCCGGAACATGACCGAGGCGGCCAAGACGGCGGAGGACTTCGACTACGTCCAGGTCCCCGACGTGGTCGAAGCCACCGGGCGGGCCTCGTGCAGGGACTCGCTCCGGGGACGCCGATCCGGGAAGCGGACAAGAACCGGTTCGACGCCGAGGAACGCAAGGCCATCGGGCAGGACCTGCTGGCCTTCATGTACCGCGGCTACTTCGTGGACCGCATCTTCCACGCGGACCCGCACCCGGGCAACATTTTCGTCGCCCCCGGCCACCCGGCCACCCTGATCGACTGGGGCATGGTCGGACGCATCGACCGGCCCATGAGCACCAGCATCCTGCTGCTGCTCAACCTGGCGATGAACGACGGAGCCGGCACCGCCCGGGCGTGGATCGACATGGGCAGCGCCACCTCGTGGGCGAACACCCCAGCGTTCGCCGGGGACATGGCTTCACTGGTGCCGCAGATCGCCACGGCCTCCCTGGAGGAGCTCAACTTCGGGGTGACCCTCACCGCCGTACTGCGACCGGAATGGAACACCGGCTTGGCGGTACTGTCCGCGCATGAAGCAGCTCCCCTGCACTTTGGAAGCCCTTGTTGTGCGCACTGACTTCTCGGGGGACGGTGCCTGGGACGCTCTTCGGGCGGCGTTGTATTCGCCCAGCAAGGACGGCTTCTTGGCCAACGTCGCCCTGGTCGATGACCGAAGGTACGAGGGCTTGACGCCTGACCGGGCCATCGACCTGATCCATCCCTCGTACCAGCATCCCCTTCTTGTGCTGGCGGACTCCACGGCTGTCACCTCGGCCGAACTGCCGCTCCTTGTGGTGGACCTGCGGGGTGATCGTGGGTGTTGTGTCCGCGTTGTGGCAGCCGAGCTGTGGAGCATCGAGAACAACCTCTCGGGCGCGAACATGGACTTCGAGGAGTTCGCCGGTGCCGTCGGCGACGACGGTGTCTTCCGGGGCTTCTGAGTCAGGCGTGATCGGTGAGCACGGCGAGTCCGGCGACGAGTCCCACGAAGGCCAGCAGCGCGAGCAAGCAGAGGAACAACACCAGCCAGCCTGCCAGGATGCTGGCCAAGGCCAGCCCGCGGCCTTCGCCGTCCATCCGGCGTCCCCGGAAGCGTCCTACGTGCCCGGCGGGGATGGCCATCAGCGCGCACAGTGTGGCCAGGCCGACGAAGATGCCAGGGTTTATCCAGGCGATGCCGGTGGCGAAGTTCGCCAGGAACGCGACTCCACTCAGCGTGAGGAACGCACTGACCTTCGCCGCCCGGTTTCGTCCCGTGAGTGTCCGCGCCGGCGCTCCGGCTGCCGTCCGCGTGCTGTTGGTACTGCTCATGCCCAATTCCCCGAGGTGTCCGTGTCCTGGATGCGTACAGGGCAAGAAATGTTACGGCCAGGCCGCGGACTCCGGTCCGGGTGAGGCCCACGTCCTTGATCACCTCCGCCACCGTGTGAACCGCACGCCCGGTGGCTCGATCACGGCTGTCGTACCCCGATTGTCAGTCGGCACCCAGTACGGTTCATCCCGCCCGGGCGAGGAAGAACAGCACGATCTTCAAGAACCCAACCAGCCGCATCAGGGTCGGCCAGCAGGAGAACTGTGTCATCCAGCCCCTGGGCCCCGGGCACGTCCAGTCCGCGGTCACCGTGGTGGCCTGGCCGGCGGACCGGCTGATCCTCGCCCTCGCGGCCGTCCACGCCGCCCGCCCCAGTGCGATCCGCCGTCTCAGCTCGACGACTTCGACATCGGCAACCGCCGACTGGTCATCGACGGCCGTGTCCGACCCCTGGACGAGCTGACGCTCCAGCTTGCCCTTGCCTGGCTGGACTACCGGCGAAAGCGCTGGCCCGACACCGCCAACCCGACCCTACTGATCAACAAGCACAGCGCGCTGGAGACCGGGTCCATCAGCGGTGTGTCCGTCTCGGCGGCACTCCGCGGTCAGACCGCCACGCTGGAACGGCTCCGTGTCGACCGCCAGCTCGAAGTAGCCCCGGTTCACGGCCCGGACTCGCTCCACCTCGCCGAGGTCTCCGGTCAGGCCGAGAAGTCCGCGATCCGTTACGCGGGCTCCGCCCGGGCGCTGCTGGCACAGACTGCTGAGCTCTCGACGTAGCCCACGGGAAAAGAACTTGGCCCGGATTGAGGGGCCTTGAACAATGCTGGCTAGCCCGCTCACCGTCTTGTCCGTCCAGAGAACCAGAAGGCGGCGTGGTCGCGAGTTGGAGTCGAACTCACGGATCCAGCACCGTGGAGCAGGACGACGGACCCCTGAGTTCCTGCCAAGGACCCTTCAGTCTGCGTGAACTCGCGGGGATCTCGGGGTGCCGGTAAATCTCGGGGTGCCGGTAAGAATCGTGTCACCAGCCGCAGACGGCGGTGACCATCCCTCAGGTCCCGAAACCTGTTTGACCTGAGTCGACGTACCGTCCTCGCCGATGCGGCCATCGGCGTACTCGCCGAGGCCGGAATCCGGGGCCTGACCCATCGCGCGGTGGACCGGGCAGCAGACCTGCCACCCGGCACCACCTCCGCCTACTACCGCACCCGCCAGGCACTGCTCACCGCACTGGTCCGGCGTCTGGTCGCCCTTGACCAGGCAGAACTCCAGGCGATCGGAGAGCAGGCGCCGGTGCCGCGGAGTGCCGAGGAAATGGTGGCCGGGATCGCTGCCTTCGTCGAGCAACGGCTCACGGGGGAGGGACGACGACGCTCCCTCGCGCGATACGCGTGCGCCCTCGAGAGTGTGCACTACCCCGAGCTGCAGGAGATCCTCGTGCCGCGCCAGAACGCAGCACGACAAGCCGCGCGCGACTTCCTGGCCGCGCAAGGTGTCGCAGACGCCGAGGACCGTACTGTCACGCTGCTGACCTGTGTGGACGGATTGGTTTTCGACCGCCTGGTGGGGGGCGGAACCGTGTCGGACCAGGAGATCCGCGGGCTGGTGGCGGCGGCGCTCCGATAGCCCACACCTGCCGGCACCGGGCGCGGGCCCGAACCAGATGCTCCTGGGGCCCGTTGACGGAAAGGGTCCGATGGTAGGAGCGCGACACTCGGGGCAGGCGACGGGCTCGTTCAGCCAGTGGCGCCATCGCACCCTCATCCCGCAAGCACCCCCAGGCTCCCACCGCAAGGCTCTGGGTGTTGCCAGAACTCAGAAGCATCGCCCTCCGGCCAAACCGGGCGTTGCTCGCCCTGATCGACAAGTGGTGTCAGCTCCCACGTACAAAACCAGCCGATCGAGAGCTTGGCGCCGCCGTGCGGCTCGTACATCGGGGGGACACAGCGGTGACGTCCAGCCGTCACGAGATCGGCCGCTACCGAGGCGTATGACGGCTCTACGTCACGATCAACTCGGGCGGCTGCCGGGTGCTGTCCAATCTCGTGCACATCGCCCCCGGCCCAAATCGAGCGCCTCCCATCGAGCTGAACATCTGCTGTCGAGAGAGAGTCGTGGATGAAGCCACCCGCAGCTCGATGACGCTGAGTGAGCGGTCAGGGGGAGATCTGATCATCCCCGTCGACAGGCGCAAGGGCCGGGCGCCCAGTGCATCCCTGGCCGTGGGGCGTCGGCCTCTCCGCCAGGCCGACGCCACTGGTCGCCGGAGCGGCGCGGTGCTGTCATGGGTAGGGAAGACGGCGTGGACGTGCCGGCAGGGCTGCGGAGGCCGGCGCGCCGCGCGTGGCCTGCCCGGGCGGTCCGGCCTCGGCCGCCCCGTCGTACAGCGGAGGAGGCCGATGCCATGTTGTACCGCCGCACGGTCGGTGACGTGATGACCGAGGAAGTCGTCACCTTCCGCCCCAACACACCGTTCCAGGAGGTCGCCGCCCTGCTGGACGCGAACGACATCGTCGCGGCCCGGGTCGTCGGCGACGACGGCGCTCCCGTCGGCGTCGTGTCCGCGTCCGACGTGCTGCACCACGAGACCGGCATGCCCGATCCGCAGGGTCAGAACGGGAACAACGAGCGTTCCTGGGGCAAGGCCCGGGCCCGAACCGCGGGCGCGCTCATGAGCAGACCTGCCTTCACCGCCCGCGCCGACTGGACGATCCCCCGGGCCGCGCGGGAACTCCGCAGGCGGCACGTCAAGCAACTGCCGGTGGTCGGCGACGACGGGCTCCTCACCGGCATCGTCACCGCAGCGACTTGCTCGACGCCTTAATCCGCTCCGACGCCGAGGTCCGCAGCGAGGTCGAGCAGGACGTCCTGAGGCGCATCCTCGACCTCGACGAGGGCTCCGTCGCGGTCGAGGTACGGGACGGCGTCGTCACCCTTCAGGGACACATCCCGGAACGCGTCTCGTCCCGGTCGTCGTGGGCCTCTGCCAGGGCGTCGACGGTGTCGTCGCCGTGGACGCTCACCTCGCCGCCGCCCGGGCGGCTGAGTGTTCTGCCCCACGCCCACGCCGCCGCGACCCCGCCCCGATCGATACCCGGACGCCGTCCGGCAAGTACCTCCCCTACTGAGTCCCCGAACGAAGGAATCATGAACGCCCGAAAGATAGTCATCACTCAGAAGCGCGTGGCCCACCCGTGGCTGCGACTCTTCAACCCGTTCATCTCAGGCCTCAATCGGCGTGATCGTGCATATCGCGAGGAGGCTGCCGAACGCAGGAGCGTCAGTGGAAGAAGGACGGGACCCTCAAGTGAACGACACCAAGAACACCTCGAACCTCATCCCTGACCTCTGGGGGTAGGGGCAGGGACGCCCTCGTCAGGACCTGGCGCACCTCCCAACACGCCGCCCGTGCCGCCGTCCGCCGCATCACCGGCCACAGCTTCCGCCGCGGCTGGATCCATCGGGACGCCGGCAGCCCGCCCGAGGCGTTCGTTCTGCGGTTCGAAGCCGGGCTTGTGCGGCTGCGTCGGATCGGCGGCCGAGGAGTCCGGGGGCCAGGTTCGTAGGATCCAACGGCGGCGGAGCGTCACGGCGACTACTCCCGATAGGAAGAAGGCAGCGAGAGCCGCCGTGCCGAACGCTGGCAGGTTAGGGGGAAGAGCCATCACCCAACTGCGGGTAAGACTGCGCGATGGATCCTTTGGAACGTAGGTAACCAGCATCGACTCACCGGTATGCGCATCGGGAAGCATCCCGCCGATCTGCGAGAGCTCGACCGTGGTCCCTCTCTCAGGGCCCTGGACGAAGCGGACTTCGACACAGTTGGGCTTGGTGTCGACGTCAATGACCGTGGCGGCCACTGTGACGCCGCGGGAGTGCAGATCCTCGACCAAGGAGCGCGACGGAAGCCAGAAGGTGAGAGACATCCCGACACACAACGCACACAAGCCGATGCAAGCCCAGATAACACGCAATCCTGGAGGCTGTGGCCGTGGCTTGAACTCGGCGACTCTGGCTGCAGCCTGCCGTGCGCGTTCTGCCTTGGGGGCAGCTGATACTGATCCGCAGGGCGGCGCTTCTGCTTCTTCTTACTCATCGTTGATCGACCTCATGAGAACCATTCGCTTCGGTCGCCTCGTGCGGAGTGGCGGCGGGTCTTCCCGTGCCGTCCCTCTCGCCGGCTTCGTCGGGGTACGGCGACGACGCTCGAGCTGACACGGGTTAGGGAGTCCCCGGTCGCACGAGCGAGTGCCTACCTTGCTGGTACCTCCTGGGCGGACATGCTGGCGCACCGGTTCCGCCCGCGCGAACCGCAGCGCGATACGGCGCATCAGACGCGCTGGATGCGGGAGTGGGACGACAAGGACGACCCGAAGGTCCCGGCCATGCACCCCGTGAATCTCGCCCTACCTGGGCACGTACGCGGAGCGGGTGATGACGCTGCGCGGCACCGCGTCGACCACCGGCCTGGATCTGATGACCGCGCTGCGGCCGCCGACCCGTGTGGAGAAGAACGAAGCCGGTATGTTCAAGCAGGCGTTCAACGCGGTTGTTCCCCGGTCAGCAGCTCGGACATCGGCGACCTGTGCAGCATCGGTCATGGGCTGCTGTTCTCCTCAACCCTCGTCAAACAGCAGGTCATCGGCGGCGTGCGTCATGCGGAGGGTGTTGCCGTTGGTGACCTCCACGACGTGGTGGAGGCCCAGGCGACGCTTGTTGGTGGACAGGATGGTGAAGGGGTCCTCCTTGCCCGCCAGGTAGGCCGGGAAGCAGGCGATCGACGGCGTGCCCAGGGCGAAGTAGTCGACCAGTCTCCGGAACAGCTTCGGCAGAATCACGACGTCGTCGACGATCGATGACAGGCCTGTGATCTTCGCTCCGGTCGTCGTCACGTCGTCGGGCCACAGTCCCTTGCCATCGTCGCTGGCCTTCTTCGCTGCGGCGGTCAGTTCGAGCCTGAGGTCCATGAACAGGCTGCGGTAGAAAGTGGGGTAGGCCAGTCCCTCCGTGACCAGATGGTGGTTGACCGTCTCCTTAAGCAGGGGGACGTCGACGGTGATGTCCGAGCCGCTGGCCGCCGGCGCATTGCCCTTGCCCACCAGAGCGACACAGCGGCCGAGGTTGTCGGCTCCCCGGGAGAGGACGAACCCCGGCGTCGTCTCCGGGGTGGACGAGATGACCTCGCCCTTTGCATCGCGCTGCACATCGGTGAACCCGAGCCAGCTCAGCAACTCCGCTGCGGCGGCGTTCGCATGGGTGAGCGGCTGGTGGGACCCGTGGTAGTGGGTTTCCAGCGCGTCGATGCCCTCCAGCCGGATCTTCGCCTCACCCGCAGCCGTGGTGTCAAGCGGGTTCTTGCCGCTGACGAGGTTCCAATCGGCCGGGTTATCGGCGACGAAACGGACGGTGTCCCCGTCCGGCCCGGTGCCCTTCAAACGGAAGACACCTTCGATCAGCACCATCGGCATGGCAACTCCTGCGGTTAGGGACTGGCGGAGGGCGGGGCACCGCCGTACGCGAATGAGGCCGGTAGTTTCGTGTGACGCACGTTTGTCCCGTATTAGGCAAATTGGCGTCGTACTGGATCATCGCCCGTGAGGCGCGCCGCCGCGCGGCAGCCGAGGCCGTTAGGGCGACAATGGCGTCATCTGCGCGGCAGCGAGGGCGAGCTCGTCGGCGGCCGGCTCCGGTTGGCAGGACGGGATATGCGCACCTAGATCAAACGCCTTCTAACGACTCCGGGAACTGGGAACCGCTCCGCTCGCCGACCGGAAGACCGTCAGCTCCGCGAGCCAGCAGGACGTCCCCTCCTCGTCGGGAGGGCTCATGACGATGCGCCAGCCGTCCGTGTCCGTTCCCGGGCGGACATCGATCCTCGGGCCGGGCTCCGAACGCCCCGCGCAGTCGACGGCGCCGGGCTCCACACCGGGGGCCAGGGTCACTTCCACCCGATGGGGGACGAGGGAGCTGCCCCAGACGGCTCGGTAGAGGACGTCTCCCGTGGCCTCCGTCGCGGGCGGGCCACTGTGGCGCAGCGTCACCGACTTGCCCTCCCGCAGCGCGAAGACCGCGGCGCCGGCCACGCGGACGGGCGCGTCGGCAGGGATAGCGTCCGCGACCGGTCCGCCGGGGAAGGGAACACAGCCGACCATCTGCGGCAGGGCCCCGCCGCCACCCCCGCGGTCCCGGTCGTCCCGTCGGACCGCGGTCCGGGCGAGTCGTACGGTGGTCAGGGCGATGTCGACCGCGCCGTCCGCGGCGACGCGCACCACCGCATCCCGGCGCAGGGCACCTTGGGCGGCGAGCGTTCTGACCAGGTCCACATTGCGCGGGTGGTAGGCCCTTTCCAGCTGCTTCCACGCGAGATCCTGGGCGGACCCCGGGGCGGTCTCCGTCCGCGCGTATGTCCAGCACCTGGCTGCCTGATAGGCCACGAGTGCCCGCCGCGTGCCGCCGCGGGCCGCCCACTGCCGCTGAGCCGAGACGGTTTCTTCCCAGACCTGGCGCAGCCGGTCCTCCAGCCTCTGCCGGTTCCTGGGCGGTCGCCTGCCGTGCAGCTTGCCCAGCCGCCGTGAGCATTCCAGGAACCTGTCGAGGTAGGCGTTGCGCGGCGCGGCGACATAGGCGCGCAACGCGCAGTCCGCCGCGGTCAGGAAGCTGCGCGTCGCCGCCTCGAGCAGGCCCGCTCGTTCCAGGCCGCACCGTCGGCACAGGCCTGATCCAGCGCCCGGCGGTAGTCGCCCTCGTCCCGGTACCAGCCGGCCAGTGCCGTGACCGACCCAGCCGACGCGGCGGCGTCGGCCCGTAGGTGGCCGACGACCTCGGCCTGCAGCCGCGCCGCACTCGTGTGGTCGTGCCGCGAGGCGAGGTACAAGGCGGGCGAGGACAGCAGATGGCAGCGCAGGCCTACGCGCTGGTGCGCCGATTCCACCGTGTCGACCGCTGCCAGAGCCGTGGTGATGAAGTCCGGTGCAAGGGCCGCGCCCGTGCACGTGGCCCGGAGCAGCAGGTGCGCCGCCGTGATGGATGCGCTGCGTACGTCGCCGCTCGCCCGCTGCCGCACTAGGTGTGCTGACCGGACAGGTTGGTGACGCGGCTGGCTGGGGTGTGGCCGCTGAGCATCGTGTCGAAGGTGTCGGCGAGTTCGCGGAACTCGTCCTTGCGGCCCGGTAGCCGGATCCGGTGGGACAGCGATCCGGCTGCGGCCGTACGGGTGGCGTGGGTGATGCGGTCCAGGGGGGCGAGCATGCGTCCGGCGAGGATCCAGCCTCCCAGAAGACCGAATATCAGCAGACATACCAGTACAACGGCTACCGCCGGGCCGAAGCCCTGCAGGAGGACGGAGCGGATCAGCATGCCCGATGGGTAGGAGCGCAGGAGGTACACCCATACCGCTGCGAGCAGCAGGACGCCGGCCAGCATGAGGAATCCGGCGTAGCTGAGGGTGAGTTTGAGGCGCACGCTCCATCCGGGCTGCCTATCCACGACCGCTGCCTCCCTCACGCCCGGTGTCGCGCGTCGTGTCGATGCGGTAGCCGACGCCCGGCACGGTGGCGATGAGCCAGGGCTCGCCGAGGCGTTTGCGCAGGGCGGAGACCGTGATGCGGACGGCGTTGGTGAACGGGTCGGCGTTCTCGTCCCACGCGCGCGCCAGGAGTTCCTCGGCGCTGACGACACCGCCTTCGGCGGCGACGAGGACTTCGAGGACCGCGAACTGTTTGCGGGTGAGCGCGATGTAGTGGTCGTCGCGGTAGACCTCGCGGCGGAACGGATCGAGGCGCAGCCCCGCGATCTCCCGCACCGGCGGCCGGTTGTGGGCGCGCCTGCGATCGAGTGCCCTGAGCCTGAGCACGAGCTCCAGGAGTTCGAAAGGTTTCGTGAGGTAGTCGTCGGCGCCGAGTTTGAACCCGGACGCCTTGTCGTCGAGCCGGTCGGCCGCGGTGAGCATCAGAACGGGTGTGCCGCTGCCGGAGGCGACGATGCGTTTGGCGATCTCGTCGCCGGAAGGACCGGGAATGTCACGGTCGAGGACGGCGATGTCGTAGGTGTTGATACTCAGCAGCTCCAGGGCGGTATCGCCGTCACCGGCGATGTCGGCCGCGATCGCTTCCAGGCGCAGGCCATCGCGGATCGCTTCTGCCATGTAGGGCTCGTCCTCGACGATCAAGACACGCATGTTCTGAAGACTACGAGTCGGCACATATCGTCGGCGTAACAAAAACCACATACGTGCTGGCAACACCGGAGTGCTTTCACTAGCGGCATGCCTCGAACTCCAGCATCAGCACGAGCAACGACGACCCGCCGGGTTCGCTGGTTGCCCACCGTCGGCCCGACGGCCGTCACAGCCGCGATGCCCGCGGGTGGCTCCCGGCCGGGCCCGTGGAAGCGCGGCCCGGTACCCACGGCGTGCGCGCTCCTGCTCGGCCTGCTTCTGCTGCTGCACGGGACGCTCACGGACCGGGCCGGTCTGGGCAGTCTGGTGGAGACCTTCCTGCCATGGTTCGGTCTGTTCGTCCCGGTGCTGCTCGCTGCGGCGCTCTGGCGCCGTTCCGCCTCCGCGGTCACCGCGCTGGTGCTTCCGGCCGTGGCGTGGGTGAGCCTCTTCGGCGGGCTGCTCGGCGACAAGTCCCACGCGGGCAGCGACCTCACCGTCGTCAGTCACAACGTCGCCGCCGAGAACCGCGATCCGGTCGGCACCGCCCGTGACCTGGCCGCCTCCGGCGCGGACCTGCTGGCGCTCGAGGAGCTGACCGACCAGGCCAGGGGCACGTACGAGAAGGAGCTCGCGCAGGCATACCCGCACCACACCGTGCAGGGCACGGTCGGACTGTGGAGCAAGCTGCCGCTGTCCGGCACCCGGCCGGTCGACGTCCTGCGGGGCAGGGCCGGGCCCCTGGCCGAGAAGCTGCGGCCCGAGGACACCCCGGTGGACCCGCCCCGGGCGCTGCGCACCACGGTGACCACCGGGCAGGGACCGCTGGCGGTGTACGTGGCGCATCTGGGTTCGGTGCGGGTGATGCCCAGAGGCGGCTTCTGGACCGACTCGCGCGACGCCGGCGCGACGAAGCTCGCCGAGGCGGTCGCCGCCGAGCGCAGTGAGCGGGTACTGGTGCTGGGCGACTTCAACGGCACCGTGGACGATCGTGCGCTCGACGGCCTCTCCTCGCAGCTGCGCTCGGTCCAGGACGTGGCCGGGGACGGCTTCGGCTTCACCTGGCCGGCGAAGTTCCCGGTGGCGCGGATCGACCAGATCCTGGTCCGCGGTGTGGAGCCGAGGAGCGCGTGGCTGTTGCCGGCCACGAGCAGTGACCACCGGCCGGTGGCGGCCGGAATCAGCTGGTGAACGCCGCTCCCACCGCGGGGCGGGGACATATCGTCGGCGTATGGAGATGTGCATACGCCCGGGCGACACTCCGCCGCCCTTGGACCGGCGAGATCGAAACGTGGCTCGATCCGCCGGCGGCGCATCTCGGCAGCAGGCGGCCCACCGAGGTGTCCGGCCGGTGGACCGACCCGGTCGGCGCCCATGTGGCCGCCCGGCTCAGCGCCGCCGGCCGGCTTCCGCGGAGTCCCCGGGACGGCTTCGGGATGGGACATCCGCAGTACAGATACGAGATTCCGCTGGCGGGCAGAGCCGAGGACGACGTACTCAGAGGCATGAACCAGCAGTGGCGCCGCGACATTGACAAGGCTGACAGGGCGGGCGTCGTGGTCACGGCCGGCGACGGAAACCCGGAAGACCTGAAGGCGTTCCACGACCTCTACGTCCACGCCGCCGAGCGCGAGCGCTTCACACCCCGGCCGCTGCGCTCTTTCGAGACCATGTTCGCGAAGATGTGGGCCGAGGATCCCGAGCGGATCAGGCTCTACGGGGCGCACGTCGGCCTCGTCCGGTCCAAGGCCGGCACCGGCGGCCAGGCGGTGCGGTACGTCGGCGAGTGGGACCTGCCACTGCGGCCGGGCATCGCCCCGCCCGCGACGTATCGCGGGTATATCGAAAACCACATACGTTCCGGCAACAGCACACCGTCTTGACTGAAGGTATGACCCACAGCGAAACGACCCGCATCACCATGTACGGGTGCGGCCCGGACGAAGCCGTTCTGTTCCGCGAACTGGCGCCCGGCCTCGGTGTGCGGCCGGTCGTCACCGACGCACCAGTGTCCGAGGCCAATGCCGAACTGGCCGCAGGCAGCCGGTGCGTCAGCGTCGGCCACAAAACGCACATCACCCACGCCACTCTCCGTGCGCTCGGCCGGGCCGGCGTGGGTTACATCTCCACGCGGAGCATCGGCTACAACCACATCGATGTGGCATACGCGGACAGCATCGGCATCCTCGTGGAAAACGTCTCCTACTCGCCGGACAGCGTGGCCGACTACACGCTGATGCTCATGTTGATGGCGGTGCGGGATGCGAAAGCCATCGTCCGGCGCACCGACATGCACGATTACCGGCTCAGCGAGGAGCGCGGGAGGGAATTGCGCGACCTGACGGTCGGAGTGATCGGGACGGGCCGCATCGGCGCGGCGGTCATCGACCGGCTGCGGGGTTTCGGCTGCCGCATCCTGGCCCATGACCACCGTCCCGCGGACCGCCCCGGTGCCGCTGTCGAGCTCGTTCCGCTCGATGAGTTGCTGCGGCGCAGCGACCTGGTCACGCTGCATGTGCCGCTCACCGCGCAGACGCACCATCTGCTGAACCGGCAGCGCCTGGCACAGCTGAAGAACGGCGCGCTGATCGTCAACACCGCACGGGGTGCGCTCATCGACACCGAGGCACTGGTGCAGCGGTTGGAGAGCGGCAGTCTGAGTGGCGCGGCACTGGATGTCGTCGAAGGCGAGGAAGGCATCTTCTACGCCGACTGCCGAAGCAAAGCCATAGAAGGCAAGGGGCTGTTGCGACTGCAGGAGCTGCCGAATGTGCTCATCAGCCCGCACACCGCCTACTACACGGACCACGCCCTGCGCGACACCGTGGAGAACTCCCTCACCAACTGCCTGACATTCGAAAGCAGGAACAACCGGGGCTGAGCGCCCGCCTCGTCCAAGGGACGAGGCGGGCGCTCACATCGTCCTGGGGCCCTCGACAGCCCGCTGGGCGCAGGCTGCGAGGTGAGCCTGGCGGACTGCTTGTGTCAGCGGGTGGTTGTCACTGAGCACCCGTGCGGAGTCGGACAGAATCTGCTCGAACAGCGGGATGGCCCGGCTCAGGTCCCCGGCCGACTGGTAGGCGTAGGCGAGGTTGTTGCGGGTGGTCAGGGTGGAGGGGTGGGTCTCACCCAGCAGCAGGACCCGGGCGTCCACAGTCTGCTCGAACAGCGGGATGGCCCGGCCCAGGTCCCCGGCCGACTGGTAGGCGTAGGCGAGGTTGTTGCGGGCGGTCAGGGTGTCGGGGTGGTCCTCACCGAGCACCCGTGCGGTGTCGAACAGGGTCTGCTCGAACAGCGGGACGGCCCGCATCAGGTCCCCGGCCGACTCATAGGCACTGGCGAGGTTGTTGCGGGCGGTCAGGGTGTCGGGGTGGTCCTCACCGAGCACCCGTGCGGTGTCGAACAGGGTCTGCTCGAACAGCGGGACGGCCCGCATCAGGTCCCCGGCCGACTCATAGGCACTGGCGAGGTTGTTGCGGGCGGTCAGGGTGTCGGGGTGGTCCTCACCGAGCACCCGTGCGGTGTCGAACAGGGTCTGCTCGAACAGCGGGACGGCCCGCATCAGGTCCCCGGCCGACTGATACGCGCAGGCGAGGTTGTTGCGGGCGGTCAGGGTGTCGGGGTGCTCCTCACCGAGCACCCGTGCGGAGTTCGACAGCGTCCGCTCGAACCGCGGGATCGCCCGGCTCAGATCCCCCGCCGGCCCGCGGTGATGGTTGCACCCACACCGCAGGCACCAGCCGGAATGGCGCTCTGACATACCTTCTCTTTCTCGCGTGAGCCGCACGCGCTTCGGCGGCTTCGACTTCCCGGGCCCGGTTCAGTCACGTGACCGGAAAGTCGAAATACGTGTCCGGATACGGCTCGTCCTTCAGGGTGTAATGCCACCATTCACACGCGTAGGCGTTGAAACCACATGTCTCCATGATGGAGCGGAGGTATTGCCGGTTTCTCGCCTCGGACTGTGTGATCCCGTGTGCTCCGTGATGCGAGATCGGATCCATCAGGTCGTGGTCACCACCCATGGCGGCCAGCTCTCCGGTGGCCAGATGGTAGAGCGTCAGGTCGACGGTGCTGCCCCGGCTGTGGCCGGACTTCTCGGCGACATAGCCCATCTCGAACATGTCGGCTCTGTCGATATTCGGATAGTGCCGCTGCTTCGTCCGGCCGTCCTCCGGCTGCTTCGACCAGCGCACGAAGCAGTCCACGGCGCGTTGGGGGCGGTACCCGTCCCAGATGAGCAGGCCGAAGCCATAGGCCCGGGCCTTTTCTCGCGCCCTTTCCAGAGCCGAACACAAAGGTATGGTGCCGACGATTCGATTGGCCAGATAGCCGTCCACGGGTTTGCCGGTGAAGTTGTCCCAGGTGGCGTACTTGGCATCCCAGCGTATTCCGGGTACGCCTTCGTCCAGGAAGGCGAAGTTGTCCTTCATTGGATTTTCCCCGTCAGTGCCAACGTCACCATGCGGTCGATCACTTCGGTCAGCGGCAACCCCGCAGCCGCCATCATCCTCGGGTAACGGCTGTAGGAGGTCAGGCCCGGCAATGTGTTGACCTCGTTGAGGACCACACTTCCGTCCTCCTTGAGGAACAGGTCCACCCGTGCCAGACCGCTGCAGCCCAGGGCGCGATAGATGACCTTCGCCGTCTCCTGAACGAGTGAGCGCGATTCTGCTGAAATGTCAGCGGGAACGATGAACGTCGAGTTCTCGGACCCGCTCTCCGGATTCTTCTCCTGATGGATCTTGAAGAACCCGTGCGACAGGGCGACTCGGTCCACCTCGCCGGTGATCAAGTCCAGTTCGTTCCCCAGGATGGAGCATCCGACTTCGCTGCCGACGACCGCCTCTTCGACCAGCACCTTTGAGTCGTACTGCCGCGCGGTCTCCACCGCAGGCAGCAGTTCCTCCTCCCGGGACACCTTGGTCACGCCGAAGGACGACCCCGAACGGGCCGGCTTCGTGAAGACGGGATACGTCAGCTTCCCGGGATCAATATTCTCGTCCGCCGCCACCGTCCAGAAGTTCGGTGTGGCGATCCCGGCCCCCCTGACGATTTGATAGGTCAGGGACTTGTCCATGCACAGAGCGGAACTCTGCACATCACAGCCCGCGTAGGGGATGCCGGCGACCTCCAGCAGGCCTTGCATCGCGCCGTCCTCGCCGAGTTTTCCGTGCAGGATGGGCAATACGACGTCCAGCTTGACCGTGCTGTACCGCCCCTGCTCCAGAACGAGCAATCCGCCTACGCTTCTGTCCGGTGACAGCAGTGCCGTGCGACAGTCGCCGCTCTCCCAGTCCGGGCCGGGGCTGTCACAAAGCTTCCAGGCACCGCTCTTCGTGATTCCGATGTAGAAGGGCTCGTACTTGGTGAGATCAATGCTTTTTGCGACCTCTTGCACAGATTTGATGGAGACCGGGTGCTCTTCGGAACAGCCCCCGAACAGGATTCCGACGTTCAGCTTGCCCATGCCGGTTCCTGCTTTCTCGCGGGACGCCGTGTGCTTTGATGCGCTGTAGGTCATGCCCTCAGTCAAGGCGGCACGGCGTTGCCGCAACGTATGCGGTTTTCGATACGTCGACGATATGTTACCCAGCGGTAACATATCGTCGGCGTATCGAAAACCGCATACGTGCCCGCAACATGACGCCGCCTTGACTTGGAGGTGTGACCTACAGCGAACCTGCCTCCTCCTACCTCTACCTCGCCGGCCTCGCTCCAGCCCGCGGGCTCCCGCGCCGCGTGGGCATGGTCCCGCTCAGCCTCAGCGAGATCGCTGCGGTCGTCGGCGGCACGGTCGTGGGCGACGGCGCCGTGACGGTGACCGCGCCGGCCGTGCTCGACGGCCGGCAGGCCGAGCCGGGCGGCCTCTTCGTCGCCATGGCCGGGGAGCGTGCCGACGGTCACGACTACGCCGGCCAGGCCGGCCGGGCCGGAGTGGTGGCCGTGCTCGGCTCCCAGCCCACGCCGCTGCCCACCGTCGTCGTCGAGGACGTCCAGACCGCGCTGCAGAGGCTCGCCGCCCACGTCGTGGCCGGCCTGCGCAACGGACTGACCGTCGCCGGGGTGACCGGCTCGCAGGGCAAGACCAGCACCAAGGACCTGCTGACGGCCGTGCTGTCGAGCGCCGCGCCGACGGTTGCCACGGCCGGCTCGCTCAACAACGAGCTCGGCGTACCGCTCACCATGGTGCGCGCCGAGATGGGCACCCAGTTCCTCGTCCTTGAGATGGGAGCCCGTCATGTCGGCGACATCGCCGCCCTCACCGGCCTCGTCGCGCCCGACATCGCTGTCGTCCTCAACGTCGGAGTGGCCCATCTCGGCGAGTTCGGGTCGCGCGCCGCCATCGCCGAGGCCAAGAGCGAACTGGTGCGGGGGCTGGCGCCCGGCGGCACCGCCGTCCTCAACGCCGACGATCCCCGGGTGGTCGCGATGCGCGCGCTCACCGACGGCCCGGTGCTCACCTTCGGGCGGGCCGAGCACGCCGACGTACGCGTGCTCGACCTGACCCTTGACCGGCTCGGCCGGCCGTCCTTCACACTGCGCACCGCCGACACCGCGGCGCGCGTCGCGCTGCCGCTCGTGGGCGCGCACCAGGCACTCAACGCGTCGGCCGCCGCGGCGGCGGGGCTCGCGGCCGACATACCGCTGGAGGTGGCCGCGGCGGCGTTGGGCACGGTCTCGCTGTCGAAGTGGCGGATGGAGCTGCGCGACCTCGCCTGCGGGGCGACGCTGCTCAACGACTCCTACAACGCCAACCCCGACTCGACCCGCGCCGCCCTGGACGCGCTGGAGGCGATCGAGGGCGGGCGTCGTATCGCCGTCCTCGGCGCGATGCTCGAACTCGGCGACGGCAGCGAGGCGGAGCACCGTGCCGTCGGGGCGTACGCCGCCGCCCGGGCCGACACGGTGGTCGCGGTCGGCGAAGCCGCCCGGCCGATCGCCGACGGCGCGGGCGAACGGTCAGTGGTGCTGGCCGGCAACGACGCGGCCGTCGACTGGCTGCGCGGTCACCTCGACACCGGCGACGTGGTACTCGTCAAGGCTTCCCGCGGGGCGTGCCTCGACGAGGTCGCCGCCGCGCTCGCGTAGTTCGGCGGGCGGCCACGCCGACTCCCGCGGTCCGCCGTTCGACTCACGATGGACCACAAAGGGGGCTTCCCCTACGCTAGTTGAGGATCGGCGGTGCGGGCGAGAAACACCAGAAGGGAGACGGCCATGGACAGCGAGCGTGGTCCGGCGGGGCGCGCGCTCGCCGACAAACTGGAGCACTTGTTCCGGACGGTCGTCCCACCCGGACGTGAGCCTTACGGCACGGAGGAAGTGGCCCAGGCCATCACGGCAAGCGGGGTGTCGATCTCCGGCAGCTATGTCTGGCTGCTGCGTAAAGGCCAGCGGGACAACCCCACCATCCGGCATCTGCAGGCGATCGCGGATTTCTTCGGAGTGCCCGCCGCGTACTTCTTCGACGACCAGGTGGCAGCGGACGTCGACGCGGACCTGAGGCTGCTCGTCGCGCTCAAGGATGCAGGCGTGCAGAGCGTCGCGCTCAGAGCGGCCGGCTTGTCGTCCAAGAGTCTGCGCTCGATCAGCGAGGTGATCGAGCGGGTCCGTGAACTGGAGGGCCTGCAGCAGGACGCGCCGGATCACCGCTCAGCAGAACGAGGCCACCAGGACGGAAAGTTGCCGTCCTTACCTGGCGGCGCAGTGCCTGACGAGAGAAACGGAGAGGGTGCGTGAAACTGGGAGGCTTACAGCGGCGGTGCAAGGCTCTCATCCGCAACTTGGAGATACCGAGCCCGTTCGACGTACACACGTTGATTCAGAGCGTTGCACAACGGCAGGGCCGTCCCATTCAGTTGATTGCCATCGCCATGCCGGCAGGCAGCCCCTGCGGGCTGTGGGTGTCCACGGCCGGCACCGACTACATCTTCTACGAGAAACAGGCCAGCCCGCTCCATCAGGAGCACATCATTGTTCACGAGCTCGGCCATCTTCTGTGCGGCCATGTCCGCCTCACGGATGTGAACAACGATATAACGCGCCGGCTCATGCCGACCTTGAGCCCGAATATGATCGAGCGAGTGCTGCAGCGCACCTATTACAACACCCCGGAAGAAAAGGAGGCCGAAATGATCGCCTCACTGATTCTCCAGGGTGTCGACCGGTCGCCGTCAGGACTGAACCGGGCCGTGCCGGAGGTCGACGAGGCCGTGCGAAGAGTGCAACGCTTGTTGGTGGACTGAAGGCGACCGGTCGCTAATTTTACCTGCCGCGGAGTTGCTGTGACCGGAGCCAAGAGTGTCTTATACCCTTTACTTGCCTTATTGTGTTGGGTGGCCTTCTTCTACAAGTGTCACTCCCTGAGATCGGGTCGGTGTGATCCAGGGCTGCTCGCGTTACTGGCCGCTCTCCTCCTGAAGGGGTCGGCCTTCGCGCTCGCGACCCCCGCGGTCTCCCTGGCCGTCGACGAGTATCTAGGCATATCCGACGTGACGGCGCTGGCCATACACGTCCTCGGTGGCGTGGCCTTCAGTGCCGCACTACTCGTTGTCCTCCTGTTCTGGGCGCACCCACCCGAACAGGCATGGCCGAGGGCTCAATGGCGGCTCGGTATGGCCGCGATCATGATGCTGGCCATGCTGTCGCTGTGGATCATGGCCTCGTCCGAGTCGCAGGAACGCTCGGCGCACTTTCTTCTGCAGAACGTTCACCGGCCCGTGGTGGCTGCCTACTCGCTCATCTACGTGGGCGCCCTGCTGGTGGCGCTCGTCGAGATCGCCCGCCTGTGCTGGAGATATGCCGAGGTCGCGGGAGAGCCATGGCTGCGCCGCGGCCTGCGCCTGACCGCTGTAGGCGCAGTGGTCTATTCGGTCAATTTCGTCAGTCGAGCGTCGGCCGTGGTCAGCGTGCAATTCGGCCTCCACCCGTTGGAGTGGGAACTGGTGACCGTGCTTGGTGCAGGGATCGGCATACCACTCGTCGTCGGTGGTCTCACCATGCCGTCCTGGGGGCCCCGCCTGTCGACCCTGAATACCTGGTGGAACAACTACCGCACCTACCGCAGCCTTTCCCCCTTATGGCTGGCGATGCATCAAGAACTACCCGAGATCGTATTGCATTCTCCAGCTTCGGTCATGGTCAATCTGAACTACCGTCTGTATCGCCGGACCATCGAGATCCGTGACGGACAGATCGCGCTGCGCCCCTACATGAGTCCTGAAACAGCAATGCGGACAGCCGAACTGGGCGAAGAGGCCGGCCTCACCGGCAACGACCTTCGGGCGGTGGTTGAGGCAGCCCAGCTGAAGGCGGCGCTCCGGGCCAAAATGAACGGAGCCCCCGTTCCGGCTTCAGGCGCCAGTACTGGCCACCCCGTCCCCTCCGAACCGTACGGGGGCGACGATCTGGTCAGCGAGGCCGTTTGGCTGTCACAGATCGCACGAGCCTTCGCACATTCACCGGTCGTCGCCGCATCGGTGAACGGTCGCTGCAGCCGCAGTTAGCGCGGTCCGCGCGCGTGATGCCGCTGCGTTGCCCCGGTCTGTGGGCTGCCGACCGTAGGGGCCATCAACTCACGTAAGAGTAGAGGGAGTTTACAGTTATACCTCCGTTGACTGCCGTCACGCGGCGCTGTTACTGTCACCAGCGTTCCACTGGGGCGCCGAAGGCGCGTTGACACCCACGTCAGTGGGCCCATCTCCAGCGGGCCTGGGACCTGGGAGGCCCATCGGTCCGCTTCAGCTCGGCAGCTCGTCCGGCCGCGCCCTCGCGCTGTGGCCCGGGCTTTGAGGCAGGAAACTCCGTCTGCACCACAGGCACCGAACGGGTAAGTAGTGGCAATGGGTAATTCCGTACCGCACCGCAACGTCGCCGACGAAGTAGAAACCCGAAAGGGAGAGTTCAGGTGGATCCGACAAGCGTTGACATGGTCGCTCTCCCTGTCGTCGAAATCGAGTTGTCCCGGCTGTCTTCCGTATCCTCGCCCCGAACCTCAGGAGAGGATCCGGAGCACGTCGAGACATTGTTGTCGACAGAGGGAGCACTGCCGCCTATTCTCGTCCACCGACCGACGATGCGGGTGGTCGACGGCCTGCACCGGTTGAAGGTGGCGCGACTCAGAGGCGATACAAAGATCGTGGCAAGGCTCGTCGACGGCACTGAAGCGGACGCCTTCGTCCTGGCCGTCGAGGCGAACATACGGCACGGTCTGCCGCTCTCGCTCGCTGATCGCAAGCGTGCTGCCGTGCACATCATCGGGACGCATCCGCAGTGGTCCGACCGGCGCGTAGCCTCGGCGACCGGCATCTCCGCCGGTACCGTGGCCGACCTGCGCAGACGCGGCGGCGACAAGGGAACCGAGGCAAGGATCGGCAGGGATGGACGCATCCGTCCGGCCGACGGCTCGGGGCGCAGGAGACACGCTGCCGAGCTCATCCGCAGCAACCCGGGCCTTTCGCTCCGGCAGGTCGCCCATCAGGTCGGCATCTCCCCGGAGACGGTCCGGGACGTGCGCGGCCGGCTCGAGCGCGGTGAGAGCCCGGTCCCGGAAGGAAGCCTGAAGTTACGAACCGAGTCGCGTCCACTGCATCGCACGGAAACGGGCTTCGGCCGCGCGGTGGATCGAGACCGCCTCGTGACGCTGGAGCGCCTCAAGGCCGATCCGGCGTTGCGGTTGAGCGAGACCGGCCGCATTCTGTTGCGCATGCTGGCCATGCACTCCATCGACGGGCAGGAGTGGGAAAGGATCCTGCACCGCGTCCCGCCGCACTTGTACAACGTGATCGCCGAGTTCGCCAGAGAGCACGCGCAGGTCTGGACCGGGTTCGCGGAATGCCTGGAGAACTGGGCGACCAGTTTGGCCGCAGAATAATCGCGTTTTACGGCGCAGTTCAGCACGTTGATGCCGCTTGCGGATTCGGGAGAGCATTGCTGATCCCCTCCGTAGCCTGCAAGCCGGCGTCCGGGCGGTACTCGAAGTGCCACCACTCGTTGTCGTAGATGCGGTGGAGGCCGTAGCGGGCACCGTGCTCCTCGAGCCAGCGCGCGCCTTCGTACGGGCGCACATCCAGCGCGGTGCCCTTGACGTGCTTGGATTCCGCCGGTGGCAGCACAAGCATCCGGGCCGCGGCCGGTGAGCCGACGCGACTCACCTCCTCGTCGAACAGCCGCTGCTGGACGAGGGGGTCGCGGTATCCCGAGGTGAGGCCGATGAGCTGCCCGTGACGCCAGAGCGCCTCAGCGCGTGCAGCGGTGAACGCCGCCCTGGCACCGTAGGTGAGCCCGGTGAGATTTTCGGCCGGAAACCGGACCCCCAGCGCCCAGTGGCAGGCCCATTCGCGGGCGCGGCCGGGATGGCGGACGAACGCGACGGGCAGCAGGAGCACGGCGAGCACCACGGCAAGTACGGCGAACAGCCGGTCACGGGGCCGAAGCGGGATGATGTGCGATTCATTCATGCCTCCAGTTGAGCGGGCGCGATGTTGTCGGCCCGTATCCAGTTTTCGATATGCCGACGAAATGCACGGCTCCGCTGGACAAGAAGCTTCATGAGGCAGCGATGGATATGCTCTGTCCGCGCTTCGAGGGCCGGCCAATGGCCGCACCGAGGACAACGATGGCCGGCTCGAACGCGCCGATCGGGCCGCCGCACCGCAGACCGCCCGCCCCGCGTACCCGCCCGGAACCGTACGGCCGCAGTGGGAGGCGCCGTTCACTTCCCCTGGGGGCGGGTCCGACTGCCGGATGCGCGCATGGCCGTGCCACCCCTGGGAGTCTTCATGTCCGATACCGAACGACGAACCCGCACCGCTGCGCTGGACCACGGTGCCACCGGGTGGCTGACCAAAGACCCTGGACGGGGGCCGGCATGAGTGCCGCGTTCGACCTGGAGCACCTCGATGTCCTGGAGTCGGAAGCGGTACACGTATTCCGGGAAGTGGCAGGGGAGTTCGCACGGCCGGTGCTGCTGTTCTCCGGCGGCAAGGACTCCATCGTCATGCCGCACCTGGCACTGAAGGCCATGGCCCCGGCCCCCGCTGCCGTTCGCGCTCCTGCACGTCGACACCGGGCACAACGTCCCGGAGGTGCTGAGGTATCGCGACCGAGTGGTGGCGGAGCACAACCTCCGCCTGGACGTGGCCTCGGTGCAGAAGTTCATCGACAGCGGCAGGCTGCGCGAGCGCCCGGACGGCAGCCGCAACCCGCTGCAGACGGTGCCGCTTCTGCACGCCATCGAGACCGCGCGGCTCGGCGCCGTCTTCGGCGGTGGGCGACGGGACGAGGAGAAGGCCCGCGCGAAGGAACGGGTGTTCAGCCTGCGGCACGAGTTCGGCGGCTGGGACCCGCGCCGGCAGCGTCCGGAGCTGTGGCACCTGTACAACGGCCGGCACGCCCCCGGCGAACATGTCCGCGTCTTCCCACTGTCCAACTTCACCGAGCTGGACATCTGGCAGTACATCGCCCGCGAGAAGATCGAACTCCCGTCGATCTACTACGCGCACAAGCGTGAGGTGTTCCGTCGCGACGGGATGTGGCTGGCCGCCGGCGACCGGGGCGGCCCAAGACGCGGCGAGACCGCCCAGACCCGCCTCGTCCGCTACCGCACTGTCGGCGACATGTCCTGCACCGGTGCCGTCGACTCCCGTGCCGACACCGTCGAAAAGATCGTGACCGAGATCGCCGCCTCCCGGCTGACCGAGCGCGGAGCCACCCGCGCCGACGGTCGCCTCTCGGAGACCGCGATGGAAGACCGCAAGCGCGAAGGCTACTTCTGACCATGAACGGCATCTCACTTCTGCGCCTGGCCACCGCCGGAAGCGTGGACGAGGGCAAGTCCACGCTGGTCGGCCGGCTGCTGCACGATTCCAAATCGGTCCTCGCCGACCAACTCCGCACCATTGAGCGCGCATCGAGGAGCCGCGGAAAGGAGGGCCTGGACCTGGCGCTGCTCACGGACGGCCTGCGTGCCGAGCGCGAACAGGGCATCACCATCGATGTCGCCTACCGCTACTTCGCCACCGCTGCCCGGCGCTTCATCCTCGCCGGCACCTCCGGCCACGTGCAGTACACCCGCAACATGGTCACCGGAGCCTCCACGGCCGAACTCGCGATCATCCTGATCGACGCCCGTACAGGCGTGGTGGAGCAGACCCGCCGGCACGCCGCCATCGCCGGCCTCCTGCGCGTCCCGCACGTGGTCCTCGCCGTCAACAAGATGGACCTGGTCGCGTACGACGAGGACGTCTTCGCCACGGTCGCCGCGGACTTCGTCGACTACGCCACCCGCCTGGGTGTGCCCGCGGTGACGGCCATCCCCATCTCCGCACTCCACGGCGACAACGTCGTCGAGTGGCCCGTTTCCCCGTGCAGTACGTCATCCGACCGCAGACCGCAGACCGCAGACCGCGGACCGCGGAGCACCCGGACTACCGCGGCTACGCCGGAAAGATCGCATCCGGCCTCTTCCACGTCGGGCAGCAGGTCACCGTTCCGCCCTCGGGACGTACCACCACGATCGCCGCGATCGACGTCCTCGGCGAGGCCGCCGAGATCGCCTGGGCTCCGCAGTCGATCACGATGCGCCTCGCAGACGACCTGGAGTCTCCCGCGGCGACGTGATCGCCCCGTCCGACCAGCCGCCCACGCTGACCAACGAGGTCACCGCAACGGTGTGCCACCTCGCGGACACACCGCTCACCGCGGGCGACCGGGTACTGCTGCGACACGGCACGCGTACGGTCACCGCCAAGGTCAAGGCCATCGACTCCCGGCTCACCCTGGCCGACCTGTCCCAGCAGCCGGGCCCGGGACGACTCGTGGTCAATGACATCGGTGAGGTGGTGCTCCGCACCGCGGAGCCGGTGCCGGTCGACGACTACGCCGCTTCCCGCCGCACCGGATCGTTCATCCTGATTGACCCGGCCGACGGCGCCATGCTCACCGCCGGCATGGCGGCCCACACCCTCGGGTGAAGGCGGTGACGTCGGCGGAGGCGCAGGGAAGGCCACCGCGGGCCGGCCACGTCCAAGTGGCAAAATTCTTCAGTTGGACTCACTCGTGGCCATTGACCTGATTCAGCAGGTGGACCCAGAATGCGTCTTTGCGGATCAGTGTATGGCAAAAGTGCCCTGAACTCGGGACGGGTAATTTTCCTGCGGGGTGACGTTCCTATACGTTCATTCGCTCGTCCGGGGAAACGGTGTCGGAAAAACAGCGAGGAGCGGATGCACAATGTCAGAGAACGGACTGTTCACCTCCACAGTGACGCTGTCCGCCCAACCCGACCGGATGTGCGTAAAGGGGGGTGCAGCCAACGGGGAGGAGGGCTTTCCACTCTCCCTGGATATGCTGCTCATCCTGGACATCATGCTCCACGAGCATGATGTCGCAGCGGCGGAAGCCCAGTTCACCGCGGTGCGGAGGGCCCCACTGGCGGCCGACGCGCAAGCCGCTGTGGATGAACTCAGCTACAGCGGGAACACCTGCTCGATACGCGCCCAGCGCGGCTCTGTCATCGTGCGCGATGATCGGAAGATGGCCCCGGCGGCGGACCTGACCGCACAGAGCCGTTCGACCCGGCAGGTGCTGCGGGCGCTGGGAATGCGGCGAAATCTGAGCCACGATCTCGAAACCCCGAATTTTCGCGGGCTTTTCACGGAACTGCAGGAACGTGGCCTCCTGGTGCCGTCGGTCGGTGAGATCGACTGGGGCCAGCTGCGCAGGCTGACGCCGATCTGCCCGGATTTCGGAATATCCCGGGGCACCCCCATCGACCGCCACTACCTGAACCAGTTCATCGCCGAAATCCGTGATCTCGTTCAAGGAGATGTTGTGGAGATCGGCGGAAATGACGGAAACAAGGACGTCTACGGTTTCACCCGTACTTCCGGATACCGCGGTCTGGACATCAGAGAGGCCCCGGGAGTCTCTCTGGTCGGTGACGCGGCGGACCCAGGAATCATCCCGGCGGACTCCCTTGACGCCATCATCGCCTTCAACGTTCTGGAGCACACCGCGCGCCCGTGGCAGGTGGTCGACAACATGCGGCAATGGCTGCGAAAGGGCGGAAGAGCGTACTGCATGGTTCCCAGCGCCCAACGACTGCACGGCGCGCCCGAGGACTACTGGCGGCCACTCCCGGCAGCGTTGCGGGAGATGTTCGGCGCCTGGTCCGAACAGACCGTGTACCAGTACGGCAATCCGATGAGTGTCATCGCGTCGCTCATGGGTGTCGCGGCCGAGGAACTCGACACCCTGGAATTGAGCACATACCACCCGGCCTACCCTGTGGCCAGTTGCGTCGTCGCAAGGAAGTGAGGCCCGACCGGGCGGCAAGCCGACGAGCCCTGGGTCGAGAGGGTGATCGCGGTGGTCCCCCGCGCCGCGGCGGTCGTGCGGCACAGACGCCGGTCGCTGCGTCCAAGTGCCCGAAGTCCTCAGTTGGACTCACTCGTGGACATCGACGTGATTCAGCACGATTGGGATTCGCTGACTTCGTGCGTTGTATGAGAGGGGCACCTGCGTGGAGATGGTGTTGCGCTTCCAGGGCATGAAGAAGAGTGATGAGGACCCCGATCCCTGGCACACCGACATCCACCCGGGGACGGTGCGCAGAGTCCTCGCCTACTTTCGCCCGCACATTCGCACGGTGGTGCTCTTCATTGCTGTCGCCGCATTGGAGGCGTTCGCCGTCGCCACCACTCCTTTGCTCTTGAGGGAGCTCGTCGACAACGGCATCGTCAAGAACGACCGCGGGGTCGTGATCTCGACGGCATGCCTGGCCGCGGGGCTCGCCGTGCTGGGCGCGGTGTTGTCGCTGGTGTCCGCCTACATCTCCGGGCGGATCGGGCAGGGGGTCACCCACGACCTCCGGGTGCAGGCGCTCGACCACGTCCGGCGGCAGCCGCTCGCGTTCTTCACCCGCACCCAGACGGGGGTGCTGGTCGGTCGGCTGCACACCGAACTGGTCATGGTGCAGCAGCAGTTCACCGGCTTGCTGATGGCGGCCACCAGTGCGGTCATGGCCCTGGTGGTGCTGGCCGAGCTGTTCTACCTGTCGTGGCTCGTCGGCCTCATCACGCTGGCGCTGGTTCCGCTGTTCATCGTGCCCTGGGTGCACGTGGGGCGGCAGATACAGCGGCGCACCCGACGGCAGATGGACGAGAACGCCGGCCTCGGCGGACGGCTTCAGGAGCGGTTCAACGTACAAGGGGCGATGCTCTCCAAGCTCTTCGGCCGTCCGGACGAGGAGATGGCCGAATTCGCGGACCGTGCCAGGAAGATCCGCACGATCGGCGTGAACCTCGCCGTCTGGGGCCGGGGCGCCTTCGTCATGATGACGCTGATGGCCTCGCTCGCCACGGCGCTCGTCTACGGGGTCGGTGGCGGGCTCGTGCTCGCCGGGACTTTCCAGCTCGGCACGCTGATCGCCCTCGCCACCCTGCTCCAGCGACTGTTCGGGCCGATCACCCAGCTGTCCGGGATGCAGCAGACCGCGCAGGCCATCGTGGTGAGCTTTTCCCGGGTCTTCGAACTGCTCGACTTGAAGCCGTTGATCCAGGAAAGCCCCGATGCGGTCGTGCTCGCGCAAGACGTGCCGCCGGACCTCGAGTTCGAGCATGTGTCGTTCCGCTATCCCACCGCGGACGAGGTCTCACTGGCGTCCTTGGAACATCTGCGGACCGATCGCGAGCGCGGGGAAGTGACGCCGGACGTCCTGCGCGACGTGAGCTTTCACGTGCGGGCCGGAACCCTCACCGCGCTGGTCGGCCCGTCCGGCGCGGGGAAGAGCACCATCACGCACCTGGTGTCCCGGCTGTACGACGCGAACTCCGGGACCGTTCGCGTAGGCGGACACGACCTGCGGGACCTCACCTTCGACTCGCTCCGCGAAGCGGTGGGGGTGGTCAGCCAGGACGCCTACCTGTTCCACGACACGATCCGGGAGAACCTTCTCTACGCTCGCCCGACCGCCACCGAGGACGAGTTGATCGAGGCATGCAAAGGGGCCCAGATCTGGGATCTGATCGCCTCCCTCCCCAGTGGGCTCGACACCGTCTCGGGCGATCGCGGCTACCGCATGTCGGGCGGGGAGAAGCAACGGCTGTCCATCGCCCGGCTGCTGCTGAAGGCACCCTCGATCGTCGTGCTGGACGAAGCCACCGCGCACCTGGACTCCGAGTCGGAGGCCGCCGTCCAGCGGGCCCTCAAGATCGCCCTGCGCAGCCGTACCTCCCTGGTGATCGCCCACCGGTTGTCCACGATCCGCGAGGCCGACCAGATTCTCGTGATCGACGACGGACAAGTCCGCGAACACGGGACGCACGAGGAGTTGCTGGCCGCAGATGGCCTGTACGCCGACCTCTATCGCACGCAGTTCGCCAAGCCGGCAGGCAACGGCGCCGAGCCCGCCGGACTCGGGACCGGGCTCGGACCGGACAACGCACTCCGGCCGGTGCCTCAGGCGGTTCGTGAAGGAGAACGATGAATTCCACAGCGCAAGCCACACCGACGGTGCTGGAGCTGTTCGCCTCGCACGTGGACCGGACCCCCGATGCGGTGGCCGTCGTCGACCGTGATCGGGTTCTGACGTACCGGCAACTCGATCAGCACGCGGGCCGGCTGGCCGGGCGCCTTGTCCGTCGGGGCGTCCGCCGTGGCGACCGCGTCGCGGTCATGATGGACCGTTCCGCCGACCTGCTGGTGGCCCTGCTCGCGGCATGGAAGGCGGGGGCGGTGTACGTGCCCGTGGACGCCGCCTATCCGGCGCGGCGGGTGGCGTTCATGGTGGCGGATGCAGGGGTCTCCCTGATGGTGTGCTCAGCCGCGGCGCGCGACGGCGTACCGGACGGGATCGAGTCGATCGAGCCCATCGATGCGGACGCCGGCACGGACGAGGGCGCGTGCGATGCGGCGGCGGTCACGGTGCGCCCGGGCGATCTGGCCTACGTGATGTACACCTCCGGCTCGACGGGCACCCCGAAGGGGGTGGCCGTTCCGCATCGGAGCCTGGTGGAGCTGGTGGAGAGTTCCGGCTGGGCGATGGAGCCCGGCGATGCGGTCCTCATGCACGCGCCGTACGCCTTCGACGCTTCCATGTTCGAGATCTGGGTGCCGCTGGCGTGGGGCGCCCGTGTGATGATCGCCGGGCCGGGGCCGGTGGATGCCCGGCGCCTGCGGGAGTTGGTCGCGGCCGGGTTGACGAGGGCGTATCTGACCGCCGGGAACTTCCGCGCGGTGGCGGAGGAGTCGCCGGAGTCGTTCGCGGGGCTCCGTGAGGTGCAGACCGGTGGCGACCTGGTGCCCGCGCACGCGGTGCACAGGGTGCGGGAGGCCTGTCCCCGGGCGCGGATCCGGCACCTTTACGGCCCGACCGAAGCGACCGTGTGGGCGACGTGGCATGTGCTCGAACCAGGTGACGTGATGGGTCCGACGTTGCCGATCGGACGGTCGCTGTCGGGCCGCCGGGCTCAGGTGCTCGACGAGTTCCTCCGGCCCGTGGGGCCGGGTGTGGTCGGGGAGCTGTACCTCTCCGGTGCCGGTCTGGCGGACGGCTACCTGAACCGGCCGGGTCTGACGGCGGAGCGGTTCGTGGCGGATCCGTACGCACCCGACAGCGCTTCCGAGGGGGGCGGTGACCAGGTGACGGGCGGGCGGATGTACCGGACCGGGGACCTCGCCCAGTGGACCGCGGACGGTGAGCTGCTGTTCGCGGGCCGGGTCGATCACCAGGTGAAGATCCGTGGGTACCGGATCGAGCCCGGCGAGATCGAGGCCGCGCTGACGGCTCAGCCGGGCGTCCACGACGCCGTGCTTGTGGCGGTCGACGGGCGCCCGATCGGTTATGTGGTGGCGGATGGGGACGTGGACCCCGAACTCGTCCGCGAGCGCCTCGCGGCGCAACTGCCGGAGTACATGGTGCCGGCCGCCGTGATCGTGATGGACGCGCTGCCGCTTACCGGCAACGGCAAGGTGGACCGAGCGGCGTTGCCCGCGCCCGAGTTCGCGGCGAGCGCTACCGGCCGTGAACCCGTGACCGAGGCGGAGCGTGTCCTGTGCGATCTCTTCGCCGAGATGCTCGGCCAGGAGCGGGTCGGTGTCGACGACGGCTTGATCCAGTTGGGCGGGGACTCGATCGTCGCGATGCGCATGGCGGCACGTGCGTTCAAAGCCGGCCTGCTGGTGACACCCGCCCAGATCCTCAAGGAGCAGACCCCCGCACGGCTGGCGGCCGTGGCGCGTGCCGTACAGGCTGATCGCCCCGTCGACCGGCCGCTGATCGCTCTGACCGCGCAGGACGAGGCGGAGCCCGCGATCGCCGATCCGCAGGCGGAGGAGGTCTGGCCGCTGGCACCGCTCCAGGAGGGGCTGGTCTTCCAGTCGACCCTCGATGATCAGGGTCTCGATGGTCACGGCCTCGGTGATCAGGGTCGCGACATCTACCAGGTGCACTGGCTCGTGGAGCTGAACGGACCGCTGGACGCGGCCCGGCTGCGGGCCACGTGGGAAGCGGTTTTCGCCCGGCACCCCCAGCTGCGACCGAGCTTCCATCGACTCCCGTCGGGCAAGACGGTGCAGGTCGTCCACCGGCACGTCACCCTGCCGTGGCAGGAGGTGGATCTGACGGGCGCGAGCGATGTCGATGCGGCCGTCGACGCCCTGGTCGAACGGGAACAGGAGAAGCGGTTCGATCTCGCCGAGGCTCCGCTGGCCCGGCTGGTGCTGGTGCGGATCGCGGAGGACCGGCACCGCCTGCTGGTCGTCATTCACCACACCCTGATCGACGGTTGGTCGGTGGCGGTCATCCTCAACGAGGTGGCCGAGGCGTACACGGCCGGCGGGCAGCTCCCCGAACGGGCGGGTTCGGCCTCCTACCGGGATTACCTGGCTTGGCTGGACCGGCAGGACAAGGATGCGGCACGTGCGGCCTGGCGGGCGGAGCTGTCCGGTACGGACGAGCCGGCGCTGGTCGCGACAGCGGCCCCTGCGGCGGACTACGACCACCGCGTCGTCCACCTGTCGACGGATCTGCACACCCGGCTGACGCGGTTGGCCCGCGACCACGGGCTGACGCTGAACACGGTGGTACAGGGTGCGTGGGCGATGGTCCTGGCGCGACTTCTGCGGCGGACCGATGTGGTCTTCGGCGCCACGGTCGCCTGCCGTCCCGCGGTGCTCCCGGGTGTGGAGTCGATGCCGGGCCTCATGATGAACACGGTGCCGGTCCGGGTGCCACTGGACGGCGGGCAGTCGGTTGTGGACATGCTCGCCGCGTTGCAGCACCGGCAGGCGGCCCTGATCCCGCATCAGCATCTGGGGCTGCCGGAGATCCAGAAGGCGGCCGGCTCCGGCGCGGCGTTCGACACGTTGCTGGTGTTCGAGAACTATCCGCGCGACTTCGCGGGCCGGTTCACGTATCTGGGCACGGTCGAGGGGACCCACTATCCGCTGACCCTCGGCATCATTCCGGGAGATCATTTCCGGATCCAGCTCAGCTACTGGCGCGGGCAGATCCGGGAGAGCGTTGCCGAGTCGGCTCTGCAGTGGTTCGTCGATGCGCTCGCCGCGTTGGTCGCCGATCCGTCCGGACTGGTGGGGCGGGTCGGTGTGGCCGCGGGCCATGCGCATGACGCGGGCCCGGCGTTGGTGGCGGGGCAGTCGTTGCCGGCCTTGGTGAGGCGGGTGGTGACGGAGCGGTCGAACGACGTGGCGGTAGTGGACGGTGCGGGTGAGCTGTCGTTCGGGGAGTTGTGGGACCGGGCGGTGGGACTGGCCGCTGTGCTGCGGGCTCGCGGGGTCGGGCCGGAGCGCCGGGTGGGCGTGGTGGTGGAGCGGTCGTCGTGGTGGCTGGTCGGAATCCTGGGCGTGTCATTGGCGGGCGGTGCGTTCGTTCCGGTGGATCCGGCGTATCCGGCCGAACGTGTGAAGTGGATGCTGGACGACGCCGATCCGGTGTCGGTGGTGTGTGTGGGAACGACGCGCCCGGCGGTGCCGGAGGAGTTCGCGGACCGGCTGGTGATGGTCGACGAGGTCGATCTGGCGGGGGGCTCGGAGGCGGGGCTGCCGCAGGCGGGTCCGGGTGACGCGGCGTATGTGATGTATACGTCGGGCTCGACGGGCGCTCCGAAGGGGGTCGTCGTCTCCCACGCGGGGCTCGGCAATCTGGCGGCGGCGCAGATCGACCGGTTCGGTGTGTCGCCGTCGTCACGGGTCCTGCAGTTCGCGGCGCTGGGCTTCGACGCCATGGTGTCGGAGGTGTTGATGGCATTGCTGTCGGGGGCGACGCTGGTCATGGCGCCGGCGCGGGACCTGCCGCCGCAGGTGTCGTTGGCCGAGGCGCTGGAACGGTGGCAGGTCACACATGTGACGGTTCCGCCGTCGGTGCTGGGCACGGCCGACGCCTTGCCGGACGCGCTGCAGACGGTGGTGGTGGCGGGGGAGGCCTGTCCGCCGAGCCTGGTGGATCGCTGGTCCCGGGGGCGGCGGCTGATCGACGCCTATGGCCCGGCCGAGGCCACGGTATGCGCGGCGATGAGTACGCCGTTGGCGGCGGGCCGGGATGTGGTCCCGGTCGGGACGCCGATCCCGGGGGGCCGTTGTTATGTGCTCGACGCGTTCCTGCTTCCGTTGCCGCCGGGGATCGCTGGTGAGCTGTACGTGGCCGGAGTCGGGCTGGCACGCGGCTACCTGGGCCGCGCGGGGCTGACGGCCGAGCGGTTCCTGGCCGATCCGTTCGCCCCTGGTGAGCGGATGTACCGGACGGGGGATCTGGCGTACTGGACGAGCCAGGGTGAGTTGGTGTTCGCCGGGCGCGCCGATGACCAGGTCAAAGTCCGTGGGTTCCGGATCGAACCCGGCGAGATCGAGTCTGTCCTGTCCGACCACCCACGGGTCTCCCAAGCCGCGGTGACCGTCCGCGCGGACCGACTCCTTGCCTACGTTTCACCGAGCGACGTCGATCCGCGGGCGGTGCGCGAAAGGCTTGCCTCCCGGTTGCCTCAGCACATGGTGCCTGCGGCGGTGATGGCGCTGGACGCGCTGCCGGTGACGGCGAACGGGAAGATCGACCGGGGTGCGCTGCCCGATCCCGATTTCGCCGCCGCGACCGCGGGACGGGAGCCGGCCACGGAGGCCGAGCGGGTGCTGTGCGACCTCTTCGCCGAGGTGCTTGGTCTCGACCGGGTCGGTGCGGACGACAGCTTCTTCGAGCTGGGTGGGGACTCGATCCTCTCGATGCAGCTGGCGTCGCGGGCGAGGCATGCCGGTCTGACGTTCACCTCGCGGGATGTCTTCGCGTGCAGGACGCCGGAGCGGCTCGCCCGGCTGGCGGCGCAATCGCCGCTGCCGTACAGCGATCCATCCCCCGCCGCCGATGGTGTGGGCGGTGTCGCATGGACGCCGGTCATGCGGATGCTGGGGGACGGGGTGACGGGGGCGGGGTTTGCCCAGTGGGCGGTGGTGGGTGCGCCACCGGATCTGACGCAGGACGTGCTGGCGGCGGGGCTGGCGGCGCTGGTGGACGCGCATGACATGTTGCGTGTGCGGGTGGAGCCGGGGCGGTTGGTGGTGGGTGAGCCAGGGTCGGTGGATCCGTCCGCCTTGGTCACGCGCGTAGCGGCTGCCGGACGTCGGCTGGACGAGGTCGTGCAGGACGCGGCCCGGGGGGCGGTGGAACGGCTCGATCCCGCGGCGGGTGTGGTGGTACAGGCGGTGTGGGTGGACGGCGGGCCGGATCGGCCGGGACGGGTGGTGGTGGCGGTACATCACCTGGCCGTCGACGGGGTGTCGTGGCGCATCCTGCTGCCGGATCTGCAGGCCGCCTGCGAGGCGGTGGCCGCCGGACGGGCTCCGGAAGTGGAACCCGTGGCGGTGTCGTTCAGGCGGTGGGCAGGCCTGTTGGAGGAGTGGGCTCTGTCCGCTGAGCGGGTCGGCGAGTTGGCGGCATGGAAGGCGATCGTCGGTCAGGAGGACCGGCCGGTCGGTGCGCGTGGGCTGACCCCAGGCCGGGACGCGGGCGGTACCGTGCGCTCGCGGTCGTGGGTCGCGCCGAAGGCGGAGGCGTCGGTGCTGCTCGGGCGGGCTCCCAGGGAGTTCCACTGCGGGGCGCATGAAGTCCTGCTGGCCGGGCTGGCCGGCGCGGTCGCGCGGTGGCACGGCGAGGACGCGCTGTTGGTGGATGTGGAGAGCCATGGCCGTCATCCCGTCGACGGAATGGATGTGTCCAGGACAGTGGGCTGGTTCACCAGCGTGCATCCGGTGCGGCTGGACGTGACGGGGATCGACCTGGCGGATGTGCTGTGCGGTGGTTCGGCGGCCGGACGCCTGCTGAAGGCGGTCAAGGAGCAGTCGCGGGCGGTGCCCGGCGACGGCCTCGGCTACGGGTTGCTGCGCTATCTCAACGGTGAGACCGGGCCGATTCTGGCGGCATTGCCGTCACCCCGGATCGGGTTCAACTACCTGGGCCGGTTCGCTGTCGGTGACCACAACGGTGTGCGGGCGTGGCGGTTGGCCGGGGACATCGGCAGTTCGATGGATGCGAGCACGGATCTGCCGCACGCGGTGGACGCCAACGCGATCGTCCAGGACCGGCCGGACGGTCCGGAGCTGACGCTCACGCTGGAATGGCCGGACGGTCTGCTCGACGAGGCCGAGATCGAACGACTGGGCCAGGAATGGCTGGACATGTTGTCCGGGTTGGCCCGTCAGGCGGACGATCCTGCCGCGGGCGGACACACCGCGTCCGACTTCGGCCTCGTCGACCTGGAGCAGGACGAGATCGAGGCCCTCGAGGCCGAACACGCGGGCACCGGTGGGCTGGCCGAGGTGCTGCCGCTCTCCCCGTTGCAGCACGGGCTGGCCTTCCACGCCGGCTACGTGGGCGACGGCGTCGATGTCTACACCGCACAGGCGGTGCTGGACCTGACCGGTCCGCTGGACACACAGCTGCTGCGGAAGTCGGTGCGCGGGCTGCTGGACCGGCATACCAATCTCCGGGCCGGATTCCGGCACAGCGCCGCCGGGGTCCCCTACCAGGTGATCGCTGGCACCGCGGAGGTGCCATGGACCCAGGTGGACGTGGATCAATCGGTGGATCCGCAGGCCGAGGCGGTGGCGGTGGCCGCGGCCGAACGGGCACGGCCGTTCGAACTGTCCCGCCCCCCGCTGCTGCGGTTCGTGCTGATCTCGGTGGGACCGGACCATTACCAGCTGGTGCTGACCTCTCATCACATCCTGCTCGACGGCTGGTCGATACATCTGCTGCTGGATGAACTGTTCAAGCTGTACGGCAACGGAGCAAATCCGCTCGCGCTGGCGCCGGTGACGCCGTACCGGCAGTACCTGGCCTGGCTGAGCCGGACCGATCGGGACGCCGCGACGGCCGCGTGGCGCAACGCTCTGGCCGGCCTGCCGGAGCCGACTCTGATCGCGGCGGACCGGCCGGTGCCGGTCCAGATGTCCGAACAGATCTGGGCCGCACTGGACGAGGCGTTCTTCGAGGCGGTGACGGCGCGGGCCCGTGAGTTCGGCGTCACGGTCAGCACACTGCTGCAGGCGGTGTGGGGAGTGGTGCTGGCGGCGATGACCGGTCGCGACGATGTGGTGTTCGGCTCGGTGGTGTCCGGACGCGCGGCCGGGCTCGACGGGAGCGAGACCATGGTCGGACTCTTCATCAACACCGTCCCGGTCCGGGTACGGATGCGGCCGCAGCACACCTTCACCGAGCTGGTGCGGCGCTTGCAGGACGAGCAGACAGCGGTGCTTCCCCATCACCACCTGGGGCTCACCGACATTCAGCAGGCCGCCGGACTTGGGCAGCTCTTCGACACCCTCTTCGTCTACGAGAACTACCCCAAGCCCGCCGCGATCGGTGACGGAGCCGCCGATGCGGAACCGGACCGGCTGCGTGTGCGGGGTGTGACCGACGCCGATTCCACCCACTACCCCCTGGCTCTGACGGCCATCCCGGACAACGGCCTGCGGCTGCGGCTGGAACGCCAGCCGGCGCTGGTCACCGCCGCGCAAGCCGATGCCGTGCTGGACCGGTTCACGCAGGTGCTCGAAACCCTGATCGCCGCGCCGCAGTCACCGCTGTCCATGGTGCCGGTCTTGACGGACTCCGAACGGCAACAGCTGGGGGCGTGGAACGACACTGCGGCGGAGGTGCCCGCACAGACGCTGCCGGAGTTGTTCGCCGCGCAGGTCGCCGCCACCCCCGAGGCGACTGCGGCGGTCTTCGAGAACCAGTCGCTGACCTACGCCCAGCTCGACGCCCGCGCCGACCAGTTCGCCCACTGGCTCATCGATCACGGTGTCGGACCCGAGGACCGGGTCGCGATCATGTTGCCTCGCTGCCTGGAACTGGTGGTCGCCGTGCTGGGTGTCACCAAAGCCGGCGCGGCCTGGCTGCCCATCGACGCGAACTACCCCCAGGCGCGCATCGACTACATCCTCGCCGACGCGCGGCCGGCGGTCGTGGTGGACGAGTCGGTGGTGCGCGAGGTCAGCCAATACCCCACTGGTCCTGTGCGGTCGCGGACAGTGCCCGAGAACGCGGCCTACGTCATCTACACCTCCGGCTCCACCGGGCAGCCCAAAGGCGTTGTGGTCACCCACACCGGTCTGGCCAGTCTGGCCCGCAGCCTGGCCGAGCGGCTGGATCTGAGGGCGCGGAGCCGGGTCCTGGCGCTGGCATCGCCGAGTTTCGATGTCTCGGTGCTGGAGCTGCTCATGGCGATCGGTGGCGGCGCGGCACTGGTGGTTCCGCGCGAGGGTGTTGTGGCCGGTGGAGAGCTGGCCGAGGTGTTGGCCGGCCAGGAGATCAGCCATGCGTTGATCCCGCCCCCCGTGCTGGCCACCGTGCCCGCAGTGCCCGAGACGGTACTGCCGTGCCTGGTACTGGGTGTGGCGGCGTGTCCTCCTGAACTCGTGCACCGGTGGTCGCCCGGGCGCCGGATGATCAACACCTATGGGCCGACCGAGGCCACCATCGCCATGACCATCGGCCCGGACATACCGCCCGGTGACGAGATCCCGCCGGTCGGCTATCCGACCGCGAACGCGCGGGCGTTCGTGCTGGACTCGTGGCTGCGTCCGGTGCCACCGGGTGCGGTGGGCGAGTTGTACATAGCCGGCGTGGGTGTGGCGCGGGGGTATCTGGGACGAGCGGGGCTGACCGCGGCACGCTTCGTAGCCGATCCGTTCGGTTCCGGTGAGCGGATGTACCGGACCGGGGACCTGGTCCGCTGGAACCCGGAAGGGGAATTGGTCTTCGTCGGCCGTGTGGATGACCAGGTGAAGGTGCGGGGGTTCCGCATCGAACCCGGTGAGGTCGAGGCGGCCCTGCTGGCGCAGGAGTCGGTGGGGCAGGCGGTGGCGGCGGTCCGCGCCAGCCGCGCCGGCGAACGGCTGGTGGCGTATGTGACCGCCGCCGGGGCCAGCGCGGTGGATGCCGTCGCGGTGCGCGAGGGCGTGGCGGCCCGGTTGCCGGAATACATGGTGCCGGCGGCGGTGGTGGTGCTCGATGCGCTGCCCTTGACGGCGAACGGGAAGATCGACCGCAAGGCGTTGCCGGAACCCGACTTCAGCGGACGCGTCTCGGACAGGGAGCCGGTCACGGAGGTCGAACGGATGCTGTGCGATCTGTTCGCCGAGGTGCTCGGTCTGCCACGGGTCGGTGCGGACGACAGCTTCTTCGAGCTGGGCGGGGATTCGCTGCTCTCGATGCAACTGGCAGCGCGGGCCCGCCGTGACGGCATGGTCTTCGGCTCGCGAGAGGTGTTCGAGCATCGCACGCCCGCGGGCATCGCGACGATCGTGGAGCTGGGCGCGGACGACCCCGCTGCGGGTGGAGACATCACAGCTGACGTCGACCTCCTCGACTTGGACCAGTCGGAGATCGACGCATTCGAGGCCGAGTTCGACCACCAGTAGGACCGCCGATCCCGCCGCTCATGCGGGGCAACCGAAGGAATGGACGTGGCCGTGATGCACTCCGCGCTGGTGATAGGCACAGGACTGATGGGCACGTCGGCGGCGTTGGCGCTGCGGGCGCGTGGCGTGACCGTGTACCTCGAGGACGTCGACTCGGCGGCCGCCCGGACGGCCGCGTCGCTGGGCGCCGGTACGGTGCGGCCGCCCACGGAAACCGTCGACCTGGCGATCGTCGCGGTGCCGCCGCCGCTGGTCGGCAAGGTGCTGGCGGACGCACAGGGCAGACACCTGGCGCGGCACTACACGGACGTGGCGAGCGTGAAGGCGGAAACGCAGCACGACATCATCGACCTCGCCTGCGACACCTCGTGCTACATCGGCGGACATCCCATGGCGGGCGCGTCGCGCAGCGGTCCGCTGAAGGCCCGGGGCGACCTCTTCGAGGGCCGCACCTGGGCGCTGACGCCGACGGCGGACACCGACACGGAGACGCTCAACACGGCACTGGAACTGGTGACGCTGTGCGGCGCTGTTCCCGTGCTGATGGAGGCGGCGGTGCACGACCGTGCGGTGGCGCTGGTGTCCCACGCGCCCCATGTGGTGGCGAGCCTGGTCGCGATGCGCCTGGAGAGCGCCGGGGAACGTGAGGTGAGTCTGGCGGGCCCGGGCCTGCGGGACCTGACCCGGATCGCGGAGGCCGACCCCCAGCTCTGGCTGGACATACTGGGCGGCAACGCCTCGGTCGTGGCGGACCTCCTGGACGAACTGGGCGCCGATCTGAGCGAGATGGTCGCCGGGCTGCGCGCCATGGCGGCGACGGACGACGCCAAGCGCAGCAGCGGCATGAAGACGGTCGGGACCATGCTGCGCAGGGGGGTGTCGGGCCGCAGCCGCATCTCCGGCAAGCACGGGAGCCGGCCCGAGCGGTTCGAATCGGTGACCGTGATGATCGGGGACCAGCAGGGCGAACTGGCACGGCTGCTGACGGACGCGGACCGCGCGGACGTCAACATCGAGGACATCCGCATCGAACATGCCACCGGCCGGCAGGCCGGCCTGGTCCATGTCAGCGTCGCTCCCGGCATGACGGCACCGCTGCGGGAAGCTCTGCGGACGGGTGGCTGGCACGAGCAGTGAAGACCGAGCGACCGCGTCAGGTGCGACTGGACATGTTGTCCGGGCTCGCCCCGTCAGGTGATGATTCTCCTGTGCGGCACGTTTCGCATTCGCATTCGACGTCGACCTCCTCGACCTGGAACAGGGCGAGTTGAGGAATTCACGGCTGAGTTCGACGACGCACGTCAATCCCACAGCTGACCGAGGGAGACATTGATGGCCCAGTCGCGTATCGAGGACATCTGGCCGCTGTCGCCACTGCAGGCTGGGTTGCTCTTCCACGCGGTTTACGACGGCGAAGGACCCGACGTCTATATAGGCCATTGGATCCTGGACCTGGACGGGCCGCTGGACGCGGCCAGGCTGCGCGCGTCGTGGGAGGCGCTGCTGACGCGGCACGCGCCACTTCGGGCCTGCTTCCGGCAGCGTAAATCGGGTGAGACGGTGCAGATCGTCCTCAAAGAGGTGGAACTGCCGTGGCGGGAGGTCGACCTTTCGCACCTCGAGGACCCCGAGGAGGCCGTGCGAGAGCTGGCCGAGGAGGATCGGACGACGAGGTTCGACCTCGCGCAGGCGCCGTTGCTGCGGTTGACCTTGATCCGTCTCGACGACCGTACGCACCGGCTGGTGATGACCTGTCATCACACGATCATGGACGGCTGGTCGTTGCCGGTCGTGGTCAACGAGCTGTCGAAGCTGTACCCGGCCCACGGCGATCCGCAGGCCCTGCCCGCGGTGACGTCGTACCGGAACTACCTCGCGTGGCTGAGCAGGCAGGACAAGGAGAGGGCGCTGTCGGCATGGGTGGCGCAGCTGCGCGGTGCCGAGGAGCCGACGCTGGTGGCGCCCGCCGATCCGGGGCGAGCGCCCGGTGTGCCGGAGAGCGTCGAGGTCGAGCTGTCCGAGACCCTCACGCGCTCGCTGGACGAGCTGGCTCGTAGCCATGGGCTGACGCTGAACACGGTGGTGCAAGGCGCGTGGGCGATGGTGCTGGCGCGACTGGCGGGCCGGACGGACGTGGTGTTCGGGGCGGCGGTGTCGGCGCGCCCGCCGGATCTGCCCGGAGTGGAGGAGATGGCGGGGCTGTTCCTCAACACCGTTCCGGTGCGTGTGCGGCTTTGCGGCTCGACGCCCGTCATGGAGTTGCTTGCGCAATTACAGAAACAGCAGTCGGCGCTCATACCTGACCAGTTCGTGGGGTTGGTGGACATACAGCAGGCGGCCGGCCCCGGCGCGGTCTTCGACACCATGATTGTCTTCGAGAAGTTCCCCAATAAGCCCGCCGAATCGGACTCCGCAGGGAACTTCGGCATTCGCATACATCAGGGCCGGGCAGCCGCCCATTATCCGCTGACGCTGGTGTGCGTCCCCGGCGAAAAGATGCTCCTCAAACTCGACTATCTGACGGAGCTCTTCGACTGGGCCACAGCGTTCTCCATCGCTGAGCGGTTGAAGGAGGTTCTGCGTCAGCTGACGGGTGCGGGCGACCTGACGGTGGCCGAGATCGACGTGACGAGTGCGGCCGAGCGTGAACTGGTGGTGGACGCATGGGGCGCGGCAGCCGCCCTGACGCAGGGCCGGCCACAGCATCCGGCCGGACTGGCCTCGGAACTGTTCGACCGTCAGGTGGAGCGCCGCCGCGACAGGGTGGCGGTCGTCGAGGGCGATCGGGCGATGTCGTTCGGGGAACTGGCTGAGCACGCGGAGCGGCTCGCCGGCTATCTGCGCGGCAGGGGAGTGCGGCGTGGGGACCGGGTGGCCGTGGTGCTGGGCCGGTCGCCCGAGCTGATCGCGACGTTGCTCGCGGTGTGGAAGGCAGGAGCGGCGTACGTCCCCCTGGATCCCGCCTATCCGGCGGAACGCCTGAAGTTCATGCTCGCGGATGCGGAGCCGGCGGCGGTGATCTGCGCGGAAGCGTACCGAGATGTCGTGCTGGTCGGAGGGCTCGATCCGATCGTCCTGGACGATGTCCGGACGCGGCAGGCGGTGGCGGAGTGCACCCGCCTGTCCGTAGACGTACATGCGGACGACCTCGCGTACGTGATGTACACGTCGGGGTCGACGGGAACACCGAAGGGCGTCGCGGTGTCGCACGGCAGCGTCGCGGCGCTGGTCGGCGAGCCGGGATGGGCGATCGGCCCCGATGACGCCGTGCTGATGCATGCCTCGCACGCCTTCGACATATCCCTGTTCGAGCTGTGGGTGCCGCTGCTGTCGGGTGCCAGGGTGGTGCTGGCCGGACCGGGTGCGGTGGACGGCGAGGCTCTGGCCGGACATGTGGCCGGCGGTGTCACGGCCGCCCACCTGACCGCGGGGACCTTCCGGGTGGTGGCCGAGGAGTCACCGGAGTCGCTCGTCGGTCTGCGCGAGGTGCTGACCGGTGGGGACGCGGTGCCGCCCGCGGCGGTGGAGCGGGTGCGGCGCGGCAGTCCGGGCGTGCGGGTGCGGCATCTCTACGGCCCGACGGAGGCCACGCTGTGCGCGACGTGGTGGATGCTCGAACCCGGCGACACGACGGGAACGGTGCTGCCGATCGGACGACCGCTCCCGGGGCGGCGAACCTACGTCCTCGATGCGTTCCTGCGACCTGTGCCGCCGGGCGTGGTGGGCGAGCTGTATGTCGCCGGAGCCGGTGTGGCGCAGGGCTATCTCGGCCGTGCGGCATTGACGGCGGAGCGGTTCGTCGCTGACCCGTTCGTTCCCGGCGACACGGCTGTGGGCAGCGCCTCCGTGCCGGGTGAGCGGATGTACCGGACCGGGGACCTGGCGTACTGGACGGACCAGGGCGCGTTGGTGTTCGCCGGACGCGCCGATGACCAGGTCAAGATCCGCGGGTATCGGGTGGAGCCCGGCGAGATCGAGGTGGTCCTCGCCGGCCTGCCCGGTGTCGGCCAGGCGGTGGTGTCCGTACGGGACGAGCACCTGATCGGTTATGTGGTCGCCGAAACGGGGCACGACGCCGACCCGGAGCGGTTGCGCGAACAGCTCGCCGCGACGCTGCCCGAGTTCATGGTTCCGGCCGTGGTGCTGGTGCTGGACCAACTGCCGTTGACGGTCAACGGAAAGGTGGACCGGCAGGCCCTGCCCGCACCGGACTTCGCCGCGAAGGCGGTCGGCCGGGGGCCGGACACGGAGGCTGAGCGCATCCTGTGCTCGGTGTTCGCCGAAGTCCTCGGCCTGGAACGGGTCGGGGTCGAGGACAGCTTCTTCGAACTGGGCGGGGACTCGATCTCGTCGATGCAGGTGGCCGCCCGTGCGCGGCGCGAGGGGATCTCCCTCACCCCGCGGCAGATCTTTGAGCACCGGACCCCTGAGCGGCTCGCGGGACTGGCACAAGAGGCCCCGACGACACCGGCACGGGATCGCTCCGAGGCGGTCACAGGCGTGGGAGACATCCCATGGACGCCGGTGATGCGTGCCCTTGGGGATGCCGCGGTACGCCCTGGCTTCGTGCAGGCGAAAGTCGTCGTCACCCCGGCACGCCTGAATCCGGATGCCCTGGTGGGCGCCCTGCAGGCGGTGCTGGATGTGCACGATCTGCTGCGGGCACGGGTGGCGCCCGACGGACGGCTGTTCGTGGCCGAGCGCGGCGCGGTGGACGCGGCCGGCCTGCTCACGCGGGTGCCGGCCGGGACCGGGAACCTCGATGAACTCGCCGCGCACGAGGCCAGGGCGGCGGCAGGCACGCTGGACCCGTCGGCGGGAATCATGGTGCGGGCCGTATGGCTCGACGCCGGAAGCGACCGGCCGGGCCGGCTGGCTCTGGTGGCGCATCACCTGTCGGTCGACGCGGTCTCCTGGGGCATCCTGTTGCCGGATTTGCGTTCGGCGTACGACGAGGTGGTCTCCGGCGGGCCCCCTGCCCTGGAGCCCGCGTCGACCTCGTACCGGCACTGGGCGCGGCGGCTGACCGAGCAGGCGTTCAGCGCGAGCACGATCGCTGAAGTCGATCACTGGGTCGCCGTACTGGACGGTGCGGATTCGTCCATCGTGAAGCAGACCGGAAAGCAGACCGGGCAGTCCCACTCCTGGTCACGGACGCTGTCCGGAACCACGGCGCGCAGTCTGGTGGCCCGGCTGCCGGCGGCTTTCCACTGCGGGATCCACGAAGTCCTGCTGGCGGGTCTCGGAGGTGCGGTGGCGCGCTGGCGCGGTACCGGCGCCGGGATCCTGGTGGACGTGGAGGGCCATGGTCGCCACGGCGCCGACGGGATGGATCTGTTGCGCACCGTCGGCTGGTTCACCAGCGTCCATCCGGTCCGCCTCGATGTCTCCGACGTCGACCTTTCTGCCGCGGCAGCGGGGAACGCCGCCGCCGGGCAGTTGCTGAAGGCCGTGAAGGAACAGGCCCGCGCCGTCCCCGGCGATGGCCTCGGCTATGGGCTGTTGCGCCATCTCAACCCCGAAACCGGGGCGAGGCTGGCCGAGTTGCCGTCCCCGCAGATCGGATTCAACTACTTCGGCCGGTCCGGCCTCGCCGCCGAGGACATCCCGTGGCAGGCGAGCGAGGAGTCGCTCGGCGGCGGTCCGGAGATGTCCGCGGCCCACCCGGTGGAGGTCGCTGCGGATGTCCAGGACACGCCCGCAGGACCCCGGCTGAGACTGGCCATCGACGGCAGGGACCTCGACCCCGCCACGGTGGAGCGGCTCGGCGAGGCATGGCTGGAGATGCTGACCGGTTTCGCGGCACTGGCCGAGGATCCCGGCGCCGGCGGGCACACACCGTCCGACTTCGACCTCGTAGAGCTGACGCAGCGGGACGTGGCGGAGCTGGAGGCCGCGGTGCCGGGGCTGAGGGACGTCTGGCCGCTGTCACCGCTGCAGGAAGGCATGCTCTTCGAGCGGGCCATCGACGCGGACGGCGTCGACGTCTACCAGAGCCAGCGGATCCTGGACCTCGAAGGACCGCTCGACGCGCCACGGCTGCGTGCGGCGTGGCAACGGCTGGTCGCCCGGCACGCATCGCTGCGGACAAGCTTCCACCAGCTCGGATCCGGCGAAACGGTGCAGGCCGTCGCGGACGAGGTCGCTGTCCCATGGCGCGAGGCCGATCTGTCGCACCTCGATGAGGCGGCCGTGGCCGCGGAGGCCGACCGCCTGCTCGCGCAGGATCAGGCCGAGCGGTTCGACGTGACCAGGGCGCCGCTGCTCCGGCTGTTGCTGATCCGTCTCGGTGAGAGCAGGCACCGGCTCATCGTGACGTCGCACCATGTCGTCCTGGACGGCTGGTCCACACCGATCGTCCTGGGCGAGATGTCGACGGGGTACGCGGGTGGGCAGGGCCCGTCGACGGCACCGTCCTATCGGGACTACCTGGCGTGGCTCCGCCGTCAGGACGTGGAGGCGCCACGAGCGGCGTGGCGGTCCGAGCTGGCCGGGGCGGACGAACCGACCCTGACGGACGCCGACGCGGACAAGACGATGGTCATGCCGGACGGGCATGCCGCATGGCTGCCCGAGGAGACGACGCAGGCGCTCACCGACTTCGCGCGTGGCCATGGACTGACGCTGAGCACGATCGTGCAGGGCGCATGGGCGCTGGTGCTGGCGCGGCTGGCGGGCCGGACGGACGTGGTGTTCGGGACGGTGGTGTCGGGGCGTCCCGCGGAGGTGCCGGATGTCGAGCGGATGGTGGGGATGTTCATCAACACCGTCCCGGCCCGTGTGCGGCTCGAAGGCGGCCGACCGGTGCTGGAGATGCTGCGGGACTTGCAGAGGCGCCAGTCGGCGTTGACGGAACACCAGTACCTCGGGCTGTCGGAGATCCAGCGGCTGGCGGGGACGGGCGCGATCTTCGACACCATCGTGATGGTCGCGAACTACCCGGACGACGCCGCCGGTCCCGGAGACGACGGTGGCTTCGCGATCAGCTCGCTCCGCACCCGGACCGGTACCCATTATCCGCTGACGATGAGCGTCTCTCCCGGAAACCGCCTGCGGATCGATGTGGCCTACCGGCCCGATCGGATAGACCGGGAAACGGCCGCCGAGGTCGCCGGGCAGGTCGTGCGGGTCATCGAACGAATGGTGGCGGAGCCCTCGCTTCCGGTGGGCCGTCTGGCCGTGACGCACGCATCGACGCGCGCGTCGATGCTGGAGCACGGCAACGCGACCGGCGAAGCGGCCGCCCGGCCTTCGGTGCTGGAGCTGTTCCGGCAGCAGGCCGACAGGTCCCCGGACGCGGTGGCGGTCATGGACGGGGGACGCACCCTGACCTACGCCGACCTCGACCGGAGATCGGATGGGCTGGCGGGGCACCTCGCCGGGCTGGGCGTGCGGCGCGGCGACCGTGTCGGCGTGGTGATGGAACGCGGCGCGGACCTGTTCGTCGCCCTGCTCGCGGTCTGGAAGGCGGGGGCCGCGCAGGTACCGGTGAACGTGGACCACCCCGCCGAACGGATCGAACGGATGCTGGCCGATGCCGGCGCACGGATGGCGCTCTGCGTCGCAGCGACCCGCGACGCGGTGCCGGACGGGGTCGAGCCGGTGGTCACGGACGTACCGGCGCTCGAGGAAACGCCGCACGAGGCGCCGGCGCTCACGGTCGGGGCGCACGACGTGGCCTACGTGATGTACACGTCGGGATCGACCGGGGTTCCGAAGGGCGTCGCGGTGCCGCACGGAAGCGTGGCGGCTCTGGCCAGCGAGCCCGGCTGGTCGCAGGGCCCGGACGACTGCGTGCTGCTGCACGCGTCGCACGCGTTCGACGCGTCGTTGATGGAGATCTGGGTGCCACTGGTCAGCGGCGCCCGCGTGCTGGTCGCGGAACCGGGCGCGGTCGACGCGCAGCGGCTGCGCGAAGCGATCGAACGAGGCGTGACCACCGCCCATCTGACGGCCGGCAGTTTCCGGGTGGTGGCCGAGGAAGCGCCGGAGTCCTTCCGCGGGCTGCGCGAGATCCTGACCGGCGGGGACGCGGTGCCCCTCGCGTCCGTCGCGCGGGTGCGCCGGGCGTGCCCAGAGGTTCGGGTCCGGCAGCTCTACGGCCCCACCGAGACCACCCTCTGCGCCACGTGGCACCTCCTCGAACCGTGGGACGAAACGGGCGCCACCTTGCCGATCGGCCGACCGCTGGCCGGACGGCGGGCCTATGTGCTCGATGCGTTCCTCCAGCCGGTGGCGCCCAACGTGACCGGCGAGCTCTACCTCGCCGGCGACGGCCTCGCGCACGGTTATCCGGGCGCCAGCGGGCAGACCGCGGAGCGGTTCGTCGCCGATCCGTTCGTCCCCGGCGACGCGGTGGCGCGCAGCGCCTCAGCAGGTGGTGGCCGGGCGACGGGCGGGCGGATGTACCGCACCGGTGACCTGGCGCGCTGGACGGATCAGGGGGAGCTGCTGTTCACCGGAAGGGCCGACTCCCAGGTGAAGATCCGGGGCTACCGCGTGGAGCCCGGGGAGATCGAGGCGGCCCTGGCCGAGGTTGCGCAGATCGCGCAGGCGGTCGTGGTGGCGCGGGAGGACCAGCCCGGCGAGAAGCGGCTGATCGCGTATGTGACCACGCAAGGGGATGTGGAACCGGATGCGGTCCGCGAGCACCTCGCGGCGCTGCTGCCGGAATTCATGGTGCCCGCGGCGGTGGTGGCGCTGGACGGCTTCCCGCTGACGCTCAACGGAAAGATCGACACCGCGGCCCTGCCGGCTCCGGAGTTCACCGCGAAGGCCGCCGGCCGCGAGCCGCGTACCGAGGCCGAGCGGGTGTTGTGCGACCTGTTCGCCGAGATACTCGGGCTGGACAGGGTCGGCGCCGACGACGGCTTCTTCGAGCTGGGCGGCGACTCGATCCTGTCGATGCGATTGGCCGCCCGCGCACGTCGCGAGGGCCTCGTCTTCGGGGCGAAGCAGGTCTTCGAGCGGAAGACGCCCGCGGGGATCGCGGCGGTCGCCGAGCGGGGCGGACCGGCGCGGGCCGACCTCGCCGACGGCGTCGGCGAGGTCCCGTGGACGCCAGTGGTGCGGGCACAGCTCGAACGCGACCCCCGCGCGATGACCCGGCGCGCACCGGCGCAGTGGGTGACCGTGGGGGCGCCCGACGACCTGTCCGTGGACGTGCTGGCGGCCGGACTCGCCGCGGTGATCGACACCCATGACATGCTGCGCAGCCGGATCGTGGAGACCGACGGGGAGCAGCCCCGGCTGGTCGTGGCCGACCGGGCGGCGGTGGCCGCGGCGACGCTGGTCGAGCGGGTCGAGGCCGGTGCCGGTGACGTGGACGAGATCGCGGAGCGCCGCGCCGGCGAGACCGCCACCCGGCTGGATCCCGCCGCCGGCGTGATGATCAGGGCGGTGTGGGTGGACGCCGGACCCGGCCGCCTCGGACGGCTCGTGGTGGTGGCGCACCATCTCCTGGCCGACGTCGTGTCGTGGCGCGTCCTGCTGGCGGACCTGCAGGCGGCGTGTGCGGCCGTGGCCGCGGGCCGGGAACCGGCGCTCGATCCGGTCGGCGTCTCGTACCGGCGCTGGGCGCGCACACTGGCCGATCAGGCGGCGATCCGGTCCGCGGAGCTGGAGACGTGGACGGCGATCCTCGACGGAGCGCCGTCGTGGCCGGGCGAGTTCGACCCCACGCGCGACACCATGTCGACCGCGGGACGCAGGTCCTGGCGGTTGCCGCGGGACAAGGCAGGCGTGCTCGTGGCGAAGGCGACCTCGGCCTTCCACTGCGGGGTTCACGAGGTGTTGCTGGCCACCCTGGCGGGCGCGGTGGCCCGGTGGCGCGGCGACCCGGCCGTCGTGGTGGACGTCGAGGGTCACGGCCGCCAGCCCATCGGTGACCTGGACCTGTCCCGGACTGTCGGCTGGTTCACCGACATACATCCGCTCCGGCTGGACGTGACCGGGATCGACACGGCCGAAGCCCTCTCGGGCGGCGACGCGGCAGGCAGGCTGCTGAAGAGCGTCAAGGAGAGCGTGCGCGCCGTGCCCGACGGCGGGCTCGGCTACGGGATGCTGCGTCACCTCAACCCAGAGACCGGGCCGGTCCTGGCGGCGCTGCCGAAGCCGGGGATCGGGTTCAACTACCTCGGCCGCTTCCCGTCCCGGCCTGGCGGTGCCGCGGAGCCCTGGCAGACGGTGGGGACCATCGGCGGTACGACGGACCAGGACACGGCGTTGCGCCACGTCCTGGAGATCGACGCGGTCGTGCTGGACACCGCCGAAGGACCCGAGCTCGAGCTGACCGTGACCTGGGCCGGGCGCATACTCGGCGAAGCCGAGGCGGAGTCGCTCGGACAGGGCTGGCTGTCCATGCTGACCGGCCTCGCCGCCCATATCGAGGCCGGCGGCGCCGGAGGGCACACGCCATCCGACTTCCCGCTCACCGCGCTGACGCAGCGGGACGTGGCGGAGGTCGAGGCCGCCGTACCCGGCCTGCTCGACATCTGGCCGCTGTCTCCGCTCCAGGAGGGCCTGCTGTTCCACGCCGCCGACGAGCGCGGCCCGGACGTCTACGCGAGCATGCGCACCCTCGTCATCGAGGGACCGCTGGACGTCGCCTGCTTCCGCAGGGCGTGGCAGGTGCTGCTGGACCGGCACCCCGCCCTGCGGGCGAGTTTTCACCAGCTCGGGTCGAGTGCGACGGTGCAGGCGGTCGCCGGCGAAGTGACGCCGCCCTGGCAGGAGACCGACCTGTCCCATCTGCCCGAGGACGAGGCGCTGGCGGAAGTCGACCGTCTCGCGGCGGAGCTGCACGCCGAGCGGTTCGACCTGACCCGGGCGCCGCAGCTGCGTCTGCACCTGCTGCGTCTCGGTGACCGCAGGCACCGGCTCGTCTTCACGTCGCATCACATCGCGGCGGACGGCTGGTCCCTGCCGCTCATCACCGGTGAGGTGCTCGCGGCGTACTACGCCGGCGGTGAGGGCCGGGCGTTGCCGGCCCCGACGTCGTACCGCGACTATCTCGCCTGGACCGTGCACCAGGACAAGGCAGCTGCCCGGGAGGCGTGGCGGGCCGAACTCGCGGGGCTCGACGAGGCGACCCACGTCGTGCCACCGGAAACGATCATCGCGCCCGTCGAGCCGGACCGGGTCGCATTCGCACTCGACGACGACCTGAGCCGGCGCCTGGTGGAGTTCACCCGCCGGCACGGTGTGACGGCGAACACGCTCTTCCAAGGGGTCTGGGCACTGCTGCTGGCCCGGCTGACCGGTCGCGGCGACGTGGTCTTCGGCGCCGCGGTGGCCGGTCGTCCGCCCGAGATCCCCGGTGTCGAGTCCGCGGTCGGCCTGTTCATGAACATGCTGCCCGTCCGGGCCCGCCTGGTCGGCGCTGAACCCTTCCTCGACATGCTGGCGGACCTGCAGGAACGGCAGGTCGCGTTGATACCGCACCAGCACGTCGGGCTGACCGAGATCAAGCAGCATGCCGGGCCGGGCGCGGCATTCGACACGATCGTGGTGTTCGAGAACTACCCGCCCCCGCCGCCCGTGTCCGACGAACCCGACGCACTCGTCATGCGTCCCGCGGGAATCCCGAACGACACCGGGCACTACCCACTGTCCATGCGTGCGTCCGTAGCGGGCCCCGTCCACGGCGAAGTCATCTTCCGCCCGGACGCGTTCGAGAGGACCCAGGTCGAAGACCTTCTCGCGTCGCTCCTCCGGGCTCTCGAACAGGTCGTGGCCGATCCGCGGACGCCGGTGGGACGGGTCGGCCTGATCGGACCCGAGCAACGCCGCCTGGTGGTGGACGAGTGGAACAGGACCGACGAACCGCTCGCGGCGGAGACACTGCCGGTGCTGTTCCGCAGGCAGGCCGCGCGGACACCGGAAGCGCCCGCGGTGCAGGACGCGGCGCGGAGCCTTTCGTACAGCGAGTTGCTCGGCGAGGCCGAAGCGCTGGCGCGACTGCTCGTGGGCCTGGGCGTGCGGCGTGAGGCCCGGGTGGGAGTACTGGTCGAGCGCTCGGCCGAGCTGGCGGTGACCCTGCTGGGGGTGACGTTCGCCGGCGGGGCGTTCGTGCCGGTCGATCCGGACTATCCCCGCGAGCGCATCGAGTTCATCCTGGCGAACTCGGCGCCGCAGGTGCTGGTGTGCACGAGGACGACCCGAGCGGTCGTACCCGCGGAGTTCACGGGCACGGTGCTGGTGCTGGATGAGCTGCCCGCCGCCGATCCGGATGCCGAGCTGCCACGAGTGGCACCCGAGGACGCGGCGTACGTGATCTACACATCGGGGTCGACAGGGGCACCCAAGGGCGTCCTGGTCGCCCACTCCGGACTCGTCAACCTGGGGTACGCGCACATCGAGCGGATGGCCGTGACGTCGTCCTCGCGGGTCCTGCAGTTGTCCGCGATCGGATTCGACGCCATCGTCTCCGAGCTCTACATGACCCTGCTGGCCGGTGCGACCCTGGTACTGCCGGACGCGGCGAGCATGCCGCCCCGCGTGACCCTGGGCGACGCGATCCGCAGGGCGGACATCACCCACCTGACCGTGTCGCCCAGTGTGCTGGCGAGCGAGGACGACCTGCCGGACACCCTGCGGACAGTGCTGACGGGCGGCGAGGCGCTGCCGGCCGCGCTGGTGGACCGCTGGTCGCCGGGCCGCCGGGTGATCCAGGCCTACGGGCCGACCGAGACGACCATCTGCTCGACGATGAGCGCCCCGCTGGCTCCGGGGCACGATGTGGTCCCGCTCGGCGGCCCGATCCGCAACGTGCAGCACTACGTGCTCGACGCCTTCCTCCAGCCGGTACCGCCGGGGGTGGTCGGCGAGCTCTACATCACGGGCGTCGGACTGGCTCGTGGCTACCTGGGACGCCCCGGTCTGACGGCGGAGCGGTTCGTCGCGAGTCCGTTCGCCCCCGGTGAGCGGATGTACCGCTCGGGCGACCGGTTCCGCTGGAGCCGGGAGGGCCAGCTGATCTTCGCGGGCCGGGTCGACGCGCAGGTCAAGGTGCGCGGATACCGGGTCGAGCCGGCTGAGATCGAGGCCGTGCTCGCGGAGCATCCCGGGGTCGGCCAGGTGGCGGTCGCGGTCCGCAGGGACGGACCCGGCGACAAGCAGCTGGTGGCGTATGTCGTGCCGTCGGCCGAGGCTTCCGGCGCGAACGGCACGCTGACCTCCGCGCTGCGCGAACTGGCCGCCGAACGCCTGCCGGAGTACATGATGCCTGCGGCGTTCGTGTCGCTGGACCACATGCCGCTCACCCCGAACGGCAAGCTCGACCACCGGGCGCTGCAGACCCCCGACTTCGCCGGAATGTCTTCAGGGCGGGATCCGCGCACGGCGATGGAAGCGAGGCTGTGCGAGCTGTTCGCGGAGGTGCTCGGCCTGGACCGGGTGGGTGCCGACGACAGCTTCTTCGAACTCGGCGGCGATTCGATCATCTCGATGCAGCTCTCGGCCCGAGCCCGCCGCAAGGGGCTGGAACTGAGCGCGTGGCAGGTGTTCGAGGAAAGGACGCCGGAACGGCTGGCGGTGCTTGTCGCGGAACTCCCCGCCGACGGCGATGCCACCGCGGCGCCGGAGCCCTCGGCGGGCACGCTCGTCGATCTCTCGTCCGAGCAGATGCACCAACTCGAGGCCGGACTGGCCGATGAACAAGCGCTGTAAGGAGCAGACCGTGACAGTTGACGGCACCCGCCCGAAGCCCCGCTCCAGCGTGGAGGACGTCTGGCCCCTTTCGCCGTTGCAGGAAGGGATGCTGTATCACACCGCACTCGACCACGACGGTCCCGACACCTACACCGTGCAGACCGTCTACGGCATCGACGGCCCGCTGGACGCTGCCCGGTTGAGGGCGTCGTGGCAGGCCGTCGTGGACCGGCATGCCGCGCTGCGGGCGTGTTTCCGCTACGTCAGCGGCGCGCAGATGGTGCAGGTCATCGCGCGGGACGCCGAGATCCCCTGGCGCGAGACGGATCTGTCGGGGCTGCCGGCAGACGTCGCCGACAGCGAGGTGGACCGGCTGGCCGCGGACGAGGTGGCCGAGCGGCTGCACATCGAGACGGCACCGCTGATGAAACTGCACCTGATCCGGCTCGGCCCGCAGCGCCACCGGCTCGTGCACACCCTTCACCACGTGCTGGTGGACGGCTGGTCGATGCCGGTCATCCACCGCGACCTGGCAGCCATCTACGCGGCGGACGGGGACGCGTCCGGGCTCCCGCCCACCGGGTCCTACCGGGACTATCTCGCGTGGCTGGGCCGGCAGGACAAGGAGGCGGCCAGGGCAGCCTGGCGAGCGGAGTTCGCGGGGCTGGACACCCCCACCACGGTCGCCCCGGCCGATCCGACCCGCGTGCCGGACATCGACACGGTGCTGCTCGAGCTGTCCACGCGACTGACGGCAGACCTGGCCGCACTGGCGCGCCGTCACGACCTCACCCTGAACAGCGTCGTGCAGGGCGCGTGGGCCGTCGTGCTGTCGCAACTGGCCGGCCGTACCGACGTGGTGTTCGGCGCGACCGCCTCGGGGCGGCCCGGCGACCTCGCCGGTGTGGAGTCGATGGTCGGCCAGCTGCTCAACACCCTGCCGGTGCGGGTCCGGCTCGACGGCGGGCGGCGGGCCGTCGAGCTCTTCGCCGAGCTGCAGCGCGACCAGTCGGCTCTCATGGCCCACCACCATCTCGGCCTGCAGGACGTGCAGGCCGTCGCCGGCCCCGGAGCGGTCTTCGACACACTCGTCATCTACGAGAACTTCCCTCGCAAGCGACCCGGCCGGGCGCAGGACGACGACGGCCTGGTCCTGCACCCGGTGAAGCGGGGGCGCAACTCCTCGCACTACCCGTTCACCCTGATCACCGGACCCGGCGAGCAGATGCCGCTCATCCTCGACTACGACCGGGGTCTGTTCGACCGCGCGATCGCCGAATCCGTCGTGGGCGCGCTGGCCCGCGTGCTGGAGCGGCTGGTCGCCGAGCCCGATGTGCTGGTCGGCCGCCTGACGCTGCTGAGCGAGACCGAGCGCGCCCTGGTGGTGGACGAATGGAACGCGACCACGGGCCCCGTGCCCGGCACATCCGTGGTCGCGATGTTCGCGCGGCGGGTGGCCGAGGCGCCGGACGCGGTGGCGATCACCGACGCCGACGGCGCGGATCAGACCTACGCCGAGGTCGACCGGGCCTCGAACCGGCTGGCCTGCTACCTCGCCGGTCGTGGCACAGGCCGCGGCGACCGGGTCGGTGTGGCCATGGACAGGTCGCCGGACCTGCTGATCGCGTTCCTGGCGATCTGGAAGACAGGTGCGGCGTACGTCCCGGTGGACATCGAGTACCCGGCCGAGCGGATCGCGTTCATTCTCGATGACTCCGCGGTCTCCACCGTCCTGTGCACCGAGGCCACCAGCGCCGTCGCGCCGCAGGACGCGATCGTCCTCGACGCGCCCAGTACGCGGGCGGCCGTCGACGGCTGTGCCGCCACGGCGCCGGAGAGCCTGCCGAGCGCCGACGACCTGGCGTACGTGATGTACACCTCCGGATCCACTGGCCTCCCGAAGGGCGTGGGCATCCCCCACGGAGGCGTGGCCGGCCTGGCCGGTGACGAGGGCTGGCAGATCGGTCCGGGCGACGGCGTGCTGATGCACGCGACACACGTCTTCGACCCCTCGCTCTACGCGATGTGGGTGCCGCTCGCCATGGGCGGCCGCGTCCTGCTCACCGAGCCGGGTGTGCTGGACGCGGCCGGGGTACGCCGGGCCGTCGAACGCGGCGCGACCGCCGTCCACCTCACCGCCGGTACCTTCCGCGCCCTGGCGGAGACGTCCCCGGAGTGTTTCGCGGGTCTGGTCGAGATCGGGACCGGCGGCGACGTGGTCCCCGCACAGTCGGTGCAGAACCTGCGACGGGCCCAGCCCGGCCTGCGGGTGCGCAACACCTACGGACCGACCGAGACCACCCTGTGCGCGACGTGGAAGCCGATCGAGCCAGGAGAGGAGCTCGGGCGGGAGCTGCCGATCGGCCGCCCCATGACCAACCGCAAGGTCTACATCCTCGATGCCTTCCTGCGCCCGGTCGCGCCGGGAGTCGCCGGCGAGCTGTACATCGCCGGTACGGGGCTGGCCCGCGGGTACCTCACCAGCCCCGGCCTGACCGCCGAGCGGTTCGTGGCGTGCCCGTTCCTCACCGGGGAACCGATGTACCGCACCGGCGACCTGGCGCGCTGGAACCAGCACGGCGAGGTCGTCTTCCTCGGCCGCGCCGACGACCAGGTGAAGATCCGCGGCTACCGGGTGGAGCTGGGCGAGGTGGAGGCCGTGCTGGCGGCCCAGCCCGGGGTGGTCGAGGCAGTCGTCGTGGCGCGGGAGGACCAGCCGGGCGAGAAGCGCCTGGTGGGCTACTTCGTCTCCGACGGCAGCGATGCGGGGGCAACACAGATCCGGCGGAACATGGCCCTGGTCCTGCCCGCGTACATGGTTCCGACGGCGATTGTCGCCCTGCCCGGCCTGCCGGTCACCGCCCACGGCAAGGTGGACCGCCGGGCCCTGCCCGCCCCGGATCTCGCCGGACACGCGTCGGAGAAGGCGCCGGAGGGCGAGACCGAGAAAATGCTGTGCGCGCTGTTCTCCGAGATCCTCGGCGTCGACCACGTGGGTGGCGACGACACCTTCCACGACCTCGGCGGGAGTTCGGCGCTGGCCATGCGGCTCATCGCGCGGATCCGTGAGGAACTCGGCGCGGACCTGCCCATCCGGCAGCTGTTCTCCTCGCCGACCCCCGCGGGTCTGGCGAGGGTGCTTGCCGCGAAGTCACGCCCCGCACTGGAAGCCGCCCAGCGGCCGGACCGGGTGCCGGTCACCACCCGGCAGCTGCGCGCCCGGCTGCTGGCCGACCCCGGCAAGGACACGGCCGGCCTGCACGCGTCCGTCGCACTGCGCCTGCGCGGCCGACTGGACGTGCCCGCGCTGGCGGCGGCGCTCGGCGACGTCGCGGCCCGGCACGACATTCTGCGCACGACCTTCCCCGGCGATGCACACAGCGTCCACCAGCACATCCAAGACGCCCTCGCGGTCGAGCTGACCCCCGTCCCGGCCACCGAGGAGGACCTGCCCGGGCTGCTCGCCGAGCGGCGCGAGTCGGTGTTCGATCTCACCAAGGACGTGCCGTGGCGATGTGAGCTCCTCGGACTCGCGGAGAAGGAGCACGTACTGCTCCTGCAGGTGCACCGGATCCTCGCCGACGACGACTCGCTGGACGTGTTCTTCCGCGACCTGGCGGCCGCGTACGGCGCGCGGCGCGAGGGCCGAGTCCCGGAGCGCGCGCCCCTGGCTGTGCAGTTCGCCGACTACGCGATCTGGGAGCAGCGGCTGCTCGCGGACGAGAACGAGCCGGGCAGCCTGCCCCACGAGCAGATCGCCTTCTGGCGGGACAACCTGGCCGGCATCGACGGGGAGACGGTGCTGCCGTTCGACCGCCTGCGGCCGGCCGTCCCTTCGCGTCGGGCCGGCACGGTCGAGCTGCGGCTGGACGCGGGCCCGTACGCCCGGTTGATGGAGGCGGCGGAGCCGGCCGGCGCAGACGCGTTCCAGGTGGTGCACGCCGCCCTCGCCATGCTGCTGACGAAACTGGGCGCGGGCCACGACCTGGTGATCGGCACGACGCTGCCCCGGGACGAGGACCTCATCGACCTCGAGCCGATGATCGGACCGTTCGCCCGGCCGGTCGCCCTGCGCACGGAAGTCTCGGGCGACCCGGACTTCCTGGACGTGGTCACCCGCGTGCAGGAAACGGTCCAGGCCGCGCAGGAGCACCTGGACGTACCTTTCGAGCGGCTCGCCGAGCTGCTCGACCTGCCCGCCTCCCTCTCCCGCCACCCCGTGTTCCAGGTCGGACTCGAGGTGCTGGAAGAGGGGCTCGGCACCTGGGACGCGAGGGAACTGCCGGGCCTGCGCACCGAAGTCGAACCCGGCGGGGCCGAAGCCATGGAGCTGGACCTCGCGTTCAGGCTCACCGACAACCTCGACGACGAGGACGGCCTCGAAGGCACCCTCCGCTACGCCACCGACCTGTTCGACCAGGACACGGCCGAGTCGGTGGCCCGGCGGCTGGTCCGCGTCCTGGAACAGGTGGCGGAGGATCCCCGGCGGCGGATCAGCGACCTGGACCTCTTCCTGGACGACGTCGAACGCAGCCGTCCGGTCATCGCACCGGCGCGGTGGCACGGGGCGGTGCCCCCGGCGCTCGCCGGCCTGGCCGAGGACGGTCCGCTCGGCGCACTCCTCCTCGACGATCGGCTGCGCCCGGTCACACCGGGGGCCGTGGGCGATCTCTACGTCACCGGGGCGGCAGTGGACGAGGGCAAGGCCGGTCGGCCGACCGTGCGCTGCCCGTTCGGAACCCCGGGACATCAGATGCTGCGCACGGGCCTGCTCGCCCGGAAGACCTCCGCCAAAACCCTGCTCGTCGTGGGCGAGCGGAGGCGCTCGGCCCCGTCGTTGAAGACGGGCGACTACGAGATCCTGCTGCCGCTGCGAGCCGGCGGTGATCGCCCGCCACTGTTCTGCTTCCACGCGAGCGGCGGCCTGAGCTGGAACTACCAGCCGCTGCTGCGGCATCTTCCGGCGAACCAGCCGGTCTACGGAGTGCAGGCGCGCGGCTTGGCCCGCACCGAACCCTTGCCGGGCAGCGTCGAGGAGATGGCGGCCGATTACCTCGCGCACATCCGGGCCGTGCAGCCGACAGGGCCGTACCACCTTCTCGGCTGGTCCCTCGGCGGGCGGATCGCGCAGGCGATGGCCGCGTCGCTCGAGGCGGAAGGGGAGGAGGTCGGCCTGCTCGCCCTGCTCGACGCCTATCCCGTCTACATGGGACGGAACGCCACCGGCACGGTGAGTGAAGAAGCCGTGCGCGACGAGGAGGCCGTGCAAAAGCGCAAGCAGCAGGACCTGGAGCTCGCCGGTGGACTGGTGCAGGGGCCCGGCACCAGGAAGCGCCTCCAGGCGGTGATGCGCAACCTCTGGGAGGTCGGGCCGCGGCACACCGCCTCGCCCTTCGCCGGCGACATCCTGCTCTTCATCGCCTCGCTGGACCGGCCGGCACATCTGCCCGTGCCGGAGGCGATAGCCAGCTGGAAGGACTTCACCAGCGGAACCATCGAGCCCCACGAAATCCCGTCCAACCACTACGACTTGGTGCAACCCGCGGCGCTGGCCCAGATTGGAGCCATCGTCGCCGAGAAGCTCCATTCCCGGCCGAAGAGCGAAAGGACGCAACGATGACCAACCCGTTCGACGACGACAACGGTTCCTTTTTCGTGCTGGTCAACGATGAGGGCCAGCACTCCCTCTGGCCGACCTTCGCGGAAGTGCCTGCCGGATGGTCCCGTGTGCATGGTGAGGCCACCCGTCAGGAGTGCCTCGACTACGTCGAGGAGAACTGGCAGGACCTCCGGCCGAAGAGCCTCATCCAGGAAGCCGGCGCCTGAGACCGAGGTGTCCAGCCGCTCAATGCGGACGGTTGGACGGGCCCGACGCCCGTCCGGCCGGCTCGCGACAACCATTCGGTCATTCGGTATCCGAGGGCTGGACGTGGCGAAAGGACCTGCGCAGTGCTCGAGGAGAACAACGTTGTCCGGGGCTCGTTCGAGGAGATCAACGTTGACCTGGGCTTGGACATACACCGACGGGACCGGTTCGATCCGGTGCCGGAGCTACGCGCCCTGATGGCCGAGGGCCCCATGGCCGTGCTGGGCGTCGAGGACGCCCCCGAAGGGCGGACCGCGTGGCTCGCCGCCGGGTACGACGAGATCCGGCACGTTCTCGGCTCGGACAAATTCAGCTCCAAGCTGCTCTACCGTGGCACCGCGGCCGGTTTCATATTCCCCGGCTTCCTCACTCAGTACGATCCACCGGAGCACACGCGTCTGCGCCGGATGGTGACGGGCCCGTTCGCCATCCGGCGGATACAGGGATTCCGGCCGCAGGTGGAGAAGACCGTCGACGCCACCCTTGACGACATCGAGTCCACCGGTGGCCCGGTGGACTTCGTCCCGCATTTCGCCTGGCCCATCGCGACGACGGTGACCTGTGACTTCGTCGGCATTCCACGCGATGATCAGGCCGAGCTGTCCCGTGCCCTGCACGCCAGCCGGGCCGAACGGTCGGGCAAGCGGCGCCTGGCGGCGGGAAACAAGTTCTGGGCGTACATGAACCAGGTCGTGACGCGTACCCGCCGCGATCCCGGTGACGACCTGTTCGGCGTCGTGGTGCGCGAGCACGGCGACGAGATCACCGACGCGGAGCTGATCGGAGTGGCCGCGTTCGTCATGGGTGCGGGCGGGGACCAGGTGGCCCGCTTCCTCGCGGCGGCCGCATGGCTGATGGTCGAGGAGCCCGAGCAGTTCGCCGTTCTGCGGGACAGGCCGGACACCGCGCCGGATTGGCTGGACGAGGTGGTCCGGTACATCACCAGCGACGAGAAGACCACTCCGCGCGTCGCGCTGGAGGACGTGCACATCAGTGGGTGCCCCATCAAGGCGGGCGACACCGTCACCCCCTCGTTCCTGGCCGCGAACCGCTGGAACTTCCCCGGCCCGGACGACCGGTTCGACATCACCAGGGAAAAGCCCGCGCACGTCGCGTTCGGGCACGGCATCCACCACTGCCTCGGCCGGTCGCTGGCCGAGATGGTGTTCCGGGTGGCGATTCCGGCTCTGGCCCACCGCTTTCCGACCCTGCGGCTGGCCGAACCGGATCGCGAGATCAAGTTGGGGCGGCCGCCGCTCAACGTGGAAGCCCTGCGGCTCAACTGGTAGCGCCGAGGCTAGGAGGAGAACCGATGGCAGGGCAGGAGCTTCCCGCCGATGCGTCGAGTGGTCACGACCCGCGCCCCCTCCACGTGCGCAGACAGGGCCTCGATCCGGCGGACGAACTGCTCGCGGCGGGACCGCTGACGAGGGTCACCGTCGGATCCGGAGCGGACGCCGAGACCCGCTGGATGGCGACCACGCACGCCGTCGTCCGGCAGGTGATGGGCGATCACAAGAGGTTCAGCACCCGGCGGCGCTGGGACCGGCGGGACGAGATCGGCGGGGAGGGCATCTTCCGGCCGCGTGAGCTGGTGGGCAACCTGATGGACTACGACCCGCCGGAGCACACCCGGATGCGGCAGAAGCTGACTCCGGGCTTCACGCTGCGCAAGATGCGGCGTCTGCAGCCCTCCATCGAACAGATCGTGACCGAGCGTCTCGACGCCATGGAGCAGGCGGGATCCCCCGCGGATCTGATCGGGTTCGTTGCCGACGAGGTGCCCGGGGCCGTGCTGTGCGAGTTGATCGGCGTGCCCCGGGACGACCGGGGCATGTTCATGCAGCTGTGTCACGGGCATCTTGACGCCTCACGGAGCCGGAAGAGGCGGGCGGCGGCCGGCGAGGCGTTCTCCCGCTACCTGTTGGCGATGATCGCCAGGGAACGGAAGGATCCGGGCGAGGGGCTGATCGGAGCCGTCGTCGCCGAACACGGCGACGCGGCGACGGACGAGGAACTGAGGGGCTTCTGCGTCCAGGTGATGCTGGCCGGCGACGACAACATCTCCGGAATGATCGGGCTGGGTGTGCTGGCGCTGCTGCGGCACCCCGAGCAGATCGCCGCGTTCCGGGGCGACGAGCGGTCGGCGCAACGGGCGGTCGACGAGCTGATCCGCTACCTGACGGTCACCTATTCCCCGACACCCCGCATCGCCATGGAGGACGTCACCATCGGGGACCAGGTGGTCAAGAGGGGGGAGAGTGTCATCTGCGCGCTTCCGGCGGCCAACCGTGACCCCGCCCTGACGCCGGATCCGGAACGTCTTGACGTCATGCGTGAGCCCGTCCCGCATGTCGCGTTCGGGCACGGCGTCCATCACTGCCTGGGAGCCGCACTGGCCCGCCTCGAACTGCGGACGGTCTACACCGCTCTGTGGCGGCGCTTTCCCGGGCTGACGCTCGCGGACCCCGCCCATGAGGACATGTTCCGCCTGACCACCCCCGCGTACGGACTGACGGAGCTGATGGTCGCTTGGTGATCGTCTGGGATGACTGCTGTGACCAGTGACGCAAACGACCACAGAGGAGTAGGTATGAACGGAATCCGATGGATCGCGTCGTATCCCAAGGCCGGAAACACCTGGCTCAGGTGCATGCTGGCCGCCTACATCACGGGAGAGGCACCGAAGGTCTGGAACGACGTGTACGCCACGACCCCCGTGCTGGAGGGAATGCTGCGTTACGGCGATCTGCCGCCGATGGAGCCGACGGAACCGGTGCTGCTGAAGACGCACCTCAGGGCCGATGTACCGGTGCTGGACGTGCTGCGGAGGTCGACCGGCAAGGTTCTCTATCTCGTGCGCAACCCGAGGGACATCCTGCTCAGCTCGCTGCGCATGGCCGCGATACCGCTCGACGACCTGGAGAGAAGCCGCGCCTTCGTCCGCGAGTTCATCGCCACGGAAGGCCATCAGATGGCGGCACTCTCGCCGGGGGTCGGTATCGGGTCGTGGCCGGAGAACGTGCGGAGCTGGACCGAGTCGTCGAGTGACCGCTTCCCCGACGCGGACCTGCTGACGGTGCGTTACGAGGATCTGCGGGCCGATCCGGTGGCACGGTTCGCCGAGATCATGGAATTCCTCGCCCTCGGGGAGCCCGTCGAGATCGACAACATTCTCCGCGCGGTGGAGGCCAGCACTCTGGAACGGATGCGTGAACTGGAGCAGGAGAGCGCGCGGGTGGGTGGCGGGACGTCACCCACCGGCCAAGAGGCCGGCGGTGACGGGCCGAAATTCGTGGGCGAGGGCCGGTACGGCGACCGTTCACTGTCCTTCTTGGGCGAGGAGATCGAGTCCGCCTATCAGGAGCTGCTGCATGGCGACTCTGCATACGCCCATTACGCCAAGCAGTACGGGTACGCCGACTAGTCGGCCAGCGAAGGAGATACCACTCGTATGGGGCAGGGTACGGATCAGGTCGCGCCACTCCTGAGCGAGCCGCCGAACTTCAAGATGAGAACGAACTGCGATCCGCATACGGACAACTTCGATCTCAGAGCGCATGGCCCGCTGTTCCGGATTGCCGGGGAGGCGTCCGAGCAGCTGGGCAGGGACTATGTGTGGCAGGCCTTCGGGTACGACGTCGTGCGCCGGATACTGGGCGACCACGAGAATTTCACGACCCGGCCCCGGTTCACCCAGGGGAATACAGCGGAACGCATTGAGCCCCAGTTCGTCGGGCAGATATCGACGTACGATCCGCCCGAGCACACACGCCTGCGGAAGATGCTGACACCGGAGTTCACGGTCCGGCGTATACGCAAGATGGAGCCCAACATCCAAGGCCTCATCGACGACCGGCTCGAGATGATGGAGGCCGCGGGACCACCCGCGGACGTCCAGCGGGATTTCGCCGATCCGATTGGCGCGGGTGTCCTGTGTGAGCTGCTCGGCATCCCCCGGGACGACCGACGCGAGTTCGTCCGGCGGCTCCGGCGGAACGTCGATCTGAGCCGCGGGCTCAAGGCGAGGGCCGCCGACAGCGCGGCGTTCAACCGGTACCTGGACAACCTGATCACCCGGCAGCGCAGGGACCCCGGCGAGGGGCTCCTCGGCATGGTCGTGCAAGGGCACGGGGACAACATCACGGACGAGGAGTTGAAGGGCCTGTGCATGGCGCTGATCCTCGGTGGTGTCGAGACCGTCGCGGGGACGATCGGCTTCGGGGTTGTCGCGCTGCTGGACAATCCCGACCAGATACCGTTGCTTTTCGCGGGCCGCGAGAAGGCCGACCGTGTAGTCGCCGAACTGGTGCGTTATCTGTCGCCCGTGCAGGGGCCGAATCCCCGTCTGGCCATCAAGGACGTGGTCATCGACGGACAGTTGATCAAGGCGGGGGATTATGTGCTGTGCTCGGTTCTCATGGCCAACCGGGACGATGCGCTGACGCCGAATCCCCACATCCTCGACGCGAACCGCGAACCGGTCTCGGACGTCGGATTCGGGCACGGCATCCACTACTGCCTGGGCGCGGCGCTGGCCAGGGCGATACTGCGCATTTCCTATCAGGCCCTCTGGCGCCGGTTCCCCGGGCTTCGGCTGGCAGTGCCCATCGGCGAAGTGAAGTACCGGAACGCGTTCGTCGACTGTCCGGACCAGGTGCCAGTCACTTGGTAGCGATCGAGCGGGGCAGGCTTTGAGGATCAGCCGCAATAAATTGACCCGCAACAGAGGAAACGGTGGCGAGATGTCGGTCGAAGAATTCGATGTAGTGGTGGCCGGCGGCGGGCCGGGTGGTTCGACCGTGGCCACATTTGTGGCCATGCAGGGCCATCGGGTGCTGCTGCTGGAGAAGGAGAACTTCCCCCGGTACCAGATCGGTGAGTCGTTGCTGCCCGCCACGGTGCACGGCGTGTGCCGGATGCTCGGCGTCGCGGACGAACTGGCCGGTGCCGGGTTCCCGGTGAAGCGGGGCGGCACGTTCCGCTGGGGCGCTCGCCCGGAGCCGTGGACGTTCCACTTCGGCCTCTCCGCCCGGATGGCCGGCTCGACGTCGTACGCCTATCAGGTCGAGCGGGCGCGATTCGACGAGATTCTGCTGAACAACGCCAGACGCAAGGGCGTGGTCGTGCGGGAGGGGTGCGCGGTCACCGACGTCATGGAAGACGGCGATCGTGTCACCGGTCTGCGTTACACCGATCCCGACGGCAGTGAGCGTGCGGTGTCGGCGCGCTTCGTGGTCGATGCGTCGGGCAACAAGAGCCGGCTGTACGGGAACGTCGGCGGCGCGCGGAACTATTCGGAGTTCTTCCGCAGCCTGGCGCTGTTCGGCTACTTCGAAGGCGGTAAGCGGCTGCCCGAGCCGGTCTCGGGCAACATCCTGAGCGTGGCCTTCGAAAGCGGCTGGTTCTGGTACATCCCGCTGAGCGACACGCTGACCAGCGTCGGCGCGGTCGTGCGCAGGGAGGACGCCGAGAAGGTCCAGGGAGACCGGGAGAAGGCGCTCAACTCCTTGATCGCCGAGTGCCCGATGATCTCGGAATACCTGTCGGACGCGACCCGGGTGACGACCGGCACGTACGGGGAACTGCGGATCCGCAAGGACTACTCGTACCAGCAGACGCACTTCTGGCGGCCGGGGATGGTCCTGGTCGGCGACGCCGCGTGCTTCGTGGACCCGGTGTTCTCCTCCGGGGTGCATCTGGCGACCTACAGCGGGCTGCTCGCGGCCCGGTCGATCAACAGCGTCCTCGCGGGCGAGCTGGACGAGAAGACGGTACTGACCGAGTTCGAGGCCCGGTACCGCCGCGAATACCAGGTGTTCTACGAGTTCCTCATGTCGTTCTACCAAATGAACGTGAACGAGGACTCGTACTTCTGGCAGGCCAAGAAGGTAACGAACAGTCAGAGCAACACCGGCATCGAGTCGTTCGTGGAACTGATCGGTGGGGTGTCGTCCGGTGAGACGGCGCTCACGACGGCGGACAGGATAGTCGAGCGCAGCGCCGAGTTCGCCGCGGCCGTGGACCAGATGGCAGGCGGCGACCAGGAAAACATGGTGCCGATGTTCAAGTCACAGGTGGTCAGGCAGGCGATGCAGGAGGCAGGCCAGGTCCAGATGAAGGCGCTGCTCGGCGAGGACGCCGAGCCCGAGCTGCCGCTGTTCCCCGGCGGCCTCGTGACCTCGCCCGACGGGATGAAATGGCTGCCTCATCAGCCGGCCTGAAACAGGGGGTGCGACATGCGCGTATTGCTGACGACGTATGGCAGCCGCGGAGATGTCGAACCGCTGGCGGCACTGGCGGCGGGGTTGCGGGAGCTCGGCGCGCAGGCGCGGGTGTGCGCACCGCCGGACTGCGCGGAGCGGCTGGCCGAGGTCGGTGTGGAGCATGTGCCGGTCGGCCCGTCGGCGCGCGCGCCGAGACACGGAACCGCGCCGCCGACGCCCGAGGACATGCTCAGGTTCTCGGCCGAGGCGATCGCCACGCAGTTCGACCAGCTCCCGGCAGCCGCCGAGGGGTGTGACGCGGTGGTGACGACCGGTTTGCTGCCCGTCGCGATCGGGGTGCGGTCGGTGGCCGAGCAGCTGGGCATCCCCTACATCTATGCCTTCCACTGCCCGGTCTACGTGCCGTCGCCGTACTACCCGCCGCCGCCGCCCCTCGGCGAGCCGCCCGCACGGGACGTGACCGACATCGGGGCGCTGTGGGACCGGAACAACCAAAGCGCCTATCAGCGGTACGGCGGCCCGCTCAACGACAGGCGGGGCGCGCTCGGCCTGTCACCCGTCAAGGACATCTTCAGGTTCGGCTACACCGATCATCCCTGGATGGCGGCGGACGCGGTCCTGGCCCCGCTGCAGCCGACGGACCTGGACGCCGTGCAGACCGGCGCGTGGATCCTGCCGGACGAACGGCCCCTTTCGACAGAGCTGGAGGCGTTCTTGAGTGCCGGGTCACCGCCGGTGTACGTGGGCTTCGGCAGCCTGCGCGCGCCGGCGGACGCCGTCCGGGTGGCCGTGGAAGCGGTCCGTGCCCATGGCCGCCGGGTGATCCTCTCCCGCGGCTGGGCCGATCTGATCCTGCCCGACGACCGGGCGGACTGCTGCACCGTCGGGGAGGTGAACCAGCAGGTGCTGTTCGGCCGGGTGGCCGCCGTCATCCACCACGGCGGCGCGGGCACGACGCACGTGGCCGCGCGGGCAGGCGCCCCCCAAGTCGTGGTCCCCCAGATCGCGGACCAGCCGTACTACGCCGGCCGGGTGGCCGAGCTGGGCATCGGGGTGGCACATGACGGTCCGGCCCCGACGTTCGACTCCCTGTCGGCCGCGCTCGGCACAGCCCTTGCCCCGGGAACCCGCGCGCGAGCGACGGCCGTGGCGGGCACGATCCGCGGCGACGGGACACGGGTGGCCGCGGAGCTGCTGCTCGATGCGGCTGGCCGGGAACCACACCGGCCCGTCCAGTCCTCACTCGTTGCGACGCGGCAAACGCCGTTCATAGATTGACTGCCATGTTTCGAGGCTCCGACCGGACCCGACTACTGGTGATATCCCCTCATCTGGACGATGCGGTCCTGTCCTTCGGGGCCGGCCTCGCCCAAGCGGTGCAGGACAGTGCACAGGTGACCGTCTTCACGGTATTCGCCGGCACCCCCTCACCTCCCTACTCCCCGGCGGCGCAGCGATTGCACGGAATCTGGGGCATCTCGCCGGATCACGACGCATCGCTGCACCGCCGGAAAGAAGACATCGCCGCGCTCGACCACCTGGGGGTCGGCCACCGGCACGGCCGGTTCCTTGATGCCATTTATCGCAAGTCGCCCGATGGCCAATGGCTGGCCGACAACGTGCCGGGCCGGCAGAAGGTGGCCATCAGAAGGCGACCGTCACAGGGCGATGCGGCTCTGTTCTCCGCGGTGAAGGCCGACATCGAGTCGGCTGTCGACGCGTGTGCTCCGAGGCTGATCGTCACCTGCGCGGCCGCCAACGGCCATATCGACAGCGAGATCGCACGGGACGCCGCGCTGTTCACGGCGCACGAGCACGGCATTCCGGTGCGCCTGTGGGAAGACCTTCCGCACGCGATCTTCGGGCTGGACCCCGTCGAGCTGCCGAGGGGCTTTCGTCTCGGTCCTCCCGATTTCAGCTCCGTCGAGACGCAGGCGCGGACGCGGAAATTCGAGGCCCTGAGGCGCTACGCCTCTCAGATGCCGATGCTCAACGGGCCCGACAAGGACTTGTTCGCCCAGCTGGAGAAGCATGCGCGGGAGAGCTCGCCCCACGGCGGATACGGCGAAAGAACCTGGGCTGTCGTCCGACCAATGTCGACCAGGAGGTTGGCCTCATGAGTAATCAGCTGGAACATGGCCCGGTTCGGACGACTCGCGCGGACGCTTTGCTGGCCTGCGTGGGTGAGCGAGGTGTGCTGCGCAGCTTCTACGACGACGACGCCGGGTCCGATCTGATGCAGGATGCGGACGGCGTCTCGGAGGCACAGGAGATGGGCGCCCGCATCCGCTCCGCGTCCGGACCGGTCCTCGAACTCGCTGCCGGAACGGGCCGACTGACCTTCCCCTTGCTGGCGCTCGGGTTCGAGGTGACCGCACTGGAGCTGTCGACCGCGATGGTCGCCGCCCTTCGGCGGCAGCTGGAGGACGAGCCGGCAGATCTTCGGGACCGGTGCACCGTGGTGCAAGGAGACATGAGCGCCTTCGTGCTGGGCCGGCGCTTTGGGGCCGTGGTCATCAGCTACGGCTCGATCAGTCTCCTGGAGGACGCCGACAGGCGTGGCTTGTACGCGTCGGTTCGTGAGCACCTCGAGCCCGGCGGGACATTCCTGATCAGCATGGCCGATACGGGCGGGTCGCAGTCGCTCGAGCGCGATCAGGAGCTGTCAGGTCGCAGCGGCCGACGGTACGTGTTGCACGTGCGGCGGTCGCCGGCGGAAGCGATCCAGGACATCACCGTCTACCCCGCCGATGATGCGTCGGACCCCTTCGTCGTCTGCACGAGTCGCCTGCGGCTCCTGGAGCCGGATCAGGTGGTACGGGAACTGGAACAGGCCGGATTCGACGTGAGGGAGCCGGCTTCGTTCAGGTCCGCCGGGGGCAGCGGCCGCCATGACGCCTTGTTGCTGCAGGCGTCCTTGCGGAGCGATCCCTCATGACTCTCCGGACCCGGATCAGGGGAGGCGCGCGGTGATGAGTGCGGCGAGCCGGGAGACGGCCTCCTCGATGAGCTCCGGTGTGAGCAGGCTGATCGAGAGCCGGAGTTGATTGAACCCGTCCTTGCCGCCGTAGAAGTGGTGCATCGGCGTGAACAGGACGCCGTAGTCGCTGGCGGCGTGTTTCAGCAACGCGTCGTCGACGACGAAGGGCACGGTGACGGTGACGAAGAAACCGCCCTTCGGCGCGTTCCAGCCGACCCCGGGGCAGCCGTCGAGCCTGCGGGCGAGCTCGCCCAGCGTGTGCTGGAGGTTGCGTTGGTAGATGGCGATTTCCCTGGCGTTGGCCTTGACCAGACTGAAGTCGTTGAGCAGGAGCTTTCCGGCGATCACCGCTTGCGCGACGGGCGAGGTGTTCACCGTGAGCATGCCCTTGAGCTTCGAGAGCTGGTCGGCGAGCAGGCCGCCCCCGGCCACGTGCTGATCGGCCACGACGTAACCGACCCGGGCGCCGGGCATGCCGGTTTTGGCGAAGGAGCCGATGTGGACCACGGTCCCCGACCGGTCGAGCGCCTTCAGCGTAGGAAGGCGCTCGGACCCGAAGACCCCGTACGCGTTGTCCTCCAGAAGCAGGATGCCGCCCGCCTCGGCGACCTCCAGGAGCCGGTGGCGGGCGGGCACGTCCATGCTGGTGCCCGTCGGGTTGGCGAAGTCGGGCGTCACGTAGCAGGCCCGGACGCGCTTGCCCTGCTCGTTGGCGCGTTTCAGCTGGAGGGCGAGGTCCTCGGGGTCGATGCCGTTCTCGGTGGACCGGACAGGCCATACCGGGGTGTCGGTCAGCAGTGCGGCCCCGGTCAGGCCGACGTAGGTGGGGGCGGGGGCGAGCAGCACGTCCCGCTCGTCCGCCCGCAGCGCGCGGAGAACCAGGAACATGGCCTCCTGCGCGCCCACGGTGACGACCACGGACTCGGGGTCGGCGTCGACGTTCTCGTCCACGGCGAGGTTGCGGGCGATGAGATCGGTGATGACGCCCTTCGTGGTGCCGTACTGGAAGAGCGTGCGGGTGACCTCCGCCTCGGTCAGCCTCCGATCATTGTGGAGGTGGTCGCAGTAGGCGTCGATGTACTCGTGGATGAGACGGACGTCGAAGAACTCTTCGTACGGGCGACCCGCCGCCATGGAAATGGCCACGGGATATTCGCCGACCAGCTCATTGAGCAGGTTCATCGACGAGATAGCCGGATCGGTGAGCGAGCCGTGCAGAGTTTCCATGCTCAAGCGCGTGGACAGACCGTATGAATTCATGAATGCCAGGGTTTTTCATAGGCGGTCGAGGTGTCAAGTCGACGGCCGTGGACGCATGTCTCCGGCGCGTCCGAAATTGTGGATGTCTATGGCCGCTCTTCCAGATGCTCGATATTCGAAGGTACGGTCACACATATGCCACAGCATCTGGTGGGGGAGGACCGGCATGTTAATGACAACGGAGAGCGGAATTCGGTTGTCCTACCACGACCACGGAAATGCTTCGCCCGTCCTGTTGCTGACCGGCACCGGGGCGCCGAGTTCGGTGTGGGACCTGCACCAGGTGCCCGCGCTCCGCTCCGCCGGATTCCGGGTGATCACCATGGACAACCGCGGGATCCCGCCCAGCGACGACGGCGCGGACGGGTTCACCATCGACGACCTCGTCGCGGACGTGGCCGCCCTGATCGAGCACCTCGGAGTGGCGCCGTGCCGCGTGGTCGGCACCTCGATGGGCTCGTACATTGCGCAGGAGCTGGCACTTGCCCGCCCCGAACTGCTGGACTCGGCCGTGCTGATGGCGGCCTGCGGCAGGAGCAGTCTCGTCCAGCGGTTGCTGGCCGAGGCCGAGGCGGAGCTGATCGAACGCGGTACGGAGCTGCCGCGGAGGTACCTCGCCGCCGTCCGCGCCATGCACAATCTGGGGCCCGCGACGCTCACCGACGACGACCTCACCGCCGACTGGCTCGACCTGCTCGAGGCGTCAGGTACGGGGGGCCCGGGGATCCGGGCCCAACTGCTGCTGAGCGCTTTGCCCGACCGCATCCAGGCCTACCGCGCGATCAAGGTGCCCTGCCACGTCGTCTCGTTCGAGCACGACCTCGTGACGCCGCCGGCAGCCGGACGGGAGCTGGCCGCCGCGATACCCGGCGCGACGCACCGCACGATCCCCGGGTGCGGGCACTTCGGCTACTTGGAGAACCCGGAAGCGGTGAATCGCGAGCTGATCCGGTTCCTGCGCGCCGAGCCCGCGCGATGGGAGGAGACCGCATGACACCCCTTGAGTCAGCCCGCGACAGTCAGCCGGGCCGTGCCGGACGCCCCGTCGACACGAGCGCCGAGGCGCCCGGAGCCGCGAAGGAGCAGGTATGACCGGCGCGATCGTGCCGCCGTCCACGGCGCCCGCACTGTTCGAGGCGACCGCCGCGGCGCAGCCGGACCGGCCGGCGGTGGTGATGGGTGACACCACACTGACCTACGCCGAGCTGAACGGGGAGGCCAACCTCGTCGCGCGTCGCCTCGTCGAGCACGGGGCCGGCCCGGAACGGCTGGTCGCAACGGTGATGCCGCGGTCGATCGAGTTCGTCATCGCGGTCCTGGCCGTGCACAAGGCCGGTGCCGCATACGTGCCCGTCAACCCGGACTATCCGGAGGAACGCAGGCGGCAGATGCTTGACGACGCGTCAGCGCACTGCGTGCTGTCCCTGCCAGGGCAGGATGTGGCCGGCGCCCCCGCCGCCCTGAGCGTGGAACGGGAGCCGTCCCGGTCCGAGCCGGACCTGGCCGACCACGACCGGCTCGGCGCCTTGCTTCCCGACCACCCCGCGTACGTCATCTACACCTCGGGCTCGACCGGACGGCCGAAAGGCGTGCTGGTCACACATCGCGGGATCCCGAACCTGGCCGCCGACTACGTGCGCCGCCAGCGGCTGCTGCCGGACAGCAGGTTGCTGGCGTTCGCGTCACCCAGCTTCGACGCCTCTGTCGCCGAGTTCTGGCCGACCTGGCTGGCCGGCGGCTGCCTGGTGCTGGCTCCTGCGGCGGACCTGGTCCCGGGTGAACCGCTCGCCCGGCTGGTGCGCGACCAGAGCATCACCCACATCACCTTGCCGCCGTCGGCGCTGGCGCCGCTGGAGGAAGCCGGCGGCCTGCCCGCAGGGCTGACCCTCCTGGTCGCGGGCGAGGCGTGCCCGGCACCGGTCGCGAAACGCTGGGCCACCGACCGCGTGATGATCAACGCGTACGGCCCGACCGAGGCCACGGTCGCGGTGACCGCGAGCGAGCCACTGACCGGCGACGGAACGCCGCCGATCGGCAGGCCGATCACCGGCGTCCGCACGTACGTCCTGGACGACCGGCTACGAGCCGTCCCGGACGGGGACGTGGGCGAGCTGTACATGAGCGGCCCCGGCCTCGCCCGCGGCTACCTGAACCGGCCGGCGCAGACCGCGCAGCGGTTCCTGCCGGATCCGTTCGGCACTCCGGGCGACCGTATGTACCGCACCGGCGACCGGGTGCGGGCGCGCTCGGACGGTCAGCTCGTCTTCGTCGGCCGCGCCGACGGCCAGCTGAAAATCCGTGGTCACCGGATCGAGCCGGGCGAGGTCGAGGCCGCCCTGCTCGAAGTGGACACGGTGGCCCAGGCGGTGGTGACTGAGCACGAAAACAGGCTGGTCGCCTACGTGGTCGGCACGGCGGGCACGCCGGTTCCGACCGAACACCTCCTGGCACAGCTGCGCGGACGGTTGCCCTCCTACCTGGTACCCGACGTGGTCGTCGCCCTGCCGCGTCTGCCGACATCGCCGAACGGCAAGGTCGACCGAGCCGCCCTGCCCGACCCCGAGGACGCCGGACGCGCGACATCGGGGCGAGCGCCGAGTACCCCCACGGAGATCCACCTGGCCACGTTGTTCGCCGAAGTGCTCGGCGTCAGCAGCGTCGGCGTCGAGGACAGCTTCTTCGAGGTCGGCGGCCACTCGCTGCTCGCGACTCGGCTGGTGGCCCGCATCCGCGAGAGCCTGCACGTCCGGCTGCGGGTGCAGGCCTTCTTCAACGCGCCGACCGTGGCACAGCTCGCCAAGGTGCTCGACGGCGCACCGACGTGACCTGGAGACCCTCATGCGCACGAAGACCGCCGACAAGACCGATCTCGGCAACCCCGACCTGTACACGACGCTCGACCGGCACGCCCGCTGGCGGGCACTCGCGGCGCAGGACGCGATGGTGTGGAGCGATCCGGGCAGTTCACCCACCGGCTTCTGGTCCGTGTTCTCGCACCGCGCGTGTGCCGCGGTCCTCGCGCCCTCCGCACCGTTCACCTCCGAGTACGGGATGATGATCGGCTTCGACCGCGACCATCCGGACACCTCGGGCGGCCGGATGATGGTGGTCTCCGAACGGGAGCGGCACCGCAGGCTGCGCAGGCTGGTCGGACCGCTACTCTCCAGAGCGGCCGCGCAGGAGCTGGCGGAGCGGGTGCGGACCGAGGTGCGCCGCGTGCTCGACCAGGCGCTCGACGGCGGCGTGTGCGACGTGGCCCCGGCGATCGGCTCACGCATTCCAGCCGCGGTCGTGTGCGACATCCTCGGCGTACCGACCGGGGACCAGGACATGCTCATAGAGCTGACCAACCACGCGTTCGGCGGTGCGGACGAATTGTTCGACGGGATGACGCCGCGTCAGGCCCACACCGAGATCCTCGTCTACTTCTACGAGTTGATCACCGAGCGCCGTGAGCGCCCCGGTGCCGACCTCGTCAGCACGCTGATGGCCGATGACAGCCTCACCCTCGACGATGTCCTGCTCAACTGCGACAACGTACTGATCGGCGGCAACGAGACCACCCGGCACGCGATCACCGGCGCGGTGCACGCGCTCGCCACGGTGCCCGGCCTGCTGACCGGCCTGCGCGACGGGAGCGCGGACGTCGGCACTGTCGTGGAGGAGGTGCTGCGCTGGACCTCGCCGGCGATGCACGTGCTCCGGGTGACGACCAGCGAGGTCACGATCAACGGCCGTCACCTGCCGCCGGGCGCACCGGTGGTCGCGTGGCTGCCCGCCGCGAACAGGGACCCCGCCGAGTTCGACGACCCCGACGCGTTCCACCCCGGGCGAAAGCCCAATCGGCACATCACGTTCGGCCACGGGGTGCATCACTGCCTCGGTTCCGCACTCGCCCGAATTGAACTGTCGGTCGTACTGCGCACACTGGCCGAGCGGGTCTCGCGGGTGGAATTGGTGCAGGAGCCCACCTGGTTGCGCGCGATCGCCGTGCAGGGGTACCGGGAACTCCCGGTGCGGTTCACAGGGCGCTGACCCGGAGCCGGTATCCATGACGCCTGTGCCGAGGAGGCGTCAATTTGACACCGTTGATGCGAAATTGCCTCGCAGTCATGCTGTGAATAGGCATCTATCCGTTTCTTGGAGGAAGTCTTGAGCGCTGTGCAGAATTTCGAGATCGAGTATGTGGAGATATATGTCGGGAATCTGGAGGAGGCCGCGTTCGGCTGGGTGGATCAATACGCTTTCGCCGTCGCCGGTACGAGCCGCTCGGCGGACCACCGGAGCGTCACGCTGAGCCAGGGACCGATCAAGCTGGTTCTCACCGAGCCGACGTCGGATCGTCATCCGGCGACGGCCTACCTCCAGACGCACGGCGACGGTGTGGCCGACGTCGCGCTGCGTACGTCGGACGCGGCCGCCGCTTTCGAGGCTGCCGTGCGGGGCGGGGCCGTCGCTGTCCGGGAACCGGCGCGGCGCAGCGCAGCGGAGCCGCACGGACCGGCCGTCACGGCCGCCATCCTCGGTTTCGGGGATGTGGTGCACACCTTGGTCCAGAGGGACGAAACTCCCGCCCCGCCGCACGCGAACGGCCATCGCGGGGGCGACGTGGACCTGCTGGGGATCGATCACTTCGCGGTCTGTCTGAGCGGGGGCGACCTCGGCCCCACGGTGCGGTTCTACGAGCGGGCACTGGGGTTCCGGCAGATATTCGAGGAGCACATCGTGGTCGGTGCCCAGGCGATGAACTCCACCGTCGTGCAGAGCGCGTCGGGAGCGATCACCCTCACGTTGATCGAGCCCGATGAGAGCGCCGACCCGGGCCAGATCGACGACTTCCTCAAGGAGCACCACGGGGCTGGTGTCCAGCACATCGCATTCACCAGCGACGACGCGGTCCGCTCGGTCCAGGCGCTGTCCCGGCGCGGGGTGGAGTTCCTGAAGACGCCGGCGACCTACTACGACATGCTCGGTGAACGGATCGCGCTGGATACGCACAAACTGGATGATCTGCGGACGACGAACGTGCTCGCCGACGAGGATCACGGCGGCCAGATGTTCCAGATCTTCACCGCCTCCGTTCATCCTCGGCGGACGATCTTCTTCGAGATCATCGAGAGGCAGGGGGCGGAGACCTTCGGCAGCTCCAACATCAAGGCCCTGTACGAGGCCGTGGAGCTGGAACGGACCGGACAGAGCGATCCCGGCGCCGTTCGACGATGACGTACCTTCGCCTGGAGGAGCTCGAACGTGCCGCCCGGGACGTCCTGCCCCGCCACACCTGGGACTTTCTCGCCGGGGGCAGCGGCGCCGAGGCATCTCTGGTGGCCAACCGCACCGCGCTCGAGCGGATCTTCGTGGTGCCCCGGATGCTGCGTGACCTGATCGAGAGCAGCACGGAGTCCGAGGTCCTCTGCCACAACGCCGCATTGCCGCTGGCGGTCGCGCCCATCGCGTACCAGCGGTTGTTCCATCCCGAGGGCGAGCTCGCGGCGGCCCGCGCGGCCCGGGACGCCGGTGTGCCGTACACCATCTGCACCATGAGCAGCGTGCCGCTGGAGGAGATCGCGGCCGTCGGCGGCCGGCCGTGGTTCCAGCTGTACTGGCTGCGTGACCAGAAACGATCTCTGGATCTGGTGCGCAGGGCGGAGGACTCCGGCTGTGAGGCGATCGTGTTCACCGTCGATGTGCCGTGGATGGGACGGCGGTTGCGCGACATGCGCAACGGCTTCGCACTGCCGGAGTGGGTGACGGCTGCCAACTTCGAGGCATCCGCGGCCGCGCACCGCCGAGTTCCGGGCGTCTCGGCCGTGGCCGACCACACCGCGCGCGAGTTCGCCCCGGCCAACTGGGACTCCGTGGCGGCGGTGTGCGCACGCACGAACCTGCCGGTGGTGCTCAAAGGGATTCTCGCTGTCGAGGACGCCCGCCGTGCCGTCGAGACCGGTGTCAGCGGCATCGTGGTGTCCAACCACGGAGGCCGTCAGCTGGACGGTGCCGTGCCCGGGATCGAGGTGCTGGGCGAGATCGCCGCAGCGGTCGCCGACGGCTGTCACGTGCTGCTGGACGGGGGAATCCGGAGCGGCACGGACATCCTCAAGGCCGTCGCCCTCGGTGCGTCGGCCGTGCTGATCGGACGGCCCCTGATGTGGGGGCTGGCCACGGCGGGCCAGGACGGCGTCCGACAGGTGCTCGAACTGCTCGCCGCCGAGCTCCGGGACGCACTGGGCCTGGCGGGCTGCGACTCGGTGCACGCGGCCGGACGGCTGAGCACGAGGAGACCCCGGTACGGCTGATGCTCCGCGGAAGGGGCCCGGCGTCACAAGCACCCTCCACCTACGCACGACGAAACACGAAAGGTGAGATCAATGACCGCGTCACAGATAAAGCCGGTGTTGCGCAGCAAGCTCAGGACTTGGGGCTGGATGTACCGATGACTACCACTGTCGCGCCGGTTGCGGACCCTTCCGTCCTCACCGGACTCACCGAGATCACCAGATTCGCAGGTGTCGGGACCGCCGTGTCCGACACGTCCTACTCGCAAGCCGAACTGCTCGACATCCTCGACATCGAGGACCCCAGGGTCCGATCGGTCTTCCTGAACAGCGCGATCGAACGGCGCTTTCTCACGCTGCCGCAGGAAGGCCCCGATGGAGTGCGCGTACCGGAACCCCAGGGCGATCTCCTGGACAAACACAAGAAGATCGCTGTCGACATGGGATGCCGGGCGCTCGAGGCCTGCCTGAAGTCGGCGGGAGCGACGCTCTCGGACCTGCGTCACCTGTGCTGCGTCACCTCGACCGGCTACCTGACTCCCGGCCTGAGCGCATTGATCATCCGTGAACTCGGTATAGACCCGCATTGCAGCCGTTCGGACATCGTGGGCATGGGATGCAATGCGGGTCTGAACGCGCTCAACGTGGTCGCGGGCTGGTCCGCGGCGCACCCGGGTGAGCTCGGCGTCGTCCTGTGCAGCGAGGCGTGTTCCGCCGCGTACGCCCTGGACGGCACGATGCGGACCGCGGTGGTCAACAGCCTGTTCGGCGACGGATCCGCCGCCCTCGCTGTCGTCTCCGGTGACGGGCGGGCACCCGGCCCACGCATGCTGAAGTCCGCGAGCTACCTCATCACCGACGCGATCGACGCGATGCGCTACGAATGGGACCGGGACCAGGACCGGTTCAGCTTCTTCCTCGATCCGCAGATTCCCTACGTGGTCGGTGCGCACGCCGAGATCGTCGTCGACAGGCTGCTGTCCGGTACGGGGCTGCGCCGCAGCGACATCAGCCATTGGCTGGTGCACTCCGGTGGCAAGAAGGTGATCGACGCCGTCGTGGTCAACCTCGGCCTGAGCCGGTACGACGTCCGGCACACCACCGGTGTGCTCCGCGATTACGGAAATCTCTCCAGCGGCTCCTTCCTCTTCTCCTACGAGCGACTCGCCGAGGAGGACATCGCCCGGCCCGGCGACTACGCAGTGCTGATGACCATGGGGCCCGGCTCCTCGATCGAAACGGCGCTGATCCAGTGGTGACGCGCGGGGAAACGGATGGCGAACTGATGCTGCGCCTGGACGGCACCCGGCCCCTGTCGGCCGCCTCGGTCGAGGAGATGGACGACCTCTGCGACCGCGCCGAGGACCATCGGGAATCCGGCCCGGTCACCCTCCACGTCACGGGTGTCCCGCCGGCCGACTGGTGGACGGAGCTGACCGTCGGCCTGCTCTCCAAATGGGAACGGGTGGTGCGCCGGTTCGAACGGCTCGGCCGCCTCACGGTCGTGGTGGCGTCGGGCGACTGCGCCGGAACGGCCCTGGACGTCCTCCTCGCCGCCGACGTCCGGATCGTCGCTCCTGACACCAGGTTGCTGCTCTCCTGGGCAGGGGATGCCACCTGGCCGGGGATGACCGTGCACCGGCTCACCCAGCAGGCCGGTGCGGCGGGCATCCGGCGGGCCGTGCTGCTCGGGGCCCCGATCGAGACGGACCGCGCGCTCGCGCTCAACCTGATCGACGAGGTGACCGAGGACCCGGCGACGACGCTGGCCCACCTGGCCGAGGCGGCCGGTGCCGTGGACGGCACGGAGGTGGCGATGCGCAGGCAGCTGATTTTCGAAGCCGGCTCGACGGCCTTCGAGGACGCGCTCGGCAGGCACCTCGCCGCCTGCGACCGCACCCTGCGCCGCACGGGACCGTCCGCATGACGATCGCGAGCAAACTCCCGAGCGGTCTCACCGCCGCCGCGGAGGCGCTGCACAAGGCGGCCGAGCAGGTCGACGACCTGCTCGCCGCCCTGCCCGAGCCGACGCGACGGCACCCCGGCCGGCGGGCCGAGGCCGCCGCCGCCCAGGACGAGGTGCGCCGATTGCGCTCCCGGTTCCTGGCCGAGCACGTCGAGGAGGTGTACGCCCGGATCACCGGCGGCCGCAGTCTGCGCATCGAAGCCCTGGTCGCGCAGGCCGCCGAAGTCTTCCCCGGCCTGGTCCCGACGGCGGCACAGCTCGCGGACGAGCGGTCGCGGACCCAGGCGGACAAAGAAGGCCGGGAGATCGACCAGGGCATCTTCCTGCGGGCGGTGCTCGGCTCACCCGTCACGGGCCCACACTTGGTCGACGCGATGCTCCGGCCGACCGCGCGGGCGCTCGCACTGCTCCCGGATTTCCGGCGGACCGGCCTCCTGCAGACCGAGGCCGTCCGGCTGGAGCGGCGCGACGGCGTCGCCCACCTGACGATGTGCCGCGGCGACCGCCTCAACGCCGAGGACGAGCAACAGGTCGAGGACATGGAGACCGCGGTCGACCTGGCCCTGCTGGACGACGACGTCAAGGTCGGGTTCGTGCGCGGCGGCGAGATGACCCACCCGCGCTACCGGGGCAGGCGCGTGTTCAGCGCCGGAATCAACCTCAAGTACCTGTCATCGGGTGACATTCCGCTCGTCGGGTTCCTGCTCCGCCGGGAGCTCGGCTACATCAACAAGATCGTTCGCGGGCTGCGCCTGGACGACGGTGACTGGCGGCCGCCGTACGCGGCCAAGCCGTGGGCGGCCGCCGTCGACGCGTTCGCGATCGGCGGCGGCACCCAGCTGCTGCTCGTCTTCGACCATGTGCTGGCCGCGTCCGACGCCTTCCTCAGCCTGCCCGCCGCCAAGGAGGGCATCATCCCGGGCGTCGCGAACCTCCGCCTCACCCGTTCGGTCGGCCCGCGCGCCGCCCGGCAGGTGATCCTCGGCGGCCGACGGCTGTGGGCGAGCGAACCGGACGCCCGTCTCATCGTCGACGAGGTCGCCGAACCGGCCGACCTGGACGCCGCGATCGAACGGGCCCTGGAACGGCTGGGCGGGGAAGCGGTACTCGTCAACCGTCGGATGCTGAACCTGTCCGACGAGCCGCCCGAGGAGTTCCGCCGCTACATGGCGGAGTTCGCGCTCCAGCAGGCGCTGCGGCTGTACGGCGCCGACGTCATCGACAAGGTGGGCCGGTTCGCCGCGAGGCGAACATGAACCACATCCGGTACGCCGAGAAGGACCATGCCACCCACGTCACCCGCGACCGCCGCTGCCTGGTCCCTCACTGACGACAGCCTTCGGCACCCGACTCAAGGAGGCCCCATTCCCATGCAGGACCACGTGTCCTTGGCCGCGAGCGACACCAACCTCGAACTGGCGCTCGACGTGCTTCCCGCACTGGCGGTCATCCTGCTGACAGCGGCCGTGGCCGGCCGGCTCGCGGCCATGCTCGGACAGCCGCGGGTACTCGGCGAGATCGTGGGCGGCATCATGCTGGGCCCGACACTGTTCGGCTGGCTGGCGCCCGATCTTCAGGCGGATGTCTTCCCGGCGGACGCACGGCCGGTGCTGTACGTCCTGAGCACCATCGGGCTGACGCTCTACATGTTCCTCGTCGGTGCCGGTCTCGAGCCCGGCCGCCACGAGTCCGACCGCAAGCACCACCCGGCGGTCCTAGCCGTCTCCGGGTTCCTGCCCTCCCTCGTCCTCGGCGGTCTCGTCGGCCTGCTGATGTGGGACGACCTCTCGCGCGAGGATGTCGGCCGGTGGGAGTTCGCCCTCTTCGTGGGCGGGGCATTGTCCCTCACCGCGCTCCCCATGCTGGCCCGAATGCTGTACGAGCGGGGTCTGCAGAACTCCCGCCTGGGGCGGCTGTCCCTGGTCGCCGCCTCCATCGACGACGCGGCGGCCTGGTGCTTCCTGGCCGTGCTGACGGCCGTGCACACCGGTGCCGGGGCCGCCGACGCGCTGCCCATGATCGGCTACAGCCTCCTGTTCACCGCTGTGATGCTGTTCGGAGTGAACCGGCTGTTGCGGCCGCTGGCGCGGCACGTCAGCCCGCAGGGCACGTTGAGCCCCGGCGTGATGTACGTCGTCGTCATCGTCCCACTCGCCTGCGGATACCTCACCGACCTGATCGGCATCTACTCCGTCTTCGGCGGATTCATCGCCGGCCTGGCCATGCCCCGTGACCCGCGGTTCCGCCAGGCGCTGCACAGCCGGATGATGGACACCGTCTCCACGCTGCTGCTGCCCGTCTTCTTCTGCCTGTCCGGTCTCACCACCGACCTGCGGGGCATCTCGGCCGACAGCCTGCTGTTCGGCGTCGCCGTGTTGCTGGCGGGATTCGCGGGCAAGTACTTCGGCAGCACCCTGGCCATGAGGACGCTCTGCTTCAGCTGGCGCGAGGCCTTCGCCGTGGGAGGACTGATGAACGCCCGCGGCATGATGATCCTCATCTTCATCAACATCGGCTTGGCGCAGGGCCTGATCACCAAGCCGGTGTTCTCCGTTCTCGTCGTGGTCGCCGTTGTCACGAGCGCCGCGGCCCTGCCGCTGTACCGCCGGGCGCTCCCGAAGCGCCTGGAGACGCAACTCGGCAGCGGAGCGCCCCTCCCGGCGCCGGCACCCCGCTCCCTGGCGACAACCGACATGCGCTGATCTGCAAGTACCCGCCGGAGTTCCGGACCAACACGGTTGAGTGGGGCGATAGTTCGGAGAAGGCGGTCGCTGCCGTGACATATCGTCGGCGTATCGAGAATCGCATACGCCCGGGCAACACTCCGCTACATTGACTGGCGCCATGTCCTACAACCCTTCCAGCGAACCAATGCGAACTGCAGCCGGGAATCTTGTCGTCAGGCCGATCAGCGCCGTCGAGCATCTGGTGTTCGTGCGGGCCCAGCGGTCGGTCAGCTTTCTGCAGACCCCGGCGTGGGCCCGCGTCAAGACCGAGTGGCGCAGCGAGTCCCTCGGCTGGTTCGACGGCCGGCGCCTGGTCGGTGCCGGACTCGTCCTGCACCGCCCGGTGCCGCGGCTCGACCGTTTCACGCTGGCGTATCTGCCCGAGGGCCCGGTCATCGACTGGAGCGGTGACATCGGTGCGTGGCTCGATCCGCTGGCGGCGTATCTCAAGGAGCACGGGGCGTTCGCGATCCGGCTCGGCCCGCCGGTGGTCACGGACACCTGGAGCGCCGCCCAGGTCAAGGAGGGTATCGCCGGCCCGGACATCCGGCGGCTGACCGACCTGCCGGGACAGTGGAGCGACCCGGTCGGCGCCCGCGTGAGCAGCAGGCTGAAGGACGCGGGCTGGCTGCCGCAGAACCCGTTGGACGGGTTCGGGGTCGGGCATCCGCAGTTCAAGTACGAGGTCCCGCTGGCAGGCAGGACCGAGGACGAGCTGCTCAGGGGCATGAACCAGCAGTGGCGCCGCAACATCAAGAAGGCGGCCAAGGAGGGCGTCGAGGTCACGGTCGGCGACGGGGGCCCGCAAGACCTGAAGGCGTTTCACGACCTCTACGTGCACACCGCCAAGCGTGACCACTTCGCACCCCGGCCGCTGCGCTACTTCGAGACCATGTTCGCGGCGCTGAGCGCCGAGGACCCCGAGCGGATCACGCTCTACCTGGCCCACCATCAGGGCGACTTGGTCGCCTCCACCATCCTGGTCCGCGTAGGCGCCCACGCGGTGTACGCCTACGGTGCCTCCGCCACCGCGAAGCGCGAGGTGCGCGGCTCCAACGCCTGCCAGTGGGCGATGATCCGCGACGCGCTCGCCGCCGGCTGCGATGTCTACGACCTGCGCGGTATCACGCCGACGCTGGACGGGCAGGACCCGCACGTCGGCCTCGTCCAGTTCAAAGTCGGCACCGGCGGCCAGGCGGTGCGCTACGTCGGTGAGTGGGACCTGCCGCTGCGGCCGGTGGTCTACCGGGTCTTCGACCTCTATATGAAACGGCGCGGAGGCTGAACCGCACAGCCCACTACGCGAGCGCGGCGCGGATCGAGTCGGGGTTGGCGTTGTAGGAGTCGTTGAGCAGCGTCGCCCCGCGGGCGAGGTGGCGCAGCTCCATCCGCCACTTCGACAGCGAGACCGTGCCAACGCCGCTGGGTGAGCACCGAACCGTCGGTGAGCGCGCGCATGGCGACCACCCGGGGACCCTCGCGTCGAAGATGCCTTCGACGACATCCAGCCGCAGCAACTCATCGAGCGGACAAAGGGCTGTCGCCGAACAGCAGCGTGCCCGGAACTGCTCATTCTGGAGCAGGGGCGCTACGGACTCTCCGGCAACGCGTCTTTGTGGACGCCCTGGTATCCGGAATACGCCGCCACCCTTCACGGCACCAAACAGCGCAACCACGGAACGTGACCAATGCGCTCGCGGGACGCACGGCGTGCGCCCAATGTGAATGGCTCCACGGTCGTGTACTCCATAGCCTGCGAAGGTGAACCCGCGTGGATTTTGATCGGCAACGACACAGGTGGCCGGAAGGCTTCCTCGCCGCCGTCCGGCAGGGAGAGTTCGACACCGACGGCGCGGAGCGGCCCTTCCCGCTGCCGGACTACTTCACCCTCCTGTGCGTGCGGCCGGCGAAGGCCGGCGGCATGTTGAGGCTCGTTCCGGTGGACCGCCTCCGGGCTCTCCTTGCCGACCGGCCCGACGCGCTTGCGGTGCTGGAACAGGACTTCCACTTCGACCGACGGGGTGACCAGGCGCCGGGGGAGTCGGCCTCGGCGTCGTGCTGAACGTCGGTGACGCCCATCTCGGCAGGTTCGGCTCCCAGGACGCCATCGCCGCCGCCAAGCGCGAACTCGTGGAGGCACTGCCGCACGCATCCGCCGGCGGGGTCGCCGTTCTCAACGCCGACGACCCGCGCGTCGCCGCCATGACGCACCGGACCTCGGCCCGAGTCGTGCTGACCGGACGCACCGCCGGCGCACACGTTCGCGCCACCGGCATCGAGCCCGACAGCCAATCAAGACCGCGGTTCACCACGCGGCTCGACCTGCCCGGCATCAGTGGTTCCGCGCGAGTCGCCCTGCCGACGCGCGGTGAGCACCAGATCGACAACGCGCTGGCCGCCGCGGCAGTCGCGCTGGAGTTCGGTGCCACGCACGACGAGGTCATCGCGGGTCTGCACAACGACCGCTCGACGCCCCCGCACCGGATGGCGGTCCATCGGACGCCGGAGGGGGGCACCGTGATCGACGACGCGCGCAACGTGAGCTCGGGATCGGTGCGGGCTGCCCTGCGCACCCTGGCCGCGATGGCCATGGCCGTCGATGCACGAAAGTGGGCGCTGCTCGGGACGGCACACGAACCCGGCTTCTCCGGAGACGCCAGGCATGACAGCTGGGGACGGCTCGCCGCGCAGTCCGCCGACCAGATCGTGGTGATCGGCGAGGACGCCCGGCAGATCCATGAAGCCGCGGCGAGAACCGCAAGCAAGGACACCCGTACCGAACTGGTGCCGGACGTCGAAGCCGCGACGGCGCTCTTGCGTAACGAACTGCGCGCCGACGACGTCGTGCTTCTCAAGGCATCCCGGAAAGCCGCACTCTGGCGGATAGCCGACGCGCTCCTTCCCGCCGAGACCCCCAGCACGGGATGGACAGCGACTTCGATGTCGTGGCGCCTGGCGGCAGTCCGGGTCCCCTGGTGACGGGGCCGACGAGGACCGCCGGACGGTCGCAGTGCCGCGACCTGGACCGGGCTGACGACGTGACAGTCACCGTACGCCGAGCCACTCTCCCGGATGCCGACCAGATCGCCGGTCTGCTGTGCCAACTCGGGTACCCCAGTACGGCACCGGACGTCGAAAAGCGCCTCACCTTTTGGTTCGACGATCCGTTCAGCGCTGTCCTGGCGGCTGAGCACAGTGGACGCGTCGTCGGCTCCTTTCCCTGCACGCCGTCCCGTACCTCGAGAAAACCGGGCGCTGGGCCCGCATCGAGAGCCTCGTCGTCGACGCGGCGGCCCGCCGCACAGGAGCGGGCAGCCGGCTGACCAGCGCCGCCGAGGAACTGGCGTGGCAATGCGACTGCTCCGCCGTCGAAGTGACGACCCTGCGCTCACGGCTCGATGCCAATGCCTTCTACCAGCACCACGGATACGACGACCGCTGCACGCTTTCCGCCCGCTATTGGAAGGACCTCCCGGGCTGAGCCGCCGGTGCGCAGGGGCAGCCGGCCCAGGCGCCGGACAGGATCTCCTTTGTGGCCCGACCGGTGGAGGGTCTCGGCGGCGGTCACGACTCCGCGAGCCGGATCGCTTGCGCGGGGCACATCGTGGCCGACTCGCCCACGGCGTCGTGAAGTTCGTACGGCGGAGTGTCATCGAGGAGGACAACGCTGCCGTCCTCCTCACGCTGGTCGAAGACGTCGGGGGCGAGCATCACGCACTGGCCCGAAGCAACACAGCTGGGAACGTCGACTTCAACACGCATCATTGTTCTCCCTGCTTCTCTGTTTGGGGCGGACTCCTGCCTGGAACGCCGGCGGCAGCGAAACATGGAGTCGGATCGTTTCGGACGGGCTGTGGGAGTGCGCAAAGCCGTTGATCCAGCCGTCGAGCATGCGACCGCAGGGCGGCGGCCCGCCGGATACGCCTGCAAAGACACTGCTCGCCGCGAGCTGGTGTCCCCGAAGATGATTCATCGGTTCAGTCCCGCGCACAGGTCGCTCAACTCCCGTGACAGCAGTCCGATCACCTCACGACTGCGGTCGACGACAAAGAAGTGCCCCCCCGGAAACACTTCCACGTCGGTCTGCCCAGTTGTGTGTTCCGCCCAAGCGCGTGCCTCGTCGACCGACACCTGCGGGTCGCTGTCGCCGTGCAGCACGGTCACCGGGCAGTCGAGTACCTGACCCGGGTCGTGCCGGTACCCCGCGACGGCATGGTAGTCGCTGCGGATCGCCGGAAGGATCATCGCCAGCATCTCCGGGTCGTCCAAAATCGCCTGGCTGGTGCCGCTCAGCGCCTGGATCGAAGCCACGACCTCGTCATCGGACGCCCGATGGATCCGTCCGTCTCGAAAGCAGGACGGGGCCTGCCGACCGGAGACAAAGAGCCGAGCCGGCGGCGGAAGACCGCTCCGCTGCAGACGAAGCGCTACCTCATACGCGAGCACAGCACCCATGCTGTGCCCGAACAGCGCCAGCGGCCGGTCATCGATGCTGAGCCGTAGCGCGCCGAAGATCTCATCCGCCAATTCTGAAAGGTTGTCGATCGGCGGCACATCGAGCCGATTCTGACGACCGGGGTACTGGATCGCCAGTACCTCCACCGCGGGTGCGAGAGCCTTGGAAACCGGAAAGAAGAAGCTTGCCGACCCGCCGGCGTGCGGCAGGCATACGAGCCGCACTGGACTGTCCGGCGCCGGATGGAAACTGCTGATCCAGTCCCCCGAACTCGAAGCTGTTTCAAGCATGCCAATAGACCCCCTCCAACGGGCGCGCCCCTATACGAAATCGAATCCGCCCAGCGTTGCACAGAAGACGCCACGGGTCGACGGGGTGCCAGCGGTGCCCCAGACCTAGAATGCCCCCGCATCGAATAGCGCACGCACTCCGCAAGTCAACTGGCCTGACCTGCGGAGGGTCGGCCAGAAACCCGCAGTTGGACGTGGCCGCGACGACGGCGACCCAGGTTAAGTTGTCCCTGCGCTCACACGCCGAAAGGCGCGCAACATGAAGGAAGACGCTCCGCCCGGGTAGAAGCGCTGGGATTCAGCCGCGGAGATCCCAACGACGTACCCCCATTCCGTCAGAGCGCCTGCGCCCCATGTGGGAGAGGTAACCCACAACCCACGGCAGCGCCCCGCGCGGTAACCGAACCAGTTCCCACCCCAGACTGCCCCGGCCGGTGTTCCCCCGCCCGGCCGGGGCTTTCCTCAAGGCCACGCAGATCAGCAGCGTGATCAACGGGATCCTGGCCGGGCATGCACGGCCCGAGGTCGTCCGGCGATGGCAGGTCCGGCATCTCCGCCAGCGACAGACTGCGACCATCCGCCTGGTCGAAGTCGCTGAACG
>NZ_CP107912.1:0-85287 GCF_036014075.1 Streptomyces violaceus
CGCGAATGGTCATTCTTGGTGGCCCCCAGGGCTCCAGGAAGACGACGCTGCGCCCGTTGGTAGCCGAACAGCTCGGCCTTACGGACACCGTGTACTTCGACGGTGACGACCACTACGCCTTCCACCCGCACTACGACGCACTCGCCCGAGAGCACGGCGTACTGACGGCCGCAGATCTGTGCCGCAAAGACATAGAGGTCCTACGAGCCAAAATCCTGGACGAGGTGCAGGGCCGACGGCTGAACATCCTGTTCGTCGGCCCCTACACCCACGAGGAATACACCCTGAACCGGGTGGCCGACTTCCAGGCCCACGATTACGGCGTCGAACTGGCCTACACGGCGCTGCATCAGGCGCTGTCCGAGATCGGCGTCATGGACCGCCACCGGCAAGCCCTCGCCGACGGCCCGGGTTACAGCTTCCTCGTCTCCACGGACCTGCAGCAGAAAGTCTTCGACGGCGTCCCCAAAATCATGACCGCCGTGGAGAAGCGCGGCCTGGCCGACGCACTGCACGTCGTCGACGCAAGCGGAGTCATCTTCAGCAAGCACCGGGGCACCGACGGCGTCTGGGTGCCCAGCCGGCCCGCACGCGAGGTGGCCGAGGAAGCCCGACGTCAGCCCTGGAGTCCTGCCGTGCGGCAAGACTTCCTGCGCCGGCGGGACGCCGTAGCAACACCCGCGGGGGAGAGTGCCGAGGAATGGGCACAGCGCCTGACACGCGTCGACCAGTTCGCCGCACCGATGCTCGGAGCGGCCAGCAGCGCAACGCGTCCCAGTGCGCAGGCTGCACGCAAGCGTTCCACCACCCTCCCTTCGCCCACTGCTCGGAAGAGTCCTGCGGAGTCCCCACCGGCCCAGCAAGGCGCCCCGCCCCGCGCCACCGGACAGGAAAGTAGCTCAGGCCGGAGCCGCCGCCGGTGAGAGCCCGGCGTTTCTGAGGGGGTGCCGGGCCCCGCGTCCGGGCGGATTCGCCGAGGCGCCTTCCACGCGGGGCTTCAGCCCCCGACTGCACTGTCCGGGCGGCAGCGCGAGCAGGCGGGCACTCCTCCGCGGCCTGCTCCCAGGGTGGCCGGTGCGGCCGCTGTTGCTCGTGTGGAGGCGGGGCTGTCACGGGTGGCGTTCTATTCTTCGTTCGATGCAGCCGCTGCTGGCCGCTGAGAAGGGGACCCGAGATGACAGACCATGTGCCGCCCGTGACGGAACCGGACGCATCGGCACGCACATGCCCCGGTGACGAAATCGGGCCGTGCTCCTCGTGTCGCCGACCGACTCATAAGTACGGGCGTGGCGCCGGTTCGCCGCTGTGCGACTACTGCCACGCGCAGGCCGTGCAGAGGTGGGGGAAGCAGCTCCGGGCGTCCTAGGCGCCTGGTTCGTCGAAGGCGGCCGCGCCGGGTGGGCGGAGCCCCACCTTCGAGGGGCGGGGCGTCAGGGGGTCGGCGGGGCGGCCTTCGCGTAGGCAGCATTGACGTCCGCTCCGGTCCCGGCGAACTGGTACTTCTCCCAGGCAGACTGACGGGCGACACCGAGCGCGGCGGCGACCTTCTGCCAGGACTCGCCCTGGTGCCGGGCGCGGGCTACTGCGATCACCCGCTGCGGCTCGATCTTCCCTTCCAGGTCGCGAAGCGCGCCGAGGGCGGCGAGCGGGCGCTCCTGCGCGAGGGTGTAGAGGCGGAGGACTAGGTCGCTCATCTCCTCTTCGACGTCGCGCGGCGGCACGGCGATGGTGGCGGCGGCGATGTGCTGCTCCCAGTCCGTCTTCACCGCGGCCGCGGTGACCGACGGGTTCGCGTCGAGCGGGCGAGTCGGGCCGTACCAGACGCACTGGCACTCGGCACGCAGCGCTGCAGGGCCGCCGGCGCGCAACGGGAAGGTAACCGAGCCGGTTTCGCTCCAGGAGTCCCACTCCTGCCAGCCGTGCCCGTTCCAGATCCTCCCATCCGGCGCTCCGCTCTCGTCCAGGGCGCGGGCCAGGCCCTCGTGCTCACGGCGTCCGTCGCGCTCGTCGTCCCACATGGCGTTTCCTCCGGCATCGGCAGCGGGTGAGTTGTCAGGCTAGCCTGACAAACCCTATTCGTCAGGCGAGCCTGACAACTCGCCCGACGGGGCTCGCATCCGATGAATCTGCGGGGGTCGGAAACGGTCGAGGGCGGCCTCCCCTGCCGGGGCCGCCCTCGTTTGCTGTCCGGGCTCAGTGCTGATTCTCGTCGCGCGCCTGGGCGGCCTCTGTGCGGAGCTGCGCGGCAAGAGCGCGAGCCTCTTCGGCCTGTTGGGCGGCTTCGGGGCGGCCGTCTTCGACGGCGATGCGGTCGAGCAGGGCGGCCTTACGCTCGGTCAGGTGTGCGCGGGCCCCCGGCTCCGGCGGGGTGCGCATGTCGCCGTAGAGGTGCTTGAGCGCGTCGAGGACCTGGACCATCTCCTCTGCCGTGCTCAGGGCGGGCAAGTGGCCGGTGACCGGGTGTTCCGTCTCCCGGTGTGCCGGAATGTGCTCGCGCACCCACGCATCGAGACCTTGTCCGGCAGCAGTGGGCGCGTACGCAGCCTCATGGAGGCGTAGGCCGCGTACGGGAGCGCCGGGCGGGGCGGGGTAGTGCGGCTCCTGGAGGGCGAGCTGCCACTCCGCGACGGCGTCCTTGTACTTCTCGTGCGCGGACTGCTTCTTCATGTCGAGCTGCTCGCCGATGGCCTCCCAGCTCGTGTGCTTCTGGCGCTCGTAGACCACGGCGCGGACCAGCACCTCCTGGGCCTGGCGCACCAGGTCGAGCGCGTCACCAACGGTTTCGCCGGGCCGGGCCCACATGTCGTTCGTCGTGGGGACGCTGCCGGCGGCGCGCTCGGCGAGCTCGCGCAGCTCAGCGGAGAGAGTGAGGCGGGCCAGGGCGGTGCGGCTGTAGGCGTAGCGCTCGCTGTCGGGGTCGTGCTCAACATCCGTCATATTCGTCAGGCTACTCCTGACACAAGATTTCGTCAGGGGAAGCCTGACGATGTCAGCCACCTTCGGCGCGTCCGATCCGTTCACCTAGGGGGGCGGAAACAGTCGCTGGTCGACCCGTGATCCACCACTCCCGCGGGTTGACTGCAACGCGTCCCGCGGCGCTCACGCCGCCGCAGACGAAGAGCCCGCCCCAAGCCGACATCGGGGGCATGATGGGACGTAGATGCAGGGGGCCACGCGCAAAGAAGATCGTTATGAAGTACAGGACCGCCAGCATCGGCGCTGTAGTAGTCGTTCTCCTCGCCGGTGGTGCCGCAGCCTGCGGAGACGGTGACGATAAGTCGTCCCCGACGTCGACCCTGACCGGGAGGGAGGGGGTGTCACCCCCGCCGTCGCCGCAGACGCCCACCACCTACGCCCCGCCCAGGCTGGCAGTGGGGCAGACCCTCCGCATCTCCACCAGCCCCGCCGAGATGGACAATCCGGTGCCCGGCGGCATCGCGGACGTCACCCTGGTGGATCTGGACGTGACCAAGAGCCTGAGCACCGAGTTCTACGGCGTGATCAAGGCAGACCCGGGCGAGCAGATCGTGGTGTGGACGATGAAGGTCAAAAACACCGGCCCGGACCAGTTCGACCTCTACCCGCTGACGGACGCGAAACGCTGGACCAGCAGCGGCCAGGTGACGCAGCCCCAGGATGTCTCCGTCGACGAGTCGTTCATCAACCAGCCCGAACCCCGCCCCGGCGAGACGGTCACCGGCCGCGACGCGGCGAGTGTTCCCGACCAGGATGGGACGCTGGAGTTCGCTGACCGCCTGGGCGTTCCCATGTTCGAGATCGCCGTCACCAGGTAACGAGTCACGACGGCCGGGCACGAATGGAGCTGTGAGCCATGCTGGCAGCCCTAATAGAACTGATCATCAACGCGTGGGATGCCTGGCACAACAACCGGCGCCGCCGCTCCTGAAGCATGCAGAAGGGCTACAACGCCTGACTCGGCTGGTCGGCGTGCTACCGGTGCAGAACGTTGACCAGCTTGTCCGGGTCCCGGATCGGCGCCCCCGTCCGGTCCCTCTACTCCTCGACGGAGGCATCCAGCGGTAGTTGCAGCTCCGTCCGTGTCTCGGCCAGACGACTGAGTGCCTGTAGCTGCTCCGGGGTGATGACAGCGAATAGTTCCCCAGGAGAAACGGGTCCACCGCGAGTCTGGTCAACGGCCCACTGCACAAGATCAGCGTGGGCTTCCGTCTGCCGTGCCTGCGCTTCCATGTGGCGCGCCCGGGCGTACTCCTGCCGAGCTTCGGCTTCCCCTCTGGCCGCCTCCGCTTCGATTCGGCGGGCGCTTGCCGTATCGGCTCGTCGCCTGTTACTCCAGTCCCGCACAAGTTCGGCGATCTTGACAACGCCGTACGCCAAAAACCCGGAGTTAGCCAGGTCCAGGAGGAGTGGACTGCCGTATTCGACGCGGGTGACTCGCGTGGAGGCTCCGAGAATCTTGGGGACCCGGGCATCCGCAAGAGATTCGATCATGCCCCCAGAGCTACGGAGGGGCAGGTCTCGCCAGGGTCCCAGCGGACGGGAGCGCATCCATTCGTCGAGGTACCTGATGTCCCGGGACGAGTATCCGCGTTCGAGAGCCTCACCCTCCAAGCCCTTAGTGCCCCTCCTGGCGATGCGCTCCACAAGTTCTTGCTGGGCTGCCGCACGGGCGAACGTGGTGCCCCACTGTTCGCCGACGCCGATCGCAACATCGACATCCTGTAGGTAGCAAGCAAGATCACGAGGCCTTGAGGGGGCCCCGATGTCAGCCTTCCAAGTGATCTGGACCCGTTGACCTCCGGCAGGCGGGCGGAGCCTACGCGCTCTCGGATCGACCATGCCAGGAGTCCTACCAGTCCTTTTGATCAGTTGGGGTCTGCCCTGCCGACCGGATATGCCCTGGCCAGCCGCATGGGTCAATGCAAGGGCGGAGTGTCGGCGGGAGACAGGTCCGGGCGCGACCGGTGCCAGCGCGCCGGGTGGCGCCAGCGTCCGGCACCGTCGCGGGCGACGTCGACGCCGACCTCCACCACCAGCTCCGGCGTAACCAGGGTGACGTGCAGGCTCTCGCGCGAGCCCCACCCGGCGGAGAACGTCCAGCCCGTCCAGGGGTGTTCGGCTCCGGCCGGGGAGAGGAGGTCGGCTACCGTCCGGCCCGCGGCCTGCGGCAGGGTCGTGCTGCGCCCGACGTACCGTAGGCGCCCGCCGGTGTCGTACCGACCGAGCAGCAGCGTGCGGGGAGCCGCCGGAGAGCCGGTGAACGCACCGACGATGGCGTCCTCGGTCTCCCTGGCCTTGTGCTTCCGCCAGCCGCGCACGGACGGCTCGTAGGCGCCCTCAAGTCTCTTGTAGACCACGCCTTCGACACCGACGGCCGTCCAGCTGGTCAGCCACTCGCGCACGGTGGCCGGGTCAGTGGTCGACGGGCACAGCGCCCAGGGGGCGGTGAGTTTCCGCTCGACGAAGAGGGCTTCGAGTGCGTTCCTGCGGCGCCGATACGGCCAACTTGTGGTGTCGGTGCCCGCCAGGCGCAGCAGGTCGAAGGCCGAAGCGCGCAGGTTCGCAGAATCTCGGTCTCGCGGAAAGGGGAACTCGCTTGTTGGCCGGTGTTCTTGGCGGTATCGCGCACGGGTTAGGGGCATGCACCGTTTGGGCCCCAGGTTCCGCTGGCCTGGTTCATCGATCGTGGCCTGGGGCTCTCTTCGAGACCGCTGATAGATTCCTGCGGTGAGCGAGCAACTGCCCAGCGGCGGCATCGAACTGTCACCCGGCGAGATCGAAGCCCTCCACGACAGGTGGTCTTCCTGCTGGACCCCGAGTGAGGTCGCGCAGCAGTTGGCCGGGATCGGCACGCCCTGGTACGTGGCCGCGGGCTGGGCGCTGGACCTGTTCCGCGGCCGGCAGACGCGCGCTCATGGGGACATTGAGATCGCGATTCCGGCCGCGAGCTTTCCTGAGGTCCGCTACCGCTTCCCCGGATACGTTTTCGACGCGGCAGGCAGTGGCCGGATCTGGGAGGACGCCACAACGGAGGTGTTGGCCGCCGTACATCAGACTTGGCTCCGCGATCCGGCCACCGGCAACTACTTGCTCGACGTGTTCCGCGAACCGCACGACGGCGACACCTGGATTTGCCGACGCGATGAGAGGATCCGGCTTCCCTACAGCGACATCATCCAGCACACCCAAGACGGCATCCCGTATCTAGCGCCCGAACTGGTCCTGCTGTTCAAGGCCAAGCACGCCCGCCGAAAGGATCAATCAGACTTCGACGCGACCCTCCCACACATGTCCCCAGCTCAGCGCGAGACCCTGGCCGAGCTACTCGACTGCGTACACCCGGGGCATCCCTGGATTGCGGATCTGTAGCTGGCTACTGGTGCGCTCGCTCAACTGAGGCTGGCTGCACGAGGAAGCCAGTCTGCGCGCACCCGGCCATATGAAAGCAGGTCAGGGCGGGGGTGCAACGGGCTGGACAGCGCCGCCCGGCTCAGCGGATCCGGGGCAGCGCCTTGTCGGGGTGCGCGGTGTGGACGTAGCGGACGGCGGTGCCGGGATGGATGCCGAACAGGTGCACCAGGTGTACCGGGTCGGCGGTCTGCCGGGCCTCGTCCAGTACGCGGTCGCTCCACATCTGGCGCGGGGTGATTCCGGTGTGGTCGAACGCGCGGCGCAGTGCGCAGTAGCTAACGGGCGGGAGGGCGGGATGGTGCGCTGAGTGCGTCGTCACCAGCAGGTGCGGGTTGGGCGATGCGGGCCACTGGTCATGCCGTTCCTGGAGCCATTCGTCCAGGAGGCGGTGGGTCAGCGTGTCGAGATAGACCGTGTGCAACTGGCCGCGCAGGTCGACTGTGAGGGTTGCGTGGGCAAGGTCGGGCGCGTTCATGCGCAGTTGAGCGATGTCGGTGACCTTGATGGCGTGGACGCCGACCAGGCCGACGGCCAGACGTCCCATCGCGCTGTCCACCCGGTCCAGCAGGCCGCGGAGCCGGTCGCTGGGCAGTGGTTCGGGAAGTCGTACGGGCGTGGTGAGGGAGAGCCCGGCGAGCGGGTTGGTGAAGACAGTGCGTTCCTGTTTGAGGGCGCGGAAGACGCTGAGCAGGACGTGGTGGACGCCACGGGCCTGGTGTCCCTGCCGGTCGCTGAGGGCGGAGGTCACGTGCGCGGTAGTGATCTCCCGCAGGTCCAGCCCGTCCTGGCTCCAGAGGTTCAGGACAGGAAGAACGACGTTCAGGTCGCGGCGGATGCGTGTGTAGTCGACAGGCGGGTGGGGGCGGCGGCCCTCTCCGCGGCGGACAGCGACCCAGGTCTGCAACTGGTCGGCCATGGCGTTGGGGAGCTGTCGAAGCTTGGCTTCGATGGCCTGACGGTGCCAGGCGTCTGTGCGGGCGGCGTCCAGGCGGGCCAGTGACGGGCTGGCGGCCGTCGTGCGCTGGTGGTCGGGTGTGAGCAGTCCGCGCTCATGCAGGAAGAACACGATCCGGTGCAGAGAGACGCTTGGATCCAGCGCCGCGAGTGCGAGCACGTCTCGCTCGGAGACGGGCTCCTCCACGCCCGTGTAGGCAAGGAGACGGTGCAGCATCTGGATGGAATGGGCGTGGTTCGGCTGCCCGCCTGCTGTGGCGGGAAGGCAGACAGTGAACTGTGCCAGCAGTGCCCTTGCCTCGGCGCTGAGTGGGGGCAGCAGGCGGTGTGGCACAGCGTGGACGGCCCTCCAGTCACGCGGAACTGTCAGCAGGGTGCTCTGCCCGGGGATGGCGGGATCATGGGCGGACAGTGAGGCGAGGTCGTCGTCGTGTACTTCGGCAGGCGCCGCGTGCGGCTGTGCTCCTTTGCCCACCAGTTGGTGGGCAAGCGGCCCAGCGAAGGTGAGCTGGGTGAAGCCTGCGGACGGCGGACGCGCGTTTTGTACGAACGCCAGACATCCCCGACACAGGTTCTTTTTCGGGTGCACGGGCAGGCCATCGCGTGCGCAACGGACGCACCGGCCCGTCGGGCGGTGCGCACGGTGCCAGCCTTGGCACGCGTTGCACAGGCGGGTGGTGATGCCCCAGCTGCCGCAGTGCGCGCAGCCGGTCACGATGCCGGCGGGCGTCCCTTTCCGATGTGGACGCATCTGGTCGGTTACCTGCGTCGGTCCCTGCCACAGGCCCGCGTGTGCCAATACCTCCTGGGCGGCAGCCGCCCCGAACTGCATCCCGCGCCCCTGGTCGAGGATCTCGCGCGAGACCTTCCGCTCGCCCTCGGCATCCCGCACGGCCAGGGCCAGACGCAGCCGCCGCCCCACCTGACTGCACCACTCCCGGCCCAGGCCGCGCTGCCGCGCCAGCACCAGCGTGTACTGCTTGAGCGCCTCCTCCTCCGGCCAATGCCTCGCGGCAAGCTCGACCAGTTCCGGCGCGCCGAGCCGGCGGAGCACCGGGAACAGGACCTGCTGGCCGGTCATCGCCGCAGGCAGCACACATCGTTGGGACTCTGCGGGCCGAGCAGTGAGCGGCCGGCCAAGGCGCCGGGCCTGATCCGCCACACCGGGAAACAGCAGTCGGAGCTGCGTCGGAGCCGGAAAGCTGAGCACGGTGTCCGTCGCTCGTTCGGTGCGCACCGCCAGCACGCACCCGCGGCACACCCCGTCCTCGCCCAGGTGCTGCTGGTACCGGCACCGGGGGCACATCCCGCGCTGCGCGTACTGGCGGTCCCACAGCTGGCACCCACTGCACCGCCAGCTGCGCCGGGGCTGTCCCGGAGCCACCGCCAGGCAGTCCTCGCACTGCCTCATTCGCTCCATGGCGCGGCCTAGTTCGGGGGCTGCAGGCGTCGCGGGCCGTCGTGTCGCGGCACCGGCCGCACCGGGCCAGGGACTCTTTCGCCACTTGCGGCCGCCCGGGTCTCACCTTCTTCATCAGCTGCGGTCGCGGCCGGTTCGGCTTCCAGAAGATCGGCCACGGTGCATCCCAGCGCCTGGCAGATCAGGTCCAGGTCCTCCAGCCGCACAGTCACCGGTGTGCCGCCCCACAAAGCGGAAACCTTGCTCAACGACGGATTGAAGCCCACCCGCCGGAACGCCGCCAGCAAGTCCGTCGGCCGCCAGATGTCCTGCCGCGCCGCCACCCAGCGCAGATTCCACTTCACCGAAGGCTCCCTGTGTCCGCCACCAGCCGCTGCCCGGCCCGCTCGGCTGAAGCCCGCCGCGCCGCCTGCTCCGGATCCCCCTGCGCGGTCAGGAGGTACCGGACCGTGGTCGTACTCCACCAGTGGCCCAGCAACCGCTGCACCTCCCACAGGGACATCCCCCGCTCATAGTTGTGCGTCGCGCACGCGTGACGCAGCAGATGAGGAAACAACTCCTCTACCGGACCCGGGAGATGCGCCACCGAGGCAGCCCGCAGCGCCCGCCTGAACGTCGAGGGCACCATCTTCGGCGCGACTGGCATGTTCAGCGCCGCGACCGCCACGGGCAAGCGCTCGGAGGGAAACAACGGCGCCGACGGATGCTCAGGATCGTCCCGGAACAACCCGCGCACCTCCTCCACGTACCACCACAGCAGCTCCCGTCCCTGCTCGAACAAGAACGCCTCGCGCTGCCGAGGCCCCGACCCACGAGCTCCCTTGCCGTGGACGAGGAACCGGCCCCATTGGCCCGACTCCCAGTGCACATCGCGCATACACACGCCGCACAGTTCGGCCGCTCGCACGCCCGACAAGTAGGCGATCTTCGCCATGACGTAGTCGCGGCACGCGACCGCCTCCTTGCGTGCCAGCGGCAGAGCACGCCGCCACGCAGCGAAGAACTCCCGCATGGCCTGCTGCGACGGCGGCACCCGCAGCCCGAAGTCACCTCGGTGACGCGGCCGGTTGAACGGATCGATCGGCGACTCCACGACCACACCGAAACGACGGCTGATCTCACCCGCGTACCGCTGTTCGAGGAACGCGAAGTACCCGTCAATAAGGTTGATCTTGGTGCGAACGGTGGAGCGGGCCCGCTTGCCCGGCCCGGCGAAGTAGCGGTCGAGGTCTCGCGGCTGCAGGCGCCAAGGCGCCAGATCCAGGTACTCACAGATCTCGATCACAGGCTTCACGAGCTTGTCGACCGTTTCCGGCATCAGGCCCGCCGCATCGCGTGCCCACTGATACTCGGCGAGGGTGTCGAAGAAGTAGTCACGCTCCGATAGGCCGTCCCGCTCGCCGCGGCGACGGTGCAACTGGAAGACCTCAGCCAGCCCGGCGGCACCAAGCTCCCCCGCCGGCCTTGACTCCACCACGCTGCGACGAGTTCCGGATTCATCCACGAACACGCAGATTACGAACCACGCTCGCAGATTCTGCGAGTTTCTGCGGAAACTCCACCGCTTCAGGGATACGTCGAACACAGGTTTCGGACCTGCTGACATGCAACAGATCGCACGCAGAGATCATCTACGAACCCGCGTGTGCTCCAGTTACGAAGTGGGCGGGCCACTGTTCGGCCAGCAGAGCCGCGCCGGCGCCGCGCCGCTGGAGACGACCCTGGAGCCGCTCGAAGGCCAGCCTCCCGGATTCCCATACGACCAGCTCCCCGTCGAGGGCCGTTGCATCGGGGAGCTGGACCGCGCCGGAACGCAGCTCAGGGAAGGAGGGTGCGAGGTCCGTGCCCCTGCGAGAGAGCAGCACCAGGCGTCCGCTGTCCCAGGACAGCAGCGCTCGCCATCCGTCCCACTTGACCTCGGCGGCCCATCCATCGGGCAGTGCCGGGTCAGACACGGAGGCCGCGAGCATCGGGTCCGGTAGCTTCCACATGGGTCCATGCCTTCCATGCGGGCGAGCAGCCCTCTACATAGTCCTCGTTGTGTCGACGCAACGAATACTGCCCGGCCTAACGTGTTTCGTTGTCTTGACGCAACGGAGGTTTCGGAGCCGGGGTCGGCGTGAGTCCATTGGGCAGGGGAGGCGGAAACGGTCGTCTGCGCCTCCCATGCTCGCGATTGGATGATCCAATTGATCGCCGTGGAAAACCCGTGATCAATCCAATGCGCCGCGGCGGATCTTTGCGCCTCCCCTTTGCGCCCCCATAAGGTGCTCGGGGTGGCCGTTGCTGCCGTGCAGTCCGCTCGCTTTCGGAGGAGGCTCGACCGTGGATCGGCTCTACATGCGGCATTCAACGGACAAGCAGACAAATTTGCGGCAGAAGCACCACCTGGAGCCCTACCTCGCCAGCGGAGCACCGGCCTACGAGGACCCGGCCACCTCCAGCCGCCTCCACCCCCTGAAGCGACCCGGTTTTCAGCGCCTACTCGACGAGGCAGCCGTCAGCGACGTCGTGCGCCTGGCGGATGCCGCCCGCCTCTTCCGCTCAGTCCAAGACGTGCTCGACGTCCGCGACGTCCTCCGGCGGCGCGGGCTGCATCTACGCATCGCGTCCGGAGCCTGGGCCGGGATGGACCTCACTTCCGAGGACCCGATGACGAAGCTGTTCGTCACGATGCTCGCCGGGGTGCTCGAATTCCAGCGGGACATGATCAGTGAGAACACGAAGGATGGCGTCGCGGCCGCGCGGAACGCCGGCAAGGTCCTCGGACGTCCGGCCCGCCTCAGTCCCGAGGAGGCCGCCGCCGTTGTCACCGCCTACCAGGACGACGGAGCCGCGGTGAAGGCCCTTGCGAGGGAGTATGACGTTGACCCCAAGGTCATCCGGCGCGTGCTCGACTCCGTTGGCGCTCGCGGCGTGCCGGAAGGCCTCGACGAGCTGCTGGGGGAGTCGGACGGCGAGGAGAGCCCGGAGCCGGAAGCCCCCGCGGCCGCGGACCCGGTGGTGAGCATCGACGTGCCCGGCCTGCTCTCCGAACACCTGCAGAACTCGAAGGACGCTGCTGTCCGGGCCGCGCTGCGCGACGGCCGGACCATCCGGCGGGGCCAGGGTTACTCGCTGCGGGTGGCCGCACCGCTCAGCGTCCACCAGGCGGCCCTGGACGCGTGCACCGCCCTCGCCGTCGACGGGGCGTCACCGGCCGGACGGAAGGCCTACCGGGTCTACGCCGACCGAGTCGACGCCGCCCCAGCAGCACGGGGGATGACCGCTGGGACGGCTCTGTCAGCGTAGGCGCTGACCGGCAACACGAGGGCCCGGACCACCAACTCGGCGGTCCGGGCCCTCGTTCGTGTCCTACCGCTGCGTCGGCTTGGGGTTCTGCTGCTGCGGGTCGGCGCCGCCACGGCGCAGGTGTCCTGCCTGCTCCGCGGAGCCGCCCGACTTAGCGGAGCCGCTCGGCTTCTTCGCTCCGCGCCGCGTGGTCGACTTGCCCCGCGCGGCCGCCGTGGAGACGCGCGTGCCGCGCCCGTCCTTGGCGCCGGGGAGAGGCCGGGACAGCGCCTCCCCGATCCGGTTCATCGCCGGGATGTCCACGATGGTGGACGCAGTGTCCCGTGACGCCGGCGGCGGCCCGCTGCGGCCCCCGCCGGGGGAGCTGTAGTCGGCAGCGGCGTCCGCGACGTCCCGCAGCGCATCGGCGGCCGCCGCATCGGACGCCTTCCCGTCGCCACGTCGACGGAGTCGGTCGGCCCCCGCCTGCGCCCACCCGGCGACCGTCTCGCAGACGTTGATCGAGACCTTGCGGAAGAACTCGCCGACGCGGTTGTCCCCCATCAGCCGGTCGAAGTGCTCTCCGGCCCGCTCCCGCATGACGCGGACCAGGTGGCCGACCGCGCCGCGCACCGTCTGGATCTTCTGCCACTCCGGGAAGTCCTGGAGGGCGGCGGTGTGCGTATCGGCCTGCTGGAGGGCGGCGTTGACGGCGGCCGCCTGCTGCGGGACGGGTGCGGCCGCCGCCGCTTCCGTCACCCTCTCCGCTGCGGTGTCCGCCGGGTCAGGGGCGGTCGACGGTTCCGCCGGCGCGGCCGAGGGGGCGGCCTCGGCGAAGGACCGCTGCAGCGTGGCGAGGTCGGCGTCGAGTTCGGCGACCAGGTCCTGCGCCGTGCCGTTCTCCGGCGGCACGTGCTCGTTCCAGGCGTCCATCACCGCCTGGAACTCGGCACGGACGTCCATAGGTCCGGCCGGAGGCTCCGTCGCCGCGGTGTCCGCGGGCGAGGCCTCCGTGCCGGTCCACAGCGGCAGCTCGCCGGGCTGCGGTGCGGCGGGCTCCGGCTGATCGGCCCGGAGGGCGTCTTCCAGTGCCCGGCGAATGCCGTCGACGGCGGCGTCGAGAGCCGGACCGTCACCCTCGCGGGCTGCGGGGCCGTCCGGCATCTCCGGGTCCGGTGCGCCTGCGGTCGCCCCTGCTGGGGCCGCTGACGCTTCCTCCCGGGCGGGGCCGGTGCTCTGTGAGTCCGGAACTCCGGGACTGCCGGACTCCGTAGCTTCCTGTTGTGGCCCGGCGTCCGTCGCCGCGGCGGCTACCTCGTCAACGTCGGCCGTTGCTTCTTGCTGGTCCTCCGCGTCCAGTTGCTGCCGCTCGCGGTAGGCCGCCGCAGCCGCGGCCGCTTCGGTCCTGGCGACGGCGAGCGTGGCCCGCACCTGGTCCTGCATGCGCCGGGAGTCGTACAGCAGATGGGCCAGCGGGAAGGCCAGCTGACGGCGCTCCGGGTGGCCGGGGTCGTTCGGCAGCGCGCCACCCCAGTTGTTGACGGCCCCCTGGACGCCGTCGAGGTACTGCGTCATCTGCTGCGATCCGTGGGCATCGGTGACCGCGGCCGCCAAGCTGTCGAGGCTGCCGACCAGCTCCCGGAAGCGCTCGTTCTGCTCGACGTCGGGGTAGGCCCGGGCGGCCGCGCTGGCCACCGCGTCGCGATGCCGCACGGCGACATCGCGCAGGTCGGCCCGCAGCACGTCCACCCGCTGCCGGGGCTCGTCACCGACGGCCGCGCCGGGCGGCGGACCGTACGGGGCGCCGGTGAAAGCGGAGTGCATGACCGCAGCGTGGGCCGCGGCATCCTGCGGCGAGTCGACCAGGTACGTGACGTCATTGGGCAGGCGTTCGACGTCCAGCCGCGCAAACCACCCGCCCTCGGGGCCCGGGTGAACCGTGGCGATGACGAGGTCGCCCCGCAGTACGTCTCCGGAGTCGACCGGCTGACCGTCCAGCCCGGACAGACGCAGCCGGTAGCCCGGGTCCCCGGCGAGCGTGACGGTCTCGAAGTAGCGCTGGGGTGCGGGCGGCTCCTCGGTGATCGGCTCGTCCGGCGGCGGCGCGTCGGTGGTCTCCGGGCTCGGCGGGGTGGTCATGGTGGGTTCCTCCGAAGCATCTCGCGCCGTCTCGTCGGGGGTGTCCTCGCTCGCCGGGGTCGGGTGGTCCTGCTCGAGGAACGACGCTTCGCGCCGTGCCTCGTGCATCCCCTCATCCGGGACCGCGACTGCGGGTTCCTGGGGGTCCTGGGGGTCCGGCGCGCGATCCGGCGCCGGACCGTCGTCCGTGGCGGCGGCCGCCACGGTGTCCTCCGGGGCGTCGACGGCGGCCGGCGGCTCCTGCGCTTCCTCGGGTTCCGGCGCCGGATCGTCCGTGACACCGTCCGTCTCGGTGTCCGGCGCGTCCGCTGACGACTCCGCCGGGCCGGTGTCGGCGGCCGGTTCGCCGGGGCCCGGCTCGGTGCTGCTCTCCGGGGCCTCCGGCTCGTCGTCGACGTCCACGGGCGACTGCTCGTCGTCGAGGTCCACGGGCGACTGCTCGTCGGGCTCCGTCTCGGCGGCCGCGCTCTCCAGGTCGGCGGCGCCCTGCTCCGCGGAGTTCGCGGCGAGGGCGGCCAGCTCCTTCTCGAAGGCCTCCACCGTCGCCTGTGAGCGGGCGACCAGGAGGGTGGCAGCCTCCCGTACCTCACCCAGCGGACCGCTCAGGTCCTCGCCGACCACGGTCTCCAGGGCGCCGCTCCAGACCGCGACCGTGTGGACCTGGCGCACCAGGTCGTCCGGCGAGCCCGCCGGGCCGTCACGCAGGGACTGCCCGGCGTCCCGGTACGCCGCCGCCAGTTGGGTCACGGGGTTGGTCGGGTCGCCGCTGCCGTCGGGCCGCTGCTGCCGGTCCGCGTCGTAGTAGCGCTGGACCGTGGGCAGCGCGTCCCACCGCGCGAACGCCTCGCTCAGCCGGTCGATGTCCGCCTGTGCTTCTTCGTCGCTGCTGTACGGCTCGGCAGGATCGAGCGGCGGCACGTCCACGTCCAGGAGCACCACGTCCAGCTCCGGCAGTTCAGCGGCGGCCGGTGCCTCAGCGGTTTCGGTCTGCGCGGCGTCGTCCAGCGTCGGCGTCACCACGGCTGCGAGGGGCTGCGGAGCCGCATCCGCTGTCGACGTCTCCGAGTGGTGGGCCTGGCGGTGCGCCAGAGCCAGTGCCTCACCGGCGGGGGTGCGGTCGGCGTACTTAGCGACATCGGCGCGCTCGGTCCAGCTGCACACACACCACGCCTCGACCCACGACGTGCCCGGGCCGCCGAGGGTGACGGCCGTCGCGTGCGGCACCTCGTCGGCAACGGCCGTGGCGTGGAGGCGGAGTCGTTCGAGCATCGGCGCCCATGCGGACATGTAGCTGTCGACGGCGGTGCAGGATGCGATCAAGGTCCCCGCTTGGTCCTCGATCAGGAGCGGCGCCAGGTCACCGGAGGCGGTGCGGCCTTCCCACTCCCGGCGGACTGTGTACAGGGCGCCGGTCTCGGCGGTGATCGTCCACGAGCCGTCAGGGTGGTACTGGATCGCCTCGGACTCCCCGACTTCCGGCAGTAGCCACAGTCCGGCGTCATAGTGCATGCGGCGGGCGACGGTGAAGCCGGTGGCCAAGTCCCCGCCAGCCTTGGCCGCATGCTCAGCGACGGCCGCCAGGGCCGCGCTCTCGCCCTCGCCGGAGCCGATGCTGATCACGTCCCACCGGCCCGACGGCTCTACGCCGTGCCAGGTCGCCCGCCACATGATCCCCCGCGCGCCCTTGCCCTGGGCATCGTGGGAGATCTCGTACTCGCCGACGGTCAGCCCGGGGCCGGTGACGGTGAACTCATACGAGGACGGCTCCCCATCGCGGTTCTGCGGGCTGACGGTCAGCGTATTGACGTCGACGACCACGGGCGCCTCCTCAGCAGGCTCCGGCGCCGCGTTGCTGCCCTCCACCCCCGAGCCGGCGAGTCCGAGGATTGCGACGGCCACGCGGTCGGTCTCGTTCGCCGCATCCATGTGGGTCGCGCCACGCCGGGCGACCAGCGCGGCCCGGTCCTGGCGTGCTGCGAACGCCTCATCTGCCGCCCGCTTCTGTGCCGTTGCGTCCCCGCCCGCAGCCTTCACCCGCGCTCGCGCTTCACGCATGGCGCGGTCGTCGCCCGCTTCGCACGCCTCCGCGATGATCTGAGCCGTCAGAGCCTGGGCGGGCCACGGGGCGGCCTCTCCGGCATCCAGCGCGGCCGACAGCATCTGTCCGGCAAGCTCAGCGATCCGGTCGGGCCACTGCTTCCAGTGCAGGTCGCCGACCTTCGGATCACCTACGGCCAGGGCCTGAACGAGGCTCTGAACGTCGCGGTGACCGATGTGCCTGTCCTCGTCGTTCAGGAGGCGGTGAGACAGGCACCGCGCACACACGGTGTAGCAGCCAAGTTCGCTGCCCTGGTCCGTGTCGACGGAGACGGTGTACCGGGCACCCGAGCGCTTCGCGCTGCACTTGCCGACGTACGGCTGCGACGCGTCGCAGTACGCGTCCGGCGTGTCGGCCATGTCGTCCGTGAGCTGGGCCACGACGCGTAGCCGCGCGTTCGGAATGGCGTCCTGGGCTGAGTGCCAGATCTTCCACTCGGCGACGTACTGCCGGTTATCCGGGCCCTTCCGGGACCAGTCCTCACCGGTGCGGCCCTGCGCGCCGTCCGGGTCGGTCAGGTGCTCCCAGCCCCACCGGCACGACGCGATAAGACCGATGCGGCCGAACCGGCGGACCAGGTACACGCCCTCTTCGAGCTGGACGCGGTCCGTGGTCGTCTCGAACTGGGGGGCCTGCGCCGTCAGGTGCCCGTACCGGGCCCACAGGGAAGCGAACCGGGTGCGGGTCGCCGAGTCCTCACGGATTCGCGCCAGCACGGTGGTAAGGGGCCGGTCGTCCTCGTTCGCGGCCCACCAGTAGGAGCCGTCAGCGTCGTGACCGGCCTCCCACTGGTCCTCATCCGGACGGGAGTACGTCACAGGGCGTAGCCGGAACGTGTGCCCACCCGCCGTTGTCAGAATCCAGCCCGCCGCCGGTTCGCGCCGGTCGGTGAACGACACGGGGGCGATCGTCTCGCCCTCGATGAGCGCCGCCTGAAGCTGCGCCCCTGGCCCGTCCTCGGTCGTCACCAACTGGGCAAGCAGTTCATCAGCAGGAACGGCCCCGCTGCCCGTGGTCGTCTCCGGCTCCGCCAGGTCCTCCGACGGGTCTGGTGCCGGGTCGCCGAACAACCCGAGCTGTTCCGTCTCGCCTGTGCTCTGGGAGGCCACGCCCTCCCCTTCCTGGGTGCGGTCGGTCGGCTGGTCCGGTACGCGCTGTTCCTCGGGGGCGGGCGGTGTGGACTCGTCGGCGTTGCTCGTGTTCTCCGCCGGCGCGGCGGCCGCCCGCTCGGCAGCCCGCTCGATCAGGTGGGCGACATCCGCGTGCAGCCGCTGGGCCTGGACGTCGAGGTGTTGACGCAGCCGGTGCAGGGGCAGGCCGACGTACTGGTTGAGCATGTCGTCGTCGGTGGCGGCGAACAGAGCGGCCGCGGCGGTGCCCGCGGCCTCCATCGCCGCGGCGTTGGCCCGGTAGGGGTCCACGCCCCTCGCGGTCGCGTCGATCGCTCCGATCGCCCCGCTGAGCGCCTGGATCTCGTCCTGGGGACCGGCGCCGTCCGGCCAGACGCGCGAGGTGACCTCCGCGACGGCGGCGTGCAGGTCGTAGGTCCGCTGAGTCTCCAACGCGACCTGGTCGTGGCTGTTGTGGCGGCCGAACACCGCGGCGACGTCCTGCGGTGCCCGCCGCTCGCGGGGCACGACCAGGACCTCATCCGTGAAGTCCAGGGCGAAGCCGTTGAGGGTGCCCTTGGCCGCGTCGCGGGTCGAGAACCCCATGACGCTGCCCCGGCGATTGCTGCCGAACCGCAGCTCGGTGACTGCCTCGCCCCGCGTGCCGCCCTCGGCGATGAGATCGCCCAGGCGGACCTGCGCCACCGTGCGGGTCTCCGGCCGCAGGTCGTCACGGTGCTCGGCCGGGATGAGCTGAGCCTGCGCAGGCAGTTGCCGGATGAAGACCGTGTCTGTGGCGGTCACCTCCCTTCCGGTCTGGTCGACGATCACGGCATCGAGCAGCGTGGTGTTCTGGCGGTAGTCGCGGTACCCGGGGTAGACGGTGCCGGTGACGGTGACCGTCTCCGGCACAGGCACCCCCCAGGCCTCCCCGTCCCACTCGATGCTTCTGCCGTTCACGACAACCGTGATCCGGTTGCCGCCCTGGAGCGTCTCGCGGGTGACCTCGTGCGGGTCCTGCGCCGCCGCGGCGGCCGCCGTCTCCTGTGCGGCGGGTTCCTCCGGCTGCTCGACATCGGCCGGCGGGGTCCCCGGGACGGCGGCGGCCGCGGGTTCGGCGACCACGCGAGTCCCCCAGATCTGGTGGGCGCGGGCCAGTTGGCTGACCTCGGACAGCTCCACGTCGAAGGTGGACACGACGTGCTCGATGCACAGAGGTTCGCTGTCGCCGACACGGTAGAGCGGCTGAGGCCCGGCATCATCCGCGTGCAGGTTGTACCGCCCGCACAGTCCGTCGGCCGCCGGGGCGAAGTCGTAGTCACGGCCGTGCGCACGGAGAGGTTTGGCAGCGTCCTCGCGGGCCTCCCGGACCACACGCTCGCAGATCTCGACCGCCCCGCCCCGGCTTTCCGCGCTGCCGAAGGTCCGGACCGCTTCGCCGTCGATCTCGATACGAGGAGTGAAGATCTGGACGCCGTTGGAGGCGTGGCGGGTCACCCCGACCACGAACGGCACGCCGTCCGCGAGGACGTCGAAAACCAGCTCCGACCCGCGCGGCGTGATCTCGCCGACCGTCACCGGGATCGGCTCGCGCACCACGGCCAGGCCCTTGCGCGGCACATGGTCGGCGTACGACGTGAGGGGCCCGGCGGGGACGGAGTCCACGGGGGACAGGTCCTCGAACGGCACCTGTTCCACGGGCCCGTCGGCGGGCCGCAGGTCCACAGCGGCGCCGTTGAGGGCGTAGGTGTAGCCGGTGGCCTTCTTCCCGCTCCGGCTGAGGAGGTGGTACTCGCCGGTGACGCCGCTCCGGTCGGTGCTGACGTACCAGGTGTCCTTGCCCGGGCCGGGCGACATCACCTGTCCGGTCACCTGCTGGCCGTTCGGCCCGTCCCGCCAGGTCACCCACGAGCCGATGTCGTACTCCGCAGGGAGCAGACCCGGGGCGTCCTCCTGCCGGGGCAGGCGCAGGGAGGGCAGCGGCCGCCACGGCTCCAGGCCGTTGGCCGTCTTGTAGGTCTGGCGCCACCGGTCCAGATCGTCCGCCTGCTCTGCGGGCGTCTGGGCTGTCTGTTCGTTCTTGGTTTCGACGACGGCGGCGAACTCGCTGCGACGCCGCTGGTAGCCGTCCACGGCCGCCTGGTGGAACCCGGCATCGGCAGGGACCGCGAGCAGGGTGAACGTCAGCCGCCCGTCGGTACTGGTCAGGCGCTCTCGCCCGTCGTCCCTCGCGGCCGCGCCTGCGCCGTCCGTGTCCTGCCCGCCGGCGACCGCTTCGGGCTGGACCTCTTCCACGGTCATCTGCCCGTCCGGCACGCCGGCGGACTCTTCCGTCTCCGCTTCGGGGGCGGGCTCGTCCTGTGGCTCCGGGGCCGGGGCGCGTTCGGGCTGCGTGAGGCCGAACTCGTCGTACAGGTCGGCCGTTCCGTACCCGTCGCCGGGCGGTTCGGTGGTCTCAGCCGCCGGTTCCTCGGTGCTGTCGCCGCCCGGCTCCGGCTCCTGGCCCTGGCCCACGGTGTGCTCGCCGGAAGTGGTGGCGGGCTCGGCGGCAGCGGCATCGGTGGCGCCGTCCTCGGGTGCAGGGGCGGGCTCGTCCGCAGGGATCGGGGCGCCCAGCCCGGCCTCCCGGTTCTGCTGGACGATGATCCGTTGCCGCTCCCGCCACTGCTCGAAGGCTTCGTCGGTGTCGTTGTCCTCCGTCCAGGTGTTGACGAGCACCACGGGCTCGGGGGCGGTGTTCTCCGCGTCGAACGCGGCCAGCCGCGCGGCCGCCGCGTCCACGTTGGCCTGGTGGGGTGCCCGCTTCTCCGCGTTCTCCTGGAGGGCCTTCTTGCGGCTGTTCTCGGTGGGGTGCTTCTTCGGGTCGAGCATGGACTCGGTCAGCTCGGGGATCTTGTCCCGCTCGGTGATCGCGCCGACGATCCCGTCGAGCAGCTCGACCCGGCGCCGCGCGTGCTCGATGGCGGGCCCGTAGTTCACTGCTTCCTGCTGGGCCGTCAGTACCGCCACTTCCTTCTCCAGGCCGGGAAGGCGCTCGCGGTCCATCAGCTGGTGGTCTTCGGCCTTTTCGAGGGCGGTGGCCAGGCGGCCCAGCATGGTGGCGCCGATGTTGCCCTTGACCAGGTCCTCCACGGAGCACCGCGATTCGCTGTGCCGCAGCTCGGGGAACCCGATGTACGCGCGGACCTCACCGCTGCCGGGGAGGATTTCCGGGCGGACGGCGAAGTCAAGGCCGCCGAAGGTGCCCAGCTTCTTCCACGCGCCAATGCCCTCGCTCTGGTGGGCGCGCACGGCCTCGGTGACGACCTGGCGCAGGACAGGGGCAGCCTCGCCGAACCGGTCGAACTCACGCCCGCCGATACGGATGCGGAAGGCGTCACCGCGGATCGTTTCGGTGATCTTAGGCAGGGCCTTGTCGCGGGCTGCGATGGCCGCCCGGGTGCCGACCACTTCGCCTTCCTTGGTGCCCAGCAGCTCCATTTGGCGGACGCGGTCTGCGGCCGCGTTGCGGCGGTCGGCCTCCAGACCCTGAAGATGGACCTTGGCCTCCATGAACTGCCGCATGTACGGGTTGCCGCCGATCTCGGCGGCCATCGTGGCGTAGTCCCAGTCGCTCGCGCCGATCTCTTCGACGGTGTCGCCGTCGTCGTCGCCTTCGCCGGGCGGCCGCTGGATGTCGCGCAGGCCCTCCGCCTTCGAGGTGAGCAGTCCGACCTGCCAGGCGTCCATGCTGCCCTTGGTGGCCAGGAAGTAGATGCTCACCTCCTCGTGCTGGTTGCCCGGCCGCAGGGCGCGGGCGTTGCGCTGCATCATCATGGCCGGGGTCCAATCCTGATCCAGGTGCATCAGCGCATAGGCCCGGTTCTGGCCGTTGAACCCGGTGCCCAGGACTTCACTGGAGCCCATCAGGACCGCGATGCCGCCGTTGTTGGCGGCCTTGGTCATCTCGGCTTTCCGCTCCGGGGTCCGGTGTTCCTGCGCGAACTGGACCATGTCCGGGGGGACGCCGCGGGCGGCGAGCAGGTCACGCAGCTCGGCGTACGCGTCGAAGCCGCCCTTGTTGTTGCCTCCGGGGGTGCCGGAGTTGGCGAAGACGAAGAACAGGCCACCGGGGACCGGGTGCGGAGTGTCGTCGCGGCTGGAGACGGCGTAGGTGTGGTCCTTGTGGGCGTGGTAGCCAGCCGCGATGATGTCGGCCGCCTCCACGAGCTTGTTCCCCGCGGGCGCGTTGGCGTCCACCAGCCGGGGGTCCAGGGCGACCGCGCGGCCCTCGCCGGAGACAGCCAGCATGTTGTCCTCGTCGCGGGTGACGTCCCCGGCGTGGATCGCCTGCCCCCGGACGACCAAGGACTGGAGCCGGGTTCGCTGGTCGGCGGTCGGTTCCACCAGCACCAGCTGGGGGGCGCCGCCGGCGACCCGGGGCCGCTCGATGCCGACCTCGTCACCGGTCTTGGTGTCGGTGGCCAGCCCCCACATGGTCTTCATCGTGGACTTCGACACGAAGCGGCTGAACCGCTCCACGATGGTCAGGCCGCTGCCGTCGGGCGCCTGCTCGATGCGCTGGACCCTCTGCCCGAAGGTCTCCGACCACAGGTCAGGGCCGTGTACTCCGAACTGGTCCAGCAGCCACGGCGTCGCCAGTTCGAGGCATGAGTACTGCTCGAAGATGGAGTTCTCCATCGGCGTGCCGGTGCCGAGGGTCACGGTGGGGCGGCCGCCGTCGTACTCCGCCATCCGGTGGTGCCAGCTGAGCTTTTGGTGCAGGTCCACCGCGCGGACGCTCGCGGTCTCGCCCCCGGCTTCCTTCGAGCGGAAGCCCACGGCGGTGAACCGGTGCGCCTCGTCGATGCAGGCGTAGTCGAACCCGAGGTCGTCCCAGTACACCTCGCCCGGAGTGCGCATCGGCGCGTCGTTGCGCCGGATGCGGGCCTCCACCGTGGCCAGGCGCTGCTCCAGCTTCATCAAGGCGAAGGCGTTGTGCGGGATGCCGCGCTCGCGCTCCAGCTGCTCCTTGAGCGACTCGATCTCACGGAAGAGGTACAGCTCCTGTTGTTCGGGACTCATCCGGATCGACCCGAACGCGCCCTCGGTGAAGATGACCAGGTCCGGGCTGTTGGCGCGCAGCCACTCCAGGACCGGGCGCCGGTTGCCGTCGGCGAGGTCGTCGGAGGTGATCAGGTGGATGTCGGCGTTGGGGTAGAGCAGCTTGGCCTCATCGAGCCACTGCCTGCCCAGGCCGGGCTGGACGACCGCGAACGGCTTGCCGATCTGCCCGGAGGCCTTGAGGGCCTGCGAGCCCATGACCATCGTGGTGGTCTTCCCCAGGCCCATCTCGTGCGCCAGGATCACGCCCCGCTCGAACTGCATCCGTGCGGCGCCGGAGAGCTGCCACGGGTGCGGAGTCCGCTCGGTGGTGAACCCCTCCAGGGTCGGGGCGAGGCTGTCGTAACTGCGCACGACGTGCCCGTTCATCTGCCGGTTGTAGGCGTCGGTGAGCTGGGTGACCCGGAGGGTGCTCGCAGTGCAGTACTCCTCGAACGCGGAGCGCATCGCGTCGGCCTTGTACCGCATGGCGCGGGTGGCGTCCTCGTCGACGCCGCTGCCGTCCAGAAGGTTGACCACCATCGACGCCTTGCCGAGCAGGGCCTTGGCGATGTGCACCGCCGAGCGCCGCTCGGTGCCCTTCAACGCGTTGATCGCGTCGGGCACCTTCCCCGCGGCCAGCGACCAGCCGTAGCGCTCGTTGTGGCTGACCTGGAGGGTCGGGTCGCCGAGGTACTCGCGCAGGAAGCCCTGCACCAGCGGCGCGGGAATCCAGTGGGCGCCGAGCTGGGCAGTGAACTGCCCCAGCCGCTTCGGTGGCGGCTGCACCACTTCCAGGGCGGCGACGTTCACCGCGTACTTCGGATCGGTGGCGGCCGCCTCGCGGGCCTGCTCCAGCTTCTCCCGCACCGCCCCCGACAGGTACGCCCCGGCGTGCTCCAGCTTCTTGGCGACCGGGTTGTCGAAGACCTCGGTGCCCAGCCGCAGGCGTGCCTCCTCGGCGGTGGTGCCCAGCAGTGAGGCGATCAGCGGCAGGTCCACGCGGCCGGTGGCGCCCATCACGGCCGTCAGCGCCGTCTTCGGGTCGTCGGTGGGCTCCAGGTCGCCGCGTCGGGCGCCCGGCCGCCGGGTCAGGACCTCGGAGTTGACCGCCCTATCGTTCGCCCGGTCCCAGTGCTCCAGGCCCAGGACGACGGCGGCGTGCGGGTCCTGGCGGAACCAGCCCCAGCCCGTGGGGAGCCGGTCCTCGCCGTCGAGTTCGACGCCGGCGTCACGGGCGGCGGCCGCCGCTTCCTCGCCCGGCAGCGCCAGCCGGGTCTGCCGGGGGCGCGACAGCGGTCCGTGCTTCGCGGTGTAGGAGGCGTGCAGCCGGGCGAGCTGGTCGCGGACCTCGCGCGCCCGGTCCGGGTCCTGGCCGGTGCGGTCCAGCTCCTGCAGTTCGCCGGCGACGTCGCGCAGCGCCAGCAGCGTCCGCAGCTGCTCGGTGCCCGAGACGCCGTCCGCGGTGATGACCCGGACCGGGTCCGCGCCGTTGACGTGCTGCCAGATCCGGCCGTGGTCGTCGGTGTAGAGGCGGCCGGTGAAGTCGGTGGCGTGCTTGAGCCGGGCGGTCTGGAGGAGGAGGGGCTCGCGGTGGGGCCAGTCCTCGTGATGGACGTAGCCCAGGCCGTCGGCGACCGCCGCGGCGGCGGTGGCCTCCATCCGCTCGCGCAGCAGCCGGGGCGCCTCGCCGGGGTCGCCCTGCACGGTCACCCGCGGCCCGTACGGTCCCGTCTCGGTCGTCAGGCGGCCCAACACGTGCTCGGGGTGCTCGGTGAAGTAGGCGTTCACGGTCACGGCGTTGCCGCCCAACTCCCGCTCGGGCGCCTCGATCCAGCCCTGATCGCGCGGTTCCTCGCCCTCCGCGCGGCGCCGGAACACGAGCACGTCGGCGACGACGTCGGTGTCGGCGGTCTCCCCGAAGGTGCCCTTGGGCAGCCGGTAGGCGGCCGCCAGGTCGCCCCAGCGGGACATGTCGCGGCGGGCGGCGGTGTCCTCGCCGTCCAGCGTCCACCGCGAGGTGATCACGGTCATGTAGGCGCCCGGCCGCAGCAGCGCGAGCTGCTTGATGATGAACCCGTTGTGCAGGGAGTGCCCGCCCGCCCGGTAGCGCCGCTCCCCGAACGGGGCCTGCGCGAAGGGGACGTTGCCGATCACCGCGTCGAACGTGCCGAGCGGGGCGTCGGTGTCGGTGAACGACTCCGCCAGCACGTTGGCGTGCGGGTAGATCCGTCCGGCAATCGCCGCGGTGGTGGGGTCCAGCTCGACACCGGTCAGCCGCGCGACCGGCGGTGCGACCCCGAAAAACGCGCCGGAGCCGCACCCGGCCTCCAGCACCTCCCCGCCGTCGAAGCCGTACGCGGCCAGGCCCAGCCACATCGACTCGGCGACGGACTGCGGGGTGTAGTGGGCCGACAGCACGGCCCGGGACGCCGCCCGCCACTCGAAGGGGTCCAGCAGGTCCCGCAGCTCACCGCGCACCCGGGAGTACGACTCCCAGGCGGCGTGGTCCGTCTCGAAGCCGCCCTCACGGTCCCCGCCGGGCCCGTAGATCGGCTCATCAGGGTCCGGCTCGTCCAGGAACACCGTCGGCACCGAGCCCCACCCCGACCAGCGGGCCAGGGTGCGCGCCTCATCCACGGTGGTGCCGCGGTTCTCGCGCTCCAGCGTCCGCAGAACCTTGACGGCTTCGAGGTTCGCCTCAGCCCGGGCCAGCGGGCCGCGCGGCAGGTCCGCCGGATCAGGGCGGAACCGCCGGGTTGCTACAGGTTCTCCAGCTCCCTGCGGATCGCCGCCAGCTCCACCGCTTCCGGACTCAGCGGCGCCGCCTGGTCCTCCGCGTCCTCCGGCGGCGGCAGCATCTCGCGCAGGACCTGCTCCCGCGCCGTCGCCGAGATCTGCGCCATCTGCCCGACCCGGGCCTGGTAATCCGTCTCCGGCTCCAGCGCCTCCTCCAGGTCCTCCTCCGCCGCCGCGATTGCCTCGCCCATCCGCGTCCCCAGCGTCCGGAAGTACCGGTCCGGGTCCTCCATCGCCGCCAGCTCCCGGGGCCGGAACTCCTCCCAGTGCCGCCGCAGCAGCGTCGCGTACTGGCTGTTCGCCGCCATCGCTCTCGCCTTCCTCTCGCTCGTCGACGGTACCGGCCAGCGCTGCCATCTGCGCCGCCAGCCGTCCCTGATCCACACCGCGCCGCTCCACGTCGCCGCCGGCGGCGCGCACCTGCTCGATCACCGCGTTGATGCCGATGAGCGCGGCGCCCATCGCCGGGATGCGCCGCTTGGCCGCCTCCCGCTCCCGCTTGGGCAGTTGCTCGTTGAGGGACTGCTCGCGCAGGTCCTCCGTGGTCCGCTCCGCGATCCGCGCCAGCTCCCCGAGTAGTCCAACCTCAAAGCGGAACGGGTAGGCCCGCATCACCCGGTTCGTGAGCGGGTTCAGCACTTGCACCTGCGTCGGCAGCTGGTAGGGGGTGAGCAGGGTGAGTACCCGGTCGTACTCACGGGAGAGCTGCGAGGGCCTGCGCCGCAGCCACGACACCAGCGGGTCATAGGAACTGCTCGGCAGGTCCACCCCCCGCATATAGCCCCAGGTGCGCTGCGGCAGCGTCTCCGGGTCCTGGTCGTACCGCCGTACGAGCGCGGCCATCGCCGCGGGCCCGGAGTCGAAGTCCCCGATGCTGCTGCGCTCGTCCCAGTTGGCCAGGGCCCGGAACTTCTTCCCCTGGCGCACCACGTAGCCATAGGAGTCCTCCGAGCCGTCAACCCGGACGGGGCGCTTGCCGCTGATACTTCTGCCGAAGACCGCGCGGGCGGCGTCGGGGTTCCGCTCCAGGCCCCGCCGGTCCCACTCATCGTCCGCGGCCCGCAGGCGCTTGGCCCGGGCCTCCTTGACCGCCTCGCTGTAGGAGTAGGCGGACTGCTCGTTGCGGGCCGCCAGGTCCGACCCCAGGTCGGCGCTCTCGGCGATCAGTTCCTCCAGCGTCATCTCGCCGACCGGCGTCCGCTCGCTGTAGGACCGCGCCCGCCGGGCGACCCGTTCGTCTTGGAGGCTCTTGCGGTAGGCGGTGACCTGGTCGTTCAGCTCGTTGCCGCCGGGCAGGCGGGTCCACACCGGCCCGATCCGCTCGTAGGCGCTCTCCAGCGCCTCATCGTCCAGGTCGGCGGCCGCCGGGCCCGCCATCAGGGCCCGGGCGGTGCGGCCGTTCTGCTCGGCGGTCACCGCGTCGCGCCGCCGCTCCAGCGTCCGGTACTTCTCGTCGGAGGAGTGGAACGACGTCTTGCCGATCGTCTTCTTCCACCACTCGCGCTCGGCGGCCAGGTCCTCGTCGCTCAACTCCGTGACCGGCGCCGCCGTCGCCTCCCGGTCCACCAGCCGCCTGCCGATCTCCTGGTGCAGGCGCTGGTACTCGGCCTCCGTCACACGGGGTTCGGCGCTGCTGTAGCGGTACTGACGGCGGGCCGTCGCAGCCGCGTCCTCCGCCGCCAGCAGTTCCTCGTCCGAGAGACCGGTCAAGTCCTCCGGCTCGGGCTCCGGCTCCGGCTCGGGCTCCGGCTCCGGCTCGGGCTCCGGGGCAGGCGGCGCGGCCGCCGGCGGGGCCTGCTGCGCCGGGACAGCGGCAGCGGCCGCCACGGCGGCCGGTGTCGGCGAGGTGGGCAGACCATCCGGCGTCTGGCTGGGGCCCAGCACCACGATGTTGCGGTCCTGGCGGGCGAACTCCTTCAGCACTGCGGCGAGGTTGCGGTCACGTGTGCCCGGGTTCCACTTCCGGCCCGTCACCCGTGCCTGTCGCTGTCCCGACCAGTACAGGTTCCCGGCCTTCACCGCCCGCAGGTCGTCATCGTCGTACTTGTCGGTGCCGTACACCGCGGCGACGCCGTCTTCCTCCCACCGCACCCACACCCGGTCGCGGACGCCCGGGTCGGCCACCGCCCGGTGATGGCGCGCGGCCAGCCCCGCGAACGACGTCAGCCGCCCGTCCCCGATTCCGTCGCTGACCAGCCGCGTGTCACCGACCCGGCCCACCAGGGCGTCGTTGTACCCCCGGCGGGCAGCGGAGGCGATCTCGGCGCCGTCCGGACCGAACACGGTGACCGTGCTGCCCTTGACGAGGGCGTGATAGCCCATCACCCCGTCTACCGGCTCCGCTCCTTCGGGGAGCGGCAGCGGACCAGGCGAGGCGGACAGGTCCGTCTCGGGCGTGGTCTCCGCTTCCGTGTCTACCGCGGCGAATTCATCCCCCATGCGCTTCTCCCCGTGCCACGTACTTCCGTGGCACGTCAGCAAGCACATGCCACGTCGTCCCCACCGGACCCTATCGACCAAGGTCAAAAACCTCGATGCAGATACGCCGTGCGCGACTTGAGCAGCAGGCGCGGAGATCGCTTACGCCAGAACGGCGACAACGCGGAAGGGCCCCGCGCCATGCTCCCCAGGCGGCGGGGCCCTTCGGTTGCTCAGGATGATGTCCCGGCGTCAGCCAACGTCCATGAGGACGGCGGTCACGAACGCCTCGGCCTGGTCCTGCGACCACTTCCCGTACGGCACGCTGGCCTGAGTCAGGGAGTGCCGCAGGCACAGCGCCGACTCCTTCAGGGGCACGGGCTGCTTGTCGCCCTCGTCGGCCGCGTCTTGGAGGGCGCGCCGGGCGACGTTTACGGCCGTGGCCGGGTCCACCGAGTGAACCCACTTCAGCGCCGTGATCACGTCCACGTACAGGTCAGACCAGCGCAAGTTGTCCATGCCGAACTGCTGGCCGTAGTGGCGCAGGTTGAGCGCCAGGGCGTGACCGATGGCGCCGGTCACGCCAGAGGGGAAGTCGCTCACGGTCTCTCCTCAGTACTCGATCGGGTGAGGGCGGTTGTGCACGGCGTGGTCTTCCACGGCCTGGAACGCGGCCCTGGCATCCTCGCCCCGGGCGATCGTGCCCAGCAGCGAGCCGACCCCGGCGAGCCCGTTGTAGAGGCACACGGGTGCGTCGTCGTCGACGGGCAGCTCCGCCGGGACGGTGCACAGGTTGAAACCGGCGAGAGACTTCCCGCCCATCGCCCTGCGGATCTCCCCGGCCGTGACGGCCAGGAAACCGTTCGCCTCCCACCGCACTCGGCGCATCAGGTCGACGTCAGGCAGCCCGGAGTCCGGGCGGGGCCCGCTCGCACCCTGGTACATCGGCCAGTCGTGCCGGTACTGGAGGATCCCGGCGGCGGCCGCGAGGTCCGGCACATGGTCCAGATTCCCGGCCGTGACGGAGACGGCGAGGGAGCGCACCAGCTCCAGCAGAGGCGCGCTCTTCCACCCGATGTAGTCGGTCGCAGCGGTCACAGGGCCGCCCCGTCCCGGGCGTCAGTCGTCTCGTCGTCGCCCAGCTCGCACAGCGCCAGGACGGCGGCGTGCCGGTCATCGTCCAGTCCGAACGGCCGGGCCCGGCCCTCGGCGACGTCGCCCCGGTACAGGTTGTGCTGCCCCTCGGCATACCCGCGCAGGAGCGCCCGGGCCTCGTCCACGGGGACGTCGAGTGCGGCCGCGACCTGCGCCCAGGTGGCGCCCAGCTCCAGCGCGGACAGGACGCGGCCGCCGCGCTCGTACGCGAGGTCGCGGCGGATGGACTCCCCCAGGGCCAGGACGGCGAGGGCGTCGCCCGCGTCGCCCCGCTGGACCTCGTACGGGAAGTCGTGCGGCAGGGCGAGGTTGCCGAGACGGTCGGTGTGATTGCTGCGCTTTTCCGCCTGCCAGCCGATCGGGACGGGTCCGCCCGGGCTCGTACGGACCTCGTCGGGGCGGCGGATCTCCAGGCCCTTCCAGCGGGCGTATTCGTCGGTCGTCTCGGTCGTCATCAGGGTCGTCCTCCTGGACGTGGACGTGGTCGGTGATTTGTCGGGAGGGTCAGGGGGCGCCTAGAACGGCGGGCCGTACGGGTCGGCGTCGGCCGGGGCGGCGCGCTCGGGCCAGATGCGCAGCACAACGTGCTCGTCATCGGGCGTAGGGCCGCCGTGCACGGCGATGCCGGGCTGGTTCTCGGGGCGGCGGCCGCCGTCGCGGAGGATCGCCCGAGCGGTCGCGATGACGTGCGTATCTCCCTCGCACGGGCCGTCCGCGACCAGGCGGCGCGCGGCGGACAGCAGGGCCTCGCTCATCCATCGGAGGACGTGCCGGTCCAGGCCCTCCAGGGCGGAGACGTCGACCAGGCGCGTCAGCGGACCCTCGCGGTCCCCGGAGGTGTCCACGTTCTCGCCGCCGCCGATCTCCAGCACCGGGGCGGAGTCCAGGCCGGAGGTGCGCGCGGCGAGGGTCCGGCACAGGGAGGCGGCCGCCAGGACGTCCAGCACGGGGTTCGGTTCGAAGGGGTTCGGCCGGACGGCGAACGTCCCGGAGCCCGGCACGGTCCGGATGAGGCCGGCGGCCGCGAGCTTGCCCAGCGCGGCGGACGCGGTGCCCATGGCGACGCCGTACGACGTCATCAGCTTGGACTGGGACGGCAGTCGCTCCCCGGGCCGGATGAGCTGCTGGTGTATCGCCAGGGCGAGGTCACCAGCGATGCGCTCGGCAGGTGTCTCGGTGAGAGTGCTCATGCATGCACCGTAGCGAACCTATCTAGTCCACTCGATAGGTTCGGCGAAGATACCGCCAGGAACGTTGCGAACCCCCAGTGCGCGGTACGCTCTCGCCCGGCAAGATGCGTACGCCGCCCGCCGACACCCGCGCCCACGCCGCTAGGTGATCGACCGGCCAAGGTTCCTGCGGGAGCCCGCTTCCCCGGCATTCCTCCGTCGGCGGGAGCGTGGGGACCGCCAGGAGCGAGCGTCACAAATGCCAAAGAAGAACCGGGCGACCGCCGCACAGAGGGCCCGTCAGCGACAGGCCGCGACCGGCGAGAAGTACACAACAGCCCTCCGTGCCGAGACCCGGGCCGCTGCCCAGCGACCTGCCGTCGTGCACGCCATGTTCAGCGCGGAGGGCGCGGGCTGGGCGCCCATCATCCAGCGGGCGGAGCGCGCACTTGACGAGGTCTGGCCCGGCCACCCCGCGCCGCATTGGGAGGAGAAATTCGGCGACCTGTGCTGGAAGGGGGCTCCCTGGAGCCAGGGTCCGGAGGTGTGGGCAGTGGTCAACCAGGCCACCCGGGAAGCGGCCTCCACCTGCCAGACATGCCCGTCCCCAGGCCGTAAGCGCGTCGTCGTAGTCGGCCTGGACTGGGGAGGCATGCCGTGGGTCAAGACGTGCTGTGACGCCTGCTACTCCGTGCCACCGTCCCACGTGTGGCATCCGTTCCTGAGGAAGGAGTACCAGCAGCTCGTCGAGTGGTACGAGAACCGCGGCTGAGCGGGAGCGGCGGGGCCTCGGTGGAGTAGTCCGCCGAGGCCCGGGATGCGGCAGCCGCGGTGATCGCCGAGTGTGGCCACACCTTCGCTACTTGAGCAGCAGGTGCAGGATCGTCATCACGCCGATGCCGACCAGGAGGGCGACACCGACGGCCGGGTGGAGAAACGCGATGTACGCGCCCACTCCGCCGGCGAGCAGCACCAGCGCCGTACGCACGTCGAGCCCGTTGCCGTTGTTCATCGCGCGCCCGCCTTCGCCATGCGGGCCCGGCCGTACGGAACCTCGATCTCGCCCCGGGCGACCAGCACCTTGGCCCGGCCGCGCAGCCGACTCATGTGCCCCTCGACGGCCCGGGCGGTCATCCCCAGCTCAGCGCCGATCTCCTTCTGGGACATCTTCGTCTCCCAGATACACCCGCAGATGGCGCGCACCTCCGGCCCGGCGTTCTCGAGGATCCGCTGCACGGCCTCCTGGAACGCCGTGGTGTCCTCGAATCCCCCGTACGAGGCGCCGGGGGCGTACAGGTTGGCGTCCATGAGGGGGCTGACGGCGGCGAAGAGGTTGCGGCGGTACCCGAAAGCCCAGTTCTTGTACGCGTCCCGGAAGGCGTACATGCAGGTCCGGGCGAAATAGGTGCGCATGGTGGCCCCCTTGGCGGGGTCCCAGCGGCCGTTCGGCAGGTACTCCTCGGTGAAGGTCTTCACCGCCCTCTCGACGGCTTCGTGAGCCACTTCGTCGCGCAGGTCACCGCGCCGGGTCAGCGTCTCGACCTCCGGCCAGCGGGCGGGTACGACGATGCCGCGCTCACCGCACTTCGCGATGATCGTGCCGTCCTTCATCCACGCGCGCAGGATCCTCCAGCCGTAGACCCACAGGTCATCACGCAGCAGCTCCCATTCCCAGCCGGTGAAGTCGCGCTGCTGGAGCCGCTCGTACAGGGCGCGGTCCGCCTCCAGCTTCTCGGGGTTTCCCCGCTTCCGGCCTTGGACCCCCGTCCGCTGCCCGTCAGCGGCGCTCCCGGCGCCGTCCGTCACCGCGGCTCGATCTTCCATTTGGGCACACATCCCGTCTCACACATGAAGTTCTACTGGGAGAGCCCTATGGAAAGTTCAGCAATTCATCCCACAAGATTGCCGATAATTCTGCGGCGAAAGTTCGTCCGCGCAGGTCAGGTGCACGGAGCCGCGAACTGTCAGTGCGGGCGGCTACGGTGACACCGGCCGCCGCACGTCGGCCTGACTCCGAGCCGCGCCCCGCCCACGCCGGGAGCGGTGACCGAGGACAAGGGGCTTGAGCCTCACGTGACGTCAGCACCGCCCCGAGGACCTTCCGTTGGCCACCGACGTCGCGGCGGGGATGCGTGGGGTCCGCCGCCGGGAGAGCGACCGGTCATGACCAACGACAAGCACACCAAGCGCGCCGCCCGCCAACTCGCGGAACGCGAGGGCATCTCCTACACCGCCGCCCGCCGGCGCCTCGCCGACGTCCACCAGGAGGCGGAGCCGCCACGCGTCGTCCCGATCGCCAGCCGCACGTGCCCGGAGGGCTGTGACGGCTCCGGGCACGTCGGGGTGGCGTGCTGGCTGTGGCGGCCCCAGGACGTCACGGGAACGGTGCAGTGGGAGGTGCGGCGCGCTGCGGAACTCCCCGGCGGCCGGGCGGAGCAGGTGGCGCAGCGCTCGGAGGACCGCGAGGCGAGGAAAGCGAAGACGCAGAGCGCGCGGTGGGCGACGTACAACGTGCTGGAGGACCGTTGGCTGCTCGCCCTGGTCTACGCGATGCTCACCGACCAGCACCCTGAACTGCGTCCAGACCGGGCCGCGCTGCGGGCCGCTGTCGAGGCGGACGACCTGGCGGCCGTCGACACACTCATGGAGCCGCTGGACCTCGCGGCCGCCCGCCTGACGACGAAGGTACCGGCCGTGTGGTGGGGCGAGGTGAAACCGCGCCTGGACGCGTACGCGGACGCCGCGGAGAGTGACGACCGGGACCTGATGACCGTGGGCTGGCAGAAGATCGAGGAACGGCACGCCGTGGGCCGCCTGATCGACCGGTGGCGCAAAGCGTGGGTGCCGGTGCGTAACCACAACGGCTACATGGACCCGCCGGGCGTGATGTGGCTCGCCGTCAAGGGATGGCTCGATGACCGCCTGGTCGACCAGCACGGCGGCCACGCCCCCGGCGCCCGGATCCGGTTCGGCGAGGGCCGCCCCGCCGTGGTGTACGCCGTGGAGTGGGGCGAGGACGGGCCGCCCGTCGCCTACCGCGTCCGGGAGCTGGAGCCCGGGAGACACGGCAACGTCGGGCGCCTGGTGCCCTCGCTGACGAGCGACGTTCTGGTGAAGGCCTCCGACTGCCGGGAGGACGGCCCGTGTGCGGTGTGCGGCGGCGTGTCCGGCATGACGGAGCGGCTGTGCGACGACTGCGCCGCGGGATTCATCATCTGCCGGTGCGGCGAGGCGACGCGGGCGAATTCCCCGTACGGCATGTGCGCGGTATGCAGGGCGGAGGAAGTGCCCGTCGAGGGCTGGGACGACTGACACCGACCGCTTGGCCCAACCCGCCCAGGCCAGGAACCACGACCCCGGTGCCGACCGGCGCGCACGCACCCGCACCACGGGAGTGCTGACCGCGCCGGGCGGTGCCGGGGCAGCGGGGGCCCGGGGGCCGGCGAAGGCCCCCGGCAGCCACCGACCTCAGCCTCTTCTTTTTGGCCCGGTGGGGGTGGCGGTAGCGGACCACAGCCGGAGTGGGCCCGTCGGCCGTTGCGGCGAGTGAAGGGCGGGCCGGACGGTGAAGTCGGCGGGTTCCGTGCAGGGCTCCGCCGGCGGGCTGCCAGACTGCCGAAGTCACAGACTCCGGCACCTCCGGAGTCGTAGATCCCGGACCGGAGGAAGGAGAGGGGCATGCCGAAACGGAGCAAGCGCGTCGCCGCCGGCAACAACAAGGGCGGCACGGGCAAATCCGGCTACGTCGCCAACGTCGCGGCCGCACTCGCCGACGAAGGATGCAGGGTGCTGGTCGTCGACGTGGACCCGCAGGCGAACGTCTCACGCAGGATGGGCCGCCCTTACCGCAAGGAGAAGCCGCTCGTCACCACCTCTGAGGTCATCAAGTCGGGCGAGGTCGGCGTGGCCGCCGACGCGATCGTGCCGTGCGGGTGGGGCGGCATCTACGGCCAGCGGATCGATATCATCCCCAGCCGGTTCGACCTGGAGAACCGCATCTCCGAGGCTGCCGTAATCGGGGCGCGCGGGCGCCTGGCCCGCGCGCTGCAGGGCGCCGACGACGACTACGACTTCACCCTGTTCGACTGCCAGCCCTCCCTTGGGCATCTCACCCAGATCGCCCTGGCGGCCGCGCGCTGGGCCGTGGCCGTGGTGGAGCCGGAGTACGACGGCGTCGAGGGCGCCGTGAGGTTCCGGGACTTCATCGCGGACGAGATCAACCGCACCGAGATGGGCAACCCGGACCTGACCTTCGCGGGTGCCGTCCCCTCACTGGTCGATGGCCGTCTCGCCGGTCACGCCCACCACCTCAAGTCTTTGCCGAGCATCTTCGGCGAGGGCAAGGTCTGGGAGCCGATCCCGGCACGCTCGGTGGTCAAGGACGCCGCGGACGAGGCTCTGCCGCTCGCAGAGCTGGGCAGCCGCGCCAACGAGATGCGGGAGGTCTATCAGGCCGCCGCCCAGCGCATGATCAAGGAGTTCGCGTGACACCGCAACGGGAGCGGTCCATTGTCCCCTCCAACTCCGGCATCGGCGGTGAGCGCAAGCCGTTGAGGCCCGAGGTCGAACCCATCCTCCGCGGAGAGGAGGAGCAGGACGCGGGCACGGAATCCCGGACTCCCGAAGTGCCGGACTCACGAACTCCCGAAGTGCCGGACTCACGCAGTTCCGGTGATCCGAAGTGGACGATGCTGGAGCGCAAGGAGGCCCGGCTGCGGGCCGACCAGCTCTCCGATCTCGCGGATCTGCGCCGGCACGTGAGTGCCCGCCGCCGGGACCGGTCGGAGATCATCACCGACAACACTCTGATCCGCGTCGCCGTCGACCTGCTGTTGAAGGGGCACGCTCACCGGCTGCACGGTGACACGGAGGAGGCCCTGCTGCAGTCCGTACTGCCCCGGCGTCGGGCCGCCGCTCAACAGGAAGAGGCCAGCTAGGAGCTGGCTGAGCAGAAGCAGAGTTCGGAACTCCGGCAGTCTCGGAGTCTGTAATTCAGCCAACGGGCGCGGTTCTCGCCAACCGCGCCCGTTTCGTTGTCTCGACACAACGGAACCCCGCTACGCTTCCTCCGTTCGTTGTTCCGGCACAACGAGAGGAATCCGGGTGGACGACGTCGACATGGCGGCCGAGCAGATCGGCGACCTGACCAAGCGGGCCGACAGTCCCGACACGGCACCGGCCGACCGCGTGCAGCTGCTCGCCGAGGCCGTCGGCCTCGCCGTGGACCCGCTGCGCCAGCTCGAACTGCTGATGCTCATCGCCGACACCGCTGGCCGTGCCGCGCATGACGCCGCCGGCCGCGCCCTGCGCGGCGTGGGGCGCCCCGACGCTAAGGCGGCAACCTGGTCGGAGATCGGCCAGGCGGCCGACCTGTCCAAGGACACCGTCTTCCGCCAGTTCCACGGCGGCGACGCCCTGTCGTGGTCCCCGGCGGCCCGCGGCGTCCGCCAGGCCGTGCGGCGGCCCGCCTCCGGGGAGACCCGCTGATGGCCGTCGACCGCACGCTGAAGGGACCGGAGCTGCTGCTCGCGGCCGCCGCCGAGGTGCGCTCGTGGGACGCCGAGATCTCCGAGGCCCGCGGCCGCCAGGTGCGGTGGGTGGCTGGCGAGTACGGCCGTGCCCTGGCCCACGCCGACCACCCGCTCGATGTCGACGCCGAAGCGGGCGCCCTGTTCCGCCGCGCCGCCGTCGACGCTTACCTGGAACTCGCAGGCCGCGGCGCGCTGCGGGTGCGGCGGTCGGCCAAGGAAGGCAGCGGCGAGAACTCCCGGCAGACCCGGATCGAGGTCCTGGCGCTCCTGGCGAAGGCGGCCGGGGTCTACGCCGATCTGCCGCCGCAGCCCGATCCGGCGCGCAAGCAGCCCGTGCCCAAGCGGGCCCGCTCCCTGCTGCGGACCTCCCTGGAGGAGGTCGCCGACCAGGCGGACGCCCTGGCCGGGCAGGTGCGGATGCTCGCCATCGGTGCGACGGTCGTCGACACCGGGGCCCGCTCCGGTGAACTGTGCGCGTGCCGGATCGAGGACCTCGCACCGTCACTCGAAGAGATGCGGATCGTGCGCAGGCCCCAGGGATGGAGCAAGACGGAGGCCTACGTCGAGCTGACCGCCCTGTCGGGGCTGTCCCGTAACGCCCTGCGCCGCTGGCTCGTCGAGCGGCACGCGCTCATGGAGCGGGTGCGGGGCACCACCACGGCGCTGTGGGTGAGCCTGCACGCCAACCATCGCGGCGACCATCCCGTCCCGCCCGGCACCCCGCTGGAAACGCGCGGCCTGTTCCGCGCCTGGACCCGGGCCGTGGAGCGGACCAATGAGGTGATGGCCGGCGAACCGTCGTGGACCCCGCTGCCCACCCGCATGGAACAGCTCCGCCGCGGCGTCAGCCCGAAGGCCTCCCCGGCTCCCCGGCATCCCGACGCCGAGCGGGCCGTCCTGCTCCTGGACGCCGTCGCCGAACGCGGCCGCGCGCTCGCCGAGGCCCGGCGGTCCGGCGAGCCGGGCACCACCGCCGAGCTCGAAGCGCGCCTGGCCTGCCGGCGGGCGGTGCGCGAGGCGTGGGCCGAGGGCATCGAGCACGTGATGCAGCTGTCCACCCTCGCCGAGGCGGGTCTGGCCGACGATGCGGGCCTGGCGGCTGCCGGGTGGGAGCCCGCGTTGCTCAAGGCGATCGACCGCGCGACCGGATGGGGGCGCCCCTCCAAGGCCAAGGAAGTCGTCTGATCTGGGCTCCACGCCACTGAGTCCCGGAGTCACAGACTCCGGGACTCACGTATTTGAGCACTGATCGGGGGTGCCGTCCCGAACGCGTGCGAGTGATCATCGGCGGCCGGGCGTGACCCGGGGTCGGGCGTAGCCCGTTGGCTCTGCATGACACACCGATGGATGACGGCGGTCGCCGTGGCGGCCGCGATGCTCGCGACTCTGGTGGCGCCCGCTGGGGCCCAGGCCGCCCCGGCCGTGAAGACCGCCCCGGCCGTGAAGACGGCCGACTGCACCACCAAGTGGAAGGCGAAGCAGCGCGTCGCCGTACGCCGCCCGGGCCCATCGGAGGGACCGGTGGCCACCATGAACTCGCCGGTCCACCACCACCTGCGCAGGGGCGAGGTCGTCAGGTCGTGCGTCGTCGCCGTCGCGCGCACCGACAGCGGGCCCGCCTATCGGGCGTGCGGGGGAGAGGGGCACCTGTGGCGGATCGTCCCCGGAGGGCAGGTCCCTCAGGCCTGCCTGCGCCGACTCTGATCAGATCACGGACTCTGTGAGTCCGGCAGTCCGTGACTGCCGGACTCGCGGAGACGCATGGAGAAGCCCCCGGCGACGCTCGGTGCAGGAGCAGCCGCCGGGGGCTTCGTCGTCGCCCGGGCCTACGGGGGAAGGCGCCGGGAGACGGCTCAGGGGGGTGCTGCGGACGCGGCATCGTCGACGGGCACGGCCCCTTGGAGGCGGTCCAGCCGCTCGTACAGTGCACGGATGAGCCGGGCCCGCTTGTGGACCCGATGCAGGCTCGTGCACGGCTGCGACAGGCTCTCGTCGGCGTCCTGCAGGATCAGCTCGGCGAAGAGCCGTCGGCCGTCGTTCTCGGGGAGGCGGGCCGCGTGGGTTCGCACCTCGTCGGCGACCACCCGCGCCGCCCCGGCGAGCAGATGGCCGATCTGGGCGACGTCCCTGGCCGGCACGTCCAGCGGAGAGGACCATGCCAGCGCCGTGCGCGCCACCTGCTCGTGCGCGCTGCGGTCGGGCGGGCACTCCGCCGCGAGGCGGCCCGCCGAGTCGTGCAGGACGTGGTGAGTGTTCATGAGGGGTCCGCCTTCGGCTGGTCGGCGCTGGCCAGGGCGCGCAGGTGGTGTGTGAGCCGGTCGGGACGTACCAGCGGGGAGTTCTCGCGCGGTGGGCTGATCCAGTGCGCCATCGGGGTGCCGTGTGCCGTCTGCGGCAGCAGGAGCTGGTGGCCGTCGGAGAGCACGCGCACACCGGGAAGCCCGGCGGCCGCGCTGCCGGTGCCCGGCGGTACCAGGACATACAGCTGGCCGCGGATGTGGTCGGCGAGCACCGGGTAGCCGCGGCGCGGGCTGATCCGCAGGGCGGCCAGCGCATCCAGGCCGCGGGCCATCGGGTCGATGGCCACCGCATCCCAGGAGCGGCCGCACGACACCCAGCGGGTGCGATCGTCGCCACGCACCCACTGCGCACGGATCCGATCAGAGGGCTGTGCGAGCCGGTGCCACGTCGGAGTGGACGGCTTGTCGGACTTGGCCATGTCCGGACCGTAAGGGCGGTATACACGGGGCAGCCCACACGATGTGTGTGGGTTTTCAACCCCGCTGCGGAGTACCCATGGACCGCATCCAGTTCGGCCGCCGCGTCGCCCACTGGCGAGGACGCCGCCGCCTGTCCCAGCGAGAGTTCGCCTCACTGATGCAGCGCTCGCGCCGGTGGGTCGAGGAGCTGGAGGGCGGCCGCCGCCAGGCCGACCCGAATCTGTCGGTGGCCACCGAGATCGCGCTGCGCTTAGGCATCACGCTGGACCGGCTGCTGTACGACCCGGTGGTGCTGTGCCCCGCAGAGTCGGAGATCGAGGCCGTACGCGCCGCCCTGCACCGCCACGACGTCCTCACCGGCCGGTGCGACGACTCCTGCGTCGAGCCGGTGCCCGTCGCCGCGCTGCAGCGCAGCCTCTGGTTCGCCCGCACCGGCTTCCAGGCCGGACACTTCGCCCAGCTCGGCACGCAGATCCCCCAGCTGCTCATCGACGCGACCCGGGCCGCCGCACGGCACGAGGGCGACGACCGGCTGGAGGCGTACCGGCAGCTGTCTCTGGCGCTGGAGCTGACCGAGGCGGCCGCCATCAAATGGGGCTCCAGCGAACTTGCCGTCACTGCCGGCCAGCGTGCGGTCGCGGCCGCCGAACGCTCCGAGGACCCCGTCATCATGGCGAGCGCGGCCCGGCACCTGGCCGACGCAATGACCGCCCACGGCCAGGCGGCCGCCGCCGTCACGTTCGTCACCGCGGCCGCCAACCGGCTCCAGGCCGACCTGATGCAGCGCGGCCCCGAAGGGCTGAGCGTGCTGGGCATGCTGTTCTTGAAGGCGGCGATGGCCCAGGCCGCGGCGGCCGAGGCGGACGACCGCAGCCCGGACGTGCTCGCCCGCGCGGTGCCCGACTTCCTGGACCAGGCCGATGAGCACGCCGACCGTCTGGGGGGCGACGGAAACGAGCTGTGGACCAGCTTCGGCCCGACGAACTGCGCGCTCTACCGGGTCGCCGCACACATCCAACTCAGCGAAGGAGCCGACGCCGTGGCGGTCGCGACGGGCATCCCCGCCGCCGCCCTCGCCGACCTCCCGCGAGAGCGCCGGGCCCACCTGCTCACCGACCGCGCCATCGGCGAGAAGCAGGCCGGGTTACGGGAGAAGGCCGTCGACACGCTGTTGGAGGCGGAGGAACTGGCCCCCGAGGAGGTCGTGTGCCGACCCCGCACGAAGCGACTCGTCGAGGACCTGCGCCTGCTGGGCGCCGGCAGCGCAGAGGGACGCTTGCGCGGCCTTGCTGATCGCTGTGGACTGCCCGGGTGACCACGAACCGCACCCTGTACCTGATCGCCTGCGCCGCCCCGCCCGCCCGGCGTCTGTCCGTACCGATCCGGGCCGCCCAGGCCGCCGGATGGGACGTCTGCCTGATCCTCACGCCCTCTGCCCACCGGTGGCTCACCGAGGACGCCGAGGGCGAGATCGAGGCCCTGGCGAAGCTCACCGGCCACCCCGTGCGCTGGCAGTACAAGCTCCCCTCGCAGCCCGACGTGCTGCCGCCGCCGGACGCGATCCTCGTCGCCCCGCTCACCAACAACACCTTGGCGAAGTGGGCGACCGCCGTCTCCGACACCCTCGCTCTCGGGCTGATCACCGAAGGCATCGCGCTCGTGCCCATCGTGGCGCTGCCCCACTTCAACGACGCCCAGGCCGCCCACCCAGCCGTGAACCGGCACGTCGACTTCCTGCGCGAGGCGGGCGTCAACGTGCTGCTCGGCGAGGGCGGCTTCACCCCGCACAAGCCCAAGCACGGAAATCTCGACGCCTACCCGTGGCAGGCCGCGCTCGACGCCCTCCCCTCCTGATCACCTCGTCCCGGGGCTCCCAGGGCCCCTCCCCGAGCGCCGAAGTCTGTGAGTGACTTCCAGCAGAAACCCGGAGTGCGGCAGTCCCGGAGTCTGTAACTCCGGGACTGCCGCACTCCGGGTTTTTCCCGGCGTCAGCCGAGGTCAGGTGTCTTCGTCAGAGCGGCGGCCGTCAGAGGGCCGCGATCAGGAGCGCGGCGATCAGGAGCCAGAGCATGTGCCAGGACTGGTCCAGGGCGTAGGCGCCGGTGCCGAGGGTCGGTGCGTACGTGCCTTCAGCGGTCACCGGGTGGGCCGGGTGCGCGGGGGTGCCGAGGCAGCCGGGATCTACGACCCCACCGGACACGGCCGCCTGCTGTTCGCGTTCTTCGCGGCCATGGCGGAGACCGAGCGGGAGAACATCCGGGAGTCGACGCTGGAAGGGCTCGACACCGCGGCCCGCAAGGGCAAGCACGGCGGCCGACCGCCGGTCATCACCGACGACATGCTGCACACCGTCCTCCGGCGCCGTACAGGCGGCGAGACGGTCGAGCAGATCCAGCCCGACCTGATCATCCCCACCGGCAGGCGCAAAGGGCAGAACCCGAGCCTGTCCAGCACCTACCGGGCTCTGGCCGAACACGAGAAGCGGACGACCTACCCCGAAGCCATCACCGCGGCGCACACCGACTTCGCCGCCCTCCAGGCCGCCGGCGGCCTTCCGGGACAGGGAAACCCGAAGGAATCGGCTGGCCTCTCCGGGCCAGCTCAGCGGCCGTGATCATTCTCAGCGCTACATCCTGTACCGCAACTACTCACACCCGCTGGACGGTGACGTTGTCCTGCTGGTCGGCCTGCTGTTCCTGGTAGATGCGGCCGATGGTGCCGCCCTGGATGTCGGCGATGATCTGCTCGTTGGTCCGGTTGTCACTCACGTCTGATCTCCCTGTCTGGGTCTGGTCGGGGTGGGTCGGTCGAGCTCAGTCCTCGGTGACGGTGCGGCCCATCTGCCGCAGACCGGCCTCGTAGGTACTGCGGGCGGTGCTGCGGGCGTGCGGGTCGCCGGTGAGGTTGGAGGCGAGCGTGCCCCACGTCATGCCGTCCTCGCGGGCGGCCACGGTCATGTGCCGGACCCGCCGGGTCAGCTCGTTGGCGAGCTTGGCGGTGGCCCGCAGGATCCGCGCCCGCTCGAACTGGTCGACGCTGGCAAGGTCCTCGTAGTGCTTCAGCCCGAGGGCGGTCAGGGCCAGCTCCATGTCCCCGCTGTCGACGGCCTGGACGATGTAGCCCTGGGGGTCGTCGGCGGCCTCCCAGGTGAGGACGGCGCGGTCAGTGGTGCGGTCGATGGACACGGCCATGGTGATCTCCCTTGGAATCGCTGTGCGTTTTCCGCACACCTCTACTGTGTGGGAAACGCACAGCAGGTGTCAAGGGACTCGGCGCATCGGGTCCTGATGCAAAGCCATGCAGCCCGTCTGACCTGGGGTGATGAGCATGAAGTAACAGAGTCTGGGACTACGTGAGTCACGCAGTACGGCAGTCCCTGAGCTGAGGCGAGATCCCGGCCGCGGACGCCGGCGAAGGGCCCGACCGGTGGGGCATGGGAGAGCGGGCACAACGGGGATCACCGGACCCGCTGGTCACGCCTGCCACAGAACACCGCCGAGAACGCACCTCAGGGGCGCCACAAGCGCCGTTCCCGCCACGGAGGTCCCGGAGTGCCGATCAAGGCCTGAGAGCCACACAGAGGCGCTCAGGGACGCGCCGACCCCGTCCTGTGATTGCCGCCCGTAGGGCGTCCGCTGTCCTATCGGTGGAGCCGGGGGCGCCCGTGGCGCCCCCGGCGGAGCCGATTGGGATGCGTTGAGTCGCCCCGGAGGGGCGTCCTATTTATGGGTTGACCTGCATGTACGCACCCAGGCCAGCCACCCACGGCGCGGGCCCGTCATCACCTCAGCCACGGCGATGCCGTCACTTCGGCACCGGCCTTCACCCCAACGGGTGACGGGCCCGCGCCACCCTCCTCTAACCCCTAACAGGCCCTCGCGCCCTTAATCGGCGGTGGCCGGTCGCTCCGCTTGTCATGAGCCTGCGGCTCTCATCGGGGTTGCGGCCCCGACCTGGGCTTCCAGCGTCGGGGGGTCGCCTCCGGCCACGGCGGTGAAGGTGGCATGAGCCCCTGTACCAGGGGAGAAGGACACCGTGCACGGTGGGCGCAAGGGCCTGTTAGGGGGTCACATAGGGCGGAGTCGCCCATCGAGGGCCTGCCCGGTGACGGGCGAGCTGGTGGCCACCGGCCGGTCGGATGGATCTCTTCGGGGGAGGGGAACTGTCTGGCGCCGTGGCGCCATCGGTCGCGGCGAAGCCGCCTCGCACGCGCTCGCGCGCTACTACCGGTACCTAGCCCTCCGGGCGTCACCAGCGGCGCACGCGCCGCAAGGCGCTTTTGTGTTCTCTCTCGTCTTCTACAACCCCAGTCTTCTAAAGGGACAACGGCCTTCCCCGGGTCCCGGAAAACCCTGTTGTCGGGTCCCACCTGCGGAAACGAACCATTTACGCAGGTCAGACCCGACAACCGAAAAACCGGGTGTCGGGTCTGACCTGGGAAAACGCTTCGATAGAGGGGTCCAGGGGCTGGTTCAGGGGCGGGACGTGCCACAGGGATACGCCGCCACGGGCCGCAGTGAAGGTGCCCCGGGAGGACGGCGAGACGGGGTCGGCGGCGCCGGCGGACGGGCGGCGGACACTCGGGGTGTGCGCAATGCGCACGGCCGACAGGGCATTGCGGCAGGGGGTTCCCTGGCCCGCCATCCCGGGCACCGTCTACCGCCGTCCTGGACGCTGAGGGGAGGCTGACAGGATGAGCGACATGAAGCAGCACTCCACCACCGCGACCGCCCGGCGGATCGGCACATGCACCCGTGACGCGGCCGTCCTGATCGAGGGCCGCGCCACCATCGACGGCGGTCTCGCCTATGGCCCCATCCGCACCGAGGTCTACGCCTGCGAGGCGCATGCCCGCGCTGCCCGCACGGAGTGGATTCAGCGGCCGCTGACGGCCTTCACGGCGCTCGCTGAGCCCACGACTGGTCACCGGTGCGGCGAGGCCCTCGACCGCGACTCGCTCAGTACGCCGCCCGCCGCGGCCGCAGAGTAGACCGCCGGTCGGCGCGGGCCTGCCAGGATGAGGCCGTGAGCACCACCCGCCGCCCCCTGGGCACCGGACCGAAGCACCTCTCTCCGGCGCCGGACGCCACCGCGCCCAGGCCTGGCACGGCCGCCGAACGGGCCGCCGAGCAGCGGCTCCCCACCGCCGTCGACCACCAGCTGGTGCCGCGCGCCGGACGACGTCCGCTCGGTTCAGGGCTGGACCGCCTCAGCTGACCCGCTCGCCCGGCGACGAGGCGCGCACTCCCCCGCCCAGGCCCCGACGGCACCGTCGACGACCCGCGGCCGCCGTCCGGTCGGCGCTGCTCGAGGAACGACGCTCCGCGCCGTGCCTCGTGCAGCCCCTCGCGCCGTGCACGGCGTCGCAACGCGCACGGCCAGGGCCGCCGGATTCCGGCACTCGACAGTCCCGCACTCACAGAGTCACGGACTCGGACATGCCGAGGGGCCGCACCCCGTCGGTGGGGTGCGGCCGTCCCTGACCTGCGTCAGGCGGTCTGCGAGTAGGCCAGCAGCTCCGGGTTCTCCCGGGCGATCTGCTCCTGCAGACGGCGCCGCTCCTCTGCGTCCGACAGCCGCTTCCGGTCCGCCGCCTCCCGGCGCTCGCGCTCCTCAGCGGCCTCCCGCTCGCGTTCGGCGTGCTCGCGGTAGGCGTCCTCCAGCAGCTCGTTCCACCGCTCGCGCGCCAGCCGCTCGCGCTCAGCCTCCGCCCGCCGCAGGTTCTCTTGCAGCCGGGCCGCCGCCTCGTGCGCCTCTTGCTCCTCCTTGCGGCACGGGCCGCACAGGCCGTCCTCGGGAGCCTCCACGCCGGTCTTGCCCGGCGTGTGGCAGGTGCGGCACTTCCACCGGCGCGGGGCCGGGACGCCGCCGCCCTGGTCCTCGCCGGGCTCGCCGCGCTGCGCGGGCACCGGGCGCTTCCGGTCCTCCTTGCGCTGCTCGCACGTCCGGCACGCCGCCCCGGAGTCGAGGATCACGCCGTCCTCGCACATCGGCTCCGGGCAGTCCGTCGACGGACGCACCAGCGCCACCGCGACGCCGATCGCCGAGCCGATGCCCTTGCCGCCCTGCATGGCCGCTTCCTCGTAGCCGTGCTTCCACCACCGGCGCTTCACCCGCTCGACCAGGACGTCCACCGTGCGCGAGTCCAGAGCGTCCAGGATCGCGTCCCGCAGCACCGGCGGCCGGTACGACGGCAGCAGGGCACGGAGCTGCTCGGGGAACGCCGCTTCCACCAGCTTCACCGCGGCCGCCTCCGACTGCGTCAGCCGCCTGCCCGGCTCCTTCTTCTTCGTCGGCTTCTTCGGCGCCGCCGACTTCCGGGGCGGCTTGGCCGGAGCCGCGGCCGCCGCGCCGGCGGCCCCGCTCCCTCGGTCCTCTCCCCTACGGGCGCCCCGGCCCCGGCCGCTGTCCGCCGCCTGCCCCGGCACCTCGAAGTCGAGCTTGCGGCGCTCCCGCTTCTTCTTCTGCTTGGCCTCCACCTTCGCGAGGTGCTTCGCCGCCCGCTCCCGTGCCGACTTGGTCGGCGGCTCCACCTTCACGGTCCGCACGTTCGGCTCGCGCGCGATGCTGTCCAGCAGCTCCTTGACCTCGTCGTCCGTGGCGGGCGTGTCGTACACCACAACCTCGGTCGACCACTGGTTGTCCCCGGCCCACTGGATCTTCACCTTGATGATGTACCGGGCGACCTGGAGCAGGCCCCAGGCACCGGCCAGGCCGTCCCGGCCGTAGCCGTATTTCTCCGCGATCTCGTGCAGGGTGATCTCGTAGCCGTCCCTGTGGCGCAGGACCACGGTCAGCAGGCCCAAGGCCTCCAGGTCAAGGCTGTCCGAGTCATCGACGGTCTCATTGGGGACGGCGGCGAACCGTGGCGGCCGTCCTGAACGCTTCCTCAACGCGCACCCCCTCTCGGGGTGGCGGAGGCCGTCTCCGGCACGGTGTCCGTGCCGGGCGGTCGAGCAATGGTGCTCATCGTGCTGGGGTCTCCCCTGGTATCGGGGAGCCGTACGACGGTGGGTTCATCACCAGAAAGGTGACGCGGCGCACGTGTGGCTGTTTGGTGCGGCCGGGTCTGGCTATTCTGATATCGGTACCCGGGCCCCTGTGGTCTGGTGCCCGGCGTTACCGCCGACGTACGACTCGGGTGCTGCTAGGCGGCGAGTCGACTTCAGACGGCCGTTCCCTCGTGGCAAAGGGGCGGCCGTCGCGGCGTTTGTGGGGGCTGTCTACGGGGGCTGCTGGCGCTTCACGGTCCTCATCTTCCTCTTCCTACCTTGCTGCCCAACGGGTGGGACACACCTTTTGTTGCTGGCTGGTGCCCTCTCCGGCGGGTGAACGTCGGTCGTGGCCACCGACGGTGATCTACTTCTTCGGCTTGACTGGAGTGACTGGCCACCGGGCGGACCGGGCCCTCTGTAGCTCGCTGACCAGCTCTACCCGATCCCCGGGAATCACGCGGACAGTGACCTCGATGGGGCGCTCACTCCGCGCGGAGACACCGATGATCGTGGTCTCCAAGATGGGCATGGCCGTCGAGATGGCGAGCAGCTGGGCCTCTTCCCGGTCGGGCATGCGGACGCGGATGGTCTCGGACCATGAGATGGGACCGTGCCCCGCTTCCTCCAACCGGTCCAGGTAGCCGCCCGGCCCCGTCGACGGCTCGGCGACCTGGGGAGCATCGGCCACCGCGTCGGGGCTGATCCAGGTGTCGACCAGCTGGAAGGGCGGCTCGCCAGCAGGTGAAGTCACGCGCCGGCGGCGCAGGGTCTCGGTGCCTGACGAGATGCCGAAGTGCTCGGATACCTGGGCGGGGGCCGGGACGAACGCACGGAAGGGCCGCCCGTGGACTTCCCAGGGCTCATCAGGGCGAGAGGCTGCTGGGAACACGTAGCCGCGTGCGGGGTCCCGGGCGATGGTCGTCCCACGGGTCACGCGTCGCCGATCGGGGGCTTGCAGCACAACGAACCCGGTGCGCTTGACGCTCCTCACCAGCCCTTCTGACTCCAGAGCCTTGTAGGCGGCGCGCATCGTCTCGTAGGAGACCCCTGCTGCTTCAGCAGCAGCCTTGAGCTGAGGAAGCGCTGCACCCGGTGGGTACGTGCCGTCTTCAATCTGGCGCCGAACTTCGTCGGCGAGCTGTCGCCACTTCGGCGTCTTTGGGCCGGTCATTGGAGTGCTTGTCTCCCCGTCGTAGATGTCCTGGGCGATCACCCTAAGACAGATCTAGGTTTAACGTCGATTCGATGCCTTGTCTAGCGTGTCGGTGAAGTCGTTGAGATCTAGATTCTTGACATCGCTCACTGGGTAGTGTGTCATCAGATCAGCCGGAAGAAACCTAGGTTTCAACTCGCACCGGCGAAAGTCTCAAAGCCCTCTTCCAAGGGCACCGCCATGCCAAAAACGGGCCCTCCGGCCACGCCTGGAAGCCAGGCCAGAGGACCCGCGAAGGGCCGACCGAGTAGAGAGGCACGACCCTATGAGGACCATCGTCGCAGGCCGCATCGTCGGTAGCGAGAGCGAGTACATCGAGGCCGCCATGGGTTTCGGCATCGACTTCGCTGCCCTCCGCGCCGCCTCCCCCGAGCTGCGGGCCGACTTCCTGGAGTTCCTGGAGGACACCAGCGACCCGAACAGCAGCATCGACCGCGAGAACATCGCCCACCTGCGCCGTGTGCTGGGCGTCCGCCCGCCGGCGAACGTGGTGCCGCTGCCGCGGCGCGGCACCGCCGCCCTGAGCACCGCGAAGGGTGGTCGGGCCGCATGAACTTCACGACCTCCAACCCCCGCCTGACCGTCCTGTTCTCCCTGCTGCCCGTGATGCTGGGCCGGGTGCGGCTGTTCGCCGCGCTGGCCGGCGGCGCCTGGCTGTTCGGGATCGAGCTGGGCGTCATGGCCCGCGTCGGCATGGTGCTGATCGCCCTCGTGGTCATCGCCCTGGACGCCGTCCTCACCCCGCCGGGTGTCCTCGCCTCCCCCGCCTTCCGCACGGTGGCGGGCGGCTTCCGGGACAAGGAGGCGGCGTGATGAAGACCGCGACCACCCCGCAGCGCGGCCGCCAGGCCACGACCGCCCCGCAGTCCGCGGACATGACGGACTGGACCGGCGCTGACTTCGACTCCTGGGAGGTCCTGACCTCCCTCAACGTCTCCGACCCGATCATCCGCGTCACCCGCGCCCGCCAGGGGCACGGCCAGGAAAGGACTCGCTGATGGAGACGACGACCTACGAGGGCCGCCGTCAGCTGGACAAGGTCACGGCCCGCGCGGCGGCCACCCACGCCGAGGCGGAGGGGCGCAAGACCAACGCCCTGACGGACATCCAGATCGCCGAGGAGCGCGAGAAGGCCGCCGAGCGCAAGCGGCTGCGCAAGCAGGCGGCGAAGACGAAGAAGCTGGAGGAGAAGGCCAAGCGTCGGGAGAAGCGGGCCGCGGCCCGCAAGGCCCGCAACGAGCGGCTCGCCGCGGCAGTCGGTCAGCCCCTGCCGTGGGTGATGACCGTCGTCGTCACCAGCATCGCGTTCGCCTTCCCCGGGCAGTTCTCGGCGGTGGTCGGCCTCGGTGTGATCTGGGTGCTGGCGCTGATGGTGCCCGTCTTCATCGAGGGTGCGACGTGGGCCATGGCATGGCTGCGCAAGTGGGCGGTCGCCAACAACAAGCCCGCGGGCCTCTACACGGTGATGACCTGGCTGTTCGCCTCGGTCGCGGCCGCGCTGAACGCCTGGCACCACGCGGACAAGCCTCAGCTCGCGGTCGTGTTCGCCGCGTCCTCTCTGTTCGGCGTGGCGGTCTGGGAGATCTACATGCACTCCCAGAGCCACGCGGCCGGCGGCCGCAGCGCGGAGGAGATCCGGCTCGCGCTGCTGCGGCGGATCAAGCACTGGCGCGTCGTGCGCCGGTCCGTGTGGCTGCGCACGGCGACGGTTCCGCCCCTGTCGGAGGCGGACGCCTGGGACCGGGCATGGCGTCAGGTGCACGGTGCCGAGCCGGGCGTGACCAAGGGCATCCTCAAGCGGTTCGGGAAGCGCGCGGGCAAGGTCGCCGGGCTCGTCGAGCAGCACGACGAACTGAGGCCCACGGCGTCGCTCGCGATGTTCGACGCGCCCGTCGAGCCGGTGCGCGAGGTGCACGCCGGCGAGGGCTGGATGATCGACCCGGAGGCCATCGGGAAGATCCTCGCGGACCCCTCGAACGCTCTGCGCGCGGACCGCGCGAAGGTATCCGCTGCGAAGATCAAAAAGGGTGCCGAGGTCGCCGCTGAGGGGCCCACGCAGGGCCTGCGAGCGTCCCGCACGCGCGCCGCGAACGAGCAGGTCAAGCCCAACAACCCCCCCTCCGCGCGGGGCCGCCAGAAGGGCTCTGACGAGGACAGCTCGAAGCAGTCCCGCGCGGCCCGCGCGCTCGCCGCGCAGACCGCCCGCGCGGCCACCCCGGAGCAGGCCGAGGCCGAGAAGAAGGCGGCCCGCGACTGGATCCTCGCGCGGCTGCGCGCGGAGCAGGAGACGGGCTGGAAGGACGTCCAGCGGTACTTCGAGAAGGAGGTGCCGGAGCAGCGGCTGCGGGTGCTGCGCGGGGAGACCTGGTGCCGTGCGCGGATCAAGGAAGCCGAGCGCGAGCACAAGGGCGACCCGGTCCTGCACCTGGCCGCGACCAGCTGACACGCACAGCAAATACCGGAGTCTGTAAGTCTGTGACTCCCGGGCTCACAGAGTCCCGGACCAACTGAACAGAGCGAGACGGGGCCGGTCCCTCACCGACCAAGACGATGGCCGTCCCCGTCTCGCCACCACCCCAGATGAGGAGGCGAGACCAGCATGAACGAGACCGACGAGCGGACGGCGCAGAACGGCCGCGGCGAGGCGGTCGCGAAGGTGATCCGACTGCCCTTCGCCGACACCACGCCCGAGGTCTCCGACACCCCGGCGCCGGAGGCCCCCGCGCCCGCGCCGGCGGCCCGCGTCGACATGACCAAGCCCGAGCCGCCCGCGCCCGCGCCGGTCGAGGGGACGGTGTTCACCGCCGAGGAGTGGGAGCTGGGGGAGGACCCGGAGGGCGACGCCCCGTGGATCAGCCCGGCGCTTCGTACCCCGGAGGGGCGCACGGCCCGCCGTGCGTTCGTCCAGCGCCAGGCCCGGCGCCGGGTCCGCCGGTGGGCGGCGCGGCAGTGGACGCCGCGCGGCATCGTGCCCACCACGGTCCGCGGCGGCGTGCGCATCCAGCGCTGGGTGCGCGGGGTCGAGGGGCAGAACGCCGACGCCGCCAAGCGCCGCGCCGAGATGCTCGCGCGGGAGGCAGAGCGGGCGGCCCGCCGGGCCCAGTTCGCGCTGCTCCAGCGGGACGCGAAGAAGAAGGCCGCCGACGTTGCGCAGCAGGAGTCGTCGATGGCCTTGGTCCAGGCCACCGCGGCGGCCTCCACGGCCCGCAGCAAGTTCCTCCAGCGCGCCGCCGCCGCATACGGCTCGATGGCCAGCATCGACGTCGCCGGGTTCGTGTTCCTGGACGGCCTGATCGGTCTGGGCGCGGGCGTGCTGGTCAACATTGCGGTCCTGGCCCGGGTCGGCCGCCAGCCGGACATGTCGCCGGAGGAGCTGGAGGAGCTTGAGCGCGCCGAGGCCGGTCTGCCGGACCGGTTCGAGTTGGGCATGACGCCGCGGGCGTTCGAGGCGATGCTGCACGAGGCCCTGGTCCAGGAGGTCAAGGTCGCGGTCCACTCCATGCGGGTCCTTCCGCGGGAGTGGGGTTTCGAGGTCGAGCTGGTGCTCAAGAACCAGACTCCGGAGAAGCTCTCGGAGAACCTGGGTCTGCTGGAGGCCTGCCTGCCGGGCGTGCGCACGAATTCGGCGCTTCTGCAGCAGTCCAAGCAGGCCCGCAACGAATGCGTGCTGCGCATCCCGGGCGACGACCCGTGGAAAGCGGTGCCGGAGCTGCCCTACCGGGCGCCGAAGTCGATCAGCACGCACGACCTGCACAAGGCGCAGATCGGTGCCGACATGTCCGGCCGGGTCCTGGCGCTGCCGGGCAAGCGGACCAGCGTCAGCATCATCGGAAAGCCCCGCTCGGGAAAGTCGACGGTGCTGCGGGCCTACCTGGACGCTCTGACCGCGACCCGCGACCGCATCATCGTGGGAATCGACCTTGGCTCGTACGGTGCGGGATTCGGCCCGTACGCCAAGTGCATGGCCGCCGTTGCACGCACGCCGTCCGAGGCGCGCACCGTTCTGGAATGGGCCCTGACCATCGGAATGAACCGGCCCAAGCTCTTTCTGCGGTCGGGCATGACCGGCGGGAACTGGGAGGCCAGCCCCGAATACCCCGGTATCACCGTGGTCATCGACGAATTCCCGGCCCTGGTGACGGCCGCCAAGGCTGAGACCTTCCCCAAGGGTGAGGAGGGCGAGGAAAAGCCGATGAAGCTGGACGAATTGGTCCGGCAGATCCACCTCACGTCGGCGAAGTCCGACGACGTGCTGGTGATTGCCTCCCACAGCGTCACCAAGGAGAAGATCGGCGAGAACACGTGGCTCGCGGAGGTACCGGTCCAGGTGATGGGCGCCTGCGACAGGGACGACATCGTTCAGATCGCCGGTAAGGGGGCTATGGCGGAGGGCTGGCGGGCGGACCGGCTGCTCCCGGCGATGGGCGATTACGTCAACGACGCCTCCGTGGTGTACCCGCTGGCCGGCGCCGCCTACTGCGAGCCGATCCCCTACCGCGCCTGCATCACCAGTGACCAGGAGGCCGACCGGCGGGCCGAGGAGCGCGTCGACGCAGGCCTGTGCGAACTCGACGCCGGGACCCAGGCCTTCGTCTCCGGCGTCGTGCTGCCGAACCCCGGCGGCGGCGACCCGTGGGACGACGGCGAGGTCGAGGAGGAGCCGCTCCCGGTCCTGCTGCGCACGATCCGCACGATCTACGGGGACCTCGGGAACCCGAGCGGCCTGACGGAGGACGAGCTGTTCGACCAGCTCCACGGGTTCGATCCGACGTCGTGGGACCTGGACCGCTTCGTCCCCGAGGGCGGTGAGCCGATGACCAAGGGCGCGGTCCTGGCCCTGGTGCTCGACAAGGTCCTGGCCCCGCGCGGCCAGAAGTGGACCAAGGAGTCGTACCGGCCCAAGGGCGCCAAGAGCACGGTCAAGGGCTACCGCCTGCTCGACCTCAAGAGGCTCATCGGCGAGGCCGACGGGAGCTGACCCGCTTCCGGAACACCCGGAAACATGCAGGTCAGCGAGGGGGAACCGGCCCGGAACAGGGCCGGAACCCCCGCCCCGAGCCGGAACATGTTCCCCACTCCCGGACCCCGTTCCTGAGCTGTTCCACGGCTCTGACCTGCACGTTTCCCCCAGTTCCGCCGCTGTTACGCCCGAAAGATCACGAATGTTCCCCGGAGGAGATCTGATGCCGATCAAGCCGTGGCGGGCCCTTGATCCCGACGGAGGCGCCCACTACCTCTCGTTCGAGCGCCGCTTCCGTGTCGTCGTCGAGGACCCGGAGCACACATGGCGCCGCGTGTGGATTCCGACCGTGATCGCCTGCCCGCTCTGCGGGATCGACACCGGGCTGCGGCTGGCCTACCAGAGCGGCATGGACGCCGTGGTGGAGGCCGCCTGCCCGGTCGGGCACGTGTGGGTCGAGCCCCGCGTCGACCTCCTGCAGTGGATGGCGTACTGCCGGTTCCGGGCCGGTCGCCAGGAGATCGAGTGGCAATGGCTGATCGACGCCGGGTTCGGCGAGGAGCCGCCCCCGCCGATCGACTACGCCGAGGAGTTCCGCAAGAGCGCGGTCGAGATCGCCAAGTACGGCAAGCGCAAGGCAAAGGCGAAGGTCCGCCGCGAGATCCGCTCGGTCAAGAAGAAGGTCGGCAAGCGGGTGCGCAACGAGGCGATGCGCCCGGTAGCCGCCCTGCTGCGGACGGCCTGGACCATGCAGGCCGGAGGCGTCGAGCCGGTCAAGGCCTCCCGCCGGCGCCCGGCGGAGTCGAAGCCCCCGAAGACCCCGCCGGTCTCCGCCTACCGCAAGGCCTACGGCGTCCAGACCCCCGCGAAGGGGCCGAAGTGCCTGGTCTGCGAGGACACCGGCCGGATCACCGCCCCCGGGATCTCCGTCCCCTGCGTCGAGTGCGACGGACCGGCCGCGGCCGCCCTGGCGGCCGCCGAGCGCCGCGCCGAGCGCGCCCGCCAGGGCAAGGACGAACGCCGCACCAGCACCACCAAATGACCCGCCCCGGCGCTCGCGCTGATTCCCGAACTCTGTAACTCCGGAAGTTCCGGAGTTCGGGAATTGGCGGGAACGCCCGGACGACCCGGCCGGATTCCCCGACGACGAAGGAGTCACCGTGAACGTCCCCTCCAAGCTCACCGCCCTGGCCGCCCGCCTCATGGGGAAGATCTGGGCGCACGAGAGCACCGAGGAACTCGCCGCGGCGCTCGACCAGCAGGTCGAGCAGCTGCGCGACGCGAACATGCCGGAGCACCTGGCCGGCGCGGCGAGCCTGACCAGCGTCCCCGCCTACCAGCCCGGCCTGATCGACCTGCGCGGCGACATTTACGACGCGGCCGTCTACCTGGACGCCCTGACCACCAGCGCCACGGCGCTGGGCGACGCCGACCTGGTCGAGGCGCTGCGGGAGGCGGGCGAGACCGCGCACGAATTGGTCGCCCGCCTCGCGGCCGCCGCGCACGCCACGATCCCCACCCCGGCCGTCCCGGTCTCGCAGGTCGCCTGACCAGCGGAAACAAAAAGACGCCTACGAATAGTGGGCACATGCTAGACAGGCCTACAAAAAGTAGGCATCCTAAGAGTGTGGCGCCCGGCCGGGAGCCGCACACCGACGGGAAGGAACCCCGCTCATGACCGCGATCCAGCACTTCAACTCCGCCGACGGCCGCGCCCTGCGGGCCCTGCGCCGCACCACCCACGTCCTGCGCCTGGTAGGCGACCACGTCTCGACCGTCGCCGCCGGTGTCGTCGGCGCCGGTGTCCTCGCCTGGATGGTCAACGACGTCACCGAGTTCGCCCCGGTCCTGACCATCACCGACAACATGGCGATGCTGCTGGTCCTGGCCACGTGGGGCGCCGCCCTGCTGGTCAAGGGCTTCGCGTACGACACCGCGGACCGGATCGACCCCGACAGCCGCGACGGCGACGACCTGTGGGAGGCCACCACGGCCTTCCGGGACACCGTCGAGGACATCACCAACGGCGCGGACTACGACGACATCCGGCTCGCCCTCCAGGCCAGCCAGGTCCTGCCCGCACTGCACGAGCTGACCGTGCACCTGCGCGGCGCGTACGCCCAGGACGGCGAGATGGAGGAGGCGGCCGCGCTCAGCGACACCGCTGCCCTGGTCCGCGCCGCCGCCGAGTCGATGGGGCACCGCGACCTCAGCGAGTGACTTCGCCCCGGGGCGGCCGCCATCCCGGCCAAGGTCAGCCGGCCGCCCCGGGCTCCGAACCCGCTCCAGACCGGAGCAGGAGGAGGACCCATCCTCCCCCATCCCGAAGGAGCCGACGAAATGCCCAAGTCCGACGCCGAGAAGACCGCCGAAACCAAGCGCGTACAGCAGGTCCAGCAGCGCCTGGCGGCCGCGAAGACGACCCGCGACCAGCGCAAGGCGGACGCCGAGTTCGACTTCTGGGCGGACGTCGCCGCCGCGATCGACAGCGGCGAGGTCAAGCAGACCGAGGCCTGCGAGGCCATCGGCTACAAGCGCGAATACGTCCGCCGCCAGCTGATCGAGCACCGGGCCCAGGCCGAGGCCCGGGCCGCGGCCGCCCCCTCCGACACCACCGACTGACCCCCCGCGAGGAGCCCCCGATGCCCGAGCAGATCCCGGCCCCCGGCCAGATGCCCGCCCCGAAGACCCCGATCGACTTCCTGAGCGAGCACCGCGCCTACGTGGGCACGACTGCGGCCGCCGGCACGCTGCTGGCGCTGGCCCGGATCTGGAACGCCCAGGGCGCTGAGCACTCGCCCAGCGCCGCCGGGCTCATGCTCGCCTTCGGTGCCGCCTCCGGCTACTTCGCTGCCAAGAACGACGAGGAGACGGTCAGCGCCGTCTTCTCGTCGATGGCGCTGACCTTCGGCGCCCTGTCCGTCGGCGTCTACGCCGACCCGATCGCCCCGGCCCTGATCATCTGGATCGTTGCCGTCATCGCGTCCTGTGTCCTGATCGCCCGCTCCCGCCGCGACGACCGCCGGGTGGCCACCGCGCACGCCAACGAGATGGCCGCGCTCCAGGTGGAACGCAGTGCGGACATCACCATCGCCAATATCGAGGCGAAGTCCAGGATCGAGGTCGCCCGCGAGCAGTCCGCGACCGCCGCCGCCATCGAGGAGGCCCGCGCGCACCGCGCCGCCCTCGCCGACGGCCCGCTGGACCCGATCGCCATGCTCCGCGCCTCCGGCCAGCTCCCGCCCCTGCACGTCGTCAAGGACACCGACGACGAGCGCCGCACCGCCTGACCTGCCGCTTCGTGAAGGAGGACCCGCCCATGTTCGGAAAGAACTACCGCCAGCGAGTGCGGCACCAGCGCCTCATGTGCCTGGCGTCCATCCTGGTCAGCCCCTTCGAGCAGCCCGCCGCCCCCGCCGACCTCGTGGCGCTGGCCTTCGGCCGGTACCAGCTGGAGGTCACCGAGGAGGAGGCGGCCCGCTACCTGGACGCCGCCCTGGTCGACCGGGGAGAGCGCCTCCCGCGCCCCGTCGGCGTCGACGAGCTTCCCGAGCCGGACGCCGAAGCGGAGGCGGCCGCGTCCGCCGAGGCCGCCGACATCGAGGCCGCACCCGTCAGCTGACCGGTAGCCCTTGGTCCGCGTCCCGCACGCGGCCCTTGGAGATCTGGCCAGCACCACCGCGCACCCCGCCCGTCCGTCCGGTCGTTTGGAGAACCCCGTGAAGATCCGACTTCCCTTCCTGGAGCGCCTGCTGGAGCGCCGCCTGGACCGCCGGTGGAAGACCGCCGCGACCCTCGCCGACCTCGGTGACCTCATGGCCCTGTGGCTGGAGGGCGAGATCGCCTCCCAGCCCGGCTACCAGCCGGGCCACGGGCCCGACGAGGAGACCCGCGAGCTGATCCCGACCCTCGCGGCCGCCAACCGCGCGGGGTACGTCACCATCGCCTCCCAGCCTGGCGTCGACCCCGAGGCCGGGTTCGACGGGCTGATCTGGCAGCAGAAGGCCGCCGTCGAGGGCTTCGTCCGCAACCGCAATCTGCTGCGCGACCTGGTCGACGCCGCCTACGAGGCGGGCCTGGACGTCGAGGTCGCCGACACGCTCGACACCGGCGAGCGGGGCATCAACGTCACCCTTCGCGGCGGGGAGCCTCACACCGGCTTCGGCGGCTACATCAACAGCGCCCAGTTGCGCGGCATGTGGCTGGGCATCGGCTCCGGCGCCCTGGACGACGTCTTCCGCTCCGTGCGGATCACCCTCGCCGCCCCCGAGTACGGCGCCGCCGCCGGGGCCCGAGTGTGGCAGGTCCTGGAGTCCGTCATCAGCCGGGTGCCCGCCGTCGGCGGCACCACGTCCGACCCGCGCTGACGGCTGCCCGCGCCGCCCGGCCCGGGGGAGCCGGGCGGCAAGGGGAGCCGGGACAGCCCCGGTCTCCGAAGGAACGCAGAAAAGGAGGTGAACCCCATGGCGCATTGGGCGGTTGAGATCCCGACCCGCACCCCGGGCGAGCAGCCCCGGACCGGCGTCCAGTGGTTCACGTATCCGGCGTCGGCCTTCCCCTGCCGCGGCGACGTGGTCGAGAAGGTCCGCGAGGACGTCGACACCGAGGCCGCCGTCCGGCACCGCGCCGGTGCGGTCGCCGACGTCGGCGTCATAAAGGTCGTCTGGCACGACGACGTTCTGTAGATCCGCCCCGGGGCGGGCGGCACCACGACCAAGCAATGCGCCCGCCCCGGGCCACCCGAACCCCCTACAGAGGAAAGGGCACTGCCCATCATGGCTCAGAAGACGAACGGAAACCCGACTCCGGTCATCGCGATCCCGCTGGCCGACCCGTCGGTGCCGTACCCGGAGATCACCGGCGACGAGCCGTGTCTCCAGGACCCGGACTTCTGGTTCCCCGAGCAGGGCGTGACCGCCGGTCCGGCCAAGGCCTTCTGTCGCACCTGCCCCATCATGGCCGACTGCCTGTCGTGGGCCCTGGCCAACCCGCACATGGCCGGTGACGGCGTCTGGGGCGGCACGACCCGCACCGAGCGCAACGCCATACGCCGCAACGCGATGAGGCGGGCGGCATGACGAACCCGGTCATCACCCAGGCCCTCACCGTCCTCGCCCTGGCCGGCGGGTGGGCGCTGCACGCCAGCCGCCTCTACCGGCGTCTGGACCACTCACGCCACGACCCGCTGACCGGGCTGTGGACGCGCGACGGCTGGACCCGCCGGGCGGAGCGGATCATCGCCCGCCGCCCCCGGGCCGCGGTCCTCCTTGCGGACCTGGACGGCTTCAAGCCGGTCAACGATGTGCACGGCCACGCAGCCGGTGACGCCGTTCTGGCGGCCGCGGGCGAGCGGCTGACCGCCTGGTGCGGCGCTCACGGTGTGGCCGGACGGCTCGGGGGCGACGAGTTCGTCGCAATAGTCGTCGACGACGCCCGCCTGGACGACCGGCTCGCCGACCTCGCCGAGCTGCTGCGCCAGCCCGTCGAGCACCAGGGCGTGACGCTGACCGTCGGCGCCTCCATCGGCGCCGCCCGGCTCGCCACCCTCCCCGAGCCGACCCTGGCGGCCGCGCTCACGGCAGCCGACCAGGCCATGTACCGGGTCAAGGGCCGCACCCGCCGCGGCCGCCGCCTGCTGCTGGCCCCGGCGTTCGCCGTCCTGCGCGGCCTCCCACAGCGCCTGCGCCTCGCGGCATGACGATCGCCGCCCTGCGGCGCCTCCTGGACGAGGTCCAGCCCGACGTCGTCCGGTGGCCCGCCCCCCAGCTTCCACCCCGTCGAATCCACCCCCGCAGCAAGGAGAACACCCAGGTGAACGCCTACGACGCGGTAGTCCGGTCCATGCACCGGGACGGCTACACGCCCGACAAGATCTCCGCCGAGCTGAACGTCTCCAAGGAAGAGGTCACCGCCATCATCGACAGCACCGGGCAGGCCACCGGACAGTCCGCCCCGGCGCCCGCGCCGATCACCGAGGCCATGCCCGAGGTCGCCGACCTGCTCCAGTGGGCCGCCGCCCACGCCGACGCCAAGGTCCGCACCGACGGCGAGCAGGCCGCCGCCGTCCTCGCCGCGCTCAGCGAGCGCCGCACCATCGACGCCGAGCTGGAGAAGATCTCCAGCGAGGAGAACCAGCTGGAGGAACGCCTCGCCGAACTGCGCGCCCGCAAGAGCACGCTCCAGCCCGAGCCCGCCGGCGCCAAGCGAAAGCGGCAGGAGCGGGACTACGAGCCCAGCGTCGTCCGGGCGTGGGCCCGTGAGAACGGCCACGAGGTACCGGACCGGGCGCGCATCCCGAAGAAGGTCCTGGACGCCTGGCGCCAGCGCAACGCGCCGCGGCTGTCCGCCGTCAGCTGACCGCCCCGTACGAACCGCACGACCCCCGGGGCGCGGCCGCCATCCCGGCCAGGAACACACCGGCCGCCCCCGGGGCCCTCCGAACCCGAGACGCAGGAGAGATCCCCGACATGAACCCGATCCCCGAACCGTCCGTGATCGTGATGATCGGCGCGAGCGGCTCCGGCAAGTCCACCCTCACCCGCACCTGGCCCGCCGACTACCGGCTCGAACTCGACTCCTACCGGTGGGCTGTCTCCGGCGATGCGGGCGACCAGGAGGCCACCGCCGACGCGGCGAGCCTGCTGGACGCCGTCCTGGAGCGGCGCCTCGCCCGCGGACTGACGTGCGTCGTGGACGCGACCAATACCCGCACCGACGTCAGGAAGCGGCTGATCGAGGCCGCCCACGCCCACCATCTGCCAGCGGCCGCCGTCGTGATGACCACGCCGCTGGAGCAGTGCCTGGCCCGCAACGCACGTCGCCCGGACAACCGTCGCGTACCCGAGGGCGAGGTGCGCCGCCAGTACCAGCAGATCGCCGCCGCCCGCCCGGGCCTGCGCGGCGAGGGCTTCGAGCACGTCGTCACCGACGACCGGCTGATGCGGCTGCGCCTTCTGCTGCAGCGGACCGTCGACCGCCTCCATGCCGACCAGCGGACCGACGCCGACCACGTCGAACGCGCCCGCCGGGTGCTGGCCAACCAGTTCTTCGGCGAGGACCTGGCCGCCGCCTTCACCTGGACGCAGCTGCGCCCGGGGCACGACCCGATCGGCGAGATCGCGGCCGGCGGCGACAGGCTGACCCTCGCCTACCGCACAGGGTTCCCCGACCCCATGGACTGGGGGTTCGAGGCGGAAGTGCCCTGCCTGGGCGGCTGTTCCGGCCCGGCCTGGGTGCCCGTGCGCACCCCCATGGACCTGCTCGCCGTCTATGACGACGACTTCCCCGAGCACGTCGTGCGCTGCGAGCGCTGCACCGCCGGCACCAGCGTGCGGGAGGCGGTGTGAGCGTCATGACCAACCCCGACACCGGCGACGGCTTCGACGCCCCCACCCCGGACGAGGCCTACGCCACGGCCCCGGCCCTGCGAGGCGAGATGCATCAGGTCCTGGCGCTCGGCGCCGAACGGGACGGCCGCGGCGCCGGAATCGTCACTGCCCCGCCCGCGGCCGACGACGCGGCCGCCGACCGCGTCTACCTGCTGCGCCGGGCCGCGCTCATGGACCGCATGGCCGTCGACGACCCGGGCCCCGGCGCCCGCGGCGCCGCCGTACAGGCCGCGTGGAAGCTCACGCAGTTCGACCGGAAGCACCCCGAGATGGTGGCCGGGCCCCACGGACCCACCTCGATCGAGTTCGACCCCAGCCAGCGCCCCTACGTCCGCCAGGAGTACGCCGCCTGGACCGCCGCGGGGCGGCCCGGCAGCAACGGCTGACCCGACACACGAAGAAGAGGAGACCGGAATGGACACGCCTCCAGGCCAGTGCCCGCAGTGCTGGCGGCACGCCTACGACCCGAGCATCCACCGCAAGCTCAAGCCCCGAGAGGACTGCGGGCCGTGCGTGGACCACATGAAGAACGGCTGCCCGTACATCGTGCCCAAGCAGAAGTCGAGCTGGTTCTGACCATGCAGAAGGCCGTAGCAAAGGACGGCGGCCGCTGCGTGAGCTGACCAGATCGACCCTCCACTCACCGCAGCACGACAGCATGAGCCCGGGGCCCACGGCCCCGGGCTCTGCCACGAGGGGAAGTAGATGAGCACCGACACTCGTCCGGGCCTTCGTGCGTGGCGAACTCGGCAACGTCTTCCGCCGCTGACCATCCCCGGGGTACTCGAGGAACGCCGCTCCGCGCCGTGCCTCGTGAACCCCTCCCGTGAGGCCGGGCACCGGATCGCCAGGATGGTGTGCGACGAGGGAGGCCACTGGTGACCGGCCTGGGCCGCCTTTCTCGACTCCCCGGCCGCCGCCCGCCACACTCGAACCCTGACGGAAGGACAAGCCCGATGAGCGCTCAGCCCGTTCACCAGCCCGCACCGCCGCCGTCCCCGGCGGCCGCCGCACAGCTGCGCCGGCGGATCGCTGCACACGACCGCGCCGAGATGTGGATGCCCGCCTTCGAGCGGGACTGGGGGCACGCCCTGGAAACGGCCCGGCAGACGTTCGACCTGACCCCGCTGCACGAGACGATCCGCGAGTGGACCGGCCGCCTGGACACCGCCCCGGCCGTCGCCGCGTTCCTTGCGGGCGGCATGGACACCTCCGACGGCGTCCCGCTGGAGGACGTCCTCGGGACCCGCGGGTGACCCCGGCCTGGCCCGCCCGTCTCTCCCCGAACGCGTCCGCCGTGCTCGCCGGACTCCAGCTGGAGGTGCAGGAGATGGTGCGCGACGTGCTCGACATCGCCTCGCGTCAGCCGTGGGGCTGGCCGCAGTGGGATCCCACCGACTCGGAAGGACCGAGCCTGCGCCGGGCCGATGTCGGCCCGCTGACCGTCGTCTACTTCATCAACGAGCCGCGCACGTACCTGTATGTGCTGGACATCGTCTGGGCCGGATGACCTTCTCCCGCCCCGCGAGCGACGCCCCCGCCGGTCTCTCGGCGGGGGTTTCTTCGTACTCGGCAGACCCAGGGGCATCACCGGTCACGCACTTCGGCGTACGGTGCTGATCACCCTTGACCGCGAGACCGAGGAGAGTGTCCCGCCGTGACCACGTATGCGGTGCCCGGCGCTGAGCGACGACCGCCGATACCCGCCAGCCGCACCGCAGCCGACGGTGACGCCCTGGTGCCCATCCGCGGAGGCCTGCTCGCCTCCGCCGCGCTGGTCGGTCTCGCCGCCGTTGCCCTCGCCGTCATCGGCTTCACCGGCTCCTACCGCTCGATCCGTGACCTTGCGCTCGGCTGGGGTTGGGGATGGTTCAGCTACGTCTTCCCGGTCGGCATCGACGTCGGGATCATCGGCCTGATCGCCGCCGACCTCTTCCTGTGCGCGATCCGCACCCCGGCCCCGATCCTGCGGTGGTTCGCGTGGGTGCTGACCGTGGCCACGGTCCTGTTCAACGCCTCCAGCGGCTGGCCGGCGGATGGCAGCGCCGGATGGATGGACTACGTCGAGGCGGCCGCGCATGCCACGATGCCCGGCCTGGTCGTGGTCATCACCGAGGCCCTGCGCCGAGCCATCGCCCGCCGGGCCCGCATTGCCGACGGCCGCCAGTTCGAGCCGCTTGGCATCGCCCGGTGGTTCCTCGCCCCCGTCCCGACATTCGGCGTGTGGCGCCGCATGAGGCTGTGGGATGTCTACACCCGCGCCGAAGCGCTCGACTTGGAGCGGGACCGGCTCACGCTGCGCGACGAACTACGGGAGAAGTACGGCAGGAAGTGGAAGGAGAAGGCCCGTCCGGTCGAACTGCGCGCCATGCGCGACGCCAATCGAGGACTGCCGATCCCAGCCCACTTGATCGCGAACGCTGATCTACCTGCCGCGAACGCGAACCCAGCCGCGAACGCGATCACCGCGAACGCCGATGCGGCCGACCGTGAACGTCCCGCCCTGATCGAGAGCGCCGCGAACGGTGCGGACGATGCCGTTCGCGGCACCGGACCGGTGTCCGCGAACGACATGTCGACCGACCAGCCCACCGCGAACGGTGCCTTCATCGACATGGGGACAGCGCGAACGTCCTGGGAGCCGCAGAGCGAACGCCTTCCGGGACCGGCCGCGCAGCCAGCACCCCAGATGAGTCCTGACCTGGGGGATTCGCACCGCGAACGGGCCACCGTGCCCGCGGCTGCAGCACCGCGAACGGTCGTCAGAAGCACCGTGCCCGCCCCCTACAGCCCGGACGGCCACGAGGCGCAGACCGACCGCGAACTGGTCGGCGCGAACGGTGCAGCCCACGCTGCGTACGACCCCGTGAACGCCTCAGTTCGCGGCGCCGGGCCGAGCGTGAACGGTGCGAACGGACACCTCGAAGACGCTGCCGGCATCACGGTGGGAGGGGACCGCGAACGGCCCATCGACCGGTACACCGCGGACCGTGCCGGGCGCCGGCGCCTGGCCCTGGACTTCCTCCAGGCGCGAGAGACCGAGCAGCCTCCCCCCTCCCAGGCGCGGTTCGCCGAACGGGTCGGCGTCGCCGCGGCCACGCTGTCCAAGGCGATGAGCGAATGGCGCGAGGACAACGGCGGCTAATGCCGCCTGTTGTGTCGACCCAACAAGACCCGTTCCGCACCCCCACGTTCGTTGTTCCGGCGCAACGGCGTGGGGGTGTTGCGTTCCAGGCCGGGTGTCCGCCGCCGGTGGTGGATGTGGGGGGCGCTGCCCCCCACGCCCCCCGGCCCCCCACAGAGGGGCCGCCGGACCGTAAACGATCTTGAGGTGAGTGGGTGGGGCTGGGGGTGGTCGGTCGGGGGGTTCCCTCCGCGATCGGGCACCCGAGGGGACCACAGCCCGCGCCGGGCCGCCAGGCCAAGCCGCCTCCGGCGGTCGCGCACGCGCGAGCCTGGCACCCCGACACGGCCCGCGGTCGGCTGACGCCTGCCCAACCGCGGAGGGAACCCCCCGACCGGGGCGGTCGTATGGCGTAACGACGCCGGACGGGACCCCAGGAAACGCCGTCTGATCTGCGATTTCGACTTGACCTTGACCTCAAAACTTGATTGAATTAGCAGTGTCGGAACGGGGCGGGAATCCCGGACCGGCACCACACCGAAAACCTCAACGATCGGAAGACCACTCATGACCATCACCGGCCAGACTTCCGCCTCCCGTGTGGATCGTCTCGGCAAGCGCCCCGCCGTCTACCTCGTGATCGCCGACGACCGCGACGCGTACACCAACTGGGCTGAGCACAGCCGCGAAGACCGGCTTCCCCAGCGCCGCGTGGTGTACGTCGAGCGTCAGGCCGACCACCCGGTCGAGCGGCAGGCGCAGTGGGACGAACTGGCGGGCTCCTGCCTGGACGCCGAGTCGGAGTCGCTGAGCCTGCTGACCTACACCGCCGTCAGCGCTGGCCACGCCGCCCACCTCGCCCGACGCGAGTACGCCGTGGCCAGCGTCGTCACCCGCATGGACGAGGTGATCAACAGCCACGTGGAGCGCGGCAGCCGCGGGTGGATCGCGATCCGCATCGCGGACGGCGGCAGCGACGGCGAGCTGTACGCCGACTACGAGGACGCATGGGCCGCCCAGCTGCACCCCGAGCGGTGCACCTACCTCCCGATCTCCCCGCTGACGCCGTGGACGCCCCGCATGTGCGAGGAGCACCTGGAGGCCATGACCCACATGCGGCACGGGTGCATGGTCTACGGCGCCCCGACCTGCCGCCGCTGATCTGCGGCCGCCGCTGGTGACGCGGGCGGGGGCGGGAATCCCCGCCCGCGCCACCGGCCCGGCCGCCCGACACCGATCAACCTCAACGAAAGGGCACGACATGACCACCACCACCCTGGCCTACCGACTCGGCGAACCCGACTGGGAGCAGCGCTACCCCGTCCTGATCGGCACGGACACCGTGATCGGCGCCGTCTACCGCTGGCACCGCGACTGGCTCACCCTCACCAGCGAGGGCGAGCACAACCTCGGTCGCCCCGAGAAGGGTCGCCGCGGCGTCCCCAAGGCGGCCGCACTGGCGGCGGCCGGGCAGGTGGCCGCCGAGTACGCGGCCGGTCGCATCACGACCATGACCCTGGCCGACGTCACGGCCGCCGTGCCGGTGCTGGACGGCCCGGTGCCGCTGCTGCACCCGCGGATGCCGCAGACCCCCCGCAACACCGACACCGCGAAGGCGGTCATGGCGGCCCTGGCCGTGCACCGCTGGAAGCCGTACACCGGCTTCCCCGGCAGCGACAACCCGTGGTGGCAGGAGTGCGAACTGTGCGGCTGGCAGGGCCCGCGCTACTGGTCCCACCAGCGCGGCCGCAACGGCGAGCTGCCCAGCACCCACCGGCACCCGGCGTCCGAGGAGTTCGGGGCGCCCGCCGGTTGCGTCGGTGACGCGAAGGTCCGCGAACTGATCACCGCCTACCAGCAGTAGCCCCCACTCGACAGGCCGCCGGGCCCGGACGAGCTCCGGGCCCGGCGGCCCAATCAGGAGGAACCTCATGCCAGTCGACTTCAGCGTCGAGGGAACCGTCGAGCTGTACCCGCCCGTCCCGCTTGCGCAGTTGTGGGAGCTGACCGAGGGCGGAGACTTCCACGTAGCCCCCCACGGCATCCCGGAGAGCGAGCTGACGGCGCTGGTCGAGCGCGAGGCGTGGGTGCTCGTGCCCGACACGGACAGCGGTACCGACGGCCAGGGCCGCCCGAAGGCCATCAAGTACCTGCGGGTGGACGACCCCGAGACCTACTCCTACTCGATCAACCGTCGCCTCGTGGCCCTGTCCGCATGGATGGGCGAGACCCACGAGTTCGACGGGGAACTGCACTACCAGGACGGCGACGTCGGCACGAAGGGCGTGATCGAACCGTTCGAGGACGGCGAGGAGCCTGAGTGGCGCGAGACCGCCGGGCGGTTGTGGTGACGCCGCCAGCGCGGGGTGCCCGCGCTCCGTGCTGATCGGCGCCAGCGTCGGCCGGCGGGGGAGCGGGGGCGGAATCTCCGCCCCCCGTCGGCCGAGTAGTCCAGGACATGCAGGCGGCCGACGGGGCGCAAAAGCGTGGGAATCCCGTCGGCCGCAACGCCCGGCCACCGAAGGCCCTCAACAGGCCGTCAACCGAGCACGCCAACATGGTAGACGCGTCCCACACACACCGAGGAGCAGCACCCATGAAAGCCATCGACGGACGGCAGTACGCCACCCGGGCCGAACTGTCCGCCCGCGCCGGGTACAAGGGCGACGCCACCCTGCGCGCGCTGTGGGCGGAGCGCGAGAACAACGGGCACCCGCCCGCCCGCCGGATCGACCGCGCCCTGTACTGGGACGTGGAGGCGTGGGAGCGGTGGCATATCGAGCACCGGCGCCAGGGCAACGGCGTCGACTACAGCGGCAGCCCCGACGAGGAACTGCCCCCGGCGGACCAGGCCAAGGTGCTCGGGATCGACGTCAGCGCGATCAGCCACTACCGCGACAGCCCGCCGCCGGGCTGGCCCGCTCCCGTGCGCGAGGAGGAGCTGGAGAGCGGCCGCAAGCGCGAGTACCGCACCCGGCGGCAGTTGTGGGCCTACGCCGACGCCGGGCCCCGGGCCGGAACGGCCGGCCGCACGCCGGCGAAGGGCCCGGACCCCAAGGTCGCCTTGGCGGTCGAGGCCCTGGCCGCCGATCCCGGCCGGAAGGCGGGGGAGGCCGCGGCCGCCCTCGCCGAGCAGCACGGCGGGGGTCTGAGCACCTGGAAGCGCGCCGTCACCGAGGCCCGCAGGCAGGGCTGACCGGCGGCCGCGTCGCGCATGGTCGGCACCGTCCCCGACCGGGCGGACGCTGGCCGCCGGAGAGCCCGGGAAAAGGTCAGAAAAGCAGCCCTGAGCTGCACTTTCGCCTTGACCCACACCTCGTAACTTGATTGAATTAGCAGTGTCGGAACGGGGCGGGAATCCCGGACCGGCACCACCGAGAACCCCAACGACAGGGACCAGCCCGATGACCGAGATCGACGCGGGGGAGCCCACCCCCGAGACCTGCCTCCGGGTGGCCCGCGAGGCCGCCGCACTCGCCGCCGCCGCTGACGACAAGGCGCTCAGCGCCGCGTGCCGCAGCAGCTCCCGCACCGAGGCCCACCGGGAGGAGGTCATGCACGCCGTGCACCGGCAGGCCGTCGAGGCCGAAGGGCACGCCGCCCGGGCGGAGCAGTGGGCGGCCGACCCGAGCATGCCGGACACCGCGCTGCGCTACTGCGCCAGCGGCGCCGTCGACCACGCCGTCCGCGCCCAGGAGGCGGCCGGGGTCGAGGCGACGGCCGCCGCGCTGCGCACCGAGCTGGAGCGCAGGCTCACGCCCCAGGAGCACGCCGAGCGGGAGAGCGAGCACCGCCGCGCCGAGGCCGAGCAGGAGGCCGCCGAGCGGGCCGCCACCGGCATGGACGCCGACAACCGTCACCTGGCCAGGATGAACGCCTATCTCGCCGAGAGCATCGTGCCCGCACTCGGCTGGACCGCCGGGCACGTACGGGTGCTGGAGGCCGCGGTGACCGGCCGCCTGTACCAGCGCGACGGGCAGGTTCGACAGGCCGCCGCGCACGACGTGTGGAGCGGCGGCCGCAAGGTCAGCCGGGAGCGGACGCAGGACCTGCGCGCCGCCGGGTACCTCACCGCCGTCGACGCGGCCGACGGCGTCAGCGTGCTCGTGCCCACCCCGAGCGGCCAGGTCGCCCTGGAACTCGCGCGGCTGCACCCGGCGGGCCTGTACGAGAGCGACCGGGCGGCGTACGAGGCCCGCTACGCCCGCGTTGCGAAGCGGCACAAGCGCATGGACGACAAGAAGGCCGCCGCCCGCCGTCTCCCGGCCCTGGACGGCAGCACGGTGCGCCGGTACCAGCGGCCGGTGACACTCGTCGAGCAGGATGCCCGCGCCGCGCGCGAGGCCACCGAGCAGTGGGAGGACGAGGGCGGCTACTGCCCCGGCGTCGAGACCCCCGCTCCCGCCGCGGAGAGCACCGCACGGTGCCCCTGCTGCGGACTGCGCAAGGCCACCGTGTCCGGTGCCCTCGCCCCTCACAAGCCCACCCGCGCCGCGGCCGAGGACTGCCCCGGCAGCGGACTCTGTCCCGGCGTCGAACCCCGCGTCGAGGACGCGCCGGCGGCGGCCGCCGAGCCCGCCGCGACGCCGGTCACGGCCGGGCCCTCCCTGCCGCCGGGTATGTACTTCCTGCCGCTGCCGTCGACCCGGCACCGCGAGTGGTGGGCCATCCAGTGCGGCCGGTGCCAGGGCGGCGTCCGCACCACGCTGTCCGGCGAGTGGCACGACAAGTACGAGGCCGCGCAGGTGGCCCGCGAGCACTTCGAGGACGCCCACCGCGCGCCCGACGATCTGCTCACCTCGGAGGACATCGCGGAGGTGGAGCGCTGGCCGCTGTCGGCCGCGCAGCGCACCGTGCTCTTCTGGGCCGAACACGCTGAACTGGCCGAGTACGACGACGGTTTCTGGGCCCTGGACTGCGTCCCGGACCGCTGGGACGTGAACAAGAAGGTGGCCCGAGGCCGGGTGACCGGACTGTGGGCAGCCGGGTTGCTGGACGTGCACCTGGACGGCAACGGCCGCCGCCGTCTCGTGAAGTCGCCGACCGGCCGACGGGTGGCACGTCTGGTGTGGAGCGCGGAGCGCCAGGGCGTCGCCGGGGCCGCGGCGAAGGACGCCCGGCTCACCCCGCTCCCGAAGCGCAGCAACGGCTATCCGCTGCTGTCCGAGGGGCGCTACTTCAAGGGCGAGGAGCGGCGCGAGGAGGACCCGGCCCCGGCGGAGACCGCACCCGTTCCCACGGCCGCCGTTCCGGCAGTGGCGCCGGAGCCGACGACGGCGCTGGTACGTGCCGACCAGCCCCTGTTGCGGCGCCTGTTCGCCCCGCGCTCCGTCCGCAAGCAGCGGCCCGCCTACGACGTCCGCACGGCCATCCGGCGCCCGCAGCGCATCCTCACTCCGGAAGAGCGCGAGCGGGTACAGGACATGCCGCTGCTCAACCTCCAGGGAGCCCTGATCATGGGCATCACCGACCCGGTCCCCAACGCGTCGCCGATGCCGGAGGACGCCGGTGCGTGGGTGCGCGAGCACGCGTGGCCCGCCCACTTCCAGCAGGAGGAGAACAGGTACCCGTTCGGCTTCCACCGCTGGAGCATGTGCGAGCGGGGCACCTGCTGGAACTGCCTCTCCGGACGGCACGACATCTGCGTCCACCGGCAGAAGGGCGGCCCCGACGTCGACGGAAACCGGGACTGGGTGACCAACCAGCAGGGGCGCACCGTCGCCGAGTTCATCCCCCGGCCGGGCGGCGAACCGTGCGTGTGGTGGTGCCGGTGCGAGTGCCCCAAGGACGGCCCCGCACCGGCCCGTCCGACGGCGAAGAAGAAGCCCGCTCCGGCCGGTTCGCCGACGGCGCCCGAGCCCGCTTCCGTACAGGCCTCGGCGACCGCCCGGGCATCCGAGGCGGACGCGGTGCAGGCCGCCTTGTGGTGACGCGGGGGGCGCTGCCCCCCACACCCCCCGGCCCTCTCTCCAAGGGGGCCGGGGGGACGGATGCCGACCTTGCGGTGAGTGGGTGGTGCGGGGGTGGGGCGGCCGGGGGACTCCCTCGCCGGACGGGCACCCCGAGGGGGCCACAGCCCGCGCCGGGCCGCCAGGCCAAGCCGCCTGCGGCGGTCGCCTACGGCGAGCCCGGCACCCCGACACGGCCCGCGGCGGCTGACGCCTGCCCGACCGACGAGGGAGCCCCCCGACCGGGGCCGTCGTACGGCGTTCCGACGCCGGAGCGGAAACGGCATGTGACCTGCGTGAACGCCTTGACGTGACCCCTGAAACTTGATTGAATTAGCAGTGTCAGAACGGGGCGGGAATCCCGGACCGGCACCACCGAAGACCTCAACGACAAGGGCCAGGGGCACATGATCGAGATCGAAGCGGGGGAGCGGGCGGCACTGCCCGAGTGGCTCGCCGACGTGGCGGAGGACCAGGAGGAGGACGCGGCCGCGCTGCACCAGGCGGCCGGGCACCCGGACCTGATCGAGTGCCGCCGCACGGCCGATCTGCTCGTCGGCTTCGCCCAGGCGCACCCGGGCGAGGAGGCCGACGGGTGGGCGCTGGACGCCATGCTCCGCGTCATCCAGTGCGCGTACGCGGTCGTCGACGGCGAGGTCGAGGAGGCCGCGGAGTGCGGCCGCGCGGCCAAGGGCGAGCGCGCCGCGATGACGCTGGACCGGCTGGAGTCCGAGGGCACCGCCGCGGCGGCCGCCGACCGGCTGGTGGCCCTGGACCGCGAGACCTACGAGCTGTTGCAGTGGTACGCGGGACCGTGGCCGGTGGAGTGGCTGTTCCCGCCGGCGAAGGACGCCCAGGGCCGCGTGATCCGCCCCCGGATCGTGGTCCTGTTCTTCGGCCCGGGCGGTCTTGCGCACGGCGTCCTGCGCATCCTGCGCGCCAACGTCGACATGGTCGGCGTCGACCTGGACCGGGGTGCCGTGGCGACGTCGACGGCCGCCGGGTTCCGTGTCATCCACGCCGACGTGACCGACCTTGACCCCGAGCACCCGTGCCTGCAGCACGTCACCGGGATCGCGCTCACCCCGCCGTGTCAGGCGTACAACCCGTCGGGCCTGCGCAAGGGGCACTACGAGGGCGCGATCGAGCTGATCGAGCACACGGTCCTGGAGGCCGCCGCGGCCGCCGGGTTCCACCCCGTGTTCACCCCGGAGGGCGGCGACGTGGCACCCGGCTGCGAGGACGGCTACGCGCCCCGCCTGAAGATGACGTGGGACGAGGTCCGTGAGCCGCTGGAGCAACTGGAGGACGCACGCGCCGGACTGATGGCGGAGGTCGTGATCTGGCCCCTGGCGATGCTCGCCCGCGGCGGCAGCGTGGAGTGGGTCGCCGTCGAGCAGTCGAGCGCCCTGCCCGCCCGGATCGAGGCCGCGCTGATGGACCGGCTGATCGAGGCCGGGTGGCACACCACCGAGGCGTTCACGCTGGACGCGGTCGACTACGGCTCCGCCTCCCACCGCAAGCGCCGCCTGATGGCCGCCTACCGCGGCGAGCGCCCGTTCGTCTCTCTGACGCCCGCCGAGCCGTTCCCCGTCACGACGTTCGCTCAGGTCGTCGGGTGGCCCGCCGGTCGCAACTACCTGACCCGCGGGAACCGCCCCCTGGACCCGGTCACCGGCCGCGCCAAGGGCGGTAGCTCCCGCAGCGCCGACCTCCCGTCGACGTGCGTGACGGCGACCGCCTACGGGTGGACGTGCGCCGAGACCGGCGAGCGGATCACGCTGGAGGACATCAGCCGCCTGGTCGGACTCCCCGGCGACTACCCGGCCCACCACGTCGGCCGCGGCCGCGGGGTACGGAACCTCACCCAGCAGCGCGCCGACATCGTCTGCCCGATGGTGGCGGCCGCGCTGTTCGGACGCATCCTCGGGGACCCCCGGTGGGAGGCCAAGACGCGGGCGTACGTCGAGGGGCTGTACCGCCCGACGGAGGTCGAGAAGGGCGGACAGATGCGCTTGCAGATGCTGTTCGCCCACCGCATCCCGGCGCAGAAAACAGGCCGGACGCCCGCCGCCTGACGGGCAGACAGAAGGGCCCCGGGGACACCCCGGGGCCCTTCTGCGTTCTCTGCGTCTGGCCGGTCAGTGGGAGGCGGCGCCGGACGTCAGGCCGTCCGTCGAGGAGGAACCCTCCTGCGAGGGGATGCCTCCCGCCGGCGAGCCGCCCGCCGGGGCCGTGCCGGACGTCCTCTCGTCGGCCTTCCTGGCCGTCGACCGGGATCGCTTCCGGGGCCGCTTCACCGGCTCGTCAGCGCCCAGCTTCGCTAGCTCCTCCGTCGTCCAGCCCGCCGATTCGGCGTCGACGTACGCCTTGCCGTACGGCTCGTCGAGGGCGGCGAGCTGCTCCAGCAGGGTGCTCCGCTTGGCCAGGACTTCCACCAGGGGGCCAGCGGCCGCTTCCCGGCGTTCCTGGAGTGCCCTCATCTTCTGCAAGATCTCATCAGCGTTCGGCATGCGGTGATCGTAGCGCCAGCCATTCCCGCGGCCGCCGAATTCTGGGCGTAATGCCGCAGGCCGAGGCGGTTTTGACCGCTCGTCATGAATAGGTGCTGCTCTATGAGGAGGCAGTAACCACAGGCAGCGAGTTGTGGCTTACTGATATCAGTAAGCCGGTTTGCTGGCCTTGATCCACTAGGGTGGGCGGCCAGCAAGAGGGGTCCGAGGACGGACCATTGGGGGAGGAACGGGAGGGCGTCGTGGCGAAGCCGCCGAAAGCGAAGAAGCCGCAGAAGGAGCGTCCCCGCCGGCGGGCTCGTGAAAGCGGCGGCCCCCGGTCTAACCGGTTCCTGGTCTCCTACAACGATGACGAGCTGGCAGTGCTAATCGAAGCCGCCGCTCGCGACAACACCGCCCTTGCTTCCTGGGTCGCGGACACCGCCCTCGCGGTGGCCGCCGGAGTCCTGGTCCCCGTCTCCGCAGATGCCAAAGAGGTTCTGCGCGAGCAGGTCAACTCACGTGCGCAGGCGGCGAGGATCGGCAACAACCTCAACCAGATGCAACGCATCCTGAACGCCGTCGACGGAACAGCTGTCGCTCACTGGGACGCGTCCGACATCAACGTGACGGCCGCCCAGGTGCAAAGCGTTCTGGCGTTGGTCGAGAAGGTGGTGAAGCGCCTGGACGATGCCACGCTTCAGGTCATGAGGGAGCGGCGGCCGCGCTCGTGATCCCGAAGGAGGCAGAGCCGGGCGACGACACCGCGGGACTGCTCTACTACCTGTACGGCCCGGGAAAGCGTGACGAACACGTGGACCCGCACATGGTTGCCGCGTGGGACCCCTTCGTGCCCGATCCGGTGAAGTCGGATGAGTTCTCGATCTCTGATCTCGCGATGCTGCTGGACGCGCCCGTACGCGCCTTGACGGGTAAGAAGCCGCCGCTGCACGTCTTCCATGTGGCGGTGCGCAATCCCCCGGAGGACCGGACGCTCACCGACGAGGAGTGGGCCCGGGTGGCGCGCGAGATGATGCACGCCTCCGGCATCGCCCCGCATACCGACGATCAGGGTTGCCGATGGGTGGCCGTGCGCCACGCCGACGACCACATTCACATCGTGGCGACCCGGGCCCGCGAGGACGATCGCCAGCCGGACACGAGCTGGAGCAAGCTGCGGATGCAGGAAGCCGCGCGCGGGTTCGAGGTCGAGTTCGGCCTACGCCGTCTGACCCACGCCGATGGCACGGCGCGCAGGTGGTCGAAGACCGGGGAGGCCGAGAAGGCCGCGCGAAGGGGACTGTCCGAGCCTCCCCGCGAGACCCTCCAGCGCGCCGTGCGTGAGGCGGCGGCCGCAGCGGTGAGCGACGCCGACTTCTTCGAACGGCTCGCCGCGGCCGGGCTGCGCGTGAAGCAGCGGATCGCCCCGGACGGCAACGTGACCGGCTACTCCGTAGCACTGCCCGGAGACCGCGACAGCGGGCAGACGCCGGTGTGGTTCCCGGGCACCAGGCTGGCCCCGGATCTGTCCCTGCCGCGGGTGCGTGAACGCTGGAGTGGACCGCCGGTGAACCCGTCGGCCGCGCCGGCGGATGTGTGGCGTGCGGCGGCGGAGAGGGTCCGTGCCGCTGCCGACCAGCTCGGCGCCGGGGGACTGCACCAGGGCGCCGGAGACGTCGCCGCGCTCGGCGACCTGATCGTGGTGGCCGCCGTCGTCTCCCCGTATCTGGTGCGCAGCCAGATGCGGCAGGCTGCGTACGAGTTCGAGCGGGCTTCCCGAGCTCCGGCAGCGCGGCAGATGGAGGGCCAGGCGCGCGAGCTGTACCGGGAGTCGACGCAGGTTCTGTCTCGCTCTGTGTCGTCGGTCGGCCGAAACGACACGGTCGCCGCGCTGGGCTTCCTGCTCGCCCTGGTGACGGCCGTGGAGGCCTCCCGGCGCTGGCACCAGGCGCAGGAGCACCGGGTCCAGGCGCAAGCCGCCGGACGGGCCGGACGGCTACTGCACGAGGCAGTCGAGGTGACCGTCGGAGTCAACGCGGCACGCGAGTACCGACCTCGTGCGAAGCGCGCCGCGGCCCGGACTGGGACCGGGCGCCGCGCGGTCACGGCGCCTGGCGCCCGGCCGATGGTCGACACCGTCCAGGAGGCAGTCCCCGAGCACGCACGCGAGATCCTGGCCGATGCCGCGTGGCCCGCGCTGCGAGCCCGGTTGGTAGAGGTCGAGAAGGCGGGCGACGATCCGGCCGATGTGCTGGCAACGGTCGCTGCCCGAAGGGAATTGAACTCTGCCGACTCGGTAGCCGAGGTGCTTACATGGCGCCTGGACGGATGGCGAAGGCAGCGCAGTTCGGAGGCCACCGCCTCCGGGAACAGCACGACTGCCGCGCCCGCCGGCGGTGCCGGGCGAAGCGGCCCGAGCCGCAAGCAGGGGGCGCCCTCGCCGACACGGCGGCCGCCCGGCGAGGAGCAGCAGCGCAAGGGCCCGAAGCGGGGCCGCTAACGAGGGGAGAAGCGCGAGATGGCAACACCGGCACCAGAAGAGCGGGCAGGGGAGGCGTACACGGAGGCCGTCGCCGAGGCCGTACAGACCGCCGTGATGGCCTACCGCCTGATGATGGCCATTGCGGACGCCGCGCGGCGGCACCAACAGCGCAGGCAGAAGGGCAAGGAGGACAACCTGCCGTCCGCCGAGGAGTCGGTGGGTGAGGTCAGCGAGGACGTCAAGCGTCTGCTCCCCTCCGACGTCTCCGCGGCGCTCATGAAGGAGGCGGACTGGCCGCAGCTCGCGCAGCAGCTGGCGGCGCTGCGCAAGGCGGGCGTCGACCTGGACCAGGTCCTGCCGCGCATCGGCGAGATCGTGGTGAACGTGCGCGACCAGGTCGCGGCGAAGGCAGGGGAGGCGACCACTGATGAGTGGACTCGGATGGTGCGCGAGACGCTGCCGGCGGGGCCCGTGCGCGAGGCGATCCTGACCGCTCCGGCCTGGCCGGAGATGGCGGCGACGATGGCACGGCTGGAGGAGCGGGGCGTCAACGTGCGCGAGGTCCTGGCGGCAGCGCACAACGAGGTGCTGGCCGTCGACCAGGCGGTAGCGAACGGTCTCGGTGCCTCTGCGGAACCGGCGATGAGCCGGGACGCCCAGCTGTCGTACGGGCCGCTGACGACGGGGCTGGACCTCCCGCGGGATCTGGACCTGTCCGACCGCGAGCGGGCCCTCGCGCAGCTGGCCATCTCGCCACGGGAGAACGAGCGGTACACCCGGTGGGTGCGCGAGGCGATCCCCGGGCTCGAACGGGAGGCGGACCTGCTGGTGTCCTCCCGCCAGTGGCCCCTGGTGGCCCGCAGGATGGCCCAGATGGAGACCGACGGCAAGCCGCTGCGTGAACACCTGGCTCGTCTGGCGAAGGACACGTCGTGGCAGGAGGGGCCCGCATCACAGCTCGGGAAACGGCTGGTGCACGCCGCCGGCGACGCCCTGGGGCGTCCGGCCGGGGACGCGGCGGCGGAGTCGCGGGTGAAGGTGAACACCACGGCGGCGAGGGCGACGTCGACGAGCCTGGACCCTACTAGGGCGGCGAAGGCCGTGGCGCCCGCGGAGGCCGGAGTGGCCGCACACCGTCAGCCCGCTCCCGCTCCGGCGCGCGGCAAGTCGAAGTAGCCGCGCCCCTCGCACGCGCGTGTGCCGCAGGCCCTGCTCGGGTCTGCGGCACACGTCGTTGAGGGTCAGGGGCGGGTGGCGCCGTAGTAGTCGCGGTCAGGCATGGCCGAGGTCAGCGGTACGACTTCCACGGTTTTGCCGGTGCGGGGTGCATGGAGGACGTTGCCGTCTCCCGCGTACAGGGCGACGTGGTAGATCGCGCCGGAGCCGCCGTGGGACCAGAACAGCAGATCGCCGGGCTTGAGGTTCTGCCGGGAGACGGCGCGGTCGCTGGTGGCGCCGTATTGGGCGGCCGCGGTGCGCGGCAGCTTCACGTCTGGCCAGTAGGCGTACAGCACGAGGGAGGAGCAGTCGAAGCCGACGGTGTCGTCGGCGACGCAGGTGCCGTTGCGGTATCCGCTGCCTGCGCTGCAGAACCCGAGCGTGGGGCCGTGAGGACTGCCGCCGCCCCATGAGTAGGGCGTGCCGAGGCGTGTGGCGGCCTTACGCAGGGCTTTCGCGCCCTTCCCGGATCCGGAGACCTGGAGCATTCCGGAGCCCTCGAACCGCGGCATCGTGCTGAGGATGATCTGCACGTAGTTGTAGGTCTCGCCGCCGGCGAAACTCTTCGGGGGGACGCCGCCGTACTGCTCGACGCGGCCCCAGCCCGCGTTGTAACCGGCCAAGGCGAGGGCCCTCACATCCCCGGGGTAGCCGGACTTCTCCGCCTGCTTCAGCAGGGAGCACATCATGCGGCCCTGCGCCATGACGGCGTCGCCGATGTCCCAGGGCGAGGCCTCACCGTTGCCGTCGTCGTCCCTGCCCCAGGTCGCCCACGTGCCGGGCATGAACTGTGCCGGGCCCTGGGCCCCGACGTGGCTGGTGGCGTTCGTGCTGAATCTGCTCTCCTGGTAGAGCTGCGCGGCGAGCAGCGAGGGGACCATCGCCGGTTGCTTGCAGGCCGCGTCTGCTTTGAGGATCCATTCGCGGAACTCCGCGGGCACGCCTTGCAGGCCGCCGCCCCCGTCGGTCGTTTCGGTGGCTTCGGCATCCTCGTCGGCGATCACCACCCCCACGATCCCGAGGGTCACCACCAAGACGAGGCCTATCACCGCGGCGGCAGCCGTAATGAGCACCTTCACGCGCCATTCCCCCCGTGTGCTTGCTCTCTCTTCGCTGTCGTGTGCCGGTTGCGTGACTGTCCGCCGTACTAGATCACGAGTTGCTCAACGGGTGCGCCTCGATTGGCGCGGGGCCGGACCCTGCCCGCGATCACGCTTCGCGTAGGGTCTGTGACGGCCTCGCGCGAGGGGACTTCGCGCAGTGAAAGCCTTCTCCTCCACTGCATGCAGCGGAATTAGAGAAGTCCGTGCGAGGTCTTTGGCGACTCGGGGGTGTGGCTGATGAGTGCAGGCTTTGAGCCAGGGGAAATGGCGGGAACGCCGACAGGAAACCGGGCGGTCGCCCTTTTCAGGAAACTGCTCCATTGCGGGCAAAGTCCGCGCTGTTCCGCGTTCTTGTAGGGCGACACCTGTGACCTGACCTCCGGCTACGCGAAAACCCAACCCGCGTCTGACAGAGGGTCACGCTAGCCTCAGTGGTCCCAAGAAGCCCAATATCGTGACTTTAAACTCAGGCACACAGGGGGAGTTGCGGCGTGACCACCCAACCGGTGATGACAAGCCCGGGCGCCGGCACACCGGTTGCACTCCGGTACGGGCTGATGCCCATCGACGGAAACGGCATTGCAGTGGCGACGGTTGCCGCCATGCTCGACAACGAATCCGGGGGCGCCGCTGCACGTGTCCTGGCGCCGGGGGAGGTCCTGCCCTACGGGACGGTCCCGGTGCTGGTGACCGACACGACCGTGTACGGGGTGCAGCGCCTGGAGGAGACCCTCATGCGCTGGGGGCCGCTGCCGAAACCCTGGCTGGTGTGGGTGGCCGACGCCCCGACGCGTCCGGTGGCCGACGCCCGCTTCACCGTCCGGGCCCTGCAGGGGCGCCTGGCAGGTGTCGCGCGACTGCCGTACCTGCCTGTCCTGCGAGCGGTGAAAGGGCCCCACGAGGCCCTGGAGTACAAGGACGTCCAGACCGCGGCCGCACGGCTGCGGCGCGAGATCGAAGGGAAATGACTGACATGGCGAACCTTGCGGCGCTCATCCCGGGTGCCAAGCCCACGCCGATTCCGGGGATGAACGGCCCGGTGGCGGAGATCTTCGGATACGGGTTGTGGTTGTTGATCTTGGCGGGCGTCGGCGGCGTGGGTTTCGGCGTCTACAAGCTGGCCGTGTCGGACAAGTCCCGCAACGGCGGCGGCAGCGAGCCGTTCAAGTGGATGGGTGGCGGGCTGGCCGCAGTGATCTTGTCCAGCTCGCTCATCGCCATCCTCAACGGCATCGCGGGCTGAGGAGGCGGACATGGGACGCACCAGGGGAACGTGGAACACCAAGGGCACCTGGTTCGCGGGCGCCGCGCTCGCGGCCGTGCTCGCCCTGACGGGCTATGCCGTGCTCAACGGCGGCGATGAGGACACGGACACGAGCAAAGGCGGATCGACCCCGAGCGCGTCCGCGTCCGCCTCGCCCCGCCCGTCGGCGACGTACGCACAGCCGGACGACTGGACCGAGCCGAGCAGGTGGAGTGCGCTTCCGCGGGGGAAGCGCACCAACGAGAGCGGCAGCCAAGTGGGCTTCCCGCACACCACCGAGGGCGCCGTGGCGATGGCGGCGGCCGCCAACACGGTCAGCATCGAGGCCGACCGCGACACCGTCGACGAGCAGCTGCGCATCTACCACTCGTACGTCTCCAAGACCGACCGAAGCGACGAGAACGCCGAGAAGATCGAGCTAGCCGCGATCGAGACCGACAAGTCCCTGCACAAGCAGATGAACGCCCCCGTCGGCGAACCGCTGCCCTCCGGGGCGTACATGCGCAGCAGCGTGGTCGGCTACAAGGTCGTCCGCGAGGCGGACGACGAGGTCAGCGTGTGGCTGCTGTCCCGGGCAGCGCAGAAGGCGGGCGAGACGGCGAAGGAGTCCGTCGACTACACCCGCATCATGAACGGCGTGGTGTGGGAGGACGGCGACTGGATGCTGTCCGGAACGGCCACCCAGCGCGCCCTGCCGGACGCCCAGAAGGACGAGCCGAAGATCGTGGCGCCGGGAGATGCCGCCTTCAACTCGGCAGGCTGGACAGCCATCCGGGAGGCATCGTGATCAGGCGCCGTCTGGCTGCCTTGCTGCTGGCGCTCGTGGCGGTGCTCGGGGTGTCGGTGTCCGCACCGCAGCCCGCCCGCGCGGCACCCGGGCCGATCGGCGGCGGGATAGAAGCCTCCTGCCGGATCATCACGGGGCCCATCCTCGGCACGATCATGCCCGGCGGCGGACAGGCCCCCGGGCGCCCGGGAAGCCTGACCGGCGCCGACGCGTGCGACGCCATCGGCAAGGTCGGAGAGGAGAAGGTCAAAGAAGCCTGGAAGGCGGTCTGGGACTCCGTCCTCGGCGACATCATCCACTCCGCCATGGACGTGACGAAGTGGATCATCAAGAAGGTTCTGACCTTCTCCCTGCTCGGTCCATCTGTGGACCTGGAAGGCACCGGGCTGTGGGGCGGAAAAGCCACACTCGCGGGCATGCTGACCTGGCTGGGGCTGGTGATCGCCGTGGCCGGGGTGATCTGGAACCTTGGCAAAATGGCCGTCACCGGCCAGGCCAAGCACGCCGGTCGCGCGATGACCGGATGGGTGGAGAACTTCTTCCTGTCCTTCCTCGGCGTGAGCCTGTTCGCGCTGTTGCTCGTCCTCGGGGACGCGTTGAGCGCGGGGCTGGTCAACGCCACGTTCGCCGACGACGGGCAGGCCTACGAGCGCATTGTCGCCGTGATGCTGCCCATTGCGATCACCAACCCGATCACCGTTCTGTGCGTGGTCGCGGCGTTGTTGTTGATCGGTTTCATCCAGATGGTCATGATCTTCCTGCGGCAGTCCGCCATCCCCATCATCTGTCTGCTGCTGCCCGTGGCCGGCGGGGGACGCACCGGCGGTGAGGCCACCCGCAAGTGGGCGCCGACCCTGATCACCACCGGCATGGTCATCGTGGCGTACAAGCCCATCGTCGCCGTCATCATTTGTACGGGCTTCGCCGAGTTCGGGCACTCCAAGACGCTGGTCGAGTGGCTGCGCGGCTTCGCGACTCTCGTTCTCGCGGTAGTGGCTCCGGGGCCGCTCACCAAGGTTTTCGCCCCGTTCGGGGCGGCGGTCGGCGCCGGAATGGGCGCGGGCGGAGCCAGCGGCGCGCTGTCGGCGGCCGCAGGCTACCTGGGCGGAAAGAGTAAGGACAGCGGCGGCGACAGCGGCGGCGACGCAGGCAGCGGCCCGACGGACGCCGTGTCCCACGCCCAGTTCGTCGAGCAGAGCATGGGCAGCCAGAGCCAGGGAGGCAACGGCAGCAGCGGGGAGGACGGCGGGGCGGGCGGCGACGCCCAGGCGCAGGCCGCCCGCAACGAGGCCGGAGCCCGTGTGCCCGGCCAGGCCGGAGCCGAGGGCGCCGCAGGCGCCGATGCGGCGGCGGCCGGTACCTCAAGTAGCGCGGCCGGTACCGGCACGGCGGCCGCAGGCGCGGCAGGTACGGCGGGTACGGCCGCAGCCGGCGCGGGCGCGGTCGGTGTCGGCATCCAGGTCCTGGACGGCGTCAACGACGCCATCCAGGGCGCGAGTGGACAAGTGGGCGGGGGAGAGCAGCAGTGACAGCCCATGAGGTGCCCACGGCCTTGATGGTCGAGGGTTTTAGGGCCCGCCGCAGCTTCGGCTTCGGCGGGCTGTCGCGGGGCGCGACAATGATCGCGGCCGCGGTGCTGACGGCGGACGGCCTGATCGCAACGCAGATGCCGCTGTCGCTACTGGTCACCCTGCCGGTGACGGCCGCCTTCTTCGGACTGGCCGCCGCCCGCCGTCACGGCATGTCCGCGCTGGCCTACTACTGGGCCAAGTTCGCCTGGAAGAGGGCGGCACGCTTCGACGCCACCTCCTACAGGCGGCTGCTGCTGCCCCACCCGTACGCCCTGGACCTCCCGGGCGTCGGCGCGAGCAGCACCCTGATCAAGGCGCACGACCCAACGACGGGCCGTGGCGTCGGTGTCGTGCACGACCGGGCGACCGGCTACATGACCACCACCACCCTCCTCGCCCCGGGCGGCAGCCTCATGGCGCCCACCGGATCGGTGCAGAGCAGCCTGCGCACCTGGTCGTCCGTGCTGGACGCGATGAGCACCGACGAGCAGGTCAAGGGCGCGAGCGTGACCATCCAGATCACCCCCGGCGCCGGAGAAGCGCTTGGTGACGACGTGAAGGCCCGCAAGGACCCCAATGCGCCGCAGCTGGCCAAGCGCGTCATTGACGAGCTGGTTCGCACGACTCCACACGCCACCGCGAGCGTGGCGCCGTGGATGAGCGTCACGGTGGACCCGAACGCGTCCGCCAACCCGCCGACGGACCTCGCCGAGCAGGTCGCCGAGACGCTGCGGGTGGTCGACTCCCTGGACCTGTCCGGCACCGGAACAGACATCGAGCGCAGGGCGACCGACGTCGACCTGCGCCGCATCGTCCGCAGCGCCTACGACCCCGAGGTCTTCAACGCCCGCGACAAGGAGTTCGAGGAGCTGTCGTGGTCGGAGTGCGGGCCGCAGGCCGCCGACGACGGCTGGGAGGAGTACGCGCACGACGGCGGTGTCTCCGTCAGCTGGGTGCTGCGCGAGATGCCGCGCCGTCCCATCCCCTACTCCGTACTGCTGCCGCTGCTGGCCCCCGGGCGCTACCAGCGGCGTATCACCATCGCCTACCGCGTGCTCGACCCGCTGGAGGGCGAGGCGGTGCTGGAGCGCGAGATCTCCCACGCCCATCAGCGAGCGCAGGCGACCGCTGAGGTCAAGGGCCGCGCGAAGTGGAGCCAGAGGGCCGACGCCCAGCGGGCGGAGAAGGCCGCCGCCCAGGTGGCCGGAGGCGCCCAGGTGGTCGACTGGACGCTCATGGTGACCGCCACGGCCCGCAACACCGCCGACCTGCCCGCCGCGCGCCAGGAGCTGGCCCGCGCGGTCAAGGCCACCCGAGGCATCCGCATGAGGAGCGCGTACGGAGCCCAGGCCGCCGTGTTCGCTGCCGGGTTGCCGATCGGATACTCACCGCTGGTGAAGGACTAACGACGATGGCACGCAAGCCCAAGCCGGTGCCGGTGACCACGCCCAAGCGCGTGGTGAAGGTGGTCGAGCAGGGCCCGACGCGTGAGGAGCGGCGGGCCGAGAGGAAGCTGAAGGGGCGCTTCGCCCCGAGGCTGGGATGGGGCGGCCGCTTCGGCGGCCGCGTGCCGGTCGAGGACACCGGCACCGTCTACACCGGCCCCACCTCGCAGGCGGGCGGCATCTACCCCTTCCTCCTCGGCAGCGGCCTGCCGCCGCGCGGCGTGCCGGTCGGCAGGGACCTGCTCACCGGCGAGTTGGTGTGCATTGACCCCAGTGGATGGACGGGCAAGCTGACGACCAACCCCGGCGTGTGGGTCATGTCCCAGCCGGGTGCGGGCAAGTCCGCGCTGGTCAAACGCATGTGCATGGTCTACTCGGCGTACGGGTTCATGACCTGCGTACCCGGTGACGTCAAGGGCGAGTACAGCGACATGATCCGCGAACTCGGCGGATCGGTGGTGCGGATCGGCGACGGCATCGGCCGCCTGAACCCCCTGGACTCCGGACCGCTCAAGGGGCGCGTGCAGTCGCTGGCGGCGGATCGACGCGAGGCCCTGCTCGACGTCCTCAACGGCAGGCGCCTGGAGACGCTGGTCGCCCTGCTGTCCACCAAGCACGGACTCGGCAGGGCCCCCAACGAAATCGAGCGCTCAGCGCTGGACACGGCCGTCCAGGTCGCCTCCGCCGCCCAGGAGTCGGGCAGCGACCCGGTCGTCGCCGACGTCGTTCAGGTACTGCGGGCAGCGCCCGAGGAACTGCGGACCAAACTCGCCGCCGACGGCGAGCGGTACCAGGACCTGACCCGAAGCGTCATCGCCGGGCTCGACAACCTGATCGGCGGCCCGCTCAAAGGCTTGTTCGACGGGCCCACGACGACCCCCTTGGACATCTCCGCCCCGGCGGTCTCGGTGGACATCTCCGCCCTGCGAGCTCGTGGCAACGACGTCGTGTCGGCCGGCATGATCGCCACCTGGGCGTACACCTACTCCGCGATCGACTCCGCCCGCAGCATCGGGCTGATGGACCGCTCCCTGGTGCTGCCGATGGACGAGATGTGGCGGGCCCTGCGTTCCGGCCCCGGACTCGTGGACGCGATGGACGCCATCAGCCGCCTGAACAGAACCACCAACGACGTCACGATCTACGTCACCCACTCACTGCTGGACGTCGAGGCCCTGCCCACGGAGACCGACCGCGCCAAGGCGCGCGGCCTGATGGACCGATGCGACACCTGGGTGATCGGCGCGTCCTCCGAGGAGGAGCTGCGCCGGGTCACCGGCAAGCGGTCCCTCACCGAGCAGGAGCGCATGATGATCGGCTCATGGTCGTCGGCGACCAGCACCGGGCTCGACATCGACCCCACCTACGACGACGCCGACGGCACCGCCCCGGTCGAGGAGGAGGGCGCCCGGCACCCGGGCCGAGGCAAGTACCTGATCAAAATCGGCACCCGGCCCGGGATCGCGGCCGCGCTGGAGCTGACGGCCACGGAGCTGCGGCTGTACCGGACGGACAACAACCGCCGCAGGATGACCGCTACGGGAGGTGGAAGCCGATGATGACGGAGAACGACCGGGCATGGGCGGCCGGGGGAATTCTGCTCGGTGGCGCCGTGACACTGTCCGTCTCGACGTGGGCCGGTGCGGCCGCCGGCGCGGTACTGACCGGGGACGAGGCCGCCCCGTTCCCCACGTCCCTGGTGGGCGCCTTCCAGATGGCCACCGACTGGTCGACATCGTGGCCGCACTCGCAGACCGCGTCCATCGTCGGCGCCACCGTGGCAGACCTGGCCGTCGTCGTGTTCCTCGTGTGGGGGCTGCGCTGGACCTTCAAGTGGTTCCGAAACCCGTCCAGCCTGGCGACGCTGCACCAGGTGCGCGAGCTGACGCCGAAGCACGCGGCCCGTACCGCCACCCGGCTGCGGGCCTCGCTGAAGGAGGCGAAGCCGTCCAAGCTCCCGGCCCGCGACCGGGGCGTGCTCCTCGGGGACCACATGCCATCCGGTGTCGAGCTGCGGGGCAGCGACGAGGACACCTACGTCGCCATCATGGCGCCCCGCGCGGGCAAGTCCACGTCCCTGGCCATCCCCGTGGCGGAGGAGGCGCCCGGCGCCCTGCTGATGACCAGCAACAAGGCCGACGTGTACGCGGCGACCCTGGGGAGCCGGGCGAAGGTCGGACACCCCTGGATTCTCGACACTCAGGGCGTGGCCCAGGTCGAGCGTCAGATGTGGTGGGACATGATCGCCCAGGCGGAGACGCTGGAGGGCGCCGAGCGCCTGGCCAGCCACTTCGTCAACCAGATCACCAGCGAACAGGCCGACCCTTTTTGGAGCCAGGCCGCCGGTGACCTCCTCGTGGGCCTGTTCCGGGCCGCGTACTGGGAGGGCGGCAGCGTCCGGGACGTCATGAAGTGGCTGTCCGACCCGAAGGAGAAGGCGCCGCTGCGCGTTCTGTACGCCAACGAGCCGGTCCTTGCCGAGCAGGTGGACAGCTCGATCAACATCGCGGAGGAGACCCAGAGCGGGATCTACCAGAACGCGCGGACAGCCGTCAGTGCGCTGCGCGATGAGAAGGTGCTCGCGTGGGTTACCCCGGACAAGCACCACCCGCGGTTCGACCCCGAGGAGTTCGCCCTCAGCAAGGACACCCTGTACCTGCTGTCGAAGAAGGGCGGGCCCGCCTCCGCAGTAGTGGCCGCCCTGGCGGACGCGGTGTTCACCGCCGGCGCCGAAGCGGGTGAGCGCCACGGCGGCCGCCTGCCCGAGCCGATGCGCGCCGTCCTGGACGAGGCCGCGAACATCTGCAAGATCGCCGACCTGCCCGACCTGTACTCGCACCTCGGATCCCGGGGGATCACCCCCTTCGTAATCCTGCAGAGCTACCGGCAGGGCGTGAAGGCGTGGGGCGAGGTCGGCATGGACTCGATGTGGAGCGCGGCTACGAAGAAGGTCATCGGCGTCGGCCTAGACGACGCCAAGTTCGCCCAGGACGTGTCCACACTGACCGGCGCGCACTACGTCGAGCGCGGCTCGTACTCCAAGTCCAAGGACGGCGGCAGCCGTAGCTGGTCCGAGCAGCGCGAGCAGGTACTGGACCCGGCCGAGATCCGCGCCATGAGGAAGGGCACGGCCCTGCTGCTGGCCACCGGCATGCCGGTCGCGCAGATCAGCCTGCGCCCCTGGTACGCGGAGAAGCTGATGGCCCACATCGGCCCGCAGATGAAGGCAGAGGAGCAGGCCATCACCAAGCGCGCGGTCGCCGCATACGAGGAGCGGAAGGCAGCACGCAGTGGCCGATGAGCACGACGACACTCCGAAGCTGGACGTGCCGGTCGGCATGTTCGAGGACATCGAGGACCTCAAAGCCCAGGTCGCGAGCCTGACGGCCCTGGTCAGGTCGCTCACCGGGAGCGAGGACGACGAGCCGGGCGAGGCCTCCGCCGACGAGGAGGAGACGGCCGACGGGGAGGCTGCGGCCGCCGACGAGAACCCGGAAGAGGAGTGGCAGTACCCGCCGTTCATCCTGCTGCTCGATCCGCCGGAGTACGACGACGAGCTGAGGGCCCTGATCGAGTGGGTCGAGGGTGTACTCGTGCCCGGCTACCTCGGGGAGCCGTCAGCCGATGCCCGGTGGTGTCACCTGTGGTTCGAACACCCCGTGGCCGTCGCCCGCCTGCATGCGGTGTGGCTGGCCTGGCAGGAGCTGACCGACCCGGCGTCCTGCGGCTACACCGGGCCCTCGGTGTGGCACCGCGACCACCTGGACCCCGCCCTGCGGGAACTGCGCGCACCTACGGGCCCGTTCCAGGCCTGCACCAAGGGCGAGCACCAGATCAACCACCGCCTGCCCGGCCTGGTACCCAGCGCCTGGCTCCACGAGAACCCCTGACCAAGGAGGCAACTGTGCTCTGCGGATACGAGGCCCGTGCCGTGTGGGCCGACCTGTGCCGCCTGGGCCGGAGGCTCGTCACCGGTGCCGGAGTCAGCCGTGGATGACCTCGTAGCCGTTCGAGCGCAGGAGTACGAGAAGACGTACAACGAGCTGATCGATGCGGCCACCCGTCTCGACATGCTGCGCCGCCTGGACGGCAACGCCGTCGATGCCCACGCCACGGCCGCCATGCACGCCGTCCGGTTCGCCGCCACGATCCTGTGGCCAGTCGCTCCAGAGGGCACGCCCCCGCCCGGCTTCCGGCACGACACCGAATGGCAAGTCCAGCTGATCGCCAGGTGGCGTGAGGCAGCCCTTGAGGCCGGCGAGTTCGCTCCTCATCGGCCCGATCTCCGGGTCATCCGGGGCGAGCGCAGTGACGGACTGGCCGCTGGTGACGGGATGGGCGGAACGCCGCCAGTACGGCGACGCGGCCGTGCTGACTAGGAGTTGGAGCGGCTGGCCAGGAAGGTGCGCCAGGAAGCGGCAGAGACGGTCATCGGACCACGGGAGCGGTCCTTGGAGTCCCGGATGAGCAGAGCGTCGTTGTCGGCGATCACGCGGACCTCCACGCAGGCGTCCTCGAAATCGCTGCTGTGACTGCTCTTGTGCCATCCGGTGGAAGGAAGCGGCATGAAGGGTTCCTCCTGGAACGAAGAGGCATCGGGTATCGATCACCAACGTCTGCGCCTGGAAGTCTAGGAGGGCAGGCCGTTCAAAGGATTCGGATGATGATGAACAGCGCACGGCCGCAGTGGACAACAGCCGAGATGGATGCCTACGAGCGGGCGCATGCCCTCCTCAACGCAGTGATCGCCGCCTACAGCGGACGTATCGGCTCGGCGCCGACCCGGCAGACGGCCCAAGCCTTGCGTAAGGAGCGCGCCCCCCTGCTGGAAGAACGCGACACCTTGACCGCCAGCGACAGGACACGGATCGAAGAGATCATCCGAGAGATGCCCTCCCGGCTCGCTGCGCTGCGCGAAGGCGGCGCTGGTGAGTGACACGGCCGAGCAAGGCCCGCCCCGACGGCTGTCGGACGAGCAGATCGACGAGATCTTTCAGGAGGACGTACGGCCGGGCCTGTCCCGATACGCCTCGCAAGACACCC